>NZ_JBFUBS010000004.1:0-502796 GCF_056405635.1 Polaromonas sp. P1_F8 | reverse complement strand
TTGATCACCCCGACCGGGCTTCCCATATAGATGGTTTCGTATTGGGGCACGCCATTGGCATCGTACTCACCGAGCAGTTTTCCTTCTTCGTCATAGACGTAGTAAGCCGCACCGGTAGGCACCAGCGCCGTCGGCCCCGCCTTGCTCATCCTCAACTCCAGCGCGCTATAGCTGTAACTCACCGTGCCGCCGGCGTTGGTCACCGTGGCCAGCCTGCCGCGGTCGCTGTAGCCATAGGTATTGACCCCGTCGCCTGTGATGTTGCCGGCCGCATCGTGCACCACGGTGGCGACGCCAGTGGAGTCCTGGGTCTGGTTCAACCGGTTGCTGGTGGTGGCGATGGTGTTCGGGTAGCTGGTGCCGCTCACTACTTTGGCCGTGCGGTTGCCGGTGGCGTCGTAGCTGTACTGGATCGCACTGCTGCCCAGGGTGGCACTGATGAGACGGTTCAGGTTGTCATAACCAAAGCTCTGGTCCAGCGCGGGGACGGGCGTTCCATTGCTGGTGTGGGTGTAGCCGGTGATGCGTCCCGCTGTGTCACGAAGAATGGTTCGGCGAATCCCAGTTGTTGTCGGGTCACCCAGGTTGTAAGCACTAATCTGGCCGTTGGCGTCATAGGCAATCGCCTGGGTCTTGGTGCTGGCCCAGGTCCAGCCGGTGAGCTTGCTCTCGGCATTGGTGGTGATGCCTGCTATCAGCGGCAGGGTGGATCCGGTATTGGTACCCACGCCGTTGGCGTTCGGTGGATTCACCGTGACGGCATTGACCGCGCCCTGGGCGTCGTAGCTGTAGTTGACTTTTGTTCCGCTGGGGTAGGTGATGGCGGTCAGCTTGTCCATGGCGCTTCCCGCGTTGCCCCAGCTGTAGCCGACGATGAAGGTCTTGCCGCCGATGGTCTGGGTCTTGGATGTCTTGCGGCCCAGGCTGTCGTAGCTGTAGACGGTCTGGCCGGAGGCGTCGGTGATCCTGGTGAGCTGACCGATAGCCCCTGGAACCAGCGTGCTGCCGCCGTCGTACTCGAGCACGCTGGCCGTGCCGGTGGGATAGCTGATGCTGGTCAGGCGGTTGAGGTTGTCGTAGGCGTACTGGGTGAGCTTGCCTCGGGCATCGGTCTTGGTGAGGACGTAGCCGTTGAGGTCGTAGGTGTACTGGCTTGCTTCGGTATCCGGGCTGGTCTGCGCTGTGACATCGCCCAGGCCGTTGGGGCTGTAGGTCGTCGCCAGGTTGCGGGGGTCGGTGACCTGGGTCAGGTTGTCATTGGCGTTGTAGGCGAAGCCGGTGGTGGTGGGGGTGGAACTTCCGGTGTTGGCAGGCTGCTGGGTCTGGATGGGGCGGCCCAGACTGTCATAGTAGGTGTAGCTGGCAAGACCGTTGGGGTCGAGCACGGTGGTGGGCCTGCCCATGGCGTCGTAGCCGTACTGCCAGGTCGAGGTGCCGCTGTTGATCAATGGCACGCACGCGTTGGCTGAGGCTATCCAGGTCGTACCTAGGGGGCATTGCGGCGGCGCCTCGCATCCGGTGTGCGTCGCGTTCTCGACTTGAGGAAGCGCACAAACACAACCATCACCCCCGGCCGACGAATCGACAGGGCATATCGCCTGGCCCGCACGCGTGGCTGGTGCGAGATCCCCATCACTGCCACTGCTTCCAGACGTGTAGACGTATGAATAGAGGCAGTGGTCGTTCGATGAAATTCCGATGGGCGACACAGTGACCTGGGCGGAGTGATGCGAGTTGAAAACATCCGTCCATGCAGCACATGCTGCTAACGCTGGCGTACGCCACGGTCCGATATCGGCGCCAGAGGATAGATACTGATATTCCGTGGGGGCGGGCGGCATCGGAAAGGCGTAAGCCTTGGAGATACAAAGTATTCCGAGAAAGAACAAAAAAATAACGCGGGCCTTCAGCCGACAAATGGCCGAAATATATGCTTGGAATGCGATCATTTCCGTTCCTTGTCGGCTACAGACTCGCTGAAGTGCTTCATCAATTGACTGCTCCCGTGACTTGCTGGACCCGGTTCAGGTTGTCGTACACCCGGGTAATGTTTCTTTGCAGGTTTCCCTGCGGGTCTTTGACCTGCTCGCCAACCTTGTTGCCCATACCGTCCAGGGTGTACGTGACTGTGTTGCCTTTGGCATCGGTCACGCCGGTCAGGCGCTGTGCGGCGTCGTAGCTGTAGTTCATGGTGCTGCTGTCGGGCAAAGTGACGCCTGTCAGCTGGCCTGCGTTGTCATAGGTGTACGTTGTGGTCCGGGCCGTGCCGCCCGGCGGCGTCACCGTCATGCTGCTAACCCAGCCTCGTGCTGTGTAGCCGGTGTCGGTCACGATTCCATTTGGATCGACCATTTGCTTGATCCGCCCGGCCTTGTCGTACAGCGTGATCTGGGTTACGTGACCTGCTGCATTGGTGATGCTCTGCAGATCGCCTGCCGTGTGGCCGACCTCGTTAGGCGCCGTGCCTGAGAAGCTGGTGTTGCTGTAGTAAACGTAAGTTTGGCGGACGATGTTGTTGGTACTCTGGGTGGCGACCAGACCCTGAGGGTTGTAGGTCCAACTGGCGGTGCGGGCCACATTGGTGGCGGTATCCGTGACGGTCCGGCTCAGTCGGTTGCCCTGTGTGTCATACGTGTAGGCAGTGGTTCGGCCTGCTTCCGTCACCAGCACCGGCAGCCTGAAACTGGTATGCCACTGGGTAGTGGTGGTCTGCACTTCGGGCAAGCCTGCTGCTCTGGTGGTGCTCAAGGGCAGGCGCCGGTTGATGTCCCAGGTGTACATGGTGTTCACACCCAGGAAGTCGGTCTCCTGGGCGATGAAGCCGTTGGCATCCTGTACCCGGCTGGCCGCTGAGCTGTTGCCTGTACCGCTGGGCTTGTCGGCACCGGTGACGGCAAGCTTGCCTTTGTTGGTGCTGTAGTTGTAGGTGCGCTGGGTGCCCAGTGGGTCGGTGACTGTGGCCGCTCCAGTGGCGTAACTCACCGTGTACAGATCAGCTCCGCCTGTATAGCCGCTGCCGATGGCCCGGCCCAGGCTGTCGTAGGTGATGTTGGACAGCCGGATTCCCCGCTCGTCGGTGATGCCGGTAACCAGCTGGAAGTAGGCGGCGTTCTCATAGTGGTAGCTGCGGGTGACGGTGCCGCCGGTCAAACCCGGGTAGCTGACGCTGGTCAGATGCGAGGTGGCGGTGGTGCCGTCGTAGGTGTAGCGGGTAACCTGGCCGTCGCTGGCAGTCACACTCGCCAGCTGGCTGCTGGCGTTGTACACAAAGCTGAGAGTGCGGCCGAACTGGTTGCTGACGGTGAGAAGCAAACCGGGCACGGGGGCGATGCTGGCGGGAGTACTGGTGGTGCTGTAGGTGTAGCTGTTGATCCAGCCGTTGCGCTGGGTCACGGTGAGCAGCTTGCCGGCTGTATCGAACTGCCACAGGCTGTCGTCGTCCAGGCGTTTATACAGAAGGCCTGTGGCGTTGGCTGTCAGGCTGTCGGCGCTGTTGCCGGCATCCCAGCTGCTGGTGGTGACATTCCAACTGAATGCGCGTACGCTGCCGTCGCCAAAGATGACACGGGCGATGTTCCCTGCGGTGCCGGCCGTGCCGTCTTGCTTGATGGACACGGCATGGTTGTGCGACCAGGCGCGGGTCAATCCGGGATCGACCGCCAGGCCTCTGTCGGTGGTGCCGGCCCAGCTGCTTCGGAAGTGCCGCACCAGGCTCAGGGCATCTGCGCCTTGCCCTGTGTAGTCGGTTTGTGCCAGGATCTTCTCGCCGGTCGCCGGAATGATCGGCTTAGACGTTTGCTCTCCGTCCTGCGAGGGTGGTGATTCTTCCGTTGGTCTTTTACAGATCTTTGGCTCTGGTTCCGGGGGAATCGGGACCGCCAGCGGGGATAGGAACGGTATGCATGCGTTGGAACCAATATCCCAGGTTGTGCCGTCGGGACACTCGCAAGCCGGATTTACTTGCGTAGATGCCGGGCCTTGGTCCTCCGGATCATAGTTAAGCTCCGGATGACCAACCAGGGTTTTTTTGACGGAGCAACCATCGACTCCACCGCTCACAGGTGCAAATGACCACGTGCCAGCGTAATAAGTGTTATAGACACCAATGTAAGCCGTACACGCTGCAGCTTTGGTATTGAACCACCCACCTGCACCTATGGGATAGCTATCCCACTGATACTCTGTGCAAATTGCCCAGCTCGAGCCAGAGGCAAAAACCAGCGTGACAAACAATAGACGGCGCAGCAGCAGTTTGGCCTCGGCTGCGCATCGACTCATTGGCCGAAAATATTGATTGACCACTCCTCACTCCCTCTTATGCAATTTGAGAGCCAGTGTCAGCGGGTGGTGTGAACCCTGTCAATCGCGTTTCGTAAGGCGCATTGCTCAATCAATCGCGCTGCTCGTTTAATCCAAGCAAGGTTTGACAACTTCGAGCGGCACGAGTAACCCAAACATTCTCATTTGGAACCGATGCCGATGTACGAATGACTAGACATGTGCACCGAAGGGGTTAACCGGCATGTGCGCGTTTGAAATAATTAGCGCCCCCTTCAAATAGAGGAGGCGTTGTCGTTTTGGCGCACCCGACACTGAGCATGGGGGCTACGGAAAATCCAGATCGTCAGAGTTTTTTTGAAAATGAGCCGGTCCTTTTTCCGTCTCTAAGCAGAACCAGGTCTTGAGTACGTTGTGCTTCCAGTGACGAGTCGAAGTTGGCCGCCTGGTTCACGGCATCCAGCATACCCAAGAGGGCGATCAGGAAGTGCCGGGTACGGCAAGGCCAGTCAGTTGCGGTGTTGCTACCGCAGTCTTCAGAAAGTCTGCCGTCAGGCCGGCGCAACCATCCCGTTTCGCACGCCATGCGCCGTCAGGCGCTCAAGGCGCAAGCCGTAAAGGCCTGGTTCAAATATTGAGCCACTTCAGCAGCTCGCGCATGCGGGCTTCCGACGTGGTGTCGAACTGCTCGATGCCGATACGCTTGAGCACGTCCTTGCCGGCATCGCTGGCGGGCAGCGCCAGCAATTCCTCCTGGATCGCCTTGAGCTGTTCGGGCTTGACGCGTTTATGGGCCACCAGCGGGAAGTAGGGCTGCGCCACGCTCTTGTGCAAAATACGGCCGCCCTCTTTTTCCCATTTCTTGGCAATGCCTGAGTAAGAGGCGACACCACCCACATCGGCGAATTTGTTGTCGAGGTAGAAGCCGACAGCCGCCTGTTCGCGCACGAACTGCACGTTTTCCTTGTCCACCAGGATGCCTTTGTCCCTGAGCTCTGCGGCACAGAAGCGGGACATATAGGCGATTTGCTCGGGCAAGGCAATCCGCTTGCCCTTGACGTCGCCGATGGTCTTGAGGGCCGAGCCCTTGGGCGCAATGATGAAGCACTGCCCGTCGGGCTTGGTGCTGGCGATATAGCTGTAGCCGTAGTCGCGCATGCCGCGCGCCGGGTAGTCGCTCGGGCGCGCCATCACCAGGTCGAAGCGGCCGGTCTGCATGCCTTCTTCCAGCTGCTTGAACTCGCGCGCAAACACCACGCTGACCTTGGCCTTCATGGCCTTGCCGATCACCTCGGCCAGCCCCTGGTATTTGGCAATCACCTGGGCGTGGTCCAGCCCGCCCGAAGTGCCTTCGCTGATGCCCAGTATCAGTTGCTGGGCCTGCGCCTGCGCCTGGGCATTGGCAGTGCCCATACAAAACGCGCCGAACCCCAACACCAAGGCCCCTGACATGCAATTCCACCGCATAAGTCCCTCCTTATATATAAAGCTCCCGCATGCTACTGCGTGCGTCCGGCGCTGGCTAGCGCAATTTACCCCCGGTCCGTTTTCCGGCAGTCTTTATGCCCCGGGGGAGCAGCCTGCGTTCGCACACCGATGACACAATGCGGACCACGCCGGAAACTGCCGGTGTCGCATTGACATCATGAAACACCTGACCACCCTTTCGATCGCCCTCCTGCTGGGCGTGCTGTCTGCCTGCGGCTCGGCGCCACGCGCCAGCCAGGACCCGCTGTCGATTGCCCGCGCGCCGGTGGCCGCGGCCATCAACGACTACCAGCGTTGTGCCCAGAGCGCCTTGCAGCCGCTGAAAGACAACCCGGAGCAGTCCGTGTTTGTACTCGCCGATGCCGCACTGGCGGCCTGCGATGCCGGCCTGGAGCAGGTGCGGCGCAGCATCCTGGCGGACAACGCAGGCCACCCTTATGTGGCTGCGTTTGCTGAAGAGGCCAGCGCCAACATCCGCATTCGCACCCGCAACATGCTGGCGCACAGCCTGAACCGTGCGCGGGAAGCGCAACCACAACCGGCGAAATAAACCGGCCGCCGGCCCTGCGCCGGCCTATCGCAAGCTCTTCACGAAGCGCGGCGCGTTCGGGGCAAGAACACCGCAGAACCGGCTTTGCCGGGCTGCAGGTGTCGCCACCCTGAGGGGGGTTCCGGCTACACGCAGTGAGCCGAGACAGGGGGCTACAAGTTATCGCAGGCCCTTCACATAGCGCGGCGCGTTCGGGTCGCGCTGGCGGCGCTCCCGCGGCGACTCGCCCTCGCCGAAGATGGCACCGAATGTCGACTCGATAAAGCCTGATTCAGGATAAACCTCTTCCTCGGTATCAATGGACCGTGCGCTCTGGCGGTCGGGCACTGGCGCCGGGACAAGCACCGGCTGGCTGCGCTCCTTCACCACCTCGGACACCAACTGCACCAGCGGCACGCGTGCCTTGGGCTCGGGGGTCGCCATGATTTCTTCCAGCCGATCGGCCCACACCGCCAGGTCCACGTGGCCATCCTCGGCGGCTTTTTCCCGCGCAAAACGCGCTATTTCGGCGGCGTATTCCTGGTTACCGGCCATCCACTCGGTGTCGGTCACGCGGCCTGTTTTACGGCGCAACAGCACATGCAGGTGGGCCGCAACGGCAATTTTTTCACTGGAGGGCATGGTGCGCAATCCTTGAAAGTGGAGTCCGTTGTTTGTCAGTTACGTGCCCAACCGCTCGGCGTGCTGGGTGATGTCCAGGCCGTCGCTCTCGGCGGCTTCGCTGACACGCAGGCTGACGATCAGCGAGGTGACCCACAAGGCCAGTGCCGTCATGAACAGGCTGTAGAGCATGACGGCGCCGGCGCCGATCGCCTGGGTCATCAGGCTGCCCTCGACACCGGAGATGGCCTTGCTGGCAAAAATGCCGGTCAACAGCGAACCCACAATGCCGCCCACGCCGTGCACGCCGAACACGTCCAGCGAATCGTCGGCGTTGAGCAGGCGCTTGAGGCCCGTGGCACCCCAATAGCAGGCCACGCCCGCCACCAGGCCAAACACCAGGGCCGCGCGCGGCGAGACAAAACCCGCCGCCGGCGTGATGGCGACCAGCCCGGCGACCAGGCCCGAGCACAGTCCCAGCAGGGAAGGACGCCCGCGAACAATCCATTCGGCCGCCATCCACGAGAGAGCGCCCGCGGCCGCCGCGATGTGCGTGACGGCCATCGCGAGGCCGGCCCGGCCGTCGGAGGCCACGGCGGAGCCGGCGTTAAAGCCAAACCAGCCGACCCACAGCATGCCGGCACCGGCCATGGTCAGGCCCAGGTTGAAAGGCGTGAATGGTTCACGGCCGTAGCCGTGGCGCGGCCCGAGCGCGTAGGCACAGACCAGCCCGGCAATGCCGGCATTGATGTGCACGACCGAGCCGCCGGCAAAGTCCAGCGCGCCCATGCGCGCCAGCCAGCCATTGGGCTCCCAGACCCAGTGGGCAATGGGTGCGTAAACGACGACGGTCCACAGCGACATGAACACCAGCATCGCGGAAAACCGCATGCGTTCCACAAACGATCCGACCACCAGCGCGGCCGTGATGATGGCGAAGGTCAGCTGGAACATGGCGTAGACCGACTCGGGAATGTTGGGCGCGATATGGCTCACGGCCACCTTCTGCGCGTCCTTCACGTAGTCCAGCCCGGTGAACCAGAGCCGCTCGGGACCCCCCAGATAGTGCCCAAGCGCACCTTTGCCGGGCGTGAAGGCGATGGAGTACCCCACCGCAAACCAGAGCAGGCTGACGACAGCACAGATGGCGATGACGCAGGCCATGACGTTGAGCACGCTTTTCTTGCGCACCATGCCGCCGTAGAAAAGGGCGATGCCCGGCAGGGTCATGAGCAATACCAGTGCGGTGGAGGTCATCATCCAGGCAGTGTCGGCACCATTGAGGGTCTCCACGCCGACCAGTCCCGGTTGGGTCAGCGGCGCCGGGGCGGCCGCTGCAGGAAGCGGCGCAGAGGCCGCAGCCACCGGTGCGGCAGGAGGCGCAGGAACAGCGGCCGGTGCGGGGGACGGTGCGACTTCCGGAGCGCTGGCAGTGACTGCTGGCGGCGCCACCGCCGGGGGAGCCGTGGTCTGTGCCAGGGCTTGCTGGCATGCCAGGCCCAAGCATAAAGACATACCCAAGGCCAGAAATCTGTTCATATGCATACGGTGCCCGCCTGTTCAATCAACCAACAATTGGTAACAACAGGCATAAGTCGTGCCAATACCGCAGTAGCTCGTGTGATGGGACTGCAACGGAAAATATGTACTGCAAAAGTGCGCAAACGATTGGCGTGGTGCCCCAAAAACATCCACAGAACCAGCGGCCGCCCAAAGCCCGGGGCCGGGAAACCCCCAATGCACTGGGACAGTGCGCCCGCTATATTGGATTACTTGCTGACGAGCCTTGCTGCTCGCAACGCGAGGAGCCGAGGAGACACGAGAGAGTCATTAAGAAGTACACAAGCAAAGCGGCATTCCACAAGAGATGCAGATTTGCAAAAAGCGCTGGCAACCCCAGCGCTTTTTTTATGTCTTCGCCCTGATGAAGTCATCCCCAAAAAACCTCGTCGGCCTTGGCTGACGAGCGCAAGCAGCTATCTATTTGATAGCATGAACCGGTTCTGTGCGATGAGACAATCCGGGCCATGGAATTACTCATCGTCTCGTTGGCCTCCCTGCTCGCCGGTTTTGTGGACTCTATCGTCGGAGGCGGCGGGCTGATTCTGGTGCCGGCCCTGTTTGCGGTTTTCCCCACCACGCATCCGGCGACCCTGTTTGGGGTCAACAAGGGAGCTTCTGTCTGGGGCACCGCGGTTGCCACGGCCCAATATGCCCGCCGCGTGGAGCTTCGCTGGGCGGCACTGCTGCCGGCGGCCGCCGCCGGGTTCACCGGCTCGCTGGCGGGCGCCTGGCTGGTCACCGTCCTCTCGCCGGGCTTTTTGCGCAAGACCCTGCCCTTTGTGCTGCTGGCGGTGTTGCTCTATACGCTGGCCAGGAAGGAGCTGGGCCGCCACCACACGCCCCGCTTTACCGGGCATGCCGAAACCGCGGCGGCCTGCTGCATCGGGCTGGTGCTGGGGTTTTACGACGGCTTCTTCGGCCCGGGCACCGGCAGCTTCTTTGTATTTTTATTTGTGCGCTGGCTGGGTTATGACTTTTTGAACGCGTCGGCTTCGGCCAAGCTGCTCAACACCGCCACCAACCTTGCGGCGCTGGCGCTCTTTGCCTGGAAGGGCCATGTCTGGTGGCATTTCGCCCTCACGATGGCGGTGGCCAACGTGGCGGGCAGCCTGCTGGGCACCCGCCTGGCCCTCAAACATGGGGCCGGTTTTGTGCGCGGGGTGTTTATCGCCGTGGTCAGTGCGCTGATCCTGAAAACCGCTTTTGACGCATTTGCGCGCTGACCGTGCGCAGGCAGTTTGCTATTGATTTAATAGCTGCCTGCGCACGTCCTGTATGGGTTTTCGGCGAATTTCGCTTGAAATCCTGCCATCACCGTTTAATACAAAATTGGCGTTCAGCCCAATAAGGACGGGCACAAGTCGCTATCAAATAGATAGCAATAGTCAGCTCAATCGGGGTTGATGCCCGCCGCCGCCATGGGTGGCGGGAGCTTGCTGAGCGCCTCCGCAATCGCCGCCGTCCTGGCTTTGGCGGCAGCGGCGGCGGCGGCGTTCGTGGGGCCGGGAGAAGCGCCTGCTGCGCCGGCCGACAGCTGGCTGGCCACGTCGGCGGCCTGGCGCGGCTTGCCGATGGGCGCTGCCGCCAGCCCCTTCTGCACCGCCACCATGTCTTCCTCGCTCGGGTACTGGCCCAGCAGCACATAGTCAAAAACACGCCGTGCAATCGGCGCCGCCACCCCGGCACCCCAGCCGGCGTTTTCCACGATCACCGCCAGCGCGATCTTGGGGTCTTCGGCCGGCGCAAACGCCATGTAAACAGCGTGGTCGCGCTGGTACTCTTCCATCTTGCTGCTGTTGTACTTGTCTTTCTGGCCGATGGTGACCGCCTGGGCTGTGCCGGTCTTACCGCCGCTCAGGTAGCCCGCGCCGGCAAACACGCGTGCCGAGGTTCCTTCCTGGGTGACGCCGACCAGGGCCTTGCGCACGATCGCGATGTTTTCAGCCTTGTAGCCCAGGTTTTCCGGCGCGTCGGCGGGCAGCGGGTGCATGACGCGTGTCACCGGGTCCTGCGTGCCGATCACCAGCCGCGGCCTGTGTTTGACGCCGTTGTTGGCCAGTACGGCCGTGGCCTGCGCCAGCTGCAGCATGGTGAAGGTGTTGTAGCCCTGCCCGATACCCAGCGAAATGGTTTCACCGGGGTACCACTTCTGGTGCTCCGGCTTTTTGTAGGCTTTGCGTTTCCAGGCCTGGCTGGGCAGCACGCCCGTGACTTCGCCGCTGATATCGATGCCGGTGATCTGCCCAAAGCCGAGCGGCTTCATGAAGTCGTGCATGGCGTCCACGCCGAGCTCGTTGGCCAGCGAGTAGTAGTACACATTGCTGGACTTCACGATAGACCGGTACATGTCGACCGCGCCCAGCGCAATGTCGCCGTGGCTGCGGAAGACGTGCCCGCCGAAGCTCCAGGAGGCGTTGTCGTTGACGATGAAGCTGGCCGAACGCTTTCCGGTTTCCAGCGCCGCCATGGCCATGAAGGGCTTGTAGGTGGAGCCCGGCGGATAGGTGCCGCGCAGCGCGCGGTTGAGCAGCGGCTTGTCCAGCGAGTCCCGCAGGTACTGCCAGCTCTCCGTGTCGATGCCGTCGACAAACAGGTTGGGATCGAACGTCGGCTTGCTGACAAACGCCAGCACGTCGCCGGTCTTCGGGTCCATCGCCACCAGCGCGCCGCGCCGGTCGCCGAACATGTCTTCCACCAGCTTTTGCAGGCGGATGTCCAGTGAGAGCATAACGGTGTTGCCGGGCGTGGCCGGGTTGCTGGCGAGTTTGCGCATGGCGCGGCCACCCGCCGAGGTCTCCACCTGCTCGACACCGGTGGTGCCGTGCAGCTGCTGCTCAAAGCTCTGCTCGACGCCGAGCTTGCCGATGTAGTCGGTACCGCGGTAGTTGCCTTCGTCTTCGCTGCCTTCAATGATTTCTTTTTCCGCCTGGTTGATACGGCCGATGTAGCCCACCACGTGGCTGCCCAGCTCGCCATAGGGGTAGCTGCGAAACAGCCTGGCCTTGATGTCAACACCCGGAAAACGGAAACGCTGCGCCGCAAACCGGGCGACTTCTTCGTCGGTCAGGCGCGTGCGTATGGGCAGCGATTCAAAACTTTTGGATTCTTCGCGCAAACGCTTGAAACGCCGCTTGTCGCGCACCTGGATGTCGACCACCTTTTCCAGCGCGGCAATGGTTTCTTCCAGGTTGTCGACCTTGGAAGGCGTGATTTCCAGCGTGTAGGCCGAATAGTTGGTGGCCAGCACAACACCATTGCGGTCCAGGATCAAACCCCGGTTGGGCACGATCGGCACGATGGCCGTCCGGTTGCTTTCGGCCTGCTCGTTCAGGTCGGCATGGCGGTACACCTGCAAGTACACCAGCCGCGCCGCCAGCAGAGAAAAAGCACACAGCACCGCAAAACTGGCCACCAGCACCCGCGCGCGAAAGCGCGACAAATCCGCTTCAACGTTGCGAAGTTCAGTCATGACACTCTGACCCTGCAACCGCCAGAAAGTGCCCACAACAAAGAGGCGATGCGAAGCGAGCCGTCCAAAGGCCAGTCCGAGCCGCGGAACCGGCTTTGCCGGGCCGCAGGCGGGGCGGCCCCCGAGGGGCTGGAGCCCGCGGCTCCAAGCCTGCCTGCGCAGGCTTGGACGGGCGATAGAGGCGAAGCGTCTCGCGAGCCGCGGCCTGCAAGGCCTCGGGAACACACGAAGTGAGTGACCGTGGGGGCCATATCTAGAGTGGTCTGTTCTGGTCAGGGTCGGGCGCACGGCGCTGCGGCACCAGCAGCAGTACGCTCACCACCGGCCACAGAACGGCCTCCACCAGCGGCGCCAGCAGCATGATCCAGCCCGGGAAAATGCCGCCGCCGATCATGCGAATCACCAGCTCCACGCCATGCGCCACCGCAAACAACGGCAGCACCTGCACAGCCTGCGACGGCACCGTGAACCAGAGCAGGCGACGGTGGATCATCGTGGCAAAAAAGCTCAACGCCGTATACGACAGCGCATGCTGACCGAGCAGCGAAGACTGGTGCACGTCCATGCCCAGACCGAACATGAAAGCCACGCCGATGCCGACACGCAGCGGCTGGTGCACGTTCCAGAACACCAGCACCAGGGCCAGGAAATCGGGCATCCACGGCACGCGGCCCAGGGGCAGCATGTCCAGCAGCAGCGCCGCGATCAGGCTGCACCAGATGAAGACGGGGTTAGCCGGCAGCAGCAGCTGCTGGCCTGATCGCATGATCATGTTGTCACTCCCTGCATGATCATTTCGAAGCCCCCTTCTTCTTGGGCGCGGGTTCGGGTGTGTCGTCGGGTCGCGGCGGGATCTGGCCGGTGCCGGGCTTGACCACGATGACGTGCCGCGCACCCGTCACGAGCGCCTGCGGTGTGCAGAAAATTTTTGCGAACGCCGATTCCGCGCGCCGCTCGATGCGGCTGATTTTGGCCACCGGCAGGCCGGCCGGGTAGACGCCGTCGACGCCGCTGGTGGTCAGCAGGTCGCCCTGCTGCACATCCGAGTTGCTGCCCATGAAGCGCAGCTCCAGGCCGCTGCCCGAAACGGTCGGGTCGCCATAGGCCACGCTGCGCGCGCCGGTGCGCACATTGAGCACCGGAATCGCCAGGTCGCGGTCGACCAGCAAGGTCACTTCGCTGACCAGCGGATGCACGCGGGTGACCTGGCCCAGCACGCCAGACTCGTCCAGCACCGGCGAGCCCAGGTCAACGCCCTGCGCCATGCCTTTGTCGATGATCACCTTGCGGGTGTAAGGGTCCGCAGCGTCGTACAGCACCTCGGCAGCCATCACCGGCGTGCCGAGCTGTTCACGCAGGCCCATGAGCTTGCGCAGGCGGTTGTTCTCCTGCGTGAGCTGCTCGACCTGGCCGGCGCGCAGCGACTGAAGCGCGAGCTTGCGACCGGCTTCTTCGCTGCTGGTCTTGGCTTGGTTCAGGGTGGTGAAATATTCACCGCTGCTTTTGACAGCGCGCACCGGTTGCAGCGCCAGCCATTGCACCGGATAAAGCGCAGTAGCCAGCGCGGCGCGCACCGGCTGGGTAATGCGAAAACGTGTATCGGCCACCATCAGGAACAGCGACAGCGCGCTGAAAAACACCAGCTTGGACAGCGCCGAAGGCCCCTGTTTGAAAAAGGGCGGCGGGGATCTGTCGAGGGTTCCTAAAGGCATGGTTCGCTGTCAGGCTGGCCCCGCTTCATGCCCGGCGTGCAGCATGAAGTACGGCATGAAGACGCTTATTCCGAGGTGAAGATGGAACCCAGGCGGTCCATGCGCTCCAGCGCAATGCCACAGCCGCGCACCACGCAGGTGAGCGGGTCTTCGGCCACCAGCACCGGCAGGCCGGTTTCTTCGGCCAGCAGGCGGTCCAGGTCGCGCAGCAAGGCGCCGCCGCCGGTCAGCATCATGCCGCGCTCGGCGATGTCGGCGCCCAGCTCGGGCGGCGTTTGCTCCAGCGCGTTCTTCACGGCGCTGACGATATTGTTGAGCGGGTCGGTCAGGGCTTCGAGGATTTCGTTGCTCGAAATCGTGAAGCTGCGAGGCACGCCTTCGGACAGGTTGCGGCCCTTGACTTCCATTTCCTTGACTTCGGAGCCGGGGAAGGCCGAGCCGATGCTCTTCTTGATGGCCTCGGCGGTGGGCTCGCCGATCAGCATGCCGTAGTTGCGGCGGATGTAGTTGATGATGGCTTCGTCAAAACGGTCACCGCCGACACGCACACTGCCCTTGTAGACCATGCCGCCCAGCGAGATCACGCCGACTTCGGTCGTGCCGCCGCCGATATCGACCACCATGGAGCCGCTGGCTTCCGACACGGGCAGGCCTGCGCCAATCGCGGCAGCCATCGGTTCTTCAATCAGGTACACATCGCTGGCACCGGCGCCGAGCGCGCTTTCGCGGATGGCGCGGCGCTCGACCTGGGTGGAGCCGCAAGGCACACAGATGATGATGCGCGGGCTGGGCTTGAACAGGCTGCGCGGGTGCACCATCTTGATGAACTGCTTGAGCATCTGCTCGGTCACGGTGAAGTCGGCGATCACGCCGTCTTTCATCGGCCGGATGGCCTCGATGTTGCCGGGGACCTTGCCCAGCATGGCCTTGGCTTCGTGGCCGACGGCCTGGATGGTTTTTTTGCCCTGGGGGCCGCCTTCGTGGCGGATGGCGACCACAGAGGGCTCATCCAGCACAATACCGCGGTCGCGTACAAAAATCAGGGTGTTGGCGGTGCCAAGGTCAATGGCCAGGTCGGTGGAGAAGTACCGACGGAATGATTCAAACATATGCAGGAGTCCGGTTGAGCATGAGCAAACTTCGTTGCTCCATCGCCTTTTTATTGATCAAGCAATTATGGGGAAGTTGAGCCAGAGGCGCTCTGAAATCTGCTTCCGGCACCTAAAAAACGCCTAAAGCCCGCATCCAACCCTGATTTCACACCAAAGGCGGGATAATAACGCATCCCCTATAGATCAATAGCTTTAGCCTGCCTGTTTTTTCAGCTTTACACCTCGTTTCAGCCCCTGTTTTCTGGTTTATTTTTCCCGTATTTCCTTCATCCCTACCCCATGGCATTGACACCCCAAGACATCGCCCGCGTCGCCAACCTGGCGCGGCTGGAATTGCGCCCCGACGAAACCGAGCACACCCTGGCCCAACTCAACGGCTTTTTCGCCCTGGTCGAGCAGATGGAAGCCGTCAATACCGAAGGCGTGGAGCCACTGGCCCACCCAGCCGCGGTGATCGGCGAAGTGGCCTTGCGCCTGCGCGAGGACATCGCCAGCGAACCCAACCAGCGCGAGGCCAGCCAGGTGAGTGCGCCCGCCGTGGAGCGCGGCCTTTTCCTCGTGCCCAAGGTGATCGAATGAGCAGCGCCATGACATCTTCTTCCGCTTCTTCTGACCTCCACGACCTGGGTGTTGCCCAGCTGGCCGCCAGACTGGCCGCCCGCGAAGTCTCCAGTGTTGAAGTCACGCAGCATTTCCTGGCCCGCATCCAGCAGGAAAACCTGGGCGCCTTCCTGGCCACCAGCCCCGACGTGTCGCTGGCGCAGGCCAAAGCCGCCGACGCGCGCCTCGCCGCCGGTGAGCGCACGCCCCTGCTGGGCGTGCCGCTGGCGCACAAGGACGTCTTCGTTACACGCGACTTCCCCACGACGGCCGGCTCAAAAATCCTGGAAAACTACCGCAGCCCCTTTGATGCGACCGTGGTGGGCAAGCTCGGCGCAGCCGGCATGGTCACGCTGGGCAAGCTCAACTGCGACGAATTCGCCATGGGCTCGGGCAACGACAACAGCGCCTACAAGCCCGTCAAAAACCCCTGGGACCTGGAACGCATTCCGGGCGGCTCCTCGGGCGGCTCGGCGGCCGCGGTTGCGGCCCGCCTGGTGCCCGCCGCCACCGGCACCGACACCGGCGGCTCGATCCGCCAGCCTGCGTCGCTCACCGGCATCACCGGCATCAAGCCCACCTACGGCCGCTGTTCACGCTATGGCATGGTGGCCTTTGCCTCCAGCCTGGACCAGGCCGGCCCGATGGCGCGCAGCGCGCTCGACTGCGCCTTGCTGCTCTCGGCCATGGCCGGTCCCGACCCCGACCGCGACTCCACCTCGCTGGACCTGCCCGTCACTGACTATGCTACTGATTTGATAGCTGCCGGCGCCCAATCTGCGGGCGCAAAACCGCTAAAAGGCTTGAGAATCGGGCTGCCCACGCAATTCTTCGGTGCGGGTTGCGCACCTGACGTGCTGGCCGCCGTGCGCGCCGCGCTGGCCGAATACGAAAAGCTGGGCGCCACATTGGTGGACGTGAGCCTGCCGCTGACCGAACTCTCCATCCCCGTGTATTACGTGATCGCACCGGCCGAAGCCAGCAGCAACCTGAGCCGCTTTGACGGCGTGCGTTACGGCCATCGCGCCGCCAACTACACCGACCTCAACGACATGTACAAGAAGTCGCGTTCGGAAGGTTTTGGCGACGAAGCCACGCGCCGCATCATGATCGGCACCTATGTGCTGTCGCACGGTTATTACGACGCCTACTACCTCAAGGCGCAGAAAATCCGCCGCCTGATCGCGCAAGATTTCCAGACCGCCTTCACACAGTGCGACATCATTGCGGGCCCCGTTTCGCCCACCGTGGCCTGGAAGATCGGTGAAAAGTCGGACGACCCGGTGGCCAGCTACCTCGCCGACATCTACACGCTCTCATCGAGCCTCGCCGGCCTGCCCGGCATGAGCGTGCCGGCGGGCTTCGGCGCGGGCGGCATGCCTGTGGGCCTGCAGTTGATCGGCAACTACTTCAAGGAAGCGCAACTGCTGGGCGCCGCGCACCAGTTTCAGTTGGCTACCGACTGGCACCTGCGCCAGCCCCCAAGCCTCCAGGTGATTTGACATGAGCCAGACCCAACCCACCGTCAACCCCTTCGCCGAAATGCAGGCCGGTCGCCCCACCGGGCCGCTGGTGCAAGGCTACGAAGTCATCATCGGCTTTGAAACCCACACGCAGCTCACGACGCAATCGAAAATTTTCAGCCGTGCCTCCACCGCCTTCGGCGCCGAGCCGAACACGCAGGCCTCCGCGGTGGACTTCGCTCTGCCCGGCGCTCTGCCGGTGATGAACAAGGGCGCCGTGCAGCGCGCCATCGAGTTCGGCCTGGCCGTCAATGCGCATATCGCCGAGCAGAGCGTGTTCGCGCGCAAGAATTACTTCTACCCCGACCTGCCCAAGGGCTACCAGATCAGCCAGTTCGAGATTCCGGTGGTGCAAGGCGGCAGCGTCGAGTTTTTCCTGGACGGCGAAAAACGCTCGGTGCGCCTGGTGCGCGCCCACCTTGAGGAAGACGCCGGCAAGTCGCTGCACGAAGACTTCATCGGCATGAGCGGTATCGATTTGAACCGCGCCGGCACGCCACTGCTCGAAATCGTGACCGAGCCCGACATGCGTTCGTCCGCCGAAGCGGTGGCGTATGCCAAAGAGCTGCACAAGATCGTCACCTGGATCGGCATTTGCGACGGCAACATGCAGGAAGGCAGCTTCCGCTGCGATGCCAACGTGTCGGTGCGCAAGCCCGGCGCCGAGTTGGGCACGCGCCGCGAGATCAAGAACCTGAACAGCTTCAAGTTCATGCAGCAGGCCATTGACTATGAAGTGCGCTGGCAGATCGAACAGATTGAAGACGGCCGCGCGATCCAGCAGGCCACGGTACTGTTTGACCCAGACACGGGCGAGACGCGTTCGATGCGGACCAAGGAAGATGCCGCCGACTACCGCTACTTCCCTGACCCGGACCTGCCGCCGCTGGTGATCGGCCGTGACTGGGTGGAGAAGACCCGCTCTGAGATGTCAGAGCTGCCGCGTGTGATGGCCGCGCGTTTTGTGGCTGATTACGCCCTGCCCGAATACGACGCCGGCCAGCTCACGCAAAGCAAGGCAACAGCGGCTTATTTCGAAGCGGTGGCAACACTCAGCAAACAGCCCAAGCTGGCCAGCAACTGGGTCATGGGCGAGTTGTCGCGGCGGCTGAACAGTGAAGAGAAATCAATTGAAACGTCCACCGTCAGCGCAGCGCAACTTGCCAGCCTGATTGGCCGGATTGCCGACGGCACGATTTCCAACAATGCCGCCAGGCAGGTGTTTGATGCACTGTGGACGGGTGAGAGCCAGGACGTCGACATGGTCATCGAAGCCAAAGGCCTCAAGCAGATGAGCGACACCGGCGAACTCGAAAAAATCATCGATGAGGTTCTGGCAGTCAACGCCAAAAACGTCGAGGAAGTTCGATCGGGCAATACCAAGGCCTTCAACGCCCTGGTCGGCCAGGCCATGAAAGCCACCAAAGGCAAGGCCAATCCGGCCCAGGTGAACGAGTTGCTCAAAAAGAAGCTGGGCTGACCGTTCTGACAGCGTTAACAGCGGCCCAGGGGCGAGCCGCTAATTTTTTGCGGCGCCAGCAACACCACTGGCCGCAATGGCAGGCGCGCCGGCAACGGTCCACAGCTGCTTGAGCTTGGCCAGTTCTTCGTCAAACCGCTGGTTGACGCGTTTTTTTTCCTGCTCCTGGTCCTGGATGAACTTCTTCTGCACCAGGGCGCTGTTGTCGTTTTCCTCGATCCTGCGTTTCAGCGCAGGAGGTGCCTTGGCGGGGTCTTTCGCGTAGAACTCGAGCTCGCTGTTGATGCTCTTGCGCTGCTCGGCCAGTTCCACCGTTCTTTTGCTCGCAGCCTTGATGACCTCGTCGATCTGGGCTAGCGCGGTGATGCGTTCCTGGTCGTGCACTTCCCGGCGCGGATAGCGCAGCAACAGGGCGCGGTCACGCCGTTTTTCCTCGGCTTCGCGTGCGCGCACTTCGGCGGCGGCCTTCTCTTTTTCCTCAAGGGCGGTGCGCTCCTGCGCGGTCAGCGACGGGCCCACCTGGCGCTTGACCAGGCCGCTGGGGCCCAGTTCCTGTTGCGTGCGGTCTATGCATTCAATGATCGGGCGGTCTGCCGTGATCTTGCGGCCCTTGCCATCTACACAGGTGTAGATGTTCTGCGCTGCAACAGGGCCGGCCAGGCACATGAGTGAAATACAGGTGACCGTGAACGGGGTTCGCAGGAGCAATTCGAATCCTTAATTGACGCCGTATCGTTCCCGATAGGCCAGCACCGACTGGTAGTGCGCTTGCAGAGATAACGTTTCAGGAGCGCTTGTAGCCGACGTGCCGCCCTGCCTGGAGAGATACTGCAGCAAGTCGGTCAGGCGCGCAATCGCACAAACCTGCAACCCCAACTGATTCGTAACATATTGCACAGCACTGTGGTTCACATCCACACCGTTTTCGGTGGCCTTCTCCTGTCGGTCCAGCGCCAGGGCCACGGCGTGGGGAATGGCCCCGGCTGCCCGGATGATGGCAATGGATTCGCGGGCGGCGGTGCCGGCGGACATGACGTCGTCAATGATCAGTACGCGGCCCTTGACCGGGGCGCCGACCAGCGTGCCTCCTTCGCCGTGGTCCTTGGCCTCCTTGCGGTTGTAGGCAAACGGAAAATTGCGCCCCAGCCGCGCCAGCTCGACGGCCACCGCGGCAGCCAGTGGAATTCCCTTGTAGGCGGGCCCGAAAATCATGTCGAATTCAAGGCCACTGCGCTTTTCTTCGGCCAGCAGGTGGCGCGCATAGAATTGCGCCAGCCGGCCCAGCTTGGCCCCGTCGTCGAACAGGCCGGCATTGAAAAAATAGGGGCTCATGCGCCCGGCCTTCGTCTTGAATTGCCCGAAGCGCAGTACGCCCGACTCAACGGCAAACTGCACGAATTCCTGTGCCAGCGCACCGTCCTTGTTGTCCTGATCGCCCTTTTCGCCAGCCGTGCTCATTTGAAAGTCCCATGTTTAAATTAACCAGCCTCAACCTCAACGGTATCCGCTCCGCAGCCAGCAAGGGGTTGCTGGACTGGGTTGCACAATCCATGCCGGATTGTATTTGTGTGCAGGAGCTCAAGGCCCAGGCTGCCGACATGAGCGGCCGATTCGAGGAAATCGCCGGCATGAAAGGCCATTTTCATTTCGCCGAGAAAAAGGGCTACTCCGGCGTCGGTGTGTACACGCGGCATGAACCCAGTGATGTCATCGTGGGCTACGGCTCCATCGAATTTGACGCCGAAGGACGTTATGTGGAGCTGCGCTTTGACAGACCCGGGCGCAAGCAAAGCCCCAAGCTGTCCATCATCAGCTGCTATTTCCCGAGCGGATCTTCGGGCGAAGAACGCCAGGCCGCCAAATTCCGCTTCCTGGCCGAGTTTTATCCGCGCCTGCTGGCCCTGAAGGAAACGCGCGACTTCGTGCTGTGCGGCGACATCAATATCGCGCATCAGGAAATCGACCTGAAAAACTTCAAGGGCAACAAAAAGAACAGCGGCTTCCTGCCCGAAGAACGCGCCTGGATGACCGAGCTGCTGCGCGATGCCGAACTGGCCAACGAAGCCGCACAGGAGCTGACAGAGCGTACAGGCCCCTCGCTCCAGGGCGGCGGCATGGTCGACGTATACCGCAAGCTGCAGCCCACAGCCACTGACGCGGCCTACACCTGGTGGAGCAACCGAGGTCAGGCCTATGCCAAAAACGTGGGATGGCGGCTGGACTATCACCTCGCCACCCCGGCGTTCGCCGCACTGGCCCGCAGCGAACATATCTACAAGGAACAGCGGTTTTCAGACCACGCGCCGATGAGCGTGGACTATGAGTTTGGGCTATAACAACCACCCCTGTCCAGGCTCACTGCGTGTAGCCTGTTCCCCCCTCGAGGGGGCGGCGCCTGCGGCCCGGCAAAGCCGGTTCCGCGGCCGCCCACTGGTGAAATACCCCCACTGGTTACGCCACTGAACTCTTAAACCCAGCATAAGCCGCGGGACTGGCTTTGCCAGACCGCAGGCGGGCGGCCCCCTCGGGGGGCAAGGAGTTACACGCAGTGAACGACTGTGGGGGCTCTACTCCACCGTGGGGGCTCTACTGTGCTGCCCAGATGCGCTGGATCTGGGTAGACAACTCCATCGGGTCAAACGGCTTGGGGATCACCTCCATGGCGCCCAGGCCCTTGTACACCGCGACCTCTGCAGCCTGCACCTTCGCGGTCATGAAAATCACCGGCGTGTCGGCCGTGGCGGGCAATGCCCGAAGACCTTTGAGTGTGCTGGGCCCGTCCATGCCGGGCATCATCACGTCCAGCAGCAGCAGGTCGGCGCCGGCGCCCGGTGCGGCATCCAGCGCCTCCTGGCCCGAAGCGCAGGCGATAACGGTGAAGCCGCCTACGGCTTCCAGCGCCATCTGCGCAACCATACGAATGTCGGGTTCGTCTTCGACATACAGGATACGGGTCAGTGGTTTGGTCATGATCAGATCAGGGGTTGGGATTGGGTGGGGCGGTAGTCGGCGGGAATCTGGAGCACACGCTGGATTGTATTGAGCAGTTCGGTATTGGAAGTATGAGCCTTGACCAGCACCGCATCGGCCTGCTTGCCATCTGCCGGGTTTACGTCGCCGGCCGAGAACACGATCACCGGCGGGCGCGGATCCAGGGCGTCGATATCCTCGAACAGGTCCCAGCCCGAATGGCTGCCGAGCGACAGGTCCAGCAGGATCAGGTCAAAAGGATGCTGGCGCAGAAGCGCGCGAGCTTCGTCCAGCGTAGTGGCAAATTCAAAGGTCGCAAAATCCTGTGCAATCGCGGCCGTGATTTGCTGGATATCCTGGTCGTCTTCGACGTGCAAAACGCGTGGTTTTCCTTCGTCCACGCTGACAACGGCCCGGCGCAAGCTGTGAATAAGCAACCGCTCGTCAATGGGTTTCTTCAGCCAGTCCGACACCGTGTGCGGCTTGCGGTTGAACTGCAACTGCCCCTGCTCGGCCATGGCCGAGATCACCACAACGGGCAGGTGGCGGGTTCTTTCATCCTCCCGCAGCTGGCCGATAAAGGCCACGCCGTTTTGCCCCGGCAGTTTCAGGTCCACTGTCACCGCGTCGTAGCTGTTGGCTGCCAGGCAAGCCAGCGCCTGCTCCGCACTGTGTGTCATGTCGGAGTCGAACCCGGCCTTGCTCAGCATCATGCTGATCAGCCTGGCCACGTCGGGATCGCCTTCGCAGATCAGGATGCGGGGCCGGGTTGAAACAGCCGGCTGTATCCGTATGGGTTGCAGCAATGGCACCGGGTTGGTCCATTCCGGCACCTCGAAAAAGAAGGTGGTTCCCACGCCTTCCGCGCTGCTGAAGCCGATCGTGCCGTCCATCTTTTCCACCAGCGCGCGGGAAATATTCAGGCCGAGGCCGGTTCCGCCTTTTTGCCGGGTGTCGGAAGAATCGGCTTGCGAGAATTTCTGGAAAATGCGACCGTGGAACTCCTCGGGAATGCCGGGGCCGACATCAACCACTTCGACGCGAACGCGCTGCGCCGACCTTGACAGCCTGACCTCCACCGGGCTGCCCGGCGGCGAAAACTTGACCGCGTTGGACAGAAGGTTGGTCAAAACCTGGGTCATGCGGTCGGCGTCGATCCGCACCTGCAGGGCGACGTCAGGCGCCCGCAACACGAGGTCCACCCGGTGCTGGCTGGCAAAGCCCTCGTTGGCGACCAGCGCCTGCTGCACCAGCTGCCGCAGGTCCACCACCTGCAGGTCCAGGCGCAATTTGCCGGACTCGATTTTTTCACTGTCCAGAATGTCGTTGATCAGCCGGATCAGGCGTTCACAGTTGCTTTGGGCAATGCCCACCAGGTTCTTCACCGCCGCAGGGAGCTCACCGGCCACGCCGCCGGAAATCAGCCCCAGAGAGCCGCGTATGGACGTCAGCGGCGTGCGCAGCTCGTGGCTGACGGTGGATACGAATTCGGTCTTCATGCGGTCGATACGCCTGAGCTCGGTGATGTCCGTGCCCATTGAGAAGAACCCGATGACCTTGTCTTTGGCGGCGCCTTCGCCGTAGCGGGGGAAATACTGCATCGCGAAGTGCCTGCGCTCGCCTTGCGGCGTCACCTGGGTGCGTTCGTAGCGGACCGGCTTGCCGCTCAGCACTTCTTCCACTTTCTCCCGGACGGTTTCGTAAATCTCCGGACCCAGGACTTCAGCCAGGGGGTGCCCGTCGATCTGCTCGAAGCTCAGGCCGAAAGCAGCTTCGTAAGCGCGGTTGTGAAAGCGAAAGCGCTGCTCCGTATCGAGGTAGGCAATCAGGGCGGGCACCGTATCGGTGACCTGGCGCAACTGGGACTCGCTCGCCCGCAAGGCCTTGCTGATGCGCTTGCTCTCGGTAATGTCATGCATCAACGCGGTAAAAAGGCGGCGGCCGCCGACTTGCACATCACTAAAAGACACACTGACCATGAACTCGCTGCCATCCTTGCGCATGGCGCGCACTTCCTGCCCGGATATCCGGAATGTTTCCGGTTGCTCCCGCATCATGGAAGTGAAATCCTTGTATTGCTGGCGAAACCGCGGCGGCACCAATTCCGACACGTCACGGCCGATCAGATCGCTTTTCTCATACCCAAAGAGCTGTAAAGCCGCCGCGTTGGCCTCCAGAACGATGTCGTCGGACGTGGTGGTGATCACCGTTTCGACCATTCCCTCGGTAATGCTGCGGCTCATCACTTCTGTGTCGCGCAATTGCTCCTCGCCGCGTTTTCGCACGTGCTCATAGTGCTTGACCACATAGACCATCCAGGCCAGCATGCAGGCAAACAACAGGTTTCCCGCGATGATGAAACCCTGAGCCCACTGGGCGCTATGCTCCGCCGCGGCCTGCGCGTCACGCCACTTGTGGACCTCGCGATTGCGCGCGTTTTCCAGCAACCCGTCGGTGCGCAGCCTCAATTGCCGGCTGGCATCGCTGCCAAGAACGGCCGCGGCGGCTTCGGGGCCGGACGCCTTGCGCGCCGCGATGGACTGGTTCGCGATCTGGGCGCGCTGGTTGATCAGTTCGTCAAACTCTACGGCCTCCTGCAGCACGTTGGCGCTGCGCATGCGTGCCCTGATCGCGCGCAACTCGACCCGAGCCCGCTGGAACTCCTCCAGCTCCTGGGGGCTGCCGCTCAGAAGATACTGCCGCAATGTGGACTCGGCCGTGCGAAGGCCGGAGTCCGCACGCTCGAGCATCACCAGCGTGTCTTCCGTGCGCACCCGGGATTGCGCCGTTTCAATCAGGCGGTCGATGCCGATGTACGAGGCCGCACCCACCACCATCATCAGCACAAGGCCGGCAGCCAATGCGATTTTGATCTTGACCAGAAAAGCGTTGGAGGAAAACATGGACATCTTGTGCGATCTGATCGTGAGCGTTCACGCAGTACCGGGAAAGCGCTGCTGCAGTGCCTTAACTGCCCGTCCGACTTCGGCCTGCACCTGCGGCGAAAGCGGCCGGCCGGCACCAACATGAGGTTCTATGGCCAGTTCCAGCGCCTGGGCCGCAAGACCGAGGTCGGCCCATCCGAAGGTTGCCGCAGATCCGGCCAGGCTGTGCGCATGGCGTTCCAGGGTTGGCAGAGCCTGCGCCAGATCGTCGCCGCTGAGGATTTGTTGCCATAAGGCCGCCACCTGCTCAAGACGACGGGGCAACGAGCGGGTGTAATCGACGCGCTGCTCCTCCAGAAATGCGAGCAGGGCCGGGTTGGGTTGCGTCATGGCATCCGGAAAGCTGGCGCCAGCCATGCGCTATTTGATGCGGTGCCGCGGGAGAAGCTGGTGACCAGCCCCAAAAACGCCTCGGCATGCAAACAGCGCGGGCACGCATGTTGCACTTGATGGAAAAGAAAGCACATGCGGCTTATCTTACGGCGCAGGTGCCAAAACGCAGCGTAGGACAAGTACGAGGTTTCGCCTTGGGGTGCACCGCTTACGGCGAGATGTCACTAGCTGATCATCTGTACCAACGGATAATTAATTCTTATAGGCTGCTTTATCGAAAAAAACTCTGGGTCTATGCGGTAACTAAATACATTAGTATTCAATCATTGGGGGCGCCGCGCGCATCAAGCCGATGGATCGGCAGCCCGCCCCAGCGCGGCGATCACATCAGACTGGGTAATAATTCCTACCAGCCGCCCCCCCTCCCCGATGATGGGAATGTGGTGGTGACCAGTGCTGCCGAACAGCGGCACCAGTTCCACCAGCCGACGGTGCATGCCCGCCACCCGCACATTGCGGGTCATGATCTGGCCCACGACTTCGGGCTTGTCGGAGTAAACGCTGCGCGTGGTGCGCACCAGCTGCCTCAACTTGGCGTCAAAGCCTTCGTACAAATCGAGTTCTGCGGCCCGCATGAAGTCGGCCTGCGTGATGATGCCCGCGATACGGAAGCTGCGGTCCACCACCGGCAAGGCCTTGATGCGGCGCTCCCTCAGCAGGGCCCAGGCCTCTTCCAGCGGGGTGCCGAATTCCACCGTGACGAGATCGCGCGACATGACGTCGGCACAGCGCACTTCCGCCAGTTTGCGGTCGTAAGCGCGCAACCGGGTTTCTGCCAGCAATGTCTTGAGGTCGTCGCGGCTGACGTCCAGCACCTGGTTGTAGCGTGCCAGCACGGCGTCCAGGTCCGCATCAAGCAACTGGTCTTCTACGGACGGCGCGGGGCCCGGCGGGGCCAGCTGCGTGTGGGGATAGGCCCTGCGCGTGGCGTTGTTGTAGGCGACGCCGACGGCCACCAGCAGCACGGAGTTGAGCATCACGGGATAGAAGGCAAACAGCGGGTCGGAGACGCCGCCCAGCACCACCATCAAGGCAGTGGCGCCGCCCGGCGGGTGCAGGCAGCGCAACGCCAGCATGAGCGCGATGGCCGTGGCCACGCCCACTGCGGCCGCGAGGGCCGGCGAGCCCAGCAGATGCATGCCATGCACGCCCGCAATGCCGGCAAGCGCCGACAGGGTATTGCCGCCCACCACATTCCAGGGCTGCGCCATCGGGCTGGCCGGCACGGCATACACCAGCACGGCGCTGGCGCCGAGCGGCGCCACCAGCCAGGGCAGTCCCGGCATCATCCGGTCAGCCAGGTGACACAGCAGCCCTGTCACGAAAATGCCCAGCAGCGAACCGATGACAATGCGCAGCCGCTCGCGTGAGTTGATGCGGGTGCGTCCCGGCCGGAAGCCTCGCCACCAGGCGCGCGTGAAAAATGCGGCGCGCTGCGTCAACCCAGTCACCAGGGGCCAGCCAGATCAGCCGCGGGCGCGTTGATAAAGACCCTGCACCTTGGGCACGTTGGCCTGCAGCTGCTGGATGCGTTCAGGCCCCGAGGGGTGGGTGGACAGAAAACTGGGGCCGCCGGCGCCGCCACCGGCCTGCGCCATTTTTTCCCAGAGGCTGACAGATGCCTGCGGGTTATAGCCGCCGCGCGCGGCCAGCTCCAGTCCGACGAGGTCGGCGTCCGTTTCGTCTTCGCGGCTGAAGCGCAGCGTCAGCAACTGGGTACCGATGTTGGCGGCGACGTCGCCGAGCTGGCCCAGGCCCAGCAGTTGCGCACCCAGCGAGAGCAGCTGCCCGGTTCCCGCGCTTTTGGCGATGCGGGAGCGCGCATGCTCGCGCAACGCATGGGCCATTTCGTGACCCATGATCATTCCAATTTCGTCGTCGGTGAGCTTGAGCTGATCGATGATGCCGGTGTAGAACGCAATCTTGCCGCCGGGCATGCAGAAGGCGTTGATCTGTTTGCTGCCGAGCAGGTTGACCTCCCAGCGCCACTGGTTGGCACGGTCGTTCCACTGCGCGGCCTGCGGCACCAGCCGGGTGGCGATGCCGCGTATGCGCTGCAGCTGGGGATTGCCCGGCGACGCCAGCGCCCCTTTCGACTTCGCCTCCGCCAGCAGCTTGGCATATTCCTGCGTGGCGGCGTTTTCCAGTTCCTCGGCAGGGATCAGCTTACGCAGCCCCGATGACGGCCCGACATCAACCTGCGCAAGCAGCGGGGTGGTGACGGCCGTCGCTGCGGCGCCGCCGGCAGCCAGCAGGAACGCCCGGCGGCCAGCCCAGGCAGAGTGTTTGGCCTCGCATAAAAAGCACATGGGTGAATAATAGTCACAAATCAAGATGCCCATGTCAGACAAAACCCCCTCCTCCGAACTGCCATCACCCGCCTCTGCCGCCATGCACGGCACAGCAGCCACAGCCCCCACTGTGAAAGCCGCACCCAAACCCGCCTGGCGCGATGTCTGGCGCGTATATGCCGAGGCCGCCACGCTGCGCATGCTGTTCCTGGGCTTTTCCGCCGGCCTGCCCTTGCTGCTGGTGTTTGGCACGCTGAGCTTCTGGCTGCGCGAAGCCGGCATAGACCGCACCACCATCGGCTACCTGAGCTGGGTCGGGCTGGCTTACGGCTTCAAGTGGGTGTGGGCGCCGCTGGTGGACCGCATGCCCATTCCGCTGCTCACGCGTCTGCTTGGGCGCCGGCGCAGCTGGCTGCTGCTGTCGCAGCTGGTCATCGTGACAGCGCTTGTCGGCATGGCACTGACGGACCCCAAGCTGGCACTGCAACCCGTCGTGTGGTGTGCGCTGGCCGTGGCATTCGGGTCGGCCACACAAGACATCGCGCTGGACGCCTACCGCATCGAATCGGCCGACACCCAGCGCCAGGCCGCGCTGGCTGCCGCCTACCAGACGGGTTATCGCATCGCGATGATCTGGGCCGGCGCCGGGGCGCTGTGGATTGCAGCGCGTGCCGAAGTCGCAGGCGACGCCGTCACTTACCAGCACGGCGCATGGCAAGTGGCCTACCTGGCCATGGCGGCGTCCATGCTGCTGGGCATGGCGACGGTGCTGCTGTCGCCTGAACCAGCGCCGCGCCCGCTGGCGCCATCGCGCAACGCTGCAGAGTGGCTTAAAATCGCGCTGGTCGACCCGTTCGCCGATTTCCTGCGCCGCTACGGCAAGCAGGCGCTGCTGATCCTGGCGCTGATCGCGGTCTACCGCATCAGCGACGTTGTCATGGGCATCATGGCCAACCCGTTTTATGTCGACATGGGCTACACCAAGGACGAGGTCGCTGCAGTGACCAAGATCTATGGCGTCATCATGACGCTGGTCGGCGCCTTCGTCGGCGGCGCGCTGGCCATGCGCTTCGGCGTCATGCGCGTGCTGATGCTGGGCGCCGTGCTGAGTGCCGCCAGCAACCTGCTGTTTGCCTGGCTGGGCACGCGGGGCCACGACGTCAATGCACTGATCTTCGTGATCTCGGCCGACAACCTCTCCAGCGGCATTGCTTCAGCCGCTTTCATCGCCTACCTGTCGAGCCTCACCAACATCAATTATTCGGCCACCCAATACGCCCTTTTCAGCTCCATGATGCTGTTGCTGCCGAAGTTTCTGGCCGGCTATTCGGGCAAGTATGTGGACTCTTTCGGTTACAGCAACTTCTTCACCGCAACGGCCCTGCTGGGCCTGCCGGTGCTACTTTTGGTGGGTTTCGCTTCAAGGCTAAAAGCACCGCAAGCCCAGAAGGAATGAGCGCAAGCAGCTATTAATTTAATAGCAAAAAAACGCATCTGTAGCGCACCGCACAGAGAGTATGCTGGAGGTTCGCTGCGCCGGTTTACCGTAACTTTACGGTGGCTTCAAGCGGGATTGTTGCGCGCGGCGCACCATGAATTTCATTGTGATTCCACCCCACGGGGAACACCTGCACACGAGGACCAGCCATGACCCAACAGCTTTTGATGATTGAAGACGATACCCGCCTGGCCAATATGGTGGGCGAATACCTGCGCCAGTCGGGCTACGGTTTTACCCACGCGGCCGACGGTGCGGCAGGCCTGGCAGCACTGGAAGCCGCAACGCCCGACCTGGTCATTCTGGACCTGATGCTGCCCGACATGGATGGACTGGAAGTGTGCCGGCGCATCAAGGGCCAGGGCAGCGAAAACGCCAACACCGCCGTGCTGATGCTGACGGCCAAGGGCGACCCGATGGACCGCATCGTCGGCCTGGAGATCGGCGCTGACGACTACCTGCCCAAACCTTTCGAGCCGCGCGAGCTGCTGGCACGCATCCGGGCCGTGCTGCGCCGCGGCGGCGAAACGGGTGCGGCAGCCTCCAGCGGCGGCCACAAGGTCATGCGCTTCGGTTCGCTGGAAATCGACCGCGATGCACGCACCGTATCGGTGTCCGGTAACCCCTGCGAGCTGACGTCTTACCAGTTCGACCTGCTGGTGGCCCTGGCCGAACGTGCCGGCCGCGTGCTGAGCCGCGACCAGATCATGGAAGCCGTACGCGGCCGCGAACTCGAGGCCTTTGACCGCTCCATCGACGTGCACATGGGCCGCATCCGCAGCGCCATCGAGGCCGACGCAAAAGACCCCAAGCGCATCCTGACAGTGCGGGGCGTCGGCTACGTTTTTGCCAAACAGCAGGACTAGATTCTTATGTGGGGACGTTTTACCTCGCACCTGTATGTGCGAATCTGGCTGGCTGTTGTCGCCACAGTCCTGGTCCTCACTTTTCTGGTGGGCGCGGCGTGGCGCCTGAGCGCTGACCCGCCGCAGCTGCCGATACGTGAAGTGCTGGTGCACAACGACAAGGGCGAAGTCATAGGCACGGCGCAGACCAAGCCCGACCGCAAGCCCGGTGACGGCCTCGAATTTGACGTGCTGACCAAAGACGGCCAGACGCTGAACCTCGTGTTGCCGCGGCCCAAGCGCCCACCCGGCAACAGCCCGTGGAACCGACCCCCGTTTGGTTTTGGCTGGATGCTGGTCGTGGTCGGCCTGGCCGTGGCGCTGGGGGCCTATCCCGTGATGCGAAGGCTGACGCTGCGGCTGGAAGCCCTGCAGCGCGGCGTGGAGCGTTGGGGTGCCGGTGATTTGTCGGCCCGCGTCAATGCAGACGGCAAGGACGAGGTGGCTTTTCTGGCCAGGCGCTTCAACCACGCGGCCGAGCGCATCGAAACCCTGATGGAGTCGCACAAATCGCTGCTGGCCAACGCGTCACATGAATTGCGCTCCCCACTGGCCCGTATCCGCATGGGGCTGGAGCTCATGGGCACCGACGCCGCATCACCGCAGCGCAAGGAAATTTCCCGCAGCATCTCCGAACTCGACCAGCTGATCGACGAGATCCTGCTGGCCAGCCGCCTCGACGCCAAGCAGGCCGACGCGGAGCCTTTTGAATCCCTGGACCTCACCGGCCTGGCAGCGGAAGAATGTTCGCGCGTCAATGCGGAGTTGAGCGCCGAGCTGGGCCAGGACTCCAGCGGCCCTGGCGCCGGCCTGGGCATTGACGCCGATAGCCACAGCCTGACGGTACAGGGCTCTCCACGCCTCTTGCGCCGGCTGATCCGCAACCTGCTGGAAAACGCGCGGCGCTACAGCAACGGCGAGATCAGCCTGGAGCTGGCACAGGCCCGGGCCGGCACAAAACAACGGGCCGTGATCAAGGTGCATGACCGCGGTCCGGGCGTACCCGCCGAGCAGCGTGAGCGCATTTTTGAACCTTTTTACCGACTGCCCGGCGCCAGTGAACGCGAAGGCGGCGTGGGGCTCGGCCTGGCCTTGGTGAAATCGATCAGCCAGCGACATGGCGGCAGCGTTCGCTGCGAAGCCCGGCCCGGCGGTGGCGCGACTTTTGTTGTTGAATTGCCGGTCGCCCACTCATAAACGTGAAATAAGTCACGAGAACCGACCCCAAAAAAGACAAAATGTGCGGTCTCCTCTATTTGGAGAATGGTCAGACTGCGCCTAATCCCCGACATTTCTTCCCGTTGCTGTCACAACAATGGATAGGGGAAAAGGGGAACTAAAAGGGACTAAAAACCAAACGTCGGTGAAACATTTCAATGATTCCCAACGACATCTTCCTCACGGAAGAAGTTTGCAAAAGCCACCGCGAGGTGGCTTTTTTTTGCCTGAAGACATGGCGGGGCGCCCTTTGATACGCTCATGGATTCAGCCACCCAAAGGAACCCCATGAGCCTTGCCACCACACCTCCAGCTCCCGCCGTCCCCCAGGGCTTCTTCCCGCTTGCCGAAGACCGGATGCCGCTGATGCCGCGGGAGGCCATGTCACCCGCGCAGCAGGCCGCTGCGGACGCACTGATCGCCGGCCCGCGCAAGGCCGTGTTTGGCCCTTTCATTCCCCTGCTGCGCAGCCCGCAGCTCATGGGCCGCATCGGCGACGTGGGGGCTTACCTGCGCTTTGAAAGCGCGCTGGACGCACGCATCCGCGAACTCGTCACCTGCGTGGCGGCCCGCCATACCGCCAACCAGTTTGAGTGGCTGATGCATGCCCCGCTGGCGGTGGCCGCGGGCGTGAGCCAGGCCACTGTGGACGCAATCGCCGACGGCAGGCAGCCGCGCGAACCGGCCGCCGATGAGGCCGTCGCGCTGGACCTCACGTTCGAAGTGCTGCGCCAGCATGGCTGCTGCGACGCCACCTATGCCGCGGCGGTGGCAACATTCGGCGAACAGGGTGTGGTCGAGCTGGTCAGCCTCGCCGGCTATTTTGTGATGGTGTGCTGGGTGATGAATGTGGCGCATACGCCGACCCAGGGCAAACCAGGTTTTTCGCCGCTGGCGGCCTTCCCCGCCTGACCCGGCCTAACTTTCCGCCCGGGGAACCGGTGGCAGCGCCGCCAGCACCCGCTCGGCGCCCACATCGTTCAGGCAGCGCGTATGGCCCAGCGGGCATTCGCGCTCGAAGCAGGGCGCGCAATCGAGCGGGGGCTGGTAGGCTGCATCGGCTTTGAGCCACAACACAGTGGCCTTGTCGCTTAATGGCGGCGTGTGCAGCGGACTGGATGAGCCGAAGATCGCCACTTGCGACACACCGAAGGCCGCAGCCACGTGCATCAGTCCCGAGTCATTGCTGACCGTGCTCTGGCTTGCGGCGATCAGGCACAGGGCCTGTACCAGCGAGGTCTTGCCCGCGAAGTTCAGGCACTTGCCGGGCTGCGCCGCGTTCACGGGTGCGGCGATTTCTTCGCAGAGCGCCGCTTCCTTGCCGGAGCCCAGCAACACCACCGGCAAAGCCAGCCGCGCAGCGAGTTCTGAAAAGTGACGGGCGGGCCAGCGCTTGGCAGGGCCGTATTCGGCACCGGGCGCAAACACGTAATAGCCGCCACGTTGCAGGCCCAGTTCAGCCAGCACCTGCTCAATTTCAGCGGGTGCCATCTGCAGTTGCGGCCGGTCTTTGTCGAGGTCCGCCCCACCGCTCAACGCTGAATAAAACGCCACCATGGGGGGCTTGTTCTTGGGGTTTTTGAGCCGGTGTGTCAACAGGCCCACTCGCGCTTCGCCAAAGTAGCCGATGCGCTCCGGGATGCTCGCCAGAAAAGGCAGCAGCGCGCTTTTCAGCGAATTGGGCAGGACATAAGCTTTGTCGAAACGGCCTTCGATGCGTTTGGCAATCGCACGCCGTTCGCGGAACTGCAAACCGCCGTGGGCAAAAGGAAATTCAATGACATCGGCCACCTGCGGCATGGCGCGGTACACCGGCGCTACCCAGGGCAAAGCACCTACCGTGAGGCGTTCACCGCGCGCGTGCAGCCGGCGCAGCAGCGGCTCCGTCATGACGGCGTCACCAATCCACTGAGGTGCAATGACGAGCGATGCGGACATCAACGGTGTCTAGGCCAAGGCCGCCGCGGAACCGGCTTTGCCGGGCCGCCAGCGGCGCCCCCTTGAGGGGGAGGCGGCCGCAGGCCGCTTCGGGGGGGATTAATGTCCACCAGCGCCGAAGTGTTCGCCGGCTTTCAGCGCGTAAACCGTGCCGCAATACGGGCACTTGGCCTGGCCGGTGCGTGCCACGTCCAGGTAGACCTTGGGGTGGCTGTTCCAGATTTTCATGTCGGCTTTGGGGCTGGGGCAATAGACACCGCCTTGCGCGTTCAGGTCGGAAGCCAGTAGTTCGACAGAGGAGGAGGCATGGGTCGTTGTGGGGGTGCTCATCGTGGGACTTTCAGTAAGCGCTTCAGACTTTGGCCAACCAGTGGGCGTACTTGGGATTGCGGCCGTTGACGATGTCAAAGAACGCGCTCTGGATTTTCTCGGTGATGGGGCCGCGCGAGCCGGCGCCGATTTCAATGCGGTCGAGTTCGCGGATCGGCGTGACTTCAGCGGCCGTGCCGGTGAAGAAGGCTTCGTCGGAGATGTACACCTCGTCGCGCGTGATGCGCTTTTGCACGAGTTCCAGGCCCAGGTCCTTGCAGATGTGCAGGATGGTGTTGCGTGTGATGCCGTTGAGGGCGCCGGCAGACAGGTCGGGCGTGTAGACCACGCCGCCCTTGATCACAAAAATGTTTTCGCCCGCGCCTTCGCTGACAAAGCCTGAGGCATCGAGCAGCAGCGCTTCGTCGTAGCCGTCGTCCAGCGCTTCCATGTTGGCGAGGATGGAGTTGGTGTAATTGCTCACCGCCTTGGCCTGCGTCATGGTGATGTTGACGTGGTGGCGCGTGTAGCTGGAGGTCTTCACGCGGATGCCGCGCTTCATGCCCTCCTCGCCCAGGTAGGCGCCCCAGGGCCAGGCTGCGACCATCAGGTGGATCTGGTTGCCCTTGGGGCTGACGCCGAGTTTTTGGGAGCCGATCCAGGTCAGCGGACGGATGTAGCAGGACTCCAGCTTGTTCTCGCGCACGACGGCTTTCGTGGCTTCGTTGACTTCGTCCTGGGTAAAGGGAATCTTCATGCGCAGGATCTTGGCGCTGTTGAAGAGGCGCTCGGTGTGCTCTTGCAGCCGGAAGATCGCCGTGCCGCCCTGGGCGTTGTAGGCCCGCACGCCTTCAAACGCGCCGCAGCCGTAATGCAGGGTGTGGCTCAGCACGTGGATCTTGGCGTCGCGCCAGTCGACCATCTGGCCGTCCATCCAGATTTTGCCGTCGCGGTCTGCCATGGAAGGAATAACTGGGGACATGGTGCTGATCCTGTGGTGAATGTCGTGGAATGGTTGTGCTGTATCGGCGCCTGCCGGCAGCAATCCGGAATGCGGTGCAAGGCCGGGCAAAACCCGAAAGTCTGATTTTACGGCGCGGGCGGCGCTGCGCCCCCGGCCTCGGGCGAATCTGCGGGCGCCGGTCGGAAGAGTTCATGGTGCGACAGTTTGCCGCCCACAAAGGTGCAGGTGACATGCGACTCGGAACCGTCCGTCCAGCGGAAGATTTCGGGCTGTTCGTCCTTGGCCGACTGCAGCAGGCCCAGCGCCCGCGTCATCGCCACCACATGCAGCAATGTCATGCCGGGCCGCAGCTTGGCGTTGAGCATGACCGCACTGTCGACATAACCGATGGGCCGGTTGGCTGCACGCTTCAAGACCTGCATCATGCGGGTGAAATGCAGCAGTACCCACATCACGAGGGCGCTGGCAGCGGCGGCTACACCGGCCCAGCCGTAAAAGCGGTACGCCAGCAAGACACCGGCGATGCCGGCCACGGGAACAATGATTTTCTGGAAGTTCATGGCCGTATTTTCGCAGCCACCGGGGGCGCCGGCGCTGCGGGGAGTGCGTAGCCGCATGAAAAAGCCGCCACGAGACGGCTGTCAGCCGCTTTTGGCACCTTTTTTTGAAGGAAAAAGGCCTGCAGCCCAGCAGGAACGGGCGCAGGCAGCTATGTTTTTAATAGCAGCCAGTCAGCCGCCGCGCCTTGCCCAACCGGTCGCCAGCGCATACGCCCAGTCAGGACGGCCTCGGCCGAATGCCGCCTTGGATGCCGCCATGTGGTCGTAGGGCACGGCGCGCAGGTCCACCCGCCAGCCCTGGGCGGTTTTTTCGACGACCGCGTAACGCGCGTGCGGCGCGCCGTTTTCCACTACATGCGGGTGAGGATGGTCATCGTCATAAGCCTGCAGGCCGACGCTGCCGGGATTGACGACAAGCAGGTTGCCGCACTGGACCATGCGCGGCACATGGGTGTGGCCGCAAAGGACCAGCGAATGCGCCTGGGGGCTGTCGTCGCCAAGCCGCAGGAAAACTTCTTCGGCCGTGGCAGGCCGGATACCCGTCGGATGCGCGTCAGGGAAGCCGGGCACCGTGGTTTCCATCCAGTAGATCAAATCGCTGCCGGGCGTTCCGTGGCACAGCAGCACGTCACCGCCCGCCAGCTCCAGGCTCGCGGGCAGCGACCTGATCCACGCCACCTGCGCCGACGTCAGCTGGCCCGCGGTATAGCCGTCGGTGCCGAGTGGGTCGAGATGCTGGCCCTGGTCCAGCAATTCCAGCACCTGCCGCTCATGGTTGCCGCGGATGGTGGTGAAGTTGCGGGCCATCAGCAGGTCGGCGGTTTCCGCGGGCTGCAGCGGGCCGCTCAGGATGTCGCCCAGGTTCACGGTCTGGTCAACGCTTTGCCCGGCAATGTCCGCCAGCACGGCCTCAAGCGCCAGCAGGTTGCCGTGAATGTCGGAGATGACGGCGAGTTTCATGGCCCTGATTGTGCAATGCCTCAGCTCAGGCTGCGCACCACTTCCATGGCCTCTTCCACGCGCTCGACAGCGTGGATGGTGAGGCCTTCAATCGGTTTCTTGGGCGCGTTGGCCTTGGGCACCACGGCTACGCTAAAACCCAGCTTGGCCGCTTCCTTCAGGCGCTCCTGGCCGCGCGGGGCCGGGCGCACTTCTCCGGCCAGCCCGACCTCGCCAAAGGCGATGAAACCCTTGGGCAGCGGCTTGCCGCGCAAGGACGAGGTAATCGCCAGCATCACGGCCAGGTCGGCCGCCGGCTCGCTGATGCGGACACCGCCCACGGCGTTGACGAACACGTCCTGGTCCATACAGGCCACGCCAGCGTGGCGGTGCAGCACCGCCAGCAACATGGCCAGGCGGTCGCGGTCCAGGCCCACCGAAAGGCGCCGGGGGCTGGGCCCGCCGTTGTCGACCAGCGCCTGGATTTCAACCAGCATGGGGCGCGTGCCCTCCAGCGTGACCAGCACGCAGCTGCCGGGCACGGGCTCGCTGTGCTGGCTCAAAAAGATCGCGCTCGGATTGGCCACGCCCTTGAGGCCCTTTTCCGTCATGGCAAAGACGCCGATCTCATTGACAGCGCCGAAACGGTTCTTGATGGCGCGCACCAAGCGAAAGCTTGAATGCGTGTCGCCTTCAAAGTACAGCACGGTGTCCACCATGTGCTCGAGCACACGCGGGCCGGCGAGCGCGCCTTCTTTCGTCACATGACCCACCAGCACAATACACACGCCGCTGGACTTGGCGGCGCGCGTCAGGTGCGCCGCGCATTCACGCACCTGCGCGACCGAGCCGGGCGCCGACGTGAGCTGGTCGGAATACACCGTCTGGATGGAATCGATCACGGCAATGGCCGGCTGCGTGGCCTCCAGCGTGGCGAGGATTTTTTCAAGCTGGATTTCAGCCAGCACCTTGACTTGCGAGCCGTCCAGCCCGAGCCGGCGCGAGCGCAGCGCCACCTGCGCCCCGCTTTCTTCACCGGTGACGTACAGAGTGTTGAGCCCCGCGCGCTGTAGCGAATCCAGCGCCTGCAACAGCAAGGTGGACTTGCCGATGCCAGGGTCACCGCCAATGAGCACCACGCCGCCTTCCACGATGCCACCGCCCAGCACGCGGTCCAGCTCTTCGTGCCCGGTGGGCGTGCGCTCCATGTCGGTGGCTTCGATGTCGGCCAGGGCGGTGACGTCAGAGGCCTTGGCCAGCGACTGGAACTGGCTGCTGTAGCGGTTCTTCGCCGGCGCATTGCTTTCGGCGGCCGATTCGATCAGCGTGTTCCAGGCGTTGCAATGCGGGCATTTGCCCAGCCATTTGGGGCTGGCGCCGCCGCATTCGGTGCAGGTGTAAATCGTTTTGTCTTTGGCCATGCGCGATATTACTGTATAAATAACCAGCCTTTGCGTTTTGGTCATGATGCGGGTTTCACTCGCCTTGCGCAACCACCGCCATGCCTCACCTGAACATTCAATACACCGCCAACCTGGATAGCCTCACCGACATGAACGCCTTGTGCCACACGCTGGCCGCCACACTGGTGGCCCTGCGCGGGGAAGACGGGGTGGTGCCGCTTTTCCCGGTGGCCGGAACGCGGGTCATGGCCTGGCCGGCGCCGCACTTTGCGGTGGCGGACGGACGGCCCGACCGCGCCTTTATCTACCTGAACCTCCTGATCACCCCCGGCCGCAGCGAAGCCATGAAAAAGCGGGCCGGCGACGCCGTGCTGGCCAGCGCCAGCGCACATCTGGATGCGGTGTTCGCGCAGCACGCCGTGGGCATGACACTGCAGATCGAAGAGGGCACGCCCGTCTATGAAGGCAAGCGCAACAACCTCGCCGCGCATCTGGATGCCGCCTGATCCTGCACAAAATCGCATCTTGCTCAACAATGGCTTTTTTGCCCGCCATGGCGCCGCAGCAGCCCCACCGATTTCACGAGGACACCCCATGAACATTTCACGCCGCCAGCTCATCCAGTCATCCAGCGCTGCAGCACTGCTCACAGGCATCGGCCAGCGCGCCTGGGCCCAGGCCCTTGAAAGCACCAAAGTCATCGTCGGCTTCGCGCCCGGCGGCACCGCCGACATCGTGTCGCGCCGCGTCGCCGACAAGCTGCATCCCGGTTATGCCAAAAACGCCGTGGTGGAGAACAAGACCGGCGCGGGCGGGCAAATCGCCGTGCAGTTCGTCAAATCCGCCGCGCCCGACGGCACCACGCTGCTGCTGACGCCCATGTCCATGCTGGGCATCTACCCGCACACCTACAAGAAACTGCCGTACGACCCGGTCGCCGACCTGACCCCGGTATCTGCCGGCGCGATCTTCGACTACGGCTTCGCCGTCGGCCCCATGGTGCCGGCCAGCGTCAAAAATGTGCCGGACTTTCTTGCCTGGTGCAAGGCCAACCCGGGCCAGGCCAACTTCGGCTCGCCGGCCGCCGGCTCGTCGCCGCACTTCATCGGCGCGCTGCTGGGCCGGGCCGGCAACGTGGACTTGCGCCACGTGGCTTTTCGCGGCACCCAGCCCGCCGTGCTGGACATGGTGGGCGGCCAGATTGCCGCCGTGTCGGGCCCTACCGGCGAGTTCACCCAGCATGTCGCGTCGGGCAAGTGCCGTCTGCTGTCGACCAGCGGCCCCAAGCGTAGTCGCTTTACCCCCAACACGCCGACGCTGCTGGAGCAAGGCTTCAAGGACATGGCGTTCACCGAATGGTTCGGCTTCTTCCTGCCCGCCAAAGCGCCGCAGGATGTGGTGCAGCGCCTGAACGCCGGCATCCGCTCCGCGCTGGCCTCACAGGACGTGATCGACGGCCTGGCGGTGTCGTACCTGGAAGCGGCGCCGACCTCGCCCGCACAACTGGCCGCCATGCTCAAGGCCGACACCGAGTTGTGGGGCCCGCTGGTCAAAGCGGTGGGTTTTACCCCCGAAGGCTAGCCCAGGGGCATTGCCAAGCGCTATTAAATCAGGAGCTGCTTGCGCCCATCTCCATTGGGCTACAGCTCAATTTCCCTCGAACAGAACGATTGGCAGATGAAAGTTTGTATTTACGGCGCTGGCGCCATTGGCGGCTGGATAGGCCACGGACTGGCGCACGCCGGCTGCAACGTCAGCGTGGTGGCGCGCGGAGCCACGCTCGATGCCCTGCAACTGCACGGGCTGCGGCTGAACCAGGGCGGCAAGATCACGTCACAAGCCGTGGCCTCCAGCGCCGCGCCGGCCGACCTCGGCGTGCAGGACCTGGTGGTGCTGGCCGTCAAGGCGCCTTCGCTGCCCGAAGTGGTGCGCCGGATCGCGCCGCTGATTGGCCCTGAAACGATGGTCCTGACCGCCATGAATGGCGTGCCCTGGTGGTTCTTGCAGGGCTTCGGCGGGACGCTTGAAGGCACGCGGTTGACCTCAGTGGACCCCGGCGGCGAATTGGCGCAGGCCATTCCGGCAAAGCACATCGTCGGCTGCGTGGTGCATGCCAGCTGTTCGCTCGACGAGCCCGGCCAGGTGCACCATCACTTCGGCAACAAGCTCATCATCGGCGAGCCTTCCGGCGAAAAAACCGCACGGGTGCAGCAGCTTGCGGCCTTGCTGGAGAAAGCCGGCTTTGAAGCGCCGGTGTCCGAGCAGATCCAGAAAGACATCTGGTTCAAGCTCTGGGGCAACATGACCGCCAACCCGATCAGCGCGCTGACCGGTGCAACCATGGACCGCGTCCTCGACGATGAGCTGGTGACCGGCTTCACCCATAGCGTGATGCTCGAAGCCAAGGAAATCGGCGCGCGCATTGGCATCCCGATCAACCAGACCCCTGAAGAGCGCCACGTCATCACGCGCAAGCTGGGCGCCTTCAAGACATCCATGCTGCAGGACGTGGAAGCCGGCAAGCCGGTCGAGCTGGACGCGCTGGTGACGGCCGTGCGTGAGCTGGGGCAACTGACGGCGGTGCCCACACCCTATACCGACGCTTTGCTCGGGCTGGCCCGGTTGCAGGCGCGCGTCAAGGGTCTTTATTGACCCATAGATTTCCGGATTTTTCTCAACCACTCTTCAGGAGACAACATGAAACACATCGGCGTTATCGGCGCATCGGGCCTCATGGGACACGGCATTGCGCGCAACCTGCAGGCCAAAGGCTTTGACGTGAGTCTCACCGTACACCGCAACACGGAGCGCGTGGCTGACCTGCTGGCCGCCGGCGCGAAGCAGGCCGCCAACCCCGCCGAATTGGGCGCGTGCGACGCGGTGATCATTTGCGTGACGGGATCGCCGCAGGTCGAGGAGACCCTGCTCGGGGCCAATGGCGTACTGTCAAAGGCGCGCGCCGGGTTGATCGTGATCGACACCTCCACCAGCGAACCCGAATCCACACGCCGCCTGGCCGCCCTCTGCGCCGAGCGCGGTGCGACGCTGGTCGACGCACCGCTGGCGCGCACGCCGGTGGAGGCCGAGCTCGGCAAGCTCAACACCATGGTGGGCGCAGAGCAGGCCGTGTTCGACAAGATCCGCCCGGTACTGGCCGCCTATTGCGAAAACATCTTCCATGTCGGCGGCCCCAGCGCCGGCCACGTCGTCAAGCTGCTCAACAACTTCATCGGCCAGGCCATCTGCACGGCCACGGCCGAAGCCTTCGCCGTGGGCGCGCTGGCCGGCATAAGCCCGCAAAAGCTGGTCGACGTGGTGTCGGCCGGCGCGGTCAATTCGGGCTTGTTCCAGGCCATGGCCAAGACCCTGGGCGGCGACTTCACCGGCCTGAAGTTCGAACTCGACAACGCGCGCAAGGACCTGCGCTACTACACCCACCTGGCCGAGATGGTCAAAGTGCCGTCCCTGGTCGGCGAAGCCGTGCACCAGAGCCTGGTGACGGCCAGCGCGCTGGGCCACGGCAAAGAGTTTGTGCCGGCGCTGGTGAAGGCACAGGAAAAGCTCACCGGGGCGAAGATCGCGCCGCAATAAACCCGATCGGCGGCTTCAAGCCTTCTTGAAGCCCATCATCACCACGACGTTAATCCTCGGCCGGCCGTCGTCGCCGACGCGAATGACATAGGTCGAGGCCTCCGACTCCGGCCTCGCCTGGCCCTTGGCGTCGAGGTAGGGCCAGCGCACATGCACCGACGCCAGCTTGTCCGTCAGCCAGGTGACGGACTGGACCTCGGGCCGCGTGTCGGTGATGCCCATGTCGTTGTACTGTTTGGCGGCGCCGCCGTAGAAGTCTTCCACTTCCCGCAGCGTGGCGACGGCCTTGGTGCCCTGGTCCGCGACGATCAGCGCGGGGACTTCCCAGCAAGTCGCGGCCGTCTTGCCGTCGCTGTGGGTAAAGGCTTTGGCAAAAGTTTCGAGCATGGACTGCAGGTTCTGCTCTTTTTTGGTCTCGGACTGGCTCATGAACACTCCTTGACGCCGGCATCCCGAACGGCTGCAAGGCTTCACCGGCATGGCATTACAGCGGGCGGCGCGTGGGTTTCAAACGGCCCTGCTTAAAAATTAGCCGGTCACGGCAACGACGGGCGTCCGCCAAAACCTACACAGCATGTGGGCGGGCGCGAAGGCGCGAAAACCGCCGGGCTACAGCGCCTTGGCATAGACCACAAAACCGGATTTCTCCGCCACCTGGTCGTACAGCCGCATGGCCGTGGCATTGGTTTCGTGGGTCTGCCAGTACACCCGGTCGCAGCCCGCGGCCCTGGCCTGTTTATAGACGGCCTCGATCAAGGCTTTGCCGACACCGCGGCCGCGCACTGATTCGGTCGTGAACAAATCCTGCAGGTAGCAGACGGGAACGATACGCGTCGTGCTGCGGTGAAACAGGTAATGCGTGAGGCCCACAAGCTCGCCGCCCGATTCGGCGACCAGCGCGTGCACCGGTTCATAGACATCAAAAAAGCGCGACCAGGTCATGGCGGTGACCTCGCCCGCCAGCGCCGTGGGGCCGGAGCGGCCGTAAAAGCGGTTGTAGCCCAGCCAAAGGGGCAACCAGGCCTCGAAATCCTGCAGCGCTATGGAACGCACGGTGATGGATGAAGCCATTGGCATGGGCACCTTTTGACGATAGCAGGCGGGGTTGATGCAGAAGAGAGAGTATCAGCCGTTGAACGCGACAGGCTGGGTAGTGCCGGCCTTGTTGCGCACGACAACCGTGCCGGCAAGCTTGTCGTGCCAGCCCTGTTTGCGGGCGTCGAAAGCCACCCAGAAAAAGCCCAGGCAAAAGGGAATGGTGGACAGCACATAACCGATGTAGCGGATGGCGAGCTGGCCTGCCGTGGCCTTGAGGCCGGTCCTGGCGTCCACGATGCGTGCAGCAATCGCCATTTTCCCGGGTGTCGCCTGCCGCACGATCCAGAAGCCCACGACCACCACAGCCGGGACAACCCATGAGATCAGGAAATCCGCCGGCCCCTGAACCAGCTTTGTACTGTTCCAGTAAGCGGTGCCGTAGATGACCGTCAGCAGAGGGAAGATCAGCACGCAGAACAACACGGTATCAATCAGCGATGCCCAGAGGCGTATCCAGAAGCCGGCATATTCAAGTTCTGATGTTTCCATGGTTCTTTTTTCCTGAACAAGTTGGCAGTCACATGGATTCAGTCCACCACCGCCGGCACACGCTGTGCCACCGCACACATGAGCTCATAACCGACGGTGCCGCCGGCGTGCGCCACTTCGTCGATCGGCAGCACCGCACCACTGGAGGCGTGCCCCCACAGCGTTACCTCGGTGCCGATGCCCGCGCCGGGCACGGGAGTCAGGTCCACCGTGATCATGTCCATGCTGACGCGCCCCACCATGCGCGTGCGCACACCGTTCACCAGCACCGGCGTGCCTGTGCTGCAGTGGCGCGGGTAGCCGTCTGCGTAACCGCAGGCCACCACGCCGATGCGCAGCGGGCCGTCGGCCGTGAAACAGGAGCCGTAACCCACGGTCTCGCCGGCTTTGAGTTCCTGGATGCCGATGACTTTCGATGACAGCGTCATGGTGGGCTGCAAATCCCAGTCGGCAGCACTGTGCTCGGGGAAGTCGGGCGCGCTGCCGTAAATCAGGATACCGGGCCGCACCCAGTCGGAGCGCCCGGCCAGCACATCGCCGTGCCGCAAGGTGGCGGCGCTGTTGCTGAGAGTGCGCTCACCCGGCAGGTCGTGCGTGACGGCGTCGAAGGCCTTCAGTGCCGCGGCGATACCTTTCGGGCCGTCTGCATCGGAAAAATGCGTCATCAGCGTGATCTCTTCGACCTGGGGCAATGCATTCAGGCGCGTCCACGCCGCACGGTAGCGTTCGGGTGCAAAGCCCAGCCGGTTCATGCCCGAATTCATCTTGAGGAAGACACGGTGCGGCAGCTGCGTCTTGTGGGCAGCCAGCATGTCGATCTGCTCGTTGCAGTGAATGGCATGCCACAGGCCCAGGCGGGAGCACAACTCGAGATCCCGCGCCTCAAAGCAGCCTTCCAGCAGCAAGATGGGGCCGCGCCAGTCCAGCGCGCGCAGGCGCTGCGCTTCAGCCAGGTCCAGCAGCGCAAATCCGTCGGCACTGCGCAGCGCATCAAAAACACGTTCGATGCCGTGACCATAGGCATTGGCCTTGACGATGGCCCAGACCCGCGCATCGGGCGCGGCAGCGCGGGCGCGCGCGAGATTGTGGGCAAGCGCTGCGGTATGAATGGTGGCAAGAATGGGACGTGGCATGGCGCAGTAAGTTGTTTTCCGGGAGCGTGGCAGGCTGGCGGGCCCGTCGGGACGAAAGGCCTCTGGATGAGGTCTTTTGCATTCTGACACCGCCCCCCATGCTATAAACCGGAATCGTCTGGAGACATTCACCCATATCTTGCCGCATCAGATCCGCTGATGCATTGATGCAGTGACCACAACAGTTTAATGAAGCGCGGTTTCTACACCATCATGGCGGCCCAGTTTTTCAGCTCGCTGGCTGATAACGCGCTGTTTGTGGCCGCCGTGGAGCTGCTGAAAACCAGCGGCGCGCCCAAATGGCAGCCGGCGGCGCTGGTGCCCATGTTTGCGCTCTTTTACGTGGTGTTAGCGCCTTTTGTGGGGGCTTTTGCCGATGCGCGCCCCAAGGGCAATGTCATGTTCGTCAGCAACGCCATCAAGGTGATCGGCTGCCTGATGATGCTGTTTGGCTCCCACCCGCTGCTGGCCTATGCCATTGTCGGGCTCGGGGCGGCGGCTTACTCCCCCGCCAAATACGGCATCCTCACCGAACTCCTGCCGGCTTCGCAGTTGGTCAAAGCCAACGGCTGGATCGAAGGCTTGACGATTTCGTCCATCATCCTCGGCGTTTTGCTGGGCGGCCAGCTGGTGGGCCATTCAGTGTCGTCGCTATTGCTTTCGTTTGACTTTCCCGTTTTCACGACCGGCATCGACACCGCCCCCGAAGCCGCAATTGCCGTGCTGATCCTGCTTTACATCATCGCGGCCTGGTTCAATACACGCATTCCCGACACCGGCGTGGAGATGCGGCCCATGCCGCGCAACAAGCTCGAGCTGCTGCCCGATTTCTGGAACTGCAACTCGGCGTTGTGGCGCGACAAGCTGGGCCAGATTTCCCTGGCAACCACCACCCTGTTTTGGGGCGTATCGGGTAATTTGCGCTATATCGTGCTGGCCTGGAGCGCGGCCGCCCTGGGTTACAGCACGACGCAGGCCTCCTCCCTGGTCGGTGTGGTCGCCATCGGCACCGCCGTCGGTGCCGTGCTGGCCTCCATGCGCATGCGGCTGGACCAGGCCACCAGCGTGATGCCGCTGGGCATTGCCATGGGCCTTCTGGTCATCCTGATGAACTTCATCGGCAATGTTTGGGTGGCCGCGCCTTTCCTGATCCTGCTGGGTGGCCTGGGCGGCTTCCTGGTAGTGCCCATGAACGCGCTGCTGCAGCACCGCGGCCACAACCTGATGGGCGCGGGCCGCTCGATCGCCGTGCAGAACTTCAACGAACAGGCCTGCATTTTGAGCCTGGGGGCTTTCTACAGCCTCTCCACCGGCATGGGCCTGTCGGCCTTTGGCGCCATCACAGCCTTTGGTGTCGTAGTGGCAGGCTTCATGTGGGTGATCCAGCGCTGGCACAAGCGCAACACCGTCAAATACAAAGAGCAGGTGGACCACCTGCTGAGCATCGCCCGCAGCGATAAATCGCACTGATGCCGGCCACTGCAAACCGTGCCGCCGTGCCAGGCGGCACGTCCAAAGCCGTTCTCGCACTGGTCCTCAACGCCCTTGTCTGGGGTGTGTCCTGGTGGCCGCTGCGCCAACTGCAGGGTCATGGCCTGCACCCCCTGTGGACCACGGCGCTGGTTTACGCGGTCGTGGTGACCGGTCTGCTGGTGCTGCGCCCCACCGCCTGGCGTGGTTTTGTAGCGCACCCCCAGCTGTGGTTCCTGGCTGCGGCTTCGGGACTCACCAATGTCGGCTTCAACTGGGCGGTGACGGTAGGCGACGTGGTGCGCGTGGTGCTGCTGTTTTACCTGATGCCGGCCTGGTCGGTGCTGGTGGCCTGGGTCATGCTGGGTGAAAAGCCCTCGGCCGCCTCGCTGCTGCGCCTCTTGCTGGCCATGACGGGCGTGTTGATCGTGCTCAAGTCGCCCGACTCGCCCTGGCCCATCCCCCAAGGCGGCGCCGACTGGCTGGCCATCATGGGCGGCTTCAGTTTTGCGGTGACCAACGCCGTACTGCGCAAATACAACCACACCCCCAGCGAGTCACGCATGCTGGCCATGTTTGGCGGCAGCGGCCTGATGGCGGCAGCAGCGGCGCTGATGGGTATGTCGCAGGCCCTGGTGCCCGCACCGGCGCTGGCGCTGGCCGGCGTCCCGGTGGTGTTGGGGCTGGCGCTGGCCTTCATGGCCAGCAACGCCGGCCTGCAGTACGGCGCGGCGCGGCTGGCGGCAGGCACCACCGCCATCGTGATGTTGACCGAGATCCTCTTTGCGAGCCTCTCGTCGGCTGCGATGGGCGCTGCCGAACTGACTCCTCGCGTGCTGCTGGGTGGCAGCCTGATCGTGCTGGCTGCTGTACTGGCGGCGACAGCACCGTCGTCTTCGAATGGCGCAAAATCGCACTAAGGAACAATCCTCACGCTTTCCGATAGCGATTCACAAGGAGACACACCATGGGCGCAGAAAAAACGGTTTACGACTTCCAGGCCAAAGACATCACGGGCAAGGATGTTGCACTGGGCGCCTTCAAAGGCAAAGTCATGCTCATCGTCAACACGGCCAGCAAATGCGGTTTTACCCCGCAGTTCGCGGGACTGGAAGAGCTGTATAAACAGTATGCTGGCAAAGGCCTGGCGGTCCTGGGTTTTCCCAGCAACCAGTTTCTCTCGCAAGACCCCGGTAGCGACGACCAGATCGCCGAGTTCTGCCAGGTCAACTACGGCGTGAGTTTCCCCATGATGTCCAAGATCGACGTCAACGGCCCCGCCGCCCACCCGCTTTATCAGTGGCTGTCGGCCGAGGCGCCCGGCCTGCTGGGCATCAGGTCCATCAAATGGAACTTCACCAAGTTCCTGGTCGGCAAGGACGGGAAAGTCATACGGCGTTATGCGCCCAGCGACAAGCCGGCAGACCTGGCCAAGGACATCGAGGCTGCGCTAGCGGCCTGAGCCGCCAGCGCCCCACATCAAGGGGGTTTGGGGCCGGCTTTGACAGCGCGCAAATAATCCGCCAGCGTACGGCCGGCCTCATGGCCAATGCGCTCGTCCAGCACGTCGATCGCGGCCATGCGGTCCACGCGAAAGTTGCGGAAGTCCTGCCGCGCTTCGCACCAGGCGCCCAGCGTCCACACGCTGCCCCAGTAAAAACAGCCCAGCGGCCAGAGCACACGCCGGCTTTCACGCCCGGCCGCATCGAGGTAGCGCAGGCCCACCTTGCAGTGCGCATGAATCGCCTCACGCAAAAGCTGCAGGCGGCGCTGCGTGGCCTCATCGGGATTGATCACCACCGCATACAGCGGCACACCTTCGGCCGCCGTGCGCGCCGCGGGCGGCAGCACCGAAAAAATCTTGCTCCAGGCGGCCTCCGCATCACCCGCCATGGCCGGGTCCAGCCAGGCCTGCGCCAGGCGCACCGACGCGGCCAGCGCATTGGCTTCCTTTTGCGTGAACATCAGTGGCGGTAAATCAAAACCAGCGCCCAGCCGATAACCCACGCCGGCCTCGCCCTCGATCGGCACACCCTGGTGCTGCAGGTCCGCCACGTCACGGTAAATCGTGCGCTCGGAAACCTCGAGCCGCTTGGCGAGGAATTCCGCGGTGCTCAGGCGGCGGCCGCGAATCAGCTGGACGAGGTGGAAGAGGCGGTCGGCGCGGCGCATGGTTTGCAGATGATAGGGGAGCGCCCACCCGGCTATAGTGCAACCCGTGATCACCATGCAACTGCTTCTTCAAATTCTCGCTTGCGTCGCAATCGTGGCAACCCTGATGATCGCGCCCATCGCATGGTTCCGCATGGTGCGAGCCCAGACGCAGTCGGTCTATTGGAAGAACATGGCGCTCTTTGTGGCGCCTATGCTGTTGACCTTACTCCTGGCCAAGGCTTCCGGGCTCATACCGGAAGCCTCAGCACCGCCATCCACGATCCCGACGGCTGAGGATGTCCTGGCAAGCATGCCACCCGGTCAACTGATCCTGCTCTCGCTAATAGCGGTGCTCTGGGTCGGCGGCGGAAATTTGCTGCTCTATCTGAACCGCAGGCGGCTCGGGAAGAAGTGGTGGCAGGCCCTGAACCCATTCGATCCTCCGTTCAAGGATTTCAACACCGCTGAGTGGCTGGCGCTGGGAGGCCTTGTGGCCGGCTCACTTACTCTTGGAGTGCTTGCTGTTTCGTATGGTCGCGGGGCCTGGTAACCGATCTTCCATGCATAAGCTCGCTTGCCTGATCGCCGCAATGCTGGCGACCATGTCCGTCCAAGCCCTTGCCGCCGACAGCCAATGCTTCGGCACGGTCAGCAAGGGCCGCATCGAAGGCAGCGTCAAGCTACCGACCAGCGGCCCCAACTTCTCGGCGTACAGCGCGATGGCCGCCACGGCAGGCCGCACGCATGTGCATGCCAAGGTCGCGGACGTCATCACCGCGTCCTACGCGGCGCTCCACGCCACCAGCCCATCGACCACCTATGTCTATGGCGAAACGGGCTGGCCTTCCGGCGGGCGTTTCCGGCCGCACCGTACGCATCAGAACGGCCTGTCCGTGGACTTCTTTGTGCCAGTCCGCGACGCGCAGGGAAAGTCCGTGCCGCTACCAAGCAGCATCGGCAACCGCTTCGGCTATGACCTTGAGTTCAATGCCGACGCCCGGTACGGCGAGTACGTCATCGACTTCCCCGCGACCGCCGAGCACCTGTACCAGTTGCACATGGCCGCGAAGGCGCGTGGCGTCGGCATTGCCTTGGTCATCTTTGACGCACCGTTTTTGCCCCGGCTGTTCGCCACGCCGCGCGGCCCCTACCTGAAGCAGAACCTGAACTTCATGAAAGGCAAGCCCTGGGTTCGCCACGACGAGCATTACCACGTGGACTTCGCCATTCCGTGCAAATCCGGCGCAGGCTAGCAAAACGGCGGCTGGCGCAGAGCGGCAAGCGTCATAGGCACTGGACACAACTTCCAATATGATGGAAAATAAATTCCACCATGACAGAAGCCCCTTCCGGCCTGAACCAGCGCATCGCCGAGCGCGTGCGCGAGCTGCGCGCCGCCAAAAGCCTGTCGCTTGACGCGCTGGCCGCCAAAAGCGGTGTGAGCCGCTCCATGATTTCGCTGATAGAGCGCGGCGAAAGCAGCCCCACCGCCGTGGTGCTGGAGCGGCTGGCCACCGGTCTGGGCGTGATGCTGGCCTCGCTGTTCGATGCGCCCGCCGCCCAGGCGCCCGCCAGCCCGGTGGCGCGCCACGCTGAGCAACTGCAGTGGCAGGACCCGGCTTCGGGCTACCTGCGGCGCAACATCTCGCCGCCCGGCGTGCCGCAGCCCATGCAGATCGTCGAAGTGCATTTCCCGCCGGGCGGGCGCGTGGCGTTTGAAACTGGCGTGCGCGATGCGCGTGTGCACCAGCAGGTGTGGATGCTCGAAGGTGCCATCGACATCACCATAGGCGACGAGCGCCACGCGCTGCGCGAGGGCGACTGCCTGGCCATGCAGCTGGACCGGCCCACCATGTTCCACAATCCCACGCGAAAGCCCGCGCGCTATGCGGTGGTGATCGCCACCGAAGCGGCTTGAACACCATGATGAACACCACACCCTGGTCGCTGCGGCGCCTTCCCGCCGTCACTGACGAACAGATTGCAGGACTGGTCGATGTGCTGATCGACTGCGTTGAAAGCGACGCCTCGGTGAGTTTTATGCACCCGCTGTCGCGCGAACGTGCCGCGGGCTTCTGGCGCGATGTGGCGCAAGGCGTTGCCGCGGGCGAGCGCGCGCTGCTGGTCGCCGAGGATGCGCAAGGCATTTGCGGCACGGTGCAGCTGGTCCTGGCACAGCCCGAGAACCAGCCGCACCGCGCCGACCTGGCCAAGATGCTGGTGCACCGCCGCTGCCGGCGCCAGGGTCTGGGCGAGGCCTTGATGCGCACCGCCGAAAGCATGGCGCGCGACTGTGGCAAGACCTTGCTGGTGCTGGACACCGTGACCGGCGATAGCGGCGAGCGCCTGTACCAACGCCTGGGCTGGCAGCGCGTGGGCGTGATTCCCGGCTACGCGCTGTTGCCGCGCGGCGGCCTGGTTGGCACGACGGTGTTCTATCGCGAGCTGATCTGGTAACTAGGTAACTACAGGTCCGGGAACAGTGCCATGGGGCGCAGAGGCGCAGCTGCTGCACCAGCCGCCTCAAAGTCCAGCGCCGCGAGGTCCGCGCGCATGGCCCGCGCGACCAGCCGCATGTCGTGGTCGCTGACCTCGAACAGGCCGAAGCGAAACTTGTAGCCCCAGTGCTGGCGGCTTTCCACAAACTCGAACTCGTCCAGCCAGGGCAATATGGACACCTCCCGCGCGGCCGCATAGGTCACGTCGCGGCGGAAGGGCACGAAGCCGCCGCCCATGTCGAAGGCATACGGCTCGCCGGCCTGCACCACGCCGATGGAAACAAAGCGCTGGAATTTGTCTTTGCCGCTCATGGTCAGCGCGGGCGAGTAATAAGCCACGCGGTCCCCCGCCAGCACCTTTTTCAGCGGCCCACATTTGCCATGGCACACCTGCATGTAGCCAGCCCCCGGCGTTCCGCACCCGCGCCGCGCATGCTCGGCGCTCGCCACGGCTATCCAGTTCTTGCGGCCCATGGCGGTTCAGGCCAGGGCGTGCACGCCAACGCGGTTGCCGTCCAGGTCGGTGATGTGCGCAAAAAAACCCAGGCCGGGCGGCAGAGCCTGGCGCGGCAAGGCGACCTTGCCGCCGGCCTTGACGGCGCGCGCCAGTGCGGCATCCAGCGAAGGCGAAGCATCGAGGTAAATCAAGGTGCCGCCGGACGCCGGAGCTGGCGCTGTGGGGCCGGCCAGGATCGCGCCACCCACGCCCTCCTCCGCCTCGTAGGGAAACACCGCGCCTTCGGACGGGCCCATGGGCTCGCGGCGCATCTTGCACTCGAGTACGGCTTCGTAAAAGGCCTGGGCTTTGTCGAGTCGGGTGCTGGGGATTTCAAACCAGGTGATGGCGTTTTTCATGGGAGGCTCCTTGTGTTGAAGAAGCCTTGATGGTGCCGGGGGGCTACTGACAACGTGGTGTCAGGAGGGATGTTGGCCCCCACGCTTTTCACTTCGTGAGCCTACGGCGTTGCGCTGCCCCTTTCCTCACACAACGGGGCGCTGCGCCTGCGGCCCGGCAAAGCCGGTTCCGCGGCCCCGGCTGGCCTGGATATTCGCTCCCTTCAAGACGTCAGCGCGTCGTCCAGCACTTCAATCCAGTGCCGCACCGGCGTTGCCGTGCCGCTTTGCAGGTGCGTAATACAGCCGATGTTGGCTGAGATGATGGTTTCGGGTGCTGTGGCTTGCAGGTTGCCGAGCTTGCGATCGCGCAGTTGATACGCGATGTCGGGCTGCAGCACGGAGTAGGTGCCGGCCGAGCCACAGCACAGGTGCGATTCGCCGGCAGCCAGCTTCACGTCAAAACCCAACGCGCCCATGAGCGTCTCGACACCGCCGCGAAGCTGCTGGCCGTGCTGCAGCGTGCAGGGCGGATGAAACGCCAGCGTGCCGGCTTGCGCCGTGACCTTGCCCTGCAATTCACCGACCAGCTCCGGCATGAGCTCGCTGAGGTCGCGCGTCAACCCGCTGATGCGTGCGGCTTTGGCGGCGTAGGCGGGATCGTCCCTGAGGAGGTGGCCGTATTCCTTGACGGTGACGCCGCAGCCCGAGGCATTCATGACGATGGCCTCAACACCGGCGCCCTCGCCGGCTTCCACGTGCGGCCACCAGGCGTCGATGTTGCGCCGCATTTCATCCTTGCCGCCCTCCTGGTCGTTCAGGTGAAATTTGACGGCGCCGCAGCATCCGGCTTTTTGCGCCACCACCGTTTGTATGCCGGCCGCGTCGAGCACGCGCGCCGTGGCGGCATTGATGTTGGGCATCATGGCGGGCTGCACGCAGCCTTCGAGCAGAAGCATCTTGCGGGCGTGCTGGCGCGTGGGCCATGGGCCGGCGGCCTGCCTGGCCGGCACCTTGTTTTTGAGCGATGCGGGCAAGAGGCCGCGCACGGCCTGCCCGGCTTTCATGGCAGGCGCAAAAAGCGGCGACGGCAGGCCTTCCTTGAGCGCCCAGCGCAAGGCCTTTTCGCCGGCCGGGCGCGGCACGCGCTCGTCAACCAGCTTGCGGCCAATGTCCACCAGATGGCCGTATTCCACACCGCTGGGGCAGGTGCTTTCGCAGTTGCGGCAGGTGAGGCAGCGGTCCAGGTGCAGCTGGGTTTTGCGCGTGGGTGCTTCACCCTCCAGCACCTGCTTGATGAGGTAGATGCGTCCGCGCGGGCCGTCCAGCTCATCGCCCAGCAATTGGTAGGTGGGGCAGGTGGCCGTGCAAAAACCGCAATGCACACATTTGCGCAGGATGGCTTCGGCCTCCAGGCCGTCAGCGGTGTTTTTGAATTCGGGGGCGAGATGGGTTTGCATGGTGTCAGGGCCCTTCCTTCAGGGCCAGAGCGAGGGCCTTGCGCCGTGCAGCGCGCCGGAAATCCGCATACAGCGGCGGCAAGGACAAGGTCAACAGCATGAGGGCCAGGGGCACGACCCAGATGAAACCGACGTATTTGAAGCCGGCCGCACCGACCAGGCCGCCGGCGATGAACATGGCCAGCAAGGTGCCGAAGAGCCGCACCTTGATACGGTTGGCGCGCACACGGGACTCCATGGAGCTGGCGCTGCGGTTCCAGTAAAACATCTTGCCCAGCTCAATGCCGAGGTCGGTGATGACACCGGTCATATGCGTGGTGCGAATCTGCGAGGACGAGATTTTGCTGACCAGCGCGTTTTGCAGGCCCATGGTGAAGGCCAGCACCAGCACGGTCAGGGGCACGGCGAACGGCGTCTGCCGGTTCAGCGTTGCGCCAAGCAGGCCAAAGACCAGCAAAAGAACGGCCTCCAGCAACAGCGGCAGTGCGAATTCACTGCGAAGGTGGCGATGACGCGCCCAATTGACCAGCACGGCCGTCACAGCCGCCCCCAGGGTGAAGGCCAGCAAGGCACCCACCGCACCCAGCACCAGTGTCAGGTTGCCGAGGATGAGGTTGTCCGCCACGATGGAGACAAAGCCCGTCATGTGGGAGGTGTACATGCTGACCAGCAGGAAGCCGCCGGCATTGACAGCCCCGGCATTGAATGCAAGCACGCCGCCGAGCAGGCGGTTGATGGTGGGCGTGCGGTGCTGCCCGGTGAGATGGCGCAGGCGGCGCATGAGCTACCAGCCCGCCGCCATGCGGCCGCGGTTCAGGATTCCGGCGGGATCGAACTCGCGTTTGAGTTCCCGGTGGATCCGGTCCAGCGGTGGTTTTAATGCATCAAATCGGGCTGTAGCGCCCGATAGATGGGCGCCAGCAGCTATAAAAAGAGTAGCATGCCCGCCGGCTTGTGCGGCAGCCGCACGCAGTGCCTCCGCGTGCCCCGCGCCTGCCCGCACCCATCGCTGGGCGCCATGCCATTCCACCAGCGGCGAATCGGGCAGGGTCAAAACAGGCGCCGTTTGCGGCAATGACAGCCGCCACAAGTCCTGGTCGGCCTGGCGTGCCTGGAACCATGGGTGCTGCTGGTTGCGGCAGGCCTGCCAATAGCCGGCCGCTTCGGTGCCGCCTTGTTTCTCACCGCCCAGCACTTTGCAGGCGGCTTCGACGGCGGCGACAGCGCCGCGCAATCGCAGATAGAGCGTACCGACACCGGCCTCTTCGGACCAACAGCTCGCATTGAGCGGCAAGGGCCGGCCGCCCCAGGCGTTCAGCCAGTCAAGCGCCTGCGCCTGGCTGCATTCAAAACGCAGCGTGGCCTCGGCAGGTGCCACCGGCAGCACCTTGAGGCTCACTTCAGTGAGCACGCCCAAGGTACCCAAGGCACCCACCATGAGCCGTGAGACGTCATAACCCGCCACATTTTTCATGACCTGCCCGCCGAACGTGAGCAGCTGGCCGCGCCCATTGATGAGCTTGAGGCCGAGCATGTAATCACGCACCGCACCCACACTGGCGCGTGCCGGCCCGCTCAGGCCGCTGGCAACCATGCCGCCCACAGTGGCTTTTGTCCCTGAACCGTCGAAACGGGGCGGCTCGAAGGGGAGGCACTGGCCCTGGGCCGCCAGCAAGGCCTCGAGTTCGGCCAGCGGCGTGCCGGCGCGCGCAGTCACGACCAGTTCACTGGCTTCGTAGCTGATGACACCCGCGTACGGCGTCATGTCGAGGATGTCGCCTTGAAGGGATTGGCCGTAGAAGTCCTTGGTGCCGCCACCGCGAATACGCAGCGGCGTGCCGGCGGCAGCAGCGGCGCGTATCCGCCCGGTCAGGGAGTCCATCACATCATCGGTGTCTGAAGGCATGGCTGGATGGTACGTGGGTATCGCGCCTGGGGCGTTGATCTTTTTGCATGCCGCCTGTTCGGTTTTTTCAGAGGGCGAGGCTCAATCCTCGAAAAAATTCACCGGCAGGCCGGGCACATCCACCCGCATCGAAAACACGCCGCCAGACTCGGGATAGGCCTGCAGCTCGGCTGCCGGCCGGTTGTAGCATGCCGTGGTGATGTAAAGCGTTTGCAGGTCGTCGCCGCCAAAACACGGCATGGTCGGGCATTGCGCCGGCACGGGAATTTCAGCCAGCAACTCTCCTGCCGGCGACAGCTTGATAAGGCGCGCACCTTCAAACATGGCCACCCAGTAGTTGCCCTGGATATCCACCGCAGCGCCGTCGGGCCGCCCGCCATAGCCGGGCATGCCGAACTGCCAGCCGGCAGGTTTGCCCGGCCATTGGTGGAAAACGCGGCGGTTTGCCATGGCGTTGCTGTCGGCATCCCAGTCCCAGGCATGCGTGGTGTGCGTGGGGGTATCCGTCCAGTACACAGTTGCGGCGTCCGGCGACCACGCCAAGCCATTGGCGATGATGGCGCCGCCTGCCTTGCGCTCCACCACGGGCACGAGGCTGTTGCGGCAGTCGATGGAAAAAAGCTCGGCCACGGACTTGTCCCGTGGTTCGTACATCGTGCCGGCCCAGAAGCGGCCGCGGGGGTCGGCCTTGCCGTCGTTGAACCGCGTCGTGTTGGTGTCATGGCCGGCCCGCATGAGCTGCTGGAGCTCGGCGCCCCACTCGCGGGCGCGGTAAATGCCGTCGCGCAATGCGATCACCAGCCCGCTGCCTTGCCCCTGTGTACGGGCCGGCGCAATGCTGCCGGGCTCCGACGGCATGGGCCAGCTTTGCACCGTCCCCATAAAGACGTTGCAACGGTGAATCTGCCGGCCTGGAATGTCAACCCAATACAGCATTTGCTCGTCGGGATGCCAGAACGGCGATTCACCCAGTTCACTGGGTTGTGCAACAACGGTTTGCCATGTCATGCGGCGTTCCTTGAAAGGCTGAAAAGTGGATAGGCACCCAAGGTTAGCACCGGCAGGGCCACCGCCGGAAACGGCCACCGCAACCCCATCCTGGCGATCGTGCAACGCCCACAAGGCACGCGCCAAAAAAAACAGCCCACCGGCTTGCGCCAGCGGGCTGAACATCCAAAGGAGATACTCAATCAGGAGGCTGCCTGGGGCAGCCCGAATTCGTCTGACTATGAATTAACGGTTGTAGGCGGTCTCACCGTGCGAGGTGATGTCCAGGCCTTCGCGTTCGTCTTCTTCGCTGACGCGCAGGCCGATCGTGAGGTCAACCACCTTGTAGGCGATGAAGGAAACCACACCGGACCAGACGATGGTGATCAGCACGGCCTTGGCCTGGATCCAGACCTGGCCGGCGATCGTGTAAGCGTCAGGCGTCACGGCCGTGGCGGTCACCCAGTCACCCACGAAGCTTGGGCCGCCCAGGGCTGGCGAGTTGAAAACGCCGGTGAGCAACGCGCCCAGAATACCGCCCACGCCATGCACGCCGAACACGTCGAGCGAGTCGTCAGCGCCCAGCAGTTTCTTCAGGCCGTTCACACCCCAGAGACAGGCGAAGCCGGCGATCAGGCCGATGATCAGGCCGCCGCCGATGCCGACGTTGCCGGCTGCGGGCGTGATGGCCACCAGGCCGGCGACAGCGCCGGACGCTGCGCCCAGCATCGAAGCCTTGCCGCGCATCAGCGCTTCACCGACGCACCATGCCAGCACAGCGGCAGCGGTAGCACCCAGCGTATTGATGAAGGCCAGGGCGGCGAAGCCGTTGGCTTCCAGGGCGGAGCCGGCGTTGAAGCCGAACCAGCCCACCCACAGCAATGCGGCGCCAACCATGGTCAACGTGAGGCTGTGAGGGGCCATGGCTTCCTTGCCGTAGCCAATACGCTTGCCGATGCAGAAGGCGCCTACCAGGCCAGCGACAGCGGCGTTGATGTGCACCACGGTACCGCCCGCAAAATCCAGGGCGCCCATTTGCCAGATATAACCGCCCTTGGCGCTCATCGCGTCGGCGACTTCCTTGCCGGTGTAGGCGTCAGGGCCCATCCAGAACCAGACCATGTGGGCAATAGGTGCATAGCTGAAGGTGAACCAGATCGCCATGAACAGCAGCACTGCGGAGAACTTGATGCGTTCGGCAAAGGCGCCAACGATCAGCGCGCAGGTGATGCCGGCAAAAGTGGCCTGGAAGGCTGCGAACACGATCTCGGGGATCACGACACCCTTGCTGAAGGTGGCGCCATTGGCAAAGGTGCCCGCGACGTTGTCCCAGATGCCCTTCATGAAGAGCCGGTCGAAGCCGCCGAAGAAGGCGTTGCCTTCAGTGAAGGCCAGGCTGTAGCCATAGATAAACCACAGCACGACGATCATCGAGAACGTCACCATGACCTGCATCAGGACGGACAGCATGTTCTTGCTGCGGACCAGACCGCCGTAGAACAGCGCCAGGCCGGGCACGGTCATCATGATGACCAGCAGCGTGGAAACCATCATCCAGGCGGTATCACCTTTGTTGGGAACAGGCGCCGGTGCCGCGGCGGCAGCCGGTGCAGAGGCTGCAGCTGCAGCGGCGGGTGCTGTCGCTGCGGCAGGCGCGGCGGCAGAAGCAGCAGCTTCAGCCGGTTTGGCTTCTGCAGCGGAAGCAGCAGGTGCAGCTGCCGGGGCCTGCGCCATCACGGCGCCGGTCGTCAGCAGGCTCAATCCCAATACAAGGGAGGCAAGTAGTTTTTTCATGTCTATGTTCTCTTCGTTTTTTGGGTAAGCCTTACAGCGCTTCCTTGCCGGTTTCACCGGTACGGATGCGCACGACCTGCTCGAGGTTGTAAACAAAAACCTTGCCGTCGCCGATCTTGCCGGTGCGGGCGGCGCCCTCAACCGCTTCAATCACGCGATCCACCAGATCGTCGGAGACTGCTGCTTCGATCTTGACCTTGGGCAGAAAATCGACGACATACTCTGCACCGCGGTACAGCTCGGTATGGCCTTTCTGGCGGCCGAAGCCTTTGACTTCAGTCACAGTAATGCCTTGCACGCCAATGCCGGAAAGCGCTTCACGCACTTCGTCCAGCTTGAACGGTTTAATGATGGCCGTTACGAGTTTCATTTTCAGGTTTCCTCCAGGGATGAATAGGGAAGCAGCATCGTCAAGCACCACCTCAGCCGGATTAAGGCTTTTGTACGAGTCATTGCTGATGGAGTCTCCGTAGAAGCTCCAAAGGTTGGCAACTTGCGTGGACTTCTTAGCAGGTAACGTGCCAAAGACGCTTTGCATGGATGACCGGCCTGCCCCTGAACTTCGAGCGAACCTCCGCAAATTGCACTGGACAGGATGCACCAACAAAGTGCTCACAAACGCACAATTTTGGCGCATAAATCTGAAAAGGCATCATCAAGCCTGTCTTTAGTGCACGGCGTCTTCTGCAACGTTCGTTTCTGGGACGGCCAGCACCAGGAGATCGGCGGCGAGAATGCCATGGCGGATTCTGGTACTGACACAACCAGGCAAGGGCATGGGACGAAAGTGAGTGCCACTATCGGATGCAGCGAGGCACGCCTTTCTGGTGAACCGGCGGGTGGCTTCTCTCGCTAGGCGATACTCGTCTTACGTGAAGGTATGGTGCGCCTGCAACCCGGGATGGCCTCGGGTTCAGTTGTGATGCCGCCTCTGAGGGAGGAAGTTTCGAATGAGCTTGTCTTTAGTGCATAGCCGCGCCTTGTTGGGCCTGGAAGCAAGGCCGGTGCAGGTGGAGGTGCATCTTGCCAACGGTTTGCCCAGCTTTACGCTGGTCGGGCTTGCGGAAACGGAAGTCAAGGAAGCGCGTGAACGCGTGCGCTCGGCCATCCAGAACGCCGGACTGGAATTTCCCGCCAATAAACGCATTACGGTCAATCTGGCACCCGCCGACCTTCCCAAGGATTCCGGTCGGTTCGACCTGCCCATCGCGCTCGGTATCCTGGCGGCCAGCGGCCAGATCGACGCCCGCAAGCTGGAAGGCTATGAGTTCGCCGGTGAGTTGTCCCTGGGCGGCGACTTGCGACCCATTCGGGGAGCGCTTGCCATGAGCCTCGCCCTGGCGCGCCCGGCACGGCTTGCCGCCGAGAAATTGCCGAAGCTGGTTCTGCCAGAGGCCAGTGCCCAGGAAGCAGCGTTGGTCCCCGGCGCTGAAATCTTTCAGGCGCACCATTTGCTAGATGTGGTGAGGCAATTTTTGCCGGGCGACACCCCGACTGAAGCAGGGGAAGGCTGGTCTCGCGTCAAGCCGATCGTGCCTTCGGGGCAGTCCCCGTATCCCGATCTGGCCGACGTCAAAGGCCAGGCGGCGGCCCGACGCGCCCTGGAAATTGCCGCGACCGGCGGGCACAGCGTACTGATGATGGGCGCCCCAGGCTCCGGAAAATCCATGCTGGCACAGCGCTTTGCGGGCCTTCTGCCGGCCATGACCACCGAAGAAGCACTGGAAAGCGCAGCGGTAGCGTCATTGGGCGGCCGGTTCACGCTGGACAAATGGGCGATACGCCCCACCTGCGCGCCGCACCACACGGCCAGCGCCGTTGCGCTTGTCGGTGGTGGTTCCCCGCCGCGGCCTGGTGGGCATCACCATAAATACAGACATTGCGGATTGAACAAAATCAACCACTTACGCGTACTGTCTCCGAAGTTACGCTCTCTAAATTTTCATAGTTAAACATCATTGCTGCACGACCAAGCCTAATTGCAAGCACCTTCTAGGGGGAGGCCTTTGGACTGCCGTCAAAAAGCCCGCAATTGACTCTAGGTATTCTGATTTTTTGGGCGTGTTAGTCCTGCGCTAGCTCTCGTCCAATTAGAGGACCGAATTCAACATCTAATGTATGCAACAGCATACAAACTGGACCAAATGTCTATCATGGGCAACATTACTCGCTCCAGAGGCTCCACCATCAGCTGCTGCACGAAGTTTGGGTCTATCGCGTGCTGAACAAAATCACTCCTTGCGCATTTATATGGGACACCTGCGGCAAAAACTGAAGGTAGGGTCCGCGGCAATCCTGTCACATCAGGAAGAAAAATATTGATCGACTCTCGTCCGTATGGAGGCTGAAGAAGGGCTATGGTGAAGTGCAGCTCCTGCAGATGAAAGCCGACGGGTTTCGCTATTCATCCAGCAGAGACTCTCTGTTGGGCCCATCGTCTCCAGCGACGACGAGATTTTTTAGATTCGCAGTCCACATGAGTCGTCTTGGCGCCGGTTGACTCCACTCCTTCGGAGTTGAGCTGATCGGTCATTTCTGAAAACCTCGGCGGAGAACTGCCCTCCAGCTGGAAGGGTTCGCAAGAGTATGGCTGTGAGCCGCACTGTATTACCAGAGAGCTGAATCGCGGATGGAGTCCAAATGCCTGCGTTCCTGGCGCTGTCGGAACTTCAAGATAATGAGCGCGAGCATCACCCCGCCTGTTCCGCAGAGAATCAACTCCCACAGGCTGACGGGTCTGCCTAGAAGTGCGGTGCTGAAGACGAGCGCAGCAGCAATTGCCGTAAGCGCGCTAATAATAGGGATCGCTGTTTTACGCACGGTTAGAGATTGACGTTCTGAATCTTCTTACAAGCATACTTGGGCGAATTTGCCTTCGTCTCGGGAATTTTTACCATCTGAAACCAGCATCAATTGTTCTACAACGAATGGGTTGTTGATAAGGTTGACCATAACTCGCTATCGGAAATGGTATTGCTGCTGCCTCCTCTCTAAATAGAGTGCACCGTGTACTCACAGCTAGGCGATAGGGTGAGCATCTCGCGAATTGAGCTCGTGTCCTTGGAGCTAGACGGCGAGCGGTTCGTCGCGTATCTCGAACGGAGGACACCATGGGACTCTTGACCTTCAGCATCAACGTCACCCTGGACGGCTGCACTGCTCGATGGAAAGTTGGATTAAGGATGAACGAAAATCCACACGTTTTGTGCAGAAGTACTCTGAGACGTTAAGCGAGTTTCCCTTGAGACTTAACATGTCAAAATCTACATGAATCCACAATAGCAGGACGTGGCTTCGCTGCGAATGATGTTGGTCCGATCATCTTGGCGTTAAGCGACAAATCCTCCCGCGGAAGCATTTCATGCCCTTTGACTTTCCATCGTTTGCGCTGGTGATGTTCGTCATTTTTCACGGCGTTGCCTTTGGAGCCGGTTTGTACGAGCAGCGAGTCGTTGTTCCGCGCTGGATGGGAGTTTCTCCCGACGGCGCACGCTATCTTCATCCAGAGGCGATGCGAGCCGACGATTCCGGGCGCCGTTTCTGGGGCTTTGTCAGCACCGGACCCCTGAGTATTTTGACGCTCATCAATTGCTATTTTGCATTCGTGAGTACAGGGCCCGTTCGCACCCTTTGGCTCGCCGCATGTGCGGTGACGCTGGTCGAGCGAATATTCACATTCGCCTTTTTTATTCCCAAAGCAATAGGGCTCATGCGCGGCGATGCCTTGCCGACTGTGATAGCCCTGCACACCGCAGCAAAATGGCGATCACTCAACTGGCTCCGCTTGCTGCTTTCGCTTGCAGGTTGGCTGCTCGCGCTTCTTGCGTACGGCGCTCGCTGATCCCATCCAAGTATCGCAACGGTGTCCTCCCTGTACTTCAAGCACTGCTCAGTTTGCTCCTGCAAATCCTCCGAGATAGTCATCTCCAGCAGGCGCGAAAAACCGGGCCAGTTCTTCCGCCGTTTGTTCCGGAAGCTCCTCTGGGAAGAAATGGCCGCCTTGCATCGGATGACCGCGAACATCGTCACACCACTCGCGCCAAAGTGCCAAAGGTCCTCCTTCTTTTTCGTACCACGTATTGAGCCCGCCTTCGGCACTCCATAGTGCGAGCAAGGGGCACGCAATTCGCCGCCCCATTGCGAGGTCGGCCCTGTCATGTTCGCGGTCGATGGTTGCAGCGGCTCGATACTCTTCACAGATTCCATGCGCATGATTCGGATCCTTGAGAACCTCGATGTAGGCGTCTCGCACTTCCGCGGCAAATGCGGCTCCCGGAGTGCCCCATTCCGTCAACGCGTTGTCGACTATTGCGTCCGGCGACGCGATAAGAATGCGTTCTGGCAGTGGCGCAGGTTGAGCCAGCAGAGACCACGGCCAGAATGACATGGCGAGCCGCGCATCGGCTCGACTCCAAGCGGTTTCGGTTGGAAGAACGTCCAGCGCGGCGAGCCTCTCGACACGTTCGGCATGGTCAAGGGCCATGCGGTAGGCGACGCGACCTCCTCGGTCGTGACCGGCGACAGAGAAGCGCGAAAATCCCAGTCGCTCCATCACGGTGACCATGTCCTGAGCCAAGGCACGCTTGGCATAGGCTGCATGATCGGGCGCGGATGCAGGGCAGCCGCTGTTCCCATAGCCCCGAAGGTCGGGGCAGACCACGGTAAAGACCCGGGCAAGGGCCGGTAGAACGCCGCGCCACATAAGATGCGTTTCCGGAAAACCGTGCAAGAGGAGAAGCGGGGGTCCAGATCCCGACGACTGCACAAAGATGCTGGTTTCGCCGGTGTCGATCTCTTGAGTTCTTTGATCGTGATTCACGTGAAGCGCCTTGGGTGTGCCGGCTTCCGCCGATGAAGGAAGCTATTGCCGCGAAGAGCGCCGCGATAGCTGCATAGGCGCCCAGTGAGAGGCCGTAGCCAGTTGCCTAGGGAGCGTCGGGTGACTCCGTGTTGAGCAGCCGCTGTGCAACCTCGTCTCGCCACTCTTGAAATTGTTCAACGGAGGGCGCGGGACCCGTCCCCTCGGAATTCTGCACCATGACCCGCAGAAGATCGGCATAGCTCCCGGTGCGCGGCCGCATCTCAGCAGTCTTTTCCATGGCCAGTGCTGTGAGCAGTTTTCGCATGACAGGCATGCGGCAGTCTATCTTCTGGGAGAGCTTGCCCGCACCTGCGCCTTGTAGGACGGCTACGAATGGAAAAGTAGGCCCCAAGCTATTCGGCTGGCCAGGCCGTGTCAGGCTCCCAAGCACGCTGCTGGAAGTATTGCCGAATGCACTCCGCTGCGCCGCCCCCTGTATCTTTGGGGTGCCTAGTTAGAGGAGCGCGCAGCCGACGTCAAGCTTGCTCAGTGCCCCGCTGCACCTTGCCGGTCACTGGGCGTGACGGGTGTTATCGGGTTCAACCACAGGTCGGCAGCCTCACTGGGCGAAATGACGCGGTACTCCGTGCGCTTCCAAAGGTCCATGGCAACCTCCTCCAGCACGGCCTGGTCAATGGTTTTCCAGCGCCCATGCAGGCGTTCGGCAAATTGCGCAATCCACTGGGTAGGTAAAAGCGTTTCCATACAGAAATAGTACCAGAAACACTGTATGCTTATCCAGTGATTTTTGATATTTATGTACTCAATGGAAAGCATGGCGACCCGGTGGACGCCCTGCGGGCCGGGCCCTGTCGCGGAGAGCTGATTATCAAAAAGCGCTTTGTCACCAGCTCCGAAACCGATCTCGTGGCGATGCTCCTGGAGCCCGGCACCGACAAGGAACTGCTACAGGCTTTGCGTTACGCCCGGATCGTGGCCATGAACAGCCTGGGCATGACCATCGAAGGCACCGTCGCCTGGAGCGAGCGAAAGACCAGCAGGGCCAAGGTGGAGTCGACAACTCAAAGATGGCTCTGCAAAACACCCGGCGCAAAGGCTGTACTGAATACCGAAAAGCTACTGAGGCGAAGCGTGGCACGTCTCAATGCCGCCCGCACCAATGGATTTGACCCGGCACATGATGACGCACCTGACACTCCGCTGTCCGACCTTGACCCATGAGTTACCTGGCTCCTTCATTTACATGCAAAACTCGATCACCATGACCGCGCTAAAGAAAATTCTGAGTGCCGGCTTTTTATGCTTGGCTTCCACCGTCGCGTGGAGTGCCACGCTGAGCGGCGTGGTGGTGGGCATAGCTGATGGCGATACCGTCACCGTGCTCGATAGTGCGAAAGCGCAGCACAAGATCAGACTTGCCGGCATCGACGCCCCGGAAAAACATCAGCCCTTTGGCAACGCCTCCAAAGAACTCCTGTCAGCCAGAATTTTTAATCGCGAGGTCGAGGTCGAATACAACAAATCTGATCGCTACGGCCGCCTGGTGGGAAAAATCACCGTGGACGGCATTGATGCCAACCTGGAGCAGATAAAGGCGGGAATGGCCTGGCACTACAAGGCCTACGAAAAAGAGCAGCAGCCAGAAGATCGACTCGCTTATGCCCGTGCGGAGGAAGCTGCACGCTTTCAGAAAATCGGGATCTGGCGCGATGCCGATCCCACACCACCTTGGGAATTTCGGCGGAATAAATCACTGATGTCCAAGCAGGACACCGAACTCAAGTCACGATAGGAATTCGGCGCAACCCGATTAAGCAGCTCGGCGCATTTTGGGCGCTGCTTTTTTTTGGCTGCGGACTTTTTGGCTGGGCTTTTGCTGGCCGGAGGCGTTTTCTGGACGGGTTCTAGGATTGGCAGCACAAGGCAGCTCTTTTGACTGATACTGATCTGCGTGCGATAGGGCCCGCGCTCGTCCATATTGGGGATGCAATAACCAGACTGTCCGCCTAGAATCGGCTTGCGGGTTTGGTCCCCTTTTTATTGACCTGAGCAAAACTCAAAATGGACAATAAGTTTTTTAATAACAAGCACCTGGCTGGTTTTTTGGCGGCCAGGTTATACCGCAGGCGCGATGTTATACCGCAGACCTTGCGGTATACATTACGTTATGCCTTACGATGAAACCGCGCCCGCCCGCCTCCACCCCCTACGCAGTGGCGCAACAGTCAATGCTCCGAGCTCTGCTCCATGTGCGGCATCTTCTTCCTCCCATTGCACAGACTGCGGTGCATCAAGCTCACGAGTGGGCAGGTAGCGGCATCGATCGGGATGCGGAGGAGGTTTTGCGCGTTGCGCTTTGGGATTCCATTCGTGGGCGTGACATGAATCAGGAGCCAGAAGTTCTGAAAATTCGCGCTGTAATCTGCGTGCTCTATGCGGCCGCCGCAGAAGTGCCCGATGCCAGTGACACACTCGAGTACTTCGAAAACACGTTCCTCGCAGCAGGTCTTCCACCAACGGCGCTGTTTGCTCCCGTGAGTGAGGCATAACATGTCAATCGACACGGATCAACAGCAGCAGAAGGCGGCTTCGCCGCAAGGTGTTGTTGCCCGGTCATCTTCACGTTAGGTGAAGCACGTGTTCACATTCGGCCGTTCGCACGAGGTTTCAGTCGCACTGCGGAGGCATGGCGGCCCTGGCGAGGCCGACACGGTCGTCGCCGTCGTGGAAGCCGTGCACGACCTTCTGGAAGGCAAGGTGGAACTTCCAGCCGTGCTGGAAGTTATTAGGGGCGCGATTGTTGAGGGCCGCCGTGACGTCTGGGACGCGGCAGGCACGTGGTTGCTAAAGCTAGAGAAGGACTACCCGCGCTCGGTGGACCTCTGGCATGAATTGGCTGCCCATCCCCGTGCGGAAGTTCGCTTTCGCGTAGCGGGCCACATTGTTTATATGCGCAAACCCCTACGGACTGAAATCTACGAGGTGTTGAAGAATGACCGCAGCAAACGCGTGCGCGAACTTTCGGATGGAAAATGGGATTTCTGTGAGCATCCTGAGAAATACGCCTAACTGGTCAATCGACGCGGACCCACAACGGCAGGAGGCGGCTTCGCCGCTCATGTTGGTAGTCCGGTCATTTTTACGTTATGCCTCACCATGAGCGTCCTTGATCATCAGACGGTAGACAAGTGTGGCCGCTCCAACGAGAGTGCTGCACTTCTCATCATGTACTGTCCAGGGCTGCTCGGGCAGGACTACCAGTTTGAAGACATCGCGGAGAAGGCGGAAACCTATCTCGAGTTCGTAGAAAGCGGGCAACTACTCAAAGCCTTTCCTGAGTGCAGAAGCTTACCGGTCAAGTTCCAGGTGTCTTGCCAGTTCTGGCCGAATACATCCTACAAGCCACGGTTCGCAAAGATGGCGAAGCAGCTTAGTGAGTACAACGTGAAGCTTGAAGTTTTTGTCTCTAGTCTCACCATTTCTGGCGGCATCTTCACCTATGAGGCATAACATGTCGGCCCAGTGGCGACGGCCTTCGGCCGCGCCTGGCCTCCAACGTTAGACGGCGTGTCGCTCGTTTCCGTGTTCATACCTGTTGGCGAGCCTGCGTTTCCGGTAGTTGCTGCCGTGCGCTCAATCACTCATGAATCCATCGAGCGCATTCGTCGAAGTGCGGCGCGCGGCCTACCGGTTTATGAGGCTAAGATTTTTGGGAACGCGCATGACGAGCGCGCCGCAGAAATTCGTAAGCTGTTGGTCGAGTTCGACCGGTTGCACGTAGTTCCCCGGATAGTTAGGAATGCGGACATAATTTCTGCCCAGGTACTCTTGAACATTCTTGAGACCTCAGACGAAATCGCCCGAGACATTGAAAGGGAGGACGACGATGCCGATAGTGCTGCCTAACAGGTTGTTCGACACGGACGCACAAGTGCGTCTGTTCCCTTCGGTCGCACCTGGCTTGTGCGCCGGTCAACTCCGACGTTAGACCGCATGGAAACCCAAGAACGCATCGAGCGCCGGATAGCAGTTACCCTTGTGGAGGAGCTGTTCGCTAAGCGGATGGCGGACTACCGCAGCTACCTTGGGGCGGGCGATCCGGATAAGGCATTGCCAGTGTTCGCTGGTGCCATGCGTGCGTTCAGGGAACTGGATACACCAGCGCGAGAGGCCCTGTTGGCTTTTCTGGCTGTCCCTCTTTCCGATGCCGCTTCCCTTGTCCTCGGAATGATCGACGGAAGCGCATTTGTTGGCGATTTGGATCAAGAATTCAATCTCGAATACGGGGGATCTCGGGTCTATCTACAGGACGATTTCCTGGGCTTGGCAGAGGAGCAGGGGTATCTAGATTCCGGAGCCACGCGGTCTAACAGGTCGTTCAAGCGGACGACTGACGGCGTCGCTTAACTCCAACGTTATGCAGTGCCAATCGCCGCGCCATGACCAAGACCGATAAGCTCTTGGCCGCGTACGAGCACTTCGGCGCTGCGATCGCTGGCGTCCCCGATAAGCGGGCACAGGACCTCTATCGGACTTCTGCAGGTGCCCGCGAATTCGTCGCGGATGTTCGGGCACGCCACCCGAAGACAACGTCCTCACAAGTGGGAGCAGGTCTGGAGCAAGGTCTCAGAGAGACACCGCAATTGATACAGGCAATTGCGCCCGAGTGGCGCGCCTTTGTATCACGAGCATTCCATGATGCGCTGACTCAGGAGTATCCTGCGTTCATTGATCTTGAGGAGGAGAGATTGAAAAAGGTTCTTGCCCGTGGGAAGATCCGCTCGGAGGCGGAGTTCTACCGCATCCGTCATGAAATCGATGTGCTCGAAGGTGAGCCGAGTAGGCGCAATGAATTGGAAGACCTCTATGCACTGGTTGACGCCTTTGAATCCCGTGCATAACTGTTCGTCCAAAGCGGACGCCCGTCTTCGACGTTAGAGAGCTTCGATGAAATACGTGGCAATCCTCTCTTGCCTTCTTGGGTTACTCCTGGGCCCGTCAGTCACGCTTGCGGCTGCGCCAAGCGAAAAGCAAGTTGAAGCGGCTCGCCTGCGAGCTGAAATTCAACGGCGCGCCGAAAAGGAGGCTGGCCCTGGAAAGGTGGGGAAATACCTCCCATTGCATGACTCCGGCGATCTGGAGCCCTACCTTAAGGCAGTATTCTGCAAAGTCGTCGCGCTACATGAGCAGAAGTATGCGAAGGCCAACTTGCCCAAGGCCACGCAGAAGGGAACTATCTACATGGAGGTTTGGCGCTCTGGGAAGCTTAAGGATGTCTTCGTGTCCACGTCATTCGGGAGTGAAAAACTAGATCAGTCAGTGGTGCTCGCAGCGCATGCTGCAGCTCCATTTGCGCCGATCCCCGCGCAAATCCCTCGCATTGATCTAGTCGCAACATCCGCAAGGATGAATTTTTCCGAGGAGAACCCGTCGTTGGACGATCAGTGCCCGCGCCCAGCATCTCTAACTGGTCATTCCAGCGGAACCCTCCGGGTCCGCTGAATTCCGACGTTAGAGCTCATGAAGAAAGCGAAGCCCGTTATGCCTAAAAAACCGAAAGAGCTGGATGAGCTTCAGGAAATTGCGCGGGTTGCCACACGCGAAGAATTGAAGAACTATGAGCCTATTTCCGAAGCATGGGAAAAGAACCTGACCCTCGGTACGTTCTTTGATGGCGACAACCGAATATTTGAGTTGTACGTCGCAGCCGAGCGCCCGGCTGACGCAATAATGATTAGTTCGGCCCGTGTGAATCGAAAAACTAGAGTTGCGACTGTCGAAATTAAAAACCTGGAGCGAAAGTCGGTTAGTTAGTCATGGCCAGCTCTAACCCTTCGGTCGAGAGGCACCTCGGAACCGGCGTGGCTGGTTTCCTCAATCGCTCGTGCGCTGCAGCCCCTTACCTCCAACGTTAGAACATACAAGGATGATTCAGCCAGATTTGCCATCGCAGACACAGCGCGAACTCTTTGAGTTTGCGACCCAGGGTGTTGAAGCCTTCGTCCGAGATCTAGGAAAGTTCACACCCTTCGCCCTCGCCTACCCGCGTAGCGGACAAATACAAATATTGGAGACATCGGGTGAGTTTCCCGACGATGAATCGGCGCGGAATGGTCTAGTCAACCATCTCCAGCACCTCCGAGATGAGAAGGAAATCGTTGGCGCTCTACTTTGCGTTCCCGTCACTCTACCAAGTAACGGCGCACAGGTGGCAGTCCTTATGGAAGTTGAGGCTGAAGGGCAACCTCCAATTCGGGTTATGCGACAGATCGAAAACGCCTTCGTCACCCCTACCTTGGCTGACGAAGTCGCAACCATGGCCGGTTCCGGGCATGTGTTCTAACTTGTCCGTCAACACGGACGCCCAATGGCATCCGCTTCCTTCGGTCGCACTTGGCATTGGTCGCCGGTTACGTTTACATTAGGCCGCATGCCGATGCCACAGACTTGTCCACGCTGCTCCGCGATAGTCACAGTCGCAGAGATTGGCGACCTTGTCATGACTGGGTGCCCAGCTTGTGACTGGGAAGAACTAGCCATAGTCGCTCGTGTGTTTCCAGAAATGCCCCGCTCCACTTCGGCAATGGTTGAGGTCAGAGCTCTTCGTCCACTATCGGCAACAGCTCTCGCTGCGTTGCGAGCACTGTCCGAAAGTGTTCGAGCAATTCCGATGGCTCAACTTCAGGAACGCCTGCATTCTCCTCAAGGTGTCTCGTTGGGTCTTCAGGGCGAGTACCGAGCCAAAGAACTCCAGTCTATGCTGGTCGATCTGTTCCAGCGGGCTGCACCCGCTGGAAACCGCCGCTCATGTCAAACGTTAGACGCCGTAGGCCGAAACATGCTGAACCTCGAACGCCCTTTTCAAGACGCCGTTTTCGCTTTCGATGAAGCGAGTGAACAGTTGCGGACATTGCCGCTTGCCGCGGGCGTCTTTCTCATGCAGCGCGACGTCATCAACCAATACAGGTACGCCCTGGAGCACTACTTGACCGTGGACCTAAGGGCGCCGTTCCTCCAAAGCTCTTCGCTGGGAACGCCGTACCAGAAGTGGGCGAAGTTCCTGAATGACGACTTTGACGGTTTGTTCTTCGCCGTCGGAAATCTGCTCCGCTATACAGCGCGGCTCATCGACGAGACATTGGCAGTGAAGCAGAGTAATCAACGCGAGTACGGCGAATCGAAGGCATCAAGCAGTCTCTATATTTCCCAGTTGGTAGGCATACGACTCGGCAAGGCCTTCATTGGGGTCCGCTGCGAGCAGAATCAGGTCCTTAAAGTGGTGCCGCTCGTAGACCCTGAACGCTGCCAGGAAGCACCAAGCAACGCAAGGGAATTGCAAATCGACACCGAGGCATCTCGGAATGAAGTCGTACGCAAGTTGCAGATTGACGGAGAGGCCGAGCTATTGAGGCTCGCTTCTATCCATGACAAGTTCTCAGTCCTCTGTCAGCAGTACTACAGCAAACACGATGTCATCGCTCCATTCGAAAAGCTGCACCCCTCGTACTGCGCCTAATCCTTTCATCGAGGGGACGTTCCAAAGGCCGCTTCGCGCCCTCTGGCCCGCCCCTCACGTCAAACGTTAGCCACGCCATGAGCCTCATTCTTTCCAGAGAGATTCTTGAACGCGTAAAAACATATGATGAGTTCAGTGACTTGGCTCTTGCATTAGGCAAATCAGATAGAACAGGGCTATTTGAGTTTCTTTTTGCTCAAGCGATTTCTGGAGGGCCAGGGAGCGGCGTCGCTGCGGGTCTGTTGGTTGAGATCGAGCCGAAAACGACTCAAACTTGCAAAGAGCTACTGGAAGAAGTCGCAAAGTCGAACTGGAATGTGAGTGAAAAGAAAGTTCCCTTTTATTTCATATCTCAGTTCGGTAAGCGAGGGCTTATCGGCGCCTATGAAGACTATGTAAAAGAAGCCACGTTGACGGACGCGCAAAAACAACGGGTCGGAACTATCATCTATTGGACTGCCGGCTCAACCGCCAACCTAATTCGGGCATACCATGATTGGCCTTGGCGGGAAGCTGAAATTGAAAATGAAACGCCGAGCTAACCCTGCAGTCAACTGGACTGCCTCCACGCTGCACGTTCCGGCAGCCTGTTACTTTGAACGTTAGCCCTCACGATGGACCTCCCGACTTTTCGCTATCACCCTGATCCGGTCGCTACTGGCGCAGTCGTTCCGACAGACGAGGCGTGTGAGTGCTGCGGAGAATCGCGCGGCTTCAAGTACAACTCTACGATGTACGCCTCGGAGTCGCCGGAGTGCGTCTGCCCATGGTGCATTGCGGACGGAAGTGCCGCGCAAAAATTCGACGGGATGTTTCTTGACGACTACCCTTTGAAGCGTGCTGGCGTTCCCCAATCGGTAGTGGATGAAGTCTGCCTGCGGACTCCCGGGTACAACTCCTGGCAGCAGCAGATCTGGCAGGCACATTGCAATGACGCCTGCGAGTTTCACGGAGATGCGTCCGAAGCCGAAGTACTTGGCATGAGCGGCGAGGCTCTTTCGATCTTCTTGACGCGCTCAGGCATGAAACCAGAGCACTGGCCAAGGCTGCGAGACAACTATGCTCCAGGTGGCGATGCGTCCGTCTTCAGATTCGTCTGTCGAAAATGCCACGTCACCGTGTACAACCTGGACTTATCGTGATTGCAAACCGGGCTAACTGGTCAATCGACACGGACTCACAACAGCAGGCTGCGGCTTCGCCGCTCATGTTGGTGGTCCGGTCATTTTTACGTTAGCCTTCGCGAACATTCATCATGACTTGGCCCTTCCTGAATGCACCGAATGAGCTGACGGTCACCGCGGTGGAAGTGATTCGCGGTGAAAGACCTGTACTTCTCGCATCGCACTACCCAGATGACGGTGGGTGGGCGCTTCTTCATGGCGGTCATTTCTCGATGGATGCTGCCCTGTTAGTTACTCTGAAATCGCTTGTCGACGCCGATCCTTCCCTGGAGTCGCTTGCTGACCTGCCTTTGGGTTGGTCCGCGCGGCGTACTGAGGTTGGCGGCGAGTGGAGTCGCTACGAGGATCCGGGGCTGCGCGATGAAGGCTAACATGTCGGTCAACGCGGACCCACAACTGCAGGAGGCGGCTCCGCCGCGGGGGTTACGGTCCGGTTACTTCCAACGTTAGATTGCAGCAATTGACACCCGATCTGCTCTATGTGCTTCTCTGTACCTTTGTTGGCGCAGCGCAAGTGGTCGATGCGTACGTCCTCTCCACGGCTGCCGGTCGGGCATCAGCGGTTACCATCGCCTTTTCATTCTTCGAGTATGTTTGGGCAGGCGCGTCGTTCTACGTCTGGTGGACGGCGAAGTTTGATGTTCCGAAATGGCTGCCGCTGTCCTTCGTCGCGTATGTTGCGTTCATGTCCTTGGCGGGGGCGATTGCAGTTGCGAAACGCCGTGATGAATTGGCACTTTCTCCTGGGGCGGTCGTTACAGGTGGAGTTTTCGGTGCATTCTTCTGCATCGCCGCCACATGCGTCGCGCTCTTCGGCGGGTAGTTGCAGCGTGTGCGTGCAGCAATCTAACTTGTCAATCGACACGGACCCACAACAGCAGGATGCGGCTTCGCCGCTCGTGTTGGTGGTCCGGTCATCTTTACGTTAGATTTCCTTCGCCCATGCACGCTGTAGTGACAATACTTACCGTTGCTTCAGCGGCCGCTGCCCTGCTGGGTTTAGTGGAGATCCTGCTCCTTCTCTTCCGATTACACGCGCCGTTCACAGCAACTGGAGAGGTGCTTCTGTTCTTGCTTAGCCTGGGCCGCAGAAAGCCTCGGTACACTCGTGCTCTTGGTTCTGCTCAAGTCGGTATTCGCGGTGCGGATATTTTCCCGATCGCCGGAGCGGCAGTGCTCGGCATCTTGTTTTGGTGTGCCATCATCGTTCTAGTCGCGGTAAGGCTCGGACCGCTCCGATCAATACATGAGTGGTGAAGTGAAGGGAAATCTAACAAATCGCTGGAGCGGACGCGTGAGGGATAAAGTGCCGAGCCCATACAGCAGCGCGCGCCGCTCAGCTCAACCGTTAGGCGCCGCTATGCCTCTCATTTCTGGTCCTCACAACTCGAAATACACGTTCTCCGACGGCAAGTCGATTCGTGTCGATCCTCCGCTGAGCTCGGAAGCAACGACTCTCGGCGCCGCATTAGAAGAGTATGGCCGTAAGTTCAATGTTCTAGTTCGGCCATGCACGGCGCCACTTCCTGGACAAACTGAAGTCAAGTACTTTGAACTCCAGAAGCTCAATGGCGAAGTAGAGTGGATTGTTGACGTCCATGTCATTCGCGAGTCCGAAGAGATATGCTCCAAACAGGATCTGACATTTCTGCTGCGGCCTGACGATCAGGTTGAGATGGGTGCTCTAGCATGCTGAACGACAGCCAGTGCATGGAGTTGTTCTCGGCAGCGCCTAACCCTTCCATCGAGGGGACGTCCAAAAGCAAGCTTCGCTTGCTTGCGGCCGCCCTTCATGTCAAACGTTAGGCGCTTCAGGTCATGGCCGCAACGAATCTTCCACCGAAGTGCTCGCGCTTCGTTGACGCCGACTCGTCACTCTACGATCGCTATCTTTTCTTTATCCAGGATGTTGGTTCGTTCGGTACTGGCGATAGGGACATCGCGTGGCATCAGTCAGCCATGACGCTTGCTACCGACTTGCATTCCAAGGCCGTGGACCTTGGGATGAGCCGAGCCCATGAGTACTCAGACGACATCTATTGGCTGGATCAGTGCGCTGCCGTTGTTTCTCTTATTGCCTTTGGCCGACGGTCGAGCGACTTCGAGAAGTACGAAGCGGCAGTTCACTACTACCGTAATTTTCCAAGTACAGCGCCAAGAGTCATGGAGTTCGATCGCTATATCCAAAGCGCCTAACCCTTCTATCGAGCGGACGTGCAACACCAGACTTCGCCTGCTGTCGCCCGCCATTCATGTCAAACGTTAGAGCTCACTTTTGAACCAAGTCATAGCATTCATCGTCGTCGAGGTTCATACGAGCCCGTGGGAAGCTCACGTCGCTCGGGCACTTCTGGAATCTGAGGGCATTCCGGCCTTCCTTGGAAGCGAGCATATCGTGGCGGTTTGGTGGCCCATGTCTATGGTTTTCGGTGGCGTTCGCTTGCTCGTCCGTCGCGAGCATGTTGAGCAAGCGCGGGATATCCTGACATTGCGCGATCGCGGAGAACTTGAGGCTGCCTTAGCCGAGTCCTATCCATCTGAGGTCATGCAGTGCGTGCGCTGCGGGTCGGAGCAGTTTGTAGGGCGTAAGAGTTGGCCCGCGATCACGCTCGCGGTTATGCTGTTATTCGTCGGCCGTGCAATTTTTCCGCCGGCGAAAGAACTTCGGTGCGTTTCGTGCAATGAGCTCAGGTGGTGAGCTCTAACAGGTCAGTCAAGGCGGACCCTCTACTGCAGGCTCGTTGAGCGTCCTTCCTTACTAGCCAAAGCCTATGAGTGTTTCGTGGCCATAGAAAACATCCTCTTTGATGCTGATGGCGTTCTCCAGTACGCAACAAGACACTGGCAACCTGCGCTTCAGTCCGTTCTCAAGCTCGAAGACGAGACGCAAGCCAAAGCTGTCCTAGCTGACGTATTCGAAGCTGAAACCGAAGTGCTCGAAGGCGAAGGCGGTTTCACTGAGCGGCTCGATGCAGTACTAGCGAAGTGGGGCCGATCAGGCTTTCTCTCCGAAGCACTGAGCGTAATTCATGCAATCGAAATTCACCAAGATGTCATGCAATCCGTCCAATCCATTCGCCGCTCGGGCATTCGATGCCACATCGCGAGCAATCAGCAGACCTCTCGCGCAAAGCATATGTCTGAAGCGCTGAACTACAGGGCTCTATTCGACACGGAGTTCTATTCGTGCGTCGTCGGCGTAGCTAAGCCCAAGGCTGGTTTCTTCGAGAAAGTCGTTGCACAACTTGGCTGCGATGCAAGCGCCGTGCTATTCCTGGACGATAGAGCTGAAAACGTCGAGGCTGCAAAACAAGCAGGGCTCAACGCAATGGTTTTCTTTGGCTCAAGCGGTGCGTCTGGGCTTCAGCGCCAGTTAGCCGGCTTCGGCGTGATCGTAAATCACTGAATCGCGGAAACAGCGGCGCACTTTGAGGCAGATCCAATCTATCCCGATTTTCCGGGCCAATTCTTCAGCCGCGTGACAATGACGCTTCCCAGGATGATCAACACCAATCCGCACAAAGCCTGAGGCGGCAACCGCTCGCCAAGCAAAAAAGCGCCGTAAGCAATGGCAAAAAGCGGTGTGAAAAACATACTGAGCGAAGCATTTGTTGCACCGGCACGTTGAATCAGCAGGTAATTCAGCACGGCGGGAAGAGCGGTGCCAACTGTGGCCAATCCGGCCAGTGCCACAAGACTTCCATTGCTGGGACGCATCAGGAGAGGTTCTTCCAAAAGGAAAATAACTGGCAGCATGACCAAGCTCGCCACGATGAACATAGCGCTGAACAATGCGACGGGATGCAGGTTGCGATGCCGTCGCAAATAAACGGTCCCAAGCGCATAGCTGAGTGGAGCGATCAGTGTGACCAACTCACCTTTGACGTTATGGCCGATGCCGTTAATCAGAATGCCTGGCCCGATGGCTATAGCGACACCACCCATGCCAACCAATATGCCTATGATCTTAATTGCGGTAATCCGTTCATCTTCAATCATGAAATTGGCAAACACGATTGTAAAAAGTGGCATGGAGGCGTAGAGAATCCCCCCAAGCCCGCTGGCAATTGTCTGCTGCCCGTAGGAAATGGCGGTGAACGGGATTGCGACCAACAACAATCCCGCCAACAGGGCTGGTCTGATCGCTTGCAAAGTATGCTGCTTGTTGGCTCCCAGGAGCGGCAAAATGGCTAGAAGCAGCGGCAAGGCCAATACGGTGCGCAAAAACGCAAGGGTAAAGGGTCCGATTTCTAAAACAATGACTTTGTTGAAGGTAAGAGACGTTGCGAAGCTGGCCGACGTGACCATCAACAAAATCCAATTTCGACCCAGCATGTTTGAACTTTCTTGATTTCAGACTGCGTGAACGATATTCTGGTATCCCTCCCAATGAAGGGATCGAAGTGCAACCCTGTCGATTTTCCCAACAGCAGCGCGTGCAAGTTGATCATATTGCCGGTTGATTGCGACAGGCCTTCTATACGAACCAAGTTCTGTTGAATTCGGTCGAAATCGGACCTAATTAGCGCAATAGTTTCCATCAACACTAACCCACGTAGGCACTACGCTGCTTGTTTCAAAAGCAGAGGGGGATAGGAGTGATAGACCTGGGGACACCGAATGTCACCAGTCGTTGGACATTGCGGGAATCAGATGACAACGCTGCATGCGAAGGCTTCTTCGGGCGGCTGAAAACGGAACTGTTCTACCATCGGGACTGGAGGACCACAACCACATTTAGCAGTTCATTCAGGTACTAGACTCATACATCCGCTGGTACAACGAGAAGCGGATCAAGCTCTCTCTTGGCTCTCTTGGCCCCATCGAATACCGAGAGAGCCTTGGACTTACGGCATAAACCAGTCCAAGTATTTATCCGTACCCCCGACCGTCAGGATTTTCGCACGACGTTCCTCGCAGAAAAACAAGTGACTTAATCACATCTCATCCCCAACCCATCTCACCTATTTAGAGGATGGGAAAAACATTGGCGCGATGATTCAATGAAACTTCCTAAAACAATAAAGGGAGGTGCCATGAACATCAAGAACCAGTGTCGAAGTTTCGCTGCGGTTATCGCTGCCTTGCTCTTCACAGTACTACTGGTCGGCTGCGCAAATAATGCAGCGCCTGGTAAGCTCGCCCGCGACTGGAGTTGCAAGATTCGCGAGATGCAGGTCCGTCCGCTGTTTCCCCCGCGGGAGGATCTTCAGGTAGGAGATGTGTATTGGCTTGAGACAGCAGGCGAATCGGATGCACAGAACTATTGCGCACACGGAATCCTAAAACCTGCCGAATTTATGCCATTGTCGGTGAACCTGGCTTTCTTGCCGGATGTCACCAAACTCGCAGTGGCGCACTACAACAACCGCCCGGATTTCGCCAGAACAACTTCCAGCGTGGGAACTGTGACCATGAGTGCCACGGGAATGACCATCGCCACCGGGAGTCAGTCCACAGACGTCACCGCGGGGGCCGACACCCTTTTCACTCAAGGCAAGGCCAATCGCACGCGGTTGGTGGGTTTTCCCGATTTCATGAGTGTAAAAATCGACAAGGGCTCACTGGGAGCGATCATTCCCATACAGGGCATGTTCACACCCCTTGGACTGTCCTTTGAAGATGTGGCCGAGGCGTCCATTTCGATCCCTGTCGCAGAGTCCTACGGAGTGCCGGTAGCAGCGGCCTGGGATGCGATTGCCAGTTCCGCCAGCCGTAGTCAGCTCTGCACCGCAGCGATCATCGGAGGCCAGATTGCTAACTCAACCAGCCCCGCCCGCCCGGGCCAGATGCACCTTGTCACTGAGGTCTACTACACGCGCGCGATTGACGTGAACATCCAGAGTAAAAATGCAATGGCGTTAGGTGTTGCGCGTGATCGTCAGAACGCAACCGCCGCGACACTCCCATCGGTTTCCCCGACTGGTGTAGTCACTAATCCGGCAGTCGTGGGCAACCCGCAAACTTCGACCACTTTGCAGCAGATGGGGTCCGTCGCGGGAGGGATCGTGCAAATTCTGTCTGCGCGAAACGCCGTACCAGGTGTCTCGTTGGCATATGAACACGGCAGCAGTTCTACCATCAATATGAGGCGCATTTTTGACAGGCCGGTGGCTATCGGCTATCGCTCAGTAGCCCTTGATGTCAAACCCACCGCTGATGGTAAGTCCTGTGCCATCAACGTCATAGCGGCCTTGAGTCCGACTCCGGCATCCGACAACATAAAAATTCCCTTGACTCCGCCCGGGGGTCCTGTCAAATAGGGCCGTGATGCGCTCGACTGTCCGTAGTCTGGTACTCGCCATTACATGCGCAGGCGCTGCCGGCGCGATGGCGGCCCAAGCAGCCTGTAATTGCAAGCCGCAAGAGAGCATGTGCAGCGCCCAGCAGCTTGCAGCGGAAAAGAATGCGGGCAACGCGCAATGGGCCAGCCTAGTCAGTTTGGCTCGGGTATCAGCTGAAAGCAAACTCAATGCGGGTGCAAGCACCGATACCACTGAAAGCAAAGTGGCCTATCAGCAGGTACGTCATTTTTTTGGAGAGAAAAAGCTTGCCGATCTGGTGGGAAAACCTTTGGCAATGGTCAGCACTACCGAGTTTGAAGTTCCGGAGTTCCGCGCAAAGGTCCTCAGTCTACGAGAGGTCACGCTGAGGCACCTGGGCATCAATCTACACGCCAATACGGATTTGTTTTTGCCAGGAAAACCCGCCGGTAGGGTTGTGATTCCCCGCACACCGTCCCGCATCGTCACGGTCAATGGCAATTCCTGTTGGACTCCTATCCCAGATCCGTTCGAGGTCAAACCGGGTGCGGCGCAGATGTCCGGCGCCTTCGGTTCTGATTTTCCTGAAGTAGGAAGAATCATTCGAGTCGTTTCAAACGCCAACACTCCGGGCGAGGTCGAGCTGACTGGCGTATGCGCTTTTGTCGCCCTGTCGCCCCGGTGGGTCCTGACGGCGTTGCATTGTGTTGCGGATCAGGCTGTTGCTGGCGGGGTCTGGAAGAAAGGCGCAATGGTCAATACTGAACTCCCCACGCCATGGGCTGGCGAGCGTGTTCTTTTCTTGGGGCAGAGCGCGGCGTTATCGACCTTTCCCAGGGCTTGTTTTGACAAACAGGCATCCGGTGTCTGCCCGTGGACGCAACTTCATGTTGAGGATGTTTTCCACGTTGACCAGAATGCAGATGTAGATGCGCCACGCATGCCCGCTAAAGACATCGCGCTTATCCAGCTGAGCAGGCCCATCAGTGCCGATATTGATTACCCGGTATTTACGCCATCCTCCAGCGCAGGCACCTCCACTCTGGTTGCATTTGGAAAAGTTGCACCGCCGTTTTGGGAGTTCTTTCATCTCCAGGTTGGCTGGAATCGCAGCGGCAGTGGTGATGTGAATACTGGAAAATTCACCTGGAATCCTTCGCAAAATGCAGGTCAGACCACTGTCTGCCCAGGCGACTCTGGCGGCGCTGTATTTGCAGGTTACGAAAACGGTGGTTGCGAATGCCAAAAGGGCAAAAAAGTCAGTGGGCAACGGCGCCTAACTGGGCTCGTGAGCTTTTTGTCCACCGATGCCGGCTTCTCCAATCTGCAACCGCCGGCCCAGCTCGCAGCCTGTGCAGCCAGCAACTACGCAGGTGCTGTTATGCCTGTGTCTTACAAGCCATGGATTTGTGGATTAGCGGTTAGCGCTAAAGCCTGTCAGTAATCAGAGAAAGTGGAGCGCGAGATCAACTACATCCGATCCCTCGCAAAGACCAAATCATTGGAAAAACACCATCTTCCAATTGCGCCCACATAGAGGTAGTGCATTTCTTACTAACATTCGCGCGCCACCAACGTTTTACAAACAGAGGAAGATCAGCTATGGAACCGACAACAGCAACCGTTGCATTCGAGATCATTGCGGAGGTCGCCAGCGCCGCAAAGGAAATTGAGGAGAAACGAACTTTTACCCGATGGAGAAATGAGGTTTCCGACAAACTTGACGCCATTCTTCACAATACCGAAGTCATCATTGCAGACCTAAAGCGATTGAGGGTGGATTTCCGCGATGAATTGCTAGCCTCGTTTCGGACAGAGTATTTAGGCAGGCTAAAGGGCGCGCTATTGAACCTCGCTGCGATACTCGCACCTCTTAGTAATGGAGGAAAACTGAATGACGAAATGCGTAAAAGAATTGTCCGATGTGTTGAGGACATCCGCACTTTGGCATACTCCAGTTCTACGTATGGTACTGGTGTAGCTCCAACAGCGCTTGCGGCCGTGGCAGTCCTTCTCCCCACGATGAAACTGGCGGGTTTCTCCACGGGAGAGATTTTTATGACCAGGTCGCAGTTGCATCAAACAGTGATTGTTCCTCTCCTAGATCCAGCACGCCCCGGAAGTCTGCAAAGCAGCTACGAAGCCTAAACGAAAGCGCTGCAGCCGATCTGCTTCGAGTAAATCAGTCTCTTGGGCCAGTCACGCTGGGTAGCGGATTGACCAACCAATTCTTCGCTGGCCATAACGCCTTCGAACAATGGCTGTACGACGTAGAAGCATTTACGACAACCGTGCACGGGAATGTCGATGATCCTGGATCATTTACCGCCGATCCGATAACCGCCACCACAGTACTGGAACGGACTAGTCCTGGCAACCAGATATATGCACATCAGCACGCAAACCCTCCCTTAGATGAGTCCGGAATCGTCGCTTGGCGGAAAGACCTAGCGATTGCATTGTGTGCCGATATCGTGGAAAACGCGAAGGCGCTATCTCGGAGACGGTTAGGGGCCTTAGAAGATGCGCGCGAGGTTGCGCGATTGATCGACATTGCTAGGCATGTACTGCCATAAATCGGGTTGTTTAAATCCACGTCGTATTGAATACTGTCGAAATCTGAGCCATGCAGGCACTACCCTGCTTGTTTTAAAAGGAGAGGGAAATTGAGAATGATAGACGTGGCGACATAGAATGCCATCAGACGTTGGGCGCCTTTTGGGGGATAGCAGTGAACGATGAACAGCCTAAATCCGCGCAGCTCACTTCAATGAGCGGAAGCCCGATTTACAGGCACGGTGAGGCGAGTGCCTGGGAGTCACCTAAAGGCGAAGAATTCATAGAGCAGATATCCGCTCACATTGAAAAGCACCTTGGCCCAGTCGAGACAGTCTTTCACGAGATCGTGTCGGACACTGTCCACATCGACGTTCACTTTGTGAAGCCAACAAAGGACTTTCCGTTCATTCGGCTGGTCACCTCGGGCATGAGCGACCTTCCGATGACGACTCCTGAGAATCCAGACATCCCGAAGTACGTCGAACTTCTAATCACGCTCCCCGCTGACTGGCTCCTCAATCAAGAATCGTTCAAAGATGAGGCATGGTACTGGCCCATACGTCTCTTGAAGAGCCTTGCTCGCTTACCTCACAAGTATCAAACCTGGCTTGGCTGGGGGCACACTGTACCGAATGGCGATCCACCGCAGCCATATGCGTCCAATACGAGCCTCTGCGGGGCCATCGTTCTTCCTTCAATCACCGCCCCGCAACCATTTCACCAGCTGGACATTCCTGGCCATAAGCGGGTCACCTTCTACGCAGCTGTCCCGCTCTACGAGTCTGAGATGAATCTCAAGTTGCGCTCGGGAAGCGATGAACTAACCAAGCGGTTCGACAAGAAAGGCGTCACAGACGTCGTGGCAATCTCAAGGAAAGACGTATCCCGAAAAACCTTGGGCCTTTGGTGAGCAAGACACCCAACCCTTCCTTCAAGCGGACCCGCCTACGGCGGGCCGCTTAAGTCAAACGTTAAGCCGCCCCACACATGACCGCTATCAAAGACCTCGATCCGTGTCTCTACTTGCCGCTGGAGTGCGCCGCACTTCGGGCTGTCGGCTGGCTCTCGCGTGAGAGCGAATACGCCCGAGGCAGGGTGTCGTACGAATTTTTTCAGAAGCTCAAAGAGCTTTGCGCAGAGCCGTGGCAACCCGTAGTCAGCGCGGGTCGGCACGAGTGCGAACTGTGTCAGTTTGAGGCGCCCGTGTTCAGCAGCAATGTCTTTGTGCCGTACGGGGGTAGCGTCTACGTCGCACCCGTAGCGGTCGTTCACTACATTGCAGCGCACTGGTATCTTCCGCCTGAGGAGTTCATCCAGGGGGTACTTGCATGTCCAGCCATGCGAAGTCTTGAGTATCACAAAGCACTGCTTGCAAATGGCGGCCGAAGTCTTGTCAGGGCGGCAGCGGCCTAACCCTTCGTCAAAGCGGGCCCGCCTAAGTCAAACGTTAGTCCACATGCATTTCAAATCTGCTGCAGCTGTAGTAGTCTTATTAGCCTGTTGCGCTTGCTCGCCTGAACAGTCACCCATCGGGCAAAGCCACTTGAACGGGTTTGCATGCAATGAGGGGCCATATGCACTGCGCCTCGCAAAGGACTACCGCAAGCTCCGGCACTTGCCTGGCTTCGTATCAGAAAAGGTCTATGAAGGGGAGAATCGGTTCGCTCCAAGGACGCGCAGCCTACTATTCAAAGGACTCTCCATCGACCTGGTCACGCTTTCCAGCGGAGCGCCTCCCCTGTGGGGGACCATTCACATCTCAAGTCCGGATTGGGATATTGGCGCGCCGCTCCGTGTAGGTGCGAAGGCGAGCGAATTGGCTAAGCTAGTAGGAAAGGGACAGATGGCAGATGGAGAGTGGCGTTTCCATGGGGGAGGGGCGGACGTTCTCGTGATAACTTTGAAGGAACGGAAGGTCTCGGATATCGTCTATGCGTGCTATACGGGCTAACAGTTCGATCGAAGCGGACATACTGTCAGCGAGCATTGTTCGACCGCTATGCGCTGGCCACGTCCGACGTTGGGCAGCAGAGACACGCCGTTTCCCACTCCGATCATGAGCACCATTTCCATTCGCCAAGCTGTTGTCGAAGACCTCGAAGAACTCGCTGTTCTGTTTGACGAGTACCGCCAGTTCCAAGGCCAGGCAACCAATGTCGCTGCGGGTCGTTCATTCCTCACCGAACGATTCACTCATAGTGATTCTGTCGTCTTCATCGCCCTGGTCAGTGGCACTGCCGTAGGCTTTGCTCAACTCTATCCAAGCTACTCGTCGGTCTCTCTCTCACGGGTCTTCATCCTCAATGACCTCTTCGTACAGAAAGCTGTGCGTCGCCAGCAGGCTGCCTCGCAGCTACTGGCCGCCGTCGAGTCGTACGCCTGGTCCTTTGGCGCATCACGCGTGACGCTGAACGTTGCGCGTACCAATGTCTCGGCTCAGCAGGTCTACACTGCGCGCGGTTGGAAACAAGACGAGCAATTTTTCATGTTTCATCGCTTCCCTGCCAGCAATTGAGTATGCTGCTGCCTATGCCGACTCCTATGCTTCAAGAAGCCCGCGCCTTCGCAGTTGCCGCACACGGTGAGCAGAAATACGGTGACCATCCGTATTCGTTCCATCTTGATGCCGTCGCAGCTATAGCCGCACCCTACGGCGCCGAAGCCGTTACGGTGGCGTATCTGCACGACACGGTCGAAGACACGGACGCAACCGTTGCTGAAATTGACAGCCGGTTTGGGTCAAAGGTCGCAGCCTGCGTTAGCCTCCTGACCGATGAGTCAGGTGCTAATCGGAAAGAGCGAAAGGCCAAAACGTACGCGAAGTTGGCGGTCGTCAGCGGGCCCACCGAACTCGCTCTGTTGGTAAAGGCTGCGGATCGCTTGGCAAATGTTCGGGCTTGCGTTCAGGACCACAAGCAAGCGCTTTGGGAGCTTTACCGGAGTGAGCACACCACATTCAAGGGCGCAGCCTACCGAGCTGGGCTATGTGACCCCTTGTGGACCGAATTGGATTCTTTGCTGGCTGACGGTGCCTTCGATGCTCCGAGCTAGCAAGTCGGTCATCATGGCAATTCAACGCAACGTCCAGCAGCAGGCGGCCGAGACGCTAGCCACGATCAAACGAGCGGCGTCCATTGGCGCCGCCCTGCCTCAGTGGCTTCACTCAGCACTGCAACAGCGTGCCCTGCCGTCACAAGCCGGTCTGTTGGTACGCTATTGCACGGTGCCCGAGCAAGAAGGCGATCTCCATGCAGGAATCTGGCTTACCGATTCGCTGGAGTTCTGGGAATTTGAGGTTATGGTTTCTCGGGGCAACCAGCAAATGCTTAACGTTGAGGAGTTCACCAATGCCACATCGTCGTATCCGGCCCTCAAGGCACGACCCGGAACAGGCCCATCCTTCGGCTATTTGGCTCGCCAGGTGCTTCATGAGATGCGCGGTGCTTAATCCATCGGTCCAAGGGATATCTTGCGTCAAGGCGCGAGCTGCCCTTGCATCGAACGCTAGGCCGCAATGAGTTCCGCGTTCGCGTTCGGGAAGTCCATCTGCTGGGGAACGTCTGGCGCAATCGAAGACGTTCTATCCCGTGCAGCTGATCTTTCAGTTGAGATGCTCGGCGTCAGTGATCCGGTATCCGTACTTCTTTCCGAAGAACTAGCTCAATACTGGGGCGGTAAGGTAGTCGATTTCACATCGCTCGCAGATTCACTCGGCCCTTTGGCGGCGGTATTGAACCGCGCGCGTGAGCAGGCTCTTGCTAGCGGCGAGTTCACTGAAGTCGGCACAAACTGGCTCACTGGCACACTCGCTGACTTTTGCCATCAACTGCGAGCGCCCACGACCAACGCCGGTTTCGTGATGTAGCTTGTTAAGTTGAAACGTCGATGTGGCCCGTCGGGTCAGATTTCGACGGCTTTCAACACACTTACAGCACGTTGTTGTAGTCGTACAAATATTCTTCATATTCTGAGTAAGTCCATACATGCCCGTCTAACCTATCAATCATGACAACGCCGCCCGATTTTTCTGCCTCTGCGTTGCCCGGTATGAGATCAAAAGCCCAAAATACAGGTGGAACCTTTTGATGGCGTATTGAGGTCGCCACAGATGCCCCAAAGGTGTCTGCATATTTAGTAGCAAGATCAAGAGCAGTCTCCATTGATATGGTTTCATGATCCCTGTACGCAATCGGAACATTAAAGCAGGCTATCCCGTTATGCCTCAAGTCCGACACCACAGATACCAACTTAAGCCGATCCGCGTTTGCATGCAAGAAACCTACATACGACTTTTCGCCGTCATAGATAACGCTCTTATCAAACAATTCGATGAATCTGAGTCGATCTGATTTCACAGCGTCACAAAAATACAGATCACACTTTTTTTGCATATCATCTCCAATAATGATGCGCCCTCATGCTTCGAGCGCCCTCCAAAGATGGTCTCGCAGTTGGTCCAGCGGCTCGTTCAGACGCCGGCGTTCCTCCACGTCATCCGCATGTATGTAGAAGTCACTGAAACTCCCGTTTCCAGCGAGCATATTCCTGTACGAAGCCGCCGCCTCCTTCAGTGCGCCGGGATGAGTAAGAGTGTTCTTCAGCCCACGGACGCCGCGGATCCAGTTGCGCTCACCATAGGCGCATAAGAGTGCCTCAAGCTCTGTGACAAGACGAAGCGCCTCGGTTTGCTTAGACGGTAGGGATCCAGCCACGGTTGCGCGCGCTTTAACGTTCAGTTAACCGGCGCGCAATGTCGCTGCGTGTCCGTGTCGAACGAAAGTTAGCCTGCATAGCCCTGCTCCAACGCGACTTTCTCACCAACCACGAACTTCGGCAGGTCTGCTGCTGATTCGGGCCGAAACACAAACAGGTCGTGCCGGGGATTACCAGCGGCATCGAGCGCGCGGGGCACTACGACTTCCGGCCGAATGGGCACTCCACCGAGCATCGGACGTGCTCCGAGCAAGAAGGTGCCCGGCGAGAGCTGACGCGCGAACACGACTACGCTCGCAGAAACCACTGCTTCGACCTCGAATTGCACCGTGCGCCTCCTGCGGCTAACGTAAAGATGACCGGATCAACCACTAAAGTGGGCCAGATTCGACGAAATTCAGCAATCAAAGTGAATCTCACCTTCAAGAATCACTTATGAATCCAACGAGAGACTTTACCCATTAGTCCTTGCGGCGGCGGAGTCCAGCCGGGCTGGAGAAATTCGTACACATCCTCGTAATGCGACAGAGGAGACACAGGCATCAGTGCCATCGGTACCAAAGGACTGTCGATCTGAACTGGAATGCCTTTTAGCCAGCAGAGCTTGGCTTCTAGCACTCCCAAAAATGACAAAAAGTCTTCAGTCAGTGGATCACCGCTTCTTGTCAGTGCGTGTTTCTGAACCAGGTCTTCTAACCCCTGTTTGTCGCCTTGCATCAACAATGTGAAGAAGTCCTTCCCCGCGGATGCTAGCTGTCGATCCTCATTTTTTCCATTCTTTGCAAGTTTGTCGACTTTCAATTTCAACGCGCCATAGTCTCCTAGGATTGCCAACTGCCACATATGCACCTTGAAACGCGATCTCAACGGATTGAGCCGGTCGGTTAGCAATTCCGGGGTTTCGACCCTGGCCATCTCATTGATGACTTCCGGGCTATCAGACAAAAGTGCATAGAAGATTTCGTTGCCGACTTCGAAGCTTGGGCCGCCATCCAAATTTGTGGCCGCTAAAGTTAGCTTGCTGGCAACGTAAAAATTCTGCTTAAGACCACTCAGGTTTTGTTCCAAAAAGTATTCGGCCATCCCCCTGGTTTTGGACCGGCTCGCGATTGACATCAAAACACTTCCTAAGCGTACCGATTTCCGCTTATGCAAAACCCAGTCTATTAGTTCAGGCAGCCTAGTTTGCTCAGCATCTAGGATATTCCTAAGGCCTTCTGCGCGGGTAGGTGCGTTCATATCTTTGTCAGATTCTGACGGCGTTCAACAGATATGCATGCATTCATCTCACCAGAGCTCAACATCAACGCACGCGTTTGTCAGGAACACAAATTATTGATCAAAGCTAGTCCAGAGTTCCTTGCGAATCTGATCAAGACGTGCATTGGCGAGTAATCTTTCCTCGAAGGTATCACGTTCAGTATAAAAGTCAGAGAGCCCGGATTTTGCTTCAGTCATAGTTCTATAGCCAGCCCGTGCATTTCGCCATCCCTCTTCTGGTTCATCATCACGCGATAACCAAGATATGACCGAATTTATCCCTCCGATAAAGGCTTCTCCGCCCTCGTTTCGGCAAATACTTCGCAACTCAAGGAGAAGCTGTATTAGGTATTTGATGCGGTGCTCCATTTTTCATACTTTCAGCGTCAAACCGGTTTGCTTGGACTTCTGCTCGGTTTCGCCGCGATTGGGTTTGCGAGCTCGGCGATGCTGACGTTCTTGGCGCCGATGGCGACGTCTCCGCCGAAGGCCATGGCGCGCCAGTCATAGCTGTTGGTCTGCCGGCCTTCGGCGATCTCAGCGCAACTCAGCGCAACTCAGCGCAACTCAGCAATCTACAGATACTTAGCTTCTCTAAGCAATTCCAGCAGGAGTCTGTCCAAATTTTCGTCGGAAAGTCCTTGGTCCTTCCCCGGCCCCTTCCAACGCCAAAGGTATTGACCAGCAACGCTATCAAGCTCGGGAAATTCTTCTGCCAACAATTCCGCTAGCTGAATATTTGTAAGCGAGGGATTCGCATCGCCAAGACGCTTAAACACTACGCTTGGGAACTTCCCTGCAGCGATTCCTTTCAACATGATCTATTTTCCAAAGACCACGCCTAGCTTTGATCCTGCAACGGCGGCAACGGCATTCCTGGCCGACGTGGCCCAATGTATGAGTCGCTACGGCGGAAAAATATCGGCCAATTTCCAACAAGCGAGTCACTAAAATTTCCCGTCATCACAAAGCTTGTGGATTGATACGAGAAATACCATCCTTCCTCATCCTCTCGGATGCGCTCATCAAGAACGGTGTACGGCACCCCTCCCGGCTGAGCTTCAAGCGTGCGGAGATACGCCTCTACCATTTGCCTTGCATTTGCAAAATCGTTGCTCATGGAGAGTATTCCAAATTGAAAGTTGGCTAATGCCCTGAAGTTGCTTGCGCCACTCCCGCCCTAAGCTAGCGTTTTTTACAAGCTGTACCAATATCCAAGAGTAATATCCTTCATGGCTGAGAGTTTTAGTTCAGCTCTATTCTGATGATGGGGAGTTCTTTCGAGAACCGACAAATTATCTCTTTGACGGTTGACCTCTGTCTGAATAATTTCACCTTGAAATAGCAACTCGTCATTAGCACCGGTGACGGGAATTTTGGCCAAAGAATACGCCAGTGAATCAACCAAATTCAAACCAAACTCGGCTATCTCTGCGCAGCATTTAATGGAATTCTCTAAATCTAGATCTACGAGCGTGTAAGTTGCATAGGCAAAGTTTGCAACGGCCATTTCCGCATCGAACTTTGGTTCGATAAGAGGTAAAGGGCTACTTGGGGACTGACCTGCCCACATACGATCAAGAAATTCTCTGGCTAACGCGGAATCTTCGGCGCTGACTACTGTCGCGGCCTTGTCATAAGCGAATTTCTGTCGCTCCATGCAGGACAAGCAGAAGACCAATACGTTATTTAGGTTCAGTGAGCCAGCGCGTAATCTCACTTCCGCCAAGTGTTTTGATATCGAATTCACTGTCCACCTTTCGGACGATCATTGATAGCGGGGATAGCCTCGCCTACAACCGGTGTGCTGCTGCGAGAACTAGAGTTCACCAAAGCGACATGAACACGTTTTGAGCTCCGGGTTCCATGCTCGCCGAGGGCGCCTTCGATGTTCCGGTCTAGCAAGTCAACCAGCTTTCGTCGTGCTCGGCGGGAAGTTGAACGATTAGTTGCCTTCCGTAGGAAGGAGCTTCATTACCCGCATCTCATGAAGTAAGTCGTCAACTTCTTCTTTCGGAATATCTTTAAGCACAACATCAAGACCAGGCTCTGCCAGTAGCTTATTAACTACGCCAAGGTGATACTGCGCCTGCTCAGGATACCAACCGCCCAACAACATTAGAGCAGTCACCTCGAGCATGAAAATCTCAACCGGCAGACGATATGACCACTCCGTTGTGGCCAAGGAGATGACATCTTGGTGGGAGTAATTTTGCGCAACACCCATTTCTCGGCAGCCACGAAGGTAGTACAACGCGACGTCTCTCTTTATCTCGTCGTAGGTAGCGCGAACATATTCAGTCATGGTTTTCTCTCGGTGATCTTAGGAGTCAATCGAACCCCGGCGTTATCAAAGATATTTACTTGGATACCAGGATATTTTTTACTGAACTGCTCGGCAACACTCAGGCAGCTCGAACAAGCTGGCAATTCTGTCACCAAATTGATGGTGCCCTTAGCCGCGGTGTTACTGCCCAATCGGCTTGCTATGTTCTCAAAAATCATCGATTCTGAGTCTCCGGCCCTTTGAACCCATCTCCCATCTACCGTCAAAACAGTTGTAGTTGAAAACTGAGGATTATCTAGTTTTCCTACAAGCCCCAAGGCGCTCTGGGAACCGTTGGGCTTAGGGATACCGTTGTGAGCAGCAATCTCCGAAGGTACTCCTGAAATATCTACTTCAGCCACAGCCATGTTCCCCCCCCGCTTAGCGTCAGATGGCAATGCAGCTCGAATATCTTTAATGGACTGCTTAGCAGTGACGGCCTCAAGGATATTGACCGTGTCGCGCCCAATCACCAATCGTGGTGAGCCAGTCAACAACGCAAAAGCAATTGCCTTGTCAGTATTGGCTATCGATTGAGCGGCCCCAAATGTGATTTCGTTCTGCGTAATTCCAGAACGTAGCATTTCGATCTGTTTGTCTATCAGAGTTACGCTTGCCGCGTCGTCTTGATAGAGAACTTTTGCTTGCTCTAGCCCACCAATCGCATTAACAATGGAATCAAACTTGGCGCCACAACTATTTCCACACGGTTTGTCGACGTAATCGTACGCGATGGTGACCAGTTTGCTTGCCGCCTCACCAGGTGTTTTGGTACCCCATCGCGCCTGCTGTTCCGGAGTATAAGAACCATCAGCTTTTCCGCCAAGCAGCGGATTTGCCCGTTCGGCAGCCGTGGCATTAAACAATGACCCCAGTGCATTGCTAGAGATAAATTGCTTGGCGATCTCGTCGCTCTTTCCGGTATTTTGTGCGGCCGCATCAACTACAGCATATCCCGCCGACAATAACCGCTGATAGGCTTCCTCGGTGGAAACCTGTTCACCTGTCTTATCGGCGAGATACTTCCGGTATTTCTCGGCATTCTCTTTTGCCCATTTGCGCTCATCTGGATGCAACTGCCGGTTATTGGCATCCACAGTCGCAGCAGTAGCCGCCCCCTGCCCACCACCCACTGCGGCACCAATGCCCGCTGCGGTCAACGTCGCCACGCTCTGCGCCAGCGCTTTGGCAGCGCCATTGCCCAGTCCTGCAGCCACCAAGCCTTGCTCAACTCCATCTTGCAAAGCGTCCATCAGCTTGGCGGAACCGGCAATGGCTGCTGCGCCTACCGCGCCATCCAGGCCCCCACCTAAAGCGCCCACCACCGTATGAAGAGCGATCCGATAAATGCCTCCTTCATCCCATTTGGCGGCTTCGGCAGGGTCAGTGTCTTTTAGCTCCTTGTATTTGCTACCAGCAAGACTCGCGACTGCCTTCGGTGCTTCCCTCGTAAATGCCTGTGTTATCTGCATCTGCGCATTGATCTCGCGCTGAACCTTGGCGGCGTCAAAGATTTTTTCCAATCCAGTTTCTGCGTCTGTGCTTCTGACGCTGATGTTTCCCGCAATGCCGCTGATACCCGCACTACTGAGGCTGCTCGCATCGCCATTTTCGCTACCGAGGCCAAGGCCTAAGCCATTCATGCCAAGCTTCCCTGTCGGCTGCTGGCTTGTCCCCACGCTGACGCTGACAGATTTGGCGGTATAGCTGGCACTGTTATGGATATCCGCAATGCTCAGAGTTCCGCCCGTACGGAAGCTGTTCTTCTGGGCATTGACAGCCTGGGTGTCGCTGGCGATGACGCTGCCCAGCAAAGCGGTGTTGCCCGCCACGCTGACCTGGAAACCGCCGCTTCCGGCCTTGATGCCGCTTTGCTGGCCGACGCTGTTGAAGTTGGAGTCGATGTTGCTGTTCGATGCGCTGACGCTACCGCTCATCTTGCCGAAGCCGACGCTCAGACTGCCGCCCAGGTTTTGCTGACTGCTGGTATAGGTACTGCTGTCTTGCAAGCTCTTGATCAGCAGATTGCCTCCCACGTCGGCCTTGACCTGTTCGGCCTTGACGACCGCGCCTTGCAAGGTGGTGTCGCCGCCGCTGGTGATCGTGACCTGCTGGCCGGCCTTGACCTGGGTGTTGGTGTACCCGGTGTCTGCGCCGTCGCCCCGGCCCTTGCCGGCGCTGGCGCTCAGGTTCAGCAGCAGGCCGTCGGTGCCATAGCTGATGCCTATGCTGCCGGAACTGCTGCTGTTGGTGCTTTTCTCGCTGGAGGTGTTCTGTGCGGCCAGCAGGTTGACCTGGTTGTCCGCCAGGAGCTGCACGGCCCGCTGGGCCTCCACCGTACTGCCTTGAATGGTCAAGTTGCTGCTCTGTCCGGCACCAGTGGCGGCAATGACGACGGTGCCGCCTGCGGAGATGGTGCTGCCGCGGGCGGTATCGCTTTGGCTGAGGGAGTTGCTCTGGCTGCTGGAGCTGCCGATGCTGAGGGCGATGTTAACGCCGCCCGCTTTGTCCGCGTCGGTTGAGTCGCGGCTGGCGGGTGTGCCGTCGGGGTTCTGGCCACCGGTCGCAATTTGCCCTTCTTTGCCATTCATATTTGTGCCTTGACCGGCTTTAACGGCATTGGCGACGTTGTTAATTGCGAGGGCGGAATTAGCCGCGGCCAGACCCTTCATCCGGCTGTCTTTGGTGTTGTCGGCGGCCTCGCTCATCTGACTCATGGTTTGCACTGCACTGAGGAACGGAGAGGTGACCTCCAGCGACAAGCCACTTTGCTTGAACTTCTGCTCGGTTTCGTTGCGGTTGGCTTCCCGCGTTTCGACAATATCCACTTTCTTGGCGACGATGGTGACGTCTCCGCCCGGAGCCATGACGTCACTGCCGACCTGCTTGTAGACCTCATTGGCCAGCAAGGTGACGTTGCCGCCAATACTGCCTACGGTGCTGGCGGCGGCGGTGGTGCCCTGACTCTTTTGATCGGTCGACTGCTCCCGCGTGCCGAGGGTAATGCCCGCGCCGCCACTGAGCAGGCCGGATTCCTTCTTTTCATAGAAGGACGTTGAACTGTTGGTGTTTTGCGCCGCCTCGATGTTGATGTTGTTGCCAGCGGCCAGGGTGGTGGCGATGTCGCTGATGACGGCACTGCCCTTGACGTTGATGTCTTTGCCGGCCACCACGGTCACCGTGTTGCCGCCAAAACTGGAGCCCACTGCGTTGGCCTGTTCTGCTGAGCGGCGTTCCGTGGTGCTGCTGGAACCGAAGAGGTCGCTCTCGGCAGTGGTCAGGCCCCAGCCAAAGGTATTGGTCTGCTGGCCCGCGGTGATGTTGAGATTGTTGCCAGCCGTGGCCGTCAGGTCCCCGCCAGCCTGAGCACTGGCAGCGGTGGCGTTGAGGTTCTTGCCGGCATTCAGGCTCAGGCTGCCCGCAGTCTTGATCTGGCTGCCGACCTCAGCGGTTTGGTGGCTTTCCAGGTAATCGGAGCCTACGCCGCGGACCAGGCTGGTGTCGCTGCCGGTGGCCACGGTACCCAGGTTGATGTTGTTACCGGCGCTGATCACGGTGCTGCCATTGGCACCGTTATTCGCGATGACACCCGCAATGATGTTGGCGTCACGCCCCGCGCTGGCCACCAGGGTGCCGCCCGGGTTGCTGACATACAGGCCAGCCAGTCGGTCTATCCCGGTCATGCTGAAGCTGTTGGAACTGGTACCGCTGGTCTGGTTGCTGGCGCTGCTGGTGGTGGTGACGATGTTGAGGTCGCGACCGGCCACGGCAGACAGGCTGTTGGCGGCGCTGATGGTGCCGCCGATGTTGTTGAGGTCGTTGCGCGCGGCAATGGCTACGGCATTGCCGGTGATACGGCCGCCGAGGTTTTGCACGTTCTCAGTGGTCAGGTTGACCACAGTGCGGCCTGCCACGGTCCCGGTGTTGGTCAGGTCGCCCGTGAGGTTGATGTTGATTTCGCGGCCGGCCAGCAGGGTGCCAGCGCCGTCGATGTCGCCGGGCTGCACGCGCACATAGACCTGGGGCACCAGGACTTTGGCTTTGCTGCCATCAGGCAAAGTGACTTCCTGTTCGACGAGCCAGACGATGTCGCTGGTGAGCCGCGCCATCTGCTCTGCGGTCAACGCGATGCCGGGCCGCAGGTTCCATTGCTGGGCGAAGGTCACGCCGGCATCCATCAGGCCTTTGTACTGGTCTTCGTTGTTGACGTAGCTGCCGACAAAACGCTGGCCGGTGAGCAACGCGATTTGCTCCTGGATCAGTCGCTGCTCGTAGAAGCCATCGCCCAGCCGCTTTTGTGTGACCGCCGGGTCGAGCGAAAGCGCCTGCAACATGTAGTCCGAACTGAGCCAATTGCGGTAATTGGCAAAGCGCGGGTCGGTTTCGATCAGGAAGCTGCCTGCCGGGTTGGGGTTGGTGCGAAACAGGCTGGTATTGGGAACACCCAGGTTCGGTGTACTGGTACGCACCACGGGCATGGTGCCGCTGACGCCGCCCACGGCCGCCACGCTGGACGTGACCTGCACAATCCCGGCGCTGCGCGCAGCCGCGAGAGCGGCGCCAGCGGCACTGGTGTTCACCCCGGTGTTGGCGATCACAGCGTTCGCGAGCTGCATCCCTGAAGCAAGGCCTTGAGCGGCAGGAGAGGTCAGGCTTTGGCTGCGGGCCAGGTTGAGGGTGAAGGTCTGCGGTACATCCTGCACATAGGGGGTATCGCGGTAGGCGTCGTAGTTGTAATCGCAGCCGCTCCAGCTGCCGCAGCCCTCGTTGTAATTACTCCAGAAGTAGGCTGTGCCGCTGCGCTGCCCGGTCACATTGATCACGCGGGCACGGTTCTCAACGGCGCGGCCCGCGATGTTGAGCGCGCCTCCGGCAATGATCTGGCTCTGATCGTTGACGAGGGCGTCACGGGCGTTCAGCGTCATGGCACCGCCGCTCAGAATGCGGCCGGGGGCGCTTTGCGTGATGGCAGCGGTGTAAGCCGTGCTGTTGTAGTCCCGAAAACCGTCGTAGGACACCGCATTTGCAATGATCGTTTCCTTGACAGCCATTAGCCGGCGATTGAATTCGAGCCACGGTGCAGCCGCTGCATCCCAAGCCAGCTGTTCTGGCGTGTCTCCTATCGGCGGGCATGTTCCCAGCCCCTCGAAGTCAAAGCAAAAATAGAAGGGGGGCCTGTCTCCAGCGGGAGGGCTCACAGTAGGAACAGTCAGCCCAAAAAAAGCCCACAACGATGCGTCTGCAGGAGGCATTACTCTCATAGAGAGGCCGTTGTCGGCGGTATTGACGAGTGCAATGGCACCGTCGTTGCTGTAGAGATTTCGGTAAAAAACCGTGGAATAAGGACTGCTTCCTGGAATCACTCTGCCCTGGATCGCAGCACCGCCGCCCGTAAAGTATCCGCCATGGCCAGCGGGCGTCAATGCATCTCCGCCCAATGTCCAGGCCCCATCTGCGCTGCTGAATGCGCCCTGGGAGGTCAGGTATTCCCGCGCGCCCGCTACGGTAGTGGCCTGCAGGTTGTAGGCGAAGCCGGCGTTGGTGTTGTTGATCTGGACCGCAGACGCATCCAGCTTGCCCAATGCCTCGATGATTCCGCCGTTGTTGTTGATCGCCTGCGCCATGCCCGTTGCCTTGCGATTGGCATCCAGGGTGCCACCCAAGGCCATGTCGCCTCCGCTGAAGATCAATGCACCATTGCTGTTGTTGATCGTCGTCGCGCCTATGTCGAGCTGCTGGCGCGCGGCGATGGTGGCGGCGCGGGTGACGCCGCCTACGGTTTCGGTGTCGTTGTTGACGGTAGTGGCGGCGATGCTGAGGGTATTGCCGTAGATCCGGCCAGTGCCGATGTTATTCAGCGTGGTGGCGTTGATCTCGGTGGTTTGCCCGTCGATGAGGCCGCGGTTGGTGAGCGTGCCGGTAGCGGTGACGCGAGTGGTGGCACCGGTCATTTCACCGGTGGCCGTGTTGTCGATGTTGGTGGCAGAGACGTCCAGCGTACCGCCGGCCTGCAGCTTTCCGCTGTTGGTGATGTTGCCGGTGGTGCTGAAGCTGGCATTGCCGTTGGCGGTTATCTCGCCGGTGTTGTTGAAGTCGGTGTTCAGCGCCATGCTGAAGGCCCCGCGTGACAGCAGCCGGCCGTTGCCCGAAGCGCTGGCGGCTGTGATGGCAGCGCTCTGGCCTGCGATCAGCGTGCCGGCGTTGTTGGTAATGGCTAGCGTTCTGGCCGCTGGGGTGGCGGCGTTGTCCTGCACCGTGACCACGTTGCTGGCGCTGATGAGGCCGGCGTTGTTGTTGAGCGTGCCGCTGCTGGTGAGCGTGGCATTGTTGTCGGCACGGATGGCGCCGCTGTCGTTGCTGATGGTACCGGCCGTGATGGCGACGTTGTTGCCCTCAATGCCCTGGTTGACGCCCAGCGTGTTGCTGTTGATGACGCTGCCTGCGGCTAGCGTGGTGGTTGCGGTGCTGCGCACCAAACCACCAGCGTTGTTGAGGGTGCCCGTGCTGGCGTTGATACCTACGTCACCCACGCCCTGAACCTGCCCGCCTCGGTTGTCAAAACCCGTGCTGGTGAAGCTGATGGCTGATTCGCCCACGATCTGGCCCGCCGCCGTATTGTTGACAGCGGCAGTGGTAGCGTTGAGCGCGGCTTTGGCACCCACGAAGCCGGCTGCGTTGTTGATATCGCCTGTGGCGAGTGTCATCACACCCTGAGAGGTGATGCCGCCTGTGCCGGTGGCGTAGGAGGCTGCATTGGTGTTGGTCAGCGTCTGGCCGTTGGTGTTGATGCCCAGCGCCGCGCCTGCCTGGATAAGGCCGGCGCTGTTGTTGAGTGCGCCGGTGTGCAGCGTGGCGCCTTGCGCGGCGGCAATGGTGCCGAAGGCGTTGTTCAGGCTTTGCCCGCCGGTGTTGACGGCGATGTTACGGCCGGTGATGCTGCCGGCTGTGACTTGGCCTGCAGCCTTGGCGTTGGATAGGCCCGCATTGACGAGGGTGACGTCGTCGGCGGCTTCAATGCGGCCGCTGTCATTGACGGTGGCGCCCGTCGTGGTGATGCTGGTGTTGTTCTGTACGGAGGCGATTGCGCCCCGGCTGTTGTCGATGCTGGCAGCCGTGAGGGTGGCTGCGCCGTTCGATGCGAGCAGGCCCTGGACATTGGTCAAGGCGCCCGTGGTGGCGGCGGTCAGGCTTGTGCCTGCCGTGATCTTGCCCAGGCTGTTGTCCAGTGTGCCGGTGTTCAGCGTGGCCGCGCCGCCAGCAGCGATTTGGCCATTGGCCGTGTTATCGAGTGCAGCGGTGGTGGTCAGACCCAGGATCGAGGCGCCCGCGGCCTGGACCAGGCCGCCCTGGTTGTTGAGACTTTGCGCGCTGACGGTGGTGTTGCCGTTGCTGAGGATTTTGCCCGCGCTGTTGTCGATGGCGCCCGTGGCCGTGACACTGGCGACTCCCAGGCCGGACTGGTTGATGGTGCCGCCGCGGTTGTTCAGCGTGCCCGCCGTGATGCTGACGCCGCCCGCAGACAGCGTGGCGTTGTTGTGGTCGACGGTAGCGGCCGACAGGCTGACTGCGCCAGTACTGGCGATGGTGCCCCGGTCGCCGCTGAACGTGGTGGTGTTGATGGCCAGCGTGCCGCTCCCGGCATGCTCTATCTTGCCATCGGTATTGACGAAGGTGGGCGCGGAGAGCGTGAGGTTCTGGCTGTTGGTGGCAATGCGGCCCGCGCTGTTGTTGAGCGTGCCGGTCGGCGATGTGAGCGCAATCGTGGTGTTGCCTGTGCCAGTCTGGACAATCTCGCCGCCGGCGTTGGAAATATCTTGAGCCGCCAGGTTGAGCTGGTTGGCGGAAACCACAGCGCCGTCGGTGCGCAGCGTTTGCGCTGCATTGGCGCTTAGCGTGCCCTGCGCATTGATGGTGGAGCGGCTGGCGTCGATGTTGCCGGTGCTGGCGGCCACGGAGATGTTCTGTCCGCTGAGTTTGCCGTCGGCTAAATTGACCTGCGTGCCCGAGATGCTGGAATTGCCGCCTGCTGCGGTCTGGCCGTTCAGGTTGACAGTGCCGGCAGCGCCTACGCTTAAGCTGCCGCCGGGCGTGAGTGTGCCGTCGAAGTTGAGTCCTGCCGCGACGACAGAGCTAGCCGCGGAGTTAATCGCAGCACCGGCACCGGTGGTCTGCAAGCTGGTGTTACCGAGCGCGGCAATGAGGCCGTTGCCACTATTGCTGATGCCGCCTTGCGCGGCCAAGGTGGTGCTGCCGCCTGCGTACACCGTACCGCTATTGGCAATAGCGCCCTGCGCGCTGGCTTGCAAATTTCCCGCAGCCTGCAGGGTGCCTGTATTGGTGAGCCAGCCGTTTGGCTGCAATACCAGATCGCCACCAGTGGCGGCAATCACACCGGCGTTGCGCACACCCAGGCCTGTTTCGGTGCCGATCAGGAAAATCTTGCCGGCATACATGCCGCCGACCTGGGCCACGTCAATCGCATAGGTCGGTGCAGGGCCGGTGCCGGCTATCGGTGTGGCGCTGGTCTGTGTCGCATCAATCTGGTTGGCACCGGTCGTCACGCGGAGTTCTTTGGCCCAGATGCCCGCGTTGAGCTGCACGGCGCGGGCGAGGATACCGGTGTAGTCGGCTGTGCTGGTGTCCAGGCCTGCGCCGTTCACCGTGATGCTGCCGCCCTGCACGCGAAAACCGTCAAGCGCCCCGCTGTTGAGCACCGGGCTGCCGGTGGTGAGGGTGACGCGGCTGGCATTGAGAAAGCCGCCACCGTTGACGTTGATACCCGCCGGGTTGGCGATGATGACCTCGGCACGCTGGCCGGCGACTTCGACATAGCCCCTGATCTGGCTGGGGTTGGACGAATTCACCTCGTTGAGGATGACGCGCGCTGCGCCTGTGGCCAGCCAGGGGTTGCCCGGCACGAAGCCGCCGAGCTGGGTCTGCACGTTGCCGCGGCTGTTATTGAGGATGACGCCGCCTTGCGGCACATCAAACTGGATATACGTGTTGCGGCTGACACCGCCGGCACTGGGTGACTGGATATTGACCTGCGGCAGGCCATTGGCGGTTTGCAGGATGGTGGGACGCTGGTTGGCTGGAGCGGATGGGTCTGCGATGACCTGTGCCTGTACGGCGGGCTGCAGCCACAGCACCGCGCCCAGCGCGCTCAGCACGGCGAAGCGCAATGGACGTAGGCACGCCAGAAGATCCCCGGAAGCGGCCACACCCGACGTTTCGCCACCTGCCGCCTTGCCCTGGCTGCTGGCGGTCTCGGCCACCACCATGCGCTGGCCGCGCTTTGAATTGAAGATGATGCGGTGCAGGTTTTTGTTCATGGCGAAGGGTCGGCTGGGAGCACAAAAAAATGGGAAGCGTCAGAACGACGCGCTGAGGCTGACGCCCACTGTGCTGTTGGCGGTGCGAAAGAATTCGGGCTTTTTGACGGGGGCGCCGATGAAGAAGTCGTATTGCAGTTTTTTGAAGCTGCCGCGCAAACCGATCACGGCGCCAGTCAGCCGCTTGCCCGCCAGGAACTCGCTGCTGGGCCCGGCCACCTCGCCGTGGTCCAGGCCGATGTAAACCTCCTGGCCGCTCTCGCCCAGCGCGGTGCTGAGTTCATTACGCAGCAGCCAGCCGCGCTCGGCGCTCAGCGACGATTCGCCGTCGAAGCCGCGCACGGTGTAGCGCCCGCCGATGGCGAAGCGGTCTTGCGGGGTCAGGGGCGTGCGGTCGTGTTGCAGGCGCCAGCTTGCGTTGTAGCGAATGCTTTGTTCGGCCAGCTTGAACGGCACATTGAGGTTGGCGTCCATATTGACCACAGCGAAATGCGAAGTGCCTTCACCAAAGCTCTCTTCGGGTGCGGGCAAGGAGCCGAAGGCACCGGTGCCGCGCTTGTAGGCCACATTGCCTTCCAGCGTGGCCTGCCCGATGAACTCCTTGTGGCCGGCGCCGAGCTCCCAGCCGCCGACGACGCGGCGCTGCACCTCGACTTCGGTGTCGTCGATGAAGTTGTTGGAGCGGCGCTGGAAGGCCTTGGCGCTGACGGTAGTTTTGCGGCTGGCGTCGCGGTAGACGAGGCGCGAGAGCTTGAGTTCGGCGTTGCTGCTGGTGCCGCGGTAAACGTAATCCTGGTTGAGGCCGGCAACGCTCTGAAAGTAGCGGTTGTCGCTGACGGTGGCGCCCAGCGTCCAGTAGCCCAGAGGCAGCGAGTAATGCACGGTGCTGCCGCGCGTGCCGCGGCCACCCGGTTCACCGCCGCCCAGGTCGGTATTGAGCGACACATAGAACAGATCGTTCAGCGTCAACCAGTTGTCATAAGAGAGGGTAATGCCACCCTGGTATTTGCCGGTCGCTTTGGATCCGCTGTCGTCGGCAAACACCGAGAGGCGAAACGGAAAGGCCTGCTTGTAGCTGATGACCAGATCGCTCTGGCCCGGCTGGACCTCCGCGCCCTTGGCTTCCTCGATCTGGATGTCGGCTTCGGCCGTGGGCACACGCTTGAGGTTTTCCAAAGCCTGCTCGATGTCGCGCAGGTTCAGGATGTCACCCGGCCTGGCAGGCAGGGCCGTCCAGGCATTGCCGCGTGCGTCACTGCCTTCCGAAAACCGGACGGCACGGATGCGGCCGGGGATCAGCGTGAGCGCGAGGATGCCGGTTTTGAGGTCTTGCGGCTCGGCGAGCACACGCGTGGTGACGTAGCCGCGGGCAATCACGGCGTTTTGCACGCGCTTGATCACGATGCCGATGCTGCTTGTGCCCAGGCAGCGGCCTGTTGGCGAATCGCTCGCGTCCGGCCCGGTTGCGGCATCGAGCGCCCAGGCAAATTGGGTCGCCAGCGCGGCTGATTCGCCGGCAGCGGTGCGCAGCTTCAGGGTGTGGACCGGAAAGCACGGCGATTCGGCCGTGGGCAGCCTGGCAGCCTCTGCCTCAGGAGCCTTGGGCAGCCGCACATCCGGCGTACGTTCCTGCTGCTCTCGCATCAGCCGGTCGCGCTCCTGGGCACGGCGCTGCTCCTGCTCGGCGCTGCTTTGCGGCGCGGGCTGGGCAAAAACGTTACAAACTATGACAGCCGTGGCAAGGCCGACGCACAGTTTGCGCAGGCTGGCTGTTGGTTTTGCAGATTTTGGGGTGCATGCTGGCACCGCCCCGAGTGATACACCCAAGTCATCGTGTGGCTTGGCCAATCACGCTCTCCCTGATTCCGTTTTGTTGTTCTTGCCAAGCCTTGTGCCTGGTGTTACCTAGAGTTTAAATTTGAAGCGGCGAAATGTAAGAACTGTTACTTGGGAGAGCTCTCAAGTGTTGGTTTTTGAGCCAAGACCGTGGCGAATCATTAGAGGGCTATCTAAATCGAACATTGCGGCTGCCACGCGCACGAGTTCTAGACTAGACCATGAGTAAAAATAAATCCATGAACTCAGCTGATGTGTTGAATCGCTTACGAAACGAGGCCTCGTTGCCGCCAGTAATCTGCATCGCTAGCGCACGAGTTCATGAATGCCAAAGTTTTTTTGTGCACGGCTACCGCGACAAATTCTCAGATCTCACGGAATTTGTCGCTTCCTCGTTAAGACCAATAGCACGAGAACTCGACGATGAAAACGCCGAAATACGAAGCCTGAGTGTTATTCCCCTAACAGCAGAACCATGGCAAGTCGCATACGACTTCACCCTGACACCTGAAAACATGCTGTGCTTTCCGACAGCTGAAGTACTGGGCTTTGAGCCACCGCGCGACCTGCAGAAACGATTCTTCCTTCAACCAAACCTGATGGCAGAAGAAGAATGCTTCGTTTGCGAAAACTGCAACGAGTTTGTTCTGCTTTATTGGTATACAACAGGTTGAGGTGATATCGCTATAAATCAGCCATGCACAATCACCGGAGCTCAAGGGGTCCGGCAATTCTTTGCCCGGATCAAGTCCGCACCGTCAACGAGAAAAAGAAGTCCAGCATGTGGAAGTGATCGTCATGAAAGCGATCTTCCATAGCGGCCAGGTTCTCGATCGGAATCCACTCCGCCGCCGCGGCGTCGTCGGCGGCCTGCACTTCAGGCAAGTGGCGCGAACCCAGATCAAAGAAGTGGGCATGCGTGATCACACGGCCGCGCAAGCTACGGTCTGGGTGGTCAAACACATGGACTGCCTTCAAGGCGTTTTTCATGTCACCTTCGAGCAAGCGCATCTGGGTTTCTTCTTCCAGCTCGCGCAATGCGGATTGATACACCGTTTCCCGCTGCTCAATAAATCCGCCCGGTACGGCAAATAAGCCCTTTCCCGGGGAGCGTCCGCGCTGGATCAGCAGTACTCGATTGCCGCATTTCACGACCGCATCCACCGTCACAAAAACCGGCGCATAAGGAGAACCCACCCACTTTGCCTTTTCCTGCCGAAGGCTCTCCCACTCCTGCGCGAGTTCACGGAAGTAAGGCAAGGCCGCCCAGGTGCGAAGAAACGCGACGGTGCTGGCCGGCGCTTGACTCACCAGGGCGGAAAGCGCCGGCTCTAGCGCTGCGCCGGCATTGCCAAAGTAGGCGTCACGCAAAGCGCTGGCGTCGATCCGGCCCTGCGATTCGGCGGCATCGAGCGTCCAGCCGGGGAAATTCTTCAAATACTCGCTGGTCGCATCCTTGAAATGCCCGACGAGCACGAAGGATACCTCAGCCTTCTCGCCGACCAGTTCCGCCACGCCGTGCTTGATCGCCGACACCCAGCGCTCCTGGTCATAGTAGTCACGCACAGGCAGAAAGCGGACTCTGTCCCGGTCGACCTCCGGTAAAGCCAGGCGGATCATTTCCGCACGCTCTTGCCAGGTGAACGGATTCTTGGGTGTGCGGGCTTGGTAGGCTGAGCCGAGCACGACGATGCACTGCGGCGCTGCTTCCAAAGCCCGGCGTAGCAGCGCAAGCTGCCCGTTATGGAAGATCTGGAACCTTCCGATATAGACCGAGACGTCGTGTTTTTTGGGGGTGGATGTCATGAGGACCTATTGGAATTTGGCGGCAATCGGCATCTGGCGACCGGAGCCGAAGGCACGCGCGCGCAGACGGATGATGGGGGGCGCCTGCCGGCGCTTGTATTCGTTGCGGGCGATCATGCCTTTGATACGCTCGATCATCGCGAGACTCTCGGGCTGTCGACGCAACTGTGCGACGAAGGCAGAAGCTTTCTCGTATTCCCATCCGGCTAGTCGTCTGCCTTCGATCAGGAGCTTGAGCACCTCGTCGAGAACCGGATAGGGAGGCAGACTGTCCACGTCCTTCTGGTCGGGTGCCAGCTCCGCCGAGGGCGCTTTGTCGATGATGGCTTGGGGAATGATTTCCCTTCCGGTGACTTCGTTGAGGTAGCTCGACAAGGCGAACACCTCGGTTTTGTAGAGGTCGCCGATCAGGCCCAGGCCGCCGTTGGTGTCGCCGTACAGCGTGCAGTAGCCCACCGAGATCTCGGACTTGTTGCCGGTGGTCAGCAGCAGGTGCCCGAAGCTGTTCGAGTATTCCATTAGGATGGTGCCGCGCGCACGCGCCTGCAGGTTCTCCAGCGCGATGCCTTGCAGCGGCTGACCGAAGGCGGTCTCAAAGCCGCCTGAAAATTCGTTCACGATGTCGGCGATCGGATGGTGAAGCAGTTCCACGCCGAGGTTGCGGCACAGGATTTCAGAATCATCGACCGAGCCGGCTGATGAGAAGCGCGACGGCATGGTGATGGCGGTCACGTTGGTGGGGCCCAGTGCTTCGGCGGCCAACGCTAGCGTCAGCGCCGAATCAATGCCGCCCGACGAGCCGATCACCGTCCGGGTGAAGCCGCAGCGCCGCGCGTAGTCCTGCAGGCCGAGCACGATCTGGCGGCGATAGAACTCCATGGTCGGCAGTCCTTCCACGGGAACGGCGGCGGGCTCATCCCCGGCCAGCGTCAGAAACCGCCCGTTTTCAAAGCGCAGAGTTGTCACGTCTTCGGCGAAGCGTTCGGCCTCAAACACTACGCCGGCTCGGGGCTCCACCGCAAAGGAGGCGCCGTCATAGACGAGTTGGTCATGGCCGCCCACCTGATTGACGTAGAGGATGGGTAACTGGTTGCGCTTGCTGGCGGCGCCGAAGATCTGGTGGCGCTGCTCGCGCTTGCCGATATTGGACGGGCTGGCGTTGATGGAAATCACCAGGTCAGGTGCAGCGTCTCGCATGCGGTCAAACGGATTGATCGCGTAGTCCAGTCCTTCATCATTCCAGCCGTCCTCGCAGATCAGCACACCCACCTTGGCGTCGCGAATGCGCAAGACCTTGGCGACGTCCTGGCCGGGCTCGAAATGCCGGCGTTCGTCGAAGATGTTGTACGTGGGCAGCAACTGCTTGGCGTATTCGAGCAGCACCTCGCCACCCTTGATCACGCACAGCGAGTTGCGCAGCTTCTTACCCGGCGCTTCGCGCCGCGCGGGCAGGCCTATCACCCAGTAAAGATTCGGGATCTGGCGGGAAGCCAGCAACAGTTCGTGGAGGGCCGCATCCACGCGCTCCATGAAACCCTCTTCTTCCAGCATGTCGCCGGGGTAGTAGGCCGTGAGCGACATCTCGGAGAAAACAACAATGTCGGATTGGTCAGTCCAGGCCTTGCTGGCGGCCGTGACCATCTTGGCCACGTTGCCGGAGAGGTCGCCTATCGTGAAGTTCAGTTGGGCAGCGGTGATTTTGAGCATGCTGTCCTCAAACTGAAGCGGGGAAACGGAACACCTGCCGCAGATAGGCCAGGAAGGTCTGGTCGTTGCACAGCGTCTTGCCCGGGCTGTCCGACAACTTGGCCACAGGCCGGGCATTGGCGCCGGTCAGTTTCATCACGATGTTCAGCGGCGTCAGCCCGACGTCATTGGTGAGATTGGTGCCGATGCCAAAGCCTGTCTGGGTCCGGGCGGCGAATGCGCGGTAAAGCTTGAGTGCAGTCGGCACATCCAGCCCGTCCGAGAACACCAGCCGCTTGTTCTGCGGGTCAACGCGCAGCTTGGCGTAGTGAGCCAGGGCCTTCTCGCCCCAGACAAACGGGTCGCCGGAATCATGACGCAGACCATCGAACAACTTGGCGAAGTAGAGATCGAAGTCCGCCAGGAAGGCGTCCATACCGACCACATCCGTCAGCGCCACACCCAGGTCGCCACGGTATTCCTGCACCCAGTCTTCAAGCGCGGCGCGCTGGAAGTCGCGCAGGGTCATGCCGAGCGCCTGGTAGGTCTGCAGGTATTCGTGGGCCATGGTTCCGATGGGCACCAGGTTGAGCTCCTTGGCCAGCAGCACATTGGAGGTGCCCTTGAAGTACTGCGGGATTTCGCGCTTGAGCGTGGTGACGACTTCGGTCTGCCAGTCGCGCGAGAAGCGGCGCCGCACGCCGAAATCAAAAAACTCAAAGGGGTTGCGCAGCGACGGCTCTTTTTCGAAAGCACGCAAGATGTCTATCTTGTCCTGTAGGCGTTTTCGCCCCTCTACCCTAGCGGCGGCCTGGTCAGAGCGACGAAAGTAGAGCTCGTTGACGATCGCGAGTACGAAGATCTCGAAGGCCATGGTGTGCACTTGCGGGCCCACGGCCTTGATCACCAGCGTGGGACCGTCGACCGTGGCCTTGATGAATTCCCGCTGGAACTCAAAGATACGCAGGAAGTCCACAAAGTCGCTTTTGATGAAGCGAAGGCCACGCAGGTAGGCCAGCTCCTCGGCCTGGAAGCGCAAAGTGCAGAGATGGTCCAGCTGCGCATTGACTTCTCCCAGCAGTTCACTCAAAGGGTAGCCCGGCTGATTGCGGCAAACGAAGCTGTATTCAGCCTCGGTCTGCGGATGCCTATGCAGCATGGTTTGCCACATCGTGAACTTGTAGAGATCGGTATCCAGCAGGCTTTGAATGATGGGTTGCATAGATGGCTTTGTGATGGAACGGGATGTTGATCAGGCGTTGGCTTGCAAGGTGCTCAACAGGGCTGTGCTGGTCGATAGCACGACGCCGCGGCCGACCATGTCATCCAGGAAGGCCTGGTGCCGCGCCTCAAAGCCGCCGACCGGGCTCATGCAATCGGTGAGCAGCACTACCTTGCCGGTCTTGCCGGACGGAAGGTTTTCAACGATGTGCTCGGTGGTCGCTTTTACGCAGTGGCTGCTGGCCTCGCCGGCGATGATGAGCAGGTCGGCCTGGTCCAGCGATGCGATCAGGGCCGTATTGAGCTGCGTTGCGGGGTCTTCTTCGTCCGGCACCTCGGCCTGCATGGCGCTGTAGTGTTCCGTCCAGGGGTTGCTGCCTTTGCCGATCTTTTGCACCATCGCCAGGCGGCTGTCTTCCCAGCGGTTGTAGGCGGTTTTCACGGCGGGGTGCACATTGTGGCCCCAGCTGCCGATTTCACAATGCACCGGCCAGACCATCAGGGTGTAGCGGCCCCGCTGCTCCAACTCGTCAATGTAGGCCAGGGCTCGCGGCAGCATGGCCGCGTCCTTGGGCAGGTAGTCGCCTTTGCGCACTTGGGCGGCTGTAATCGGTGTGAACGGCCCCACGGCCGCACCCGCGCCGGTTTTCCAGAAAGTCGGGTGGGCGATGTCAAACCTGTGGTGAGAATCCAGGGTCACGCCGATGGCGGAGATGCCGGACGCGCCTTCACGGATCAGCGCGGCCAGGCGCAGCATGTCGGCATGGGCGCCCGCCACAGGCAAGGCTGGCGACGTGGCTTGCCCCGTCACCGGGTCGACGGGCAGCCAGTCGGCCGGCAGGTCGCAAAAGTCGTTTTGCGGGTCGATGATCAAAAGCTGGATGTTTTTCTTCATATGGTCCTCCGTTGATATTGATTAGGTGCAATGCCGCCGATTCTCGCAGTACCGCTGGCCGCTATTCCACTAAGACTCCCTTGGTGGCGCAAACACCGATGCGGGCCTCCATGCCAGCCGTAAACCGCAGAAAATCCGATTCCATGCCGTCCGAGAAGATCACCCCGTTGTCCGGCATGCGTGAGCGCAGCGTCAGCACCTCCGTCTCCTCGATCTCTCCGTAGAGCAGCGAAGTCTGGGTGGCCCGGCTGGCAAAGGGCTCCCGCACCGCGAAGACCAGGTGGTCGGTATCGCGCGGCATGGGCTCGTAGCCCTCGCCTTGCCCATGGCCCACGGCATTGGCAATGCCGATGGAGCCGGTGACGATGCTTCTCAGCCAGGCCGTGGAGCCCAGCCCGGTCGAAACAATCAGGCCCGAAGACGACTGCGCCTCTTTCGTGCCGCGGAACTCGATGTCATAAAGCGCCGAGGTGTGGGTTTTCGGGCCTATGAACAGGTCGTTGACGCCCCGCAGCACTTGCCCGTCGGACAGCCTGGCCTCCGCCATCGTGACCAGCGAGGTGGCGCGGCGGTCTCTGGCGACCCCGGGCAGCACCGAAGCGAGCTGTGAGGGCTCGAAAGGAAGCAGCACGCCATCCCAGCGTTTGGGCTCCGGGTTGACGCCGACCAGCGGCTGGCCGTTCAGGTACTTGAGGGTGTTGGCCACCATGCCGTCCTGTCCCAGTGTCACCACGATGTCGTCGGCTGCGAAGATGTAGTTGGTCAGGTGCGCCCGGTCAATGATCTGGTAGCGGCCCCAGGCCTGCAGCGCTTCGGCGACCACCCGCAGGCTGGAGGCATAAGCCTCGTTCTCGCGCAGGTAGTCGGTGAAGTCGGCGCCCAGGTGCTCCAGGTAGAACTGGGCCTGGCCCAGGGTCTGGTAGCGCGCCACCAGCTCTTCGAGCCGGGTCTGGCGTGTAACCAATACCACCTTGCGATTCTCGGCTGCAGACATGACGCTGTCCTTTCCTGTTTTCGCTTATTTCCGGGGCGCGGCTGCTTGCACAGGCCGGCCGCCGGCGTTCGCACCAGCCAGCAGCGAGTTCAGCAGTTCGGGCGACATGTTCAACTGGCCTATCTTTTCGGCCTTGTCGGCAATGCCGCCAAAAGCCTGGGCGATCAGCTGGGCCGGGTCCATGCCGGCGGAGGCCAGTGCCTGGATGATGCGGGGGTCTACCGCCTGGAAGGTCTTCATGATGGCGTCCAGGCGGGCGGCTTCCGCCTCGGCAAGGGTGCGCGAGTTGGCAGCCTGGCCGTTCACGTAAAGCTTGCGCTTTTCTTCCAGGGCGACGTCCGAATCCATCTGCTCGGTGCGCAAGGCGTTTTCCTTGCGCATCACCGAGGCTTTGGCGGCCATCTTGGCGTCTTCGATCTGGCTGCGCTTGTCTTCCACGGCCACTTCGGTGTCCAGCTCGTTCTCACGGATGGAGCGCTCATTCTGGACCGCTGCCATGCGGCGCAGGTAGATCGCGTCGTCCGCGGCCTTCAGGTTGGCCTCTCGGGATTCGGCTTCCAGCGCGCGTGCGATATCGGGGGTTGGCTTGATGGCAAGGATGGACACACCCAGGACCTGCAGGCCCAGGGCGGCAATTTCGGGCTGCGCGCCCAGGCTGGCTTCCGCATGCCGGGCTATTTCGGCAGAGGACAGCAAAGCTTCCTTGAGCGCCAGCGCCTGGACTTTCTGCTGGATGATGACCTGGACCTGCATCCCGACGCGGTCGCCCAACTTGAGCGGATCGTCGGAGGCATAACCCTGGCCATTGGCCTTGAGCGAGAAGTCCATCAGGCGGGCCGTCAGCTGAGGGGTTTTGACCTGGTAGGTAACCTGCCCCTGCACCGTGACGTTCTGGAAGTCAGAAGTCACCAGAGTCAGCATGAAGGGGTGATGGGCGCTGGCAACCGGCACCGCCACCACGGTAGAGGTGGGGGCGTAGTAATAGAACGACTGGCCTGCGCCTTCCCGAACCACTTTTCCCCTTTTGAACTGGATCAGGTGAACCGTGGGCTGTGACTTGATGAACCGGATGCCTAACATGGTGCTTTCTCCTTGTGGTTAATTACCCGATAGGTTGTATTAAACAACCTATCTATAAGTTGCATAATACAACTTAATTCAAGTTTGTCAAACAGGAACGCAAAACATGGCGACCAAAACAAGCAATCTGAGCTTTGAACGACCGCTGACCACCGTGGACGTCGTGATCTTCACCGTACTGGAAGAGCAGTTACAGGTCCTTCTGGTCAAGCGGCCGGAGGGACCGGAAGAGCCCTACCCGAGCGCTTGGGCCTTGCCGGGTGGCTTCGTGGATGTGAAAAAAGACGATTCGCTGGAGGCCTGCGCCAGGCGCAAGCTCCTCGACAAGACGGGGGTCAAAAGTCCTTACCTCGAGCAGCTAGGCAGTTGGGGCGGCAAAACGCGTGATCCACGCGGCTGGTCGGCGACGCATGCATACTTTGCGCTGTTGTCCGCTGACTCCGTGAAACTGGTGCAAGACGAGGCCAAGCCGGCCAAATGGCACCCCGTCGATGAACAGTCGCCCCGCAAGCGGCTGGCGTTTGACCACGGCGACATACTGCAGGCTGCGCTGGAGCGCCTGCGAAGCAAGGTAGAGTACACCTCGCTGCCGGCCTTCCTCTTGCCTGAGCCCTTCACGCTTCCGCAATTGCAGAAGATGTATGAGGTGGTATTGGGGCGCCCCATCGACAAGAGCGGTTTCCGCACTCGTGCCCTGGCGGCGGATTTCCTGAAGGATGATGGGTTCCTGGACGTTGGGTCACCGCGACCCGCCATGGGCTATCGCCTGAAGGACAGGAGCGCTGTGATGTATTTCCCGAGAACTTTCAGTCCTCGCAGCTAGGAGGCTGCTTATGCGGCTGCCCGCCCGATGTAAACAGTCTCGACCGGGACTTGCAGGTTCGGATCGTCGTCCCGGGCCTGCAGGCGTTGCGTAGCGACGAAGCTGCTCATGTCAATCACCTCCAGCAGCTCGTCCGTGGCCATGGCGCGCAAGGCCTCTCCACGCAAGCCTAGCTGGATGGCCCGGCGGGCTAGGTTCGCGCCCGATGGAGCGTGGTCTGGATCCCACTGTCGCCTGACATTTGAAGTCGAAACGGCGGTTTGCCATGCTTGCGGGCTCGCATAAACCTCGCTGTCGAAAGTGGAAGGCACCGCGGCGGCCAGCAGCGAGTCGAAGAATGTGCGCCTCAGCCTCAAGCCCAGCACGCCTTCCTGCCCTTCTTTGGTACCCCAGCCCGACCGGTACATCATCCACAAAAAGTTGGGCTTGATCCAGCTCATGCGATTGAAGCTGAAGTCAGGGCCACCCAGCTGGCCGTGCTGAATGGCGTATGCGGCCGTGCTGGCCCGATAGGCCTGATAAACGACGATGGTCTCCGCGTCGTAGTGAGCCAACACATGTCTTCCTTCCGCAGGCCATGAGCGGCGCTGCTGTACGTGGGGAGCGACTGGCAGCCTCATTCAAATCTCTCCGCTCTCGGCGACGCAGAGGTAGGCTGGCGGCACATGGTCGGTCAGCCAGACGTTGTTTTCCGATCGGAAGAACAAATAACCTTCTGTCGACATGCGCTGGGCGTCAACAGCAAGCAGAACCGGTTGACCATAACGTTGGCCCACCGCGGTAGCCGTTTTGCTGCTTTCACTCAGATGGACATGATGGCGCTGACGCTTGGTCAAGCCTTCGACCAGGATGGCGTCGAGAAAGCGCGATGCCGTGCCGTGATAAAGCCTCGCCGGCGGCGTCAAAGGCGGCAAGCCAAGCTCAACGTCCACAGAATGGCCCTGGTTGGCACGAATGCGTAGTCCGTCTTCGCTGAATGCGAAACGTTTCTTATCGCTGGTTTCAACGACCTCTTCGAGCACGGCGCGCGAAAGGGCGTGATTTGCTGAAGCAGCCTTGGCAAGCAATTCGTCGACGTTGGCCCAGCCAGCGGCATCCAGTGACAGGCCTATGGTTGCTGGCTTGTGTCGCAGTACCAAGCTCAGGAATTTGCTGGCGCTGGTGAGTTGTTGTGAAGTCATGTGTTTCCCTCTTTTTGTTATGGCGTGACATATAAGTTGCTTTAAACAACTCATATGGTTGCATAATACAACCTAACCAGAAAAAATCAAGCCCATGAAAAACTACTTAGCGATGGCAACAGGTTCGGGACGAATACCCGGATATGCTGGATTTCCTTTTACCCAGAACGGTGACTACTTTCGGGAATATCGCTAATGGAAGATCTGGAGCGCTATCGAGGCTGCTTGCTAGGACTGGCATGTGGCGATGCCGTGGGGACCAGCGTGGAGTTTATGTCGCGAGGCAGCTTCGAGCCAGTCACGGACATGAGGGGTGGTGGTCCGTTCGACTTGCGGCCTGGTGAGTGGACTGACGACACGTCGATGGCTTTGTGCCTGGCGGCCAGCCTTGTGCACTGCCAGGGCTTCAACCCCGTGGACCAGATGAACCGGTACTGCAACTGGCGCAGCGTGGGGTACATGAGCAGCAACGGCGAATGCTTCGACATCGGCATCACGGTGGCTACAGCACTCAATCGCTATCTTCTGACTCAAGACCCTTTCGCAGGTGATCCGGATCCGAAAACCGCCGGAAACGGCGCTTTAATGCGCTTGGCGCCTATTCCCATGTTCTTTCGCGGAAGCGAAGCCGACACCTTTCGCTTTGCTGGCGAAAGCACGCGTACAACGCATGGCGCACAAGAAGCTATCGAGTGTTCACGTTTATTTGGCCTGCAGCTTCGCGCTGCATTGATGGGCGCTACCAAAGAGACGATTCTTGCAACTACGGTACCAGAGCCGCTGTCCGCAAAGGTCGCCACAATAGCCGCGGCGGAATTCGTCAGAAAACCACGGGAAGCCATCAAGGGCTCAGGTTATTGCGTGGAGGCTTTGGAAGCTGCCCTTTGGTGCTTTATTCATACTGCGTCGTTTGAAGAGGCCGTGCTTGAGGCGGCGAATCTGGGTGACGACGCTGATACGACGGCGGCTATCTGCGGGCAAATAGCTGGTGCTTATTACGGCATTCGCTCGATTCCCTCCGCGTGGCTGGAGCGATTGGCCATGCGCGAGGATATTGAACTTCTCGCTGACAGTCTCTTGAACGGGGCATGTATTTTGCCCAGAATATTCAACTCTGAGAGCACTTAACACATGAGACCGAAACCTCTAATTGCGTTGGACGGTGACGGCGTTCTGCTTGACTACAACTTGGCCTATGCCAAGGCCTGGGAGAAGGCGACAGGAAGGTATCCCGCGGAACGAGACGTCAAAGCTTACTGGGCAGTAGATCGATGGGATGTCGAAAGACTTAGTGGAGAAGGTCTGGAGCGGTTCCGCGCCTGCTTTGATATCGGCTTCTGGAGCACCATCCCACCACTGGAATCGGCTGTCGAGGCTTGTCACCGTCTGCATGAGCAGGGTTACGACCTTGTCTGCGTTACCGCGCTGCAAGAAGCTTTGGCCGACGCTCGACTCCGAAATCTACGCGATCATGGATTTCCAATAGAGAAAGTGTTCGCCACCTCAAACACCTTGGGGATACGAAGTCCGAAGGCGGACATTCTTGACCAATTAAGGCCGGCCGCATTTGTGGATGATTATTTGCCATACCTGCTCGGAGTGGATCGGGGTATTCACACCGCATTGATCCTGCGAGAACCGAATGGCAGTCCTAACTGCGGGGTCGACATACAGTCAGTCAGTTCCACACATGCCAATCTTGCTGAGTTTGCTGATTGGTGGTTGAGTCGCCCTTAAAACAAAAATACCGTCCAAAGGAGACAGTGTTGAATTCCGTCGAAATCTGATCCACTCGGGTCAGACTTCAGCGGAATTCAACACTCAAACAGGCGAAGCGACTCATTCACCCGATGCTCCATGCGCCATCTCGGTGCCGGAACTCCCCGTCCAAAATGGCCTCCCTCCGCTGCCGCAACCTCAGCAACAGTAGGATCTCCGCGTGGATCTGCTCGATTTCGCGGGTCTTCACAACCAAAAGTCCCGATTTATATGCCCGGCTCTGGCCATGTCGCGCATGCACTGCCATATCTCCAAGCGCTGGACCCCGGTTTCGTGATGCAGCTGCTCAACCACGTCTGCAATTTGGGAAACATGCGCTTCATCGAGGAATGTACGCACATGAGGAGCGAAATTCTTCGGGTAGGTTGCAGTTAGAAGAGCTTTGCCCAAGTCTTCTGCAGGGAGGCTCTCCTTATAGCTCGTGCTCGCAGAGCGCGCGGCCACCTCCAGCGCAGGCGTTCTTCCGTCTCGCTGGCGCTTTGTTGATCTCGGATTGGAAACGTGGACATTCAGCCCTAGCACCGAAAGCAAGCGTACTGCGTCCGCCCAATTGAGAGCGCCGATAGAACCGTTTTCCAGCTGCTCCACCGTGAAGGGCGACAGGCCGCACAGGTCGGCCACGAAAGCCTGGGTTAGGCCCATGTCGGAACGGCGAGTGCGGACAGCCAAACCGATCTCGGCAAATTCATGCATAAGATGAAATACTGCTGCGATCGGTCATTGCGTGACACGAGAAAGCTCTTCGGATACCACCTCAAGGAATGCCTCTACCCATTCATCAGGAGTCAACTCGTCATAGCCAGGCATTGATCCACCCAGCAGCATTTCCACCGGGGTCAACCCACCAAATATCTTCTGCGGCGACCTCAGGAAGCTCCACATCAAAGTCGTTGAGGCACCCCACTTACGGTATTCCTGGATGAGTTGCCGAAGCAGCGCTTTGTTAAGGCGTTCGTCGAGCTGAAAGGCTGGGAAAAGCGGCCCTCCCTCTCGGGCCGCTGCACGCGCAGCGAAAATCTCGCCAGCAGCTTCCCGCTCACGCACCTCGTCAGTCGAGCATTTCAGACGCTCCGCGATTTCCTCAACTGCAAGAACACGGTACGTGTGCGCAAAGCGCCCGCGGTCTTGATCACTTGAGGCTTGAGGCTGAGCTACGGATAAAGTCGGGTCGCGCTGAGGCATTTTCCCGATTTCCCATGGCGTCCGAACTCGAAGCCAGGTCCCCAACGTTGCGCGCAAGCACGTTTCGCACAAATCGATCTCGACTCGACTTTCATAGCCAAAAATCGAGCCGCGGCCCGCATTGAAGCCGATGGACGAGATTTGTTCGAAATCAGGCTCAGTGCGATGGCCCTCTTTGCCGCAGCGGTCGCACACGATACGATCAACTACGCTCGGCATCGCGACGCCTTTAATTTGCATCGAGTTCTCCTTGCGAGATTACAGATAGCTAGCCCGCGGCGCCGGCCTGCAAAGAATCGATCAGACGGATAACGTCATCCCCCTGGCCGACAGCAACCAGTTGCTCCGCGGTTTTTTGACCGAATGGTTGAAGCTGCTCCGTCTGAAACCAACGCAGTGTTTTTTGCAGATCACCCCCCGATACGTCATAAGCCGCTTTGATGACGCGAAGGTTCTCCCAAAGGCACGCTTGAATGCTGGCCGCAGCTGGATCACAGGTCACGTTTGAGTCCTTCTCAAGGTGTCTGAGAAATCTACGGAGCGTAGCGTACCCGCCAGGACTTCCATTGCGCATCCCTTCCAACAGCTCTTGCTGACATCGCTGGACACCTGGCATGCCCAACTCCCGAATCGCTGCAGTGATCAAGTCATCGGTGATCTTGTTCATAAGCAAACATTTCAACAAGCTGCCTGGCTTTATGCGCTCTTCCCCAGGTCAATGACCTGGTAGTGAGCAAAGCGCCTGCAATCAGAACCATCACTTCAGAAACGCCAATCAGGACGCACGGCCGGGCACATAGGTTGGCCAGCTCTTGAATCGCAGATGCGGCCACCATGACGAACATGGCAGCTAGCAATGCCGCCAGCGATCCGCCGGTTATTAGTCCAGTCTTCCCCACACACGCAGGTGTCACAGCTCCATCCGCGGTGGCACGGCAACCATAAGAGTTAAGTATCGAAATCGCACGCCATCGCGTGAGCGCCTTTGATCGAATCCTTTCCCGAAGGTCTTCCAACGTAGGCGACGGCAAAGGCCGAATAAATTCGGCCCGGGCAAGAAGCCCGTCCAGTGCGTCAAGGTCAGTGGTGCCCATTGACGTCGAGGCACGTCTCAATCTGATTCGCTGCACTTCAAAACGCCCGACCCAATACGGATTGCGCATGTAAAGCCACCACGGCAGTGTGATCCCGATCAGCTCTTTACGAAGCGCTTCAATTCTCTGGACCGCTTTCCGCTTCGCAAGACTTTCATCACGGCTCAAACCGTTTTCCCGGTCTATCTCGAACTGAGCATGCAGTCGGGCAAGGCCTAACACTGTCTGCGCTTCTGCTTCACTCTGATCGGTAGCCACGGCAGCTGAGTGAAGCTATTTGAGCTCGACCGCGCCCGCTACTAATTGCTGGATGGTCGGCTTTACTTTCTTCGGTCCGAACTTAAGGATCTGCTCGTACGTTCGCAGAACAGCGCGCACCTGAAATTCCGGTGGCATTTCAAATTTGTGTTGCTTTGCGATCTGCTCAACGAGGCTCACGGCTTGCATGAATCCGGCTGGATCCCTGAGGGGGTCCAGCGGCGCGTTGCGCTCACCGGTTGTCAGATACAGCATGTCCACGCCATGCTTTCCGATTTCATGAAGGTACTCAACCGTTGGAAAGTAGACCTCGGATTCGTAGCGCACCTGGGTCACGCGATTGACCGCACCGAGCGAGGCGAAGTCCGGAACCGACAGGTTCAGGCGCTCTCGCTCACTTTTCAGTCTTTTCCCGAAACCCTTTTTTTGGATCTGAATCATGCTCACATTATGGTTGTAATTTGTTTAGATATTGTTCAAAATAGTTCACATGAGCGCGAATTTGTTCAATGATGCCCGACTTTTGGAGTTACGGCAATACTTTGTCGAGGATGGCGTCAGCGTGGCAGAGTGGGCCAGGCAACGAAACTTCTCGCTGCCCTTGGTGTACTCGGTTCTTAAAGGCAAGAGCCGCGCAAGCCGAGGAGAAAGCCATCGCATTGCAGTTGCGCTTGGACTTAAAAGCCTCACCAATCGCCTGGCAAATGTGACGTCTGAAGCAGTGACCGCGGGTCAAGGACATTGACCGGCGGTATTCATGAAAGGAAATCCATGAACAAATAAAAACGGCGACCGGTGTACAAGACCGTCGCCGTTTCATAGGGGGATTCCCCAAACTTCTTACTACACCTGAAGTTTAGGGGCCTTGTATGGCCTCGTCAATCCCCTGTTTTCAAAATTTCTAACGAACGTCATTTAGGCGAGCGGGGACCCTGCTCGCCTGGCGGAAAAGGGGATTGGTATGCGAAAAACCCAGACAGGGCCGTCCGAAGCCTGGTTGGCCGAGATCTTCCAGAGCCCACCACGGCGCGACATCCGCAAGCTCAGCAAAACAACCACTCGCGTACCGGTGGACGTTCCTCTGCTCGGCACGGTCATGTACGCCGAGGGAGGCCATGAAGCAACTGCGCTTCTCCTATGCAAACACCTCCACCAGCATGGATTGGTCCGCAGATTCAAAGCGCAGGCGTTCGAGCTTGGTGAAATAGATGGTCCCAGAGATCGTGTCCCGGATCTGCTGATCGAACTCGACAGCGAGCCGTCACTACACGTCGTGCAATGCAAAGCCAAGCGGTTTGTATCGCCAGAGGTTCTGGAGAAATACCTGGAGGAGCAGGTATTTCTTGAAATGCGCGGGTTCAAGTTTCACAGCTGGACAGACCGCGACAAGCTTTCCAGCCCAACATCGCAAAGCGTCCGTCTGCTTGACCGCGGGTTTCAGAACCCGATGACCCACGCTCGGCTGGCCGAGATCCAGACCCATGCACGCCAAGCCACCGCTTTGGGCGAACTGCTCGACCTTTTTGGTTGGGATGAGGCCATCGCAGCAGCAACCCACGGCGCCTTCTTCTTAAACGTCACCGAGAAAATCCATGAAAACAGTCCCATCCTCCATCATTTTCCCAGGCAAAGGTACGAATGTCTCTTTAGCGGTCGGCCAGTACCTCGAAGCTTCTGGGACACGCTTGCGGCTTGACGCATTGGACGACGACGTATGGACCGTACGCAATGTAGCAACCAATGAAACCAGAAGGGCGACAGACAGGGAACTGATCAACGCCATTTTCGAGGGGCAACTCACACAGCCTGGTTGCAGGAATGCCCTGCAGGCGGGTCCCTGCGCACTCACCGGCGCGGAGCTATCGAGGGTAAACGCCCGACAGGAGTCTCCCGTCGCAGTCCAGCAGATGCTTGACAAGCGAGCATGGATTGACGGATTGCGTAGGAGGGGGATTGACAAAATCGTCGATGAAATCTGGGTAAGAACAGCGATCGATCACCTGGCCAACGGTAAATTAAAGGGAGTGCGTCGATTTGCGATCACCACGCTGGCCAACACCGTCAGAGAGCTCGCAAAGGCAGGCGGCGACTGGAGCCAGCTGGTCCCCCAGTACTCGGGCAGGGGCGGCGCCGGCGAGCAGAGGATTCATCCACAAGCCCAAAGTGCAATTCAAGCCCAGATCGACTTCCTCAGGGCAAATAGGGATGAAAGGATAAACATCCAAACAATATCCGGTAACGTTCGCGACCAACTCGACATCCACAACATCGGCAATGCCCACAACCCTATACCGGTCCCCGGATACAGCACTGTGTCCCGCTGCGTTCACCAGGCATTTGAAGCGCGCGAAATCTCTTTGCGAAATCGAGGGAGCAATGTCACCAAGGACCACTATCGGGAGAATTCGTTCCCCCGCGACCGCGCCCAGTACCCGCTGCTAATCAGCGAATACGACGATTTGAATGCAGGCGTGTTCTTAATCGACGATAAAAACCTTCTCCCGTTTGGGCGCGCCTACATCACCCACGGCGTCTGCCAAAACACCGACGTTCCCTTGGGCTTCGATATCAGCCACGAGTCAAGAAGCTACGACAGCGCAATGGGCGCCATTCTTGACTCGCTTTTGCCTAAAGACACCCGGCGCCAGGAATTTGAGAGATGTTCATTCCCCTGGATAGGGTACGGAAATCAGGGCTTGATGCTAATAGACAACGCCAGCTACAACCTGTCCAGGTCAATAGGACTACGCACAGACCAAATGAAACTGGCGTTGGCTGGCGCCAGACCTTTTGGACCGACCGAAAAGTGTTCGATCGAACACTTTAACTCCATGGTCGAGGCTGATTTTTGCAAGGCGCTGCCAGGATGGTGCGGAGATAAAGAGGATCCGAAGGGGTCCAATAGGGGAACGGAGACCGCTGCGCTCACCGTTTCCGCGTTCAAAAGCCTGTATGTACGATGGGTAACGGGTGTCTACCTGAACAAGCATGGCATTGACGGCTTAACCCCCAAACAGCGGTGGTTCAACCACTTCAAGAATCACTCGCCGTCAGTTCGCTGGACTCCCGAAGAAATCTCTTTGTTCCGTTTAAGGCCCCACCTCTTGAAGTTCAGGGCAAGCGGTGGGATTAAACGCCTCAATCTGACCTACAACAGCGACGAGCTCATCATTCTGCGCGAGCGATATGGGTACCTGGCGCAAATGGTAGTTCACATAGATCGCTCCGACCTCGGCTACATCAAGGTAACGAATCCCGAGACGCGAAGCCTGATTCATGTCCCCTGTACGACGGACTTTAGGTACGCAGATGGACTGACGGAACAGCAACAGAAGCTCATCTTAAAAATGGCGCGCCTGCGCGGTCATAAAAATCCAGACCTTCATCAAATGGTGGTGGCTAGAGAAGAGCTCCGCGAAATGGTTTCGAAAGAGCGCAAGTCGATGAAGATGTCACAGCGACGTTTTGCGAAACAGACCGGTGACATCCGGGTCGATCCGCAAGGGGCAGAAGGCGGATTCACTGCGCCGGCTGTCAAATTAGTTTCGCAAGTCATCACTGACTTGGAATGGAACATCATTCGCCTGGAAGAAGTAGCGCTTGAACTCGACGACGACAGCTGGGAGTCCCAATGAATTTGGGCACTCGACTGCACTGGCCCTTTCTGATCTCAACATTACCCGAATCGTGCAACGTGGTGGATAGAGCTTCTCACCCCACAAGGCAAGGACAGCAATGATCACAATCACGCATCCGTCACCACCCGACAAAACGTTTTGGCTAAACAAAAGTGTTGAGGTCCGGCAAAAATGGACGGAGCACCTTTACATAAATTACCTCGGCACCAAAAAGATCATTGGAGATTTTCTTCATAAGCTTGCGCACTGTGAGCGCTCCAGACGATATCAAGCCATGCTCATCATTGGGCCGACCGGCTCGGGCAAAACAACCCTCGCTAGCCGCATGAAGGATCTTGCAGTAACTCTCTATGGTCGGGCCCATGAAGAGAAGACGATTTGCCCGGTCATTCAATTCGCTGTTCCAGATCCCTGCACCCCGTTTGAGTTTTCAATCTCCATTCTCAAGGCCTTGGGGGATCCAGATCCACGAGGCAGGAAACACAGAGCCGACACCATTGAGGCCGCTGAGAGATTTTTACGGGAGTGCGAGGTCAGGCTGGTCCTGTTGGACAACTTCCAAGATATTCCCGCTCGTCGAGGCAAGCGAGGAATCGAGCTTGTTGGCGCAAGACTGCGTGAACTAATTGATCATTCAAGCGCGCTATGGGTGTTTCTGGGCACCAGCGAAGCGCTGAATGTTGTTAACGGCGATGCTCAGCTAGTCAAGAGAATCAGCTATCGCGCAAGGCTTAGATATTTCAGCATTGTGGGTGAAGATGCCAAAACATTCCTAATGCTCTTGCGATCCCTGGACAAGTGGCTGCCGTTGACCCAGACATCGTGCTTAGTGGAGCCCGGCACTGCAGCGCTCATGTACCTTGCAACCGAAGGCGTATTTGAACGCATAGTCCAACTGGTGGACTCCGGTTGGTACATCGCTGTGCAAGCCAATCGAGAAACGATGTGTCTGAAGGATCTTGAAGAGGCATATGTGCTTGTTCATGGTCCCCAAATTGACACGGCCAATCCGTTTCACCCTGACTTCATCAAACGGCGATTGATTGGGGTCAACGATCCATACGAAATGATGCGGGAGTATGAGTGAAACTTCTCCTAAGACCTAGACCGATCTCCGGGGAATCTTGGCCAGGCTACCTCTTGAGACTGGCAGAGACGAATAGCCTTGACGGTGCGGCAAAGTTGGCCAGAGGATTGGGTAAAACGGTGTACGGATTGTTTACCTCTCCTCCAGAGGAGATCCTTTCCGTGCTTCAGATTGAAGCTCCCGTGGACGCCGCACAACCTTTGCCGGTTGCATTTCCGTGGTCCCCTTCTCTCTTTTCATCGGGACGGCCGCTTAACTCGAAGGTGTGCACGATGTGCCTGCCGGTAATGGACATTCCCCACCTAAAGGCAGATTGGGATCGCGCATTTGCTTTTGAATGCCGCAAACACAGGGTCTTGCTCACTGAAACCTGCCATGCTTGCGGAAGCCCGCTCACCTATCTTCGCGAGCATGTGGCCCGTTGTAACTGTGGATTCAGGCTTTCGCATACCCGTCCACGGCGTCCCGAGGCATTTCTCTTCGGCATGCTTGACTTGCTGCAATTGGGCTTGGATCACGTCAAGCCGTCCCCAACCTTTGGCTGCTCTGGAAGACAGGACCTCGCTGCACAGACCTTGTTGCAGTGGCTTGCTCGGCTAGACGCTGGTCTTTACGGAAAGAAGACTAACGCCCGGAAGTTGCAAGCTTATGTCTCACTTGACGAAGTTCGTAAGATTGCTCACTGGTTTGATGAGTGGCCGAGATCCTTTGTCAAACGTGCCTTTGAGGTTCAGATTCAGGCCGAATCGCGCTATTCCGTTAAGAACATGATCTTTAACATGGGCAATGTCGATCGGTGGCGATTTCCCAGGGTTGTCGAAGCGTTAAGCGAAAACGTTCTCAACGGACGTACAGCCCCGCGGCCAAGGATGGAAGTTGGACTCGAGACGGCTACTCTCAACTCCACTGAATTTGTCAACAAGCGCTTCGTGATGCGTGCGACTGGTTGCTCCGCCCACATTGTTGGGCAATGGTTATCTAAAGGCTGGTTGGGTAACGTTCAAATTGCCCATTCGCGCCAGGATTTTATGCAGTACCTCATTACCAGCGAGGCCGCGTCAAAAGCCATCCAGCTTATAAGATCGACCGCTTCAGCCCAGGAGATGGCAAACACAGTCGGTATGAAAGTAGGCCGGCTGCGGGATCTCGTAAGGTGCGGGATGTTGCAAGGACTTCCATACGGGAAGGCTGACTGGGACAAGCGCCTTGTTCCGGAGGAAGTATTTCAGCTGACTACGAAGTTGTTGGCCGCGGCGAAGTTCGCTCCCTCGTCGGAAGGTGCGGGCATCCTACTTGAGGCCGCAATTCTTAGACTAAGTGAACCCCACCCTGCACTGGTGGAACCATTTGTCAGGGCCGTGCTTAATCGTGAGATTGCGACCCATTTTCTCGACAGGCATCCGACACGGTTGGATCAAATTTCGGTCGCGCTTGCAGATTTCGTTTGCTGGCGCTCCAAGGCATTGAGAGCGAAATGAAATCGCAAGGGTCTGCCCTCTTGCTACGCCCCATCGCCATCGAAGGTGAGTCGCTTTCCTCATGGCGGCAAAGGGTCGGCTGGGCTAACGGCTATCGCCTTTTCCCGGTGGCGGCCGAGCGCACTCGCCGCGCAGACCCGGATGTTGGAGAGAACGAGGATGACTTGAAATGGGTGGCCACGCTACATAGTGCTACTGAAGACGCAGTTTCCGCTATGACCCTACGACGGTTTCTCGGAATCTTCATCACACGGCTGACGTCACGTTCGCAGCCTCGATGGTGGCTCAGGGCTCGTTATGGATGCCCAACTCCGAACTTTGGTCCGATGTTCTGCCCCAGCTGCTTAGACGAAGATGCCACTCCCTATTTCCGCCTGGCATGGCGATTGGGATTTCTTGCCTCGTGTTCGGTCCATGACAAACAGCTACTTGATCATTGCTCAGCGTGCGGCAGTGCGCCTTGGCCTTCGGGCTGCGGCAGGAAGACCCAGGTCCACCCTCTGTTCCAGAGTCTTCGCTACTGCTGGCACTGCGGTGCTGACCTTTGCCGGAATGTCGAGCAATCACCGGCTTCCCCGGCATTCACTGCCGCCAAATGGCTCCGCGAGCGAGAGGTAAAGGTGGGGGAACGACTAGTTCCTTCCTACGAGGCTTTTGGTGCAATGCGCGCCATCTGCCAACTCTTTCTGCGAAACAGATCAAGGGTGCGAATTGAAAAGAGTTCGACAGTCTGGTCAGTCATTTGCGGAAAGCTTTCAGAGAAAGCAAAAATCGCTCAATCGGTGGAGCATCTGTGCGTTGATGATCGCGCATTGCTTCTGGACGCTTCGATTGAAATGCTACTGAACTGGCCCACGGCCTTTATCGAGTTTGCGAACCAAACAGGGATATCCAAGGCGCATTTTGACGGGGCATATGGCTTACATCCCGAGTGGATGTCCGAGGTCATTAACACGGCACTTGTCAAACAGAACCGCTTGGTAACTCCCGCTGTACTCAAAGCGAAGGTGGAGCAGCTCCGGAGGGAGCTTGGGCGGAACCCGACAAAGATCGAGCTACGGCGAAGCCTAGGATGGCAGGGCGAGAAAGGGCTAGACAAGTTTTTTCAAAGAACGAATAGAGCCGGTCGCACCCAAAATTGAAGGACTAAATTGGTCTATCTCATATAGGAACACGTGCTCCAGACCATCCTTCCCCCCGGCACTCACCGGCCAGGTATCGAGAATATGTACTTATCGATAGCTAGCGTGATCCGCTCATGATCGCGACGGGTCAGGTCCAGCTACGGATTTCATCTACCAGAAAGTAATTGCCATGGAAAAGTTGACACCTTGGTTTGATGCCAAGTTACATTCTCCGTCCCGCGAGGGATGGTACGACTGCAAAGAATGCAACGCCAGGCATTATTTTAGGGATGGGCTTTGGTACAGAAACCAAAAATCAATCCGTGACGGAAACATGACGATCCGGAAGATGCACTGGAGAGGTCTGAGACGGGAGTCATTGGTCACTGCACGCTGACGGCAGTGGACAAGACGCTTGGACCGTCGAGTTCTCTAATGTCCGGCTTGCCGAGTGAGTCAACGCGAGATGTTAAGGTTTTTATGCGTAACTAGGTAATCGCCTAGTGGTAGTCCCATGGAATCGAACCACCGACACGCCTTTGACTTCGCTAGCCCGTTGTTTTGATTGGGTTTTTTATCATCAGAGAGGGTTGCCAGTGTACCAACACAAGGTACCGGTCAGGACTCTCAAGGTCACGTAGCCCAAGATACGCATACCGCGAGTGCGCTCAAGAAGCGTGTTGCTCTCACAAATCGTCCTTATCCAGAGCTTCTCTAAGTTGGTCAGCAAGGTCCGCCACTCCCCTTGCGGCACGACGTGCGCCTGAATACAACCGGCGCATGGTTTTATAAGAAGAGCTCAAGTATTTGGAGAGATCACCATCGGACACAGAGTCGAGCACTCGTCCCTGGCCCGAAAGCGTTACCGTGTAGTCGGGGTCGGCATCTGGATCAAATTCGGAATAGGCCACTGAAACGCGGATAGACGTGTCCCCTACAACCGTTTGGAATACGTCCTGGTAAGGTTCAGACCATTCAAGCGCATCTTCCTCGGTCTTCTTCGCCAGCTTATCGACTAAGTTAGCGAGCTTAGTAAGGGAGGTCGTCATTTTTCACCCTCTTCAGTTTTGCCTTATCAACGGCGTCAATTAATGTAATGAGGATCGCACCTTGGGCTTGGCGGAGTTTCTGGTGCTTGACTGCATCTTTAACCCCTGACGTTCTGTTCTGGAGTTCCCTCAACTGCCCCCTCATCTGATCCATGAGTTCTAGCTCATCTGCTGTAATGCTGGACGACGCGACCCGGTTAATCACGTGCACAGCATTGTTAATTCTTTCGGATAAACCGCTCCAATCATCGAGCTCAAGTACCCAACGAACTTGGTGAAGGTTTGCGGCCATATCTGAGAGCAAGGAAGCCAGTTCCAGCGCATCTCGTCGTGCCAGAGCAGCTCGCGCAGCACTTCGGGCCGACCTTGCGACAAAGAGCGTCGCAATCGCTATGAAAAATCCTACGACTTCCAATGCGTCGCCGACGTGATACCTCGTCAGCGCGACACCAAACGCTCCCAGCGCATCAGCCTGTTCGGTAGTTGCCACGGGTTTCGCGTCAGTGTTTTGAGTCGTCGAGTTAGATGCGTCGATGGTGCCCATTTGAATGGCTTCTTAGATGTACGGCAAGTGTAGCTGGGCTCGCTCTCTTCCGATCGCAGGTGCGTCTTCACTGCATTGCGAGCCAGGCCTGTACGCCTTGAGATCTCGCGGATGGACATCTGATCCCGCAATGCCCAACGTCTGATGCCATTCAATATCGCCACGTCTATCACTCCTAATTTCCCCTGCTTTTAAAACAAGCAGGGTAGTGCCTACGTGGGTCAGTTTTGGATGGAAATTACTGCGCTAAGTGGATCAGATTTCGACGGAACTCAACAGATACATAGCATTACTGGTCGTGGGCAATTTGATCAGCCCCTTAAGGTAACGCTTTCTCGAAGAACGTTGCGAGCACCTTCCCGCCCACATCATCAAGAATCTTTCGATAGCTGCTATCAGCATTAGCTCTGACTTCGTTTTCACCAAGAAAGGCCTTTGACCATGCTGAGAACAAGCCGGCGGAGCCAGTGAAGTATCCAGGAGGAAATGGCTTACCTTCATTTTTGGCCTTCTCGCCTGTAGCCTTGCTTTCGTCCATTTCCCGTTGGAGTCGATCAATTTCGGACTTAACTCGCTCCACATCCGTTCGATATTTGCTAACTAGCTTCTGGTATTCAGCATCACTCTCGGCTGCGTATTTTCCAAGTAACGCCGTCAGGAGTTGGCTATCTTCCCGCCGTAGTTGCGCGAGCAAAGGCCCAACTCGACGAGACACGTACTCTGGACATTTCAGCAACTCAGTCCCATCTGGTTCCCGTTTGAAAAATGGTGACGGGCAGTTTCGTAGCGCGGCCATTGCGCTTCCGATGTATTCAGAACGAAGTCTCGTGTAATTTGTTCGGGCCTCGGTCTTCGCCGCTGTTGCTTGGGTTCGGACCTCCGAAAGGTCTCGATCTTTCGCGGCCAGTTCGCTGTTTTTAGCCGAAAGTGCATCCTCTCGACTTGCGATTTGCTTGTTTAGCTCACCAATGCGGCGCTCTTGCTGGCGTACTTCCAGCGTCTTCTGGGCAATATCTTCATCTAGAACCGCTTTCTGGTAAACAGGAAGCACGGTATAAAAATAGCCAAAAACGCCAAGGCCAAGTAAAAGTACCTGAGACAGCTGGGCAGCAATATTGCACCAGCGATCAAAGCTATGGCCACTTGGGCCACTCGCCCCTAAGCTACCTGATCCTTTTTTTAGAACTCGCCCCATAGCCCCTCCACAATTCAGATTGTAGAAATGTAGGCTGATTAGGGGCAGGTGTGCCCTTCTATCGGGCCAAATACTTTCTCAAGCATGAGCCTCAACTCCGCACGATCATTTGACCTTATCTTTTGCCCCTCGAGGGGTAAAAGTTCTACCTCCGCGTGGTAGGTTCCCTGGTCTTCTTCGGGCCGGTGCGCCACTGCTAAACCATGGCCCCTCGCTGTACGGATGGCACGAATCTGCCCGGCGGTTGTCGTAATCGCACCGATGTATGTCCAAAGAGGCTTTCGCTGCCGAACATTCGCTTGCCGTCCGCAGCCCAAGTCATGCACCTCATTAATCGCGACCTTATATTTTCGCCATACCAGCGACTCAACTGGCTCAGAAAACATAAACGCCGTGGACCAAATGACCCCTTTAAACTCGTCATACATTAGCGGGCTGTCAAGCTGCCTGCTAACTGCATCGGCGTCTGGAATCTCTTCTATTTGCTCCACCAAGGGAACACCTAAAAGGCAAGGACGTGTGCTAGTTGCTCAGGTAGTGCTGAGCCGTCGTAATAGAGGTCGTCGTGATAGACAGCCGCAGGCGTCCCGGCGTTCTGAACACAATGCAACCCCTGCTCATCAACAGTTAACAATAGTTGCGTATCGTTGACCTCCCAGACCATGACGACCCCGCTGTCTCCATCTGGTGCGATCTTAGGCAGAGCAGCATGTCGAGGAAGTGCGTTCAGCAATGCTACTGATAGCTGCTGAGACGCCTCAGATATCGTGCCCCTCTCATTCTCACCCTGAGAATAGCCGTGCGAACGAAACAGGGCCAAAGCAGCGATCAAACGCTGCCGAGCTTGCTCGTTCTCGATGACGTCGGGTGTAGCAGCTTCACCGGGGGTTGACGCTAAGTCATGTATACCGGAGTAGCGCTCATCCCGCGGAGACTGCCATCTGCCTGGTGATGGCTTTGGACGATTTGAGGGAAATGACCATTCGGAACCCCAATAAGTTGCGGTATCGATGTACATCAGGCGGTCCTTTCCCATACTTGTTTTTGAACGTCTTGCGATGTCACGTCTGCAAAACCTTGTGTAATCCAGTGGTGGGCGAGATCAAACCACTGAGATCTCCCGACTTCCGAGGTGTCTTTTGGCAATCCACGTGCAGTTATGTCGAGCCTGACTACACGCTCACCTGTCTTAACGTGCCTTGCTACCTGAGCCAGAATGTGCAGCCGACCCGCAGCGTCAGGCAACTTATAGGTTGTGCCCCAGTTGAATGACTCTGGCGCTGGCAAAAATCGAGCGGAATCCTGTTTTGGAATGTGATCAGACAGCACTAACCAAGGTGCGCTCTCATTCATCCCGTTCGTCGGCTTAACCAAATTGGTATACACGAGCTCAAGCTGGGTGAATGCGAGATCGCCCAACCCCGCAGATTTAACGAAATCTATAAACCTGCCTAGCTGAAGATTGAACCCGGCAATCACTTTTTCGTAGCTTGGGTACTCCTCGCCCTCGCTCACACGCTTCCAGTTAAATACAAACCGATCCTCCTGCAATTGAATGAGGTGTTTCCCATCCTGAGCCGTCAACCAAGTGCGCCTCAACGGCGGGAGGTCCAGAAACTCAATACCAATGGTCTGCGGCAATGGCTCCGTATTTTCCAAAATTGTTGGAAGAGGCGCTACGTCGTCGGTAAGGGGAAAGTCCTTCCGAACTAAGGCCCAGAAAGAACCAATGTGAGCGGTCTTTAACGGCTTGGGCAATGAAAAACTTACGCTGCATGCGACCTCCACGATTGGAGGTTTTTCAAATTTGACTGGTGACCGGGAGTCTCCGTGCATTCGACCGAATCCTTAGTAAGCAAGGGAGCTTGGTTGCCGATTGTGCCGCATATTAACAAAATGTTTACGCGAGCCGACAGAAGGGCCAAAGCCGCGTATGACTGGTCCGCCCCCTATAAATAGATGAGGTCAGACCAAGATAGATCAACATATTTCGCCCTACTCAAGAAGCCCGTAATTCAAGCGGAAACCACGCAGGCGAAGAGGACTTGCAGTTCTGCGCAAATCTAAGAGCTCAGTAGATGAGAGCCGCAGTTGAGGCTGTACATCTGGTGCTGCAATGCAGGAGGCAAGCACCTTACCCATGCCCGATCCTTCACGCCAGTCAGATTGGAGCAGCACGCTTCAATTGCCGAGATATTTTAATCGATAGGGCATTTTATAGCTCAACCAAAACACTACAGGTAGTGTTTTTACCAATCCCAACCCCCTATAGCTAGTGTTTTTGAAGGATTAGCGTTAATATCGCTTCGTTCGGCTTCCATGGTGTTCCCGTGGCGCTTGCAGAACGGCGAACCTCGGCCCGAATGTGCCACGTGCCTACCGGCGGCGAGCATATGGTCGATCAAGGGCAATCTTGATGTGCGCTTCGACGCAGTCAGGGCCTTTGGCGGCAATGAGGTGCGGCCCACCGTCCCTAAGAATACTAGGCGGGCCGATAGAAGCTGTGATGTGGGTCGCCAAGGCGGGGATGCGGTCGGCGGAACAAAGATGCAGCCACGTGCAGAGAGCGCGGATGCATTGGCTGAGGTTTTGAGACGAATTCCGCCCGTGGAAGCTCGAAAAGGAGTGAATATGGTGCGAATGAGAATCATTACGGTCTGTATGGCGATTGCGGTCACAATGGTGTTCCCGTGGCGCTTGCAGAACGGCGAACCTCGGCCACAATGTGCCACGTGCCTACCGGCGGCGAGCATATGGTCGATCAAGGGCAATCTTGATGTGCGCTTCGACGCAGTCAGGGCCTTTGGCGAACCCCGTCCACGCATGCAGTCTAGGGACTTGATAGTGACTCGCAAGCTGAAGATATGACGTGCTTAGAAGATGCCATTAAGCCGTCCGCACTGAAAGCCGCATGGACCAAAGTCGCGCGAGGCAAACTCAACAAATCTAGCGCCCATCGGCAAGGCTCTGATGGGCACTCCCTACAGTCATTTGCATTGCGGCTGGACGATGAGATCGCAGGGCTCTCAGGACGACTGAGACAAGGGAGATATAAATTCTCCCCCCTTGATCCTCACTTTGTCCCGAAACCAGATGGACGACCCCGCGTAATTTGCGCCCCAACTATTGCCGACCGCGTAGTACAGCGCTCGATTCTTGACGTGATAAGTAGCCGGCAGACGTGGATGAAGAACCCGGTTAGCTACGGCTTCGTTTCAGACAGAGGCGTAGAGCTTGCCGCCATGAAGGCAGTCGAGTATCGGAAGGCTAAGCCGTGGGTATTCAAAACCGATATCACCAAGTTCTTTGACTGTGTAGACCGACAGTTATTAAGCTCCAAAGTTAAGCAGCAGGTTAGACAAGCATCGCTACACCCCCTAATCCTAGATGCCATGAAGTGCGAGATATTGATCAAGCACCCAAGCCAGGAAACGCGCATCAAAAAAATGGGGATTCATGTTGGTCAAGGTGTTCGCCAGGGAATGCCTCTCTCTCCCTTCTTTGCAAACCTATTTCTCGCAGACTTCGACAAAACATGTGTCGCGAAAAAGTTGAGCGTTTTACGGTATGCAGATGACCTTATCTTCTTCGGAAGCTCTCAAGCGGAAGTCGCCTCGTTCGAGGCCTTCTGTGCAACTGAACTAGGCAAAATTAAACTAGTAATTCCACAACTGACTGAGAACACCAAAACACAGATTTATGCTCCCGATGAAGCTGCTGAATTTTTGGGTGTCGAACTTGCGTTAAACATTCACGATGAATATGAAGTTCGGCTGGGGCAAAAGCAGCTTGATGCGATCAAGAGCACGATTTACGACCTGGGCTCACTGACGGAATTACGACAACGCCAACTTGATGTAGGTCGCTTTGGAAATTCTCTGAATTCGCGTGTGTCCGCATATGTCTCAGCCTATGACTTCTGCCGAAACCGCAACCAATTAGAGGCATCTCTAAAGGACTGGGCAAAAGCCACCCGAACGCGAGTCGCTATCGCCCTCGGAATCAACCTCCAGACGTTATCCACTGATGGGCGCTGGTTCCTGGGACTAGATTGACTGTCCGCAATCGACCGATTTTGGACAGAAATGCTCATACACCTCGAGTTCGGCCTCCTGCAGAGGTACGGTCCGAACCGTGGAACCGGATCACCAAAGTTAGAGCCTAACTTTGGTGATTAGTTAGCCTAACTTCGGTGATGCCCACCTGGTGAAATTTCCCTGGCGCATCGCGGCATCCTGTTTCTGGATGAACTCCCGGAGTTTCCGCGGGCAGCCCTGGAAGCACTGCGTGAACCGCTGGAGTCCGGCACCATCACCATTTCGCGAGCCGCCCAGCGCGCCGAGTTTCCGGCGCGCTTTCAACTGGTCGCAGCGATGAACCCTTGCCCCTGCGGTTACCTCGGCTCGAGCTTGCGGGCTTGCCGTTGTTCGCCCGAACAGGTGTCGCGTTACCAGGGCAAGCTCAGTGGCCCGCTGCTGGACCGCATCGACCTGCATGTTGAGGTGGGTGCGCTCGCAGCCGATGAACTGGTCAACGCGCCGCCGGGCGAGGCCACCGCCATTATCAGGGTCCGGGTTGCCACGGCACGTGATCGCGCTATTGCCCGGCAGGGCACCACCAACCAGGCACTGGAAGGCCAGGCCATTGATGCACAGTGCCAGCTCGATGACGCGGCCGCGAAATTCCTGAACACCGCAGCAGCGCGGTTAGGGTGGTCAGGCCGCAGCATCCATCGCTGCCTGAAAGTGGCCAGGACAATTGCCGACCTCGCAAGCGCGCAGGCCGTCCAGGTCGTCCACGTCGCGGAAGCCGTGCAGTACCGCCGGGCGCTCAAGGCAGCCCATTGACCGCCGCCGCACAACTGCTCGAAGGCCTGTTAATTTCAAACGCTCAATAGGTGGCAAGCACATTCAGGAACCAGCCCCGGCTGCGATAAGACAGGTCGGTCAGGTCATCGGAATACTTGGTGAAGTTGTATCCCACCCCAACCTTCACCCCCTTGCCAAGGTGGCGATAGACACCGAGGAGCATGCCGGCTTTTGCATCCTGCGCCTCCGTGGCGCGCAGGTTGCGCCATTCAATCAGGGCGTCCCATTCTTTAACCAAATGAAGATCCGCCCGGAAGATCAGAAGATCAGCACGGCTGGAGAACCACTCCCCGCCGGCAACCGGCATTTTCAGCTCGCCGATGCGGAACGCGTATTTGGCGCCGACGGAAAGCCACGGCTTCACGTCGTAAATCGTGTCGACGGAAAACACCTGGCTGCGCTGCGCGTAGTCGGCCGCCTGGCCCGAAGGGGTCAGCTGGCCCGCGGTCGGTACGTTGTGCAGGTTGGTGTACTTGAACAGGGTGTTCCAGCGGTCGTTGTCAACCGGCCGGTAGGCGCTGCCCAGCACAAACTCATGGTAGTTGCCGTCGACAAAGGCCCCTTGGCTGTTGCTTGAGCGCGAGACATTGAGCTTGCCCAGCACGCGCCAGGCAGGATCCACCTGCAGGCCCACCGTGTTGCGCATCAACCAGGTGGTACGTTCACCGGAAACATTGCTCCGGTCGTTGCGCCACTCAAGATTACCGCCGTATTTCAGGCTGTCCTTTTTGTAGCCGACAGAGCCACCGAGCGCACGGCGCCTGAGATCACCGGCCAATGGGTCGGACACGGTTCCGAACTCGACCTTGGCGCCCCAGTTCCAGCGGTCATTGGGCGACCAGTCCATGCCAAAGGCTTGCGTCAAGCTTTGCGGGCCGGCCCCATTGACTGCACGTGCCTCGCCGAACACCCGCAGTTGATCCGATACGCGGGTGCTTGCACCAGAGACCAGCGTCCCTTGGCGGCCGCGCCACGCGACATCCGGGCTTTCTGTTTCCATCGTGTACGCCAGATAGGCATTGCTCCGGTCGGAGATGCGGTAGTCGGCGCCCAGCTTGCCGCCGGCGCCCATGCTGCCGCCGGACGCTTCGCCACTGAGCTTCACGCGTTCGCTGACTTGCAATGCGCCACCCAGGCCGACGCGGTTGTTGGGGTCGCGCGTATCGTCACGCTCCAGCGTGCCCTGAACGTAACCATAAGCTTCCCAGCTTTCTTTTTCGCCGGGTTTTCCACCCGCACGATCAGGCCGGTAATCCGCCCTCACCTGCGCATCCGTGCGCGATCCGGTCTGGGACAGCAAGGGGCTGGCATTTGGCGTGACATTGGAACGATCGTCCGCACGGACCCCGACAGCGACTTCCCATTCGCTGTTCAGCGTCTGCCGCACCGCAAGCTCGGCGTTCTGGCTATTCTGCAGATCGCCGTCGCGCTTGTCTGCCTTGACCAGCACGCGCGTGCCCGGAGCAAGCTCCACATCGGCGGCGGCACCGGCCTGCCGGACCGCCTCGCCGCCTATGCCAATCTGCCCCGGGGCCGAATAACCGCGGTCACGGTTCTGGACATAAGAGGTGATCTTCCCCTTCATGCTGTCGGTGACTTCGGCGAGATCCACCGAGCCTTCCAGACGTTCTGCGCCGGCCGACTGGATGCCGCCGTTGTTCAGCGTGTTAAATCCAAAGCCGCCATCAAGAGAGGTTTGGGCGCCATTGCCCGGCCCCTTTGAACGTGCCGCCTCAAACTTCAGCCAGGTGCCAGGCTTGTAGCGCAGCGTCCCGTCGATTCCCTTGAGCGTCTGGCTGGATCCTGTTTCGCCCTGGTGGTAGCTGCTGGCGCCCAGCTGCACATGGTCGTTCAGCCATTGGCTCGCGCGAATGCCGGTCGACAGGTTGTTAATGGCCGTGACGCCGGGCGCAAACTCGTATGTCGTCACGAGGTAGACCGGCTGGCCGCCTACCGCAGACGCCATGATCAGGCCGGCGCCGGCGCCGGTCGCGGACAGAGGCGACTGCAACAGGATACGGCCTTGAAGGTAGTTGATCTCGTAGTCCTGCGTAGGTGCGAGTTCGCGGCGCTCGATCACCATGCCGGAGTCCTTGTCGCGGACCTCGATCCAGACGCGCTCCGAGCCCTGTGTGATGTCGAGGTGGCGCAGGTAGTACAGCGAGCCTCCCGTGCCGCGAAATTCCTCGCGCGAAGCCAGCGTTCCCGGATCGGCGGCAAAAGCATCAATCTGGGTCTGTTTTTCGCCATAGGTCGTGGCATCTTCAGAGCGGTAGCGCACCTGCGCGCCATAGAGGCCCCGCGAGTACTGCATCAGCTCCGTTCCGCTCCACGAGGTCTGGAAGTTACCCCACATCACGTGCGAATCGCCTTTTTGAAGCTTGACAAAAAACTTGCCTTGCGTCGGCGCATCGTCCACCGTCGTGCTGTCATCGCCGTAGACGGGGTAGTAGAGGTTGGGGTCAATGCTGCGCAGAAGGTATTTGGGATCCTTGCTGGAGAAGTTGGAAAACAGGTCTTCGATAGGGCCTTCGCGGGTATCGGCCGAAGCCGTCAGCAGCCATTCGCCCTTGATTTTCCCCTTGAGGTAAAAGGCGGCACGGCCATCAACATACACCTTGTCTTCGTAGTGGTTCAGGTCTCCGGTCACCAGTTTCGCGGGCCCGGAGACATTGTTTTTCCCGACCGTCAAATCCCCCAGAGCCAGGTAAAACCAGTCATCCGCGGCGATGTTGAGGTTGCGGCGGAACGTGCTTGCGCGTCCGTCTGATTCTTTCAGCGTCACCTCTACAGACTGCGGGCCCGCCGGCATGATTTGCTTCATGGCGAACTTGCCCTGCGCATCGATCGGCAGTTCCAGCCCCAGCGCTTCGATGCGCTGGCCCGGCTTGAGATTGGTGCCGTTGACCGTGACCGTGCCCCCGGTAACCGGAATATTGCGCAAAGCCAGGCTGTTTTCGCCATAGCCTGTCAACCGCTCGCGCTCGAGCTTCTCCGCATCTTCATTGACCGGCATGGCGCGCGCCAGAAGGTTCAGGGATTTCAGACTGGTCTCGTCGAAACGCCCCTGGGCGTCATAAACACGCAGGAGGTAGAACACCTGGTCGCCGGCCGTGTTGTTGGCCGGAACCGTCCAGTTGAGCGCGCCTGACCATGTGATGGGCACAACCTCAAAAGGTTGCTCCTGTGTCTTCTGCCCTGCACGGAAAAGCCGCAGTTCGGCTTTTTTGATCCAGGGAATGTAGTTCGACCAGGCCCGAAACTCCACCATCTCGCCCTTGACGACGGCATTGGGTGTAACCCAGGCATTCATCACCGGCGCAATGGCCAGGCTGTCGTAACGCACCTGGATGTCAGCCTTCTCGAGCGCGACGTCAGCGCACCGCTGACCATCTGCCTCATTGGGAATCTCGGATGCATTGATGGGCTCGCCATCAATCGTGATGCGAAACGGCACCGTGGACTGCCCGACAGACTGCGGTGTGCAAGGCTTGGCGACCGCCAGCGGAACAGGCGCGGCGGCCGGCGCGGCGGCTTCGAACCATACGCGTAGCTCGACACGGCGATTGCGGGCCATTCCTTCGGGTGTCGCGTTCGATGCCAACGGTTTGTTCTCACCTGCACCCTCGATCGAATAGGTGACGGCGGGATTGTTCAGCTGCTGCTTCAGATAGGCCGCAACCGCCAGGGCGCGCGCCTCGGAAAGCCCCTGGTTGTCCCTGAAGATTCGCTTGGTTTCCGGCGACAGCCTCTGGTTGTCCGTGTGCCCCACAACAGCAATGCGCATGCCTGGAGACGACGCGCCTTTGGCGCGTATCTCTGCAGCCAGCGCTTCGATGGACGCTTTGGCGGCAGGCAGCAACTCGGCCTTGCCCGATACAAAAAGGCTCAGGCCACTGGCTTCTTCCAGCGCCTTGTTGACGGAGGCGACGCTCTGCGGCACCTGCGCGGCGCGGCTGCGCATGCCTGCCGCCTCTTCCCGCGTAACGCCCGAAGGCAACGGGTAGTTGATGGCCGGTTGTACCTCCGCAGGCGGCGGCACTGAGAACATGTCGATACGGCCATTGTCAATTCGCTTGCCACTGACTTCGGTGGCGGCCCATACAGAAGACCCTGCACAAAGGACGCTGACGGCTACTGCAATGGTGTGTGTACGGAAATTCATTTCGCCGACTCCAGCTCGGTTTCAATCATCAAGGGATGGAGGGGTTCACTGTCTGTTTCCGCGCGCTCCTTCTTTCGCCTTTCCTTCCACAAGGCCTGTATCCGGTCGCTGATCGTCGACACGCGTTTTTCCGCAAGCCCTGCCGCCTCGGCGCCTCGGCGATAGGCAATGCGCAGGATGGATGGACGTGCCGCCAGTTGCGAAGGCAGCTTTTCCAGCGTCGCGAGGTACGCAGGCTGCAACTCCGTGCCGTCGTTCAGGAATGCAGCGCCGGAGAGTTCCAGCCGGACCACGCGATGGACCGTCGCGCCGAAATTGAGTTTCACCATCTTGCCGCGTGTCACCCGGACATCACGCGGGTTTTCGGTTGTCAACCGATAACCCGAAGGCAGGGTTCTTTCGTCCACCTTCATCACGAAGTTGGAACCGCGGTCAGCGTTCGGGATTGCCGCGCAAGCCACGTGGAAGCGTCCATCATGGTCGCTGGTGACCAGCAACCCGCGCGCAGTTGCAATGCGGACATTCGCGATGCCCGGCTCCCCCTCGTCCTGGTAGCCATTGGCGTTCTTGTCGTCAAAGACCTTCCCGATGATGTCGGAGCAATCGAAGGTGGGATCTGGGACCACACGTACCGTCGCTGTGGCGGTGTTGGACACCTGGGCGTTGACCAGCGCATTGCGGGCTGCGACCTGATTCACGTAAGTGCCTTCCGACACACCGCTGCCGACCACCAGCAGCATGCGCAGTGTTTTGCGCTCACCTGCGGTAAACGTCTGGCCGGCCCAGGTGAGGTTGCGTCCGCTCACCGTGGGCTCAAGTGCCACGCCGTTGAGTGATGCCGAGCCGGTGCGATACCTGAAGCCCGCCGGAATCACATCCACGATATTGATGTTGCCGAGCACCGCATTCAGCGTGTTGGTCGCCGTGATGTTGTACGGCACCAGGTCGCCGCGAACCACATTGACCAGCGGCGTGCTCTTTGTCATCACAATCGCGCCGCCCAACACCGGGTCCAGCGGGATATGGTTGTTCAACACGTTAGCCGAACCTGGTACTGCGGCAAAGGTGAACGTGTAGAAGTACTGGGTCGTGGCCGCACCGCCCGCAAGGGCCAGGGTGTTGCTGGGGCAAGCTGCGGGGTTGTGCAACGGCACGCCCGCTGTGGGTGCGAAGTTGCTGTTCTGCACCAATGCCGGGTCTGGGCTCGGAGGCGCCAGGCCCACGCCCAGGGTCGCGGTACAGGCTGGAATAATCGCCGACGGACCGGGCAGGTAGCCCGGTGGCGACGTCACCGTCAGCGTGTACAAGGTCGCGCCTGCCGGAGCGCCACCCAGCAACAGGAACTGGTAAGAACCATCGGCGCCTGTCGTCTGCGTCAGACTGCCGCCAATCACGTCGGCTGCGGTGAGGCCTGGGGCCGAGAGTGTGACGATGGCGTTGGGTACAGGCTGACGGCTGACCGCGTCATAAATCACCCCGCTCGGATCCAGCGGCAGGCTCTGGGCCAGGGTCGTGGTGCCAGCGGTTAGCGTGAGGCCTCTTAACGTTCCGTCGGTATTGTTCGCACCGGCCGGGTTGGAGGTCGAATTTACCTGTCCATTCGTATAGGGCAATCCGGTCTCATTGGGCACTGGGCGTCCATAGATGCGCCCGCTTGTGGGCTCCCGAAAGCGGATCTGGTAACCCGAGCCCGGCGCTACGCTGGGAAAGCTGTAAGCGCCGTTTGCATCGGAGGTTGTGGTGCCCACCACCACGCCGCCGAGTGTCAGCTCAACGATCCAGCCCGGGACCAATGGTTCACCTGGGTCCTTGATGCGGTCATGGTTGAGGTCGCGCCACACGCTGCCCTGTACCGCCGCCACATCGGAGATCGCCGTGGGGTCGGTTGCTGTGTTGTTGCCGGAAAAGCCGCTGGGCTCATTGCCGCCGGAAACCACCGCCGTGTTCACCAGGACCTGCCCGGACAAACCGGCAGCCACCGCAACACGCACCGTGATGACAGGCGCCGTCGCGCCGGAGGCGATCACGCTGTTAGTGTTGCAGGTGACGATGGTTGCGGTGTTGGAGCAGGACCACGTTGCGCCGCCATTGACGGCAGCCACCGTCATGCCCACAGGCAGGGTGTCGACCACCGTCACGGTGGCGGACGTCGCCGCTGCACCGACGTTGGACACGGCGATGGTATAGAAGCCTGTGCTGGACCCTTGGGCGAAGCTGACCGGCGCGTGCGTTTTGGCGATCGCCAGGTCAGGCGCATTGCCCGGGATTTCAGCGAAATTGTTGTCAGCCGACACGGCATTCGCGCTGGCGAGTGGAATCGTCGAGATCGAGGACACCGGGTTGGCTGGCAAGGTCGCCGTTCCGCCGGTACTGCCCGCGATAGTCTGGCCATTGGTCGTACCGGTGGCCTGGGGCAGGGGCTGCGTCACGGTATACGTCCCCTGCGCCAGCCCCGTAAAGCTATAGGTACCGTCGGCCAGCGTGACTGTTGACCTGGAGACAGCTAGCCCATTGATGTCGGTGCCCGTCAGATTGATCGTCTGTCCGCCGATGCCGTGATCGCTTCCATTCATCAGGCCGCTGTTGTCATAGTCCAGGAAGACCTTGCCGGAAATCGTGCCGCCATTGGACACCTCGGCGAAGTTGTTGCCGCTCGAAACCGTATTGGGCGGCAGCACGATGCTGCTGATCCGGCTCGGTGTGACGGCCGGTGTGGTCGCCGTTCCGGGTGTTCCGCCATTCGGAACAGCACCCGCGGTGGTAATGCCGTTGGAGGTGCCGGCGGGTTGTGCGGGCTCCACCACGGTGTAAGTTCCAGGCAAAAGATTGCCGAACGAATAGTTGCCCGTCGCGTCGGTGACCGTGGTCGCGATCAGTGCATTGCCTGCGTCCCTGAGCTCGATGGTGACGCCTGCGAGCGGATCGTCTGCGCCGTCCTGCGCGCCGTTGTTGTTCAGGTCCTTGAATACCTTGCCCGAAATGGTCGAAGGAACGACCTCGGCAAAGTTGTTGTTGGCGGAGCCCGAAGTTTCGGCGGCTCCGCCGTCACCATTGAGAACCACGTTGGTGATCTGGCTGGTGGTAGCCGTGGGGTTGGATGCCGCACCGGCTGAACCCGTGCTGCCATTGATGCCACTGATGGGGCCGGCGGTCGTGATGCCATTGGTGGTTCCCGCGGGCTGCGCCGGCTGGCAAACGGAGTAGCTGCCGGCAGCCAGTGAGGAGAACAGGTAGTTGCCGAGCGCATCGGTGGTTCCTGTCGTCAGCAGCGCGCCGCTGCAGTTTGCGCCGCTGCGCAGTTCAATACCGACCCCAGCGATCCCCGTGTCGGTGCCGTTCTGAAAGGTGCCGTTGGGCGTGACGTTGTTGTCTCTGAAAACCTTGCCAGAGATGTAGCCAAGGGTGCTGATCGTCAGCGTCGCATTGGCAGGCGCCTGGTTGTTGCCCAGATTGGTCTGCAGGGCACCAGCCGGAATATTGTTGGTGTGCACCCCCGCCGTCAGCCCTGTGACATTGACATCAATCGTGCAACCGCCCGCAGGGATGGTACCGCCGCTGTTCAGCCTCACACTGGTGGCGTTGGCTGCGGCCACTACCGTTCCGCCGCAAGTCGTTGTCATGTTGGGGGTTGCCGTCAGACGGATCTGGCCGGGAGCCGTCGGCAGGATGTCGTCAAAATCCGCGCTCAAGGTCATTGCTGCGGCATTCGTGTTGCCGATGACGATGCTCAGGCGCGATACGCCGCTCGGTGGGATCACCGCAGGGGCGAACTGCTTGCCGACGGTTGGCGGGGTGGAGGTAATCAGCTGTGCGCTGGTGGGCTCCTGGTTGGTGACGCCCTCGGTGGTTGTAATGCTCCCGGTCGGGATGGTGTTGGTGTACACGCCCGAAATGTTGCTCAGAACATTCACCGTGACGGTGCAGAACCCATTGGCTGCGAGTGCGGCCCCGGTCAGGCGAACGCTGGTGGCGGACGCTGCTGCAACAACAGTGCCGCCTGCACAGGTCGTGGCCGCAGCCGGCGTAGGCGCGACGACAAGTCCGGCGGGCAATGCGTCCGTCACGGTCATGCCGTTGAGCTGTGTGTTGTTGGGATTGTCGAAACGAATCGTCATCACCGATACCGCGCCAGGCGCCTTGGTGTCGGACCCGGTCGTGAACCCAACAGGACTGCCCGCGTCCAGGGTACGGGCGCTGAAGGCCTTATGCACCACGATCGGTGACCGTGCACGCAACGTGTCGCTCGTAGGCTGGGTGTTCGCCAGGGCGTTACCGCCAGCGGTGGCGGTCAGCGCGTTGGCTGGAATGGTGTTGACATAGTCGCCTTGCGCCGCCACAAAGACGTCGATTTCCACCTGGCAGGTTGCTGGCACATTTCCGGCCGCGGCGACGATGATGCCGCCCGAAAGCTGCACCGTGTTGGCCGTCGAAGAGACCGTCGCACCCTGACATGTCGTCGTCGGATTCGCGCCACTGGGAACAGTCACGCCGGCCGGCAAGGTGTCGGTGACCGCCAGGTCGCTGACAGGCTGTGAAAGCGGGTTATAGAAAGTGATGCGCAAGCGGGACCGGGTACCCGGCGCCACCACGTTAGGCGTGAACTGCTTGACGATGCCAATGTTCGTGCTGATCGCCAGGCTGGTCGTTGCCGGGTTGGCATTGGTCAGGTTCTGGTCGGTGATGATGGCGCCGGGCGGAATGGTGTTCGTGTTGCCACCGGTCACGGCAGACGTCACGTTGACCGATACCTGGCAGGTCGCATTTGCAGCCAGGTTTGCCCCTGACAGACGGACCGATCGCGCGCCCGCCGCAGCGGTCACAACCCCGCCCGGGCACGTCGTTGCGGTTGCCGGGGTAGGTGTCACCACCCACCCATTGTTGGTACCGCCTGCAACACCGCCGACCGTGAAGTAGTCGGTGATATCCAGATTGGTAACCGCCTGGGACCCGTTGGATATGTTGATCGTCAGCCGGCTCACCTGGCCGGGGAAGGCCAGGGAACTGATGGAAGTCGTTTTGCTGATGGCCAGGCCGGTGGGGGCATTGAAAAGCAGCGTGCCGACAACGGCGGTGACATTACGCACGCCGCCGTCCGCGAGGATGCCGTTGGGAGGGATGCTGTTGACCCAGTTCGCGGCACCTGTTGCCACCACATCAAACAGGAAAGCGCAATTCCCGCCGCCCGCCACATTGGCACCGGTCAACGTTGCGCTGCCTGCTCCTGCAACAGCCGTGATGGACGTGCTTCCCGCGCAGGTCGTCTGCGCATTGGGCGGGGTGGCCAGCACCATGCCCGCCGGGAGCGGATCGGTCACACTGACGTTTGTCAGCGCGAGCGCGCTCGAATTCAGGAGCTGAACCGTGACCGTTGATTTGCCGCCGGAGGACACGCCGGATGGATTGAAGCTCTTGTTCGCGGTCAGCGCGGAGGTGTAAGTCAGCTGGGGGGTATTGGTTGATACCGTACCCAGTGTGTGTGTCGTGCCGTTCCCGTAGGTTTCGGTGCCGTCGACCGTCGCGGTGTTGTTATAGACGCCGGCCGGCCCTACGACATCCACCTGCAAGGTACAGCTGCCGTCCGCACCCATGCCGTTGTTGGCGCGAGCCGGAACGGTGCCGCCAGTGATGCCGATCGAAGTGGAGCCGGCAACCGCCGTGATGGCAGGGGCGCCGCAGGTGCTTGCCGCGTTGGCCGGACTGGCGATGCGAAGCTGCCCCCCACCGCTGGTTGCCAATTGCAGAGTATCCGAAACCGCAACGTTGGTCAGTGGGTTCGCCGACTTGTTCGTCAGCGTGATGGTCATGCGGACAATGGTTCCCTCGGCAAACGTGCTGGCGCCGGGAGAGGACTGGGCAAACGCCTTCGTTGCTGCGAGCACGGGCGGGTTGGTGCCTACGCTGGTGGAATTGGAAGCACCCCCGTTGCAAGTGGCGCCGCCGTTGTAACAGACGCCGCCAGCAGCGATGACGTTGTTCGAGGTGGCCACCGCAACAGTGGACGCCATTGCCCACATGGTGATGGTGCAGGCACCCGGTACGCTGACACTGGTGCGAGCCGGGACGGTGTCGATGGTAAAGACCGGCGCATTGCTGCCCAGTGGGCTCGCAGAGTTGACGTTGCCGCAGCCCGCGCTGACAGTCGGCGTGTAGTTGAAGCCGTTGATCGTGCCGGTGAGGAATGTCTGGCCGTTGGTGAAGTTGTCCGTCACCGATACGGTGTTGATCGCGCCAGCGCCGAAGTTTTGCACGGTGATCTGGTACTGGATCGGGTTGCCCGGCGCCACGGGTGTCGTGGGTTGTACCGATTTGAGAACACGGAGGTCGTCGGCAACCAGGATGGTGGCCGATACCGCCTGGCTCTTGATGGCGGGGTCGCCCACATCCACGGCGCCTTGGGGAATGCTGTTGGTGTAAGTCACCGGCACGCCGTTCGCCTGAACAGCCGCGGTGAAATTCACTGTCACCGTGCAGCTGCCATTGGCGGGAATGGTCCCGCCGGTCAGCCTGACGCCTTTGTTGCTGTTGATCGCGGCAGCGGCGCCACCCGCACAGCTGGTCACCGCCGATGTGACGTTCAACCCTTTTGTCGGGTCGACGCCACCAATCCCGTCGATCGGCGTGTCATCAAAGGTGGTGACAGTCAGTGGCGTATTGCCGCTATTGCTCAAGGTGAGGGTGAGAAATCCCGAGGCACCGCTTGAAAGGGAGGTGCTGGGCGTAAAGCCCTTGGACATACCGAGCGGAGACCGGACCGTCACGCTGGCCTGCGCATTGGCCTGGGCGGGCAGCCCAAGCACATTGGTGAAGTCGGTGCTCCGGTTGATGATGTTGTTCTGGGCACCGGTCGAGAACTGGCCGTTGGTCTGGTTCGCCTCCACATTCACAACGAAGGTGCAACTCCCGTTTGCCGGCAGATCTCCGGTGCCGGTCACACTGGTTGCGCCCGCTGCCGGTGCGGGATTGAAGGCCGGTACCGGACCGCTGGTGCACGTTGCATTCGCGCCGGGCGCTGCCGCGACCTTCATGAGGGCGCTGCCACCGAGCTGGGGAAAGTTATCGGTGATGCTGAACCCGGAAATTGCCACCGGGTTCGGGTTGACCAGCGTGATGGTCAGAGGTGTCGAAGCGCCTCCCAGTACCAGCGTCGAGCTGGTGAATGCCTTTGAAATTTGCGGCTGCTGCAATGCCCTGACCACGAAGGTCTGGGAGACATCTCCTACATTGCTGCCGCCGCTGCTGGTCACCGCACCGTTGAGGATTTGATACGCGTAGGAGGTTGCGTTACCCGTCGAGGTGCCGACCGTGACCGGAATGTCGATGACGCACTGGCCGTCAATCCCGCCGACGGCAGCGGGTATGGTGCCGCCAGCCAGGGCAAGTGCCTGCGTTCCGGGGGTGGCGGTAAAGGCGCCGCCGCAACCATTTGTGGCCGCAGACGCAACGCTGAGGCCATTCGGCAGAAGGCCCGGCAAGCTGTTGCTGAAGTCCACGTTGGTGATGGGCACCGGATCGCTGTTGGACAGGGTAATTCGCAAGGTTGCCGTCTCGCCGGGATACATCCCCTGTGCCGGAATGATCGCGGTCACCGAAGCCGTCAAGGCTTGGGCCGCAACGGGCATCAATCCGATCGCCAATCCGAGAGCCGAAGCACGAAGCAAGGAGCCGGCAACGGCTTTCGCCAGAAATTTCGAGGACAACATAGGCAGTTCGACTCTTTGAATGCTTGGGAACCGTGCCGGCAAGCAGTCCGCAGGAGCACCCGAGTCAACGCTGGCAGAGGACGCACAGGGTTCACTCGGCATGTCTCATGTCAGACAACATACTGGTAACAAACAGTGCGAAGATTAACTATGTTGCAGTTTTTCTAGTACTAAATTTACTACTTTGTTAGTTTGAAGGGACAAAATTGGAACTTTTTAACAACCCTATTAGCTGTATATGTTTCCTTATGTAATTTTTCGTTGTGCCGATGCAAACCAAGTGGACATTTTTGGCAGCAGGCGGAAATACCCGAAGAAATCGCTGTTGAGCCAGGCATGACTGCGTCTTTTGTGAACGGAATCCCTCACAACGGACAGAGGGGCGGCATCTACGGCCCATGCAGCTCCCGCAAGCGGGAATGGCCAATCACACCCGTGCGACACGCGCCGTACATGCACCGGCTGTCGAACGCAGACAGGTTGCCTGCGGCAGGGCTGCGCCTTTGAGGTTCGTCAGCCCTGATGCTTTTTTCCTTTTGGATGGGGGCCGCCAGACCCTGGAACGGCCACTAAATCCGGACTTCTGGAGTCCGACCTTCACACAGCGCAGGTCAACCTTCTCGCTGAGCTTTCAAGGGATTTTTTTTGCGCGCTGACGTTGGGGCCGGCGCGTCTTCCACCAGCGCGCAAGGTGCACCCTCAAGTCCTGATGCGGGTGGGTGATGCGCCGGATCGCGCCGGCATAATCCAGCGCCAACCCGGGTGTCCATGCGATCGATTCGGCACGCACCCGAACGCTTCCGGCCAGCCACATGTCGGGGTGAAAGGCCAGGCGCAGCAGGGTTCGCCAGAAAGGTTTGTCGGCAAATACACCTTCCATCGCGGCGTCGATAGCCTCGGTCACGACCACCGAGCAGTTGCGATGCGTCAGGTTATAGGTGTCGTCCTGACGGTACGCTTCCCAGAACGACTGCAGGTGGCTGCGGTTAAACAGGCGAAAGCGGATGCGAAAGGTTGAAGGGCGCGTCGCACCGGCTTCCTGCTCATAAGAAGGAAGCCACATCCCCGGATGGTCGTTGCTTTGTGTGGCGCGCACCTGGTCGACAAGATTGCGCTGCGTGATGGTCAGGCGCACACGTGGATGGTGGCTGATATACAGCTGAGGCCCGCACTCCAGCGCAACATGGCCGGTAGTCACGCTGCCTTTGCGGGAGAGGGCCGCGATGTACCGGTCTACCAGCGGAAGCCGGATGCGCTCTTCGCTTTGATCCACGGCGGTCCAGATGTGAACCACCATCTGTTCGCCGAGCGTGCTGGCACCCGAGGGCGAGACGGACGGCGGTGTACTGGTGCCCATCTCCCTTTTTCTTTTATAGAGCTCAATGGCTGCAAGCCGCGATCCCGGCGGCAAGCGTTGCAGGCGCCAGGCGCCGCGCATCACAACGTAGCCGCCCGCCATCAGTGCAAGGCCGGTGCAAAAAGACACGTTCATCGCGGAAGGCAGGGGCCAGTCGGTCACCAGCAATATCGCCATGACCAGATAACCCCAACCGATGATGTTGGAGATGCGCCAGTTCGGATACCGGATCAAAAGACTTGACGCAATGCGGACCAGTCCATTGAAGGTAAATGCGGCGGCGAAAAGAACGCCTGCAGCAATCGAATTGTCCCAGGGGAAATCCAGCAGCAGACAGGCAAACACCACCATGGCCGCGCCGCGCAACATTTCAAAGCGCCGCCGCGCACGCGTGTGTGTGGTGCCTATCACCAGTTCCGCCAGGCCTTGCAACAGCAACACGGCGCCGAACACCCAGCCCGCCATGTCGGTCACACCGTCAACCAGGTCTATCAGCACCACGACACCCAGCAACACCGCGAGCAGGCCCGCCACCAGAAAGATCTTCCAGCGCTTCACGAGCGCATCGCCGCCAAAAAGGGTTAGTGCAAGTCTGAACATGTTGGTACGGTGGCCGCCGGGGCAGTGCCACGCGTCAGGGGAGCGCGTAGCTCGCAGCGACCAAGCTTCACTTCAAAGAGGGGAAATCAACCACGTAGCCATTCATGGGCAGGGTGGCGCGCTGAATGGCCTGCTGCTGCGGCAACGCCGTCCACACCACTTTGCCCTGATCGGTCACGTCCGTAGCAACACCCCTGGCCGTAAACGCGTCGATCACGTAGGGCATCCCTTGCGATGACAAGGGGCCGATGCCGTCCGACACATGGAAATGCAGGTGCGGTGCCGTGGTGTTGCCGGAGTTGCCCAGCAGCGCCAGCACCTGGCCGCGCTTGACGCGGTCGCCGACACTCACCTTCAGCGAGCCCGGCTGCAGATGTGCATAAAACGCGTAGTAGCCACGTCCCAGGTCCAGGATCACATGGTTGCCCGTCACGTTTTGCATCGTCGTGTCGGGCGGCAAGGCGTTGGGCACCCGCTCAGGCAGCCCGTCGAGCACGGAAACCACTTTGGCATCCGCCACGGCAATCGCTTTTTGCCCATAGGTCGGCCAGTTTTCGTTCTTGTTGCTGTCGCCGTTGCTTTGCTGAGAGTTCGCGTCAATCTTGATCCAGTCGATTGCAAACCGCTGGCTGACGTAGAGAACGCCGTTCACCGGGATGCCGGCACGCCGGTGCGGGGCCTCCCTGCAGCAGCCGTTGAATGCAACCCAGCCGGTCCCCTCAAGCGGCGGGCCGATCAGCGGAGCCGGCCGGGTGCTGACGGAAACATTGCCACCGGTCTGCGTGGTCTGAACGCTGCTCTCACCGGCAGTTTTGACGGCTGCCGTGAGTTTGATTTCGGGCCCGGCGGTGACCACGCGGTGCGACAGGACTTTCGGAATGGCCTGGCCGGCCTCCAGCACCACGTCAATCCAGAATAAACCGGCCTGTGCTGCGCCGATGCTGTCACCACCCGCGCCGTCCAGCAACGAAAAAGTGCCGGCAACATCCGCCCCGGCGACGGTGGTCAGCACCTTGCCGGAAGCAGCATCCAATACCTCCAGCGATACCAGCTTGACCGGCACGGCCCGCGCATTGGTAACCTGCAGCTCGTAGTCGATGTGCACACGCCCATCAGCGCCGCGAAAAGGCACGGGGCGCGAGGCGGCGCTCAGCAGTACGGGCGTGTTCTGGTCGTGCGCACCGGCAAATTCCAGATTGTTCAATCCGGGTTTGGGTCCTGCCGCAAAGGCGTGCAGACTTCCGGCAAGTACCAGCACTGCCACGAAAAAACGACGCATGCGATCCTCCTTGTGATGGCGGGGCCATCATAGCGCCAAGCATCGCACCGTCGAAGCATAAAAGGGAACGGGCCGCGCGGAAGGATCCCTTCGCGCGGCATAGGGTAAGCCTCACCAAAGCCCACACCAGCAGGCGCGCTGAAGCCTGCGCGCCTTCCGGTCTTTGACTAGATCAGCGGTTGCTGTAGTCGGGAGACTGCTGCTGCGTGACCACAGGGGCCGGCGGCGGCTTGGGACCGTAACTGGCGCCATCCTGGGTCCGCAAGGTCGACCCTTCCACTGTCACGCGGCTGCCAACGCTGGGAGCGCGGGCTACTTCTACCATGCGTTGCGAACCGTCTTCCATGCGCACGCCGACCTGGTAAACCGTTTCCTTGCGAACATGCCCTTCAATGGCGTTGCCGGCGAAACCGCCACCCACCGCGCCCAGGATGGTGGCTGCCGTACGCCCACCGCCATGGCCGACCTGGTTACCCAGCACGGCGCCCAGCACGCCACCCGCCACAGCACCTACGCCAGGACCGGCCGGCTTGGTGGAGCGCTCAACCGGCGTCACCGATTCCACCGCACCGCACACATGGCACACAGGCGCCGGCGCCACGGCGACCGGTGCAGGGTAAGGGGCCGGCGCGGGTGAAATGCCCGCGTAACTCGGGGCGGGTGCCGGTTTTGGTGTCGGCTTGACCACCTTTTTGGCCGGCACGGGGGCGGGCTTGGCGGGTGCGGCAACCGGCTTTTCAGCCATGTCGTCCGCCGCATTGCTGGCCGCAGCCATGGGCGGCGCCACCTGAGGCACGGCTTGCGGTACTGCGAGTGCCACCGGGGTCGCTGTAACCGGGTTGCGCATCTGGTAAATCATGGTGCCGCCCATGGCCAGGACGGCCACTCCCAGTATGCCGACAGCGGCCCACAAGGGCTTGCTGGCTGACGAAGCCTGCTGGCCCGGCTGGAGTGTTTCGGTGGATGTGTTCATGGCAATTCCCTCTGTGAAATCAATCGGTCCCCGCAACGGGGTTCCATCTGTCGTTGTTCAACGTTTCCCATGCCGCAAAGGTAAACACGCTTTGGCAGGCGGCTGTGTATTTATGTAAACGCAGGTTATTTTCCGGCAAAGTCACCGTAAACGCGAATTGCAACGGTGGCCCTGAACCGTTCACGGCCTGCGCCCGGCCATAAACCGGCTTTCAGAGATTGGGCGCCAGCAGGCGCTGCAACGCTTCGGCCTTGAGGCCGCGCCGCTTGGCCAAGTCCTGCAGCTGGTCGTCGCCGATCTTGCCCACATTGAAATAGGTGCTCTCAGGGTTGCTCAGGTAAAAGCCGCTGACGCTGGCGGCCGGCGTCATGGCCAGGCTTTCAGTCAGGGCCATGCCGATTTCTTCGGCTTTGAGCAACTCGAACATCTCTTTCTTGACGCTGTGGTCCGGACAAGCCGGGTAGCCGGGTGCGGGACGTATGCCCTGGTATTTTTCGGCGATCAGCGCCCCGCTGTCCAGGGACTCGGCGGGCGCATAGCCCCACAAATCCTTGCGCACTCTTTGGTGCAGGCATTCGGCAAACGCCTCGGCCAGTCGGTCGGCCAGCGCCTTGAGCATGATGGATGAGTAGTCGTCATGGTCGTCGAGGAAGTACTTTTCCTTTTTCTCGGCACCTATGCCTGCCGTGACGGCAAAAAGACCGATGTAGTCCGGAATTTCTGAGGTATTTTGGCCCGCAGCGCCCGAATATCCGGCGCGAGCAGCTATCAATTCAGTAGCAGGTACCTTGGGTGCAACAAAGTCAGCCAGGCAACGGCTGGGGCGCATCACACCGTCAATCGCGGTTTTCTCGGTCTGCTGGCGCAGGCCGTACCAAGTCATGGCCACTTCGCTGCGCGACTCGTCGGTGTAGATCTCGATGTCGTCGCCCACGCTGTTGGCGGGGTACAGCGCCATCACGCCGTTGGCGGTGAGCCAGCGGCCTTCGATCAGGCGCTTGAGCATGCGCTGCGCATCGGCGTACACGCGCACAGCCTCGGTGCCTACCACCTCGTCTTTCAAAATGGCCGGAAACGCACCCGCCAGATCCCAGGTCTGGAAGAAAGGTCCCCAGTCGATGTACTGGGCCAGCTCCGACAGGTCGAAGTTCTTGAACACGCGACGGCCAATGAACTTGGGCACGGGCGGTGTGTAGTTGGCCCAGTCCATCGACGTGGCATTGGCGCGTGCTTTGGCCAGCGGCCACATCGGCACCTGCTTTTTGTTGGCGTGCTGGGTGCGCACCTTGTCGTAGTCGGTGTAGAGCTCTTCGATGTATTTAGCAGCCTGGTCGGAGAGCAGGCTTTGCGCCACGCTCACGCTTCGGGACGCATCAGGCACATACACCACCGGGCCTTCGTAATGCGGGGAGATCTTGACGGCCGTGTGCACGCGGCTGGTGGTGGCGCCGCCAATAAGCAGCGGGATCTTTTTGATGCGGAAATGGTCGTCCTTCTGCATCTCGGCCGCCACATATTGCATTTCTTCCAGGCTGGGCGTGATGAGGCCCGACAGGCCGACGATGTCGGCGCCCTCGACCTTGGCGCGCGCGAGGATCTCATGGCAGGGCACCATCACGCCCATGTTGACGACCTCGAAGTTGTTGCACTGCAAGACCACCGTCACGATGTTCTTGCCAATGTCGTGCACATCACCCTTGACCGTGGCGATGATGATCTTGCCTTTGGTCTTGACGTCACCGCCGGCGGCTTCGAGCAGCAGCTTTTCGGCTTCGATGTAGGGCAGCAAATGCGCCACGGCCTGCTTCATCACACGGGCGCTTTTGACGACCTGGGGTAAAAACATCTTGCCCTGACCGAACAGGTCACCGACGATGTTCATGCCGTCCATCAACGGTCCTTCAATCACATGCAGCGGCCGGCCGCCCTCTGCAAGGATCTCCTGGTAGACCTCTTCGGTGTCGGTCACGATGTGCTCGTTCATGCCGTGGACCAGCGCGTGCGACAGGCGCTGGCGCACCGGCAGGGCACGCCACTCGTTTTTCTTGCTGTCGTCCTTGGCGCCGCTTTTGGCGGTTTCCGCCACTTCGATCAGGCGTTCACTGGGAGTGAGTTCGGGCTCGCCTGGCTTATAGACCGGTGTGCGGTTGAGCACCACGTCTTCGACGCGCTCGCGCAGCACCGGATCGAGGTCGTCATACACGCCGACCATGCCGGCGTTAACGATGCCCATGTCCATGCCGGCCTGGATCGCGTGGTACAGGAACACGGTGTGGATGGCTTCACGCACCGGGTCGTTGCCGCGAAAGCTGAAGGACACGTTGGACACGCCGCCAGAAACCTTGGCGCCCGGGAGGTTCTGCTTGATCCAACGCGTGGCGTTGATGAAATCGACCGCGTAGTTGTTGTGCTCTTCGATGCCGGTGGCGATCGCAAAAATGTTCGGATCGAAGATGATGTCTTCGGGCGGAAAGTCCAGCTCATCGACCAGCACGCGGTAGGCGCGCTCGCAGATTTCGACTTTGCGCTCATAGGTGTCGGCCTGGCCTTTTTCATCAAAAGCCATCACCACCGCCGCCGCGCCATAGCGCTTGAGCAGTTTGGCCTGCTGCCTGAAGGGCTCCAGGCCCTCTTTCATCGAGATCGAGTTGACGATGCCCTTGCCCTGGATGCAGCGCAGGCCGGCTTCGATGACGCTCCACTTGGAGCTGTCGATCATGATGGGCACGCGGGCGATGTCGGGCTCGCTGGCGATCAGGTTCAGGAAGCGCACCATGGCGGCCTGGCTGTCCAGCATGGCCTCGTCCATGTTGATATCGATGATCTGGGCGCCGTTTTCGACCTGCTGACGGGCCACGGCCAGCGCCTGCTCGTATTCACCGTTGAGGATCATGCGGGCGAAGGCCTTGGAGCCGGTGACGTTGGTGCGCTCGCCAATATTGACAAACAGCGTGCCCGCACCGATGGCGACCGGCTCCAGGCCGGACAGCTTCATGGGGGGAACATTGGGTAAAGATTCAGTTTCAGACACGGACTCACCTTGAGGCAAAGGTGAGCGTCGTTGCCGCAGGGGCCGCCGGAAGCCGCCGCCTGTAACCCAAGCCTGACGAACGCTTGTGTTCGCTGCAACGCTCCTTGGGTTACCATCATTTTAAGGGCTGAACGCCGCCCGCGCCATATCCTTGCGCCAATGGCAAGAGATACCAACAAAAGTCCAGGGGATAGCCGGAGCCACCATGTTTGAAAACCTGTTCGGCAGAAAACAGAAGGGAACGCCCGATGCGCCCGAGTCCATGCGTCCCAAAGACCGCATGCGGGCCATTGAGGGCTCCAGCACGGCCGAGCTTGCCGCCAGGCTGCTGATTGCACCAACCGCCCTGATGCAGCTCACGCCCGAAGAGGCTTTCACTGTCGTCAGCTACATGACGCCGCGCAGGATTTCCGAGGGAACGACCTTCATCCGCGAAGGCGACAAGAGCGATACCGGTTATATGGTGCTGCTGCTCGAAGGCGAAGTCACCGTCGAAAGCATTGTGGTCAGCCGCCGCACGCCGGTCACCATCACGGTGCTGGGCCCCGGCAGCCTGATCGGCGAAATGGGCCTGGTCGACGGCCAGGCGCGGCTGGCATCATGCACTGCCAGCAGCGACGTGAGCTGCGCCGTGCTGTCGCGCGCAGCGCTTGAAAAAATGGGGGAAGAGCAACCGGTGACTGCGGCCAAACTGATGTTTGCCGTTTCGCTGCGCATCGCCGAACGGCTGCGCGACACCAGCGAAAAACTCAAGATGTACAGCCAGCTGGTACAAGCCATGCAGCAGGAAATCGACCGGCTGATGCCGGGCTGATTTCCGTCTGGCAGAAAAGCGGGGATGGCGGCAGGCTGGCCGCCCTTTCGATTTAGTCGAGCTTGATTTTGGCGACCTTGATCAGGCGTCCATAGTCGGCGTGCTCTTTCATCACCATGTAGGCAAAGTCGGCAGAGCTCATGGGGCTGGGGGTAGCGCTCATGCGTGCAAACTTTTCCGCGGTATCGGGCGTGTTGAGCGCGTCGGCGAATGCCCGCTGAAGCTGGTCTGCCGTGGCTTTGGGAAGGTTGGCCGGGCCAAAGATGCCGAACCAGGTGCTGATGTGAAAGCCGGGCAACACGTCATTGATGGTCGGAATTTCCGTGAAGCTGCTGGAGCGGTTGATGGTGGTCACGCCAAAAGCGACCAGCTTGCCCGACTTGATGTTGGCGCTGGCAGAGGCCAGGTTGTCGAACATCAGGTCGGTCTGGCCGGACAGCAGGCCAGCCTGCGCCTGGGCCGAGCCGCTGGAAGGCAGGTGCACCACGCTGATCTTGGCCAGGCTTTTAAACAGCTCGCCCGCGAGGTGGCCGGCGCTTCCATTGCCGCCGGAGGCATAGTTCAGCCGGCCGGGATTCTTGCGTGCGTAGGCAATCAGGTCCTTGGTGTCCTTGATTTTCAGCCGCCTGGCCGTTTCGGCATTCATGACCAGCACGTTCGGCACCCGCGCCACCAACGTGATGGGCGTGAAGTCCTTCAATGCGTCGTAGGGCATGTTCGGGTAGAGCCATGGGTTGATGGCATGGGTGGCCACCGCCCCCATCACCAGCGTATGGCCGTCTGCAGGCGCCTTGGCGACGAGGGCCGCACCCACGTTTCCGCCGGACCCCGGCCGGTTGTCAACCGTGACTTCGGTTTTGAGCAGGGGACGCAGCTTCTCGGCCAGGATGCGCGCAGCGTTGTCCAGCGGGCCGCCGGCTGGATAGGGCACGACGATCGTCACCGGTTTTTGGGGCGACAGTTGCGCATGGCCTGCGAAAGCCGTCATCGCCAATATGAATGCCGCTGCGGCCTTGATGAATAAACCCACCTTCATGATTTCCTTGGTTGTGTTGTGTTGCGTTGTTTTGCCGAACCATCAACGCTGCAAGGCGCAGCGCCGGAGAATGAAAACAGGGTTCGGCAAAGGGGCCTGACTATAGCCGCGAAATATGACTTTTCGGGATATGACCGGACACGCCATCTCGTATGCATACTTATTAATTACACATACGTTGGGGTCGGGAAAGCGGCTTTTTTCAGCCACCCGACCGGCATCACCCGGAAATGATGCGGGGCAGCGCTGCCCTCAGGCGGCCTCTTTGTAGAAGGCGCCGCGCTGCAAGGAGCGGCTGGCAACCGGCGCAACCGCGTGGGCGATGGCACCTATGTGATCCGGCGTGGTGCCGCAGCAACCGCCCACGATGTTGACAAGGCCTTCTTCGGCAAACTCGCGCAGCAGGCGAGACGTCACGTCGGGCGTTTCGTCAAAGCCGGTATCGCTCATGGGGTTGGGCAGGCCGGCATTGGGGTAGCAGCTGATGAAGGTATCGCCCGCCACGCGAGCCAGCTCCTGGATGTAAGGGCGCATCAGGGTGGCGCCCAGTGCGCAGTTGAGGCCGACCGCCAGTGGTGCGGCATGGCGCACGCTGTGCCAGAAGGCCGTCACGGTCTGCCCGCTCAGGATGCGGCCCGAAGCGTCGGTCACGGTGCCGCTGATGATCAGGGGCAGGCGCTCGCCGGAGTTGTCAAAGTACTCATCGATGGCAAACAGCGCCGCCTTGGCGTTGAGCGTGTCGAAGATGGTTTCGACCAGCAGCACGTCGCTGCCGCCCTTGACCAGTGCCTCCGTCTGTTCGTAATAGGCCTTGCGCAACTCCTCGAAACTGGTGTTGCGCGCGCCCGGGTCGTTCACGTCGGGGCTGATGCTGGCCGTCTTTGGCGTAGGTCCAAGGGCGCCGACGACAAAACGCGGCTTGTCGGGCGTTGAAAACTTGTCGCAAGCGGCACGGGCGATGCGGGCCGACTCGTAATTCATCTCGACGGCCAGGCCGGCCATGTCGTAGTCGGCCTGCGCCACGGTCGTCGCGCCGAAGGTATTGGTTTCAATCATGTCGGCGCCCGCAGCCAGGTAGCCCTCATGGATGTCCTGGATCACGTCGGGGCGTGTCAGGCTCAACAACTCGTTGTTGCCCTTCACGTCTTTGTGGAAGTCCTTGAAGCGTTCGCCGCGGTACTGGGCCTCGTTGAGCTTGAAGCGCTGGATCATGGTGCCCATCGCACCGTCAAGAATGGCGATGCGTTGTTCCAGGATGGCCGGCAGTTGCTGCCCGCGGGTGTAGATGATTGGCTTCATGCCCCGATTTTAAGGCGCTGCGTCATTTCCAGCGGACCCGCGGATAGCGCCCCTGTTTTCAGCCGGGCATTCTGCGTCGGATAAGGCTCCAAGCCAGCATAAGCCGTGGAACCGGCTTTGCCGGGCCACAGGCGGGCGGCCCCCGAGGGGGCTGGAGCCCGCGTCTCCAAGCCTGCCTGCGCAGGCTTGGACGGGCGACAGAGGCGAAGCGTCTCGCGAGCCGCGGCCTGCAAGGCCTCGGGAGCTACACGAAGTGAGCGACCGTGGGGGCTTAGACTATCAGCCCCGACTATGAAAAACTTTCAACCCAAAGAAGCCTGGACCTGGTTGCAGGCACACCCTGACGCGCTGTTTGTGGACGTGCGCATGGAGATCGAGTCGCTGTACGTCGGCCGCCCGCCAGGCGTGGTCAACGTACCGTGGTACGAATACCCCGACCTGCAGCCGGACCCGCAAAAGTTTGCCGATGCGGTGGCGCGCGAAGCTGCCGGCAAGGCGCAGCCGGTGCTGCTGATTTGCCGATCCGGCAAGCGCACGCTGGACGCCGGCAAGGCACTGGAAGCGGCCGGCTTTTCCGATGTGCAGCATGTGGTGCACGGCTTTGAAGGTGAGCTCGACGAACAGTTCCAACGTTCCACGCTCTCCGGTTGGCGGTTTGATGGCTTGCCCTGGGAGCAGATGTAGTTTTTTTGTCCATCATTCATGCACTAAACAGGCCTGCAGCCCTTATTTCACCGGCGCAAGCAGCTACTATTTTTATAGCATTTTCTCTTCATCGTTTCGACTTTCCGGCTTAACACCTTGTCTTCACTGCCCATTTCCCAGCCCTCATCGACACCACTGGACGTGCTCAGCCGGGTTTTTGGCTATGACAGCTTCCGCGGGCCGCAGGAGGCCATCGTGGACCATGTGGTTCGCGGCGGCGATGCCCTGGTGCTGATGCCCACTGGCGGAGGCAAATCACTGTGCTACCAGATCCCGGCCATCGTGCGGCAAAACGCCGGTCACGGGGTCACGGTGGTGATCTCGCCGCTGATTGCGCTGATGCATGACCAGGTGGGCGCCCTGCATGAGGCCGGGGTGTCCGCTGCATTTTTAAACTCGACACAAAGCTTTGAAGAAAGCAGCCAGCTTGAAAAGCAATTGCTGCGCAATGAACTGACGCTGCTTTATGCCGCGCCCGAGCGCATCAACACGCCGCGCATGAAGGGACTGCTCGGCTCGCTGCATGAACGCGGCCTGCTCAGCCTGTTTGCGATTGACGAAGCGCATTGCGTGAGCCAGTGGGGTCATGACTTCCGGCCCGAATACCGATCCTTGAGCCTGCTGCACGAAACCTTCCCGAACGTGCCGCGTATTGCACTGACGGCAACCGCGGATGCACTGACGCGGCAGGACATGATTGAGCGGCTCAAGCTGGAAGACGCGCGGGCATTCGTCAGCAGCTTTGACCGGCCGAACATCCGCTACACCATCGTCGAAAAAACCGACGCCACGCGCCAGCTATTGCGTTTCATTGAAAGTGAACACGCCGGAGAAGCCGGCATTGTGTATTGCCAGTCGCGCAAACGCGTGGAGGAAATTGCCGAGGCCTTGCAGGACGCCGGCCTCAAGGCCATGGCCTACCACGCGGGCCTGGACAGTGCCCTGCGCCAGCAGCGGCAAGACCGCTTCCTGCGCGAGGAAGGCACGGTGATGGTCGCGACGATTGCCTTCGGCATGGGCATCGACAAACCTGACGTGCGTTTTGTAGCCCACCTGGACATGCCGAAAAACATCGAAGGCTATTACCAGGAAACAGGGCGCGCCGGCCGCGACGGCTTGCCCGCCAACGCCTGGATGACTTACGGCCTGCAGGATGTGGTGAACCAGCGCCGCATGATAGACACCAGCGAAGCCGCCAGCGAAGAGTTCAAGCAGGTCATGCGCGGCAAGCTCGATGCCTTGTTGACGCTGGCTGAAGACACGCGTTGTCGGCGTGTCAGCCTGCTGCATTACTTCGGCGAAGACAGCCAGCCTTGCGGTAACTGTGACAACTGCCTGCAGCCGCCGGTGGTATGGGACGCGACAGAAGCCGCACGCAAGATGCTCAGCTGCATTTACCGCGTGCAGCAGGCCAGCGGCATCAGCTTCGGCGCCGGCCACCTGATGGACATCCTGCGCGGCAAAGCCACTGAAAAAGTGCTGCAGTACGGCCACGACAAGCTCAGCACCTTCGGCATTGGCGCCGACCTGTCCGAAGTGCAGTGGCGTGGCGTGTTACGCCAATTGATCGCCAAGGGCATGGTGCGGGTCGACCCCGATGCGTTCAACACGCTGCAGCTGTTGCCTGATGCACGCCAGGTGCTCAAAGGCGAAGTCAGCGTGATGCTGCGCGAGCAGTCGGCCGGGACTGGCGAGCGGCGCAAAGGCAGCGCCAAAAAAGGTACCAAGACTTCCGCCAAAGGCATGGCCGAAGCATCGCTCAACGCAGGTGCGCTGGAGCGCCTGGCCCGCCTGAAAGCCTGGCGCGCCGAAGTCGCCCGCGAACACAACCTGCCGGCCTTCGTGATCTTTCATGACGCAACCTTGCGAGCCATTGCGGAACGCGCGCCGCAAGGCATTGCCGATCTCGAAGGCATCAGCGGTATCGGCGTCAAAAAACTCGAGGCCTACGGGGCCGAGGTGCTGCGCGTCTGCGCCGGGGCGGATTAGGCCCTCGCAAGCCGATGGCCGATTCCCGTGCGGTGCCGTCCGCCTGGCCGCTTAAGTTGCGCCAGACGTATCGCGGATTTCGACGCTGTCTATGGCGGCCCGCGCAGGGCGCTGCGGTGTCAACAGCCCGCGTACCAGGCCGGCGGCGTTAAAGCACCACGACACGACCGAAAACACGGCCTTGGTGGCGCTGCGCTTTCGCCATGTCATCAGCAGGACGGGTACCGCCGCAATACAGGAGAAAGCCCCGATGCGCGCTGTCCACGGCATGGGAACCACCAGAACGGCGAGCAACACTGCCCACCACGCCAGCACGGCGACATACAGCCGCAATTCGCGCACCCGCGTCAGCACCAGCCCCAGGTGCGACTCGCCCCAGGCCGCGCGCAGCACTTCACCCAGGCCGCAGATGTAGCGGCTGCGCCAGCGCCGCACCAGCAACTGATAGGGAGGCGCATCGTGGCCATGGTGTCGCACGGAATCGGTGCCCAGGCGCCACAGTTTCCAGCCCCGGGCATGCAGGCGCATCGCCAGGTCAAACTCTTCATAGCTGTGCAGGTTGCGGTCTGAAAAATACCCGGCCTGCTCCACCGCAGCCCTGCGGTACAGGCCACCCATGTCCAGCCGGTCCACCATGCCCGCCTGCATGTGGCCCAGACCCCGCTCCACCCGGGCGACATATTCCAGGCTGCTGGTATTCATTTCAACGACCTGCCCGCCCACGCCGGCCACGTCGGGGTGCGCCTGCATGAAGGCCAGCGCCTGCGGCAAAAACGCTGGCAGCATTTCCATATCGCCGTCCAGGATGTACACAAATTCGCCCTGTGAATGCTGGTACCCCAGCTGCGGGCCGATGCCGCAGCAGCGTTCATCGGCACGTGCCAGCTGCACGATACGGATGGGATAGGCAGACGCCAGCGCCACGGTGCGGTCGCTGGAACAGGAATCGGCCAACACCACCTCGCCACCGACCATCTGGACGGCCGCCAGCGCACTTTCTACCGCAGCCACGATGCGCTTTTCTTCATTCAGGGCCTTGATGACGATGCTGACCGTACAAGGCGTTTCGCTGGCTTCAGGAAGCATCGTCACGGCTCCTCAAAATAATGCGGGCCGGCACACCCACGGCAAGGGCTCCGGCGGGAACGTCCGTGATCACCACAGCGTTGGCGCCAATGTCGACGTCGTCCCCGATCCGTACAGCCCCCAGGATCTTCGCGCCGGCGCCGATATTGACGCGGTTGCCGATGTGCGGCGCCTCCAGCGGCCTGTCGATACGCTGGTTGCCGATGGTGACGCCCTGGCGGATGATGCAGTCGTCCCCGATCACGGCCTTGCCGTGCACCACAATCGCGCCGGAATGTTCTATGACGAGGCGCCTCCCGATCTGGGCCGAGACGCCGATCGTGACGCCGCAGAACATTTCAGCCAGCTTGGCCAGCACCAGGTGCACAGCGCCTAGCGGATAACGCACCAGCCTGGACTGAAAGCGGTAGCGCAGGTGCCCCAGCCGGTATACCTGCAGCGCCCAGAAGCCCAGGGACAAGGCGCCTTCCTGCGCCACACGCAAGTCTTCAAGAAAAGCCATTGTTTATTAAGCTTTCGTAACATGCATCAAGACGTGAAACCCCTCGCCCGGCCGCAGACTCCAACGGAGGCCGCTCGGAATTGGGGGAAGAAGTCCGCGGCAAAGTCCATCAGAACCCGACAAAAGCCAGAGCAGAAAAATTCAGCCTTGCGGAAATGCGGCGCAAGATTCGTACCAATGGACTCACCCGGAACTTGCCTGGCTGCGGTATCACCGGTGCAGGCAAGCTGTCAGAAGGCCATTGTGCCGGGGATGATTGGGTTTCCCTGTCAGCCGAATTCCCGCATAAGGCTATGCGTCTTTCGCTGTGGTCTGTCCTGACCCCCTAAGGGCTTGCCCTGAGAGAGGCCCGCAATACTTACGCTAGCATCCGCCATTGGCATGGTTTGTGCTGATGTTCGCCTACTTATTGACTGGAGAATCCCTGTGATCAAACTCGTAAAGAAACATGGACTTGTCGCCCTTGCAGCGGCCGGCCTCACTGTTGCGGCCATGGCACCTGCCCATGCCGGCAAGACACTGGACGCCATCAAGGCACGGGGTCAGGTCATCTGCGGCGTGAACGTCGGGCTGGCGGGGTTTTCCTCTGCCGACAGCAACGGCGCCTGGACCGGGCTCGACGTGGACGTCTGCAAAGCCGTCGCCGCCAGCGTGCTGGGCGACGCCAGCAAGATCAAGTGGGTTCCCCTGAACGCCCAGCAGCGCTTTACCGCCCTGCAGTCCGGCGAGGTTGATGTCCTGTCGCGCAACACCACGTTCTCGCTGACGCGCGACGCCTCTCTGGGCCTGCACATGACCGCCGTCACCTACTACGACGGCCAGGGCTTCATGGTCCCGGTGAAAAGCAAGATCAAAAGCGCCAAGCAGCTGAAAAACGCCACCGTCTGCGTGCAGTCCGGAACCACCACGGAAAAAAACCTGACAGACTTCTCCAAGGCCAACAACCTCAACATGAAACCTGTCGTGTTTGAAAAGCAGGAAGCCGTCAACGCCGCCTACTTCTCCGGCCGTTGCCAGGCCTACACCACGGATGCATCCGGCCTGGCCTCGGTGCGCAACAAGGAGGCCAAAGTACCGGCCGACCACCTGATCCTGCCGGAGCTGATCTCCAAGGAGCCACTGGGCCCCATGGTGCGCCGCGGTGACGACGAATGGTTCGCCATTGTCAAATGGGTGATCTACGGCATGATCGAAGCGGAAGAATATGGCGTGACCCAGGCCAATGTCGATGCCATGACCAAGGAAAGCAAGGACCCGGTGGTCATGCGCCTGACCGGTAGCGGCGAGGACACCGGCAAGCTGCTGGGCCTGGACAAGGAATGGCTGGTTCGCGCTGTCAAGGCCGTCGGCAACTATGGCGAAATCTTCGAGCGCAACGTCGGCCCCAAAACGCCCCTGGCACTGCCACGCGGCCAAAACAACCAATGGAACAAGGGCGGCCAGATGTACGCCATGCCGGTGCGCTGAACGACTCCTTCCGATGCGCTGAACGCAACGGGCCGCTCGCAACCATCCGTTGACGAGCGGCCCGTTTTACTTGGGTAACCGCCTTATGTCCGAGCATTCCCTGATTCCCGCGCGGCCGGCGCCGGCGCTGCGGCGCAGAGTTTTTTCCTGGCGCAGCAAGCAGGCGCGTGCCGTTGTCTACCAGATCCTGGCCGTCAGCCTGATCGTCTTCCTCGTGTGGCTGCTCGTGAGCAACACCATGAGCAACATGAAGACGCGCGGCATCCAGAGCGGCTTTGATTTTCTGTTTCAGCCCGCCGGCTTTGACATCGGGGAAGGCTGGCTGAATTACGACTCGATCGACCCCTACTGGAAAGCCTTTCTCGTGGGGCTGGTGAACACGCTGCGCGTGGCCGTGGTGGGCATTGTGCTCACGTCCGTGCTGGGAACCCTGCTGGGCGTGGGGCGCTTTTCGCGAAACGCCCTGATCCGCGGCCTGTGCTACGGCTATATCGAGATGTTCCGCAATATCCCGGTGCTGCTGCAGTTGCTGATGTGGTACCTGCTGTTCACGGAATACCTGCCGGCCATTGACCAGGCCCTGCATATCGGCAGCCTGGTGTATATCAGCAAGAACGGCCTGTCTTACCCCTTTCCGGTGTGGCATCTCGGGCAGACGCTGGCCCTCGTCGGCATGGCGGCCGGTGGTGTGGCGGGGTTTGTTTACGCGCGCCGGGCACGCCGCCACTTTGACCAGACCGGCCATGCGCGTCCCGTGTTGTGGGTGGTGCTGGGGCTGGTCGCGGCCGGTGCGCTCCTGGGCTGGCTGGCCGGTGGTGCGCCTTCCGAATGGAACCTGCCGAAACTGACGGAAACCCAGGTGGAGGGCGGTGGCGCGCTGTCGCCTGAATACCTGGCGGTGCTGCTCGGGCTGGTGCTTTACACCTCGGCCTTTGTGGCGGAGGTGGTCCGCGCCGGCATTGCCTCGGTCTCACTGGGCCAGCACGAGGCCAGCGCATCGCTGGGGCTCTCGCGCGGCCACTCCATGCGCCTGGTGGTGTTGCCTCAGGCACTGAGGGTCATCATCCCGCCGCTGACCAACCAGTACCTGAATCTCACCAAAAATTCGTCGCTGGCCGTTGCCGTGGGCTACCCCGACCTTGTGTCGATTGCCAACACCTCGCTCAACCAGACCGGCCGCGCCGTCGAGTGCATTGCCATCATCATGCTGATCTACCTCACCACATCGCTGGCCACCTCGGCGCTGATGAACTGGTTCAACAGCCGGGCCGCCATCAAGGAGCGCTGACATGAACCAGACCTTTGTTCCCGTCGCGCCCCGCCCGGCCCCCATCAAGATGGAGGGCCCGGGCCCCTGGCTGCGCAACAACCTGTTTTCCAGCGTCGGCAATGCGCTGGTGTCGGTCGGGGTCATCGCCCTGTTGCTGTGGGCCACATCGTCGGCCCTTCGCTGGGCGGTGTTCAACGCCGTCACCGCCGCCGACGCGGATGCCTGCCAGGCCGCACGCGGCATAGGCGCATGCTGGGGCGTGATCAACGAAAAAGCCCGCATCATCCTGTTGGGCCGCTACCCCCTGACGGAGCACTGGCGGCCGGAGCTGGCAACCTTTTTGCTGCTGGGCCTGGTGGTCGCAAGCTGCAGCCGCTGGTTCTGGAAACCCTGGCTGGGATTGATCTGGGTCGTGGTCCTGACGGCGTTCTTCACGCTCATGAGCGGCGGCATGTTCGGGCTATCCAAAGTGTCCACCGACCAGTGGGGCGGCCTGCCGCTGACCGTGATGCTGACGGTGATCTCCATGACGATTGCCTTCCCGATTGCGGTGGCGGTAGCGCTGGGGCGGCGCTCCAACATGCCCGCCATCAAGACCCTGTGCGTCATTTACGTCGAGCTGATTCGTGGCGTACCGCTGATCTCCGTGCTGTTCATGGCCAGCTTCATGTTTCCGCTGTTCATGCCCATCGGCAAATCGCCCGACGTGCTGATCCGGGTGATCGTCGGCATCACGCTGTTTGCCGCGGCCTATATGGCGGAGATTGTCCGGGGTGGTTTGCAGTCCCTCTCGAAAGGCCAGACCGAAGCAGCCGCCAGCCTGGGCCTGGGCTATTGGCAGACGCAGATCAAGATCGTTTTGCCGCAAGCCCTCGGCGCTGTGGTGCCCAGCATCATGAACAACTTCATTTCGCTGTTCAAGGACACCTCCCTCGTGACCATCGTGTCGCTGTATGAACTCACCGGGGCCCTGTCGCTGGCGGTCGGCTCCGATCCGAACTGGCGGCCGTTCAAGATTGAGGCTTACATCTTTATCGCCGCGATTTACTTTACCTGCTGCTTCGCCATGTCCCGCTACAGCCTCTGGATAGAGCGGCGGCTGGCTGTGGGCAAGGCCCGCTGACAAAAACAAGGACCAACATGAGTGATCCCATCATCTGCTTTGACAAAGTCAACAAATGGTATGGCAACAATTTCCATGTGCTGCGCGACTTGCAGCTGGACGTGCAGCAGGGCGAGCGCCTGGTGATTTGCGGGCCGTCCGGCTCGGGCAAATCCACGATGATCCGCTGCATCAATGCCCTGGAGGACTACCAGGAAGGCAAGCTCACCGTGGCCGGCTCCGTCCTCGGCGACGACATCAAGGCCATTGATGCCGTGCGCCGGCAGGTCGGCATGGTGTTCCAGCAGTTCAACCTGTTCCCGCACCTGACCGTGCTTGAAAACCTGACCCTGTCGCCCACCTGGGTGGCGGGCCTGTCCAAAAAGGAAGCGACCGAGCGGGCCATGCATCAGCTCGAACGCGTGCGCATCGCGGAGCAGGCACAAAAGTATCCCCTGCAGCTGTCGGGCGGCCAGCAGCAGCGGGTAGCCATTGCGCGTGCGCTGTGCCTCACGCCGAAAATCATGCTGTTTGACGAGCCGACATCCGCGCTCGATCCTGAAATGATCAAGGAAGTGCTGGACGTGATGATCTCGCTGGCCGAGCAGGGAATGACCATGCTCTGCGTGACGCATGAAATGGGCTTTGCCAAGGCGGCAGCCGACCGCGTGATCTTCATGGACCAGGGCCAGATTGTTGAACAGAACACGCCTACGGACTTCTTCAACCACCCGCAGACCGACCGGGCGAAGGATTTCCTCTCCAAGATTCTGGGACACTAGAAGGATGTGCCAACTCCTCGGAATGAATGCTGCCAAACCCGCGGACCTTCGTTTTTCATTCACGGGTTTTGCCGCACGCGGCGGCTTGACGGACCATCATGGCGACGGCTTCGGCATCGGCTTTTTTGAAGACAAGGCCTGCCGCATTTTTATGGACAGCCAGCCTGCCGCCACTTCACCCGTGGCCGAGCTGCTCAAGAGCTATGCCATCAAGTCCTGCAATGTCGTGTCCCATATCCGCAAGGCGACGCAGGGCGATCCGCAGCGCCTGGAAAACTGCCATCCGTTCACCCGTGAGCTCTGGGGCCGCCACTGGCTGTTTGCCCACAACGGCGACCTGATCAACTACTTTCCGGCCCTGGGCGGCAACTACCAGTCCGTCGGCACCACCGACAGCGAACGCGCCTTTTGCGCCCTGATGGAAAAACTCAAGGCCATCAGCCCGCGTGAGCCCTGCTCGCTGGACACCGTGTTTGACACCCTGTGCAACATGAGCGAAGGCACGGGCGAATACGGCGTATTCAACTACCTGCTCTCCAACGGCCAGGCGCTGTTCGCGCACTGCTCCACGCGGCTGTATTACCTGGTGCGGGAATGGCCGTTTTCACACGCCAAGCTCGTTGACGCCGACCTGAGCATCGACTTTGCCCAGACCAATGCCCAGGAAGACCGGTTGTGTGTCGTCGCTACCCAACCGCTGACGCTCAATGAAAACTGGCAGCAGCTGCAGCCCGGGCAATTGCTGTGGATTGAGGGCGGCCGTATCGTGCGGCAGGCGCAGCTGAAGGTCAGCGAGGATGTGCGGCGTAAAAACGAAGCCAACCTGGCTTGCGTATAGAAATGAGGCCTCAGACCAATACTGACGGGCGCAAGCAGCTATTCTTTTGATAGCAATCCGGCACTGACGGAGCGTCTGTAACAGCGCCTGTTCCTATTGCATGAACCCCATGGCCCGCCCTTCGCGTACCTCGGGCTTGATGCGGTGCTCTGCCTCCAGCTGGGCCAAAAACTCCTCGCTGGAAAACTCTGCCGCAAGAATATCCACCTGCCGCTTCACGGCCGCGAAATCACCCGGGCACAGCTGCACCAGTTTGCCGAGCCTCTCCCGCAGCGGGGCCGCAAGCCGGTCGGCATCGCCTCCAAGTGCTTCGGTGACAAACATCTGCTCACGCTGCGCATGGGTCAGCGGCATGAACCTGATCTTGAAGGTGAAACGCCGCAGCGCTGCCTGGTCCAGGCTTTCGAGCAGGTTGGTGGTGCAGATGAAGATGCCCGCATGGCGCTCCATGCCCTGCAGCATTTCGTTGACCTCGGTCACTTCGTAGGTGCGCTGGGCGCCGCGCCTGTCCTGCAGGAAACTGTCCGCTTCATCCAGCAGTAGTACGGCTTTTTCTGCTTCGGCTTCGCGGAACATCGCTGCCATGTTCTGCTCGGTTTCACCAACATACTTGCTCATCAGGTCGCTGGCCTGCTTGATGATGAGCGGCAAATCCAGTGCTTTGGCGATGTGTTCGGCCAATGCCGTCTTTCCCGTGCCCGGCGGGCCGTAAAAGCACAGGCTGCCGTGGCTTCGGCTTTTCAGTGCCTCGACGATACGCGGCACCTCGAACCGGGATTCGACATTGAGCATGGAAAGGTCGTAGGTGGTCGCATTGCGCCGGCCGGAAGTTTCCGCCCGGTTGCCCAACGCGACATCGGCATTCTTGAGCTGGCGCTCGATCAGCGACTCCATCAACAGCGGCCGCCCGCCGGACAGGATGGCCTGCATGCCTTCTGCGTCCACCTGCACATCCACCGCGTCTTCAGGCGCGCTGGCCAGCCGCGCAAACCGGACAGCCGTGCGTATTTGCGCGGGCGTCAGGCCCTTGCGGGCCGTCAGCTTGGCCACAAAGGCATCACTGACCTGAACACCTTCCAGTGTCTTGCGTACCAGGCCTTCACGGGCACCCGGCGGCGGCGACCTGAGTTCCAGGTGGTAGGCAAAGCGCCGGCGAAAAGCAGGGTCGATCTGCTCGATGCGGTTGGTGACCCACAGGGTGGGCACGGTGTTGGATTCCAGGATCTGGTTGACCCAGGCCTTGCCGCTGACCGATCCGCTGGCAGGTACGGGCAATTGTTCGGAGCGCGCCATCAGCTGCGCGGCTTCGCTGGAAATCGGCGGAAACACATCTTCGACTTCGTCAAACAGCAAGGCGGAGTGCGTGCTGCCCTTCAGGAAGACCTGGGCGATTTGCAGCGAACGGTAGCGGTCGCGGCCACTGAGCGAGTTGCCGTCACGGTCGGCATATTCGACTTCGAACAGGTCCAGGCCGGCGGCCTGTGCCACCACCTTGGCCAGCTCTGTCTTGCCGGTGCCGGGCGGGCCGTAAAGCAGCACATTCACGCCCTGCTCCTTGCCGGCCACCGCATTGCGCAACAGCGACACCAGCACCTGGGCATCGTCGTGCACAAAAGCGAAGTCCGCCAGGCCCAGGCTGCTGTGCGCGGCCGGCCGTGTGAAGACCGCCATCAACTCGTTCTGGTCGCGGTATTCGCGCATCAGCACCGGCGGCAGTTTTTCACTCACCTTCATCAGGTCCGCAAGGTCGGTGATGTTGTGCTCGGAAATCAGGTTCTCGACCATGCCGATGCGTTCCAGCCGCGAGCCGGCGCGCAGGGCTTCGGCAACCTCGGGCGCCTTCACCCCCGCCACGTCGGCAATGGCGGCGTAGGCCTCGGGCGCATTGTTAACCTTGAACTCCACCAGCAGGGAGCGCAGGTCGCGCTGGTAGCGTGCCAGGGTGCCGTAGAGCAGCAGCGCACGCTCGGCCCGGTTGAGCTGCAGCAGGTTTGCCAATGCATCGATGTTTTTCTCGACCAGCGTGGATTGTTTCTTGAGCGCCTGGGTCAGCCATTCGCCGGTGGCGGCCAGCACGGAGAGCAAGTCCTTTGGTTGGTCCTTCGCATGCTCGTCGAGGTAGAAGAACAGCGTGCCTTCTTCATAGGGGCCCCGCCAGGCGCCGTGGCGCGCCATGAACTCGGCGTCGGTCAGGCTTTCATGGCCGCGCCAGAACTCGTTGTCCTTGCAGCGGCGGCCGAGAAACTCGCGCAACCGCTGCACCGCCGGAAGCGGCCACACGAGATGCCGGCCCGAAAGCGAGAGCAGGCTGTTGAGGTCGCGGCGCACATTGAACTTGGCTCCTTGCCTTGCCGCCAGCGTCAGCACGAAATGCGAGCACATCAGGTCCAGCACCGGCGCTTCTTTCAGCCCGGGGGACAGCAGCCACTGCTGCTCGCTAACGGAACGCTTGCTCATGGACAAACCTCCCTTTGCAACTACACGGTTGGTAGACATGCCTGTGAGATACCCTGCTTCGAGACCGTCGCCTCATTGGCTATGAGCACCGCAGATGCGACCTGGTTCAATGAGACTCCACCATAACGCAGCTTGAAGCATCATGGAAGACGCTACTTGTACCCCCACGTGTGAAATGCACCACAGAAACTCCTGCGAAGATGCGCAAAGATGATCCCGCACAATCCCAGCATTGCCCCGCAGAGGAATTCCCATGCTCAGTCTCAAAGATATAGAAACAGCCGCCCAGCGCCTGCAGGGCCACCTGCTCGATACGCCCTGCGTGGAGTCCAAGACGCTTTCGCAGCTGACGGGCGCGCAGATCTACCTGAAGTTCGAAAACCTGCAGTACACGGCGTCCTTCAAGGAGCGCGGCGCCTGTAACAAGTTGGCCCAGCTCTCAGCCGACGAACGGCGCCGCGGCGTGATCGCGATGAGCGCTGGTAACCACGCCCAGGGCGTCGCGTACCACGCACAGCGCCTGGGCATACGGGCGGTGATCGTGATGCCGCGCTTCACGCCGGGCGTCAAGATCGAACGCACCCGGGGGTTTGGCGCCGAAGTAGTGCTGCACGGCGACACGCTGGACGAATCCCGTACCCACGCGCTGACGCTGGCCGAGCGGGAGGGCCTGGTCTTCGTGCACCCTTACGACGACGAAGCCATCGTCGCAGGCCAGGGCACGGTGGGGCTGGAGATGCTGCACGCGGTACCCGACCTGGAAACGCTGGTGATCGCCGTAGGGGGCGGCGGCCTGATTGCCGGCATGGCCACAGCGGCCAAAGCCCTCAAACCCGGCATTGAAGTCATCGGCGTGCAGACCTCACGATTTCCCGGCATGGTCAATGCCATCAAGGGCACCCAACACCCGCAAGGCACCAGCACCATTGCCGAAGGCATTGCGGTGGGAACGCCGGGCGTCATTCCACAAGCCATCATCGCGAAACTGGTCGACGACCTGGTGCTGGTAGAAGAAGGAGATATCGAGCAAGCCATGGTCATGCTGCTCGAAATTGAGAAAACCCTGGTGGAAGGCGCGGGAGCAGCCGGGCTGGCGGCGCTGCTGAAGTACCCGGAGCGTTTTGCGGGTAAAAAGATCGGCCTGGTGCTGTGCGGCGGCAACATCGACCCGCTGCTGCTGGCAGCCATCATTGAGCGCGGCATGGTGCGCGCCGGGCGCCTGGCCCGCATCAAGGTCAGCGTGCGCGACATTCCCGGCTCCTTAGCCAAGATCACCGCCACCGTGGCCGACGCGGGGGCCAATATCGATGAGGTGCATCACCAGCGCGCCTTCACCATGCTGTCGGCCCAGAACGTGGAGATCGAGCTGGTGATCCAGACCCGCGGGCGCGACCACATCCAGCAAGTACTGGCGGCGCTGAATGCGGCCGGCTTCGAGGCGTCAGAGCAGCACTAAGCTAAGGCCCTAATTCCAGCCAATCACCTCAAAGCCCTTTTCACTCAGGCAGCGCTGCACAAAGCTGCGGTAGGTGCTGTTGGGTTTGTCGTTGTGAAACGCGCCCGACACCGCACCCGCAGAGCCGCCCACGGCGGCGCCCGCGGCGCCGGAACGCAGTACGCCTTCGCCGCCGCGCCCGGTGATCAGCGCCCCCACCGCCGAAGCTACACCCCCGACGGCTGCGCCTTCACCGGCGCGCCGGCCGACTTCGTTGGTGCTTTGCGACGGGCTGAGCCCCGCGGCCGAGGCCCGTGACATGCAGGCGCTGGCCTCGGCCTGGCCTTGCGCGTCGCCCACCCGGTTGAGGGTGGCGTTGGGATAGAGCACGGGCTTTGCCGAGGCGCTGTTGGGACCGCTGGAAGCACACGCCGACAGCAAGGCCAGGGCAGACAAGGCAGCGCCGGCCGGAAAAAAACGGAACCGCCGCTGAGGCGCGAAATGGGCTGGGGATTTCATGCATTCCTTCCACAAATAAGCATGGCAAAGGTTACCGCAAGCCAGGCGCCGGGCATCTTTGTCGCCCGCATCTTCGTGTAACCATCTTCATGCGGGTAAAATCTGCGAAGAGTCTCAAGCATTTCAGGAATCACCCCCATGTCCAGTCCAGCCAGCCACACCACCAATGCAGCCCACGACAGCGCCACTCCCGCCCAGGAGCAGGACGCCGTCGACGCGATCGTTCCGTTGATCCCCATTGTTCTGCCCGTGGTGGGCGGCGTGCTGATGTTCCTGCTGGCGTTTATCGCCATCTACATGGCCTGAAAGCCCCCGCTCTCACCCCGAAAGTCCGCATCTTGCGGACTTTTTTGTTTCCGGGGCTCCGCGCCCTCTTCTCCACTCTCTTCCCGGCCCACTTCCCGGCCCCCTCAGCCTGTTCACCGAGGAACCGGCCTGAAACTGCGGGCCGAAACGGCCGTCCAGCCATTCTTCACCCCGATGTCATGACTGCAGGAACCCCGGTGCAGTCTATGCATAACCTCATGCCGGTTATGCATAACTTTTGCCTGTAACTTACAGGTAACTCGCGCCGATCTTCTTAAAATGAATTGACTGGCCGATCCGTGGAAGATGAAAAGCAGCCTCACGCTGCCGCTTTTTGTCATTGCGCCGCAGCACTTTTGAAGCTTGCGCACCGCCCGCCGACCGGGACCTGTTTGTTGTGCAAAGGGAAGCTTCCAAGCCTTATTCCGGCAGACGTCTGAGCAGCGCAACCGTCGAGGTTGCCGCGCGACGTTTCCCGAAATAACGCTTTTTAACTTTGGAGTTTTTTCGATGAACCACCCCGCGATGCAAGGGCTTAACCTCAACACGCCCCCCTACGTCAAGAATGCCAAACTGATTGCATGGGTTGCCGACATGGTGGCCTTGTGCAAGCCCGACAACATTTACTGGTGCGACGGCAGCGACGCCGAATACCAGCGCCTGTGCCAGCAACTGGTCGACGCCGGCACCTTCAAAAAACTCAACGAAGCCAAGCGCCCAAACAGCTTCCTGGCCTGCTCCGACCCGACTGACGTAGCGCGCGTGGAAGACCGCACCTTCATCTGCTCAGCCAAAAAGGAAGACGCCGGCCCGACCAACAACTGGATGGCGCCCGCCGAAATGCGCACCACACTGCAGCCCCTGTTTAACGGCTGCATGAAGGGCCGCACCATGTACGTGGTGCCTTTCAGCATGGGCCCGCTCGGCTCGCCCATCGCGCACATCGGCATTGAACTGTCCGACAGCCCTTACGTGGCCGTCAACATGAAGATCATGACGCGCATGGGCAAGGCCGTGTTTGACGTACTCGGCCTCGACGGCGAGTTTGTCCCCTGCGTGCACACCGTGGGCGCACCGCTGGCCGAAGGCCAGCAAGATGTGAAGTGGCCTTGCAACAAAACCAAGTACATCGTCCATTACCCCGAGACGCGCGAGATCTGGTCTTACGGCTCCGGCTATGGCGGCAACGCCTTGCTGGGCAAGAAGTGTTTTGCGCTGCGCATCGCTTCCAACATGGGCCGCGCCGCTTCGCAAGACGGCTCCGGCAACCCGGGCTGGCTGGCCGAGCACATGCTGATCCTGGGCGTGACCTCACCTGAAGGCAAGAAATACCACGTCGCGGCGGCCTTCCCCTCGGCCTGCGGCAAGACCAATTTTTCGATGCTGGTGCCGCCGGCAGGCTTTGAAGGCTGGAAGGTCACCACCATCGGCGACGACATCGCGTGGATCAAGCCGGGTGCGGACGGCCGCCTTTACGCCATCAACCCGGAAGCCGGCTACTTCGGCGTGGCGCCGGGCACCAACATGCTGACCAACCCCAACTGCCTGCGCAGCCTGGACAAAAACGTGATCTTCACCAACGTCGGCCTGACAGACGACGGTGACGTCTGGTGGGAAGGCATGGAGCAGGACGCCCCCGGCAAGGCATTGCCGGCGCACCTGATCGACTGGCAAGGCAAGGACTGGACGCCGCAAATCGCCAAGGAAACCGGCGCCAAGGCCGCCCACCCCAATTCACGCTTTACCGTGGCCGCCACCAACAACCCGGCGCTGGACCCGGCCTGGAACGACCCTGCCGGCGTGCCGATTGACGCCTTTATCTTTGGCGGCCGCCGTTCCAACACCGTGCCGCTGATCACTGAAGGCCGCAACTGGGTGGAAGGCGTGTACATGGCCGCCACCATGGGCTCCGAAACCACCGCCGCCATCACCGGCCAGGTTGGCGTGGTGCGCCGCGACCCGTTCGCGATGATCGCTTTTGCCGGCTACAACATGGCCGACTATTTCCAGCACTGGCTTAACGTGGGCCAGAAACTGGAAGCCTCCGGCGCCAAACTGCCCAAGATATTCACGGCCAACTGGTTCCGCAAAGGCGAAGACGGCAAGTTTGTCTGGCCCGGCTACGGCGAAAACATGCGCGTGCTGAAGTGGATGATCGACCGCATCGAAGGCAAGGGCCAGGGCGTCGAGCACATCACCGGCGTCAGCCCCCGCTACGAAGACATGAACTGGACCGGCCTGAACTTCAGCGCCGAGCAGTTCAAGACCGTGACCAGCATTGACAAGGCCGCTTGGCTCAAGGAGCTGGAACTGCACGCCGAACTGTTCAAGCAACTCGAACATCACCTGCCGAAAGAGCTGGAGGAGACCAAAGCCGCGATCGAGCGCCGCCTGGCCGCCTGACCGGCACGCCACGCGCGGGGCGTTTCGCACAACCTGCGGTACGCCTCACTTCCCGGTGCAGTGACTGCGCCGGGGCAAAAAAAAGCCACCGATCCGGTGGCTTTTTTGTGGGCCGCTGCAAAGAGCGGCGCCTGGCGCTTAGATGTAGCTGCGGTGGTAAGCACGCAGTTCTGCACCACCGAGGCGGCGGGCGCGCTGCGACAGACCGGCCGGAGCAGATACCTCATCAACCACAGCTTCGGCAGCAACGACTTTCGTGTCGGCCTGGCTGCGCAGGAAGGCCTTCAGTTCTGCGCCACCCAGGCGGAGAGCGCGCTGTGTCAGGCCGGCCGGAGCGGACACCACGGCTGCGGGGGCAGCAACAGCCTCTTCAACGGCGACTTGCTGGCGAGCCATTGCAACTTGCAGGTCGGCCATCACGCGGGGATCGTTCTTGGCGGCTTGCCACAGGCGCTGGTCGGCGCGGGCCTCAGCCAGGCTACGCGACCAGGCGTCCAGGCCAACCTTGAGGCTGACAGCGGCATTGCGCGCAGCGCCGGCGAAAATCGCCAGGACAGCAAAAGCGACAGCCCAGAGGCCGATCCACATGACCAGCAGGTGGCCTTCGGCGACGCTGTCCATCACTTGGTACGCCACCACCATCACGGCAGCCGCAACAGCGGACAAGAGCAGCGTGGCCAGGCCGCGGGTGCCGGAGAATGCACCGCCCAGCTGACGTACGGCACCAAAGGCCGACTCAGCGCGGACAACGCCGGGGTGCTGTGTGGAATATTTGATATTGACGAAGCTGGTCATGGTGAACTCCCTTTGGGTTAACTCCGCTGAACCAAAATTGCAGCGGGTAAGGGGATATTAGGGTTACCACTGATGTTATTCAACTTTATCTTTATGATGTGATTCATTCACATTGGTGATAACCTGAGGTTTTCCGGCCTTTTCTCACCTTCCTTCCACCTTTCAACACCCGCCCCGAGCCCTTGACCCCCCTCAATTTCCGGACCCTGGACCTCAACCTGCTTCGCGTGTTTGACGAAGTGATGGCCGAACGCAGCCTGACCCGGGCGGCGCGCAACCTGTCGCTGACGCAGCCGGCTGTCAGCAACGCCCTGCGCCGGCTGCGTGAAACCCTGGGCGACGAGCTGGTGCAGCGCAGCGGCCAGGGCATGGCACCCACCCCGCGCGCCGTGGCGATCTGGCCGGCCGTGCGCGAGGCCCTGCAGCAATTGCAGGAGTCGCTGGTGCCCAACGAATTCGTGCCCGGCGAAGCCACCACCATCTTTGTGCTGGCCATGGCCGACGCCACCGCGGCCGAATTGATTCCCGGCCTGGTGGAGACACTGGACCAGGAAGCCCCAGGCGTGTCGATCCGCGTGATTCCACTGACCACACGCGACCCGCGGCGCCTGCTGGACGAGGAGCTGTGCGACCTGGCGGTCGGCTACTTTCCCTCGGTGCTGGCCGACCTGACGGCCGGGGCGCAAAGCGGCGAACCCCTGCCCTTTTTGCACCAGCGGCTGTATGACGGCGAATACGTCTGCGTCATGCGCAAGGACCACCCGCTGGCCACAGGCCCCTTCACGCTGAGCAAGTTCTGCGCGGCGCGCCACATGCTGGTGAGCTTTTCGGGCCGGCCCTATGGTTTCGTCGACGAGGCCCTCGCCTCCCTGGGCCGGGAGCGGCATGTGGTGCTGACCGTCAACCAGTTCTTTACTGCCGGGCGCGTCGTGGCCAACTCGAACCTGCTCACCGTTTTGCCGCGGCATTTCGTCGGGGTGACCGGGATTGCCGACCAGCTGGTGCTGCGCCCCCTGCCGTTTGACGTGTCACCGGTGCACGTGGACGCTGTGTGGCACCGGCGCTCGCAGCAACGCAGCGCGCATGTGTGGTTGCGCCAGGCACTGGTGCGCGCGGCCGACAAGGCTTTTTTGGCCTGAGGCCCCTGATTCACCCAAAGGACTGGCCAGCCTGGCTATCCCGAAGAGACGCCTACACGTCGCTATAAAAATCATAGCTGCTCGCGCTCGTCAGTATTGGGTTTGATTCATTTTTGATGCCAAAAACAGGCCGTCTTGGGTGCGGGAATCGCCGTCGGCCAGCGCTACTGCAGCGCGCTTCTCCAGCACGCATTTTTACCCCTCAAACTGGTGTTTTGAGCAATAAAGACGGGCGCAAGGAGCTAGCTATTTGATAGCAGCCGTAGCGACCGGATCAAACCGCTGCAGTTCCCGGCTGCGGTGTGGTCAGCACGCAACGCAGACACCAAAACAGCGCACTTAATGACCCGGATCCGGTGCCCTGCGGCGCGATTTTCAGCGTGTGGCGCCGCTTTTTCTGGCTACAGGCCAGCCTCCGGCCGCTCCTGACTGGCGCCGCCAGAACAAATTAATTCTTTAGTTCTCTCATTTGGTGTTCTGCGCGCCATAAGTCTTCAAACGACCTACTTGCAAAAAAATGTAACGTGAAGCAAAGTCAAAACATGGACATCACACCCGTACAGAGCTCTTCCCGGAGGGCGTCGTTACTGCGAGGCATACGTTAAAAAATGTTAGCTAAATCGTTACTTGCGCTTGCAGCCGAAATCGCGATGTCCTCTGGCGGGGCAATCGTCTTTGGGTTGCGTTGACCGGCACGGCTTGAACCCTCACCCCAAAACCGGCCCGCATGAATTCCCGCCCGCACTTTCCCCTCAAGCCGCTTGGCCTGGCGCTGGCATTCGCCGGCCTGGCCATGGCACCGCATGCCGGCCATGCCCAGGTCACCAACGATTTCTCGGCCGCAGGCACTCAGGACTGGAACGACGCGGCCAACTGGAGTGGCGGCACGCCTACAGCCGCCAGCTTGGCAAGGGTCCCGACGAACCAGCAGGTGGACATTATTAGTGGACCAGCCGCCCAGGTGGGCACACTGCAAGTGGAGGAAAACGGCCAGGTGGTCGTCCATGCGGGCCGCACCCTGGCCGCTGGCACGCTCCTGCTGGGCACCACGCCGACGCCGGGTAACGCGGGATCAATGCTGATTAATGGGAGCGTCACGGCCACGCGGCTGAGCGTGGGCGACACGGTGACCGGAGGGCAGATCCTCATGGACGGCGCCGGCGCCAGCCTGAACGTGTCCCCCCCCAGCCTGGCTGCGGGCGACCAGTTCATTGTTGGCAACAATGGAGACGGGCTCCTGGGCATCCGCACCGGCGCCACCGTGACGGTGGGCGGCACCCGCACCCTGCACCTGGGCAATGTGGGCACCGGGACGCTGGTCATCGGCAACATCGGGCCCAGCGGCACCCTGAATGCTGACGCCGTGGTTTTCGGCAATGCCAGCTCCAGCATCAAGTTCAACCAAAACGACGCCACGCCCTACACCTTCTCCGCGGCGATCAGCGGCGCCGGTTGGGTAGAAGTGTTCCGCCACCCCGGGGGCTCCTCCACCATACTGACGGGCGCCAACAGCTACACCGGCGGCACTTTCATCAGAACCAATGCCCGCCTGACCGGCAGCACCACCAGCCTGCAGGGAGCCATCAGCAACGACGGCGTGCTGACCTTCGACCAGACCACCAATGGCACCTATGCAGGGTCCGTCAGCGGCGGCGGCGCGCTGGTCAAGGAAGGCACCGGCACGGTGATTCTTTCTGGCACCAACACCTACACCGGCGGCACCACCATCAATGGCGGCACCTTGCGCGGTACTACCGCCAACCTGCAGGGCTTGATTACCACCAACGCCAACCTGGAGTTCTTGCAAACAGGCAACGGAACGTTTGGCGGCGTCATCAGCGGCACCGGCAACGTGGTCAAAAGCGGCACCGGCAATGTCACCTTTTCCGGAACCCACACTTACAGCGGGACTACCGTCGTCAGCGGCGGCACGCTGTCGGTCAACGGCAGCCTGACCAACTCTGCCGTGCAGGTGCAGAACGGCGGCACGCTGGGCGGCACCGGTTCCGTGCGCAACACCACCATCCAGTCGGGCGGTACGCTGGCGCCGGGCAATTCCATCGGCACGCTCACCGTGGTCGGCAACCTGACCTTCAACGCCGGCTCCAATTACAGCGTGGAGGTCGATGCAGCCGGCAGCAACGACCGCACCAACGCCACCGGCACGCTGACCATCAACGGCGGCACGGTCAACGTGCTGGCCAGCGCCGGTACCTACTCGCCGACCACGCAGTACACCATCCTCAATGCCACAGGCGGGCGCACCGGCGTCTTTAGCGGGCTCACGACCAACCTGGCGTTTCTGACGCCGTCGCTCACCTACGACCCCAACAATGTGTACCTGACCCTGGCGCGCAACAGCACCGGCTACAACACCCTGCCCGGCATGACGCCCAACCAGCAGTCAGCCTCCAACGCACTTCAAAATGCCTCCGGCAGCGCGAGCGGCGACATGAGCACGGTGCTCAGCGCCCTCAACAGCCTTTCAGTGCCGCAGGCCCTCGCCGCCTTCGATGCCATAGGCGGTGCCAACCTGGTCGCCTTGCGCCGTGCCGGCCCCAGCTTTGCCGCCGCATTCGGCGAACAGCTGCAGGCACGCGTGGGCCGAAGCAGCCTGGGCTCAGTCTGCGGCAGCGACGACGTTGCGGGCCGCGAAGCCCTGAGGGCGCTTTTCCCGGCCATCGAAGACGGCTGCGGTTTCTGGCTGCGCGGTTACGGCAGCCACCAAATCACCGACAGCGACGGCAATGCCATGGCCAGCCGCCTGAACAGCACCGGCCTGAGCGCGGGTTACGACGCCGAAGTGTCGCCAGGCTTGATGCTGGGCGGCGCCGTGACCATCGGCACATCAAGGGTCAGTTTTGATTCAGGTGACCAGGGCAGGGCTCGCAGCGCGGCGCTGGCGATGTACGCCGGCTACACCGACGGGGCCTGGCGCCTGAATGGCGTGACCAGCGTGGCGTTTCACGGCAACCACATGGACCGCGGCATCGTGGTCGGGCCGATCGCCCGCCTGGCCTCGTCGAATTTCGACAGCAGCACCGCCACGGCCTACGGCGAGTTGACCTACGACCTGGACATGACCGGCTGGACGCTGCAGCCGATGGCCGCGCTGGCCTTCAGCCGCAACCAGACCAACGGTTTCGCCGAGCAGGGCGCCGGAGCGCTCAACCTGCAGGTCGCCGCGCAAACCGTGTACTCGACCAAATCGATGCTGGGGCTGAAAGCCGGCTTTGACGTGGGCCGGCTGCGGATCGAACCGCGGGTGGTGTGGGCGCATGAGTTTGGCAAATACAACACCCCGATGACGGCGCAGCTGCAGGGCGCCGGCACACCCTACCAGTTCCAGATTGCGGGCGTGGCCCTCAATGCCAACACGGTGGTTCTGGGCGTAGGCGTTTCGGGCCGCATCCACGACAACTTCAACCTCTTCGCCGACCTTCAGACCGAACAGAACGCACGCCAGCGCAACCTGGCCCTGCTGATGGGGGTGCGCGGCAAATGGTGAGCCGGGCATCTCAAAACATGTTGGCCCCTGACCGACCTGATTCACAACACATTTAATCCAGCCACACCCGCGTCATATCTCATGGCTTACAAAAGCATGCCCCCCATCCCGCCATCCCTGCCGCCTCTCCCGCCGCGCCAACCCAAACCGAAACCCGGCAAGGACGCCGGCGCCCACCGATACGACACCATCGTTTTTTTGCTGATCATCGGCCTGGCGATTGTGGTGGCCGGCAGCGCAGCGCGTTACACCCTGGTAGACCGGCCTGCGGCCAAGGCACAAAAGGAAGCCCAACTGCTGATGCAGCAGCTGATGGCCGCGAACCAGAAGAACCAGCAGCAGCTTGAACAAAAACTCGCCGAAGCCAAGGCCCAGACCGAGGCCTTGCGCGCCAACATGGAGCAGATGAAGGCCGAGATCCAGCAGCCCAAGGCCGCAGCGGAACCGGTTCCGGAGCCGGTGCAGAAACCGGTGCCCGACGCCCAGGCCGCGGAACGCAAGCGGCTGGAGCGCGTCAAGGTGGTCGATGAACTGGTGGACTCCCTGACGCCGAACCTGCAGGTCAAGTTCCAGCAAAAGGTCACGTGGCTGGACCGCAGCGTCTCCTTCGGTTTCAGCCTGACCAACGCAAGCCGCCGCGCCGTCCGCGTGACCCCGCCGCGCATCGCCCTGACGCTCAACCCTCTGCCCAATACGAAGCTGACCGTGAAATCCAGCGATGTGCAGGCTGACATCTGCCCTGGCGGCTTGATCGGACCGGGAGAGACCATTAACTGCAATGTGGTGCTGCGTTCAGAAGCCACCTTCACCGGTGTCGGCCACATTCCGTTTCGCGCCGTCATCTCGGCACGCACGGAACTCCCGGTGACCAGCGAAACCTGGAAAACCGTGCGTTCCGCCTACAAGGAAGCCTACCTGGAGGAACACATGGTCAAAAGCGTTTCCTTTAATGGGGAGCTTTGGCGGTAATCGCGGGCCGGCAGCAGGGTCACGCACGCACCCTATCGAGGCGGCTTAAGCCGGCGGCAGATTGCCATGCCATTCGCTATCAAATAGATAGCTGCCTGCGCCCGTCCGTATTGGATTTCAGCCATCTTTGATGCTTGAAATCAGTGGTTTTCGCGGGGTTGCCGGCATCGCCAAGGCTTTTGCGGCACCCCAGGGGCAGGCTGGAGGGTCCAAAGCTCCCTGAGTCGCTTTTTTACCCCCTCAATCGGGCTGTAAGCCAATGAGGACAGGCGCGAGCCGCTACCAATTCAGTAGCGTCACGCTGACGCCGAACGCCCGCGGGCAATCCCATTCAAGCGGCTCGCGGCCGAGGGGCATGGTTTTTGCACACACTTTTGCACACAAACTGTATGCAGGAGCCACCCATGCCAGACTACCCACACCCCCCTACGCCCTCACACCCACTTGCACGCCGCACCGCGCTGAAGATCCTGGCCAGCGGCGCCGCATCCATGGCGCTGCCGGCCCTGGCTGCCTGGCCGGACAAGCCGATCAAGATCGTGGTGACCTTTCCGGCCGGCGGCGCCAGCGACATCGTCGCGCGGGTGATGGCCGAGCAGCTGGGCAAAAAGCTGGGGCAGGCGGTGGTGGTCGACAACCGGCCGGGCGCGGGCGGCAGCGTGGGAGGCCTGGTGGTGGCGCAGGCGCCGGCAGACGGCTACACGCTGATGTTGAGCAACTCGACACCGGTTTCCATCGGCCCATTCGCGCTGGAAAAGCAGCCCTATGACCCGGTGGAAGGCTTCACCCACATCGCGCTGATCGGCAACGCCCCGTGCGTGGTGATGGCCAACCCGCATGCCCCCATCAAAACCATCACCGACGTCGAAGCGCAGGCCCGCAAAGCGGGCCGGCTCGACTTCGGCTCGGGCGGTCCGGCCTCGATCGGCCACATTTACGGCGAGCTGATGAAAAAGTCCATGGGCGTGAACCTGGTGCACATCCCGTACCGCGGCGGTGCGCCCATGACGACAGACCTGATCGCGGGCGTGATTCCCGTGGGCATCGACGTGCTGACGGCGTTTGTGCCCTACTTCAAGAGCGGGCAGCTGGTGCCGCTGGCCGTAACGTCGGCCAGCCGCTCACCGTTGGTGCCGGATGTGCCCAGCGTGCTGGAGTTTGGCTACCGCAAGCTGGTTCTGGACAACTTCTTTGGTTTGAGCGGTCCGGCGCACATGCCGGCCGACGTCGTGGCACGGCTGAGCAGCGCCTGCAACGAAATACTGGCAACGGCGGAGATCAAAAAGAAGATGCTGGAGTTGGGCATCACCACACAGCCGATGAGCCCGGCGGCGTTCACCGGCTTCGTCAGGGAGCAGGTAGCCGTACTGTCGCCCGCCGTCAAAGGAGCAGGGGTCAAGCTCTGACCGCATCCGCCCCGAGCAAGACCCCGTCTTTACCAGCTGAAGCCGCGGTCTGGCTTTGCCAGCCGCAAGGCGGGCGGCCCCGTACGTGAGAAAAGGGGCAGCGCGCCGCAGGCTCGAAGTGGGGAAGCGTGGGGGCTCAGCGAACCACGCTGAGATAAGCGTAGGCGGCGCTGCGCAGTTCCTGGGCCTGCAGCGGATTGCGGCCGGCGCGTGCTTCGGCGCGTTCCATCAGGTTGTGGGCCACACCGTTCACGGGGGCCACGCGGGTTGCGGCGGGCAGGAAACGAGCGATCTGGGAAATCAGGCTGTACATGTCAGGGTCACCTTCATGGGGTGAAAAAGTTGCGGTGAATGAAGAATAAGGGTTTTCCCTAGGGTTTCAAGCCTAACCGGGGCCCAAACCCATGCAAAAAATGCATACCGTGCTCCGCAACGGCACATGCAGGTCATTTCTACGTGATTTCCGGGGAAAACTTCACGGAGCCGGCGGCTATGCTTGGGCTGTGGCCCATCCCCCAAATCCCTCTTCCCTGCCCACGGCTGAGACCCCTGCTTCATCGCCGGACGGGGCGCTGGCGCTGCTGCGGCAGATCGCCTCGAATATTGACGCCATGCTCTGGTCCTGGGACCCGCAAACCGGCCGCATCACCTATACCAACCCGGCGTTCGAGGCGTTCTGGGGCCTGTCGGCCGACACCCTGGCAGACCGGCCGTGGCAATGGCTCGAGCATGTGGACCCGATAGACCGCGAGCGGGTGCTGAGCCTGCAAACCAGCCCCCTGAAGCGCAGCGAAGAATACAGGGTCATCCGGCCGCAGGGCGGCAACGCGCGGCTGAGCCAGCGCGCACTGCCCATGCACAGCCCTTCGGGGCAGTTGCTGCGCGTCATCCACCTGGCCAACAACATCACCTGGCAGCTCGACACCTCCAAGCAGCTGCGTGTGGAGATCGGCCGGCGCACCGACTCCGAGGCCAAGTACCGCGCGGTGGTGGAAAACGTCAGCGAGGGCATTCTTGTCACGGCGGCCGGGCGCATCCTGTATGCCAACCCCAAGGCACTGGAGCTGACCTCGCTGGACGAGGAAACCGCCAAGTCCCGGCCCTTCATCGAATTCATCCACCCCGACGACCGCGAGAAGGTGCTGAGCAACCACATGAAGCGCCTGCGCGGCGAGCCGGTGGAGAACTACTACCAGTTTCGCGTGCAGCACAGCCGCAGCGCCATACGCTGGCTTGAGATCAGCGCGGTGATGTTTGAATGGCAGGGCGCGCCCGCCACGCTCAACTTCCTGACCGATGTCACGCGCAAGCGCCAGGCAGAGGAAGACATGCGCAAGGCGCTGGCGCACGAGCGCGAGCTGTCGGAGCTGAAGTCACGGTTTGTCGCTGTGACATCGCACGAGTTCCGCACGCCGCTGGCCGCCATCCTGTCGTCCGTGGAGCTGCTGGATGCCTACGGCGCCAGCTTTCCGGCCAGCGAACGCCGGGAGCTGCTGGGGCAGATCAAGACGGCGGTGGCCCGCATGAACAGCATGGTCGAGCAGGTGCTGCTGACCAGCCGCCTGGAGCTGGGCAAGTTTCAGTTCGAAGCCGCACCGCTGGCCGTGCCCGACTGGCTGGTGCAGGTGATGGGTGAGCTTGAGCGCGGCAACCCGCAGGCCGCGCGCGTGTCGCTGACCTGCGACGGCCTGGACGCGCCGCGCACGGCGGACCAGCAGTTGCTGCGGCACATCGTGGTCAACCTGCTGGGCAATGCGCTGAAATATTCGGACCCGGACACGCCGGTGCAGTTTGCCGTTCGCGGCGTGGGCGACCAGATTCACCTGCGCATCAGCGACCACGGCATCGGCATCCCGGAAGCCGACCTGCCGCGCCTGTTCGGCAGCTTTCACCGCGGCACCAATGTCGGCAATATTTCCGGTACAGGCATCGGCCTGCACATCGTGAAGGAATGCGTTGACCTGCACCAGGGGCAGATTGAAGTTGCCAGCAAGCCCGGGCAAGGCACGACATTCACCGTGCGCCTGCTGGCGCCGCTGGCCTGACACACCCCGCCCGGCGCCGGCGGTTTTGTCGTTTCAGGGGCCTTTTTTCCGGTGGTAGGTCAGTGCCGCCTGAATGCACAACGACAAGGCATCCCGGGGCAATGGATCAGCCGCATCGAGCACGATGGCCCGGTTGCCCTCATAGCGCAGCTCCCCCGGAAACAAGGTGCGGAAGGTGTCCACCAGCGTGGTGTTGCAATTAAAGTACAGGGCGTACTGCGCCGGGCTGGATTTGACCGGCCCCAGCCGGATGGTGCTGCCGCTTTTGCTGGCTGACGTGAGGTAGGCCGGCTCGCCCCACTTGAGGGTTTCCTCCAGCTCGCCGACGCCGGGTGTGGCCAAAGCCGTGTCCAGGATCAGCTGGCGCAGGGCCAGTAGCTTGCGCCGCAGTGCCGGCGGGTAGGCTGCGAAGGTCTGCGCGACGGCTGCGTTCCCGATCTGCTTCACAAGCGGCTCCTGTTCATTTGCTGATGCCATGCGCAATCTAGCGCAAGGGCGGGTGGGGCCGCAAGCGAAAAAGCCCGCCACCCGGAACCGGGCCCGTCTTCCCGCACAATCGGCGGGGTGAACATCCAGCTCCTGTCCGACCTGCACCTCGAGAGCAACCCCGACTTCAAGGCCGTGCCCGTACCCGGCGCCGACCTGCTGGTACTGGCCGGCGACATTGGCTCCTATCAGCAGGGCTCGCTGCTGGGCGAGAGGGGCATTGCCGACTTCGGCCTGGGGCAGTTTTCGCCCTTGCCTCTGGCCCAAGGCGGTGCGGACTGGCCGACGCCGGTGCTGTTTGTCCCGGGCAACCACGAATACGACGGCCTGGACTTTGATGAAACCCATGTGCGGCTGCGCGAAACCTGCGAGCGCCTGGGCATGGTCTGGCTCGAGCGTGAAATCGTGGTGCTGCAGGGTGTGCGTTTTGTGGGCAGCACGCTGTGGACCGACTTTGACGCCCTGAGCGCAGGCCAGGCCCAGGCATCGGACATCACGCCGGGCGAGCAACTGAAAGCGCGCGAAAAAGCATTCCGCGCAGCCAACTTTTACCTCGGAAAAAACCATTCCTTTCGCGATGGCCAGCCACTGCTGGCGGCCGACCTGCGCGAAGAGGGCCTCAAAAGCCAGGCCTGGTTGCGGCAGGCACTGGCCGTACCATTTGAAGGGCCTACCGTGGCCGTGACGCATTTCGCCCCCAGCTTGCTGAGCGCCGACCCGCGCTACGGCCTGGTGCCGGGCACGGCGGGCTTTTGCAATACGCTGGACGACCTGCTTCCGTTGGCCGACCTGTGGCTGCACGGGCACCTGCACTGCGCCATCGACTACGTCAGCCGCGGCTGCCGCGTGGTGGCCAACCCCCTGGGGTATGCGCGCAAACAGGAGCAGGACGGGTTTCTGCCCGACTTGCTGATCAGCATCGGCCAATAGTTGCTAATAGCCAATAGCACTCTTATGGACGTGTGGCCCGCATGCCGGCGCTGACTAAAGTCGTAGCGCCGCGTCGCGCACAACGGCGGCGCTTCTTTTTGAACTTCCTGCGCACCACGCTACCTAAGCTTGACCGGCAACGCGGAATTCAAAGGGTGATCACCAGTGATAACACTTTGTTCCAATTGTTGGTTTGCGCACTGTTCGGCTTGCATGTATCTTGCATGAAGGGTTCATGCAGGACTTCCTGCACCGCACCCGCATAGGGGAGAGCACCATGAAAAGCAACGTGTCGTATCTTGGCGCCTGGCTGCTTGCCGTCGGCCTTGCGTTTGCGTTTGCGTTCGCATCACCCAATGAGGCCAGCGTCATGGGGCACATGCCGGCCTTCATGGCGCAAACGCTGCTGCGCCAGCCGGTCAACGTGCCGGATGGCTTGCCCTCTGACCGCACCCTTGCACTGATCACCTTTCAGCGCGGCCAGCATGTCCAGGCCGAGAGCTGGATTCAGGGGCTGAACCTGCGTAACGACTCGTCCATCGCGTGGATGCGCATGCCGATCGTCAATGACCCCGGCACACCGACGGGGCGCAGCGCCGTCGAAAACAAGTTGCTCAAGCACTACACCGCAGATACCGAGCGCGCCAGGCTGGTGCCGGTGTTCACTGACCGGGCCAGTTTTGTGCGTGCGGCCGGCCTCAACGGCACCGACCAGGTCTACGCCGTAGTGGTCAACCGCCAGGGTGAAGTGCTGGCACGGGTTGAAGGCCAGTTCGACGCGGACAAGGCACAGACGCTGCGCGAAACTCTGCGGCAGCAAAGCTTTTAGCCCCCACGCTCCCCCACTTCGTGTGGGTCGCTGCCCCCCGAGGGGGCCGCCCGCCTGTGGCCCGGCAAAGCCGGTTCCGCGGCACCCGCTGGCTTGAAGAATTCGGTGGGTACGACCAGTGATGAAGGTATTTCACCAATGGGGGCCGCGGGTCCGGCTTCGCCGGCCCCAGGCGCCGCCCCCTTGAGGGGGGAACAGGCTACACGCAGTGAGCCTGGACGGGGGTGCTACAGAGTCCTCTCACCCAACGTGAAATAGAACGTGGCGCCTTGCCCAAGTGATGACTGGGCCCAGACCTTGCCGCCATGCCGTGCCACGATGCGGTGCACCGTGGCCAGCCCAATGCCGGTGCCGGCGAACTCCGACAGCGAATGCAGGCGCTGGAACGCGCCAAATAGCTTCTCCGCATAGGCCATGTCAAAACCGGCGCCCTTGTCCTGGACAAAATAAACCGTCTCTCCGTCTTCCCCGATCTCATGGCCGAAGGTGATTTCGGTGCGCTCCTGGTTGGCGCTGAATTTCCAGGCGTTGCCCAGCAGGTTGTCCAGCAACTGCATGAGCAGGCGCGGGTCACCCTGCCCCGTCAAACCCGCTTCAACATGGAGATCCACCGGCCTTTCGGGCTCGCGTTCACGGTAGCCATCAAGGATGCCCTGCACCAGCGCGCTGAGGTCGACCGGCTCCCAGCGCAGGCTTGAGCGCGACACCTGTGCCAACGTCAACATCGCATCGATCAACTCCCCCATTTGCCCCACCCCGGCCCGTATGCGCGCCAGGTAATGCCGGCTGCGCTCCGACAGCGGTGTGCTGTCGGACTTGTTCATGGCACGCTGTAACAGGTCGCTGAATCCGTCGATGGCACTAAGCGGGCTGCGCAGGTCATGGGATACGGAATAGGAAAACGCTTCCAGTTGTTTGTTGGCAAATTCGAGCTGCGCGGTGCGCTGCTGCACGCGCTCTTCCAGGCTGGCGTTGAGCCGCAAAATTTCTTCACGCGCACGCCGGCGTTCTCGGATATCGGTGTTGATGCCGAGCACCCCGTTGACCTTGCCTTCTTCGTCGCGCACCACCGTCCAGCGTGCTTCGATGGCCACCGTTGAACCATCCCTGGCGCGCTGCTCCAGTTCACCGGTCCAGTCCCCTTCATTGGCCAGCGTGCGGGCCATGGCGCCCACAAGCACCTGGGGATCCTCGTACATGAACTCTTCCATCGATTTTCCCAGCACTTCTTCGGCCGTCCACCCGTAAAGGCGTTCGGCACTCTTGTTCCAGAAACGTATGGTCCGGTCCAGGTTGCGGACCATGATGGCATCCTGGGCCCTGTCCAGCAGCGAGGCCTGTTCGCGCAGTTTGACTGCGGCCTGGCGCGCAGCCTCCTGGCTGCGCTGGCGCTCCAGCCGTTCTCTCAAGCTGACGATGCCGAATGCCAGGTTGTCGGCAAGCTCCTGCAGGAGCTTGATTTCTTCAGGGGTGAAGTGCTGCGCTTCGGCCGAATAAAGGCACAGCACACCAAAACTGCGGGCCCCTTCGCGCAAGGGCAGGCAGACCGCGCTCCGGTAGCCTCGCTTCATCGCGTCGGCATGCCAGTAGAAGTGATTTTCAGCCTGACCGATGTCGCCACTTTGCTGGGGCAGCCCCGTACGAATGGCCTGGCCCGCGGGGCCCTGGCCCGTGACCTGGTCATCGCGCCAGGTCAGGCGGATCACCGTCAGGTAGCCACCCTCGTTACCGGCGTGCACCATGGGCTGTATGGTGCGCGCTTCGTCGTTCTGCGCATACCCGACCCATGCCATGCGGTAGTTGCCCACGTCGACAGCGACACGGCAGACTTCGGCCAACAGGGCCTCCTCGTCTTCGATTCGGTTAATGGCGATGCTGGACTGGCTCAGCATCTGCAGGGCCCGGTTGGTGTTTGCGAGCGCCAGGTCGGCAAGCTTGCGGTCGGTAATGTCGCGCGCGGTGCCCACCACACGTTCGAGCACGCCCGACGCATCGAGCACCGGATAGGAGTGGTCGTGTATCCACCGGAGCTTGCCGTCCGTGGACAGGATGCGGTATTCGATGTCGGAGGATTCGCCGGTTCGGTTGCGCTTCCTGGCGAGCTTCAGCAAAGGCTGATCCTCCGGCAGCGCCGCGTCGGCATATGACAGGGGGTTGGCATACAGGCTCTCGCGGCTGCGCCCCCACACCTTCTCATAGCCGGGGCTGATATAGAGAAGCTGGCCCGAGCGGGGATCCACGTTGTAAAAAACGTCGTTGATGTTTTCTGCAAGCTCACGAAAGCGCGCTTCGCTGCTGACCAGCGCCGCCTCGGCGCGGGCACGTACCAGCGCAATGCCGGCCAGCCGCGCCGCGGTGGCGATCAGCTCCAGGTCGTGCGCCTGGGGGGCACACGGATAGCGGTGGTAGATGGCAAACGTCGCCAGCGGCTCGCCAGTGGTAGACACCACGGGATGCGACCAACAGGCGCGCAGGTTGTGCGTGGCCAGGAGTTCGCGATAGTCTTTCATCAACGGATCCAGCTGGGTGTCTTCCACCACGACCATCTCGTTGCGAAACGCCGCGGTACCGCAGGCACCCACCCCTTCACCCACCGGCAGGCCTTCAATGGCCTGGTTGTAGCTGTCCGGCAGGCTGGGCGCTGCACCGAGGCGCAGGTGCTGGCCATCCAGCAGCAGGATCGAGCACAGGCTGTCCGGGGAACTCGTCTCAATTAATTGCACCACGGCTTCGAGCGAGCGCTGCAAGGGCGCGCTCCCGGCAATCAGCGCCAGCACCTGTTCCTGTGCCTTCGCGAATTGTTCGGCGGCCTTGGCTTTGGTGATGTCGTTGAACACCGCGACGCCACCAACCAGCGTGCCGTCGTCACCGCGCAAGGGCCGGGTGCTCATGCGGAGCACCCGATCTTCGGCGCCGGGCCTGCGAAATACGAGGTCCCAGTTGTCGGTGCTGACGCCGCGGGCAGCGCGTGTCAGCGGCCGTTCAGCTTCCGGCAAGTGGGTTTTGCCGTCAAGCATCAGCAGCTCATGGTTGCGCCGCCATTCCTCGACCCGCATGCCAGGGCCCGGTGTAGCCGCATTGAAGAGCTTGCGGGCCGTCGCGTTGAACACCAGGAAGCGCCCTTCGGTGTCCGCTGCGATCACCCCTTCACTCATGCTGTTGAGAATCAGGTCAAGCAATGAGCGCTCTTTGTCGACGCGGCTGAGCGCGGCGTCAAGCTCTTCCTGGCGCGCCTGAAGCGAGCCCGCCATGCGGTTAAAGGTCTGCCCGATATCACCGAGCTCGCCCCGGTAGAGAGGGCCCAGCCTGACGCGCGCCGCAAGATTGCCCTCTGCAACTTCATTGGCCTCTTTCAGGATCGCCTTGGCCGGATTGACGATCAGGCGGTTGCCCATCCACCACGCACAGGCTGCGCTTGCCACGGCCATGGCGAGCAGGGCCGCCAGCTCCGAAAGCAGGTTGTCGCGGCTTTCTGCACCGATGATTTCCTGCGGGACACTGACTGCCACAAATAGCCCATCGTGGCCTTCGACGGGGACCGGCGCAAAAGCGTAGACCCGCTGGCTTCCCTGCGCATCAGGCGCATGCAATACGCCCAGGTGGCGCGTTTGCACACCCTGGCGCACGGCGGCGTCCGGGTGCTGCCGGCCCAGCCAGGAAGGTGCCTGCGGGGAAACAGCCAGAACCACGCCATCCCGGTCGAGTACCGTCAACCTTGCGCCCGGCATCATCGACACGGCGCTCAAGGGTTCTGCCAGCGCCTTCAGGCCCAGGGAGGCAAAGGCCACGCCCCCCATGGCGCCGGAATCGGTGTGGACCGGTATGGCGAAGATCAGGCCCGGCAGGCCACTGCTGCGGCCAATGCCGTAAGTCCCAATGGCAAAACGCTGGCCGGCCATGATTTGCAGGAAAAATGGCCGGTCATCTTCCTGGATACTGCCGGCAGGAAGGCCCAATGAGCTGCAGACCAGCCGGCCGTCCGGCGCAGCAACGCCGACATGGGTGAACTCGGGGTGCTCCTGATGGATGTTTTTCAGCTGTTGCCCGCACAGCCCGGGCTCGTGGCTCTTGATATGAGGCGCACTGGCCAGGCCGTTGAGAAGCTCATGGACTTTGTCCACCGTGCGATGCTGGTGTGTGGCGAGCAGCGCGACCTGGGCCTGCAGGTCAACCTGTGCATGTTCCAGTGCAGTGCGGCGGCCTTGTTCGGCGTAATACGCGAGCAAGCCGAACAGCGGGAGCAGCGCGAGCAGCACCAGCAAAACCAGACGGGTACGCAGCCCCAGCCATCCCAGCATTCGTTACCTCGTGCCTTTCACTGCAATGCAGCGCCAAGCGCGCATCAGGTCACAGTGTGCGGAAGCCGCTGCCTTTTGTAAATGGGATTACTCCCTTCCCCGTCTTTGTCAGCGAGTGAAACAGCGACCACCGCATGGCTGCCCCGGTGTCCCATTAATCAGGGTACCAGCGACTGCGCTGCAGACTGCTTGAGTGCGGCGGTGAGCGCATCCAGCACTTCAGACTCGAGGTTCCAGCAATGCCAGTAGAGCTGGATGGGCAGGGTGTAGCTGGAGGCCACATTGACGAGCTGGCCTGTGTCAATCAGTCCTTGCGCGAGCAGGCGCGGCACCACGCTGACGCCCCAGCCCGCCAGCACAGCCCTGACCATGCCTTCCGATGACGGCACAAAGAGCTGGTTGAGGGTGACGCGCTTGAGCCCGAAAGCTTTGCCGACGAAATCGACCGGCAATTCGTCTTTGCGGTTGAACGCGATAAAAGGCACATCGCGAAAGTTGTATTGCGTCAGGGCGGGCGCGTTCTGCTTGCCGCCAGGGCCCTCGCCCAGGCCAAGCCTTTTTTGCGCAAAGCCTGGTGTAGCCACCGCGATGTACTGCATCGCGCCCAGCGGTTCCACCTTGCAGCCGCGCAGTGCCTGCTTGAGCGTGGTGACGCAGCCCAGCACCTGGCCTTCACGCAACCACTCGTGGGTGAAGTTCTGGTCGTCGTGGATGATCTCCATGGGCAGGCCCTGCTGCGCCAGATCGGTCAGCGCCGGTAGGGCCCAGGTGGCAATGCTGTCGGCATTGATGGCAATCGAGATTCGTTCTTCTTCGCGCGCGCCGCCGAGGGAGCTGGGCGCCAGCTCTTTCATGTCCCGCTCAAGGTCGGCGCGCAGCAGGCGCAGCATCTTGGTGTGTTTCAGCAGCAGCTGCCCGGCGGATGTGGGTTTGAGCGGCCTGCTGCGCACGATCAGCACGGTGCCGACCTGGGCCTCCAGTGCACGCAGGCGCTGCGACACCGCCGACTGCGTGATCGACAGGCGCTGGGCCGCCCGCTCAAAGCCGCCCTCTTCCACGATGGCTGCCAGGCATTCGAGCGCATCCGGATCAAAAGTGCTCATGCAGAGCCTCCTTTGTATTAGTTGTTCTGATGTTTTCACTGATAGTTTAATTTTTCTATTAATTGAAAGCAACATCCTTCACACTTGAAAGCTGTAAAGGGGCTTGTATGAAAGTAGTGGTTTTGGGAGCGGGAATCATCGGCGTCAGCACCGCCTGGCACCTGCTGGAGCGCGGCCATGAGGTGACCGTGGTGGACCGGCAGCCCGGAGCCGCCCTGGAAACCAGTTTTGGCAATGCCGCACAGATTTCGGTCAGCTATTGCGAGCCCTGGGCCAACAAGGACGCCCCCCTGAAGGCCCTGAAATGGATGTTTCGCAACGACGCCCCCCTGCTGTTCCGGCCGCAATTGCCCTTCGGCGACGGCTGGCAGCAATGGCGCTGGGGCCTGCAGTTCCTGTCGCAATGCAACGACACCGCGTTTGAGCGCAACGTGCAGCAGCTGGTGGCGCTCGGCGCTTACAGCCATATCGCGCTCAAGGAGGTGGTCAGGGTCACCGGCATTGAATACAACCGGCTGGAGCGCGGCATCGCGCACTACTACACCGACCAGAAATCGTTCGATACCGCCGGTGAAGCGGCCGCGTTGATGCAGAAGTACGGCGTGGCGCGCCGCGTGGTGAGCACGGCCGAGTTGCTGGGCATAGAGCCGGCCTTCAAGTCATTTGCGCACCGCATCGTGGGAGGCACTTATACCGCCAGCGACGAAAGCGGCGACGCGCGCGTCTTCACCCAGGCGCTGGCGCAGCGCTGCGCCGACGGAGGCGTACGCTTTCTCTACGGACACGACATCAAGGGACTGGAAAAGTCCGGTGGAACGGTCCAGTCAGTCGCCGTCCAGGCACGCACCGTGCCGGGCAGCAGTGAGAATCCCGTCATGAAACTCAAGGCCGACGAGATCGTGGTGGCTTGCGGTTCGTACACGGCGCCGCTGTTGCGCACGGTGGGCGTTGACCTGCCGATCTATCCGGGCAAGGGCTACAGCGCCACCTTCAAGCTGCTCAAGCCGGAACTGGCGCCCTTCGTCAGCACCATTGACGACGAAGTCAAATGCGCCATGAGCCGCCTCGGTGATCACTTGCGCGTGGCTGGCACCATCGAAGTCGGCGGCTACGACCTTTCGCTGGACACTCCGCTGGCCAGGGCGCGCTGCAAAATGCTGGCCGACCGCATCGAAGAAGTGCTGCCGGGCGTGTGTGACACCCGCCTTGAAGCGCAGGGCGGTACGCCGAATTTCTGGACCGGCCTGCGTCCCGCCACGCCCACCAACATTCCCTATATCGGCAAGACCAAAGTCGGCCGCCTGTGGGTGAACGCCGGGCACGGCACACTGGGCTGGACGCATGGCGCCGGGTCGGGCAAGGCCATGGCCGAACTGATCTGCGGGGAGGTCCCGGCCATGGATTTCGGTTTTTATGGGCTGGCCCGTGCGCGCGGCCGCCTGGAACCTGAAACCGCCTGATCCACGCCTGCCTGTTCAGGCCGCATGCTGGGCCAGCGTGCGTTGTGCGTGTTCGCGCAGTGCGGCGCGCAGCGCAGGCGGCTCCTGGATTTCGAAAGCAAATGGCAGCCGCGAAAGCTGTCGGGCGAACCACGGGATGTGGTCGGTCTGGCTGTGCAGCAACACGCCTTCGTCACTGGGCTGGAACACGCCGATGCTGTCCGGCAGCTCCATTTGCGCCGTCTGCAGGTCGGTGTGCAGCAACAGGCGCACGGTATTTGTGCGCGGCATGGTGGCCAGCCCCAGGACGAGATGCTGCGCGGCATTGAAATCTGCCGGCGGCGTGAACACCACGTTGAGCGGCCGCACTTCCTGCACACGGTCCAGGCGGAACGAGCGCAGCGCCCCGCGAAGATGGCACCAGCCCACCACATACCAGCGGCCGCGGCGAAATGCCAGGCCGTAGGCATCAAAGTCACGCTCGGTGACGTCGTCGTCGGCTGAACGGTACGCCATGTGCACGCGCTGCCAGCCATGCGCTGCGGTGCTCAAGGCCAGCAACGCCGTGTTGTCGCCGGGGGCCACCGCATGGCGCATGTCCAGCGTCACTGTTTCACCGAGCGCACGGACGCGGTTTTTCAGCTGGTACGGCATCACGCGCTCCAGCTTGGCCTGCGCGCTTTCCGCAGCAGGCGCCGCCTCGGCCAGCCCCAGGCCGCGCGCGGCAAGCAGGCCCAGCGACAGGGCCAGCGCTTCGTCGTCGGTGAACATCATCGGCGGCAGCTTGAAGCCGGCGATCAGGCTGTAGCACCCGTAGCGGCCACGCTCGGCCACCACCGGAATGCCCAGGTCTTCCAGCTTGGCGATGTAGCGGCGCAGGGTGCGGCCATCCACCTGCAGCCGCCGCGCCAGCTCGGCACCGCTCAGCCGGCCATGGGACTGCAGCAGTTCCAGGACGGTGAGCACGCGTGTAGTGGGGGAATACATGGTGAAAAGTCTAACGCCTAATTAGGGCCGAAACAGCCCTATTACCTTTATAGACTGGTTTTCACATATCCACTGCAGTGCCACAAGCACTTCAAGCCATGACCACCACCCTGACTCACACACCGGACCTTGCCGAGCTCGTCGACGGGCGCCATGACTTCAATTTCATCACCGGGCGTTGGCTGGTCAGCAACAAGCGTCTGCGCCGGCGACTGGAGGGCTGCACCGACTGGGAAAGTTTCGAAGCCGTGCAGGACGGCGCACTGCTGCTGGGCGGGCTCGGCAACATGAACGACCTGGTCACCGAAGACAAGGAGACCATCGGCATGGCCTTGCGGTTTTTCAATCCGCAAACGCGGTTGTGGTGCATTTACTGGGTCAGCCAGAACAACGGCTTGCTGCAGCCGCCGATGACCGGTTCGTTTGCCGGCGGCATAGGCCGGTTTGAGGGAAACGACAGCCATGAAGGCCGGCCGGTGCGGGTTCGCTTCACCTGGTCCGGCATCACACCTACCCACGCCCGCTGGGAACAGGCCTTTTCGGAAGACGGCGGCCGCCACTGGGAAACCAATTGGGTGATGAGCCTGTCACGCCCCGCTTACCACGCAGTACACCGCTAAAAAAAACAGGCTCGTTGATGGACCACTTCGCACACCTCTGGCTGTTTTTTCTCATGGTGCTGGGCATCATCATCCTGCCCGGCATGGACATGGCGTTCGTCATGGCCAGCTCATTGACCGGCGGGCGCAGGGCCGGCCTCTTCGCCGTCGCGGGCGTTGTGGCGGGCGGTATTTGCCACGTCGTGGCAGGCGCGCTGGGGCTGGGCATCCTGCTGCAGCTGGTTCCGGGCATGGTCAATGTCATGCTGGCGGCGGGCAGCCTGTATATCGCCTGGATCGGGTGGTCACTGATGCGCAGCACGTCTGTTTTCGGCGCCTTGCCGGACATCGAGCCGCCGTCCCCGTGGCGCACCTTCCGGCAAGCCGCACTCACCTGCCTGCTCAACCCGAAAGCCTACCTTTTCATGCTGGCCATCTTTCCGCAGTTTTTGCGGCTGGAATACGGCTCGCTCTGGGTTCAGGCTGTGGCGCTTGGATTGATCATCGCCATTACCCAGAGCGGCGTATACGGTTCGCTGGCGCTGGCTGCTGCGGGTACCCGGCGATGGCTGGCGGAGCGGCCGGGCGCCAGTGTTGCCATGGCGCGCGCCGTGGGTGCCGTGCTGATCGCCGGCGCATGCTTCACGGCGTGGCAGGGCTGGCGGCAGTTTTAGGGTTGGCGCCCTCGGGCCATGCCGGCCCCTTGAGTTCCACGGTGTTGCCTTCGGGGTCGTTGAGATAAATCGAAGGCCCTTCGCCCTCGGCGCCATAGCGCGACTCCACCTTGCCTGCCTCAACGCCGTGGGCCGCCAGGTGGCGGCGAATGGCCTCCGCGTCGAAGGGCTCGACACGAAAGCAGACATGATCGACGTTGCGGCCCTCCTTGCCTGGAGCCGCGCCGCCGGCCCGGCCCAGCGTGCCATCCACCGGCACCAGGTCCACCAGCGAACGCCCGGCACGCAGTTGCACCAGGCCGATTTCGTCCTGCCGGCGTTCCAGGCTGCAGCCCAGCACCTGCTGGTAAAAGCGCAGCATGCCCTGCAGATCTGTGACCCGAAGGACGATGTGGTCGATGTCGCGAATATGGATCATGGCGAGGAAGGCTCCGGTGAGGCTGCGTTTTATCGCTTTATTCTGGCACGCGGTACCCAGACCCTGTACAAGCAAAGGCCTGCATCAGCCAGTACCATGGCCGCCATGAATCCGAACCCCCGATTTCTTTTTCTTGCCACCTCCACACGCGAGCCCGGCGCGTTGGGCAACACCGAGTGGCTGGCGCAGCAAGCCGCCGCCGCACTGCCGGCCGGCACGCCCCAGGCCTGGCATCACCTGTCCCGCATGCGGATGCCGCTGTTTGTCGATCAGCGCCACACCATGGGTCAGTACGCCATGCCGGAAGGCGACATGAAGATGCTGCTGGACGCCACGATGGACGCCACCGACATTGTGTTTGTGGCCCCGGTGTACTGGTACAGCATTCCGGCGCCGCTGAAGATTTACCTCGACCACTGGAGCGCCTGGATGCGCGTGCCCGGCCTGCCCTTCAAGGACGAGATGGCGAAAAAAACCTTGTGGCTGATCACCACCAGCGGCGACCGCGCCAAAGCGCAGCCCATGGTGGACTCAATCAGGCTCTGCGCGCAGTTCATGGCCATGAACTATGGCGGCGAGCTGTGGGGCAAAGGCGGACCGCCCGACGCTGTCAAGGCCGACTCGGTGGCGTTGGCGCAGGCGGCTGGTTTTCTCGCCGGCTGAGGATCGCGCTGCCCCTGTGGGACAGGTGGCCTTTTCCTACAGGGCATGGTTTGCCAGGCTGACAGCCCGGCAAGGGGTGCTGCTGCACAGTCGATACATGAACTCATCCCAACACGGCAATCCCGACCCGGGTAGGCCCGCCGACCGCCCTGCCGGCAAAGGCATGCCGGCCAAAGACCCTCGCGCACAACGCTCCCGTCCCGGCAAGCAGGACACCCTGAAGGATGGCGCCGTTGAGGCCAGCCTGGAATTGCCGCACGAACGTGACCAGGCGGTGGACATGACTCATGCCATGCCCGATGCCGCAATTGAACAGGCCGGCAAGGATGTCAAAAGAGGACTCACCGACACCACCAAGGGTGTGGAGCTTGATCGGGCCTACAAAAAGCTTTAGGTGCCGTGAGCGTGGAAGCCGCTCACGGCACCGGATGCGCAGCGGGCACCGCTCCGCCGGCCGGCAGATGTGCCTGAACAACCACTTTCTCGCTCATCCAGCGCAATAAATCCAGCCACATCTGGCGCATCTCTGCGTCCAGCGGCGTGCGTGTCGAATTGGGCAATTCGATGGTGACCACGGGCACCCCCTTGTGCACACCGCCATAGTTGCCCAGCGAGCCCGGGAAGATGCCCACCTGATCAAGGTACAGGCGCCCCAGCCTGGAGGGCGGCACGGAGGGGCCGTCAAAGTCGAGCACGCCATAAGGCGCATGAATGCTGACAATCAGGTTGGGTTTGAAGCTCTGCATCTGCTCGTGCAAAAACCGTGACTCGGGCTCGGACAGCGGCCTGGGGCCGGGCCAGCGGCGCGGGTCTTTCCCTGTGCGCTTTTCCCAATAAACCTTCGCGTCCCGCTCCCAATTCGGGGTGGGGAAATTGCGGTTCAAATCCACGCCGCGCGCGTTGGCGCGGCGCGGCGGGCTGGAGAGCACGCCGTCCGGATTGAGCACAGGAACGAACCGCCAGTGGATCGCCTGCGGAGAGTCCAGCGGCGGCTGGGAAGCCAGCCTGATCCAGTGCAGCGCCACCGCCCCGGAGGACAGCTCGTCGCCGTGAATCGCACCGACGACCAGCACACGCAAGCTGGGGGATTCTGGCTTGATATCGCGCACCCAGAGTACGCGGCCGTTAACCGAGCGCGTCCCCGAAGGCTGCAGTTGCGCTGCCGCGCACAGCTCCTGCCTCACATTGGGGAGTTTGGATGAGTAATCGGCGCAAGGCGAATCTGCACGTGCGCCAGCAGCTATCAAATAAATAGCAAAAAAAACGGCGGCGGAACGAGAAAAAGACATGACAGCCAGTTTAACTGGCAGGCAACCGGCTGCCCGCAAGAGGCGGCTAAACCCCGCCGCAGGTGCGCCCGTGGCAGTTCAGTTAAATTACCCTTCTATGCTGACCCCCGCCATTCCCCGCAAAGCGAGCAGCCCCAGCTTCTCCCAGCGGGAGTTTCGGGCTTCGCTGGCCATGTTTGCCACCGGGGTCACCATCGTCACCGCACGGACGCCGCAGGGCGCCTTGGTCGGGCTGACCGCCAACTCTTTCAACTCGGTATCGCTGCAGCCGCCGCTGGTGCTCTGGAGCCTGGCGCAGGCGGCCGGATCGATGGCCGCGCTCAGCACCGGATCACACTACGCCATCAACATCCTGGCGGCTGACCAGAAAGAGCTGGCCGAGCGCTTTGCCAGCCGGCGCGAAGACCGCTGGAAGGGCGTGCTGTTTACGGAGGGCGTCGGCGGCACGCCGCTGCTGACAGGCGCAGCCGCCACTTTCGAGTGCTTCAACCGCAGCCGGTATGAAGAAGGCGACCACGTGATTTTCGTGGGCGAAGTGGAGCGCTGCACCCACCGTGCGGGCGCCGCGCCGTTGTTGTTTCACGGCGGCAAGTTTTATACCGAGCATCCGCTGTAAACCGCTCCTGCGCTGGGCTGTGTTCAGCCCAGCCGGCCCAGCCGCACGGTCGTCACACCGGGCCGCAACTGCCTCACCGACGGCATGACCAGCACACAGTCGTCGTAGGGTGTCACCACCGGCTCGCCCGCATCATGCGCAATCGGCGTGCCGGCATGGCGTATGGTTTCGCCGCCGCAAAAATCCTGCACAAACGCAAAGTCCATTGACCGCGCAACAACGCGGTGTGTCACCGTCACGGGCGGCGGCGGCGGCGCATCGGGCAGCAGCCAGCCGGGCGGCACGTCGCTGCGATCCATCACCCCGGCGCACACCAAAAACCGCATGAGCACGTTGCGTGCCGCCTGCAGCGACGCCAGTTCCCAGTGCTGGCCGGCCTCCAGCAGCAGGGCAACGCGGTCGCCGTTTTCGTCACCAAACGGCCCGTAGTCCCGCATGCGGACACCATCGGCGTGGCCGGCATCGACGACCACCTGACCCGAGGTACCCAGGCTTTGCGCAAAAGCAATATTGCGCGGCAGCATGCCCGTTACCAGCAAAGCGCCACCGGGCTCATGCATGGAATGCAGGTCCAGCAGGTGGGTGGCGCGGTCAACAAACGGCCGGATTTCGCGGGCGCGCAGCAGCTCGGCGCTGCGCGTGGGGCCGTCCAGCAGGTCAGCGGACCACACGCGGTTGAAATCTTCGTCCACAAAGCGGGAGGCATCGGGCTTGCGGGTGTCAAACCGCATGAAGGCCTCGGTGTTGCAGAACACGGCAGTGATTCGCCCGCGCCGCGGCTGCAGCCCGCTAAGAAGAAACGCGTCCAGCGCCCAGGCGCCCGAATATTCGTTGCCGTGCACCAGCGCCGTCACCAGCACGTCCGGGCCGGCTTCGGTTGAAGTGCGCTCCTGCACATGCGCCACCCCTGTGGAGGACGCCGCCCAAAACGACAACCCGGGCGGCTGAAGCTGCACCGCGTGGGGTTTTGGGGTGAGCTCGCCAGACTTGGCCTGATCGCTTCCTGATCGATTCACGTTTCAATACCGCCAGAAGATTTTCTGCAGCTCTTTGGTGTCCCTTGTCTTCGTCAAGGCCAAGGCCAGAAGAATTCGGGCCTTCTGGGGATTCTGGTCGTCAACAACGAGCCAGTCATTGACGTCATCCTTCACCGAATTATTCCGAATGACCACACCGCTGCCGGTACGGGTTGCCCGAACGACAAACACCCCCTTGGCGCGAATCTCGTTAAGCGGGCCAGCTATGTACTCAGGAACGCTTCCCGCACCGACACCCGCATGAATGATGCCCTTGGCCCCGGATGCGACCAGCGCGTCGTATGCCGCACGGTTCATGTTCTGATAGCCGTAAGCAATGTCGACCTGCGGCAGCGCCTGTATCTTGTCAATGTCGAACTCACTCTGCACTGTATGCGGGCGAATCAGCGCACGGTAGAACCTGGCCTGACCTTCGACCACGAGACCGAGCGGACCGTAGGGAGATTTAAAGGTGTCAACCCGGGTGGCATTGGTTTTAGTGACATCGCGAGCGCTGTGAATCTCGTCATTCATGACCACCAAAGTCCCTTTCCCCACCGCTTCTTTACTCCCGGCGACCGCCACCGCGTTGTAGAGGTTAAGCGGCCCATCTGCGCTGAGCGCCGTGCCGGGCCGCATGGACCCGAGCATCACGACCGGCTTGTTGTTTTTGACGGTGAGATTGAGAAAGTACGAGGTCTCTTCCAGGGTATCGGTGCCGTGGGTGATCACGATGCCATCGACCTCGTCCGACCGGAGGAGTTCAGACACCCGCCGGGCAAGTTGAAGCAGGCGGTCGTTGGTGAGGTTGTGTGAGCCGACCTGAAAGATCTGCTCGCCCTTGACGTTGGCAATCGTCTGGATTTCCGGCACGGCGGCCATGATCTTGTCGACAGCAACCACAGCGGCCTGATAGGCGCCGATATTGGTGCTCGATGCGCCGACGCCGGCAATCGTGCCGCCTGTGGCGATGAGCACCACGTTAGGTTTCTTCGCTTCCTGGGCCAGCGCCGAAGCCGAAACAGCAAGCGGCAATAGCAGACCGCAGGCGAGCCTGCGCAACATTGATATGACAGATAAGTGCATGACAATTCCCTCCGTGTCGGGCTAAAAATATTGCGCGGCGTGCAGAGCCCCGCCAGTGCTCCGGAGGAGCCTGGCCAGCACGCTTCGCGACTAACAAATACAGTTCAGGGCGAGTTACGGTCTTCTTTGGGCCTGCCGCCGTTGCCCCGGCCCCGGCGGCTGCAGCTTCAACGGCACCGCATGGGCTTGGGTGAATTCCCGCTGACGGCTTACGAGGTAGCGCCGGTCGCCACCGCCTTGTTGACCACGTTGCGCACGCGCTGGGTTTCAGCCCGGATAAAGGCCGTGAGCGCCTGTGGCGCGCCGCCGTCATTGGAGATGCCCGCTTTCTGGAGCTTTTGCCAGACGGCTTCTTCGCGCAGGATTTCGTTGAGCTCCCTGTTCAGGCGCGCCACCATGGGCGCCGGCAGCTTGGCGGGCCCGAAGAGGCCGAACCAGACGTTCATGTCGTAACCCTTGAGCTTGGGGTTCTCGCCGAGTGCAGGGATTTGCGGTGCAGCCCGCGAACGCGTCGGCGTGGTGACGCCCAAGGGGATCATCTTGCCGGACTCGATGTGTGGCAGCGCGGAGGAAAGCACAGAGACACTGAACTCGATATTGCCGCCCAGCAAGTCCTGCAGCTGCTGACCTGCGCCGCGATAGGGCACATGGCGGAAGGTGGTGCCAGCCATCAGGTTGATCAGCTCTCCCGACACATGCAGCGGCGTGCCTATGCCCGAAGAGGCAAAGCTCAGCTGGTTGCGTTCGCGTTTGGATTTGGCAATCGCTTCCTCCATGGTTTTGACGCCGGTCTTGGTATTGGTCACAAAGACCATTGGCGTGACGCCTATCAGCCCGACCGGGCTCAAGTCGGTTTCACCGTTGTACTTGACTGCAGCGTTGAACAGTTTGGCAATCGAGATTTCGCTGCCCGAACCCAGCAGCAGCGTATAGCCGTCGGGCGCGGCACTGACCACTTTTTGGGCGCCTATGGTTCCACCGGCGCCGCCGATATTCTCGATCACCACGGGTGTGCCCAGGCGCTTCGCCAGCGGCTCGGCGATGATGCGCGCCACCAGGTCCACGCTTCCGCCGGCAGGGTAGCCCACCACCAGCGAAATGGGCTTGCCGGCGGGCCAGGTCTGGCCCCACGCAGCCGGCAAGCCCAGCAGCCCTGCGGCGGCAAGGCAAAGTGTGCGGCTCACGCCGCGGCGATTGAGGGTAAACATTCCTGGCATGGCGGTCTCCTTGTTGATGGCGCCAGTCTAGGAGCCGCCCCTGCGCGGCCCATGCGTATCACGCATGGGCGCATGCGACCTGGATTCAGGAAGCAGCCGGCGTGCTGGCGGACCAGATGCGCTGCACCAATTCATTGCGCGGGCTGCGCGGCCGGTACAGGCGGATCTCAAACCGGACCGTCACGCCCTTGCCGTCCGCTTCGACCAGCCTTCCGTTGCGCAGGTCGCCTTCGACCAGTCCGCGCGGCAGCCAGGCCAGTCCCACGCCCTGCAAGGCCTGCTCATGCAGCGACTCGGCGAAGTCAGACTCGGTCACGGTGTGCAGATGCAGCTCGCGCGCACTGCGGCTGAGCCCGTCCTGAAGGATCTGGCCAAGCGCGAGCGTAGGCGCATAACCCAGTACCGGCACCGGCTTGCGGGCCGTACCGGGCAGGGCATGCTGCGGCTGGCCATCGGCGCGCGGTGCGCTGACGGCCACCAATTCGTCGGTGCCCAGCGCGAGTCCTTCGAACGTCTGTTCGTCCAGCAACAGCGGCAGCCGCGGATGCGTGAACGACAGCAGGAAATCAGCAGCCCCCTGCTCCAGGGCCGTGGCGCCTTCATGGATGGAGCCTGTGAGAATGCGCAAGCGAAACTCCCCGGCCCCGCGCTTGGCGCGTGCGAGCCAGTCAGGTACGGCGCTGCGTGAGAGCGTGCGGCCTGTTGCCAACGTGACCCAGTCCAGCCCGCCCCGTGCATGGCGGATGCGGGAGCGCGCATCGTTAAGGCTCGCCGCTGCGCGGCGCGCCACCGGCAGCAGCTCTTCCCCGGCGGCCGTCAGGGCCAGAGGCATCACCGCGCGATTGATCAGGTCGGCGCCCACCCACAGCTCCAGCGCGCGTATGCGGCGCGAAAACTGCGGCTGCGTCACATGGCGAAGCTCTGCCGCTCTAGAAAAACTGCGTTCTCGCGCCAGTGCAATGAAATCTTCCAGCCATTTGTGGTCCACAGCAGCACCTTGTCCAGGGATTTAACGCAATGGTATTCCTTGTTACCCCGGCCAGCGAGCTGCCTGGGGTCGGGCTACCATCAAGGCATGACAACAGCCCGCAAAGCCAATCTCGATCTCCTCGCCATGTCCCTGCTGCTGGGCTGCTGCCTGTTCTGGGGCCTGCAGCAGGTCCTGATCAAGGCCACGATCAGCGAAATACCGCCGATGTTCCAGGCCTCGCTGCGGCTGGTTGGCGCCACGGCATTGCTCTGGCTCTGGTGCCTGTGGCGCAAGATCCCGCTGTTTCGACACGACGGTTCGCTCAAAGCCGGGCTGCTGGCGGGCGCGCTGTTCGGCGCGGAGTTCGCCTGCATTTATGTAGGCTTGCAATACACCAGTGCTTCCCGCCTCACGGTGTTTTTGTACACCTCGCCTTTCTGGGTCGCCCTGCTGGTACCGCTGTGGGTGAAGTCCGAACGCCTGCGCGGCGTGCAATGGTTGGGCCTGCTGTGCGCCTTCGCCGCCGTGGTGTTCGCGCTGCGTGAAGGCTTCACCGGTGACCACGCATCGACCGCGCGCGGCGACCTGCTCGCGCTGGCCGCCGGCATGCTGTGGGGCCTGACCACGGTGGTAATACGTGCCACCAAACTGGTCAGCATCTCCGCTGAAAAACTCCTGTTCTACCAATTGGCCGTCAGCGCCGCAGTGTTTCCGGCCCTGTCGCTCTACCTGGGCGAGCAATGGTCGTGGCATTTCAGCCCGTTTGCCATTACTTCCCTGCTGCTGCAGACCGTCATAGGCGCATTCGCCAGCTACCTGGCCTGGATGTGGATGCTGGGGCGCTACCCGGCCACCAAGATTTCGGTGTTCGTGTTTTTCACGCCGCTGTTCGCGCTGCTGTTCGGCGCGCTGTGGCTGAAAGAAAGTGTCACCACCGGCCTGCTGGTGGCGCTGGCCACGGTCGCGGCGGGCATTGTGCTGGTCAATCGCAAGCCGGCAGGTGCATAATTTTTTGTCATGACGCCTCATAAACGCATCCCCGGCCATCGCTTCCTCCATTCACCTGGCCCCACGCGGGTGCCTGACGAGGTCATGGATGCGATGCGGCGCCAGCCCATGGACCTGGCCGACCCGCGGCTTGATCGTGTGATCCAGGCCTGCGAGACCGGGCTCAAGGCGCTGCTGCAAACCGCCGCGGCCGACGTCTTCCTGTATGCCTGCAACGGCCACGGCGCCTGGGAGGCCGTGATCGCCAACCTGCTGGCGCCTGGGCAGCAGGTGCTGATCGCCGGAACGGGGCACTTCTCCGAATCCTGGGCCATACAGGCCGAGGCCATGGGCGCAGCAGTCATCCGCACGCCCTGGCGCGAGGGTTACCCGATTGACGTGCCGGCGATGGAAGCCGCGCTGCGCGCCGACACTGCGCATGCCATCGTGGCGGTGTTTGTGGTTCATACCGACACTGCGAGCGGCATGACCAGTGACCCGGGCAAGGTCCGGCGGGTGCTGGAAGCCACGGCCCACCCCGCGCTACTGGTGGTAGATGTGGTCGCGTCGCTGGGGGCGGCGCCCTTTGCCATGGATGCGCTGGGCGCCAACGTCGTGCTGGGCGCCTCGCAAAAAGGCTTGATGGTGCCGCCCGGCCTGGCCTTTGTCGCCGCGGATGCCGCCGCGATGAAAGTAGCCGCTGCCAATCCCTCGCCGCGCTTTTACTGGGACTGGGCGCGGCGGCAAAGCCCGCTCAGCTACCGCAAGTTCTGCGGCACGCCGCCACAAAGCCTGCTGTTCGGCCTGGAGGCTGCACTGGGGCTGATCTTTCATGAGGGCGTCGAAGAGGTCATCGCCCGCCACCAGCTGATCGCCAGTGCGGTGCACGCCGCTGTCGATGCCTGGAGTGAAGGCGGTGCTCTGGGTCTTTTTGTGCGCGAGCCGGCCGCACGTTCGGTCTCCGTCACCACGGTGTCTGTCACTGCGGGCATTGATCCCGAAGCCTTGCGCACCGTTGCGCGCGAACGGTTTCAGGTGGCGATTGCAGGCGGTTTGGGCCCGCTGGCGGGAAGAACCTTTCGCATCGGCCACCTGGGTGACATGAACCCGGCCATGATCCTGGGTTGCCTGGCCGGCCTGGAAGCGGCCATGCAGGTACAGGGCATTCCCATCGGCGGCGGCGTGCAGCATGCCGTTGCAGCCTTGGCAGGTAAACGCTAGTACCTACTGCGAGGCAGTGATGCCGCCGTCGAGGTAAAGCACCTGCCCGGTCACAAAGCGGGATGCGGGCGCCGCAAAAAAAACGGCCGCACCCGCCACGTCCTGCGGGTCGGCCACGCGACCCAGCGGAATGCGTTCCAGCACCTGCTTGCGCGTCTCAGGATTTTCGAGCCAGTGGCGCGCCATCTCTGTCTGCACCACCGTAGGTGCGATGCCGTTGACAGTGATGCCGTACGGCGCCAGTTCACTCGCATGCTGGCGAATCAGCATGACCAGGCCGCCCTTGCTGCTGCTGTAGGCCGAATAGCCACGGCCGCGCAAACCGAGCTGCGCGCGCACCGACAGCAGATGCACCTGAGCGCCGCCCCTGCCGCCTTCAATCTGTTTTTTAGCCGCAGCCTGCGCAAGAAACATGGCGGCCTTGAGGTTGACCTGCAGCACCTCGTCAAAGGCTTCTTCCGTCACCTCCAGCAAGGCCTGCTCACGCTGCATGCCGACACAGTTCATCAAGATGTCGAGGGCGCCCCATTGCGCCGCCACCGCATCAACGGAAGCCTGCATCTGCGGCACCGAATGCGCGTCCATGGCCAGACCCATGGCCTCGTGCCCTGCCGCACGCAACGCGGAGGCAACGGCCTCGGCCTTGGCTTCGTCGCGCCCCGAAACTGCCACCCGTGCGCCGGCCATCGCCAGGCCCCAGGCAACGGCCTCGCCAATACCACCATAGCCGCCGGGCACGTAAGCGGTTTTGCCGCGCAGGTCAAAAAGGCCTGAAAGCGCAGTGTTGAAATCAATCCGGGGTGTGATGCTCATGGATGGCGAAATTGTGGGCGCAAAGCCGGCTAGCGGCGAAAGGGCTTTCCCTCAGTCCATCAATAGCCCGCCGTTCAGGTCGATGATCTCGCCCGTGATAAAGCCCGACAGCGGCGAGGCCAGGAAGCGCACCACGTGGGCGAACTCCTCGGGCTCGCAGAAGCGGCCGACCGGGATGTCCTTGAGCAGCTTCTGGCGTTGCTCTTCATTGAGCTGTTCGGTGATCATGGGCGTTTTAACGTAAGCGGGCGCGACGGCATTGGCCGTGACGCCAAAGGGCGCGAGTTCGCGCGCCAGTGAAAAGGTCAGCGAACTCATCGCGCCCTTGGACACCGAATAGGCCGTGCCTGCTGTCAATCCACCTGTCTTGGCCGCCAGGGAGCTGGTGTTGATGATGCGGCCGAAGCGCCGCGCCTTCATTGCCGGCACCACCTGCTGCGCAAGGTAAAACGCGCCGTCGAGGTTGGCGCCCATCACGCGCCGCCATTCACCCGCTTCGGTGGCCTCGATCTTCTTGTTGGACAGGATGCCCGCGTTGTTGACCAGGATGTCGACTGGCCCGAAGGCCTTGACTATGAGCGCATGGCCGTCGCTCACGGCGGCCGCATCGCTGATGTCAAACGAGAACGGCAGGACACGCGAGCCCAACTCATGTGCGAGCGCACGGTTGCGTTCATGGCTGACATCCACCATCGCGACCTTGCAGCCGTCTTCGAGCAAGGCCTTGACAACGGCCAGGCCCATAGTCCCTGCCGCGCCGGTGACCAGCGCGACTTTGTCTTGAAGCGGTTTCATTACTTAACTTTCCATAGCGAACCAAAGAATGACTAAACCAGTAACAGCGCGGAACTGGCTTTGCCAGGCCGCAGCTGTTGCCCCCTGCAAGGGGGGATCCGGCTACACGAAGTGAGCCGAGACGGGGATGTACCAAATGTCAAGCGTCCAGGACGCTCTTCTTGCCAAACAATCCACGTGAGCGGAATGTCACGACGGCAATGAACAAGAGGTACATGGACATCAACGACCATTCGGACGCATACGAACCCGTGAGCCCGACGACCATGCCGACCATCAGCCCGGCGATCACTGCACCCCAGAGCGAACCGACGCCGCCCAGCACAATGATCAGGAATGCCGGCACCACTGCGTCTACGCCCACATGCGGGCGAATACCCCAGATCGGCGCCATGACCACGCCGGCGATGGCGGCCAACGCCACGCCCAGACCAAACACAAACAGGCGCAGGCGCGACAGGTTGATGCCCAGCGCGCGCACCATTTCGCTGTCATGCGCGCCGGCCTTGATGATGGCGCCGTACGGTGTTTTCTGCAAAAACACCCACAGCAGCACAATCATGAGGATGGCGAATCCGCTGGCGAAGAAGCGATACTTTGAATAAACCAGGTCGCCCATCAGGAAGGCGCCGGAGATGACCTCGGGCAGCATCAACTGCTTTTCCGAGGAGCCCCACACCAGGCGTATGGTTTCCTCAATGACCAGCGCCGCACCGAAGGTCAGCAGCAGGCCATAGAGCGGGTCACGGCCATAAGTGCGCCGCATGCACAGCTCCAGCAACATGCCGAAAATACCCACCAGGATGGGCGCAAGAATGAGTGCCACCAGGTAACGCGTTCCCAGCGGCAAACTCATGTACCAGGCCTGCAGATTCGGAAACATGCCCAGCTGCGGTGCGATCAGGAAAAGCGCGAAGTACATGCCCAGCGCAAACAGCGAACCGTGCGCCAGGTTGATGGTTTCCATCACCCCCACGATGAGCATGAAGCCCAGCGCGATGAGCGCGAACAACAAGCCCAGCGAGATGCCGTTGACGAGGTGCGGAATAAGCTGAAGCAAGAAGTCCATTGCGGTCTTTGGAGCTTGAAGTAAATCAGACTTCGTAGCTAGGTGTCGCGTCGTAGCTCTCAAGCTTGCAGGCGCCGCCGGCATCCTTGTCCGCCACATCCTTGGGATCGGCCTGTGTGAGGATCTTGAAGATGTCGTCTTTCTCGGCGGGCTGGTCGTTGTAGGTCGCCATGTAAATCGTCTGCTGGCACTGGTGGGTGACGGGATCCATCCACGCGTCGTAGTGCTGCAGGCGGTCGGCCGCGCTCATCTTGCGACCTTCGAGTTTTTTGATCACGGCAATGTTGTTGGTGGTGCCGGCCTCTTCCACGCAACGCAGAAGTTCGCGCGTGGCCATATAGCCGTTGTGATACACATTGCCCGGCACGCGAATCGCCATGCCAGGGAACTGCTTCTGGTAGGCCGCCACAAACTCTTTGACGCCCGGCAGGCCCAGGCGCCAGTACCAGGTGGTGCCAAAGACGCCGAAGATGGCTTCAGGGCCCAGACCGTAGACATCTGGCCAGTCCTGCTGGTTGTTGATCCACGCCATGGACTGGTTCATCTTGAGCTGCACAACTTGCTGGCGCAGCGCCTTGATGTCGTCACCGCCCACCGCCGTGGCCACCACATTGGGCTTGAGCTGTTGCAGCTTGAGCAGGTAGGACGAGAAGTCGCGGGTGTTTTGCGGCACCAGCAGCTCCTCAACGATGCGCCCGCCGTTGGCTTCCACGATCGCGCGTGTCGCCTTGGAGGTGGTGTGGCCCCACACATAGTCGTTGGTCAGCAGCACCCAGTTCTTGCCGCTGGCCTTGATGGCGTTCTTGACGATCGCGTTGGAAAAGTTGGTGCCGTTGCCGTCCCAGACGAACTTGGTGCGGTGGCAGTCCTTGCCGGCCTCGGTCGGGCTGCTGGAGTTGGTGTTAAAAAATACCGTGCCGTATTTTTGCGCAACCTGCGAGATGGCATTGGAGACGCCTGAGTGCACTGCACCGATCAGGAAGGAGGCCTCATTGCGCGTGATCATGCGTTCGGCCACGCGCGAGCCGGTGGCCGGCGTCGTTTCCGTGTCGATATGGATGGCCTCAATGCGTCGGCCCAGCACACCGCCCTTGTCGTTAAATTCCTTGATGGCCATCATGGCGCCCAGGCGCTCTTCGGCGCCCGAGGCTGCGTACAGGCCCGAAGCGTCCATGGTCAGGCCAATGGTCAGCGGTTTCTTCTGGCCGGTCTGCGCCCAGGCGTGGTTGTGCTTCCACGGCCCCATGAAGGGCGCCGCGCCGTACAGGCCCGCGCCCACCAGCGCCAGGCTTGAGTGCTTGAGCAGCGCGCGGCGCGAGGTGGCCTTGCTGTCGGATTGGGATTCAGGTGTTGCGTGGTTGTTCTTGATGTCGCTCATGGTTTTGTCTCCTGCGTGTAAATGGGTCAAACGGGTTGGCTTAACGGGGAACGATCTTGACGTCGTTGAGTTTTTCCTGTGCTTCGAAAAGGGAGGCGATCAGCTTGTCGCCGAAACCGGCGTTGCTGGCCTGGATCAGGCTTTGGTGCGTGGCCTCACCCATGAAGCTGGTGACGGGCAGCATCTCGGCCAGATGGGTGTAGTAGCGCAAATCTTTTTGCGCATTGGCGATGCCGAATTTGAAGCCGGTGACGTCGCCTTCCTTGAGCGTTTTCGTTGCCATCATCTGGAAGATGCCGCAGTTCACGCCGCCGGCCGAGATCACGTCATACAGGCGGTTGAGGTCCAACCCGCTTTTGGCTGCAACCGCAAAGGCTTCGGCAATCGAGGCGGCAAAACTCATGGCCATCATGTTGTTGACCAGCTTGAGCACGTGGCCGTGGCCGGGCGGGCCGACGTGGAAGATGTTTTCGCAAAAAGCCTTGAGCACCGGCTCCAGCGCCTTGAAGTCTTCGGGCTCCGCGCCCACCATCGTGTTGAGCCGGCCTTCTTCGGCCTCCTTCGGCGTGCGTGCCAGCGGCGCATCGACCAGCTTGATGCCTTTGGCCGCCAGGTCGTTGCGGATGCGAGTGCTGGAGGCAGGCTCGGCCGTGGAGGTGTCGACCACGATCAGGCCTTTGCGGCCGCTGTCTAGCAAACCGTCCTTGCCGTAGACGATGTCTTCGACCTGGGGCGAACCCGTCACGCAGATGAAAACGATGTCCGAAGCCTGTGCGCATTCGGCATTGGTCCTGGCCTCTTTCGCGCCAGCCGCGATCAGGTCGGCCAGGTTGTCGCGATTGCGGTTGATCTTGAAGGTGAGGCCAAAGCCCTTGGCCAGCAGGTTTTTGGCCATGCCGTGGCCCATCATGCCAATGCCGATAAATCCGATTTTGGGTGTCATGTTTTGTCTCCGTTTTGTTTCTTGTTTTGCCGTTCAGTTCACGGTTTCGGCAGCACTGGCTGAAGCGCCGGCTCCTATACCTGTCCTCGCCTGGTCCCACAGCGAGATCAGCCGCGCATAGCGCTCGGCAATGGCCTTGACCACCGCCGCGTCGTCCATGGCGCCTGAGAACCAGCCAGCTGCGGCATCGGCAAAGATCGAGCGCCCCACGGCAAAGCCGCGGCAGATGGCGTGCGGCGCTGCGATTCGAAAGCTCTGATCCAGTTTTTCCTCGCTGGCCTCCAGACCCAGCACCAGCACACCGCGGCAATGCGGGTCGTGCTGCGCCACCACGGCCGCAATCTTTTCCCAGGCAGCCGCACTAACGGCTGGCGGCAGCTTCCACCAATCGGGGAAGATGCCAGCCTGGTAGATTTGTTCGAGCGCCATCGGTACGGTGTCGCCATCCGCGGGCATGTCCTTGGGTGGGATCACCTCGATGAGGAACTCGTGAAAGCTGTCCACGCTGGCTCGCTGCAGGTCGGCCAGTTTGGCCAGCTGGCTGTCGCGCAAGGCCGGCTTGTCATGCGGGTGGTAATACACCAGGCATTTGGCGACGTGCTCGCCGGGCCAGGTTCGCATGACCGCGCCCAGGCCGGCGCCGGCTTCGAACTGCAGCGGTCGTGAACCCGGCAGCTCGACCGGCCTTGCGACCCACCAGCCTTTGCCGGTCACCGTTGGAAGCACCTCTTCACCAAAGCGTCCGTCAACGATCACGCCGACGCCACTGCGCTGGCCGGCTCCGAGCCGCGCACCTTCGGCGATCAGGGACTTGAAAAGCGGGATGCGTTCGCTAGGCGCGCCATGGCGTGCCGCCACCTCTTCCAGCTGCATGCGGTGGTCGAACGCCAGGATGACCAGTTCTTCCCAACGGCGCGTGCGCGTGCTGACACGGTGCAGGTGTTCGAGCTGCGCGTCTTCGCGCAGGCGCCGAGTGGCCGAGCCATGCATCAAGAAAAACTGCAGCTCTTCCCAGCTCGCCATGGCTGGCGCACAGCCATGGCGCGACACCACCAGAGCGCCGCAGGCGTTGGCATAGGCGCAGCAGCGCGTGAGCGGCTCCCCCGGGATCCAGCCGCGCAGAAACCCCGACATGAACGCATCGCCGGCGCCCAATACGTTGTAGACGTCCACCGGAAAGCCGGGGCCTTGCAAACCTTTTTCCAGTGAATTGGGAATCGCACCGTCGAACACGATGCAGCCCATGGGCCCGCGTTTGACCACCAGGGTGGCCTGCGTCAACTCACGCAAGCGGCGCAATGCGGCGAGCGTGTCGGTGCTGCCGCCGGCGATGTGAATTTCTTCTTCGGTACCAACTACGAGGTCACAGTGGCCTACAACGGTTTGCAGGTGCGCGCTGACTTCGCCCGAAGGCACAAAACGCTGCTCGCCCATGCCGGGGCTGGTCAGGCCCCACAGCACGGGGCGGTAATCAATATCGAGTACCACACGCGTGCCCGCGGCTTTGGCCATCGTCATGGCACGCTTGCAGCTTTCGTAAGTGAGCGGCTGCGACAGGTGTGTCCCGGAGATCAGCAGGGCGTTGGCCGAGGCGATAAAAGCCGCGTCAAAGTCGTCCGGGCTGACCGCCATGTCGGCGCAGTTGTCGCGGTAGAACACCAGCGGAAAGGTGTCGCGGTCCTGAATTCCCAGAAACACCAGTGCTGTCAGCCGCTTGGGATCGGTGGCGACATGGCTCACGTCCACGCCTTCCGCCGCGAGGGTTTCGCGGACAAAACGGCCGTTGTGCTCGTCACCCACACGGGTCAGCATGGCGGGCTTCAGACCGAGGCGCGCCACACCCACTGCGGTGTTGGCCGGCGAGCCGCCCAAATACTTGGTGAAGCTCTGCATGTCTTCAAGACGCCCTCCGATTTGCTCGCCATACAGGTCCACCGCAGCGCGGCCGACACAGATCAGATCCAGCGCACGGCTCATACGGCCCCCTTGCGAGTTGACTTGGCTGCGGCCTTGCTGTTCCTGGTTTTGGCTTTCGCTGCGCCCTGCTCGGCCAGTTGATGACCGGTGCTGACCACCAGCGCCTGTGCCAGGCACAGCGGTGCGACCAGCGAGCGGAAGGGTTTGGACGAATCGTCGGCCAGTTCCAGGCAGACCTTGGCATGCGCCTTGAGCGGCGAGAGGGGACCGTCGGTGATGGCAATCACCAGCGCTCCCAGTTTGGCGGCCTCTGCTGCAGCCGCGATGACTTCGGGCGAGTAGTTGCGAAAGCTGGCGGCGATCAGGACGTCGCCGGTCGCGATGGAGCGCAGGCTTTCCCGCAGCATGCCACCCGTTCCGTCGAGCAGATGGGTGCGCAGCTCCAGCTGGCTCAGCGCATAAGCCAGGTAGCCAGCCACAGGAAAGGCGCGGCGCTGGGCGAGCACGTGGATGCGCGGGGCAGAGGCCATGAGTTTCACCGCGGCCTTCAGGTCAACCTGGGCGATGCTTTCCTCCAGGTGCCCGAGCTCGGCCACTGACTCGCCCACCAGCTGGTGCAACACACCGGCTGGCGCACGCTCGCCGTTGAGCTGCTTGCGGCGGATCTGGTCAATACGCTCGCGGTAGCTGTCGGACCGCTCCAGCAGGTGGCCGCGAAACACCTGCTGCATTTCGGAGAAGCCGCCATAGCCCAGCGCGTTGGCAAAGCGGATCATGGCCGAAGGCTGTACCTCGGTAGCCTCAGCCACCGTCGCCACCGTGCCAAGGGCCAGATCGTTGGGTTGCTCAAGGGCGAAGCGCGCGATGCGCTGCAGCTGCTTGGACATGTCCGGGTAAGTCCGGCCAATCAGCGCCTTGAGTTCTTCGTAAGTCGTTGCAGAGTCCATATGTCGTTTGCCGCCTCGGGAATGCGATGGGCCGACCGGGCCTGCATCGCATCAAATTAGAATAAATGTTCTTGCGTATTTAAATAATAGAACGTACATTCTGTTTTGTCCAGTATTTATTTCTATTTCCTTCACCCATTCATCCAGAAAAACCGAAGAGACAAGGTCCCCATGCAACTCGCTTCCGGTCGCGCGCCACTCATTCCTTTACCGATGCTCATCACCCTGTTGGTGCTGCTGTCCACGCCGCTTTGGGTGGGCCGCGTCGGGCTGTACCAATACCTGGCCCTGGAAATCATGATCTGGGTGTTGTTTGCGATGGGCTACAACCTGCTCCTGGGTTTCACCGGCCTGCCCTCCTTCGGGCACGGTGCATTCTTTGGCACGGGCGCCTACGCCTTCGGCCTGCTGCAACTCAAGGTCTGGCCCAACCTGTGGTTCGACCTGGCCGGCGCGGTGCTGGTCACGGCGGCGCTGGGCGCGCTGGTGGCGCTGTTCATCTCGCACCGGCGCGGTATTTATTACGCGCTGCTCACCATCGCATTCGGCCAGGTGTTCTGGTTCATCGCCAACAAATGGCATACCGTCACAGGCGGTGAAGACGGGCTGCTCAATATCAAGCGCCTGCCGGCCGATTTCGGTTTTGTGTCTTTCAACCTCTCTGGCAACAACGCCCTCTTCTTCTTTTCTCTGGTGCTGTTTGCTTTGGTTCTTTTGGCACTGTGGCGGTTGATCCATTCGCCACTGGGCCGCATCTTCAGCGCCATCAAGCAAAACGAAACCCGCGCGGCCTTTGTGGGCTACAACGTCTGGCTCTACAAGTGGCTGGCATTCACGTTGTCTACCGCCGTCGCGGGCCTGGCCGGCGCACTCTTTGCCATGGCGCAGCAATCGGCTTACCCGAATGTCATGAGCCTGCACAACTCGGGTTTTGTCGTGATGATGGTGCTGATAGGCGGCGGCCTCGTGAGCTTCTGGGGGCCCGTCATCGGCGCCACCTTCTTTATCCTGGCGCGCGACCTGCTGGGCGCCTATACCGAGACCTGGCTGCTCTGGTATGGCCTTGTCTTCATGGCCATGGTGCTGTTCAAGCCCGAAGGTATTGCCGGCGCCTGGCAGGCCTGGAGGGCCCGGCCAAAGCGTCCAGTGGCCGCCAAGCCCGCGCCCGCAGGAGGTGCACTGTGAAGCTCTTCGAGGCCAACGGCCTGTCCAAACGCTTTGGCGCCCAGGTGGTGCTGCAAGACATCACCCTCAGCTTCGAGGAGGGGCAGCTCAACGGCATCATGGGCCCCAACGGTGCGGGCAAGACCACCTGTTTCAACGTGTTGACGGGACGCTACAAGCCCGACCGCGGCCGTGTGACCTTTGCCGGCGAGGACATCACCGGCCTGTCGCCGCGCGAGATCGCGCGCAAGGGCGTGTCGCGCTCCTTCCAGATCATGAATTTGTTCGATAGCTACACCGCGCTCGACAACGTGCTGGTGGCCACGCCGCACGTCCGTAATCAGGGCTTCAACCCCTGGCGTGACCTGGGCGCCGACAGTACGGCGCAACAGCTGGCTGCAGTCGTGCTGGAGCGCGTTGGCCTCAAGGGCAAGGAGCACGTGCTGGCCAGCAGCCTTTCATACGGCGAGCGGCGCGCGCTGGAGATCGGCGTGGCACTGGCGGCCGAGCCGCGCATGCTGTTTCTCGACGAACCCACCGCCGGCCTAGGCGCCGAAGGCACGGCACGCCTGATGGACCTGGTCAAAGAACTCAAACGCCAGCTCACGATTGTGATCATCGAACACGACATGAATTTCCTCTTCAAGCTCGCCGACCAGATCTCCGTCATCCACTGGGGCCAGGTCATCAGCCAGGGCACACCTGACCAGTTGCGTGAGAACGAATGGGTGCGCCGCTCCAACCTGGGAGCGCTGGCATGAGCGCGGTGCTGAAGTCCATGATCAAAACTGTTTCACCGCAGGCCGACATGCTGGCGGTGGACCGCATAGACACCTTCTACGGCGAAACGCAGGTGCTGTTCGACGTATCGATGAAAGTCGGCGCGGGCGAAGTCGTTGCGCTGCTGGGCCCCAATGGTGCAGGCAAAACGACGGTGCTGCGCTCTGTGCTGGGCCTGACGCCACCGCGCAAGGGCGCCATTGCCTTCGACGCGCACGACATCACACGCATGCCCACGCACGAGATCGCCAAGGCCGGCATGGGCTGGGTACCCGACGACAGGCGCATCTTCCCGACGCTGACGGTGGCGCGCAACCTGGCCATCGCGCGCAAGGCCACGCGTTTCCGGTCCTGGCACGAGAAGGAATGTTTTGAGATCTTCAGCGCACTCGAATACCTGATGCACCGCGAATGCGAGAACCTCTCGGGCGGCGAGATGCAGATGGTGGCGATCTCGCGCGCGCTGCTGGGCTCGCCCGGCCTGGTGCTGTTCGACGAACCCAGCCAGGGCCTGGCGCCCAAGGTGGTGCAGGACGTGATGAAAACCATCAGCCGGCTCAAGGCTGAGGGCATCGCGGTGCTGGTGGTCGAGCAAAACGTGCAGAGCGCGCTGCAGGTGGCCGACCGCGCCTATGTGATGAACCAGGGCGTCATCGTCCACGAGGGCCCCGCGGCCGAATTGCGCAACGATGCCGCCTTGTGCCGGCAGCTTTTGGGAGTCTGACCAGCATGAGCCATCCACTGTTACGCGTTGAGAACGTCGCCAAGCAATACCAGCGCGGCGTCTTCCGCAAGACCACGACCTTTTCATTGAACGCCGATTTCGAGGTGCACAAGCCCTGCGTGGTCGGTGTCATGGGCCCTAACGGCTCGGGCAAGACCACGCTGTTCGAGTTGATCACCGGCAGCAACCTGCCGAGCGCGGGCCGCGTGCTGGTCAACGGCCAGGACATCCACCAGGTGCGCACGCGTGAGCGGGATCGCCTCGCCATTCACTACCACCAGTCCTACCAGGTGCGGTCTTTCCAGAAAACCAAACCCGACTTCATGTTGGAACACGCACAGAGCGATTCGCCGCTGGTGCACCTGTTCGACGAACCGCAATTCAACACGCAGGACGGCTACATCGGCTTCATGCTGGACTTCTTCGCCAAACTCAAGGCCAACGGCCGGCTGGTGTTCTTATGCCTGCACCCGAACGAGCCTTATCACATCGACATCCTGCGGCAATGCTGCGAGCGTTTCATCTTTGTGCAAAAGGGCGCGATCAGTGAAGCACCGAACTTTGACGCGCTGGCGCGCGACGAGAAGGTGCGGACCTACCTGGGGGCGCTGGCGCCGGCAGCTTGATCCACGGCGCCGCACGCGGTTCAAATCAGGCTGTGTTTTCTGGCGCGGTAAGCCAGCTTCGCCCGCGTGGTGTTGAGCCGCCGCGCCGCCGCCGAGAGGTTACCCTGGCAGGCGGAGATGGCGCGTTCCAGCATGTCGCGCTCGGTTTGCTCCAGGGACTGCGGCGAAGCGGTGGCGCCCGCCGACACGGGATGCGCGCCGGCCGGCGCCCCGTCGAAGTTCAAGGTGCCTGAACTGCCCTGCATCCGCAAGGTCATGACCTCGGTGCTCAAGGTCTCGCCACCGGTGAATAAGTGGTGCACGTCGATCAAGCCGTCGGCATCGGCCATGATCACGGCACGCTCGATCAGGTTTTGCAGTTCGCGTATGTTGCCGGGAAAGTCGTAGTTCAGCAGCGTGCGCACCGAGGCCTGCGTGAAGCCGCCGGTGTTGCAGCCGTGCTTGCGCCGGTAGTGGTTCAGGAAGTGGTTCATCAGCAGGGGAATGTCGTCACGTCGCTCGCGCAGCGGCGGCAGGTGAATGGGAAACACATTGAGCCGGAAAAACAGGTCTTCGCGGAACCGGCCTTCGCGCACGGCCTGGCGCAAGTCCTCATTGGTGGCGGCCACCACACGCACGTCAACCGCGATGCCGCGCGTGCCGCCCACACGCTCGACCTCGCCCTCCTGCAGGGCACGCAGCAGCTTGCCCTGGGCCACAAAACTCAGCATGCCGATTTCGTCCAGGAACAGGGTGCCGCCGCTGGCCCGCTCAAAGCGGCCCGGCCGCGAATGGCTGGCCCCCGTGTAGGCGCCACGCTCCACGCCAAACAGCTCGGACTCGATCAGGGTTTCCGGGATGGCCGCGCAGTTCACGGCAATGAAAGGCTGGTCCTTGCGCGGGCTGATCCTGTGCAGCATGCTCGCGAACTTTTCTTTGCCCACGCCCGACTCGCCGGTGAACAGCACGGTAGCGGTCGTGCGTGCCACCCGGCTCAATTGATGGCAGGCCGCGTTGAAGGCAGATGAGGCCCCCACCATCGCGTCGCCGGCCGGCACGTCGCTGATCGCAAGGTCAGCCGGGCTCGCTTCGCTGCGCGCATAGGCCGCGGTGTCGACAAACTCCCGGGCGTTCAGGTAACGCATGTCCTCTTCAATGTTGTCCCACTTGTCGGCAGACTTGCCGACCACCCGGCATTGCGCCTGGCCCATGGACCGGCACATGGTTTCCCGGAAAACGATGAGGCGGCCGAACAGCGTGCTGACGTAGCCTGTCGCATAACCCACCTGCATCCAGCAGGCCGGGGAGCCGCCTATGCCGTAGGCGGCGATGTGTTCATCGTCCTCGCTGGAGTTGTGCCAGATGAATTCACCCTCATAGCCGCTGGTGTCCGGGTCGTAGGTCACGCTGACCAGCTCGACCTTCACCACGCCCTCCAGCGCATGCAGCCGCGTGCCGGCCATGGCGGCGGCCGGCGGGTCGGCGTCGGGCCAGTGCTTGCGCACCAGTTGGGCATCGCGGGCGCCGCTGACGTAACCGGCGCGGGTGAACAGGCCGCGGGCTTTTTCGATGCCCAGGCTGTCAATCATTTCGCGGCGCATGGAGCCCAGCGCCTCGGTGTGCAGCAGCACCATGCGCTGGTCCTGCAGCCAGATGCGCCCGTCGCCCGGCGAGAAGAACAGGCATTCGCTGATGTCAGCGATCGTCGGGTGCGTGTCGCCGCCTATATGCGTGCTGGCAAACCCGCCCATGGCTTTGGCCACCGACGCGCTGTCGAAGCTGCCCAGCGCGACCCCGGTGGCCCGGGCCACCTCGGCCAGGGAAATGCGATCGGATGCGCGCATGGCTCTGCTCCTCGATTTGACTGATTTGATCAATTGGTGAAATTTGATTCAACTTTATAACCATTTGATCAGGAAAACATGGGTGGTTTCCATGTGCTGCGCCGCAGCAAACATACCTAGGGTATGTCCCGGGTTTCCCAGTGAAAAAACTTTGGGTGCAGCGCAGCAAGCGGACTCTTTCGCGCGGCGCTGGTACATGCATTGCGATACAGGAGCACGACGCGCCGATGTGGCGAGCTGATCAAACAACCGTAAGGACAAAAGCAAATGGGTGTATCCGACGCGATGGCATTTCTGGATTTTTCCGCGCTGGCGCAAGTGCCGCTGGGCGGCGGGAAGCGCGACGTGGTCGAGCCTGCGACCGGCAAAGTGATGTGCACGGTGGGCATCGCCAACGCGGCGGATGTGGCCGCGGCCACGCGGGCGGCGGCCAACGCGCAAAAGTCCTGGGCCGCCCTGCCCCCGCGCGAGAGGGCCGACGTCTTCCGCCGTGCCGGCGCGCTGTTCCAGCAGCACTTCGACGAACTCGCGCTGTATGCCACGCGGGAGACGGGTGGCATCCTGCCCAAGGGGCAGCATGAGATTCGCGAAGCCATCACCATCTGCCACCTGGCCGCCGCCATGCCGCTGCAGCCCCAGGGCCATGTGCTGCCCAGCGTGCCGGGGCGCACCAGCATCGCCCGCCGCGTGCCGCACGGCGTGGTGGGTGTCATCTCGCCCTTTAACTTTCCGCTGATCCTGACGCTGCGCGCGGTGGCACCGGCGCTGGCTGCGGGCAATGCCGTGGTGATCAAGCCCGACACCCGCACACCGGTGACCGGCGGCCTGATGATTGCGCGCATTTTTGCGGAGGCCGGCCTGCCCAGGGATTTGCTGCACGTGTTGCCCGGCGACGCCGAAGCCGGCGAAGCTTTGGTCACCGACCCGCTGGTGCCGATGATCGCCTTCACCGGCTCGCCCGCGGTGGGCCGGCGCATCGGCGAACTCGCGGGCAAGCACCTCAAGAAAGTGTCGCTGGAACTCGGCGGCGCGAACTCGCTGATCATCCTGGACGACGCCGACCTGGACATCGCCGCAAGCAACGCCGCATGGGCCGCCTACCTGCACCAGGGCCAGATCTGCATGGCCGCCAACCGCATCCTGGTTCACCAGAGCATCGCGGCCCCGCTGCTGCAGCGCCTGGTCGCCAAGGCCACGCACCTGCCGGTCGGCGACGGCGCCACCGGCCAGGTCGCGCTCGGGCCGCTGATCGATGCGCGCCAGCGTGATCGCGTGCATGCCATCGTGCAGGACAGCATCAAGGCCGGTGCCAAGCTGGAAGCCGGCGGAAGCTATGACGGCCTGTTCTACAAGCCGACGGTACTGTCCGGCGTGAAGCCCGGCATGCGCGTGTTCGACGAAGAGACCTTCGGCCCGGTGGCCAACATCGTCACTTTCGGCAGTGACGAGGAAGCGGTCGCGCTGGCCAACAACAACAGCGGCAGCCTGGCCTGCGCCGTGATATCCCGCTCCGTGGGCCGAGCCATGGCGGTCGGGCAGCAGCTCAAGACCGGCATGGTTCACATCAACGACCAGACCGTCAACGACGACTGCGTCAACCCCTTCGGCGGCCCCGGCATCGCGGGCAACGGCACCAGCGTGGGCGGCCCGTCCGACTGGGAGGAATACACGCAATGGCAGTGGATGACCGTCAAGGACACCGCGCCCATGTTCCCGTTCTAACGGAACGCTTCGCTTTTTCCGACTTTTTTGACTCACCACCTGAAGGAGACCTTCATGAATCCGCATACCCGGGAGGCTTTATGAGCCTGCAAGGCAAAACCATTGTCATCACCGGCACCTCGTCCGGCATCGGCGCCGAGGTGGCCAGGCTGGCGCGCTTCCAGGGCGCCACGGTCATCGGCATGGACCGCAACGATCCCAGCCTCACGCTGGACGGCTTCATCAAGGCCGACCTCGGCACCGCCACGGCCATCGATGCCGCAGTGGCCCAGTTGCCGCCGCAGGTCGATGCCCTGTGCAACATTGCCGGCGTACCCGGCACGGCCGACGGTGAGCTGGTGGCCCGCGTGAACTACCTGGGCCTGCGACACCTGACGGAAAAGGTGCTGGCGCGCATGCCACGCGGCGGCAGCATCGTCAACGTAGCGTCCATATTGGGCGCCGAATGGCCGCAGCGGTTGGCCCTGCACAAGGAGCTGGCGGCAGCCAAAGGATTTGAAGCCGGCGCCGCATGGTTGCGCGGCCACCCGGTGCCGCAGGCGACCTGCTACCAGTATTTCAAGGAAGCCCTGATCGTCTGGAACGCCGTGCAGTCGCAGGAGTGGTTCCTGGGCAAAGGCGTGCGCATGAACTGCGTGGCGCCCGGCCCGGTGTTCACGCCCATCCTGGGTGACTTCGTCGCGATGCTGGGCCAGGAGCGCGTCCAGGCCGATGCGCATCGCATGCTGCGCCCCGGCTTTGCCGACGAAATCGCACCCGTCATCGCCTGGCTGTGCAGCGACGCCGCGCGCTGGGTCAGCGGCACCAACATTCCCGTCGATGGCGGCCTGGCCTCCACCTATATCTAACTACATCTAACGCTGACACGCCGCGGGTGCGAGGGCACCCATCCCCCATTCACGCAACAACTACACATAACGAGGAGACATTCGATGAACAAGGTATTCACCCCCTTCAGGCCAGCCGCGCTGGCCTTGGCCTGCGGCCTGACTTGCGCACTGCCGGCCCACGCCCTGGAATTGGACAACGGCGACCCCGACACCAAAATCCGGCTGGACTTCACACCCAAGTACAGCCTGGCCTGGCGGCTGAAAGACCCGTCCGCGCTTCTCACCTCGCCGGCCGCCCGCGGCGATGGCGGTGTGACCAACGAGAATGACGGCGACCTCAACTTCAAGAAGGGCCTGATCTCCAACCGCGCCGACCTGTTGACCGAATTTGACTACAGCCGCAGCAACTGGGGCCTGCGCATCAGCCACTCCGCCTGGTACGACTCGCAGTACCTGCGCGCCAATGCCAATGACGGCACGGCCGGCGTCAGCAACTTCGCCGGCCAGGCCGCCAACCAGTTCGTCCCGGCAACACGGGACCAGCACGGCCGCGGAGACGAATTCCTCGACGCCTTCGTCTGGGGTAAAGGATCGATAGGCAGCATGCCGGCCTCGATACGCGTCGGCAAACACGCGCTGCAGTACGGCGAGAGCGTGTTCTTCGGCCAGAACGGCATTGCCAACGCGCAGGGCCCGGTGGACATCGCCAAAATCGTCTCGGTGCCGAACTGGCAGTTCAAGGAAGTGCTGCTGCCGGTGGAGCAGATTTCCGGAACGCTGCAGGTAGCCGAGGGCGTGACGCTGGGCGGCTACTACCAGCTCAAGTGGCGGCCCAGCAAGATTCCCGGGGTCGGCAGCTATTTTTCCAACCAGGACTACATAGGCGGCGGCCGTGTCTATCTCGGCGGGCCGGTGCTGCCCACCGACACCAGCCGCGACCAGAAGCCGGGCGACAGCGGCCAGTTCGGCGCCCAGTTGCGTTGGGCGCCGGCCGGCGGCAACTATGAGTTCGGCGTGTACGCGGCACGCTACAACGACAAGACCCCGGCCGTTCCGGTGTTTGACCTGATCAACAGCAATGTGCACAACGTCTATGCCAAGGGCATCAAGACTTTTGGTGCCAGCGTCACGTCATCGATAGGACAGCTTAACTGGGCACTCGAGGGCTCGGTGCGCACCGACGCGCCATTGGCCAGCGATCCCGCCGTGCTGGGCGGCGCACCCTTCATGCCACCAGTCAACTGCGACGGCTCGCCCTCCAACCCGTGCTATGCAACCGGCAAGACGGCGCACCTGAATCTGTCGGGCATTTACGTGCTCAACAAGTCCAGCCTGTGGGACGGCGGCGCCCTGGTGGCCGAACTGGCCTGGAACCGGCTCATGAGCGTGACAAAAAACCCCAGCGCCGTTGGCTTCGGCGGGCTGGACCCGAACGCAACGCGGAACGCCGCGGCGTTCCGCATGATCTTTGAGCCGCAGTACTTCCAGGTGCTGCCGGGCCTGGACCTGTCCATCCCGCTGGGCCTGGGCTACAACTTCGGCGGCCGTTCCGCAGCCGTTATCAACTTTGCCGGCGGGGCCAGCCAAGCGGGCGACGTGAGCATAGGCATCAAGGGCAAATACCAGAACGTCTGGAACTTCGCCCTGAACTACACCGCCTTCTTCGGCAAGGAAAACACCCTGACCGTCACGGACCCCAGAACCCCCACCCGCATGCTGTCTTATGGGCAAACACTGAAAGACCGCAACTACGTTTCCTTCACCGCTTCCCGCACTTTCTGAAAAACATTACAGAGACAACCATCATGATGCAGACCGCAAAACTTTCATTGCTCGTGGCCGCCCTGCTGGCCGGCGCCATGTCCGCCCAGGCCGCTGTCACCGCCGAAGAGGCCGCCAAACTCAAATCCTCGCTGACGCCCATGGGCGCCGAGAAAGCCGGCAACAAGGAAGGCACCATTCCGCCGTGGGAAGGGGGCCTCGCCAAGGCCACCCCGGGCTACAAGAACGGCGACGCGCGGCCCGACCTCTACCCCAACGAAAAACCCATCCTGTCGATCAACGCCAAAAACATGGCGCAGCACGTCGACAAGCTGACCGACGGCGTGCAGGCCCTGATGAAGAAGTACCCCGACTTCCGCGTCGACGTGTACCCCACGCACCGCACCGCGGCGGCGCCGCAGTCGGTGTACGACAACACCTTCAGGAACGCCACCCGGGCCAAGACCATTGAAGGTGGCTACGGCATGGAAGGCGCTTTTGGCGGCACGCCGTTTCCGATTCCCAAAGACGGCTATGAAGCCATGTGGAACCAGCGCACAGCCTGGCGCGGCGGCAACTTTTCCATGCCGATGCGCGTGTGGGTGGTAACGTCCGACGGCAAGCGCACCATGGCCTCCGGCGGCACGCAAACCATACGCCAGGCCTTCTACGACAAGGACGGCACCGCCGAGAAGTTCGACGGCTATTACCAGTACGGCAAGCTGGTGGTCAACGCGCCGGGCTCCAAGGCGGGCGAAGCCATTCTCGCGCTCGACGGTGTTTCGGATGCCGCGCCGCGCGGCCTGTGGCAGTACCTGGTGGGCCAGCGCCGCGTGCGCAAAGCGCCTTCCGTGGCCTATGACACGCCCGACTCGGTGACCTCGGGCATCGGTTTGTTCGATGAAGCGTTCACGCTGTTCGGCCCCATCGACAAGCACGAACTCAAGCTGATTGGCAAGAAAGAAATCTACATTCCCTACAACAACAACCGCGCAGCTTCCGCCAAGATCGAAGACCTGGTGACGCCCAACACGCTGAACCCTGCGCAGGTACGCTGGGAGCTGCACCGGGTATGGGAAGTGGAAGCCACACTGGCTGCCGGCAAGCGCCACGTGGTGCCCAAGCGCAAGTACTACATCGACGAAGACTCCTGGCAGATCGCGCTGTTCGACGGCTGGGACGCCAAAGGCCAGCTCTGGCGCACCAACTACGCACTGATGCTGACGGCACCGGACATTCCGGCCGTGAGCAACGTCGTGCTGTGGGGCGGCTATGACATGCAGACCGGCGCCTATTACCTGAACATGGCTTCCAACGAGCTGCCCAAGCAGTACGAAGTGCAGCCGCCGATTCCGCGCTCCTTCTTCAGCGCTGAATCGCTCGCCAGCGAAGGCGCTCGCTGATGACCGGAAGTGCCCAGCCTCGCGCTGCGCGGCGGGCAGCCCTGATGGGGCTGCTCGGCTGGGTGGCCTCCGCTGCACTCCCCGCGTGGGCTGCCAACGGGCCCGCCGTGTTGTCACAGCCGGCGCTGGTCACGCCCAAGGCGTCAGGCGCGGCCACATTGGCCGTGACACGGGCCGGCACCCGGCTCGTGGCGGTGGGAGAGCGCGGCACGGTGTTGCTGTCGGATGACCATGGCGCCACCTGGCGACAGGCGCAGGTGCCTGTGCAAGCCACCCTGACGGCCGTGTGTTTCGCTGACGAACGCAACGGCTGGGCGGCAGGACATCTGGGCGTCATCTTGCGCAGCGTTGACGCCGGTGCCACCTGGGAAAAGCAGCTCGATGGCATCCAGGCGGCCGAGCTGGTGAAGCAGGCTGCGCAGCGCAGCGGCGACACCCAGGCCATGGCGCAGGCAGAGCACCTGGTGGAAGAAGGTGCGGACAAACCATTTTTTGACCTGGAGTTTGTGGATGCCCGGCGCGGCTTTGCCGTCGGCGCTTACAACCTGATGTTTGCCACCGAAGACGGCGGCAAGACCTGGACCGCCTGGGGGCCGCGGCTACCCAACCCAAAAGCCCTGCACCTGTATGGCGTGCGCGCCCACGGCCGCACGCTGGTGGTCGCCGGTGAGCAGGGCTTGCTGCTGCGCTCCACCGATGGGGGCGCCAGTTTCAACGCACTGGCGTCGCCGTACAAGGGCAGTTTTTTCGGTTTGCTGCGAACCCGTGGCGGCGCGCTGGTGGCCTATGGCCTGCGCGGCTCGGCCTACCGCTCGACAGACGAAGGCGCGCACTGGGACAAGCTCGACACCGGCGTGCCCATGGCGGTGGGGGCCGGCATGGCTTTGCCCGATGGCGGTTTTGTGCTGATGAGCCAGGCGGGTGATGCCCTGATGGGCACCGCAGGCGGGCCCAGCCTGCGGCGCATCCCGGCACGTGAACCGGTTCCCGTTTCCGGCGTTGCCCTGGCGGCCGACGGCAGCCTGGTGCTGGCAAGCCTGCGCGGCATGCGGCGCTTGCCCGCGCTGCCGGCTAATTGAAAACAACAAAGAGACACGCGCCGCCAACGGCGAAACTTTATGCACGCCGATTCCTCCCCCGCTTCCCCTTCAGATACCCAGCCCGTCGTCGCCCGGCTTGAAGATTTCGACACGCGTTCGGGCACGCTGCTTGAGCGCGCTTTTTTCAATCACAGGCCCTGGGTCATGGCGGTGTGCCTGCTGCTGACCCTGGTACTGGGCTGGCGGGCCACCAAGCTACAGCTCAACGCCAGTTTTGAAAAAACCATACCGACGGGCCATCCCTACATCGTCAACTACCTGACCCACAAAGCCGACCTGGGCGGCCAGGCCAATGCGTTGCGGCTGGTGGTGGAGGCCCGGCAGGGCACGATCTTCGACAAGACCTACCTCGATGCGCTGCAGAAGATCAACGACGAAATCTTTTTGCTGCCCGGCGTAGACCGGCCTTTCATGAAGTCGCTGTGGACATCCAACACCCGTTGGGTGGCCGTGACCGAAGAAGGCCTGGACGGCGGGCCGGTGATCCCCGATGCCTACGATGGCTCACCCGCCAGCCTGGCCGGGCTGCGTGCCAACGTCGAGCGCTCGGGCGAAATCGGCCAGCTGGTAGCGGGCGACTTCAAGTCCAGCATCGTGTTTGTTCCCTTGCTGGACCGCAACCCCGAAACCGGCAAGGCGCTGGACTATGGCGACCTGTCGCGCCAGATCGAAGTCCTGCGCGCCAAGCATGGCAGCGATGCACTGCAGATCCGCGTGACCGGTTTCGCCAAAGTGGCCGGCGACCTGATCGAGGGCCTGCACCAGGTGCTGCTGTTCTTCCTGCTGGCTCTCGCCATCACCAGCGCGGTGCTGTTTGCCTACACCCGCTGCGCCCGCAGCACCGCGCTGGTGGTGGCGTGCTCGCTGGTGGCGGTGGTCTGGCAGTTTGGTCTGCTGGCACTGCTGGGTTACGAGCTCGACCCTTATTCGGTTCTGGTGCCCTTCCTGGTGTTTGCCATCGGCATGAGTCACGGCGCGCAGAAGATGAACGGCATCATGCAGGACATCGGCCGCGGCACAAACCGGGTGGTGGCGGCCCGCTATACCTTCCGGCGCCTCTTCGTCGCGGGCCTGACCGCTCTGCTCTGCGATGCTGTGGGCTTCGCGGTGCTGGTCATCATCCAGATCAAGGTCATCCAGGACCTGGCCCTGATTGCCAGCATCGGTGTGGCGGTTCTGATCTTCACCAACCTCGTGCTGCTGCCCATCCTGTTGTCTTACGTGGGCGTGGCACCCGCGGCGGCGGCGCGCAGCCTGCGCCAGGAAGCATCGCAAGGGGCGCAACGTTCATGGCTGTGGGCCTTGCTGGACCACTTCACACAAAAGCGCTGGGCCACAGCAGCAGTGGTCGTTGCGGCGCTCATGGCCGCAGGCGGCTATGCCATCAGCCTGCATTTGAAAATCGGCGACCTCGACCCCGGCGCCTCCGAACTGCGGCCCAGCTCTCGCTACAACCAGGACAACGCCTACCAGATTTCCCATTACGCCGCGAGTGCCGACATCCTGACCGTGATGGTGACCACGCCTGCGGACAAATGCACGGCCTACGGCACGCTGGCCAAGGTGGACGCCCTGGCCTGGCAGCTTGAGCAATTGCCCGGGGTGGAGTCCACCAACTCGATGGCCGCACTGTCCAAGCTGGCCATGGTGGGCTACAACGAGGGCAACTTCAAGTGGTTTGAGCTGCTCCCCAACGAAGGCGCTTTGGGCGGCGTGCAGACGCGCGCACCGCGCGAACTCTTCAACCAGAGTTGCTCATTCCTCGCGTTGTACGTCTACCTGAAAGACCACAAGGCTGAAACCCTGGCACGCGTGGTGGCTGATGTGGACCGCTTCGCGGCAGTCAACAACACGCAGGACGTCACCTTCAAGCTGGCCGCGGGCAGCGCTGGCATTGATGCGGCAACCAACATCGTGGTGGGCAAGGCCATGCGCGAGATGCTGCTGTGGGTGTATGCGGCGGTGGTGATTCTGTGCTGGATCACCTTTCGCTCCTGGCGCGCCGTGGTGGTGGCGGTGCTGCCGCTGGTGCTGACCTCGATCTTGTGCGAGGCACTGATGGTGGGCCTGGGCATGGGGGTGAAGGTCGCCACGTTGCCGGTGATTGCGCTGGGCGTCGGCATTGGCGTGGACTATGCCCTCTACGTGCTCAGCATCACGCTGGCCCGCATGCGCGAAGGTGCCAGTCTGTCCGAGGCCTACCACCACGCGCTGCAGTTCACCGGCCGCGTGGTGCTGCTCACCGGCATCACGCTGGCGCTAGCCGTTGGCACCTGGGCTTTTTCGCCCATCAAGTTCCAGGCCGACATGGGCATTTTGCTGGCCTTCATGTTTGTGTGGAACATGGTGGGGGCGCTCATCCTGCTGCCCGCGCTCGGGTATTTCCTGCTGCGGCCGGCAGTGGCCCTGCCCACGCCGGTTAATGCACGAGTACCGGTATGAACCCACGTAGCGACACGTTGGCGCGCCGCACGCGCAGGCTTCTTGCGGCGGCAATGCTGCTGGGCGCGGCCGCGGCAGGCCATGCCGCGCCCGAGGCCCTGGTCATCGGCCAGTCTCTGCCGCTCACCGGCGCGGGTTTTCCGGTCGCCAACCGTGTGCTGGCCGGCGCCCGCGCGCATGTGGAGCGCGTCAATGCGTCGGGCGGAATTGCCGGGCGACGCGTTGAACTGGTGACCCTGGATGACGGCGGAGACCCACGGCGCGTGGCGGCCAATCTGCGCACCCTGGTGAGCCAGCACAAGGCGGTGCTGATCGCCAATTGCCTCGGTGAACGAGCCTGCCTTGAGGCTGCCCAGGCCACGCGCGAACTTCGCGTGCCGCTGGTCGGCCCGATGTCGGGCGCGTCGGCTTTGCGTTCTCCCGATGTCCGCCATGTTTTCAGCCTGCGGCCGGATGATGCGCGAGAGGCCGATGCACTGGTGCGCCAGCTGGCATCCATCGGCGTCACCCGGGTGGCGGTGCTGGCCGACGGTTCCGAACCGGCGCGCACCGAGGCGCTGGTGGCAGCCTTGCAACGCGATGGCCGGCAGGTCACGCGCATCATCGCCGACGCGCGGCTGGCGTCCATCGAAGCGGCATTCCGCGACGTGGCCAAGGCCGCGCCGCAGGCCCTGGTCCTCAACCTGGGCAACGAGGTGCTGGATGCGCTGGGGCGGCTTCCGGCCTCAGCCTATGACAGCGTGCCGTCCACCGTCGCCACTTTGTCGACGGCGGGGCTGACGCAGCTGACACGGCTGTTCCGCAACCGGCTGGTGGGCTACACCAGCGTGGTGCCGAATCCCGAGGTGGCCCGCCTGCCCATCGTGCGCGAGCTCGAGCGCGATGCAGACGATTTCATCGGCCCCGAGGCTATGACCTTCGAAGGCCTGGAGTCCTACCTGAATCTGCGTGTCTGCACGGAGGCACTGCGCCGCGCCGGGCCCCGCGCCGACGGGCTGCGCCTCGGCGAGGCGATTGAAAGCCTTGGAGCACTGGACCTGGGCGGCTTCAGGCTCTCGTTCGGCCGGGAGCGGCACCACGCCTCGGACCATGTCGAGATCGGCATGCGCGCCCGTGACGGCAAATTGATCAGATGACACCCCCGAAGCGCCTGCGGCGCCTCCCCCTCAAGGGGGCGCCACCAGCGGCCCGGCAAAGCCGGTTCCGCGCTGGCCCTTGTACTGCAACTGTGAACCATTAAGGACTGCAATGACCACATCTGCCATTCCCACCGCGCTCGAGACGGCTCCCCTGGACCCCGCGCTAGCCGGCTTTCTGGCCCAGGCCGCTGCACAAGGCAACCCGCCGCTGGAAAGCCTGCCCCCTGCCGTCGCTCGACAGGTTTACCGCGAGCTGGCCGACACATTGGGGTTGCCGGCCCCGGCCATCGGGAAGGTGGATGACACCAGCTTTCCCGGTCCGGGCGGCCCCGTGCGCCTGCGCGTGTACAGCCCCGACACCATCGGCCCCTGGCCTGTGCTGCTGTATGCGCATGGCGGTGGTTTTGTAATCGGCGACCTGGAGACCCATGACAAGGTCTGCCGCACGCTGTGCCACCACACCGGCATGCTGGTCGTGGCGGTGGATTACCGGCTGGCGCCGGAGCACCCCTTCCCCGCCGCACCTGACGACGTCGAGGCCGCCTTGCGCTGGGTGCTGGCAAATGCATCCGCGTTGGGCGGCGACGCAAACCGTATCACGATGGCCGGCGACAGCGCCGGCGCACAGCTGGCACTGGTGGCATCACGGCGCGTGAACGCAAAAGCCGTTCGCGCGCTCGGCCTGATCTATCCGGTGGCACAACACCCCAGCCAGCCCAGTGCCTCCTACCCGGAGAACGAAGGCAAATTTCTCAGTATGGGCGTGATGCAGTGGTTTATGGCCAGCTATCTCGGCAAGCAGGCCGGTGCGGACAAGCATCCTGACTTTGCCTTGCTGGACTCAGGGGGCCTGGCGAACCTTCCCGCCATCTGGGTGGCCACCATGGGCCACGACCCGTTGCGTGACGAAGGCCATGCCCTCGCACTGCGCGTGGCCTCGACCGGGGTGGAGGTGGCGCACCGGCACTACCCGGAGGCGATTCATGCCTGTATCCATTTCACTGCCGTATCGCCTGTCGGCCTGCGGGTCATGACGGACCTGGCGCAGTGGTTGCGCGCTCGGGTGTAAAGGCTTCCGGGCTTAATCCCTCAAATCGGGTGCGGCACGTCCGCGCGCGAAGTCCACATACCAGTCCAGGCAACCGGGGTTGGCCATCGCGTCGCGGTTCACCACCTTCTCCAGCGGCTGGCCCAGCAGCAGCTTCTTGATCGGCAATTCCTGCTTCTTGCCCGAGAGCGTGCGCGGAATTTCTGGCACGGCGAAGATGTCGTTAGGCACAAAGCGCGGCGACAGCGCGGTCTTGACGGCCTGGTTCAGGCGCATCTTCATCGCTTCGTCAAGCACATGGCCGGGCCGCAGCACGACAAAGAGCGGCATATAACTTTCACGCCCAAGGTATTCGAGGTCGACCACCATGGAGTCCAATACTTCGGGCAGCGCCTCAATCGCGCTGTAGAGCTCGCTGGTGCCCATGCGCAGGCCGTGGCGATTGATAGTGGCATCGCTGCGGCCATAGATGATGCAGCTGCCCGAGGGCGTAACCTTGAGCCAGTCGCCATGCCGCCACACGCCGGGGTAGGTGTCGAAGTAGCTCGCGAGGTAGCGTTGGTTGTCCTTGTCGCCAACGAAGTAAAGCGGCATGGACGGCAGCGGCTGCGTGCAGACCAGCTCACCGACTTCATCGACGACGGACTCGCCCTTGTCGTTCCAGGCTTCGACGGCGCAGCCGAGGATGCGGCATTGCATCTCGCCGGGGACCACGGGCAGTTCGCGATTGCCGCCTATAAACGCACCGGCGAAATCAGTCCCACCGGAAATATTGCACCACCAGATTGGTGCCCCCACGCTTTTCACTTCGTGTAATACGCTGCCCCCCGAGGGGGCTGGCGGGCCTTGGGACGGCCCGGCGGCCAGCCGCGTCCGGTTTTCCCGATCATGTAGCTTTGCGAATTGCGCTGTACCCCAGCGCTGCGTATCTTCACTCAGCGGCGAGCCCGTGGTGCCTAAAGTTCTGAGCCGGCTCAGGTCTCCGCACTGCGCGAGGTCAATGCCCGCCTTCATACAGTTGGCAAAGAAGGCCGCGCCCGCTCCGAAGAAGGTAGCGCGGGTGTTGGCGACAAAGCGCCACAGCGTGGTCCAGTCGGGCTTGTCCTTGTTCACGCCCGCCGGGTTGCCGTCGTAGATGCAGCAAGTGGTGCCGTTGAGCAGGCTGGCGGCCTGCACGTTCCACATGATCCAGCCAGTGGAGCTGTACCAGTGAAAGCGCTCGGGATTGGCCGGGTCGGCGTAGCTGGGCGCCAGGTCGTTGTGCAGGCGTAGCAACGCGAGCCCCACCAGCGCCACACCGCCGTGGCCGTGGACGATGGGTTTGGGCAGGCCGGTGGTGCCGCTTGAATAGACGATCCACAGTGGGTGGTCAAACGGCAGCCAGAGTGGCTCAAAGGCTGTAGTTTCTGCATCATTTCGTGCTGTGGCGCTTTGCAGACGTGCGCAACCTGCTATTAAATCAATAGCATTTGGATTCCCGGACAGCACCTCGTGAAGAATCATGTGCGTGACGCTGGGCAGCGCGGCGGCCAGCTCGGCCACCACGCTGCGGCGGTCGATGTCCTTTCCGCCGTAGCGCACGCCGTTGCAGGCGATCAACACCTTGGGCTCAATCTGGCGAAAACGGTCCAGCACAGCGGGCGTGCCCATATCGGGCGCGCACACGCTCCACACAGCGCCTATGCTGACCGTCGCGAGGAAGGCGACCATGGTCTCGGGCGTGTTGGGCAAGTAGGCGGCCACGCGGTCGCCGGGCTGCACGCCCTGCGCCTTCAGGTGCAAGGCCAGCGACGCCGACTGCCGCTGCATCTCGGCCCAACCCAGTTCACGCGCTGCTTCGCCGTTTGCCAGGCTGGCTTCGCCGTGGCTGACGATGGCTGGCACGCCCGCCGTTTCGGCCGCGGCCGTGTAGCGGAACACCTGCTGCGCGTAGTTGCCCTGCGCACCGGGAAACCACTCGGCTCCCGGCATGCTGCGCCGGCCCAGCACGGCCGTGTGCGCGGTGGGCGACTGCAGTTCGAAGTAGTCCCAGATGCTTTGCCAGAAGGCGTCGAGGTCGGCGACCGACCAGCGCCACAGCGCGTCATAGTTGTCGAATGACAGGCCGCGTGTAGCCTGCAGCCAGTTTTGGTACTTGCGTATCTGGAACATGAACGCAACCATAAACCAAGTCGCGCAGGCCAGCCGGAGACGGCGGGCGGCCATGGCTTATATTGGCTGAGCCCTGTCATGGGGTAAGCGGCACATGGGGTGTTGCGATCCCGCCTGAAAGCATTTATTGAACAACGAGCCCTGGCTTATTCATTGCGACGGCAGCGCCGTACCCAACCCCGGCCGCATGGGCCTGGGCGCGGTCCTCACGGCGCCCAATGGGAGCTACCACTCGATGTCCGCCCTGGCAGACGGCAGGGGCTGCAACAACGAAGCAGAGCTGCGCGCGTTGATGGCGGCGCTGCAGGAGGCAAAGCAGCGCGGAGCTGACGCGCTGGTCATTCACTGCGACAACAGCGTCGTCGTTGAACAGCTGGCGGGGACCTCCGCGGAACCGTTCTTGCGCCTGGCTTCGCTGTTTGATGAGGTTCGCGCCTTGCTGCGGTCTTTCCCAGCCGCGCGGCTGGTGTGGATACCGCGCCATCGCAACCGCGAGGCCGACGCCCTGGCCAGGGCGGCTGTGGGGCTGATGCCCAAGAGCCCCGCGCCAACAGGCAAACGCCGACGCTAGTGGTTTAATGCGTCCGCGCCTTGTGGCGGTGACGCGTGCTTCGTTCTGCCGCGAAGCAATGGAGTGCTGTTGCGGGTTACAACGACGAAAGCACTCCACCTGCTCTCAGGAACACCGCCATGGCTAAAGAGATTGTTCGCGTCGAACCGCTTTCCACCTGGCTGGAACGATGGAAGGCGCCCACCTCGGTCGTCACGCGCCACGGCGGCACGGTCTATGTGGCCGGCTTGCCGCCGTTCGACCCCGCCACGGGTGAAGTTATCCACGCATCCATCGAACGCCAGACCGAACTGGTGCTGGAGCAAATGAAGCTCTGCCTGGAAACAGCGGGTTCGTCGCTGAACCAGGTGCTGAAATGCAACATCTATTGCACCTCGGTCGAGAAGTTTGCAACGGTCAATGCCATTTACACCCGCTACTTCCCCCAGGATCCACCGGCCCGGATTTTCATCTGCGTGCCGGCATGGCCGGGGCACTTTGACATCGAGATCGATTGCGTCGCCGCCTGTTAGCAAGGACAGAATCCGGGTCATCAGGAGGGTATTGCACTTTCGCACAATCGTGCTAATATTTGCCGCATGGACGCCAAAACCCAGAAAAGCGAAATGACCCGCGCCGCCATCATCGGCGCAGGCATTGACCTGGCTGCGGCGGAAGGTCTGGAGGCCATCACCTTGCAGGCTGTGGCCGACCGCATCGGTATTTCCAAGAGCGGCGTGTTTTCACGCATCGGTTCACGCGAGGCTTTGCAGAAAGCGGTGATTGAAGAGTTCGGCCGCCGCTTTATTGCCGATGTGTTTGTGCCCGCCATGCAGCAGCCCAAGGGTTTGCCGCGGCTGGAGACGATTGTGCAGCGCTGGATTGTGCGCACGCGCGATGTCGAGGCCAAGTCGGGCTGTATTTACACTGCGGGCGCCTTTGAGCTGGACGACCGCGAAGGCGAGTTGCGCGACCTGCTGTTCAGCGAGGTCACCCGCTGGCGCGCCTCGTTGCGGCGCACCGTGCTGCAGGCCATGGAGGCCGGTCAGCTGAAGGCCGACACTGATGCGGAACAGCTGGTCATGGAAATCAGCAGCATTGCCATGGGGATGTTTCATGATGCCCGTTTTCTACGCGATGCACGCGCGGCTGAACGGGCCCAGGCAGCCTGGGAGCGCCTGATCAAGAGCTACCAGACCGAGGCAGTCACCAAAAAATAAGAGACAAACTGGACGGAAAGGGCAGCCATGCCATTTTCGATGTGTTGGCAAGTTTTAATTTCGCACGACTGTGCGGAGAAATGAGGAAATCATGTTGATCCTGATCATTGGCTTTGGCATTTATTTTGGCGTTCGCGCCGTGATAGCGGTGCAGGCTTCACTGCGCACGCTGCCGCGCAGCAACGAAGACTGGATCTGGTACTGAAAACCGCGGAGACGGCAGACCATGACACGCACATCGCTCCAGGCCACTGCGGCCTTCTACAACGCCAGCCCCCTGACACGCATTTTCCGCTGGGGGCTGGGTGCCTCTCAGCAGCTCTGGCCGGCGCTCGCCGTGCGGGCGGCTTACCGCCTGTTCGGCACACCGCTGCCGCCCAAGTGGGTGAGCCGCCGCAGAAAGTGGAGCCCCGACTGGCACATCGAACAATGGCCATTTGAAGATGCCAGCGTGACGATGTACAGCCGCCCCATCGCGCCCGCCGGCCCGGTGGTGCTGCTGGTGCATGGCTGGGGCGGACACGCCGGGCAGATGCTGGCGCTGGCGGAGGTCTTGAGTGCGCAAGGCTTGCGGCCGGTCATCATTGAGATGCCCGCGCACGGGCGCAGCGGCGGCTCGGTCACCAACTTGCCGCAGTTTGCGCGCGTGCTCGAGTACGTGACCGCACGGCTGCAGCAGCAGGGCCATACGCTGCGCGCGGTGGTGGCGCATTCGATGTCTGCGAACGCCGGCGCTTATGCAGCCAGCCGCGGGCTGGCCGCCGGCCGGCTGGTGCTGCTCGCACCGCCAGCCTCGCCGCTGGAATACACGCGGCTGTTCGCCCACGTATTCGGCCTGCGCGAATCCACGCGCGCAGCCATGCAGCGGCGCATCGAGGCGCGCGAAGGCATTTTGATGCCGCAGTTCGAGCCGGCGATGGTTGGCCCGCGCATCGCCCTGCCCACGCTTGTGGTACATGACCGGCAAGACAGCATCAACCGCTTTGCCGACGGCGTGGCTTACAGCGAGGCGATCGCCGGCGCGCGCCTGGTGGCCACCGAAGGACTGGGCCATCGCAAAATCCTCAAGGATGACGAAGTGCTGCGCCAGGTGGCCGCGTTCCTGGCCTGAGAACCTGTTTATCTCCATACGGCACCGCTCTTGTGCGGCGCGCGCATTCCCCCTAGCATTGCCTCACTTTTATAACAAGGAGACATGATGGGAATGCTGGACTGGACAGAAAAAGACAGCGCGGTACTGCAGCAGGGTGGCGTCATAGGCCCCGACGAGCGCCTGCCGTGGCCACAGACCGCGGTGATGGGCGTGCAGCACGTGATCGCGATGTTCGGCGCTACGGTGCTCGCACCCATCCTCATGGGCTTTGACCCCAACATCGCCATCCTGATGAGCGGCATCGGCACACTGATCTTCTTCGTCATCACCGGCGGCAAGGTGCCCAGCTACCTGGGTTCGAGTTTTGCCTTCATCGGCGTGGTGATTGCCGCCACGGCGTATGCCGGCAAGGGGCCGAACGCCAACCTGGGCGTGGCGCTGGGCGGCATCATTGCCTGCGGCGTTTTGTATACGCTGATCGGCTTCATCGTGCAGTCCATCGGCACCGGCTGGATAGAACGTTTCATGCCGCCCGTGGTCACCGGCGCCGTGGTGGCGGTAATCGGCCTGAACCTGGCCAGCATTCCCATCAAGAATATGGCGGCCGGTAATTTCGATTCATGGATGCAGGTGGTGACGTTTGTGAGCGTCGCCCTGGTGGCCGTGATGACGCGCGGCATGGTGCAGCGGCTGCTGATCCTGGTCGGCCTGATCGTGGCGAGCGTGATTTATGCAGTGCTGGCCAACGGCCTGGGCCTGGGCAAGCCGATGGACCTGTCGGGCATTGCCAATGCCGCCTGGGTCGGCCTGCCGGGCTTCACGGCGCCGGTGTTCAGCGCCAATGCCATGCTGCTGATTGCGCCCGTCGCCATCATCCTGGTGGCGGAAAACCTCGGCCACATCAAGGCGGTGACGGCCATGACCGGCAAGAACCTGGACGTCTACATGGGCCGCGCCTTCATCGGCGACGGCGTGGCGACCATCGTCTCGGGCAGCGCGGGTGGCACAGGCGTAACGACCTATGCCGAAAACATCGGCGTGATGGCGGCGACCAAGATCTATTCCACCGCCGTCTTCGTGGTGGCGGCGCTGATCGCCGTGGTGCTGGGCTTCAGCCCCAAGTTCGGCGCGCTGATCCAGGCGATTCCGCTGCCGGTGATGGGCGGCGTGAGCATCGTGGTGTTCGGCCTCATTGCCGTGGCCGGCGCCAAGATCTGGGTGGACAACAAGGTGGACTTTTCAGACAACCGCAATTTGATTGTTGCCGCCATCACGCTGGTGCTGGGCACCGGTGACTTCACGCTGAAGTTCGGCCAGTTCGCGCTGGGCGGTATCGGCACCGCGACCTTCGGCGCCATCCTGCTGTACGCCTTGCTAAGCCGCAAGCCTTGATCATTAATTTGCTATTGATTTAATAGCTGCTTGCGCTCGTCCTGCTTGGGCTGAGAGCCCTTTTAATGCAAAAGCCCCGGTTGACCAATCAACCGGGGCTTTTTGCTGGCAGCTGGCAACAGGCTGTGCCGGCCGGCCCTCAACGGCCCATCAGCCCAGGAAACGTCCACCGGCGCCGAGCACGCCGAGGTCCACAAACTTCGAACCGGCGAACGGCGGCGCGGCGTAGTCGACACTGAAACCGCCGAGGTCGAACTTCTGCAGGCCGGCCAGTGCGGTGCGCAGCTTGGAGCGCGTCAGGTCGCGCCCGGCACGCTCCAGACCCGCGGCCATCACGTGGGTGTTGATGTAACTCTCAAGGCTGCCCAGCGAGAATTCCTGCTGGCCGATGGCGCGCATGGCGGCCTGGTACTCACGCACCACCTCGAGCCTGGCGCGATACGGATCGGGGAACACCATGGTCAGCGCCAGGCCGGAACCGGCCGCGCCCAGCGCCTTGATGCCTTCGCCTGACAGCGTGACACTCAGGCCCGCGATGGGCAGCATGGGCGAAACTTTCTTCAGCGCGGCAATCACGCCGACGGAGGCCGACCCGGCGGTCCCCAGCAGCACGGCGCCGGGCTTGCCCGCGACGACCTGGCTGACGACGTCGTTGAGGTTCTTGCCGTCGATGGCGAGCGCCACCTGCGCCGCGGCCTTCGCGCCCTGCGCCTGGAGTGCGCGATTGACGTCGGCCAGCACTTCCTTGCCGTAGTCGTTGTCCAGATAAACGACCGTAAGGTCCTTCATGCCCATGCTCACAAGCCGCTGCACCAGGCGCTGGGTTTCGTCGGTGAAACTGGCGCGCACGTGGAACACATTGCGCATGCCGGGCTTGCGCAGTGACGAGGCGCCCGAGCGCGGCCCGACGTAAGGCAGGTTGGACTCTTCAATCACCGGCATGATGGCGGCGTTGTTGGGCGTGCCGACGCAGGACATCAGCGCAAAAATGCTGCCGTCGTCGATCATCTTCCTGACGTTGTCGGCGCTGCGCTGCGGCACATAGGCATCGTCCATCATCTGGAAGCGCAGCGTGCGGCCATTCACGCCGCCCTTGGCGTTGATCTCGCCCATGGCGGCATCGACGCCCTGCTTCAACTCGGCGCCCACACCGGCCAGCGGGCCGCTGGTCGCGCCCGTGCTGCCGATGGTGATGACCTTGGCGGTCAGGCCTTCCTGGGCATAGGCGTTGCGAATGAAGGCGGGAGCGGCGGCAAGGGCAGCCATTTGAGGGGCAAACGAAAGGAAGCGGCGGCGAAGCATCGCAAATCTCCAAAAGGTGGGGTAGCCGTGAAGGCCAAAAGACAAGGCCGAGTGACCTTGCGGGGTAAAACCGCCCGCCAACCGGCGCACAGCAGCGCGCCAAAATGGCAAAGCAAATCATTTAAGGTTAAATGATTCTAGGGGTAAACCCTTACCAATTGATGACAGAGCGCAGGCAGCTGTGAAATTGCCGGGGCATGGCCCGGCTTATCGCCGGCCAAGCCGGTTTCGCCGGGGGTTACTTACTTGGCCTGGGGTTGGCCGGTAGCCCTGGCAAGGGCCGCCTTGGTTCTGGCGAGTTCGCGTTCCAGGTCGGCGCGCTCGCCGATTTCCTGTTCCAGGGTTTCATTGACCTGCGCGAGGTCTTCAGCGGATTCCTGGATGCGGGTTTCGAGGGCGTCGGTTTTCTGCAGAGCCTGGGCCACTTCGCCGGCTTGCACATGCGGCGGGAGCTCCTGTTTGAGCACGGTGTTGATCACCAGCAGCTCGGCGGCCGATTGCTCCACCGTGTCTTTCACGGCTTCGTTCTGCCCGAGCGCGCGTTCGAGCGGAGTGGATGCAGGAGCGGCAGATGGCTGCTGGGACATGTCGGTGGGCCTTGGTCGATGGGAAGCAGGATTGCTGCCGCAAGAGGCCTCATGCCGAAGCAAAGGCTTACAAACGGCGAACAGGACGCGCCGACGATTTTACGCGCTTGTGGCGTGCCGGGGTCTGTAAAGACAGTGCCCCACGCCGGGATATCCGCCGTGGCAGGCCCCGCGCGTTCAGCCTGTTTACATGTTCAGCGCGTTTGAGCAGGCTGGGCCGGTTTGGCCGCACGGCGCGGGCCGGAGGCAGGCGCAGAAGGTGCCGGCGTCTCAGGCCCCGGGCTGAAGATCTTGCCCAGGGTGGCGCCAATGCGGGCCCCAATGGCGGTGCCAATGCCCGGCAGCACGGCGGTGCCCACCACCGCACCCGCGACGGCGCCGCCCGATACGGAAAATTTGACGTCGTCGAGCGGGCCGCTGACTTTCAACGGGATGCCCACAATGCCGTCCACCAGGTCGACGGCAAACTCGCCCGCAATCTGCCGGTTGGCAATTTTGGCGTCACCCGAAGCGGTGAGCGCACCGGAGCTGGCCTTCACGCCGGTGTAGGTCACCACCATGCCTTCAGGCGTGTTCTGCGTGTCGAGCTGGCCCGTGATGGTGTCCAGCGGTGTCTGGCCGGCGTGTTCCTTGCCGGCCGTGCGCACGGCCTTTTCCAGGTCAAAGCGCAGCAGCGTGGACTTGCCCACGGTAAACGGCGTCTTGGTGTGCAGCGATTGCGCCAGTTCGGCCACCGTGTCGCCATTGGCCGAGAGTGTGGTTTCACCCGACGCTTTGCCTGCGACGACAGACCGGCGATTGAAAGCAGCCAATGCGCTTTCAACTTCGATATCGCGGGGCTGCAGGGTGCCTTCGAGATGCATGCGCCCGTTGGCGCGAAACTCGAGCCGGACTTCCCCATTGGCCGTGCCGCCGCCCACGCGTATGCGTGTCTCCCAGCGGTCCTCCTGGCCCTGGCGTGCCAGGCTCAGCTGGGTGGCAGGCTCGACATTGGGACGCCTCAGCGCGGCCTTGCGCGGACGCCAGCCGGGGTCAAAATCAACCTCGCCGTCATACACCACAGAGATGCCGCGGCGCGAGATCCAGGTCACGTCGCGAAACACAAAGCGCGCCAGCGGCAGTTCATCGCCGGCCATCTCGTCTTTTTTTTCACGCTGTTTCCCCAATCCGCGCAGCGACAGCTGGGGCACCACGGCGCCTTCCAGGTCGGCACGGTCAATTTTCACGCGGCGTTGCCACAGGGCGAAGAGGTCCGGGTAGACGGTGAGTTTTTTAATCAGGATCGGCTGGGGCTGCTCCGTACTGGCCTCTTCAATCACCACCGCCGGCGAAGGCAGCAAACGCCAGTGCAATGCACCGACACGGACCTTGACGCCCAATTGCGCCTCAAGCTCGGTGGCAGCACGCTGCGCGAGTTCCTCGTCACTCGGCAACAGCCGGAGTGCGGCGAACCACAGCAAGCCGAGGGCCAGTGCGACACCCAGCAGCCCTGCCAGCCATTTGTTCGAACGTGTCATCGGCCCGATGGAGCCGGGCAGCCCCGGTTCCGGTAATCCAGGTTCATGTAGTCCGTGCAGTCCGTGTGCGTGTGGTCCGTGTGTCTCATACGGCCAGCTTAAGCCGGGCCACCGCTGCAGCCTACGCGACAAGGTGCCCAAGCGCTGTAGGCCGCAACCTTATAGTGAGGGGGTATCAGCCCTGTGAGAACCTTCATGCGCATCTGGAAACAGCCCATCTCCGTCGAACTGCTCACGCACCACAACGCCGACAGTGCGGTCACCCATCTGGGCATCGAATTCCTGGAGGTGGGTGACGACTTCATCCGTGCCCGCGTGCCGGTGGACCGCCGCACGGTGCAACCCTATGGCTTGCTGCATGGCGGCGTATCGGTGGTGCTGGCGGAGACCCTGGGCTCTTGCGGCGCGGCCTATGCGGCACCCGAAGGGCACCGCGCTGTCGGGCTGGACATCAATGCCAATCACCTCAAGGGCGTCACCAGCGGCTGGGTCACCGGCACCACGCGACCCGTGCACATAGGACGCAGCACGCAGGTGTGGCAGATCGAGCTCACCAATGACGCGGGCGAACTGACCTGTGTCTCGCGCATCACGATGGCGATGCTGCGGCCAGGGTAAGGCGATTCGAAGGGTGATAGGTGTAATGGCGCACCCAACCTTGATGGCTACGCGCAAGCAGCATATTTACAAATAGCAACAATTTTCCCGCGCCAGATATCCACCCTGCACTTTGCCTGGCCAGGCGCACATTCACGGCCACGGTTATCGGTGTTTTCAGGGGCTGTGATGAGGCCTTCCCTCCGAAAGCCGCGCCAGAGGCCAAATCTGCTCATAACGACAGGGTTCAGCTCCATATTTTTTTCGTCTCAAGAGATGGTTTGAATCGTATTTGATCTTATAGATGTGCATTTGTATCGTTCGCCGACAAGAAGACGAAAGGTAACAAATGGACACAAAAACTGTAAGTCGATGGGCCACAGCGCTGCTGGCAGCCGTCCTGTGCGGCGCGGGACACGCACAGATTTTGATCGGCCAGACAGCCGGTTTCACGGGTCCTGTGGCCGCGGGCGTCAAGGAAAACACCGAAGGCGCGCGCCTGTGGCTGGATGCGGTGAACGCCCGGGGCGGGATTGCAGGCCGGCAACTGGAGCTGGTGTCACTGGACGACAAGTTCGACCCCAAGCTCGCCGGCGAGAACGCGCAAAAGCTGGCCGAGCGCGGCGCCGTCGCCTTGTTCCTGACGCGCGGCACGCCCCCCACCGAAGCCGTGTTGCCCGTACTGTTAGCCAACCACATGCCGCTGGTCGGCCCCTCCACGGGCGCGATGATCCTGCACCAGCCGGTCAACCGCTATGTCTTCAATGTGCGCGCAACCTACCAGCGCGAGGCCGAGAAGGCCATCGAGCACCTGCACACGCTGGGCATCCAGCGTATCGCTGTGGTGCATGCGGACGACTCCTTTGGCCGTGACGGGCTGGAGGGGGCCAACAAGGGCTTTACGCAGGCGAAGCTGAAGCCCACCAATATCCTGAAAGCGGACCGCAGCAAGCCCGACTACAACCAGCTTGTTCCACCCATTCTGGCAAGCGATGCACAAGCCGTGCTCTGGATCGGCTCGAGCAACGCCGTGGCGGATGGGGTGCGGGCCCTGCGCGCCACCAAGTCGTCCGTGCGCGTGGTCACCTTGTCCAACAATGCATCGACGGGCTTCATCAAGGCGCTGGGGGAGTATTCACGCGGCGTCATCGTCACGCAGGTCTACCCGGCGGAACGCTCCTATGCCTACACGATGGTGCAGGAAGCCAACGACCTGGCCAAAGCCAAGGGGATAGCGCTGTCGCCGGCCATGCTGGAAGGCTATGCCGCTGCCAAGGTGCTGGTGGAGGGCCTGCGGCGCGCGGGCAAAAACCCCACGCGGGAGACGCTGCAGGCGGCCCTGGAAGGCATGAAACGCTTCGACCTGGGCGGGCTGGAAGTGAGCTTCAGCCCCGACGACCACACGGGCCTGGACTTCGCGGACCTCTCCATCGTGAGCCTCGAAGGCCGCTTTGTGCGTTGACATGCGCTGAGGTTCAGCTGCATCAAGGCCCTCCACATGAGAAGACTGCCATGGCATGGATGAAGTCGCTGCACAGCCGGCCGCATGAAAGTGCGCTGGAGCCATCGACGCTGGATCTGGACCAGCTGCGCCATCAGCTCCACGATGCGCTGCAGCGATGCGAGGGGCCCATGTGCGAACGCATGCACTGGCGCATTGACGAGGCGCACACCGCACAGCACCTTTGGCAGCTGCGGGGAGAGATCTTCCAGCTGGTCGCCCGCCAGTTCTATCAGGAGGAGGCAGCGCGGCGCATCAATGCGCTGCTGCCTGCCTTCTCCGGCTGGCTACCGGCGCACATGCTGACGCGGGTCTAGAAGCGCCATTTTTTTGGCCCGAACCCGACGGCAACTTGAGGTCAAGGTGTTTTAGTGCCGCAACACTTGATGATCGCGCGCAATTCGCTATCTTATTGATAGCAAAACCACCGGCTCCAACCGCACCGGAACGGGACCTGTTACAGACAACGGCTGGCCGGTATGGCTGCAGTTCATGCGGAGAACACCGCGCAGGCCGTTGTTGTTATTTCGTACCGGCGGCCTGTGCCATGCGTTCGCTCTTCCAGTACACGTCGTCACCGCCGTTCATGCGGTTGAGTACGCGCGACAAAACGAAGAGCAGATCGCTCAGGCGGTTAAGGTAGTGGCGCGGCGATTCCTTGACCGGTTCGGCCGCACCCAGCGCGACCACCGATCGTTCGGCACGGCGCGCCACCGTGCGGCACACATGCGCAAGCGACGCGGCACGCGAGCCCGCCGGCAAGATAAATTCCGCCAGGCGCGGCAGCTTTGCATTGTGTTCGGCCAGCGCTTCATCAAGCAGCGCTACGGCTTCGGGCTTGAGCAGCTCAAAGCCGGGAATGGAGAGTTCACCGCCCAGGTTGAAGAGCTGGTGCTGCACCTCCACCAGTAATTCGCGCACGCCCGGGGGCAGCTCTTCGCACAACAACACACCAATGTGCGAGTTCAATTCATCGACATCGCCCATGGCATGCACACGCAGGCTGTCCTTGGACACACGCGTGTTGTCGCCCAGGCCGGTGGTGCCGTTATCGCCGGTGCGCGTTGCGATCTGTGAGAGTCTATTGGCCATGGTGTGAAGGCGCGATGAAGCGCGGTGAAAGTGCATGAAGCCCGGCGTTACGCCGGGCAAGAAAATGTGTCGTCGTACACCATCATGTGAGTGAGGAAACACCCTGCAAAACTGCTGGCCGCAACGGGCAGGCTGGGTTGCAATGGCTGCTTGTCCACTCTTTGAAAGACTCTTCGCATGACCATGCACACGACAGCAACACAGCATCCAAAACATTCTATTCCCGGCTTCGAGTTGCGCAGCGTGCTTTTGGTGGCGGCACTGGCTATGGGCACTGCTGGCGCCGTGCGGGCCCAAACCGCTCCGCCCTCACCTGCAAGCCCCACCAGCCCGCCTTCCCAGATGGCGCCTTCCGGCACACCGGGCGCCGTACCGCAAAACCGCACCACCGGCAAGGACGTCGAGGCGGCTTTCGGCCGTGCGGATACCAACAAGGACGGCAAGCTTGATCGCCAGGAAGCAGAGCACCTGCCGGCCGTGGCACAGCGTTTCGAGCAGATCGATACCAACCACGACACCTTTATCTCGCTGGCCGAGCTCACCAAGGCGGCCACCGGCTCCTGACAGTCTCTGATGGCCCCTTGAGGGGGCGGCCTGCTTTGTCTCCCCCGCTTCATGCGGGCGCTCCAGCGGTGATGGCTGGGCCTCCGGCCTCGTTGGCGCAAACGGCGCGCACGTCGTAAACTGTGCCACCGACCCGGAGACACCATGAACGCCCCCCTGCCCACGCACCTGCTTCCCGAAATCTGCCAGCGCGAAACCCCTGCCGCACTGATCGACGCGCTGAAAGCCCGCTTTGCCGAGCGTTGCTCCACCGCCCTGGTGGTGCGCGAGCAGCACGGCCGCGACGAATCCTCCTTCGCGGCGCCGCCGCCGTCGGCCGTGGTGTTTGCCGAAAGCACGCAGGACGTGGCCGATGCGGTCAAGCTCGCCGCCCAGTTCAATGTGCCCGTGATCCCCTTTGGTGTGGGCACGTCGCTTGAAGGCCACCTGCTGGCCGTGCAGGGCGGCATCAGCATCGACGTGAGCCGCATGAACAAGGTGCTGTCCATCAATGCCGAAGATCTCACGGTCACGGTACAGGCCGGCGTCACGCGCAAGCAGCTCAATGAAGAGGTCAAGAGCACCGGCCTCTTCTTCCCCATCGACCCGGGCGCCGATGCGACCCTGGGCGGCATGAGCGCCACGCGCGCCAGCGGCACGAATGCGGTGCGCTACGGCACCATGCGCGAGAACGTGCTGGCACTGGAAGTCGTCACCGCAGACGGCAGCGTCATCCGCACCGGCACGCGCGCCAAGAAATCATCGGCGGGCTACGACCTCACGCGCCTGATGGTGGGCAGCGAAGGCACGCTGGGCGTGATCACCGAAGTCACCGTCAGGCTGTACCCCCTGCCTGAAGCCATCTCCGCTGCGGTGTGCTCCTTTCCGAGCATCGAAGCTGCCGTGCGCACCACCATCGAGATCATCCAGCTGGGGGTTCCGATTGCGCGCGTCGAGCTGATCGACCACAACACGGTGCGCATGGTCAATGCGCACTCCAAGCTCACGCTGCGCGAAGAGCCCATGCTGCTGATGGAGTTTCACGGCTCACCTGCCAGCGTGAAAGAGCAGGCCGAGCTGGTGCAGGAGCTCGCCAGCGGCCACGGCGGCAACGCGTTTGAATGGGCCAGCACGCCGGAAGAGCGCACGCGCCTCTGGACCGCCCGTCACAACGCCTACTTCGCGGCCATCCAGTCGCGGCCCGGCTGCCGCGCGATTTCCACCGATACCTGCGTGCCGATTTCCCGCCTGGCCGACTGCCTGCTGGAGTCCGTGGCCGAAGTCGATGCCAGCGGCATTCCCTACTTCCTCGTCGGCCATGTCGGCGACGGCAACTTCCACTTCGGCTATTTGATCGACCCGACGATTCCGAAGGAGCGCGAAGTGGCCGAAGCGCTGAACCACAAGCTGGTGACCCGCGCGCTGGCGCTCGAAGGCACCTGCACCGGCGAGCACGGCGTGGGCCTGCACAAGATGGACTTTCTGGTAACCGAAGCCGGTGACGGCGCAGTCAACATGATGCGCACCATCAAGCGCGCGCTCGACCCGAAGAACATCATGAACCCGGGCAAGATTTTCTCGATGTGAAGCGAACTCTACCGCGCGTTTGCAGTGGATGTGAAAGTCCGCTGAAAACGGGCTGTTGATCCAAGACCCTCTTCACCAGTTCGAGCCGTGCGATCTATAACCACCCCCGTCCGGGCTCACTTCGTGTAGCCCGTTCCCCCCTCGAGGGGGCGGCGCCTTGGGCCGACAAAGCCGGACCCTCGGCCCCCACTGGTGAAATACCTTCATCACTGGTCGTACCCACCGAATTCTTCAAGCCAGCAGGTGCCGCGGAACCGGCTTTGCCGGGCCGCAGGCACCGTCCCCTGCAAGGGGAAAAGGGCTACACGCAGTGAGCCCGATAGGGGTGTGTCAGTTTTCGGCTTTGCCGGGCCGCAGGCGGGCGGCCCCCGAGGGGCTGGAGCCCGCGGCTCCAAGCCTGCCTGCGCAGGCTTGGACGGGCGACAGAGGCGAAGCGTCTCGCGAGCCGCGGCCTGCAAGGCCTCGGGAGCTACACGAAGTGAGCGACCGTGGGGGCTCAATTATTTCTGGATGTCGCTCATCTTGCAGCCCTTGGCGAGGAACATGCCGGTGAGATGTTCCTTGCGGCCCTGCGCCTGCTGGCTCTGCAGGGCAATGGCCTGTTGCTGCGCGGTTGCGGCCTGCTGCTGGGCGACGCCGTTATTGGCAGCCTGTTGGGCCGAATTGCCCGCCAGCTGCTGCACGATGCCGCCAAACATCCCGCCCAGGCCGCCGCCGAATCCGCCAAAGCCGCCGGCATTTTGCGCTGCCGCATTGGCCGCTGCGGTGGCCAGCGCAGTTTGCACCACCGCTCCGGCGACCTGACCACCTGCATCTGCGGGGGCCGCGGTGGCCGGCGCCGCGGTGTACTGGGCGGCGCGCGTGACCACGCTGTCCATCTGTCCGATCTCACCGTAAATCTGCTGGCACGTAAGGTCGTTGTCCGTCATCTTTACGCGCTCGATGGTTTGCGCAGATGCGGCGGCAGCCACCAGGGAAAGCGCCAGCGCGGCGGCAAGGGAGTGTTGTTTCATGACCGGTCCTGCAATGGGTAAGGTTGATGGAGGTTAGGGAAAAACGCGGGTTAAAAAAATTTCGAGGCTACTTCTGCATTTCCGAGAGCTTGCAGCCTCTGGACAGGAACAAACCAGTCAAGTGGTCTTTGCGCGCCCTGGCCTGGGCCCCCAGACCAGCACCAGCCGCCTGAACTGGCGCCGGTACGGTGGCGGGTGCGGCAGCTGCGGCACCGGTGCGCGCCAGCAAGGAGCCCAACATCCCTGTGCCCAGCGCACCGGCCAGGCCGCTGGGCTGCGCGGGCGATGGTGCAGCGGAATTGCGCCCGTTTTGCTGGGCCGCCGCCATGTTGTTGGCGATTTGTTGCTGGTACTGGGCCGAAAGCCCCTGCTGCGTGGCCAGCGCGGCGGTCGGCGCATGCATTTGCGCCAGCGTGAGCGCGCCACCGGGCACGACGGCAACGGGCGTGGCAGTGGCCGCGGGCGCTGCGCTGACAACCGGCAGGCCCGGGCCCGCCAGGGCCATGGTGGTGTCCATCTGCTGCGCCTCGGCGTACATCTGCTGGCAGCTGAGGTCGTTGTCCGTGAGCTTGACGCGCTCAATGGTTTGCTGCGCCTTTGCGGCCTGAGACGCCAGGGCCATCACCACGGCAAGGGTGGCGCAGGCGCCAAGGCCGGCAAACCCTTCTCGCCAGCCTGGCTTGATCCAGTCCGTTGTGGCGGGGAAGGTGGAGACGCCGACCCCGGCAAGGTGAGCGCTGCGGAAAGAACGATTCGCCAAGTAATTCATACGCAAACACACAAATAATTACATGTAGTAACAATAAGCATGTGAGCGCCAGCCGTCACCCGCTTTCTGGAGAAAGCCGTGTAAGAGTCACAAAAGGCGTGAATTAGTTCACATTCCGACCGACATCCTCCGGTTCCCCGAAGAAAAATAACCTGAACGGACTACTTGTTGCCGCGCAAGCGCTCGATCAATCCGTTGAGCTCGTCCATCGAAGCGAACTGGATGGCCACCTCGCCCATGTCTTCGCGCCGGCCGTTGCGCTTGACCTGCTTTTTGATGCGCACTTCCACATTGGCCATCAGCAGGTCGGCGAGTTCTTCCTCCACACGGCGGGTGTCGCGGGACTTTTCCTTGGTGGCCTTTTGCGGCTTCAGTGAAAACTCGGCGCTGAGTTTTTTGACCAGGCTTTCGGCCTCGCGCACCGACATTTTTTTGGCCGAGATCTGGTTGGCCGCGGTGATCTGCGCGGCGCGGTCCAGGCCCAGCAAGGCACGCGCGTGGCCCATGTCCAGGTCGCCCGCCATCAGCATCGTTTGCACCGGATCGGCCAGGTTCAAAAGGCGCAACAGGTTGGACGCAGCGCTGCGCGAGCGGCCGACGGCCTGCGCGGCGAGCTCGTGCGTGAGGCCGAATTCCTTGACCAGGCGCTGCAGGCCGTGGGCCTCTTCGAGCGGGTTCAGGTCTTCGCGCTGAATGTTTTCGATCAGCGACATCGCGGCGGCCGACTCGTCGGGCACGTCGCGCACCAGCACCGGCACCTCGTCCAGTCCGGCCAGCCTGGCCGCGCGAAAGCGCCGCTCGCCGGCGATGATTTCGTACTTGCCGTCGTTGGCGCCGCTGGTCAGCCGGCGGACCAGGATGGGCTGCATGATGCCCTGCACCTTGATGGACTCGGCCAGCTCGTAGAGCGCGCCTTCGTCCATGCGGGTGCGCGGCTGGTACTGGCCGGCGACCATGTCACTGAGGCGCAGCGACGCGGGCAGGCCCGGGCTGTTGGCCGTGCTGCTGGCGTTCTCCGCATCGGTGGCGGTCTCGCTGACCTTGGGGCCGAGCAGTGCTTCGAGCCCGCGGCCGAGGCCCTTGGGTTTTTTGGTAACCATGGGTTTTATCTTTCTTTCAATTCGTCATTGCGAGCCGGGCGTGAGGTCCCCGCCCAGAGATTGCAGCACGCCGCGCCAGAGGGCGTCGCGCTCTTCGTAAGGTTGTGCATCCTGCTTGCCGCTGGCCTGTTCCCACACCGAGGTGAGCACCATCACAATGCCGGTGGACGGCTGCACATACACCGTCTGGCCATGGATGCCCTGCATGGCAAAAGTGCGTGCCCGCAGCGGCATGAGCCAGAACTGGTAGCCATAACCAAAGTAAGGCGTGGCCTTGCGCGGCTTGAACGCAGGCGGCTGGCGCGCCGGATCCGTGGCGTCCAGCAGGTAGTCCAGCGGCAAGACCTGCGATGCGCCGGGTTTGCCGGTGGCCTTGTCGATGGCGCGGCCGTCATTGGCCAGCAACTGGCCCAGCCGCGCCCAGTCGCGCAGGGTGGCGTTGAAGGCGCCGTAGGATTGCTCCTGCCCGTCGGCGGAGATGCGCCAGAAGGCATCATGTTCGGCGCCCATGGGCTTCCACAGCCACTCGGTGGTGAGCTCGGACATGTTCCTGCCGGTGGCGGCCACCACCACGCGGCCCAGCACGTCGGTCTCGGAGCCGGCATAAACGAATTTTTCACCTGCCGGCGAATGCCGGTCAGTGATGGACTTCAGCACATCCAGCGGCATGCCTGCGCCCGGCGCGCCGGCGGCGGCGCGCGACAGGCGCGCGATGTCGTCCTTGCCGTCATAGCGCTCGGTGAAGGTCAGGCCCGAACTCATGCGCAGCAACTGGCGAAGCGTGGTGGCGCCGTAAGGGGTGCCGGCAAGCGCTTTGACGTACTTGTCGGCAGGGTCGTCGAGCGAAGCGATCAGCCCCAGCGAGAGCGCCTTGCCGACCAGCAGCGAAGTCACGCTCTTGGCCATGGAGAAGGACAAAAAGCGCGCGTCGTCCTTGCGGCCGTAGCGGTAGTGCTCGGCGATGATCTCGCCGTTTTTCAGAATCAGCAGGCCGGTGGCGCGCTGGCGGTCCAGGTAGTCGGCCAGCGTGTAGCCCAGGTTCTTGTAGCGGTAGGCGACGGCCGCCGGGTTCGCCGCGCGCGGCAGCGGGCTGGCTTCGGCCGGGTGCGCCACCACACGGACCCGTACACCAGGCACCTTGTCCATGGCCGACCAGGAACCGACGCGATAAGGATTGCTGTACCAGGTGCTGGCGTTGCCCAGCGGGTAGGCCTGCGCCTTGCCGAGCAGCTCTTCATCGGGCTCGGCATGCAGAGAGGCACTCGCCCATGTCGCCAGCACTATCAGGGCGAGTTGCACGTAGCGCGCGCGCGGGCGTTGGTAAAAAAATAAGGTCATGGGCCAGGGATGATGCCGGGTGAAGGTTCAATGGCCGGTGAAGTCAGCTCCTTGAGCTGCAGCAGCCGCAGGTACGCTTCGGGCCAGCCGCCCAGGCCGCTCTCGGCATTCAGGTGCCCGCAAGGTCCGGCGTCCACAAAGGTGGAGCCCCACGCGGCCGCGAATTGCCGCGCCCGCTGGATCGCGCAGAAAGGATCGTCACTGCTGGCAAACAGCGCGCTCTCAAACGGCAGTTTGTTCAGCGGCACTGGCGACCAGCTGGGCAGCAGCTCGCGCACGTCCTCGCGGTCGACGTCGGGCGGGGCCACCAGCAGTGCGGCTTTGACGCGGTGAATGTTCCTGGAGTGGCTGGCCCAGGCCGCCACCAGCATGCAGCCCAGGCTGTGCGCCACCAGCACCGCAGGTTCGTCGCAGGACAGCAGCACCTCTTCCAGGCGCGCCGTCCAGTCGCCGCGCAGTGGGTGCATCCAGCTGTGCTGCTCCACGCGGGTGTAGCCTTCGGCCTCCTCCCACAGCGTTTGCCAATGACCGGGGCCGCTGTTTTTCCAGCCGGGAAGAATGAGGACGTTGTCGGATTTCATGAAAAAGAAGAATCGGCTTGCTATAATTTTAATAGCGGCTTGCGCCCGTTCTTATTGGTTCGCAGGCATTTTTTGCTTATAGAACAGCACTTGCGCCGTTCACATCGCCTTGATGCGGTCCACCATTTCTTCGGCAAAGGTGACGAAAGCCTGCGCCCCCCTGGAGGCCGGGTCAAACACCACGCCCGGCAAGCCGTAGCTGGGCGCTTCGGCCAGGCGCACGTTGCGCGGGATCACGGTGTTGAACACCTTGTCGGCAAAGTGTTCCTTGAGCTGATCGCTCACCTGCTGCTGCAGCGTGATGCGCGGATCGAACATCACGCGCAAGAGGCCGATGATCTGCAGGTCCTTGTTGAGGTTGGCGTGCACCTGCTTGATGGTGTTGACCAGGTCGGTCAGGCCTTCGAGCGCAAAGTATTCACACTGCATGGGCACGATCACGCCGTGCGCGCAGCACAGGCCGTTGAGCGTCAGCATGCTGAGCGACGGCGGGCAGTCGATCAGCACGAAGTCGTACTGGCTGTCGACTTCGGCCAGCGCGAGCTTGAGGCGCTTTTCGCGGCGTTCGACATCGACCAGCTCGACCTCTGCGCCCGCCAGCTCGCGATTCGCGCCCAGCACGTCGTAGCCGCACTTTTCACTGTGCACGCGTGCCTCGGCCACCGAAGCCGATTCCAGCAGCACGTCGTACACCGTCATTTCCAGCTTGCGTTTGTCGACGCCTGAACCCATGGTGGCATTGCCCTGTGGATCCAGGTCGATCATCAGCACACGCTGGCCGACTTTGGCCAGGCCTGCAGCCAGGTTCACCGTCGTTGTCGTCTTCCCTACCCCACCCTTTTGGTTGGCTACGCAGAATATTTTGGCCATGTGTACTTTTAGTTTTTGTTCGAGAGAGGATGCGAAATGCGACGGCGGCTTATTTGGAGACAGCGAGCTTGAGGCCGAAGCCGATCAGGAAAACGCCGGCCAGCTTGTTGAGGGCCGCCGTGATTTTCGGGTTGGCGCGTATGCGCTCAGCCAGGTGGTAGGTGATCATGACCGAGGTCAGGCCATACAGGAAAGTCAGGCCCGCAATCGTGGCCGCCATCACGGCGAAAGTCTTCAGCCCCTGGTGCAGGGCCGGGTCGACAAACAGCGGGAAGAAAGCCATATAAAACACGATGGCCTTGGGGTTCAGCAAGGTGATCAGCGTGGCCTGCTGAAAGTAGTGGCGCGGCTTGATATTGAGCAAGGGCGCGTCACCGGGCTTCGCCATCAACATCTTGATCCCCAGCCAGGCCAGGTAAATGGCACCCGCCCACTGGACGATATGAAAAGCCGTCGGGTAGGCCGCCATGATGGCCGACACCCCGGCCACCGCCGCCCAGAGCAAAACCTGGTCGCCGGCGATCACGCCGAAAGTCGCACCCAGGCCGCCCGCGATACCGCCTTTGCTGGTCGAGGTGATCAGCGCCAGGTTGCCAGGACCGGGAATCAGCAAAAAGACAATGATGGCGACGACAAAGGCGCCGTAGTCGGCCACACCAGTAGTAGCGACGAATGAGCCCAACATGGAGGTTCTCCAGAAGTAGAGAGGGAAGGAACCGAGTTTACGACAGGGGTGTGCAGTCGAAACGCCAAACCAGCCAGATCAAGGCTGATTTGGTGTCCGCAGAGGTTTCTTTTTGTGCCCGAACAACGGGCTCAGCGGGAATCAGACGGGAGCAGCACCGGCTTTCGCCCGCATCCAGACAATGCAGCGCTCGGCATCCAGTCCCGGAACCTGCAGTTGTTCCACGTGAAACACTTCAGCGCCGGCTGGCAGGGCGGCAATTTCGTCGGCCGGGTGTTTGCCCTTCATGGCCATCCAGGCACCTTGCGGCGCCAGCGCACCCACCGACCAATTGGTGAAATCGACCAGCGAAGCAAAGGCCCGGGAGCAAATCACGTCAAAAGAGGTGGTGATGGTTTCGACCCGGGCGTGCAGGCCGGAGAGGTTGGGTAGCTTCAGAGCCAGCGCCGCCTGCTTGATAAACGCGGCTTTTTTGGCCACCGTATCCACGCAAGTCACCGCCACATTGGGGCAGCAGATCGCGATGACTACGCCGGGAAGACCGGCGCCTGAACCCACATCCAGCAATTTGGCGCCCTGCCCCAGCCCGGCTTTTTCCAGATGCTGCCGCAGCGGAAGGATGGCTGCCAGACTGTCCAGCAGATGGTGCGTCATCATTTCTGCCGGATCGCGCACGGCGGTCAGGTTGTACACCTTGGTCCATTTGCCGATCAGGTCCTGGTAATCCAGCAACTGGTCGATCTGCGCGTCGCCCAAATCCAGCTGCAGCGCCTTGAGGCCGGCGCGTAATTCCTGTTCACCGCCCCGCATCAGGCTTGGGCTTTTTCGGTGGAAGCATCGGCCGCCTGAAGTGGAACCGTGTTTTTCCAGAGGTTTTTCTTCAAGTGCACCAGTAGCAGGGAAATGGTGGCGGGCGTGATGCCGGAAATCCGGGAGGCCAGACCCAGGGTTTCAGGCCGGTGTTTGGCCAGGGTCTGGCGCGCCTCAAAGCTCAGGGCGGGCACCTGCAGGTAATCCAGATCCATCGGCAGTTTGAGGTTTTCGTAGTGCGCGGCCCGCTCGACTTCAGTCTTTTGCAGGTCGATATACCCGGCGTACTTGGCCGTGATCTCGATCTGTTCGATCACGCCTTTGGCCATGTCGTCGCTGGCCGCTGCTTCGGCTGCCAGTTCGGGGTTGGCGTACTTGCCCTCCTCCAGCGACATCAGTCCGGCGTAGTTCACATCCGGGCGGCGCAGCAAATCCAGCAGGTTGTACTCCCGCTCGATGGACTTACCCAGAACCCGCTCGGCTTCAGCCACGGGCAGGTTGTTCGGGTTGACCCAGATCGCCCGAAGCCGGGCTGTTTCACGTGAAACAGTGTCGCGCTTGCGGTTGAAGGCATCCCACCGAGCGTCGTCTACCAGACCCAGTTCGCGGCCCTTTTCGGTCAGGCGCATGTCGGCGTTGTCCTCGCGCAGCATCAGGCGGAACTCGGCCCGGCTGGTGAACATGCGGTAAGGCTCGGTCACGCCTTTGGTGATCAGGTCGTCAACCAGCACACCCAGATAGGCTTCGTCGCGCCGCGGCAACCAGGCTTCTTTCTCCTGGCATTGCAGCGCAGCGTTGATACCAGCGAACATGCCCTGGGCCGCCGCCTCTTCGTAGCCGGTGGTGCCGTTGATCTGGCCGGCAAAGAACAGGCCGCCAATCGCCCGGGTTTCAAAGCTGGATTTCAGCGCCCGCGGATCAAAGTAGTCGTACTCGATGGCGTAGCCAGGCCGCAGGATATGGGCGTTTTCCATCCCCGCCATGGAGCGGACCAAGTCGTACTGGATGTCAAAAGGCAGGCTGGTCGAGATGCCGTTGGGGTATATCTCGTGGGTGGTCAGGCCTTCCGGCTCCAGGAAAATCTGGTGACTGTCCTTGTCGGCGAAGCGGTTGATCTTGTCTTCCACGCTCGGGCAATAGCGCGGACCGACGCCATCGATCTTGCCGGTGAACATGGGGCTGCGGTCAAAACCGGAGCGGATGATCTCGTGGGTGCGCTCGTTGGTGTGGGTGATCCAGCACGGCATCTGCCGCGGATGGGCAATCGCGCCGCCCATAAAACTGAACACCGGCACAGGGCCTTCCGTGCCGCCCGGCATGCCGTCGCCGGGTTGTTCGGTGCATTTGCTGAAGTCGATGGTGCGGCCGTCGATGCGCGGGGGCGTACCGGTTTTGAGCCGGCCCTGCGGCAGCTTGAGTTCCTTGAGCCGGGCCGAAAGGGACACGGCCGGCGGATCGCCTGCCCGCCCTGCCGAATAGTTATTGAGCCCAACATGGATCTTGCCGTCCAGGAAAGTGCCGGCCGTCAGCACCACGGTGCGCGAACGAAAGCGAATGCCGACCTGCGTCACCGCCCCGACAACCCGGTCGCCCTCGACCATCAGGTCGTCGACCGCCTGCTGGAACAGCCACAGGTTGGGCTGGTTTTCAAGCTTGCGGCGGATCGCCGCCTTGTACAGAATGCGGTCGGCTTGCGCGCGGGTGGCGCGCACGGCCGGGCCCTTGGAGCTGTTCAGGATGCGGAATTGAATTCCGCCTTCGTCGGTGGCCAGTGCCATCGCCCCGCCCATGGCGTCCACCTCTTTGACCAGGTGGCCCTTGCCGATCCCGCCGATGGAGGGGTTGCAGCTCATCTGGCCCAGGGTCTCGATGTTGTGGGTCAGCAGCAAAGTCTTGCAGCCCATGCGTGCGGAAGCCAGCGCGGCCTCGGTGCCGGCATGGCCGCCACCGACCACGATCACGTCAAATTCTTGCGGGTAAACATAAGGCGAGTGCATCACGCCTCCTTCGGGTAAAGCGGCTTTCAGGCTGGGGCGCCTGCATGCCATGGAGCGGTCCGGTGTCGATGGTGGCCAGGCTTGCCGCAGCCGCACGGCGGCGCGGCAACACACACATGCGCCGTGCAGGTGCCCTGGCCCATCGGTCCCCACAGGACGAAGGCATGATTTTATCAGGCGAGGCCTTATTTGTGCGGCCTGTCCGGGGGCATGGCCTTGCGTGGCCCCGGGGATTTGCTATCAATTCAATAGCTGCTGGCGCCCGTCCTTATTAGGCTGGAGCGTCAAAGTCCGTGCAAGACGGCTGTTGTGCGCGGGAGTCACGCCAAAAGCCGGCCGCCAGCGGCCACAATAGCGGGCATGAAACTACTCGTCTTTGCTGGCAGCATTCGCCAAAACTCCTTCAACCGCAAACTCGCCCAGGTGACCGCCGCACTGGCGCGCGCCAGCGGCGCCGAAGTCACCCACATCGAGCTGGCTGATTTCGACATCCCGATGTACAACGCCGACCTGGAGGCGCAGGGCACGCCGCCCGACGTGATGAAACTCAAGCAGTTGATGTTTGAACACCCGGCCTGGATCATCTGCTCACCCGAGTACAACGGCAGCTACACCGCGCTGCTCAAGAACACCATCGACTGGGTCTCCAGCCCCGTCAAGAGCGACCCGGCCTGGCACGAAGGCTTCAAGTCTTTCACCGGCAAAGTGGTGGGCGTGCTCAGCGCCTCGCCCGGTGCGCTGGGCGGCCTGCGTTCGCAAAGCCATCTGGTGCCGCTGCTGCTCAACGCGCAGTGCTGGGTCGCGCCCAAGGCTTTTGCCCTGGGCCGCGCCGGCACCGCTTTTGACGCGGACGGCAAGCTGCTCGATGATGCGCACCTCAAAAATGTGCAGGCGGTGATCGACCAGGTGCTGTTTGCCAGCGCCCGGCTGGCAACATAACTTAACGGGTTGAGGCCAAGGTGCGGGCGCGTTCCATCGCACCGGCCCTGGTCGCCGCCAGTTCTTCGGGCGGCACCAGCGTCGGTGCGGCGCTGATTTCCGCCGTCACCGCAATGTCCAGGAAACGCAGCCAGCGCCGCATGTATGGTTTCTGGAAATCGGATTCATCTTCCTCGGGCCGCAGCAGATACGCGCCTGCGCTTGAATACACCAGCGTCGCACTCTTGCCTGGCAGCAGCGCCTTATAACCGGCCTCTCTTGACCAGCTCCAGTTCTGCCCCGGCAGGGTCACCACATCGATGAAATGCTTGAGCCGATAAGGAATGCCGAAATTCCACATCGGCAGGCTGAAGAGAACTTGATCCGCCGCATTGAAGCGCTGCGACACCGCGACCGCACGCGCCCACAACGCCTGCTGCTGCGCCGTCGCATTCTGCGCGCGCAGCACGGCAAACTTTGCGGCGATCATGTCGGCGTCAAAAGGCGGCAGGTCGATGTCCCAGACATTGATCGTGTCCACGGTGCTCTCTGGATGCGCCCGGCGATAGGCGTCCAGCCAGGCGGTGGCGACGGAAGTTGAAGTGGATGCCGCCTGCATCGGCGAGGCTTCGATATAAACCAGATGGGTCATGCGTTTCTCCTTGGGATGGGTTGATCAAACAGCGCCGTCCAGCAAGCGCAGGCCCACCATGCCGGCCACGACCAGCGCCACGCAGGTCAGGCGCAGTGCCGAGGCGCTTTCGCCCATCCAGAGAATGCCGATCAGCGTCACGCCGACCGAACCTATGCCCGTCCAGATCGCGTAGGCCGTGCCCACCGGCAAGGTCTTGACGGCATGCGTCAAAAAGAAAATGCTGGCGCCGGCCGCGGCCACCCCCAGCACGCTGGGCCACAGGCGCGTCCAGCCTTCGGAAGATTTCAGGAACAAGGCCATTGCGATTTCGACAATGCTTGCGGCGAGTAAATAGAGCCAGGCCATCGGGAGTCTTTCTTTGGAATAACAGGGTTAAAGAGGGTTAAGGATTGATGCGCCTCCAGCTTAGGTTTACGATTACCCATAGGCAAGTACGCACCTTCTGGTAACCATGACAATTCCCGGCGACCCACCCACCGACGCTTCAAATGTGTTTAGCCAGGCCTGCCCCTCGCGGCAGGCGCTGGAGCTGGTGGCCAGCAAGTGGGCCTTGCTGGTCATCCCGGCGCTGGCCGATGGCCCGGTGCGCAACAACGAGCTGATGCGCAAGATCGAAGGCATCTCGCAAAAGATGCTGACGCAAACGCTCAAGGAGCTGGTGCGCAATGGTCTGGTGCTGCGCCTTGACCACCAGACCGTGCCGCCGCATGTGGAATACCAGCTCAGCGCGCTGGGCCAGTCCCTCAGCGAAACCTTGATCCCGCTGGACAACTGGGCCGAGCGCAACCACCAGAACCTGAAGGCCGCGCGCGAACGTTTCGACGCATCCTTCATCTAGCGCATGGGGGTTAGCCTCATTAGCGGAATCACGTAGCGCCGCACCTCACGTACGGTCCTATATTGGACCGACACGCTGGCGATGAAAACGACGGCGGCAACAACATGGAGACACATCAGATGAAACACCTCAACACGCGCCGCGGCGCATTGCAGTTCGGCCTCAAGGCCGGCGGCGCCGCAGCCGCTGTATCCGCCTTCCCCGGCCTTCTTCTTGGCAGCGCGCATGCACAAAGCACCTGGCCCAACAAGCCGATACGCCTGCTGGTGCCCTTCGCGCCCGGCGGCAGCTCGGAAATCGTCGCACGCTCGGCCGCCAACGAACTCACCAAGAGCCTGGGCCAAACCGTGTTTGTGGAAAACAAGCCCGGCGCCAGCGGCAACATCGCGATGCAGGAATGCGCAGCCTCCACCGACGGCCACACCATCATCCTGGGCCACATCGGCACCATGGCGGTCAACCCCTTTATCTTTGACAAGCTGCCCTTCGACACCAACAAGGACTTCAAGCCGATCTCGCTGCTGGCCAAAGTGCCCAGCCTGTATGTGGTCAATTCCAGCGTGCCTGCCAACAACCTGAAGGAATTCATCGCACTGGCCAAGGCCAAGCCCGGCCAGCTCAACTACGGCTCGGCCGGCAACGGCAGTGCCGGCCACCTGGCGTTTGAATACCTGAAGATGGCCACCGGCATTTTTGTGCTGCACGTGCCCTACCGCGGCACCGGCCCGCAGCTGACCGACCTGCTGGCCGGACGGCTCGAAGCAGCAAGCGTGGGCGCGCCGGCCATCCTGGCGCACATCAAGTCGGGCAAGCTGCGCTGCATTGCCACCGGCACCAAGGAGCGCCTGCCCCAGCTGCCCGACGTCCCCACTGTGGCGGAAAGCGGCTACCCCGGTTTTGAAATGACGCAGTGGTACGGCCTCAATGCGCCGGCCAACATGCCGCAGGCCAACATCGACCGCATCGCCGAGGCCTGCAACAAAGCCATGCGCAACCCGCAGGCCACCGAACGCCTGCGCGGCGACACCGCCCAGCCGATCGGCGACACCCCGGCCCAGTACGGCGCGTTCATCAAGACCGAGCAGGTGCGCTGGAAGGAAGTGGCGGCACGGGCAAAGATCAAGCCTGATTAACGCGCCGGGCGTGGCGGGGAGCGGCTCATTCGATTTGCCGCGTAATATGCGGCATGCCCCCAACAGCATTGAGGCCTTACACAGAACCTCGACCGCCATGAAAATCACTCCGACCACGCTTAAGCTTCAGCAGTTCTTTTCAGTTGGCAACGAGCAGTTCCTGATTCCCGCCTACCAACGCCGCTATGCTTGGGGTCAGCGCCAGCAGCTCGAGTTGTTTGATGACCTTCGGCTGCTTGCCTCAGGCGACACCCACCTGTTGGGCACAGTACTGTTCCTCTCCGATACCCATAAGCCCGGCATCAACCAACTCGAACTGGTGGATGGCCAGCAACGTGTCACGACTATCACCATCCTCATGCGGGTACTGGCACGTCGGTTTGAACAGGAAAATAAAGAAAAAAACGCTCAGAAGATCGCGGAGCTGTTGCAATGTGAGGGTGTGGACGGGCAGGTACTGCCGAAGCTGCAGCTCGGGGAGCTGGACCATGGCGACTACGTCCGCATTATGGATGACGGCGACATCTCGGAAGTTGAGAACGCTTGCCTATCAGGTGCTCATGAGAACTTCACAGAATGGGTAGGCCGGCTTTCAGTGGATGAGCTGACTACGTTCTTTCACAAGCTTTTGAACAATGCTTCGATCATTCGGCTCGATGTTGGTGAAGCCAAGGATGCCTACAAACTGTTCGAGACGATCAATAACCGGGGCTTGCGACTGAAACCCACGGACATCATCAAGAACTTCCTGCTGGGGCATGCATCGTCGTTGCCCGCTGGCACGCTGGACAAAGTGAAGGACGACTGGCGCAAGTTGATCGTGGCACTAGACGGGCTGGACGGTGATGATTTCTTCCGTCAGTGGCTGGCGGGCAAGCTGCATCGCAAGGTTACTAAGACCAAACTGGTTGCCGACTTCAAAGCCTACTACCTGCGTCATGTGCAAGAAGCCGAGAGTATGACCGAGTTCCAGTCGTCCGCCATCAAGGATGATGAGGACGAGGAAGACGCCGAGGATGTTGCCATCACAGGTGAGGAGGACCAGGCCGCTGAAGCATCCAACAAGATCAAGAAAGTCAAGCTCACTGCGTTTGCCAAGGCGCTCCGGCAGTCCGCCGAGCTGTACGCTGAACTGCTACGGTGCTCGACCAAATCTACCAAAGTGAATCGGCATATCGAGAACCTGTGGCGTATCAAGGCGTTTCAGACCTTCACTTGGCTGCTCGACATGTTCGGGCGGCAAGATTTGGACGAGAAGGCTCAGGTCAGATTGCTGAAGGCCTTAGAAGCCTTCATGATGCGCCGACACATCTGCGAGAAGCGCTCCAACGAGTTAGAGACCATCTTTGCGGGCCTGACGGGCATCGCCGATGAAGGCTACGAGAAAGCCGTACTGGCGATTCTGAGGGAGCATACGCCGGATGATGAGGAGTTCGAATCTTCTTTCGCTTCGTTCCCCTTTGTACCTGCCGTTATCAACCGCGCCCGCTATGCGCTAGAGATGTTCGAGTACCGGCTCATCGGACACAAGAACGAGTACTACCTTGCTGACCCGGACGAATTGGAGCTTGAGCACATCATCCCAAGTGCCGCAGACAAGCCCAGCACCAAGAAGGACTTCGGTGATTGGCCAAGCTACTTGGGTGAAGGCTGGAAGGCCAAGCACGGCAAGATGCTGCACCGCATCGGCAACATGACCTTGCTGGCCGACGAGCTAAACGTGGTCGCCTCGAATAACCCGTTCCTGGCCAAGCGCAAGGAGTACACCAAGTCCAACATCCAATTGACCAAGGATCTTGTCGATCTTGGCCAGTTCAAATTCAAGCAAGTCGAAGACCGGTCCAAGGAGTTTGCCAAACAGGCGGTGGCGATGTGGCGGGTCTGAGGTAATCGCAAGTGGCCTCGGGGGCTTCTTCAAACTTTTTCTTAAGAGAAATTGGGCTCTAGCCCGCACTGGTCATTCACTTGCAGCTATATTTTTCATAGCAAATCTCCAACCATGAACTGCCGTCCTGGCTGCGGCGCCTGTTGCACCGCACCCTCCATCAGCTCCGCCATTCCCGGCATGCCCCAGGGCAAGCCGGCGGGTGTGCGCTGCGTGCAGCTGGACGATCAGCAGCGCTGCCTCATTTTTGGCCGGCCCGGCAGGCCGGCCGTGTGCGGGCAACTCATGCCTTCAGCCGATATGTGCGGCGCCAGCGCAGGCGCGGCCATGGTGTGGCTCACGCAACTGGAAAACGCCACGCGGCCCGGCGCCTGAACACCGGCCATTCGCATCAAGGCGATACGTTGCCGAGCGCCTCCAGCCGCGAGGGCGAAACGATTTCAATGCAGCGGTAACCGAGCGCGATGGCGCCACGTTGCACCATCACCTTGAGTTCCACCGACAAGGTTTGCCGGCTGATGCCCAGCATCATGGCCAGCGCCTCCTGCGAAACCCGCACCACCGGCCGCGCCTTCAATGCCATCGTGGCATCGCCCCGCGCCAGCAACAGCAGGCGGCGCGCCACACGGGCGCGGGTCGAACGCAAGGCGGCATCTTCCACCATGCCGTAGAGCGAACGCACGCGCGCCGCCAGCAAGCCGGCAATGGCCCGCGCAAACGGCGCGCCCTGCATCAGCACCGCAAAGGCGGCCTGCGGCACCACCAGCACCTCCACGGCCGACAGGGCCGTGGCATCGTGCGTGCGCGGCTCGCCATCCATCAACGAAATCTCGCCGATCCAGTTGCCCGCTTCCAGCACCACCAGAATCGCCTCGCGCCCGTCCTCACGCAGCGAGGAGATCTTCAGCAGGCCACCGAGCAAGCCATAAAAGCCGCCGGGCGCATCGCCCTGGCGAAACAGCATTTCGCCGGGCCGCAGGCGCAGCACCTCGGACGACGCCAGCAGCGCCTGGCGGTCCGCCGCCGGCAGCGCACCGAACCACGGGTTGGCCGACATGCGGGCAAGCAAGGATGGCGGTGAGAGCGGTGAAAGAGGCGAAGGTGTCTTCGGAACGACAGGCATACGACCAATTGTCAAATTTTTGACAGTTCCCCGTCAAGCACCCACGTATCGTGGGCAGTTCGTGCCGCAGAGCACCTTTATTCATACCAACCACGGAGACAAACCCCATGCACATCCCCTCCCTCAAGGAAGTCGTCAGCGCCGAAGAATGGCAATTGCGCTGCGACCTCGCCGCCTGCTACCGCCTCGTCGCCCTCTACGGCTGGAGCGACCTCGTCTTCACCCACATCAGCGCCAAGCTGCCTGAGACCATTTCCGGCGCCGGCAATCACCACTTCCTGATCAACCCCTACGGCCTGATGTTCGACGAGATCACGGCGTCCAGCCTGGTCAAGGTCGACGGCCAGTGCAACAAGGTGATTGATACGCCCTTCCCGGTGAACCCGGCCGGCTTTGTGATTCACAGCGCCGTGCATGAAGCGCGCGCCGATGCCGGTTGCGTGCTGCACACCCACACGCGCGCCGGCGTGGCCGTGAGCGCGCAGAAGTGCGGCGTGCTGCCCATCAGCCAACAGTCCACCTTCGTGCTGGCGTCGCTGGCGTACCACGCGTACGAAGGCGTGGCCTTCCGCGACGATGAAAAGCCGCGTCTGCAGGCCGACCTGGGCAACGCCAACTTCCTGATGCTGCGCAACCACGGCCTGCTTGTAGTGGGCAAGACGATTGCCGACGCTTTCCTCAGCATGTACACCTTCGAGAACACCTGCCGCATCCAGCTCGACGCGCAGGCCGGTGGCGAACTCACCGAAGTCAACCCGTTGATCGTCAAGGGTGTGGCCGAGGCCATGCGCGTGCAGACCGGTGGCCTGGGTGGTGCTTTTGTCTGGCCTTCGTTGATCCGCAAGCTCGACAAACTTGACGAAAGCTACAAGTCATGAGCGGCGGCTCACCTGTCGTCGCGCAGCTGCTGATCGCGGCACTCGCGCTGGTCATGCTCGGCCTGGGCATGACCCTGAAGGTCGAGGACTTCACCCGCCTGCTCAAATACCCCAAGGCCGTGGCGGTGGCACTGGTGCTGCAGGTCATTGTGCTGCCCGTTGCCTGCTACGCCATCATCGTGCTGCTGAATGTGCCGCCGCTCTTTGCGGTGGGGCTGATGCTGCTGGCCGCCTCGCCCGGCGGTATTTCGGCCAACCTGTTCAGCCACCTCTTCGGCGGCAACGTGGCCATGAACATCTCGCTGACCGCCATCAACACGCTGCTGTCCATCATCACCATGCCGGTGATCGCGAACTGGGCGATCGACACCTTCGCCAAAACAGGCCAGGTCGTGCCGCTGCAGTTCGGCAAGGTGGTGGAGGTGATCGTCATCGTGCTGGTGCCGGTGGCCATTGGCATGTGGCTGCGCACGCGCAAACCCGCCTGGGCCGCGCGCAGCGAAAACCCGACCAAGGTCTTCAGCATCATCGTGCTGGCCGTGGTGGCCATAGGCGCGGTCGTCAAGGAGTGGCAGTCACTCACCGCCACCTTCGCCGCGATCGGCCCGGCGGTATTGGCCTTCAACCTCGTGAGCCTGCTGGCCGGTTACTACGTCTCGCGGGCCACGGGCCTGGACAAACCCATCTCGACCGCCATCAGCTATGAGATCGGCATTCACAACGCAACGCTGGCCATCTTCATTGCGCTGGCCGTGCTGAACAACTTCCAGCTGGCCCTGCCGGCGGCGATTTACTCCTTCAGCATGTACATCACGGCCACGCTGTTCGGGCTGCTGGTGCTGAAGCGCCGCAACGCGGCAGCCATAGCGGCGCCTGCGGGCTAAACCGTGACCACGGTCAGCGCGGGCGAATGCACCCCCGTTGAAACGCCGGGCAGGATGTCCCCCTCGGTGATCGAAAGTTCCTTGCGCAGCATCTGCACACCGCCAAAAATGGTGGCAAAAGCCACGTCCTTGGCGTCGCGGCCTGTGCCCACGCGCACCAGGCGGTCGATAGGCGCCATGCGGGTCGGGTCGAAGATCACCCATCGCCCTTCCAGCCAGGCTTCAAACACGGCATGGAAATCTTCCGGCGGCTCGTCAAAGTGCACATACCCCACCACCAGCCGCGCGGGAATGTTCAAGGCCCGGCACAGCGTGATGCCCAGGTGTGCAAAGTCGCGGCAGACACCCGCGCGCTGCACAAACACCTCCTGCGCGGTCGTCGTGGAATTGCTGAAACCCGGCAGGTAGCCAATCGAGTCGTGAATCCAGGCCTCGATGGCACGCACCCTGCCAATGCCCGGCGGCAAGTGGCCAAACAGCTGCTGCGCGGCCCGGCTCATGACGTCGGATTCGCAATAGCGGCTGGGCATCAGGTAGCGCAGCACTTCGTCCGGCACCGCCGTCACGGGGGTTTCGTCCAGGTGCAGCGGCACCGGGGCCGGGTGCAGCTCCACGCGCGCATGGTAGTTCACCGAAAGTACGCCCTTGGGAGCATCCAGGCGGATAAAGCGGTTGCCGCTGCGCTCATCCGAAAAGTTCCGCACCTTCATGCTGGGCGTGATGGTCAGCCGCTCTTCCACAACATGGTGGCCTTCGTGAAAAGCCGCCTCGATGTGAAACAGGAAATGGGCAGGATGAGTGACCTCGTATTCCAGCAACAGATCAATAAGGGTAGTGTGCATAAGCCTGAACCGGTGAAAAGAACCTTGTGGATGCTTGAGTCGCAGCGGCGGCACGGCTGCAGGGATGTGCGTCAGGCGGCCGCGCAGTCAGAGACGTGTGCGGTGGCTGACTTCCCGGTTCTCGGCCGGTGCAAACCAGTTTTTGCAGGTCACAAACACAATGCGGGCCGCGCGCTCCAGCACATCGGCAGACGGCGCCGCCGGCCGGCGCGCACGCAGGCGGTTGATCAGTAAAAACTCGGCAATGCTGGCCTGGAAACCCAGCGGCCGTTTGGGCGCCACACCGGCAGAAGGCGCAGGCAAGCGCGCAGCCTCATTGCCCGGCTGTCGCCACGGGTGGAACAGCCGCTGCCGGAACCGCGCGGCCATGGTGCTGGCCGGCATGTCGGTACTCGCAGCCATCTACTTCAGCGCTTTCTTTGCAGCGCCTACACCCAGCGCAGCCAGCACGATGAAGATAACCGCGAGGATCAGGAACAGGCCGAACAGGATTTTGGCAATGCCTGCTGCGCCCGCTGCCACACCACCGAAACCGAGGGCAGCGGCAACCAATGAAATCAGCGCAAAAATAATCGCGTACTTGAGCATGATGGCCTCCAGAAAGTGGCCTCTTGCGCGAATGCGCAGGATGAGGCGTTACGGCGTTACGCACGTCATGGGCATCAAAGTGTGAAGTCAAGGTGAGTCAACGCAGCCCATGACCCATAAGCCGATGCTAAAAGCAGGCGGCGATTTTCCGAATCAGCAGCGCCCGCATGGACCTGTAGGACAAGGGCGCAGCTCAGCGCAACTTCAGAACAGCCAAGGCTTTAGGAGCAAGTAAGCGCTCATTGACGCACCAACCGGGAAGGCGTCAGCTTATTTGCCAAAGATGCCGCGCAGGCTTTTACCGACCTTTTCGCCCACACCAGCACCGGCCCCGGTACCCACGCCAGGCAACAGCACGGTGCCGATGGCGGCCCCCAGCAGCGCCGCACGCGACAGCGTGACTTCCGGGTTGTCCAGCGTACCGCCCACCACCAGCGGCACACCCACAGCGCTACCAATGGCACTGCCGATCTTGCTGTCGCCGGCCAGGGTCACACTGACCTGCCCGCTCAGGGCCTTGGCGGACGAGACCGCCACATTGCCGGTGGCGCTCAAGGCACCGGAGCTCGCCACCAGGTTGGTCAATTGCGCTGACCGCCCCAGGGTGCTGACCTGCCCGGCCAATGTATCCAGCCGGGTCTGGCCACCACGGCTCAGCCCCACCGTTTTGACCGCCTTGGCCAGGTCCAGGCCGTTCACCACCGCATCGCGCACCGTGAAGGTGGTGTGGCTCTGCAGCGCATCCACCAGCGCAGCCGTGGTGGCGGCGCGCGCATTGAGCGTGGTCGTGGCGTCAAGCTGGCCGGTCAGGGCCTTGGCGGGCGCCGTCAGCGCGGACACCTCGACACCGCTGGTTTTCAACTGGCCCTGCAGCACCAGTTCTTCCGCCGAACGCGCCACCGGCGGCGCCTTCGCGCCCGGCTTGGCAGCTGCCGTTGCTGCTGCGGCCGCCACAAAACCGCGCTGCAGGCCCAGGCGGCCTTCCAGCTTGCCGCCGCCCACCTTCACAAGCAAGTCCCACTGGGCGGCACCGCCGGCCTCGCCGGCTTGTGCTTCCACGCGTTGCAGCGTTGCTTCCAGGCCCTGAAGGTTGCCTTCTGTCAATTTGAGCGACGCGTTCTCCGGCAGGCCGTCGGCGCCCAGGCTGGCCTCGCCCTTGACCGTGGTGCGTGCGCCGGTGGTGTTCACCCAAGTGACATCGTCCAGCACCGTGCGGCGCGGCAACCAGTCAAGCCGGCTCATTTCCGGGCCCGTGTTGGCTGCAGCCGCCGGCGCGCCCGCTTTGACAGGCACCGCCTGCTTCTTCTTTTGCAGCAACAGGAGCAGCGCATCAATGCCCTGCTGCGGTAACACCGCCCGGCGCACCAGCAAGGTCGCCACTTCCAGGCGCCCCTGCAACAGCGGGCGCCATTCGGGCCGCACTTCCACGCGCTCCAGCGTCAGCGGCGGCTTGCTTTGCACGGAAATACCGCTCAGCGCCACAGCGGGCAAAGGCCAGATGTCCACCGCCACCCGGTCCAGGGTCAGGGGAACGCCCAGCGCGGCCGACGCCTCCCGCTCAACGCGCTGGCGGAAGTCGTCCGTGCTGACCCAGCGGTGCAAGGTGTAGGCCACCACGGCCAGAAGCACCATCAAGCCGAGGGCCAGGAACACCAGCCATTTGAAAAGTTTTGCCATGCGGCTATTGTGGCGCGCCGGCCAGCAATAATCCGCTGTTCCGGCTAGCATGAGGGGCTGTGCGACATTCCCGCCACACTTCGCTACCCCACAAAGGACAAGACACCATGAAACTTTACTACTCCCCCGGCGCCTGCTCCCTGTCACCCCACATCACGCTGCACGAGTCGGGCCTGAAGTTCGAGCATGTGCTGGCGCCCACCAAAACCCACCAGCTGGAAGACGGCACCGACTACTACACCATCAACCCGCTGGGTTATGTTCCCCTGCTGGAGCTGGACGACGGCACACGCATCGCCGAAGGCCCGGCCATCGTGCAGTACATCGCCGACCTGGTGCCCGCGAAAAAGCTGGCCCCGGCCAACGGCACGCTGGAGCGCTACAAGCTGCAGTCCTGGCTGACTTTTGTCGGCACCGAACTGCACAAGGGCTTCAGCCCGCTGTTCAATGCCGCCACACCGGCCGACTACAAGACCATCGTCATCGACAAGCTGCTGTCGCGCCTCAAGTGGGTGGACAGCCAGCTCGCCGGCAAGCAGTACCTGATGGGCGATGCCTTCAGCGTGGCTGATCCTTATCTGTTTACGGTTACCAATTGGGCGCCTCGGGTTGGGGTGGATATTTCGGGGTTTGCGAACATTGCTGCGTTTCGGGATGCTTCGCCAAAAGAAAGTAAGCAAAGAAAAGGCGACCCTGGTTCCTGCGTCCCCTGCGCTTCGCTCCGGGGCAACCTGCGGTGCTCGGTCCAGCCGGGGTCAAAAACAACTCGCTTCGCTCAAACAAGTTTTTGCCCTGATCCGTCTGAACCTCCGCTCCTCGGCGCATCCACAAGGGGCGATCGGAATCGGGGGCGGGACTAAAGCGTGTCCTTGTGGGGACGGTCAATAGCATGAAACGAGCAACCCGTGTTCGGCGGGCCAATACAAACAGGGCCAAACTGGCCCTGTTTTCATTTCCGCAGCTTTTGACCTTCAGGACCAACCATGCCCACCCTATTCGACTCCAACAAAGCCGGTGACCTGGCCCTTGCCAACCGCATCGTGATGGCGCCGCTCACGCGCAACCGATCACCCAACGCCATCCCGACCGACATCGCGCAGATTTATTACGGCCAGCGCGCCAGCGCCGGGCTGCTGATCACCGAGGCCACGGCCGTCAGCCATCAGGGCCAGGGCTATGCCGACGTCCCGGGGCTGTACGGCAGCGAGCAGCTTGACGCCTGGAAGGAAGTGACCCGTGCAGTACATGCCAAGGGGGGCAAGATCGTTGTGCAGCTCTGGCATGTGGGCCGCGTCTCGCATACCAAGCTGCAGCCTGAGGGCGGCAAGCCGGTCGCGCCTTCGGCCATCACCGCCAAGACCAAGACGGTGTTGATCGAGGACGGCGTGCCGACCTTTGTTGAAACCTCTGAACCGCGCGCGCTCACGGCAGCTGAAATCCCGGGCATCGTGCATACCTTTGCCGCGGCGGCGCGCAATGCTGTCGAGACGGCCGGTTTTGACGGCGTCGAGATCCACGGTGCCAACGGCTACCTGCTCGACCAGTTCCTCAAAGACGGCAGCAACAAGCGCACCGACGACTACGGCGGCAGCATCGAAAACCGCGCCCGCCTGCTGCTGGAAATCACGCGAGCTGTCACGGACGCGGTAGGCGGCGGCAAAACCGGCATCCGCCTGTCGCCCGTCACGCCCGCCAACGACGTGCATGACAGCAACCCGCAGCCGCTGTTTGACTACGTGGTCAAGCAGCTTGCCACACTCAATCTCGCCTACATCCACATCATCGAAGGCGCCACCGGCGGCCCGCGCGAAATCGACGACCGTCCGTTCGACTACAAGGCACTCAAGGCCGCCTACCGTCAGGCCGGTGGCAAGGGCGCCTGGATGGTCAACAACGGCTACGACCAGGTGCTGGCTGAAAAAGCTGTCGCCAACGGCGCCGACCTGGTCGCCTTCGGCAAACCCTACATCGCCAACCCGGACCTGGTGGAGCGGCTGCGCGCTGGCGCACCGCTCAACACGCCGGACAAAGCCACGTTCTACGGTGGCCGCGAAAAGGGCTACACAGACTATCCAACGCTATCAAATTAATAGCTGCTTGCGCCCGTTCAGATTGCCTGAACGGGCCTTTTCATCCATGAAACCGATCTAGGCCCGGTTCGGTGCCGCCAGGCGCAGGCCGTGCAGCGCGGCTTCCTGCGGGTCGGCGGCCAGCGTCACGGCGCTCACCACAGCCACACCGCCCACGCCACACGCCATCACGCCGGCGATGCGGTCCAGCGAGATGCCGCCGATCGCCACCACCGGGTAGGGCGACGCCCGCAAGGCCCAGTCGCGCAGCTGCTCCAGCCCCACCGGCTCATAAGGCATGACCTTGAGCGTCGTCGGGTAGACAGGGCCGATGGCGAGGTAAGACGGCTGCACCGCATGCGCGCGCGCCAGTTCAGCCGGCGTGTGGGTGCTCAGGCCCAGCCGCACGCCGCCGGTGCGCAACGCATCCAGGTTGGCCGTGTCCAGGTCTTCCTGGCCCAGGTGCACCCCGTAGGCGCCGAAATCCAGCGCCAGCTTCCAGTGGTCGTTGATAAAAACCTGCGCGCCCTTGACGCCGCGCCCGGCAGCAATCGCCGCCTGCACTTCGGCGGAAATCTCCGCTGGCGTATGGTCCGCCGCCTTGATGCGCAGCTGGACAGTGCGCACGCCCCAGCCCAGCAGGCGTTTGACCCAGGCTGCGTTGGGCACCACGGGGTAAAAACCAATCGGGCCGGTCAATGGGGCAAAGGCGGGTGTTTTCATCGGAAGTCCAGTCAGGGTGCGTGCCAGAAGGGTACGCCAACCGTCGGCGTAGAGGCCTGCGCGGCAGCCCGCTCCGGCATGGGGGTCGATTCATACGCCGCGCGGCCGGCAGCCACGCCGTCGGCAAAGGCGCGCGCCATACGCACCGGGTCGCCGGCCTGCGCCACCGCGGTGTTCAGCAGCACGGCATCAAAGCCCAGCTCCATCACGGCAGCGGCGTGCGAAGGCCGGCCGATGCCGGCATCGACCACCAGCACCGCATCGGGCAGGCGGCGGCGCATGGTCTCCAGCGCATACGGGTTCAACGGCCCGCGGCCCGTGCCAATGGGCGCGGCCCAGGGCATCACGGCGGCGCAGCCCGCGTCGCGCAGGCGCTGGGCAATCACCAGGTCATCCGTCGTGTAGGCAAACACGGCAAACCCGTCTTTGGCCAGCACGGTCGCAGCGTGCAGGGTGGCATGCGTGTCGGGTTGCAAGGTGTAGTCATCGCCGATCACCTCCAGCTTGATCCAGGTCGTGCCGAAAATCTCGCGCGCCATCTGCGCCAGCGTGATGGCCTCTTCCGCGCTGTGGCAGCCCGCCGTATTGGGCAGGATGTGGCAGCCCAGCGCCTGGATGCGTTGCCAGAAACTGTTGCCGCCGCCGCTTTCGGGCTGCAGGCGGCGCAAGCCCACCGTCAGCACTTCGCACCCGCTGGCACGCACCGCATCGCTCATCACCTGCGGCGAGGGGTAATGCGAGGTGCCAAGGAAGAAGCGGCTGGACAAAGTCTTGCCACCGACCGTCAGGGGCTGGCCATGGGCAATCGAAGAGGCCTCGGGCATAGTCATATCAATTGCTCCAACGATGCGGTACGTGCCAGCAGACGCCGCGGAACTGGCTTTGCCAGGCCGCCAGCGTCGCCCCCTGCAAGGGGGGAAGGAGGTTACACGAAGTGAACCGACGAAGGGGGTGTTCCATTACTCAGCCCCCTGTAATCGGGGTCACCACATCGATGCGATCACCATCCTGTAGCGCGCGCTCAGGCCACTGAGGCCGCGGCACAAACCCATTGTTGATGGCGCAGGCAAAGGCGCTCTTGAAGTCGTAGCCCCGCGCCTGCAGCAATGCCTGCAGTGTCGGCGCATCGGTTTCCATGCGTTCACCATTCAACGATATTTCCAATGTTGTCGTCGTCATGTCATTCATTCTCCGTACTCAGGAGTTTATGGACAAGCCCATCCACCAGCGCGGGCGCGCACAGATACCCATGACGGTACAGGCCATTGATGTGCCAGACACCGTTGCGCAGCGCAATCGCCGGCCGGTGGTCGTCCAGCGCAGGCCGCAGTGCAGCCGCCAGGCGCAGCACCCTGGCCTCGCCAAAAGCCGGGTGCAGGCTGTGCAGCGCGCTGGCGAGCTCGAGTGTGGAGCGCAAGGTCACCGGCCCGCTGTCTTCCGATTCCAGCTCGGTCGCGCCGACGACAAAACGGTGGCCGGGCCGCGGCGCCACATACAGCTGGTAGCGCGGATGCATCAGGCGCACCGGGCGCTGCAACGTCACGCCGGCGCATTCCACCGTCAGCACCTCGCCGCGCACGCCGCGCAGCTGTGGCCAGCCTTCCTTCGCACCCACACCGCGTGCGTCCACCGCAACATCCACGCCATGGCTTTGCCCGGCGCAGACAATGCGGCCCTCTTCCACAGCGTTGACTGCCTGGCCTTCGAGCCAGGTGCCGCCCAGCCTGTCGATCTCCACCGCCAGCGCGGCCATCCACTGGTCATTGGCCAGCTGGCCTTCGCCCTCCAGCAGCAAGCCGCCGCCAAAGCGCCCGGCAAGTGCCGGCTCGGCACGGCCCAGCGCAGCGGCGTCGAGTGCCTGCACCTGCGCACGGGATGCATCAGGCAGCTTGTGCATCAGCAGGCGGGTGAAATGTTCCAGCGAACTCTGGTCGGGCGCATGGGCCACCACCAGCGTACCTTCGCGCCGGAAATACACAGGCAAACCTTCAGCCTCCAGCTCGGCAATCCACTCCGGCCACAGCTGCATGGAGCGCTGGCCCAGGGCAAACACGGCCTCGTCCGACACCGCCAGTTCCGCCAGCGGCGACAGCATGGCCGCCGCCGTCATCGAGGCTGTGGCCAGGTCATCACGCGCCCGCGCATCGAACAGGCTGACGCGGCAGCCGGCACGCAGCAGTCGCCAGGCCAGCGTGCGGCCGGCCAGGCCTGCGCCCGCAATGCCGATGTGCAAAGTGCTCATCTCAGGGACGGCTCCGAAACAACTCAGGAATAGATCTCGCTCCCGCCTTCGCGGAACTCCTTGGCCTTTTCCTCAAAGCCGGTGGCGATCTGCTTGATGGGAATTGTCGTGGCTGCCGGCGCCAGCGTGGTGCTGGCCGGGTTAAGCCGCGCAAACTCGCGCACCTCCTGCGAGATTTTCATCGAGCAGAACTTCGGCCCGCACATCGAGCAGAAATGCGCCACCTTGGCGTTCTCTTTGGGCAGCGTTTCGTCGTGGTAAGCCATGGCTGTGTCGGGGTCGATCGCCAGGCGGAACTGGTCTTCCCAGCGGAACTCAAAGCGCGCCTTGGACACCGCGTTGTCCCACATCTGCGCGCCCGGGTAGCCCTTGGCCAGGTCGCCCGCATGCGCGGCGATCTTGTAGGCGATCAGGCCCTGCTTCACGTCGTCGCGGTTGGGCAGGCCCAGGTGTTCTTTCGGCGTCACGTAGCACAGCATGGCCGTGCCGTACCAGCCGATGTTGGCCGCGCCCATGGCCGAAGAGATGTGGTCATAACCCGGCGAGATGTCGGTGATCAGCGGGCCCAGTGTGTAGAAAGGCGCTTCAAAACAAGCTTCAAGCTGCTTGTCGACGTTTTCTTTCACCAGCTGCAGCGGCACGTGGCCGGGGCCTTCGATCATCACCTGCACATCATGCTTCCAGGCGATCTGCGTGAGCTCGCCCAGCGTGTGCAGCTCGGCAAACTGCGCTTCGTCGTTCGCGTCGGCGATCGAACCCGGGCGCAGTCCGTCGCCCAGCGAGAAGCAGACGTCATACGCCTTCATGATCTCGCAGATCTCGTCAAAGCGTTCGTACAAAAAGCTTTCCTTGTGATGCGAGAGGCACCACTTGGCCATGATGGAGCCGCCGCGCGAAACGATACCCGTCAGGCGGTTGGCCGTGAGCGGCACATAGGCCAGGCGCACACCGGCGTGGATGGTGAAGTAATCAACCCCCTGCTCCGCCTGCTCGATCAGCGTGTCGCGGAAGATTTCCCAGGTCAGGTCTTCGGCCTTGCCGTTGACTTTTTCCAGCGCCTGGTAAATCGGCACCGTGCCGATGGGCACCGGTGAGTTGCGCAAAATCCATTCGCGCGTTTCATGGATGTTCTCGCCCGTCGAGAGGTCCATCACGGTGTCTGCGCCCCATCGGATCGACCAGACCAGCTTGTCGACTTCCTCCTCAATGCTCGACGTAACGGCCGAGTTGCCGATGTTGGCATTGACCTTGATCAGGAAGTTGCGGCCGATGATCATCGGCTCGCTCTCGGGGTGGTTGATGTTGTTCGGAATCACGGCACGGCCGCGCGCCACTTCGTCACGCACAAATTCGGCCGTGATCTGCTCCGGAATCGCGGCGTTGAAGGAATGCCCTTTTTTTGGCATGCGTTCAGTGGCCAGCCGCTCGGCCAGCTGCGCGCGCACCAGGTTTTCGCGCACCGCGATGTATTCCATCTCGGGGGTGATGATGCCTTTGCGGGCGTAATGCATTTGCGACACATTGGCGCCCGCCTTGGCGCGGCGCGGCACGGGCGCATGTGCCATGCGCAGCGCGGCCAGGGCCGGGTCGTTCAGGCGCTCACGGCCGTAGGCGCTGCTGATGCCGGGCAGGGCTTCGGTGTCCTGGCGCTCGTTGATCCAGGCGCCGCGCAGCGGCGGCAGGCCGCGCGTGATGTCGATCGGCGAGGCCGGGTCGGTGTAGACACCTGAGGCGTCATACAAACGCAGCGGCGGGTTGGCCTCGCGGCGCGGCTCACCGGCGCCTTCGTGCACCAGTGTGTCTGTCAGCGTAACTTCGCGAAAAGGCACGCGAATGTCGGGGCGCGAGCCTTCAATATAGATTTTTGCGGAGCCCGGAAAAGGCGCGCGCGTGATGCGACTGGTGAGGTCTTGGGTGTCAACGGTGAGACGGGTTTTGGCCATGGCTTTGTTCTCCTGAATTCCAGAGGTGGGGTGCCTGCTGGGGAGCCGGGGGTCCATCGGTGGCACGGGATGTGCCGCTGCGGAGTTCCGGAGCCAATTGCGTTGTTCCCTACGCGGGGATAATCCCGATCAGGTTCAGCGGGTCTCGCATACTGCGATCTCAGCCTCGAAAGCCTCCTTACGGAAACATCCTTGGCACCCCGACAAGCTGGCGCTATTGTAGGCAGGCCGGACGGTAATGGCAATTGACCGTGGTCAATAGCACCTTAACCGGCGGGGAGACAAAAACCAGGGGCCAGTTACCCAAAGCGGCTCGCCTGCCCAACCAGTTTTTTGGCCAATTCGTCCATCAGGCCCGGCGTAACCTGTGCCGCGGGGTAGGTCGTGTTTTCCATACCAAAGCCGCCCACATTGCTGATCCGGAAGGCAATTTCGCCACGGTCGTGGTCCGGCGTGACCGTGATAAAACCCCGTGTCTGCGTTTCATACTCGAACACATAGGCCAACAGTTTGTTGGTTTCCGGATGGCGCTGCTCCTTGCGCTCATGCGGTACCTTGCCGATAGACAGGCGGCTCGTCACCCGTTCAAGATCCGGCGGGAAGTTCACTGTCACGCTATGGACGGCCACACTTCCCTTGGCCGGAAGCAGATCCCATCCCATGCCGATGTAGTCAATCGCTTCTGCGTTTCTCAGCATCTTGGTACGGGCGTCGCACCGAAGGTTTGCCAGCGCAAGCGGCGGGAACAGCTGTTTCCCATTCAAGCTGTAGTCGCCGGGAGCCGGCGGTCTGATCACATTGAGCTGCGCGCACAATTCCTGCAGGTATTTGCGCGCCATCTTGCATGCGAATTCGCAGTTTTGCGTGTTGGTGCCCAGGTCTTGCTGCACACCGAGTTGCCGGCTTTGCAGTTCCGTGGCGTGCTTCTTCAGTTCAGACAAAAAACTCATTTGATCGGCGGGCGGGTAAGACGTTGAGGCACACAGCATACCCGCAAGCCCTGGCCGTGAGGCACGGCCGTCCGCAAAACGGCCTCCGGCAATATTTACGTCCTTGCCCCGTAACCACCACCAGGCTTTCACCAAACTTTACATACCGTCATCGCCCGGCAACGGCAGGGAAACAGACGGCCCGCACACTTGCTTTCAACCTGATGCCAGAAGCCGTATGTCACGACTCGATGGAAACTCAGGCATCTTCTCCTGAAAGGAAGTTCCCCATGAAATTCGCATTCAACCGCACTGCTTCCCTGAACAGCCTCGTGCTGGCCGGCCTGCTGGCCACCGTAGGCGCCGGCGCCATGGCGCAAGCACCTGCGACCGCTCCTGCTGCCGCTGGCAAGCCTGCCGGCCCCCACGAAGGCCGCATGGGCCACCGCGACCCCGCCAAGATGCAGGCCATGATCGCCAAGCACCAGGCCGAGCTCAAAGCCAAACTCAAGCTCACGCCCGCCCAGGAAGGCGCATGGACCGCTTACACCGCTTCCATGCAACCGCCCGCACACGGTGCACGCCCCACGCCGGAGCAACGCGCCGAGTTCGACAAGCTGACCACGCCCCAGCGCATCGACAAGATGAAGGAAATGCGCACCCAGCGCATGGCCGAGATGAACACGGCGATGGACAAGCGCGGCGAAGCCACCAAGACCTTCTACGCGGCGCTCACACCCGAGCAGCAAAAAACCTTTGATGCCGAGCACAAAAAGCACGGCATGCGCCATGGCGGTCCTCGCGGCCAGGGCCCCGCCCCGCAAAAGGGTTGAGCCCTGACGGCGACACGCTGAACTGAAGCGGCGTCAGGCCCGCACGGCAGCCTCAACGGCTGCGTGCGGGCTTTTTTTGGCCAATCCGCACCCCGCATACGCTACTAATTTAATAGCTGCTTGCGCCCGTCATCTATGCCTCAACCGCCAATCTCATCAAAATTTCCACGCGCCGGACGGTACCGAAAGCCTGCGTAGGACGGCGTCGAAACCGCCCGTTCAGGCCATGCAGCGTCACTAGACTCGGCAGATGACCACGGTACGCAAAGGCCAGGCACCGGCCGCCCTCTCACGCGACGCGTTCCACGAACGCTTCATGCAATCTTTTGTCGACCCGGCATTCCGGCAGGAAGACGAAGCCCTGGCCCGGATCGAAAGCGTGGCCTGGGACGCCTACCAGGAAGGCCGCAAGGCACCCCACACGCGCAAGGCCGGCGAGGAGTTCTCCGACCCCGGCTACGACCTGTCCGTCGAATGGCTGGAAACCCGCGAACGCCTGGCCAAAGCGCAGGCGGCCTGGAAAGACCCGGCCACACCCTCACGCGTGTTGCTGGTGTGCGGCTCCGCCCGCAACGACGGCACCTGCCCCGGTGAAATCTCCAAGACCTGGCGCCTGCTCAATACCGCGAAGACCACGCTCCAGGAGGCAGGCATGCATCCCGATGTGCTGGACCTCAGCCTGCTCACTTCCAGCTACCACCTCAATATCCACCCCTGCAAAGGCTGCGTCTCTACCGCCATGCCGCTGTGCCACTGGCCCTGCAGCTGCTACCCCAACCATTCATTGGGGCAAACCAGCGACTGGATGGCCGAGATCTACGAGCGCTGGACGGCTGCGCACGCCGTCATCATCCTCACGCCCGTCTACTGGTACCAGTCACCCAGCCCGCTCAAGCTCATGATCGACCGCCTGGTGTGTGCCGACGGCGGCAACCCCGACCCCACCACCACCCACGGCAAAAAACCCGAGGAAGCCAAGGCGCTGGAGATGAAAGGCTGGGACTATCCCAAGCACCTGGCAGGCCGTGCGTATGGCGTCGTGGTGCACGGCGACGTGGCCGGGATCGAAGGCGCGCGCCGCAGCCTGTGCGACTGGCTCGACTGGATGGGCCTGATCGATGCCGGCAGCCAGGCCCGGCTGGACCGCTACATCGGCTACTACGAGCCCTATGCCACCAGCCACGACACGCTGGACGTGGAAAAGGCCTTGTTGGAAGAAGTGCGCAACGTGGCCAGCGCGGTTGCCACCGCCGTCACGGAACTCCGGGCCGGCAGGCTGTCCCAGCCCGATAAAGGATTGCGCAAACCCCGGCCCAAATAACGCAGGCGTGAAAAAAGCCGGGGCAGGTAGAAACCTGTGCCCGGCTTTGCAAGGTGCAATCGTCAGGCGATTACACCCGTGCCTTACTTGCCTTACTTCGAAGTGCCACCAACGGCCGCATCACCCTGAACACTGCCCTGGACACGGGCACTGCCCGCCGCGTTATCCAGCTTGTTGTAGGTGCGCTTGGCGCCGCTCTTCACGGCGTTGCCGGTGCGGGCTACAGCCCGTCCGGTGCTGCGGGCGGTGTTGTCCACCGCAGCGGAGGCCCTGCTGCCTGCGGAGGTATCACCCTGGGCCGAGCCGGAGACATTGGCGCCGGCACCGAGCCTGCCGCTGGAAGATCCCGAGGAGGGCCCGCTGGAGTCCGAGCTAGTGCCTGCCGCGGCATTCGCGCGAACACCGGCGTCGATATTGGTGTTCTGGCCGGCCGAGACGCCGACCCCTACACCGGTGCCGACGCCCACACCGAGGCCCTGTGCAAAGGCGCCGGCAGAGCCGAACAACGCGGCTGCGGTCAACGCAGCGGCCGCAGGAATGGAACGCATAAAGTATTTGGACATATCAAACTCCTTCAAAAAGGGAGATGGCAACGCGTCAGCGCGCCTTCACCCCGAAACTGTCATGGCGCCAAGGCAGAGCCTGGCCTTACTTGCTGGTACCGCCCGAATCCGTGGGGGCAGCGCCTGCAGTGGCGGCTTTGCTCTTGCGTGCAGCGCGTTTGGCGGCCTTGGCCTGCTTCTTGTCGGATTTCGCCGCCTGTTTTTCGGATTTGGCGGCGTCGCGCTGCTCAGGCGTTTTGGCGGTTGCACCGGTGGAAACCGCGCCCGAGCTGTCGCTCGGTTTGCCCGTTGGATCAGTCTGCGCGTGTGCGGCTGCGCCGAACATCATTGCGGCCGTCATTGCAGCGGCCAGGGAGAGAGTCTTCATGGAAGAGGGGGTTTTGAACATGGGAGTAGTTCCTTGAGTTGTGCTCGTAGGCTGGGTTGAAAAAACACGCCTGCCACTTCATCGGGCTAACGTTGAATTCAATCTAGCGGGCCGGGCCCGCCTGCCTTATCGGAGAGGCCCCCCGTGCCATGTAGGACACTGCGCCCGCGGGCTGTGGCCAAAGGCGCGTCCCAAGGCTTGCATGCGCAGCGCCCTGCCGCAAATAAGTTACTGTCCTACAGTCACACCCCGGGCGCAGAATAACAATGGGTGCCAAGGCCTGTCCTGCGCCCTTTCCGCCTGCCTGTCTGGGCCTACTCGCTTATCTTTCCTATGCCGACTTCCACACCCGAATCCCCTTCGCCATCGCCTTCTTCAGCTTCGCGCCGCGGTCCCGACGCCCTGTCTGTCGCCGTGCCCACCCGCTCTCCCGAAGCCGTCACGCCGATCGATATGGAAGCCGTCGAGGCCGACACGCAGACGGCGCTTGCAGCAGTCAGCGCCGACTCGTCGTTCTCGTTCAAGGTGCTCACGGTCAACATCCACAAGGGCTTCACCTTTTTCAACCGCAAATTCATCCTGCCCGAGCTGCGCGAAGCCGTTCGCGGCGTCGGGGCGGACGTGGTGTTTTTGCAGGAAGTGACGGGCAACCACGTCAAGCACCAGGACAAGTTCGACAACTACCCGGAAACCCCGCACTACGAATTCCTGGCCGACACCATCTGGCCGCAGTTCGCCTACGGCCGCAACGCGGTCTACACCAACGGGCACCATGGCAATGCCGTGCTGTCCAAGTTCCCCATCGTGCGTTTTGAAAACCTCGACGTCTCCATCAGCGGGCCCGAACGCCGCGGGCTGCTGCATTGCGAACTGCAGATACCCGGCCGCAGCGTGAACGTGCACGCCGTCTGCGTGCACCTGGGCCTCATGGAAGCGCACCGCGAGCAGCAGATGGACATGCTGTGCGAACTGGTGCGCAACAACATTCCGGCGCACGCGCCCGTCGTGGTGGCCGGGGACTTCAACGACTGGCGGCACCGCGCCCATGCCCGGCTGGAAAAAGGCGCAGAGCTGCATGAGGTGTTTGTGCAGGCCAACGGCAAGGCGGCGCGCACCTTTCCCGCACGCCTGCCCCTGCTGCGACTGGACCGCATCTATGTGCGCAACGCTATCGGCCACGCACCGGTGGTGCTGCCTCTGCGGCCCTGGTCACACCTGTCAGATCACGCGCCCCTTGCGGCAGAAATCGAGCTCTAGAAACATGGCCCCCACGCTCGTCACTTCGTGTACTTCGCTGCCCCCCGAGGGGGCCGCTGCGCCTGCGGCCCGGCAAAGCCGGTTCCGCGGCCCCTGCTGGCCTGGAATCCGCAAAGCACCTTCTTCTGCGGCCAAGGAGAATTTATGTCGAGGTGGGTAAGCGGCAACCAGTTCCAGCTGCTTGAAAACGGCGAGGAGTTTTTCCCGCGCGTCTTTGAGTGCATTGCCGCGGCCAAACGCGAGGTGGTGGTGGAAACCTTCATCCTGTTTGAAGACAAGGTCGGTGAAGAGCTGCACGCGGCCCTGCACCAGGCGGCGCGGCGCGGCGTGCAGATCGACCTGACGATTGACGGCTACGGCTCTCCGGACCTGTCACCTGAATTTATTTCCACCCTGACGCGGGCCGGCGTGCGCGTGCATGTGTTTGACCCGGGGCCCAGGCTGTGGGGCTGGCGCACCAACCTGTTTCGCCGCATGCACCGCAAGATTGTGGTCGTCGACGGCGAACGTGCTTTCGTCGGCGGCATCAACTATTCGGCGGACCACCTGGCCGACTTCGGCCCGCAAGCCAAGCAGGACTATGCCGTAGAGATCGAAGGTCCCCTCGTGGCCGACATCCACAGCTTTGTGCGCAGGGCCCTGGCGGCGGGCCAGCGCAATGCCGGCGCCAGCGGCGAAGCGCCTGCCGGCTTGCGTGAACGTTTTTCCGAACGCGCCCGTTCCGTGGCCGGCACATGGCGCAGGGACGACGTGCCCGCGCCGGCGGGCGACGCCGCGGCGCTTTTTGTCACGCGCGACAACCGCAAACACACCAACGACATCGAGCGCCACTACCGGGCCGCCATCCGCACGGCGCGCCAGCGTGTCGTGATCGCCAACGCGTATTTCTTTCCCGGTTACCGGCTGCTCAGGGAAATGCGCCACGCAGCGCGGCGCGGTGTGGACGTGCACCTCATTCTGCAGGGCGAGCCCGACATGGCGATCGTCAAGACCGCCGCCAGCATGCTCTACCACCACCTGCTGGACGCGGGTGTGCGCATCTACGAATACTGCGACCGGCCCCTGCACGGCAAGGTGGCCGTGATCGACGACGAATGGGCCACTGTGGGCTCCAGCAACCTGGACCCGCTGAGCCTGGCGCTCAACCTCGAGGCCAACGTCATGATCCGCGACCGCACCTTCAACAACGACCTGGGTTCGCGGCTGGACCACCTGATGCAGCACAGCTGCAAACAGATAGGCCGCCAGGACCTGGTGAAGCCCACCTGGTGGCGCACGCTGCGTAGCTACTTTGTCTTTCACCTGCTGCGCCGCTACCCCGCCTGGGCCGGCTGGCTGCCGGCGCACGCGCCGCGCATCACGCCCGCCGAAGTGGCCATGCCCGAATCGCGCGAGCCCCAACAGCGCCAGGCCAAACCCATTTGAGCGCGTGATGGCCGAAAGCCGCACCTTGCCCACGCCCCATCCTCCCCGCCCGCCCGAGCGGCACGGCAAGGCCCAGCCCGCCGCGCCGAAGAAAAAGGCCTGGTGGCCATGGCTCAGGCACGGTGCCACCGCCGCGTTCTTTCTGCTCATCGCCAGCCTGCTGTTCTCGCAGGCCCGCAAGATTGAATGGTCCCAGGTCCTCACCGCGCTGGAGGACTACCCCCTCACCGCCGCCTGGGGCGCCGTGCTTTTAGCCGTGGCCAGCTTCACGCTTTACAGCACCTTCGACCTGCTGGGCCGCCACTACACCCGCCACCCGTTGCGCGCCCCCACCGTGATGGCGGTGACCTTCGTCAGCTACGCCTTCAACCTCAACCTCGGCTCCCTCGTGGGCGGCGTGGCTTTTCGCTACCGCCTCTATTCACGCCTGGGCTTGGGCAACGGCGCCATCACCCGCATCATGTCGCTGAGCATGCTGACCAACTGGATGGGTTACCTGCTGCTCGCCGGCGCGGTGTTTGCCTTGCAGCCGCCCACCTTGCCCCTGGACTGGCCTGTCACCACCAACGCCCTGCGCCTGATCGGTGCGGTGCTGCTGGCCGTTGTCGCGGGCTACCTCGGCATTTGCGCGTTTTCCCGCCGGCGCATGCTGCGGCTGCGCGGCCATGAGGTGGTGTTGCCCTCCGTGCGGCTGGCCGGCCTGCAGCTGCTGATGGGCGCCGGCAACTGGCTCATCATGTCGGGCATTATTTTCATCCTGCTGCAGCACCGCATCGAGTTTTCCGCCGTCGTCAGCGTGCTGCTGCTGGCGGCCATTGCCGGCGTGATCACCCATGTGCCGGCCGGCCTCGGCGTGCTGGAGGCAGTGTTCGTCGCCCTGCTGTCGCACGAGATGCCGCAGTACGAACTGCTGGCCGCGCTGGTGGCTTACCGCGTGATCTATTACCTGGTGCCGCTGACCGTGGCTGTTGTGGCCTATCTCGCCATGGAAACCCACGCCAAAAAGCTGCGGCGGGCCCACAAAAAGCGCTGACAGGCGACCCGCACGGGTCAAAACCACACCTTGGCAGGTTTGGCGCTGTTGCCGTCAAGCAGGCCTTTTTGGGCTGGTTTCAGCCTGATTTAGGCGACAAAGCCACAAAGGGCTGGGGATTTACACCCCGCTTTCACACCTGAATCACCAAAACACTGTATATTAATACAGTGAATTCGGGCTTTCTGTCCTGGCAATGCGCCGCCCGCACCCAGGAAGACGGCTCTTTTGCCTACACCCGCCGCGGTGGTCGCCGCCGCACCATGGGTGCTTGAACCGTGAAGAAAGGATGTGTCCATGGGCGTGATGAATGACCTGCTGACGAACGACCTCTTTCCACAAGCCATGCTGCCTGTCACGCTGCAGGGGCAGACGGACCTCGAGGGCTTTCGCCGTGCCGCACGCGGCCTGCTGGCACAGAACATCCTGCCCGGGCAAGTCATCTGGCATTGCAGCACCACGCCCGCTGAAGGCGTGCCGCCCACCGGCACGGCGCAGAGCCCCGCGCTCAGCGACGCACCCACCGTCACTGTCCCACCCGAATTTCTCACCCTGTGCCAGGCCGTCATCCTGCACAACAACCCGCAGCGCTTCAGCCTGCTCTATCGCCTGCTGTGGCGCCTGGTGCATGAGCCCGAACTGCGGCACAACCAGCTCGACGCCGACATGGCGCTCGCCCGGCAGATGGCCGAAGAGGTGCGCCATGACATGCAGAAAATGAAAGCCCAGCTGCGTTTTCACTCGGTGCAGGACGACACCTTTAAAACCCGCCCGCAAGGCGGCCCGCTGCATGTGGCCTGGTTCGAGCCGGAACATCACATCGTTGAAGCCGTGGCGCCGCTGTTTGCCCGCCGCTTCGCCCACATGCGCTGGGCCATCCTCACGCCCGAATGCAGCGTCGAGTCCGACTACCTGGGCCCGCAGGCTTCCGGCCATGGCCGGCATGCTGCGCCGGTGTTGCCCCCGGAAGAAGCACGGCCAGGCCACAAGCCGGCCGACGCCCCGGCTTCACTGCGCTTTGGCCCCGCGGCCGACAGGCAGACCGCCCCCTCACCCGACGCCAGCGAACAGCGCTGGCTCACGCAGTACGAACAGGTCTTTCACCCCGCGCGCCTGCGCCGCCGGATGATGCAGAAAGATTCGCCGCAGCGTTACTACCGGAAGAACCGCAGCTCGGCCGGTGCCCGCAAGGCGCGCACGCCCAAGGCCGCCAACGGCCAGTCACTATCAATTTAATAGCTGCTCGCGCCCGTCCTTGCTGGGCTTTGGCGGCATTTGGCATTCATCCTTGATGCCACACCGTACCGCTCACAGGCTATAAACAGAAAGCAAATCCACCTCAGGGCCTGGCAAGAGGCGGCCGCGTTGGCTCATCTGGCTGGGGCAATACCGCGTCACGGCCGTCGTTGCCGGGTGGCATCACCGGGCGGGTGGTCGAGTCACGCGGATCCGGCGGCGGGGGAGGCGCTTCAGGTTCAGACGCACGGCGTGCCGGGTTGCGGTTCAGCGGATTCCTCAAGGGCACCGTCGGCGTCGCAGCATCGGGTGCGGCGGCCGGCTGTGTGGTTTGCGATGTCTGCGCTACCGCCTGCGGCCCTGCGAAAAGCGTCAGGGCGAGTGCCAGCACAGCGCCCGGCAGGGCAACGGAAGCGACGAAAAAAAAGGGTGGTTGTTTCAACATGAATATGCCTCCTTGATGCTGGGTGCCGGCAGGTTGCGTGCGTGGTAATGCGTTAACACCACTCTACGCCTATACTCCACGCCCGCCATGGCCATGACGCCAGCGCGGCTGTCAGGGCCGGCCTACAGACGCGGCCCTTGCTTTCACGACCAGGGCGTTGCCGGCTTCGCCACCAGTTCCTTGAACCCAGTCCGCGCGTCATGCTCACGCGCATACACCCAGCCCTGCAGCGACACCAGCACAATTTCAGCGGTCGTCCGCACAAGGCAACCCGGCATCACATGGCCGCCACACATCTCTCCCCGCGCGTTGGCCACACTGGCATGCAGGTGCGCGCCGTCCGGGCTCAACGTGCCCGACAGCGTGATCAGTTCCAGCGGCTCCACCAGCACCGTTCCCTGCGGCTCAGCCGCATAGCGCAGCACGGCGCGGGACAAGCTTCCCACCGCAGAGATGACGCAAGCCGCGCGGGTGTTCTGCTCGGCCTGCAGCTGGGCGAACGCTGCGTCCAGGGCTGTTCGCAGGTCGTCGCCTGGGTTCAGGCGGAGGGTTAGGGTTTGGGGCATGGGTGGAGGGTAGACGAAGTTGCTGTTGTTGTTCAAGCGGGGCGGACTTTGCTGAGTGTTGCTGGCCGGGGGTTGCCCGGCATGCAAGTAACTTTCTTTTGCTTCGCCAAAAGAAAGTCACCAAAGAAAAGGCGACCCTGCTGTCTGCGACCCTACGCTTCGCTTCGGGCAACCCCCGGCCAGCCGCCCTCAGCAAAGATCCCGCCCTAAAAATCAACAACAACCCCAAAAGAAATCGCTATCAATTCAGCAGCATCCCGCGCCTGTCCCTATCGAACAAAACCACAAAGACCTCACCCCACCACCAACCTCAAAAAAGTAATCTCCGAAGGCGCCCCAAACCGTTTGGGCGGCCCCCAGTACCCCGTCCCGCGGCTCGTATAAACCCACAGGTTCTGCAGCTTGTGCAAGCCCGCCGTAAACGGCTGCTGAAACCGCACAAACAGATTCCACGGATAAAACTGCCCGCCATGCGTATGGCCAGACAACTGCAGGTCAAACCCCGCCTTCGCCGCCGCGGCCGCGCTGCGCGGCTGGTGCGCCAGCAACACGCGCACCGCTTCCACCGGCGCACCACGCAGAGCCGCCTCGGGGTCACTGCGATGGGCCACATCAAAGTGGCCCGCGCTGTAATCGGTCACCCCCGCCAGCACCAGCGGCGTGGCGTCCTGGCCCGCAGCAAGAAGTGGCGGACGAATCACCACGTGCTGGTTCAGCAGCACTGTCAGGCCCAGCCGGCGCAGCTCGTCGATCCAGGCATGCGCGCCCGAGTAGTACTCGTGGTTGCCCGTCACAAAATACGTGCCGTGGCGCGACTGCAGCTCCGCCAGCGGCGCGACGTGCGAGGCCAGTTCGCTCACCTTGCCGTCCACCAGGTCGCCGGTGATGGCCACCACATCGGCATCCAGCGCATTCACCTTGTCGACAATGCGGCGCAAATACGCCTGCTTGATGGTCGGCCCCACATGGATGTCGCTGATCTGCGCCACGGTAAACCCCTGCAGCGCGGCGGGCAGGCCCTTGATGGGCACATCCACCTTCACCACGGCGGCCGTGCGGCGTGCATTCAAAAAACCCAGCACGGTGATCAGCCCGCCCAGCAGCGGCACTGCCTCGGCCGATACCGTGCGCAGCCAGGCCAGCGGCAGGTGGCCGGGCGCCACGACATCGGCCAGCCACAGCACCAGCAGGGCCGCGTCACGCGCCACCGTCAACACCAGCAGCGACGAAAACAGGCCCATGAAAAGCAGCCCCGCCCAGGTCAGCACATCGGCCAAAGGCTGTTTGGCTACACGGCCGGCCATCAGCCCCAGCGGCATGACGAAGGCCGACATCAAAAGCACCGCGGCAAAAAGCCATTGACCTGCGGGATACGCCCCCAGCCCGGGGAGAAGGCGTGCACCAATGTAAACATGGAGCAGCGCGGTTACAAGCGCCAGCGGCAGAAAGTTCATGAAATGTCCAGGGTAATGAGCCCTGCACATGGGTACGGGCCGCGCGCATTCAATGCCGGCGCTGCTTTAAAGCGGGGCTGCCGCGCCACGCAAACACCACCACCAGCGTGCCACAAGTCACGGGCCAGCGTTTCATACGCTCACAAGTGCGACAAAGCGTGCGCGCGAATCCGCCCCTTCGCACGCTACCCTCGGCCATCTTTCTTCGCCCTCATTTTTCGCACCGGTCGCCCGTTGTCCTTCTGCCCATGACTTTCCACCCATGACTGTTGCCATACAGGCCACCACCCCAGCCACCTTCGAAATCAAAAGCGCCAACCTGCCCCTGGTGGCTTTGCTGCTCAAGTCCACCGACCTTGTCGCGCTCGCGCAGGAGCTGCAGGCCCGTTTTGGCGACATTCCCGACTTTTTCGATCAGGACGCGCTGATGATCGACCTCTCGCCCCTGCAGTCCGCCGCCGCGCGCAGCGGCCGCGCGGTGGGCGACATCGACTTCCCCGCCCTCATCACCCTGCTGGGCAGCTACCAGCTGGTGCCGCTTTCCGTGAAAGGCGGCAACCCCGCGCAAATGGCGGCGGCCCTGCAGGCCGGGCTGCTGCCCGTGCCCGACGCCCACCTGCTGCCTGACCGCCCCGCTGCGGCAGCACCGGTGCAACAACAGCCAGCACCGCCCGTGCTGGTGGCCGCGCCCGCCGCCGCTCCGCTGGGCGCCCTGGTGGTCGACAAACCTCTGCGCTCCGGCCAGCAGGTGTATGCGCGTGGCCGAGACCTGGTCGTGCTGGCCATGGTCAACGCCGGCGCCGAAGTCATTGCCGACGGCCACATCCATGTGTATGCGCCGCTGCGCGGCAAGGCCATGGCCGGCGCGCGCGGCAACACCGAGGCACGCATTTTTTCGCTGGCGCTGGAAGCCGAGCTGATTTCGATTGCCGGCGTGTACCGCACTGCCGAGCACCCGCTACCCGAAGGCCTGGCAGGCCAGCCCACGCAAGTGCGGCTAGTGCCTGCCGAAGAGGGCCAAGAGGGCGACCGGCTCGTCATGAACGTGCTCGCAGCCTGAGCACGAGGCCTACACGCCGCGTTATGTTCCCGCGCCTTCATGCCGCCCATGCGTAAACCCGGCATACCCGTTCCCGTTTTCAAAAGGACTTTTATCTGATGGCAAAAATCATTGTGGTCACCTCCGGCAAGGGCGGCGTGGGCAAAACCACCACCAGTGCCAGCTTTGCAACCGGCCTCGCCTTGCGCGGGCACAAAACCGCGGTCATCGACTTCGACGTCGGCCTGCGCAACCTCGACCTCATCATGGGCTGCGAGCGCCGCGTGGTGTACGACCTCATCAACGTCATACAGGGTGAAGCCACGCTCAACCAGGCGCTCATCAAAGACAAGCAGTGCCACAACCTCTTTGTGCTGGCCGCTTCGCAAACCCGCGACAAGGACGCGCTGACAAAAGCCGGCGTGGAGAAAGTGCTCAAAGACCTGGGCGAGATGGACTTCGAGTACATCGTCTGCGACTCCCCCGCCGGCATTGAAACCGGCGCGCTCATGGCCATGCACTTTGCCGACGAAGCCCTCATCGTCACCAACCCCGAGGTTTCCTCGGTGCGCGACTCCGACCGCATCCTCGGCATGCTTTCAAGCAAGACCAAACGCGCCATCGACGGCGGCGACGCCATCAAGGAACACCTGCTCATCACCCGCTACAACCCCGGCCGCGTCGACCAGGGGCAGATGCTCTCGCTGGAAGACATCCAGGACATCCTGCGCATCAAGCTCATCGGCGTCATCCCCGAATCCGAATCCGTGCTGCAGGCCTCCAACCAGGGCGTGCCGGCGGTGCACATGAACGGCAGCGATGTGTCCGAAGCCTACAAGGACGTGGTCGACCGTTTCCTCGGCGACAAAGACAAGCCCATGCGTTTCATCGACGCGCAAAAACCCGGCCTCTTCAAGCGCTGGTTCGGGGGGAAGTAAAACGATGGCGTCCTTCCTGTCCTTTTTTCTCGGCGAGAAGAAAAAAACTGCCAACGTCGCCAAGGAGCGGCTGCAGATCATCCTGGCGCACGAGCGCACAGGGCGCGGCCATGAGCCCGACTACCTGCCCGCGCTGCAGCGCGACCTCATCGCCGTGATCGCCAAATACATCCGCATCGACCCCCACGACATCAAGCTGCACCTGGAGCGGCAGGACAATCTGGACGTGCTGGAAGTGAAGATCGAGCTGCCCGACAAGAAGGAAAAAACCGGCGCCTCCGCCGCAGCAGCCCGCAAATAGCGCACGCCAAGGAACCCGCCTCGGCGCCTGCCCCGCAATTGACAAAAGGCAAGCCCGGCAACACAACTCAGGGCTATCATCATTCGATGTTGATCGAGACCTTCGGTGCCGCGCGCGACATGGCACGCCTGGCGGAAATCGCCGGTGTGCTGATTCGCCACGGCTTTGGCGACAGCGTGCGGCGGCTCGGCCTGGCCGACAAGCTCGAGCGTGCCGGCCATGCGCTGCACTGGGGCCACGTGGCCGACCTTGCCCGCATCAGCCCGCCCGAGCAGGTGCGCCTGGCCCTTGAAGAACTTGGCCCCACTTTCGTCAAGCTCGGGCAGGTACTTGCCGGCCGCGCCGACCTGTTCGGCCCCGAATGGATCACCGAGTTCGAAAAACTCCACAGCCATGTTCCGCCCGTGCCGCTGGCGCTGTTGCTGCCGCAGCTGCGCGAAGACCTGGGCGGTGAGCCCGAGGCTGTCTTTGCCCGCTTTGACACCACGCCGCTGGCCGCCGCCTCGATTGCACAGGTGCACCGTGCGCAGCTGCATGACGGCACTGAAGTCATCGTCAAGATCCGCCGCCCCGGCATCACTGAAGTCATCGACGCCGACCTGCGCCTGATGGACCGGCTGGCCTCGCTGGCCGAAGCCGAGCTGTCCGCGCTCAAGCCCTACCACCCGCGGCAGCTGGTGCGCGAGCTCGCCAAGTCGCTGCGCCGCGAGCTCGATTTAGCCGCCGAATGCCGCCATGCCGAGCGCATCGCCCTCAACATGGCGTCGCTGCCCTACATCGTGATCCCGCGCGTGCACTGGGCCCACACCGGCCTGCGCATCAATGTGCAGGACCTGGTCGACGGAGTGCCCGGCAGTGCGCTGGACCAGCTCACGCCCGAAGCCGGCTTTGACCGCAGCGAACTTGCCCGCCGCGGCGCCCACGCCGTGCTGAAGATGATTGTGGAAGACGGCCTTTTCCACGCAGACCCGCACCCCGGCAACGTGTTTTACCTGCCCGGCAACGGCATCGCCTTTATCGACTTCGGCATGATCGGCCACCTGACCGAGCGGCGGCGCGAAGAGCTGCTGCAACTGCTGCTGGGCCTGGTCGAACGCCAGCCGCAGGCCGTGGCCGACGTGCTGCTCGACTGGACGAGTGACGAGCACGGCACCAACCTCTCCCAGCTGGAGGGCGAGATTGAAGCCTTTGTCGACCAGTACCACAGCACCCCGCTGGCCCAGCTCAGCCTGGGGCAAATGCTGTCCGACGTCACCGCCATCCTGCGCGACCACCACCTGGGCCTGCCGCCCGACCTGGCGCTGCTGATCAAGGCCTTCATCTCGCTCGAAGGCATGGGCCGCGGGCTGGACCCGGGCTTTCACATGGCCACCGAAGCCACGCCGCTGCTGCAGCAAATGGTGCGCGCGCGTTACGAGCCCGCGGCACTTGCCAGCCGCGGCTGGCAAACGCTGAGCCGCGCGATGGCGCTGGCCGGCCAGCTGCCGCACGACTTGACGCGCCTGCTGCGCAACGCGCGCCGCGGCCGCGTGCAGGTAGGCATTGAGCTGGCCCACCTCAAACGCGTGGGCGACCAGCTCGACCGCGCCGCCAACCGGCTGGCCATGGCCCTGGTGATTTCGGCGCTCATCATCGGCTCGTCCATCGTCATGACCGTCAAGGGCGGCCCCACGCTGTTTGGTTTGCCGGCGTTCGGGTTCGTGGGTTTTATGGGCGCCATGGCCGGCGGCCTGTGGCTGGTGCGGGCCATCTGGCGCAGCAGTCGCGGCCGCAACAGCGACGACGAGAACTGAGCAGCGCTATCTTTTCAGGAGCTGCTTGCGCACGTCTATAAAGGCTTTCAGGCCTTTTTTTCCTTGAGAAAAAGCGGTTTTACCGCCTTCGGAACGGCTACAGCTTGAGCTGCGCCGGCAGGTACTTCGCCATCAAATCGTCGTAATACGGTTTGAGCTCGGCCAGCACCGGCGGCCTGTCGTTCTTGGAATAGAGGTCGTAGGGGTTGAACTTCTGCACCCATTCCATATGCGCCGCATCCTGCGCGTCCGTCAGGTGGCGGTACTGGCCCTCACGGTGCCAGGCGTAGAACGAGTGGTAGCGAATCATGTACAGCGCCGGCAGCGGCAGGTGTGCTTTCAGCAGCTGGTACAGGTATTCGTCATGCCCCCACGACATATGCACCGCGTCCAGCCCGCAGCCCGGCGCGTACACACCGTACTCGCTGTTGTAGCGCGCGTCCGTGCTGTCGGGGTTCAGGTCAAAGTATTCGGGGTAGACGATGCGGTCTGAAAATTTGCAGCCCACCGGGAAGGTGTCGCCCACCACAGCCCACTGCGGCTCGCCGAACAGGCACAGCACCTTGCCCAGGTCGTGGATAAAACCCGTCAGCACAAACCAGTCGGGGTGGCCGTCGGCGCGAATCGCCTCGGCGGTTTGCAGCAGGTGGCTGATCTGCGGCAACTCGATGTCCGGGTCCGATTCGTCCACCAGCGTGTTGAGGAACTCCAGCGCGGCCCACGGTGTCATCTCGCGCTGCGAAAACGCCAGCCACTCGGCTTTTTTGCGCCGCACAAAATCGTAGGTCTGGTTCTGGTGGTTGTTGCGGTAGAACGTACTCACCCGGTCCAGGCCGGGCTGCGCGTAGTCGCGGTAAGCCGCACGGTCAGGTTCACTGGCCAGCAAGGGGGTTGCCGGGGCGTTGGAGGTGGTTTGCGGCATGACGGCGTTCATCGTGCCATTGTAGGAAGCCCGGCCCCTGCGTGCAAACCCGGCTGTCGCGGCGGTTTGCCGGGGTTATATTGGGCCCGACCTCGATCCAACCCGCCCCACCCGCCACCGCCGCCACCGCCCGAAAGGCTTTATGCACCGCAGACCGTTCCACCGCCTGATGGCCATCGGCCTTCTTTTTGCGTCAGCCCTGCTGGCCGGCGCCGTCCACGCGCAAGACGCCAACCCCAAGATCGGCGTGCTGATGCTGCACGGCAAAAACCCCGGCAGCAACAACGACCCCAACATGAGCCGCATCAAGCCGGTGCTGGAAGGCGCAGGCATGGTGGTGCTTTTCCCCGACATGCCCTGGTCGCGCACCCGCTACCTGGACGGCAACTGGGACAAGGCCATGGCCGAGATGGCCACGCATGTCAAAGCCCTGCGCAGCCAGGGCGCAACGAAGATCGTGATTGCCGGCCACAGCATTGGCGTGCCCGCCGCCATGAGCTTTGCCGCGCGTGGTGGCGACGTGCAGGCCCTGGTGCTGCTGGCGCCCGGCCACGTGCCCGTGAGCTACTACCGCGTCCTGCAAAACACCACAGTGCGCGAAAGCGTCGACGAAGCCCGCAAGCTGGTGGCCGACGGCAAGGGCGATTCGCGCGAACGCTTTACCGACATCAACCAGGGCAAGCAGCTGCCCGTGGCGGCCACCGCCAAAGACTATTTGAGCTACTTCGACCCCGCCTCTGACGCCGAAATGGGCGTGACCGCGCCCCGCATCCCGCCCGGCACGCCGGTGCTCACGGTGGTGGGCGACGAAGACTGGATCAGCAAATTCGCCAAGACCTACTTTGCCGACAAGCTGCCCGCCAATCCCAAAAGCCAGTACCTCGAAGTCAAGGCCAACCACCTCACCACCCCCATCGTGGCCAGCGAGGCGATGGTGCAGTGGATCAAAGCCGCGACAGCGCCATGAAGCACCGGCGCGCCAGCGGCGTTCAACGCGCGCGCTATTGCTTTGATAGCTGCTCGCGCCCGTTCTGATTGGGTTGCAGCCCTATTTTCTTTAAATAAATCCCGGAACGCCCTCACAGAAACCCCACCATGACGTCGCATTCACCCGCACGGTACCTGTGGCTGCGCCACGCACTGCCCGCTTTCCTGCTGGTGTGCATGGCCGTGGCCGGGAACGCGCAAGCGCAAAGCACTCCGCGCGTGGTCGACATTCCCACCCGCCCGGGTGTCACCCAGCGCTTTGTTTACATCGCAGCGGCCGCATCCCCCAGTCCGACCAAGCCGAACAGCACGCCCAAAGCCTCCGTCATCCTGTTCGCCGGTGGCCATGGCGGTTTGCAAATCAACGACAGCGGTGGTTTCGCCCGGGGTGGCAACTTCCTTGTGCGCACGCGCCAGCAGTTTGCAGACGCCGGTTTTGCGGTGGCGGTGATTGATGCGCCGTCAGACAAACAGTCGCCGCCGTTTCTGTCGGGCAACCGGCAAACGCCCGAACACACCGCCGACGTGCTGGCCGTCATCGCCTGGCTCAGGCAGCAGGCGCCCGGGCCCGTGTGGCTGGTGGGCACCAGCCGCGGCACCCAGTCGGCCGCCTACATCGCTACCGAGGCGGCACCGGCGCAAGGCGGCCCCGACGGCATCGTGCTCACGTCCACCATGCTGACCGACAACACCGGCCGCGCCGTGCCCAAAATGCCGCTGGAGAAACTGACGATTCCTGTGCTGGTGGTGCACCACGAACAAGACGGCTGCAAACTCTGCGCCTTCAGCGACATGCCGCAGCTGATGAACAAGCTCGCCAAAACACCCAAGGCCGAGCTGCTGACCTTCACCGGCGGCCAAAGCCGGGGCGACCCCTGCGAGGCCATGGCGTACCACGGCTATAACGGCATAGAGGCCGAGGTGGTCGGCAAGATCAGCCGCTGGATAGCCGCGGCCAAGCCCTAGCGCGCTACGACCGCCTGGGCTGCGCTCAAGCCTGTTCGGGCTTGTCCAGCAGCTTGCCGTTCGGGCTGTTGCCCGCGGCGGTGTGGTTGAGCGACAAGCTCACGCCCGCCCGCTTCTGCACGGTGTCCACCGCATCCGGGTCCGGCGCCACGCTCCAGGCCATGGCGGTGGTCAGCACCACCAGCGAAGGAATGGCCCGCAAATAGCGCGGGTGAAACAGGAAGTCGGCGATCTTTTTCATGGCGGCCTTTCTTGGCGATGTCTGCAGGTGGTTGCCCCGCAGAAAAAAACAAGCGTTCATCCTGCGCCGCCAAACTTAGGGCCATGCGTCTGCCAAGTTGCGGTTTGTAAGGAAATGCCTCAACGGCAGGTAAAGACGCGCACAGCGCCAGTGCCGAAAGCGCCAGGCGCTATGGTATTGATAGCTGCTCGCGCACGTCCTGCCTGGGCTGCAGCCACTTTTCGTGATGAAAATGGCCGTTATTTCATTCCAGAAACCGGTTCACGCACGCCATCACCCCTTCGGCCTGGTCCTTGTGCGCCTCATGGCCGGCAAACGGAATGTTCAGCAGCTTCGCGCCGGGCACCTGCTCCGCCAGCTCAAACACACTGGCGCGTGACACCAGGTGGTCTTCATCGCCGCGAATCGCCAGCATGGGGCAACGGATCTGCCTGACGCACTCGCCCGGGTAGCCGCTGGGGCCGTCGTCCAGCCACATCGGCACGACGGCATCAATCAGCGCCGCAAAGTCGGGCTGCGGGTTGACCGCGTTGTACAGCGCAACCGACTCCGGGAATTTTTGGGTCCAGCTTTGCGCCGTAACGCCACCCAGCAGCTTGCGCACCGGGTCGTCGGCCTTGAGCATTTTGTCGGTGCCAATGGCAACCAGCCTGTCGACGGGCGACCCGCCTACTGCGGCCATGCGCAACGCCGTGATGCCGCCGTCGCTGAAACCCACCACGCTGCAGCGGTCAATGCCCAGGTGCTGCAGCACAGCGGCAGCGTCAAGCGCCAGCCGCTGGTAGGTCACGCCCGCCGTGCCCAGGGTTGACTTGCCGTGGCCCCGGCTGTCGATGCCGATCACCCTGAAGCGCTTCTGCAGCAGCGGCAGGGCGCTGTTGAAGTCCTTCATCGTGCCCAGCCCACCGTGCAGAAACAGCAGCGGCGGGTCGGCGTCATCACCGTGAACTTCAAAGTAAATTTTCGCGCTGTCCAGCGTCAGGTGGTCGCCGCTGTGGTGATCAAACAGGCCGGCCTTCACCCCCGCCGCGCGGCTGAACGTGTCCGCAGCCACGTCAGCGCCCCGTGCTGCCGCGGCGCGACTGCAGCTGGTTGCTGCCGCCCACATGCGACTCCCGGTCACTGCGGCTGTTGGCCGTGCGCTGGCCTTCGTTCTTCTGCGTGGGTTTTTGTTCACCCATCTGGTTGAAGTCGTTTTCAACCTTGCCGCCGTGGCCTGATGCTTTGGGGGTGCTGTCTTGCTCCATCGCGCCATCGGCCTGGTTACGCGCGTCCTGCGGTGCCAGTTGTTTGTTCTGCTGGTCCTGGTTGTTTTTGGCGTTCTGTTTGTTCGGCATGGTCTGTCTCCAGATAAAGGGGTTGAACAAAGGCCAGCGTGCAAACAAAGGCAACACCAACCCGCGTAACAACCATTCTGAAAACCCCGAATGCCCGCCCATGTCAGACAGCGCCCCGTACCCAAGCGCGACAAGGCGAAGGGAAAGCAACCCCGCTTGCTATGAATTAAATAGCTGCTCGCGCACGTTCCGCTTGTCCCAACGGCCCATTTGGCTTAAGGCTGGCGTTACATCAACCCGCAGAGGTATCCGAAAACTGCGCCTCAATCTTGTGGCCATCCAGGTCCCGTACAAAGCAACCGTAATACTGCGGCCCATACATAGGCCGCGGGCCCGGCGCACCATCACCCTGCCCACCCATCTCCAGCGCCCTGGCATAAAACGCATCCACCTGCGCCTTCGACACGGCAAGGAAGCCAAAGTGCGAGCCGTTGCCCACATGCGCCTTGCCGCCGTCGTGCGGCACGCCGACCCAGAACTCTGGATACGCCCGCCCGAATGCCACGGCACCGGGGTGCTCCATGATCACCTTGATCTCCATCGCGCCCAACACAGCGGCATAGAACGCCTTGGCACGTGGGAAATCGTTGGTGCCGATGGAGACGTGGGACATGATGCTTTCGGGCAGGGAGGGGGTGTTGGGCATGGGCTTGATCCTTGTTGATTGAGAAAAAAAAGCTTAACCAGCCAGATCGCCTCTGGCAATGAAGCCCTCAGTTCTGCGAAGCCTATTGATGCGTCGCGGAACTAGCGCTGCAACTCCCACACCCCAGCGGGCGAAAGGGCTGCAGCTTTAAGCACCCCTTTTTCACGTAACTGTGTCGCGGCCCATCTCATATCGTATTGCCATGTATAGAAAAGATCGCCTGAGAGACGGAGCGCCCCTTCGTAATTGATCCAAATTTCCCTTGCAACACTAACGAGCGTCGCGCTGCCGCCTTTGGCCGTTAACACTTCAACCACCCAACCTTGCAAATCGTTTTTCTTCACCATATGGACCTCAGAAGTTGTGTAGCTTCGCTTCATTCAAGAGCTATGACCAGCTGTTAACCCTTTTTTCCACGTCTCTGCAAATTGAAGCGCTTGCTTAACTTGCATCGTAGCTACCACAGCCCTCTCCATATCAAGTATCGAGATTAGTTTCTCGGAATCTTCACTGTGATACTCGGGCTTGGCCTCTGCTTGCTTCTGCAAAATAGCGTGATACGCGATCCAAACTTCGTACGAGGTCCCATAAGCGTGGACTAATTCTGATTTATTGGTCTTCAGCTTTTCCATCGCATGGCTGTACGCCGGAAAAACAGTTGAGTAGTAGACCCATGTTTTCCCCCCTGCTTCAATGGCCTTATACGCATGTTGAATCTGCTTTTCATTGTTTCCCATGTCCTCTGGCCACAAGCGCTCCCAATCCTCTTCATCCAACGGGCTAATCGCTTTAATTTCAAACGGAGGTACCGAGGTTTTCCCAGTCTTCACTGGGCGCTCTTTCGGCGCTAAAACCTCGAACGAAATCAATGCTGTTATTTGCTCTCCATTTGGTTTTGTTATCGACGCTGTGACTTCGCCTGTCTGTCCGACTATCGCTTTACTAGAGGGCCTTAGACGCCACCGAACCCGGCCGCCTGCAAGTCTGGCTTTGCTCTCTATTTCTAGGATGTCGTCGCTGCTTCTAATCGCGAGTAAGCCACGTCGATCAAACTCCGCATCGGCATCAGTTTCAAGCAAAACCAACTGGCTGTCTTGAAGCGATACCTCTAGGTGCTGATCAGGAGAGGCAAATCTCAGAAAAGTAACCTGCGGGAAAGGTAACGTTTCCAATGGATCGTGTTTGACATAACCATGTTTTCTTTCCTTCACGACGCCTTTGCGATCACCATCCCCAGCCACGTCTGCCTTAGCGCTTTCACTGATGTCAAGTCCAACTTCTTTAAGCAGTTTAGTAACTTGTTGTCTAACCTCCTCTTTCGTAGAGGCCGTTTCTCGTTTTACCAATCGCTCTGTCAGCTCTTGCTCCGCCTGAGCGAGCGCGACATCTTCCTCCAACATCCTGCGGAGATTCACAACTATCGAATCCAACACGGGCCCTTCTTTAAAGCCCTCGCGGCTCGTAGAAAACAATTGCCTTCGTATACCGCTATCAGCTTCAGATGCATCAATGTGTACGACGATATGGCGAGACAACAATACAAGCCCAAGTTCGCGAAAAATACTGCCAGACAACTCGCCTTGTGTCTGACCATTTAGGGTCCCGATGATAGGAAAGTGGGCATGAACAAAGAGCTCTGCAGAATTTCCTCTCAATATCTCGTCACTGCCGTCCTTGTCTCTCTTCCGGTAAGCAAAGACAACCCAATACTCCACACCTATGCACGGCACATCTCCACCTGACGGCACGATAAATTCCATCGGCCGATGGTGTCTCACTTGGACTCGACCACCAACTTCACCTTCAGGGTTCTTGGAGTTGACTAGTCTCATCAGCCTATTGCGACTACCGCCTACATACTCCTCTTTATGAGCCGCCGGATTTCTCATGTCCCAAATTCGAAATGGCAGCAAAGGATCTAGTAGGCTGTAATGCAAGTAATGGTAGAGATTCCCCGGACTCGGGCTAAGCGCCTTAGCAACGCCAGACAGTCTGTAACCAAAATGGCGAATTAACGTCCCCTTGCTAAAAGTCGGGGCATTAGCTACAAGTGGAGAGTAAATAGCCAGCTGCTCTTCATTGGCTTCGGCCTTCGTCTCTAACGAAGACGAATCACTGGTGACCAAATAGGCATAGCAATCTTCTTTATAAGTAGTGTCTAGTCTCAACACTCGAATTACTGTGAACCCTATTCGGCTCGTATCTCCTCTATATCTAGAAGCAATGAAGACATAGTCAGCAAAGCCAAGTGTTGATGCTCCTCCTTGCCCAAACGCGCCGATCTGATGCCGCTTCTTAATTTTGTTTTGCCCTTGAAGACTAAGTATGGTCGTGCGCAGTTGTTCAGGCCGAAGTCCCACACCTTGATCAAGTACGTCAATTGTTGGGCGCTCTTCCTCGCCACTCTCCAACAACACCAGAGCGATCTTTCTATCTATGCCTAAATTGGTTGCCTGAAAGAGGCCGGTGTCCGGTCCAGTTATAGGACGCTTGAACCAGGTCTGTGCGGCCTCACGAGGAGACATTGGTAATACACCGATGTTTGCAGCTTCCGCTCGATCTTCAAGCAAAGCATCCATAGCGTTTGTCAAACGTTCAGTAAGGCTTTTTCCGGGCTTCGTTGCGATACCAACCGTGGAAATGTTGGAAGCCGTCCCGCCGAATGCCGTCCATTTAAGCTGATTAGGTCCGAATGGTTCCTCGAGACCGATACCCTCACCATCTCCTAGCTCACTTAACAATTGCTCCACTTCCTGGCTTTTCTGGCACAGAAGCAAGCGATTAAAAAGATCGCGGGTATCTAGCGCGCTCATAGGATCACCTCCGTTTGCGATGCACTAACAGGACCTCATTTGCTGCAGAAGAATCATTAATTGCGCCAACACGGGCATACCAGCGACGACTAGGAACCGATCTCCATTTCAGTTCCCGCGCATCCGATACGTAAACATCACATAAATCCAGACCCGCATTTTTCATGCTAGTTAGATATCTAGGTAACGCGTCATTCGCATTCGCAAATGACACCAGCTGGATGACATGAGCCTTAGCGGATAAAACTCCCGCGACGCTGGCAAAGCTTTTTTCAATTGCATCGAAGTATTGTTTGGTATTGGTCGATTTCCGATCAACGAGCGTGTAAGCCGATGCTCCCCCCAAATCGTTTACTTGAGCGATGAAAAAAGGCGCCGTTATTTCACGCCGTCCACTCACTTGCCAACGGTTGTATAGAACGTGGACACCAAGATACGGGGGCGACGTCACCACCAATGAGGCGGCTCTACCACCCAGTCCTTGGCTACTTCTTGAGATTGTTCTTGCGTCGGCTAAGAAAAGATGTGTATTTTTCCGTGTCTCTGATTTATCCCAGCCCACCGCCTGCAATTGATCCACGTACTCAATCATTCCTCGGCGCATGACCTCAAAAGAGAGCTGCATTCGCTGAATAAATTGAGTAGGCGTGGGCACCTCTTCCTTACCATCTAGCGCCCATTGGGCTGTTCTTAACAGCATTGTTCGAGCAAATCTCTGGACGGCGCCTCTGGGCAAGCCCGCTATCAAAGAACATAAGTTCACAATCAGATTTCTGTGGAGTCCTGGTACTCCTCTCAGACTCCCTTCTGCTTCCGTTGATGAGCAAAGCAACGGAGCTATGTCGGTCGTTGTGACCGCCAGCCATTCAGCCACTCGATTCAGCTGACTCTCACTCAACGGACTAGTTTTGGCCGCAGCAATAAATAGAGCTAGTTCACTTAGGTCCGACCCCACAGCCATGCGCCCTTGGGAGAGGGCTTCAACAACGGTTGTTCCACCACCGCAGAAGGGATCAAAGACAAGATCCCCACGGCGAGAAAAACTACTGATGGCTTCTCTTACAAAGCGTTCACCAAATCTAGCCGGATACCTATAGAACCCATGAGTCAGACTATTGACGCGAGATGGCTCTGCCGCAGCTTGGAGCAATCCTTCATATCGAAGATCTCCGACCATCACTGCGCTCATAGTCCTCCTCTTAAGCTGTCTAAAGACGAGCTTTTATAACTATCGGTGAACTATTCCAATGGAAATATCACCACTTTGACCCATCCAGAAATTACGCCTCTACGCGCCCTGCTCACAAAATTAATTCAAACTGACTCAGTTTGCTCATCAGCAGAATGCCCTTAGAACCTCTCGTTGCTCACAGAGACACGAGAGAGTGCAGGAATTGGAGCGGAGATATCGAACAATAAGTTTTTCCACGCCCAAAGGGAGAACCTCAACTGCTCGACTAAAGCATAGTAATCCCAGACCCCCCCGCCTACAAGCTGTCGCAAGCCCCATCCTCACGCGTTAGCGTACTTAGACATCAGCGCGCCGGCACAGCAGGCTTAGCGCAACGCTGCAGCGCCAACAGCAAGGCGTGGTCGGGCTGGGTCACGCGGTGGCGACTACGTAGGTCGTCCTGAATCTGGCCCAGCAACGATGCCGCCATCTCCGCATCGGCCATGGCCCTGTGGGCCCGGCCGGCTTTGGGCAAGCGGTGGTAATCAATCAACACGCCTAACTTGTGGCTGGGTGCCTGGGGATACAGCCTTCTGGCGACCAGCATGGTGCAGGCAAAGGGCTGGGTCGCGGCCTCCCCTGCCCGGCTTAACTCAGCCTCCCAGAACCTGCGGTCAAAAGAGGCGTTGTGCGCCACCATGGGTGCGTTGCCGACAAAGCGATTTGCTTCGGCCATGACTTTCTCCGCCGCGGGTGCAACGGCGATCATGGCATTGCTGATGCCCGTCAGGCTTTCGATGAAGGACGGGATGTAGCGGCCTGCGTTCATGAGACTTTGGAACCTGCCGACGACCTGACCGTGTTCGACCATGACGATGGCGACTTCGGTGGCGCGGTCGCCCATGGCCGGTGAGAGGCCTGTGGTTTCGAAGTCGATGACGGCGATGCGGGTCATGATTTATATGATGTGACGGCCCCAATGAAAAACACCATGAAGTTCACCTGCGGGAGGTTGAAGCTTCATGGTGTTGATCAATGCCGGGTTGAAGACTGACTGAACCAGCGGCGTTCACCTGTTCAGTTATTTATAAAACGACTCAACGCGTCCTTTGAGCTTGATCATCAGCGGGTTGCCTTTGCGGTCTACCTTGTTGCCGACGGGCACCTTGATCCAGCCTTCGCTGATGCAGTACTCGGCAACGTCGTTGCGCTCTTTGTCGTTAAAGCGGATGCCGATGTCGTGCTCAAAGATGGCCCTGACGAAATGCGGGCTGCGCTCGTCGGTCGAGAGGTGGTCGGGCAGCGCTGGGCGTTCTGCTGTTTTGGTTTCTTCGGTCATGGTGTCAAGTAAGAACTGGGTGGTCGCTTAGACGTCGATGTTGGCGGCGCGCAGGGCGTTCTGTTCAATGAACTCGCGGCGTGGCTCCACTTCGTCGCCCATCAGCATGGTGAACACGTGATCGGCTTCGATGGCGTCGTCGATCTGTACACGCAGCAGGCGGCGCACGGTCGGGTCCATGGTGGTTTCCCACAGCTGGGCGGGGTTCATCTCGCCCAGGCCTTTATAGCGTTGGCGTGCGGTGGCGTTTTCAGCCTGGCCAATCAACCAGGCCATGGCCTGGCGGAAGTCGCCGATCTTTTCTTCCTTCTGGCGTTCACCCTCACCGCGCATGACTTTTGCGCCTTCGCTGATCAAACCGCGGAAGGTGGCAGCTGCGTCGGCCAGGGTGGAATAGTCGGCGCCATGCACAAAGTCTTGGGTCAGCACGCTGCTCTTGACGTTGCCGTGGTGGCGGCGGCTGATGCGCAAGATGGGTTTGTCGGTGCGGGTGTCAAACTCGCCGGCCACTTCGGCGGGGGCGCCGGTGGTGTTGAGCTCGCGCAGCTTGGCCTGCAGTGTGACGGCTGACACTTCAGCGTCGGCCACAGTGTCGAGGTTCAGGCTCACACCGTCGGCAATGGCGCGCAGGGCTTCTGCGTCCATGAAGCCGCGCAGGCGGGCAATCACGGATTCAGCCAGCTGGTGCTTGCGGGCCAGTTCGGCCAGCGTCTCGCCCGTTAATACCGTGCTGCCTTCAGCGCCGGTTTGCACAGAGGCGTCTTTCAGCGCAATGCGCAGCAGGAAGCCGTCTAGCGCTGCGGTGTCTTTGAGGTACTGCTCTTCCTTGCCGGCTTTGACCTTGTACAGCGGTGGCTGCGCAATGTAGATGTGGCCGCGCTCAACAAGCTCAGGCATCTGGCGATAGAAGAAGGTGAGCAGCAGCGTGCGGATGTGGGCGCCGTCAACGTCGGCATCGGTCATGATGATGATGCGGTGGTAGCGCAGCTTGGCGACGTTGAAGTCATCAGTGCCTGGCGTGCCGCCAATGCCGCCGGCCTTGCCGATGCCCGTACCGAGTGCGGTGATCAGCGTCAAAATTTCATTGCTGGTCAGCAACTTTTCGTAGCGGGCTTTTTCCACGTTCAGGATCTTGCCGCGCAGGGGCAGGATGGCCTGGAATTTACGGTCGCGGCCCTGCTTGGCAGAGCCGCCGGCGGAGTCACCCTCGACCAGGTAGATCTCGCACATGGCGGGGTCTTTTTCCTGGCAGTCAGCCAGCTTGCCGGGGAGACCCATGCCGTCGAGCACGCCTTTGCGGCGCGTCATGTCGCGCGCCTTGCGGGCAGCTTCACGGGCGCGGGCAGCTTCGATGATCTTGCCGACAATGATTTTTGCGTCGTTGGGGCGCTCTTGCAGGTAGTCGTGCAGCAGACGGCTCACGATGTCTTCAACCGGGCCGCGCACTTCGCTGGAAACGAGTTTGTCTTTGGTCTGGCTGGAGAATTTTGGCTCAGGCACTTTCACGCTCAGCACGCAGCACAGGCCTTCGCGCATGTCGTCGCCGGTAACTTCAACTTTGGCTTTCTTGGCCAGCTCGCTGTCGTCGATGTATTTGTTGATGACGCGGGTCATGGCGGCGCGCAGGCCCGTCAGGTGGGTACCGCCGTCGCGTTGGGGAATGTTGTTGGTGAAGCAGAGGACTTGTTCGCTGTAGCCGCTGTTCCACTGCATGGCAACTTCAACACCGATGTTGGTGCCCTGGTCGCTGGCGCGGTCACCCATGGCGGCAAACACGTTGGGGTGCAGAACCGTTTTGCCTTTGTTGATGAACTCAACAAAGCCCTTCACGCCGCCGGCGCCGGCAAAGTCGTCTTCCTTGCCGCTGCGCTCGTCTTTGAGGCGAATGCGCACGCCGTTGTTCAGGAAGCTCAGCTCGCGCAGCCGCTTGCTTAAGATTTCGTAGTGGAAATCGTTGTTCTCTTTGAAGATGTCGGTGTCGGGCAGGAAGTGAACTTCAGTACCGCGCTTGTCGGTGTCGTCCATGACTTTCATCGGCGACACATCAACCCCGTTGACTTGTTCGATGATGCGGTTTTGCACAAAGCCGCGTGAGAACTCCATCACGTGCACTTTGCCGTCACGGCGAATCGTCAGGCGCAGCATCTTGCTGAGTGCGTTCACGCAGCTCACGCCCACACCGTGCAGGCCGCCTGACACCTTGTAGCTGTTCTGGTTGAACTTGCCGCCGGCGTGCAGCTCGGTCAGGGCGATTTCAGCGGCCGAGCGCTTGGGCTCGTGCTTGTCGTCCATCTTGATGCCGGTCGGGATGCCGCGGCCGTTGTCGGTGACGCTGACGGAGTTGTCGGTGTGGATGGTGACAACGATGTCGTCGCAATGGCCGGCCAGGGCTTCGTCAATCGAGTTGTCGACCACCTCAAACACCAGGTGGTGCAGGCCGGTGCCGTCGGACGTATCGCCGATGTACATGCCGGGGCGCTTGCGCACGGCCTCCAGGCCTTCCAGGATCTGGATGGATCCTTCACCATAGGCTTCGGACGCGCCGGCCTGGTTGGTGTCGATCTTGGGCTGGAAATTGGAGCTTCCCTCGCCTGCGGCGCCGTCGTTGACGTTTACCTGATCGGCTTCGTTCGGTGTGTTTTCTTCAGTCATAGCCAGCTTTATTTCCGATCTTTTCTCGAATTGCTTCGATTTCTTCAATCTCTTGAATGACCAAACCCGCGGAGAGTCGCGGGTCTGGTTGTTGGTTAGCGTGTGGTCAGCGCGTTAAATGCGCATCGGCATCACCACGTATTTAAAGGCTGCATCGTCGGGGATGGTCAGCAGCGCGGAGCTGTTGGAATCAGCCAGTTCGATCTTCACCATGTCCTGGTCCATGTTGGCCAGCGCGTCGATCAGGTAGGTGACGTTGAAGCCGATTTCAATGGCGTCGCCGCCGTAGTCGATGTCGAGCTCGTCGACGGCTTCTTCCTGCTCGGCATTGTTGGAAGCCACGCGCAGGGTGCCGGGCTCGATGTTCAGGCGCACGCCCTTGAATTTTTCGCTGGTCAAAATCGCGGTGCGCTGCAGGCTGGCCAGCAGGGGCACGCGGCCCAGGGTGATGATGTTTTTGTGGTTCTTGGGAATCACGCGGTTGTAGTCGGGGAACTTGCCTTCGACCAGCTTGGTGACGAATTCCATGCCTTCAAAACTGAACTTGGCCTGGTTGCCGGCAAATTGCATTTCGATGGCGCCTTCTTTGTCGCTGAGCAGGCGCTGCATTTCCAGAACCGTCTTGCGCGGAAGGATCACTTCCTGCTTGGGCACTTCAACGTCAAGCGTGGCCGAGGAGAAGGCCAGGCGGTGGCCGTCGGTGGCGACCAGGCTCAGCTGCTTGCCTTCGGCGACGAAGAGGATGCCGTTGAGGTAGTAGCGGATGTCGTGCACCGCCATGGCAAACGAGACCTGGTTGAGCAGCTCTTTCAAAACCTTTTGCGGCACCGAGAAGCTGGGGCCGAAATTGGCGGCTTCCTGCACCAGGGGGAAGTCTTCGGCCGGCAGGGTTTGCAGGGTGAAGCGGCTTTTGCCGCCCTTGAGGATCAGCTTGTTCTGCGACGACTCGAGCGAGACGGTCTGGTCGCTGGGCATGGAACGCAGGATGTCGATGAGCTTGCGGGCACCCACGGTGGTGGTGAAGTTGCCGGCGTCGCCGTCGAGCTCGGCGGTGGTGCGGATCTGGATTTCAAGATCGCTCGTGGTGAGCTGCAGCTGGGCGCCAGTTTTGCGGATCAGCACGTTGGCAAGGATGGGCAAGGTGTGCCTGCGCTCAACGATACCGGCCACCGACTGCAGTACCGACAAAACTTTATCCTGGGTTGCTTTCAGAACGATCATGACTTCCTCTGTATATATCTTTAATTCTTTAATTCAAATTAGTAGTAGTAGATAAGGGTGGCGCCCATCTGTGGATAGTGCCATTTTCCCCTTTTTGATCAACCACTTGGCGTTTGTTTAACCATGTGTTCAGACGCCCCTGAACTGCACTGCTGAATATGAACAACTTTCGATTGTCATCTGCTTCTGTGGATAAGCCATGGGTTGTTCAAAAGTTGTCCCCAAAGTTATTGTGAGGGTGGCTGGGCTCTGTAAAACACCGTGAAAACCGGGCGCTAGAGGGTTCGTGGGGTTCATGGGACGCATGGAGGCTGTTCCTCAGCCTTTCAGGGTCTGTTCAAGCACATGCAGCTGCTGGTTGAGCTCTGTCATTTGCTGGCGCTCTGCAGACATCTTGCGCACGGCGTGCAGCACGGTGGTGTGGTCACGCCCGCCAAAGAGCTCACCGATCTCCGGGAGGCTCTTTTGCGTGAGTTCCTTGGCCAGGTACATGGCAATCTGCCGCGGCCGCGCAATGCTGGCAGGCCGCTTCTTGGAATACATGTCGGCCACTTTGATCTTGTAATAGTCGGCGACTGTCTTCTGGATGTTCTCGACGCTGATCTGCCGGTTCTGGATGGAAAGCAGGTCACGCAGGGCCTCACGGGCCAGCTGGATGGAGATTTCCTTGAGATTGAAGCGTGAGTACGCCAGGATCTTGCGCAGGGCACCTTCGAGCTCACGCACGTTGGAACGGACGTTCTTGGCGACGAAGAAGGCGACCTCTTCGGGCATGGAGGCGCCTTCGGCCTCGGCCTTGCGGATCAGGATGGCAACGCGCATTTCGAGCTCAGGCGGCTCGATGGCGACGGTGAGGCCGGAATCAAAGCGCGAGACCAGGCGTTCGTGGATATCCGTCAGACCCTTGGGATAAGTGTCGCTGGTCATCACGATGTGCGACTTTTTGGTCAGCAAGGCCTCGAAAGCGTTGAAAAACTCTTCCTGGGTGCGGTCCTTGTTGGCGAAGAACTGGACGTCGTCAATCAGCAGCAAATCGAGCGAGTGATAACGCTCCTTGAATTCATCAAAAGTCTTGCGCTGGTAAGCTTTAACCACATCTGAAACAAATTGTTCAGCGTGGATGTAGAGAACTTTGGCGGCGGGGTTGTCCGACAGCAATTTATTGCCGATGGCGTGCATCAAATGGGTCTTGCCCAAACCGACGCCGCCGTAGATAAAAAGCGGGTTGTAAAGCTGGCCCAGGCTGCTGGAAACATGCAGCGCCGCGGCCCGGCCCATGCGGTTGGCCGTGCCTTCAATCAGGGTGTCGAAGGTCAGCGCGCTGTTGAGCCGATTCTTGAACGGCGCGCCGGCGGCTTCTTCGGGAACACCCAGGCCGACGGGCTCAGGAACACCGGAGCCCTCAAAGCTGCGAACCAAAGAAGAAGATTTGGCGGGCGCTTCGCGCGGAGCAAGTGCTAACTCAAGGGGAATGCTCTGCCCGGAAATCTTCTCGAGCAGGGCCGAAATGCGGCCGGCATACTGGGCGCGAACCCAGTCCAATTTGAACCGGTTACCCACCAAAACGGTGACTTTGGTGAGGTCGGGAGCGACCTCGACCAGTAGGGGGCGGATCCAGGTATTGAACTGTTGTTCAGGTAATTCCTGGGCCAGGTGGTCGACGCAGCTTTGCCACAAGTCCTGGTTCAGGTTTTGGACGGATGCCTCACTCATGGCTGGTTTTGACTGGGTTGCTGGCCTGGCAAGAGGCGCCCGGCAGCGGTGAGCTGCTTGTGGATATTGTTAATTTTGAGCACCGGCAATTGTAGTCCGGACGGGGAGTTATCCACAAAATAATTGATCCGGGTTTCAACCTATTTTGGGCACTGGTTTGGGGTATGTAGCGACCCGGTTCGCCGCATCTCAGCCTTTACCCCAAATGGGCAGGCTAACTTGTTGCCAGCGTTAGGAAATCTGCGATAATCATGGGTTTCCCTGATTCGCGGCGGGTTTTGCCTGCCTTGAAGACTTGCAGAGATGGTTGTGTTGTACGGCCACCAAGATCATTCGAATCGCCCAAAGCAGTGTGTCTTATAACTAAGGCAAGGTAACGGCAAAGGGGAAAGCTTTGTAGCTGACCGGCTAGTAGGACTCAATCATGAAACGCACATACCAACCATCCAAAGTCAAACGCGCTCGTACGCACGGCTTCCTGACCCGCATGAAAACGCGTGGCGGCCGCGCAGTGATTGCTGCACGCCGCGCCAAAGGCCGCAAGCGCCTGGCCGTATAAGCCTGTTTTCTGCTGGCCATTCGCAGTTTTTTAAACTGACGCCTGGCGCTCGTGCAACGGCTTCAAACCCGACCCCAGTTCCAGGCAGTTCTTGCCGGCGCCATTGTTGCAAAGACAACGCACTTCGCATTGCACCGCAATGCGCTGGACGCAAAGCCCGTGCAAGCTGAGCCAGGCAAGCTGGCTGATGTGATCGCGGCAAAGCCGCTGTTTCCCGTACAGGATGTCTGGCTTGGGGCCATGGTTCCCAAACGCTGGGCCAAACGCGCCGTCACACGTAACGCCATCAAACGACAGATCTACACCGTGAGCGCTGATTTTTCGCATCAGTATCCTCAGGCTGCTTTTGTGGTCCGCTTGCGGCGTGATTTTTCGCGCAAGGAATTCATCAGCGCGACGTCCGAGCAGCTCAAGCTGGCGGTACGCACCGAAGTGCTGGCGCTGATGCAGGCAGGAGCCAAGGCGCCATGAGTTCCGCTTTTGCCGCGCTGGCACCACTTTTCCGTTTGCCGCAAACCCTGCTGATTGGCCTGGTCAAAGGCTACCGCTTGTTGCTCAGCCCATGGCTGGGCTCAGCCTGCCGGTTTGAGCCGACCTGTTCCGCCTATTCACTGCAGGCCCTGCAGCAGCACGGCGCGACAGTCGGCAGCTACCTCACTTTGCGCCGGCTGGTACGCTGCCATCCCTGGTGCGATGGCGGGCACGACCCGGTGCCGCCTGTTCCCCTCTTTTCCCGCCTGGCCACCCCCGTGGCCTCCACCCCTTCTAAAAAGACGCCGTCATGAACGACATCCGCCGCACCATTCTGTGGGTGATTTTTGGTTTTTCCATGGTCCTTTTGTGGGACCAGTGGCAGGTATATAACGGCCACAAGGCGACCTTTTTCCCGTCAGCAACGCAAAGCGCCAAGGCGCCGGCCGCTGGTTCCTCTGCACCTGTAGCGGCCGGCACCACGGCTTCTTCCGTGCCCGCACCGCAGGCTGCCAACGCAACGCCCGGCGCCGTGCCAGCAGGCGCTCCATCGATCGCCCCGTCGACCGCCAAAGAACGCTTCGTTGTGAATACCGATGTGCTCACGCTGACCTTTGACAGCGAAGGCGGCACCCTGGTGCACTCGGCATTCGTCAAGTACAAGGACCAGGCGCATACGGCCGAAGGTTTTGTCTTGATGGACGAAAGCGCAAGCCGTGTTTATGTGGCGCAGACGGGCCTTGTTACGGCACCCGGCACTACCGGGGGCTTTCCTACCCACAAAACGCCAATGGCCGTGGTTCCAGGCGAACGGGCTCTGAAAGACGGCCAGGACGAACTGCAGATCAAGTTTGAGTCGGCGGAAGTCGGCGGCGTCAAGCTGGTCAAGACCTATACCCTGAAACGCGGCGCGTACGACATCGCAGTGCGCCACGACATCGTCAACACCGGCACAGCCGCGGTGTCGCCGCAGCTGTACCTGCAGCTTGTGCGTGACGGCAACAAGCCGCCCGGAGAGTCTTCTTTTTATTCCACCTTTACCGGCCCGGCGATCTATACCGAAGCCAAGAAATACCAAAAGGTGGAATTCAAGGACATCGAAAACAACAAGGTTGATGTCGAAAAGCAGGCCACCAATGGCTATATCGCCATGGTCCAGCACTACTTTGCAACCGCCTGGATTCTTCCGGATGGCCTCAAGCGCGACCTGTTGTTCCAGAAGGTCGCCAACAACCTGTATTCCGTCGTCATGATCACGCCGCTGGACACCATCGCGGCAGGCACGACCAAGTCGGTTGAGGCGAAATTTTTCGTCGGCCCGCAGGAAGAAAAAACACTGGAAGCCATTGCACCAGGCCTGGAGCTGGTGAAGGACTACGGCTGGTTGACCATCCTGGCCAAGCCACTGTATTGGCTGCTCGACAAGCTGCACGGCTTCCTCCATAACTGGGGCTGGTCCATCGTGGCTTTGGTGCTGCTGCTGAAAATCGCGTTCTACTGGCTCAATGCCAAGGCGTATGCCAGCATGGCCAAGATGAAGGCGATCAATCCGAAGATCATGGAAATGCGTGAGCGCCTGAAAGACAAGCCGCAGGAAATGCAGCAGGCGATGATGAAAATCTACAAGGAAGAAAAAGTCAACCCGATGGGCGGCTGCTTCCCGATCATGATCCAGATCCCCGTGTTCATTGCGCTGTACTGGGTGCTGCTGTCCAGCGTCGAGATGCGCAATGCACCCTGGGTCTTGTGGATTCATGACCTCTCGGCGCCGGATCCGTTCTTCATCCTGCCGGTGCTGATGACCCTGACGACCATGCTGCAAACGGCGCTCAATCCCGCTCCGCCGGATCCGATGCAGGCCAAGCTGATGTGGTTCATGCCGCTGATCTTCAGCGTGATGTTTTTCTTCTTCCCGGCTGGCCTGGTGCTGTACTGGATTACCAACAATATCCTGTCCATCGCGCAGCAATGGGTGATCAACACGCGCATGGGCGTGCCGCCGCAGTTCAACCTGCCGAAGTTCAAATAAGGCGGACACGGAATAAAAATTGGGCCGCTTCGCGGCCCTTTTTCTTGGGAAACTGGCTTTGGCTGCGGCGCTCTCCGCCATAGCGCCAATATCCGGTTTGCCCCTTAACATCTACCACCATGCTGGCCCGACACCACGACCCCATCGTTGCCATTGCCACTGCGCCCGGGCGCGGTGCGGTGGGCATTGTGCGGGTGTCCGGCCAGCACATCGCGCCCATTGTCGAAGCGATTTGCGGCCGCCAGCTGCAACCGCGCCAGGCAACTTACTTACCCTTCAGGGATGCGCAAGGAGTGGCCATCGACCAGGGGCTCGCCCTGCACTTCCCGGCGCCCCATTCCTACACCGGCGAAGATGTGCTGGAGCTGCAAGCGCATGGCGGCCCTGTTGTGCTTCAACTGTTGCTGGCGCGATGCCTCGAGGCCGGTGCGACACCCGACCCGGTAACCGGCTCGGCAACCGTGCCGGGGCTGCGTGTGGCGCAACCGGGCGAGTTCACCGAGCGTGCCTTCCTCAACGACAAGATTGACCTGGCGCAGGCCGAGGCGATTGCCGACCTGATCGACGCGAGCACTGAGACCGCCGCGCGATCGGCCGCGCGTTCAATGTCGGGTGAATTCTCGCTGGCGGTCAACACGCTGCTGGAGCAGCTGATTCATCTGCGCATGCTGGTCGAAGCAACGCTGGACTTCCCCGAGGAAGACATCGACTTCCTGCAGAAGGCAGATGCGCAGGGACAGCTCGAGCGCCTGCAGGTGACGCTGGCCGGCGTGATGCAGCGCGCGGTTCAGGGCGCCTTGCTGCGCGAAGGCATCAAGGTGGTGATCGCGGGCCAGCCGAACGCCGGCAAAAGTTCGCTGCTCAATGCGCTGGCCGGCGCTGAACTCGCCATCGTCACGCCGATTGCCGGCACCACACGCGACAAGGTTTCGCAGCTGATCCAGATTGAAGGCGTGCCACTGCATGTGGTGGACACAGCCGGCCTGCGCGAGGCACTCGACGAAGTGGAAAAAATCGGCGTCGAACGCGCGTGGGCTGAAATCGCCAGCGCCGACGCGGTGCTCTTCCTGCATGACCTGACCCGGCATGCCGCCGATTACCTGGCCGCCGACGCACACATCGCAGAAGTATTGAGCCGTGAGCTGCCGCGCAACACTCCCATCGTCGACGTCTGGAACAAGTCGGACGCGGCTGACGCGGACGTGCTGGGCACAATCAGCGGCGGCGTTCTGATCTCCGCCAAAACCGGCGACGGCCTGCAGGCGCTGCGCAAGCAACTGTTGCAGGTCGTGGGCTGGCAATCCGCCCCTGAAGGCGTGTTCATGGCCCGCGAACGCCACGTGCGTGCCCTGCAGCAGGTCGCCGAACAACTCGGGAGAGCTCACGCACAGATTCGCGCGGGGCACCCTGCTCTGGACCTGCTGGCTGAAGATTTGCGCCAGGCGCAACTTCACCTCAGCGAGATCACCGGTGCGTTCACGCCGGACGACTTGTTGGGCGAAATTTTTTCCAGATTCTGTATTGGAAAGTAGTAAACCGGCGACAGGCGGGCCCCGTCTGGGGACAAGCGGCGCCGTGCCGCGAAAAACGCACCAAAACAGTCAAAAATGGCGTTCTGTCGAGGGGAAATTACAACTCCGGCTTTCCTGTATCAGGTGTAAGGGGCCGTTAACATCTCTTGCGGGCCGTGTAGTGCGAAGGTATCTTCCGTCCCACTATGAACGCTCCACTACCTGCCGCCATCCGTTTTGACATTCAGGGCCTTGCCCAGGCAATTCTTCACTGCCACGCCAGTGACGCATTGCGCTGTCAATTCAACCAGCCGCATTGGGACATCCTGGCCAGCTACATGCAGCCTTTCGCCCTCAACAGTGGCCAGGTGCTGATGGAACAGGGCGCGCTGGACCGCACGCTGTACTTTGTGGAAAGCGGCACGCTCAGCGTTCATTACGAAGACGAAAAGGCCCGCGTGCGAATGGCACTGGTGGGTGCGGGTACCGTGCTTGGTGAGGGCGCATTTTTCTCGCACATGCCGCGTAGTGCCACGGTGCATGCGTCGACGCCCTGCAAGCTATGGTGCCTCACCCCGATGCGGTTCCTTGAGCTGGCAAACCGCCACAGCCCCATCGCGTTGGAGCTGACCATGGCAATGGGGTCGGTCATGGCCAAACGACTCTATAACCGTCCCAAGCGCGTCGCCGTGACCTGAGCGTCGCCCCTCTCTCGGGTGCACCGGCATCATCAGACAACTGACTCCCTGCCGTAATACTTTCGGGCGTCACAGGCGTTCTCAAAAACGTGACGGGCGTGATTTTTTACCAGACAGTTGCATGGGTGTTTCGATAAAGTCGGCAACAGGATTTGCTGCTAAACAACAGCTGAACCGTTTGCGATATTGCTTACAGATTCACTCCGTGCATTGACGGAAAATCAACATTCATCACGAGAACATTGCCCATGTCTTTCTTAAATTGGTTTTCCGACAAACCGCAGCAAGCTGGCTCGGCTGCGAATGACGAACAAAAACGCGCGTCCGCCGGACGCGACAAATTTGCGACGTCCACACCCCAGCGACTCTCCCCGGAACACCCTGCTCCCGCCGATTCCGGCAAACTTAAGCGTCACGCCCGCCGCGAGCAGCTGTATGTAGCAATTCGTGAGGCCATGACCCGCTCCGGCGTGCTTTCGGCCAGCTACAAATTCAAAGTTCTTTCGCTCGACCAGAGCGGCAATGAATTCCTGGTCATGATGGACCTGGCAAAAGCATTTGGCGGCACGTCCGAGCAATTGAGTGGAATTGAGGCATCGATCACGCAGCACGCCAAAGCGCGCTTCGAGATCTTGGTGCCCGCTGTGTACTGGCGCCTGGAGGAAATGGCGGTCGTGGTCAAACAGGCCCCGACGACTCCACAGGCAGTGCAAACACCTGTTGTACCAGCACCCGTTGTACATGCACCCGTAGTAGCACACGCTGAAGCCAATGTAGAAACCCGGGCGCCCGTCAAACCCGCCGCCCCGCGCTATGAGCCTATCCAGGCCGACGAGGTTGCCGCTTTCAAGCAAGCTTTGGTTGCTGCGTCCGCGCAAGGCCCTGCAGTCACGCCGGAAAAAGGGGTCAAAGTGCAAAGCGGCCCGCGCTCACGTTCATACACCCTGCTGACGGGCTTTGAAGACACCGAAATGCCGCCGGAATTCAGCACGTCACCAGCGCTGAGCAGCACGCAGTACGGCGATCTGAACTAGACCGATTCGGCTTCAGATCTAAGACCAATCGGCTTCAGGCCCAATGAAGGCGGGCGCAAGCAGCTATAATTTTTATAGCTGAACTCGTTCCCTCCGGGTAGTTTCCAGAACTGCATCCGGCGGTTCAATGCCCCGAAAAGTCGATCAAGGTGAACAGCGGCAGCCCTGCTGCCCGCAATTTTTCTGACCCACCGAGTTCGGGCAGGTCAACAATCGCCGCACCTTCGGTGACAGTGGCGCCCAACTTCTCCAGCAGTTTCTTGCCGGCCATCATGGTGCCGCCCGTGGCGATCAGGTCGTCGATCAGCAGCACCCGGTCGCCGGATTTGACCGCGTCGGTATGCAGCTCCACGGTGGCGCTTCCATACTCGAGCTCATAGGTTTCTTGCACGGTCGTGAAGGGCAGTTTGCCTTTTTTGCGTATCGGCACAAAGCCAACATTCAACTCATAAGCGATGACGGCGCCGAGGATGAACCCGCGCGCATCCAGCCCTGCCACGATGTCGGGACGGAGCTTGCCGTCCATGTAGCGGTGCACAAAAGCGTCGATCAGCACGCGAAAGACCTTGGGGTTCTGCAGCAGCGGCGTGATGTCGCGAAACTGCACGCCGGGGGCCGGCCAGTCGGGCACGGTGCGGATATGGTTCTTCAGGTACTGGCCGACGGTCTGGTGAGTGAGGCTGTGCAGGTCAGGCATGGCGTGTCCAAGGTGGGTGGCGCCCATATTGTGCCGTCAGTGCCAACGAACAACGACCTGCTGCAGGCGCGAACAAAGCGGTGAGATGTTTCCCCGGAAGCCCCTCTTTGCGACGGGCGGCCCGCTGCTCAGTTGATACGGCCGCGCAGGAGCTTCTCTTCGGCCATGGCCAATGCCTCGGGCTTGCCTGACAGCACCAGCGTGTCCCCGCCCTCCAGCAATGTTTCGTCATGCGCGGCCACTGCCTTGCCATTGCTGCGGCGCAGGCTGACCACACGCACGCCGCCGGCGCCCAGTGCCACCGCACCCAGAGGCTTTCCGGCAGACCTCGTGACCAGCGGCAATGTGACGTTGGACAGGCGCTCCTGCTCAAGCTCGTTGACGGTGTCGTCGTCGGCGCCGCGAAAGTAGCCTCGCAGCAGGTTGTACCGGGCGTCACGTTGATCCTGCACGACGCGGATCACGCGGCGCATGGGCACGCCCACCAGCGCCAGCGCATGGCTGGCCAGCATCAGGCTGCCTTCGATGGCCTCTGGTACGACCTCTGTAGCGCCGGCTGCCTGGAGTTTTTCCAGGTCGTGGTCGTCTACCGTCCGCACAATCACCGGCACTGTCGGCGCGTGGGCGCGCGTGTTGGCCAGCACCTTGAGGGCGCTGGCTGTATCGAGATAAGTTACCACCACGGCGCTGGCCCGGGCCAGCCCGGCTGCCATCAGGGCCTGGAGCCGCACCGCATCGCCGAACACCACCGAATCGCCTGCGGCTGCGGCCTGCCGTACCCGGTCAGGGTCGAGGTCAAGCGCCATGTACTGGATGCCTTCGCGCTCCAGCATGTGACCCAGGTTCTGGCCGCAGCGGCCATAGCCGCAGATGATCACGTGTTTGTTGGCATTGATGGACTTGCGTGCAATGGTGGTCATTTGCAGCGATTGCTGCAGCCACTCGCTGGAAACCAGCTTCATCACAATGCGGTTGCTGTACATGATGATGAAAGGCGTTGCCAGCATGGACAGCACCATGCTGGCCAAAATGGGGTTTAACAGTGCGGGGGGCACCAGGTTGCTCTGTTGGGCCAGCGTGAGCAGCACAAAGCCGAATTCGCCCGCCTGGGCAAGGTACAGGCCGGTGCGCAGCGATACGCCGGCTGTTGCACCCAGCGAGCGCGCCAGCGCGGTAACCAGCACCAGCTTGAAGAGAACAGGCAACGTCGTCAGCAACAGCACCAGCGGCCATCGTTCCAGCACCAGCCGCCAGTCCAGCAGCATGCCGATGCTGATGAAGAAAAGGCCCAGCAAAACATCATGGAAGGGCCGTATGTCGGTTTCGACCTGGTGCTTGTATTCCGTCTCGGAGATCAGCATGCCGGCAATAAAGGCGCCCAGCGCCAGGCTCAGCCCGGCGCGCTCGGTCAGCCAGGCCAGCGCCAGCGTGACCAGCAGCAGGTTGAGCACGAACAGTTCTTCGCTTTTGCGCCGTGCCACGATGGTGAGCCACCAGCGCATGATGCGTTGCCCGCCGGTGAGCAGCAGCCCCACCAGCACGGCCGCCTTCAGCCCCGCGATCGCCAGCGCCGCCAGGAGCGCATCGGCGGGCGCCCCCAGTGCGGGAATCAGCACCAGCAACGGTACAACGGCCAAGTCCTGGAACAACAGCACGCCCATGACACGCTTGCCGTGTTCGGATTCGAGTTCAAGTCGCTCCGACAGCAGCTTGACCACAATGGCGGTGCTGCTCATGGCGATGGCACCGGACAGCGCCAGCGCGGTCTGCCAGCCCATCTTCCAGAGACCGGGGGCCATGCTGGCAAGGAACAGCGAACCCACCGTGGCCAGCACGATGGTCAGCGTGACCTGCAGCAGGCCCAGGCCAAAGACGTGACGCCGCATGGAGCGCAGCTTGGGCAGGTTGAACTCAAGCCCGATCACGAACATCAGAAACACCACGCCGAACTCGCCCAAATGCCGGACGCCGTCGGAATTTTGCGCCAGCGCCAGCGCGTTGGGCCCGATGACCACGCCGACCGCCAGGTAACCCAGCATGGGCGGCAGCTTGAGCGAACGGCATGCCACCACACCCAGCACAGCAGCCAGCAGGTACAGCAGGGTCAGTTCAAGCGCGCTCATGCGTTGATGGTAGCCGAGGATATTGCATGGCCTTGACGATTTGCAGGCGGCAAAGGCCCATTCGCGCGGGGGTTGGCCGGCGGGATGGGGCCTGCCCGCCTCTATAGAATGCAGCCATGAGCCTTGACGCCGTGAATTTTGATGCCGAACAGGTGCTGAGCCTAGCCAGGAAGACTTTTGAAATAGAAGCCGCCGCTGTGCTGGGCCTGGCGGGACGGCTGGGCGACGAGTTTGCCCAAGCCGTGGAGCTGATGCTGCAGTGCCGCGGCCGCGTGGTTGTCATGGGCATGGGAAAAAGCGGCCATATAGGCCGCAAGATTGCCGCCACACTCGCCTCCACCGGAACACCTGCCATGTTTGTGCATCCGGCAGAAGCCAGCCACGGCGACCTGGGCATGATCAAGGCCATCGACGTGGTGCTCGCAATTTCCAACAGCGGCGAGAGCGCTGAGTTGACGATGATCCTGCCGGTGTTGAGCCGCCAGGGCGTACCGATGGTGGCAATTACCGGGGGCGCACAGTCCACGCTTGCCCGGCAAGCACGGGTGACGCTCGACAGCAGCGTGGCGCAGGAAGCCTGTCCGCTCAATCTGGCGCCGACTGCCAGCACGACCGCGCAGCTCGCCCTGGGTGACGCGCTGGCCGTCGCCCTGCTGGATGCGCGCGGTTTCAAGGAAGAAGACTTTGCGCGCTCCCACCCGGGCGGTGCGCTCGGCCGGAAGCTGCTGACGCATGTCAGTGACGTGATGCGCAGCGGCGATGCGGTGCCGCAAGTGCTGGTTGACACCAGTTTCACCGATCTCATGCGTGAAATGAGCGCCAAGGGACTTGGGGCTTCTGCGGTGGTGGACGGCAGCCGGCGAGTACTCGGTATATTCACCGACGGCGATTTACGCCGGCTGGTCGAAAAAGGCGTGGACCTGCGCAGCAGCAAGGCGGGCGACGTGATGCGCGCCAATCCGCGCACGATACAGCCGGATTCGCTGGCTGTCGAGGCTGTGGCATTGATGGAGCAGTACCGCATCACCAGCGTGCTGGTTGTGGACGACGCAGGGGTGTTATGCGGGGCGCTGAATACCAACGACCTGATGCGCGCAAAAGTGATATGACACTCGCACCCCTTATCTGGCTTGCGGTGAAACGATAGATGCTTACTCCAACACTGAGCTTTCCGCCTGAACTGCTGCTGCGCGCGCAAGGCATCAAGGTGGCATTTTTTGACGTCGACGGTGTACTCACGGACGGTGGCCTGTATTTTTCCGAATACCCCGACGGCCATGAACTGGCTGTGGCGTCCGGTGGTTATCGCGCTTCGGGCGAGATCGTCAAACGGTTCAACACGCTGGACGGCCATGGCCTCAAGCTGCTCCAGAGGGCCGGCATCACTCCCGCCGTCATCACCGGGCGCGATAGCCATGTGCTGCGCGCACGTCTGCAGGCGCTCGGCATCACCCATGCCCATTTCGGTACGGAGGACAAACGCCCTGCCGCCGAGCTCACGCTGCAGGCCCTGGGGCTGGACTGGAGCGCTGCCGCAGCCATGGGTGACGACTGGCCCGACCTGCCTGTGCTGTCCCGTGTGGCCTTGAGCTGCGCGCCGATCAACGCGCACGCGGAGGTTCGCGCGATGGTCCACCACGTGACGCAAGCGCCTGGCGGCCATGGCGCCGCACGCGAGTTCTGTGATGTGCTGCTGGTTGCCAGCGGACGTTATGCCGGGCTGCTTCAGGAGTACAGCCAGTGAGCACCATGGTGAAGAGCGGCGGCACCCTGCTGCCCCTGAAAAACGTGTGGCGACGCTTTCTGCGCGTCTGGGACAGCATGGCCATTTACATGCCGCTGGTGATGATGGGGGTGCTGGCGCTGGGTACCTACTGGCTTGTGCGCAACACCCCGATCTTCAGCACGCCGGAAGTGGCCAAGGAGGCGAGCCACGACGTGGACTATTTCATGCGCAAGTTCACCGTCAAGACGTTTGACGAAGGGGGCCAGCTCAAGAGCGAAATTTATGGGACAGAGGCCCGGCATTTCGCCGACACCGACATCCTGGAAATTGACCAGGTGCGCATCCGCAGCATTAATGTGGAAAAGCGCATCACGACGGCTACCGCCAACCGGGCCTACACCAACGGTGATGGATCGGAAGTGCAGCTAACGGGCAACGCGGTGGTGGTCAGGGAGGCGAGCCAGGATGCGAACGGGAAGGAAACGCCGCGCATGGAGTTTCGCGGAGAGTTTCTTCATGCCTTCCTGAATGATGAGCGCGTGAAGTCGCACAAGCCGGTGCTGCTGATTCGCGGCACCGACCAGTTCACCGGTGACACCTTTGCCTACGACAACCTCGACCAGGTGGCTGACCTCAAAGGACGTGTCCGCGGCATTCTCGTTCCGCGTTCCGCGGCCAGCGCTGCAGGTGCTGGTACCTTGCCCATTCTCACGCCTGCACCACCCGTCAATCCGGCAAGCAACGCACCGGCGACCCGCTAGCGCGACACTCTCTAATCAACGACTGCCCACCATGTCCAGACTCGTATTCATCACCGGTGCTTCCAGCGGTATCGGGCAGGCATTGGCACTGCGTTTTTATTCTGCAGGCTATCGGCTGGCGCTGGCTGCTCGCAGAACCGCCGAGGTGCAGGCCTGGGCGGAGACCCATGCCATCAGTGCGAGCCGCTACCAGGTCTACGGCGCAGACGTATCCGACATCGACAGCATTGTGTCCGCCGGCGAGGCTTGCATCGCCGCGCAGGGCGTGCCCGATGTGGTGATTGCCAATGCCGGCATCAGCATTGGCATGGACTCTGCCGTGCGTGCAGACCTTGAGGTCATGGCCCGGACTTTTGCGACCAACAATATCGGTGTCGCGGCCACCTTTCACCCGTTCATCGCCGGCATGGTCTCGCGAGGCACTGGAACACTGGTTGGTATTGGCAGCGTGGCCGGCATACGGGGCCTTCCTGGCCATGGCGCCTACTGCGCGAGCAAGGCTGCAGTCATCAACTATTGTGAAAGCCTGCGCGGGGAGCTGCGCCCCAGTGGAGTGAAGGTGGTGACGATTTGCCCAGGCTACATCGACACGCCGCTGACCCGCGAAAACCGCTACGCCATGCCGTTTCTGATGAAGGCCGAGGTATTTGCCGAAAAAGCGTTTGCCACCATCCAGGCGGGATGCAGCTACCGGGTGATCCCCTGGCAAATGGGCGTGGTGGCCAAACTGTTGCGCCTGCTGCCTAATGCGGTGTTCGACAAGGCTTTGTCTGGCCGCGCACGCAAGCACCGCCAGGGCGAGAGCTGAGAGCCGGATGCTTTTGCGCGTTGCGCTATCAAAACAGGAGCTGCTCGCGCCCGTGAGTTGGGCGCTACAAAGCAAAAAGGCTTCAAAACCGAAGTCTTGAAGCCTTTTAAAGCGCTCTTCAACCAGTGGTTGAAGAGGGGGTTCTGCAGGGCTTAGTAGCCGCCGCGTCCACCGCCGCCGCCACCACCGGAACGGCCACCGCCGCTACCGCCGCCGCCGTAGGGGCTGCGGAAACCGCCGTCGCTACCGCCGCCGCCGGAACGACCACCGCCGCCACCGCCGTAGCCACCACCGCCGGAACGATCGCCGCCGCCACCACCACCGTAGCCGCCACCACCACCGCCGCCGAAGCCGCCGCTACGTGGAGGACGTGCCTCCATGGGACGTGCTTCGTTCACGACAACGCTACGGCCGCCCAGAGGCTGGCCGTTCATGCCGTTGATAGCTGCCTGGGCTTCTGCATCGCTGCCCATTTCGACAAAGCCAAAGCCTTTGGAGCGACCGGTGTCGCGTTCCATCATGACTTTAGCGCTGGTGACAGCGCCGAATTGGCCAAAAGATTGTTGCAGGTCTTCGTCGCGGACCGAGTACGGCAGGTTGCCGACGTAAAGTTTGTTGCCCATGAAGGGACTCCTCTAAAACACAAAAACAAAAGCGATGGGGTCCCGAAAGCACAACAAATCTTGATACGTACCGCTGTAGCGCGCGAAACTGACCGATCACCTAACGTGTGCGAATAGTGACACTCGCACCGGCATATTATGCGTCAGTTATCAAAAAGACAACCAGCCGGCGTTACCGCCTGGGCCTCGCAAGCCCGCATAAACAGGGGCTTCCCGGGTTTGTTTACGATTTTTGTATCGACCAGCCCGCTGACTTGAAGGCCGCGGAGGGTAACCCAAAGCACTTCTATTGAAGATGGCACAACAAAAAGCCCGGGATGAGGTTTTCACCCCAGCTACGCGGGTGTTTAACAATAAAGCGCTATTAGTGGCCCGAATTTACGGCCCTGCTTAATAAGTTAGCGCCTACTGTTTATGGGTTTACCAATGAATGGAGGCTACCGGCGCGAAGAAATCAGAGTCGTAAGTTCTCTCCGGACAGCCCTGGTGTTGGAAGCGAGGATGTGTCCGTTAAAAGCCATAAGCAGGACAGTTGACGCGCGCGCGGAAGGAAAATAGTTACAAAAAATTGCAATGATTCAATCCGAATCCATATTTATTCGATGAGATGGCGACCGCCTTCGCCCGTTCGGCGGCGCGTTATTTGGGACGAATATCGGGCGGCAATTCGGTGGAGCCAGCCTCTGCAAGATCCGAATAGTTGCGCCACTGCTTCATCGCGGCGCGCATGGTCAGAATCTGGTTCTCAAACTTCGGGCAGGCATCGCAGGCTAGAAGATGCAGCTTGAGCGCGATGTGGTCGGGCAAACGAAGCGCGCGGTCTTCCCGCGCGATCAGCAATGCCGCAGCCTCGCGGCAGGTGCGTCTTAACAGGGTCATGTTGGGTTTCACGTTAAGGGCCGGCCGTATCAGGTGCTGAGTTTGCCAAACCAGTGGATATTCAGACACTCCTGCAGGCGCAGGCGGGCCCGATGCAACTGGACATACAGGTTGGTCGGTGTCAGCGAGAGTTCCTTACAGACTTCCTGCGAGGAAAGCTCCAGCCACTCACGCATCAGGAACAGCCGCCCCAATGCCGGTGGCAGGCGTTCCATGCATGCGTCCAGTACCTGGAAGAACTGAACCTGCTGCAGGGTCTGGTCCGGATTGCCCCAGTCATTGGGCGGCTCTGTGAAATGCCCGTCGGCCTGGAAAGAGAGCCGGTCGAGCTCGTCACCCTCTTCGTCGCCGTGGGCGTCCGGCACCGCCACGATGCGCGCATTGCTGCGGATCAGGTCAATGACCTTGTGCTTGAGAATGCCGACGAGCCACGTCTTGAGCTGCGAGCGGTTGCCGAAAGACTGCGGCTTGGACAAAGCCGCCAGCAGTGTTTCCGACACGGCGTCCTCGGCCCATTCATCGTTGCGCAGCTGCAGGCGCGCAAAACGAAGGAGATAGACGCGGTGTTCAACCAGCTGCTCTTCAAAAGTAGGCATGGCGAAAGTCTAGCGGCAGGTGCGGCGCTTGTGCGCCGGAACGCGACGAAATTTATGCCCAAGGCGCCAGAAGCCCATGGCCCCAGGCGCGATTTTTAAAAGAAACGGGCCCAAGCCCAATAAGGATGGGCGCAAGCAGCTATCAAATAAGTAGCAGAAGCGCCGCCTGCGTCGCCGCTACCAGTTGACTTCCCGGTCAGGTGTGGCGCCAATGCGGTGGACAGACAAATCCGCGCCCTCAAATTCTTCTTCCTGGCTCAGCCTGAGGCCCATCGCGGACTTGAGGACACCATAGACAGCAAAGCCCGCCAGCAGCGCCCAGGCCACGCCCATGGCGCTGCCCAGCAACTGGGCACCAAAGCTCACACCGCCCAGCCCCCCCAGGGCCCGGTTGCCGAAGATGCCGGCAGCGATGCCGCCCCACAGGCCGCACAGGCCATGCAGTGGCCAGACGCCCAGTACGTCGTCAATCTTCCATTTGTTCTGCGTCAGCGTGAACATCACGACGAACACGCCGCCGGCGACGCCGCCCGTCACCAGCGCGCCCAGCGGATGCATCAGGTCTGAGCCTGCGCATACCGCCACCAAACCGGCGAGCGGCCCGTTGTGCACAAACCCCGGGTCATTCTTGCCAAACACCAGTGCGGCAAGTGTGCCGCCGACCATGGCCATCAGGGAGTTGACGGCGACCAGGCCGGAAATTTTGTCGATGGTCTGTGCGCTCATCACGTTAAAGCCGAACCAGCCCACAGTGAGGATCCAGGCCCCCAGGGCCAGAAAAGGAATGTTCGAGGGTGGATGGGCCGACACTGCGCCATCCTTGCGGTAGCGGTTGCTGCGCGCGCCCAGCAAAATCACCGCCGGCAAGGCCAACCAGCCGCCCACCGCGTGAACCACGATGGAGCCCGCGAAATCATGAAACTCCGCACCGGTCAGCGATTTGATCCAGGCCTGCACGCCGAAGTGCTGGTTCCAGACGATGCCCTCGAAGAAGGGATAGACGAAACCGACGATGACGGCGGTCGCGATGAGCTGCGGATAAAAGCGCGCCCGCTCGGCGATGCCGCCCGAAATAATCGCCGGAATGGCTGCGGCAAAGGTCAGCAAGAAGAAGAACTTGACCAGCTCATAACCGTTTTTGGCCGCCAACTGCTCTGCGCCGACAAAGAAATGGGTGCTGTAGGCCACGCCATAGCCCACCATGAAATACACCACGGTGGACACCGAGAAGTCCACCAGAATCTTGACCAGGGCGTTGACCTGGTTCTTTTTGCGAACCGTGCCCAGTTCCAGAAAGGCAAAACCGGCGTGCATGGCGAGCACCATGATGCCGCCCAGCAGGATGAACAAGGCATCTGAGCCCTGTTTTAGTGCTTCCATAAGTCCCTCTTCAGATGAAATTGCTATTTATTGGTGCGATCTCAGAGAAATTCCCGTAATCGCACCAAATACAAGCAAGAAATGCGCCTCAAGTGTGCGGACGAATAGTTGTGCGCACCATTTCAGCCTTAAAGGGCTTGGACACCCGCCGATATAATGAAAGCTGTCATTGGGGAGTAGCCAGCCTTTCAATCCTGAAAGGGGCTTGCGTCAACAGACTTGTCCATCACGGACATGGCGCAAGCGGTCTTCGGATCACGCGAGACCTTTGACTGCACAGCCTCCGCTTCAGGCCGGGGATGCCGTGCAGTCATGGGTTTTCGGCCGGAGTTTTTTTGAATGGAAGCTTTCCTCGTCTCCACGGGCATCGTCGCCCTCGCCGAAATGGGCGACAAGACGCAACTCCTCGCGCTTATCCTCGCTGCCCGCTTCAAGAAGCCCTGGCCCATCGTTGCCGGCATCCTGGTCGCAACCTTGGTCAACCACGCCCTTGCCGGTGCCGCCGGTGCCTGGGTCACCACGCTGATCGGCCCGCAAATGCTGCGCTGGATTCTGGGTGCTTCGTTTCTGGTCATGGCGGCGTGGATGCTGGTGCCCGACAAGCTCGATGCGGCTGAAGACGAAAAGCCGCCACGCTACGGCGTGTTCTTCACCACCGTGCTGGTCTTCTTCCTGGCGGAAATGGGCGACAAGACACAGATCGCCACCGTGATGCTGGCCGCGCGCTACGACGCCATCGTCAGCGTAGTGGCGGGCACCACGCTGGGCATGATGCTGGCCAATGCGCCTGTCGTCTGGCTCGGCGAGCGCGTCACGCGCCTCGTGCCGCTGCGCGCTGTGCACATTGTGTCGGCGATCATCTTTGCGGGCCTGGGCCTGGCTGCGCTTTTGATGTGATCCCGGCTTGCTATACTGTCCACAGCGCCGATTTGCTCAGCTTGCGGGCGCTTAAAAAGTACAGCTAAAGACGACATCCAGAAACCCGGACTCGCTTTAGCGATGCCGGGTTTTTTGTTTTCTGCAGGTGATTTTTTGACTCTTATTGCCACCCCGCTCAGCATGCATTTCGTCGAGGCGCTGCCGCTGCAGAGCGGTGCGTCAATACGCGCCTACGACCTGAGCTATGAAACCTACGGCGAACTCAACGCCGACAAATCCAACGCCGTGCTGATCTGCCACGCGCTCAACGCCTCGCACCATGTGGCGGGTGTTTACCTCGATGCGCAAGGCCAGCCGATAGCCAAATCCGAAGGCTGGTGGGACACCATGATCGGCCCCGGCAAGCCGGTCGACACTGACCGCTTCTTCGTCATTGGCGTCAACAATTTAGGCTCCTGCTTCGGCTCCACCGGCCCCATGCAGCCCAACCCCGACACGCAGGAGCTTTACGGCGCCGACTTTCCCGTCGTCACGGTGCAGGACTGGGTGAGCGCACAGGCCCGCCTGCTGGACCGCCTGGGGATCCAGACGCTGGCTGCCGTGATGGGCGGCAGCTTGGGTGGCATGCAGGCGCTGGCCTGGACGCTGCAATACCCCGACCGCGTGCGCCACGCCGTGGTGGTGGCCAGCGCGCCCAACCTCACGGCCGAGAACATTGCCTTCAATGAGGTCGCCCGCCGCGCCATCGTGACCGACCCTGACTTTCACGGCGGCCACTTTTACCGCCATGGCGTGCTGCCCAAACGCGGCTTGCGCATCGCCCGCATGATCGGCCACATCACCTATCTGAGTGACGATGTGATGAACGAGAAGTTTGGCCGTCAGTTACGGCAGGCGGTAGCCGAGACGGTGAATGCCGACGCCCCCTACAAATACACGACGCAGGACATCGAGTTTGAAATCGAAAGCTACCTGCGCTACCAGGGCGACAAATTCAGCGAGTACTTCGACGCCAATACCTATTTGCTGATCACGCGGGCGCTCGACTACTTCGACCCGGCCCGGGCGTATGGCGGCAACCTCACCCAGGCGCTGGCCCATGTGACAGCCAAGTTCCTGCTCGTGAGCTTCACCACCGACTGGCGCTTTTCACCCGCGCGTAGCCGTGAAATCGTCAAGGCCCTGCTCGACAACCAGCGCGACGTGAGCTATGCCGAGATCGACGCGCCGCACGGCCACGATGCGTTTCTGCTGGAGGACGATCGCTACCTGGGCGTGGTGCGCTCCTATTTCCAGAGCAAGGTGGCCGCTGTATGAACCTGCCTGTCGAACTCAATGTGCAGCCCTCGGCTGATTTGCTGTCCATCGCGCGGCTGGTGCCGCACGGTTCCCGCGTGCTTGACCTGGGCTGCGGCACCGGCGAGTTGCTGGACTACCTGATCCGCGAACGCGGATGCTCCGGCTACGGCGTCGAGATCAACGACGCCAACGTGCAGGCCTGCGTGGCGCGCGGTGTCAACGTGATCCAGCTCAACCTGGAAGCAGGCCTGGCGCTGTTTGGCGACCGCTCGTTTGACGTGGTGCTGCAGATCGACACGCTGCAACACCTGCACAACGCCGAAACCATGCTGCGTGAAACCGCGCGCGTGGGCCGCGCCGGCATCGTCGTGTTTCCCAACTTCGGCCACTGGCCCAACCGCCTGGCTGTTGCGCGCGGCCGCATGCCGGTAACGAAGGTGTTGCCTTACCAGTGGTATGACACGCCCAACATCCGTGTCGGCACGCTGCAGGATTTTGAAGCGCTTGCGCTGCAAAACCAGTTGCAGATCCTGGACTCCTTCGGCTTGCAGGATGGCCGCGAAGTCCGCTTTTGGCCGAATGCCCGCGCCAGCCGGGCGGTTTTCAAGTTCCAGCGTGAGTAGCGCTGGCGCTGGAGTGCCTGGATTAAGTCTTCCTCCTTGCGCCATAGCCACGCGCCCATCCATTGGGCGAATTTGATGGGTTCTTGGTTCACTGGAGACACGGTAACTAAACGACCGGCGGCTTCGGCCAAAAGCAGACGTGACCCGCTATTCCGAATGGGACGGCCGCAAATTCTGAGATAGCGTGCCGGCGCCTATAAGTAGTGCTTGGGCATGTTGCAACGCGTTCGAAAACTACCAACAGGGCATTTTCAGCACAAATCCGACAAATTCTCTTGTAGCATTTATCTCTTTATGAGATATTTGCTACATGACCGATTGGCTAATTCTTACTGCGACGCTGCCGACCACGCCAAGTGGTCTGCGGGTCCGTGTGTGGCGCGCGCTTAAGACCACGGGTGCGGGGACGCTTCGAGAAGGGGTCTATGTTCTTCCGGCCACCGCGCCCTCCGCCGTTGCGCTCCGGGAGCTCGCCAAGACGATTGTCGACGCTGGCGCTGATGCCTACTTGCTCGAATTGCGCGCGCGCGATGACGCTCAGGAACAGGCATTCCGCGCCCTGTTCGACCGCTCCGAGCACTATGCAGAACTCGTGCAGGCGGTGAAGGACGCCCGCAAGGGCATAGTGGCGGCCGGCGAGGCGGAACTCCACAAGACACTGCGCAGCCTCGAGCAGCAATTGCAGCAGATTCAGGCGAACGATTTCTTCCCGGGCAAAGAGAGCGCGCGGTGTGTCGACGCTGTCTCCGCTCTGCGGCGTGAGATTGAACTGCACCTCTCGCCGGACGAGCCGTCGCCTACCAGGGCCGTTGTCCCCGCGCTTTCCATCAAGGACTACCAGGGGCGCACCTGGGCCACCCGCAAGCGCCCCTGGGTAGACCGCCTGGCCACGGCCTGGCTGGTCCGTCGCTTCATCGACAAGTCCCCGAACTTCATCTGGCTGGCGGATCCGAAGAAGTGCCCTAAACAGGCTCTCGGCTACGACTTCGATGGAGCGGCTTTCACGCACGTGGGTGAACTGGTGACCTTCGAGGTCGTCGCCAAAAGTTTCGGCCTTGACGAGAAGCCCGCCCTGGCGCGGCTCGGGCAGCTCGTGCATTACATCGACGTCGGGGGCGTTCCGCTCGACGAAGCACCGGGCATAGAAATGATCGTTCGCGGCTTGCAAGCGCAGCACGATGACGATGACCGGCTGCTTGAAGCGGCGTTCGCTTTTTTTGACACCCTGCACGCCGCTCTGAAGGCCGCCAAATGACCACTCCTATCGTCGACCAGACAGTGCCCGAACCCATCACCCGCGGGGAAGCGTTCTCCTTCTGGCTGAAACTTGGCTTCATCAGCTTCGGCGGGCCCGCGGGGCAGATTGCCATCATGCACGAGGAGCTCGTGGAGCGCCGGCGCTGGATTTCCGAGAACCGCTTTCTGCACGCCCTGAACTACTGCATGCTGCTGCCCGGCCCAGAGGCGCAGCAGCTCGCGACCTACATCGGATGGTTGATGCACCGGACGTGGGGCGGCATTGTCGCCGGTGGGCTGTTCGTCCTGCCGTCGCTGTTCCTCCTGGTTGCACTGTCCTGGGTCTACATGGCTTTCGGCCATGTCCCGGCCATCGCGGGCCTGTTCTATGGCATCAAGCCCGCAGTCACCGCACTGGTCGTTCATGCCGCGCACCGGGTTGGCTCCCGCGCCCTCAAAAACGGCTGGTTATGGGGCATCGCGGCCGCGGCGTTTATCTCCATCTTTGCATTCAACATCCCGTTCCCGTTGATCGTGCTCGCGGCGGGCACCATCGGCTACTTCGGCGGGAAGTACGCACCCGACAAGTTCAAGACCGGCGGTCACGGCGCGTCCGCCAAGCAGTTCGGTCCGGCCCTCATCGATGACCACACGCCTACACCCGCCCATGCGCTCTTCACCTGGAAGCGCGTCAGGCAAGTGCTGGTCGTCTTCCTGGGCCTGTGGGCGGCCGTCATTGCGGCACTTGCCGCCGTGTATGGGTGGGACGCGGTGCTCACACAAATGGCGTGGTTCTTCACCAAGGCTGCGCTGCTGACCTTTGGCGGCGCCTATGCGGTCCTGCCCTACGTCTACCAAGGCGCAGTGGACCACTACCAATGGCTCACCGGTCCTCAGATGATTGACGGCCTGGCGCTCGGCGAGACCACACCCGGGCCGCTGATCATGGTCGTCGCGTTTGTCGCGTTCGTCGGTGGCTGGACCAAGGCTATTTTCGGCCCCGAGTCGTTGTTCCTGGCCGGTGCTGCCGCGGCGACGGTGGTCACCTTCTTCACCTTTCTGCCGTCGTTCTTCTTCATCCTGCTCGGGGGGCCATTCATCGAGTCCACGCACGGCAACCTGAAGTTCACCGCGCCGCTGACCGGCATCACAGCCGCCGTGGTGGGCGTGATCTTGAATCTCGCTGTGTTCTTTGCCTACCACGTGCTCTGGCCGCAAGGCCTGTCGGGCCGTTTCGAGTGGGCTTCAGCCGTCATCGGAGTAGCTGCCGCCGTGGCGCTGTTCCGCTTCAAGGTTGGTGTCATTCCCGTCGTGCTGGTCTCCGGCATCGTCGGTTTGGCGCTGCGGCTCAGTAACGTTATTTAAAGGTGCATCTATGGACGCTCGAATTCACGACCTCTCCTTCGACCCTGCCGGCATGAACGGCCTTTCGGAGAAATTGCTGCGCAGCCACCACCAGAACAACTACAGCGGTGCCGTCAAACGGCTGAATGCCATCCGCGGCCGGTTGCGAGAGATGCCTTTCGCGACTGCAGCCGGCTTCGACCTGAACGGGCTCAAGCGTGAAGAACTGATCGCCACCAATTCGATGCTGCTGCACGAGCTGTACTTCGACTGTCTGGGTGCCACCGGCGAGCCGCTGACACCGGCCGCAGTCCTCGCGCTGCAATCGAACTTCGGCAGCGTTGAACGATGGCGTGAGGAGTTCGTCGCCATGGGCAAGGCCCTGGCCGGTGGATCCGGCTGGGTGTTGCTGGTATTCCAGCCGCGCGAGGGAACCCTTGTGAACCAGTGGGCCGCGGACCACACGCACGCGGTGGCGGGTGGCATCCCCATCCTGGCGCTCGACATGTACGAGCACGCCTACCACCTGGATTTCGGCGCGGCCGCCGGCCAGTATGTCGACGCTTTCATGGAGAACATCAACTGGATGCGCGTGTACGAGCGCTACCAGGCCGCGGTGGAGGCTTCAAGCGAACCGTTCGCAGCCACTGCGGACGATCTCGCCGGCGCCCATGTTCTGGATGTCCGGCGGGCGGGGGTCTTCGACCAGGCAGACGCCCTCATCCCCGGTGCGCAGTGGCGAGACCCGGCCCAGGTGAACGCCTGGTCGGCGCAGTTGCCCAAGGACAAACCCGTGATGGTCTATTGCGTTTACGGGCACGAAGTCGGGCGATCCACCACCATGCGCCTGCGTGCGGCAGGCGTCGATGCCAGGTTCCTGAGCGGCGGCATTGACGGCTGGAAAGCCGCGGGCCGGCCGCTCGTGGCAAAGCAAACCTGAGGCGTGATCCATGGACGTGATCGACTTTCACTGCCACTTCGCCGGAATGGGCATTCCGGTCGATGCGTCCAGAGGCAATCCACCAGCCCAGAAGGAATTCTGGGACGGCGTCAGCAGGCGGCTGACGCAAGAGGCGGCATTGCTTGCGTCGCTGCAGACGGCAGGCGTGACGAGCCGCGTCATCAACATGTCCCTCGAGTTCGTCTTGGCCCCGGGTGAGGAAGCCAACCTCGACACCGTTCGCCGAGTCAACGACTCGATCGCAGAGGTCACGCACCGCCACAGCGGTGTGTTGCATGGGCTTGCCACCGTGGACGCCTACCGTGGCGAGGAGTCGGCCCGCGAGCTGACGCGAGCGATCAGGGAACTGGGCCTGAAGGGTGTATTCATCGAGAGTGCGAAGGGCGATCTGTTGCCCGACGCACCGGAGGCCCGGCCGACCTTTCTTGCTGCGTCGGAGCTCGGCGTTCCCGTGTTCTTGCACCCGGTGCCGGATGCTGCCCTGCGCCAGAAGTTCAGACGCACGGGGAAGTTCAGCGAGCGGCTTTCCCGCAGCGCAATCAACAGCGCCGCCCTGCTTGCCATGGTGCACGCTGGCATGTTCGAAGAAATGCCCAATCTGAATGTGGTCGTGACGGCGCTCGCGCTCGGCGGCTTGATGGTTGGCGAGTGCCTGGCAGATGGAGCGCGGATCGGAAAACACGCGTCACCGCGCCGCAACGTCTACATTGACACGACGGGCATGCACCCGGTGATGCTACGCGCAGCCATCGACCTCGTCGGAGCGGACCATGTCGTCACTGGCACAGATTGGCCGGTCGTGACTGAAACGGATCTGCCGGCCCGGCTCGCCAGCCTGTTTGATCAGTGTGGCCTTGGCGAAGTCGACCGGGAGTTGATCGCCAGCGCGAATGCGCGGCGCTTGTTGCATGTGTGAGCCGTCAAGGAGCTGATCATGACCAGACCCTCCGTCGCATTGCTCTATCCAGGTGATCGCCCCATGCGGGATCGCGCAGATCCGGCTGAAAGCCGTTTTGCTGCCCTGTTCGAGGCGTTTGCAGCCGCCGGAGTGACCGCCGTCCCGGCTGTGTACAACGATGCCTTCGCTGAGGAAGTGGAAGCGCAGTTGCGCGACTGCCGCCTGGTGCTCGCTTGGTGCAACCCTATCGAGGGTGGACGAAGGCGGGACCTCCTGGATACCATGTTGCGTCGGGTTGCCGAAGCGGGGGTGGTGGTCAGCGCGCACCCGGAGACCATCCTGAAGCTGGGAACCAAGGACGTCCTTTTCCACACGCGCGATCTCCCGTTCGGTAGTGACGTTTGCCGAATCGAAAGCCTCAAGCAACTTGAGGAGGAATTGCCGGAGCGGCTCCGCGGGGGGCCGCGAGTGCTCAAGCAATACCGGGGCCACAGCGGCATCGGTATTTGGCGCGTGGAACTGGTTGACCCCATGGCCGCACCTGGGCGTGTGCGAGTGCGCCACGCCCAGCGTGGCAGCGACGAGGAGCTGATGGAGCTTCCGGCGCTGCTGGCAAGAATGGCTCCGTACTTCGAGCCGGCGAATGGCGGGCACATGATCGACCAGGCATGGCAACCACGGTTGGTGGAAGGCATGGTTAGGGCCTATTTGGTGGAGGACCGGGTCGAGGGGTTCGGACACCAGTCGGTGAATGCGCTCTACCCCGCCGCGCCTGGCCAGCCAGCGCCGCAATCCGGCCCGAGGCTGTACTACGCCGCGGACCTGCCGCAATTCCGGTACCTGAAGGAACGACTGGAGACCGAGTGGGTCGAGTTGCTTCGTGCACGCGTCGGCCTCTCGCACGAGCGGCTTCCCTTCTTGTGGGACTGCGATTTCATGTTCGGCGAGCCTCTCGTCGATGCCTCTGAGCACTATGTGCTTTGCGAGATTAACGTCAGCAGCGTAGCGCCGTTCCCGGACTCCGCAATCCAGCCACTGGTTTTGGCTGTGCAACGTCGTCTAGAGCAGATTTGATCGCTTGTCGGCGCTTGTCGGCGCTTGCCGGTTTGCTGTTGCGTTTGTCCGACCTGACCTGATCGCCGCTCTGGATGACCGGGGGCTGGGCGCGGTATGCTCAGGCCCTCGTGATGGAACCCTCAGCCCCCAGCGAATCCCGGTCATCGACCCCTCTCCTGGAACGCCTTTTTGGCGACTGGGTGCGCGAGGTGTCGCCTGCTACTGTGCGGGCCGACGCGATGGCGGGTCTCTTGGGCGCGGTGCTGGTGCTGCCACAAGGCATTGCCTTCGCAACGCTGGCCGGCCTGCCGCCGGCCTACGGCCTTTACACCGCCGTGATTCCCTGCATCATCGCCGCGCTTTTCGGTTCCAGCCGGCATGTCATGTCGGGGCCCACCAACGCCAACTCGCTGGCGCTGTTCGCCATGCTCTCGCCGCTGGCCATGGCCTTTAGCCCGCTCTACATTCAGCTGGCGCTGGCCGTCACCGTGATGGTGGGCGTCATGCAGTGGCTGATTGGCGCGTTGCGCCTCGGTGTGCTGGCCAACTTCATTTCACCGGCGGTGCTGTTTGGTTTTACTTCGGGCGCGGCGCTGCTGATCGCCGTGCATGCGTTGCCCGACCTGCTGGGCCTGGCGGCCGCGCCTGAACACAGCGCGGCGGCGGTTCTGGGACATGTTCTCACCCAAATCACCTCCGCCCAGCCCATGGCGCTGGGTGTTGCGGCCATCACCCTGGGTGTCGCGCTGCTGCTGCGCCACCTGCGCCGCAACTGGCCGTACATGTTGATTGGATTGGCGGTGGCCACTGCGCTGGCCTGGGTGTGGAGCGGCCTTCTTCATCCCGGTGCCGCACCCTCCGCGTCGTTGCGTACTGTGGGCCAGATCCCCATACCCTGGCCGAGGTTCGAAGTGCCGCGCATCAGCTGGGCGCAGGCCGCCGACCTTATCGGCCTGGCGTTTGCGCTAACCATCGTCGCGCTGGGCCAGGCGATCTCGATCGCCAAGACGGTGGCGCTGCGCTCGGGCCAACGCATAGACGCCAACCGCGAGTTCCGCGGCCAGGGCCTGTCCAACATCGTTGGCGGGTTTTTCTCGAGCTACGTTTCCTGCGGCTCGATGAACCGCTCCATGCCCAACCTGGAGGCCGGTGCGCGCACGCCGCTGGCCTCGGTGTTTTCGGCATTGTTGCTGCTGGCGCTGGTGGCGGTGAGCGCGCCGCTACTCGCGCAAATCCCCATGGCCGCGCTGGCGGCGCTGCTGGTGCTGGTGGCGTTCGCGCTGCTGGACTTCGCGCGCTGGCGCCAGCTGTTCACCTTGAGCCGCAGCGACTTTGGGGTGGCGATGGCCACCATGGTGGCGACCGTCACCATACGGCTGGAGATCGCGATCTTGCTGGGCATGATTTTGTCGCTGATGTCCTTCCTCTACCGCACGTCAAAGCCTGCGATGCGCACCATGGGCTTTGACAGCCGTGGCTTGGACCGGCAGTTTGTCGTGGTTGACAACAGCGTTGATGCGGGGGTTGATGTCGTTTCTCCACAGAAGGCAGACGCGTCAATGGAAGCAACGCCCCAGACCTTGCCGGAATGTCCACAACTTAAGCTGTTGCGCATGGAGGGCGAGGTCTACTTTGGCGCGACACAGCACGTCGCCGACATCCTGCACGCGCTGCGCACCCAGCCTCAGCCGCAAAAACACTTGCTTGTCATGGGCAAGAGCATGAACTTCATTGACCTGGCTGGGGCCGAGCTCTGGGAGGCTGAACTCGCCGCACGCCGCGCCATGGGCGGCGATCTGTACTTTCACCGGCCGCGGCCCGAGGTGATCCGCATGTGGCGCAAGACCGGCTTTACCAGCGTGCTCGGGCCAGAGCACCAGTTCCCCGACAAGTTCACCGCCATCGCCACCATCTTCAACAAGCTGGATCCGGAGATTTGCCGCCACTGCACCGCGCGGATATTCTGGGAATGCCAGTCCGCGCCTGGCCCCGACACACCTAGCCCCTGAAACCCATGCCCCAATTTGCCGCCAACCTCAGCTGGATGTACACCGAGCTACCCATGGCCGAACGCTTTGCCGCTGCTGCGCGTGACGGCTTCACGGCTGTGGAGATCCTCTCGCCGTATGCATGGGAACCAGCGGCGCTCAAAGCCATCCTGCAGCAGTACGGCCAGCAGCTGGTGCTGTTCAACGCCCCGCCGGGTGGTGTGGATGTGGCCAGCATCGAGAAGGCTTGGGCTTCCTCGCAAAAAGGTACGGCCTGCCTGCCGGGCTATGAGGCGGAGTTCCGTGCCGGTATCGCGATTGCGCTGGAGTATGCGCAGGCGCTGGGCTGCCCGCGCATTCACGTGATGGCGGGCACACTGCCCGCCGGGGTGGAGCGCGAAGCGGTGCAACCGACCTATGTGAACAACCTGCGCGAGGCGGCCGCACTGGCGGCCAAGGTGGGTGTGGACCTGTTGATCGAGCCCATCAACACCCGCGACATTCCGCGCTTCTTTTTGAACCGGCAAGACCATGCGCATGAAATCATCCGCGAAGTCGGTGTGCCCAATGTCAAGGTGCAGATGGATCTGTACCACTGCCAGATCGTTGAAGGCGACCTGGCCATGAAACTGCGCAAATACCTGCCCACGGGCCACGTCGGCCATCTGCAGATTGCGGGCGCGCCCGGCCGCAATGAGCCGGATGTCGGTGAGATCAACTACCCCTATCTGTTCGCGCTGCTCGACGAGCTCGGCTACAGTGGTTGGGTAGGGTGTGAATACAAACCGCTGCGCGGCGCAGAAGCCGGCGCTACTCCGGCCGGGCTGGGCTGGCTGAAAAAATTTCGCGAACGCGCCTGAGCGCGTTCGGAATATTCACCGCGCGCAACGAAACGTCAAATTGATGCGCTGCCTGCCCAGGCGCGTATGTTCGCCCTCGGCCAGCGGCGCCACTCCGTGATAAGCCAGCCGTGACGGGCCGCCCCACACCGCCACGTCGCCATGCACCAGGCGGTATCGCGCGGGGCGGTCGCTGCGATTCAGGCCGCCGAACAAAAACACCGCCGGCAAGCCCAGCGACACCGACACAATCGGCGCCTCCATGGTGCCTTCGTCCTTGTCCTGGTGCAGCGAAAGCCGCGCGCCGGGCTCATAGCGGTTGATCAGGCAGGCGTCCGGCCGAAAATTGCCGAAACCCGCTTCCGCTGCGGCGCACAGTGCCAGTTCGGCAAAGCTGGCCGGCATGGCCGGCCAGCGTCGGCCTGAAAGCGGGTCTTTCGCGTCATAGCGGTAACCGCTGCGATCGGACACCCAGCCCAGCGCGCCGCAATTGCTCATCGCGACCGACATGGTGTAGCCGCCCGGCGTGACCAGGTGGCGCAGCGGCGCGGCCGCGGTGACGTCTTGCACGGCTTGCAGCAACACTTCGTCCACCTCGAGGGCAAAGCCGCGCAGCAGCATGGCGCCCGGTGCAATCACCTCGGGCGCGGTGTATGGCGCCGGCACCTCATCGAAAAGCCCCAAGGTCACACCATCTCCTTTACTCAGCATCATGAAAAATAATGCCCAGCGTGTGCCGGTGGCCACTGCGCACCCTGCTGACGCCGTGCCGCATGTTTACCCGGTAAAAGCCGCGGCTGCCCTGCACCGGCCGGTGATGCACGGCAAATACCACGGCGTCGCCCTGTCGCAGCGGCACCACCTCGGGCCGCGACTGCATGCGCGGGCGCTGCTCCGTCAGCACAAACTCGCCGCCCGTGAAATCTTCGCCCGGGCGCGACAGCAGTACGGCGACCTGGATCGGGAACACGTGCTCGCCATACAGGTCCTGGTGCAGGCAGTTGTAGTCTCCAGGACCATATTGCAAGAGCAGCGGTGTAGGCCGCTGCTGGCCTGCCGCGTGGCAGCGTGCGAGGAAATCGGCATGAACCGGCGGATAGCGCACGCCAATCCCCATGGCCTGGTTCCAGGCATTGGCCACGCCCACCAACTGCGGGTAAAGCGCGGTGCGCAGCCGCGCCACGATGTCCGGCAGCGGGTAATTGAAGTACTGATATTCGCCCTGGCCGAAGCCGTGTCGCTGCATCACCACGCGACTGCGAAAATGGTACGCATCGGCATACAGCCCGGCCACGGTTTCGCATTCCTGCGCGCTCAGCAGCTGTGGCAGCACAGCGCTGCCGTGGCGGTTCAGTGTGGCTGTGATGTGCGCCCAGTCATCCGGGCCAGCGCCGGCGTCAACTGGGTCGGGCAACAGGGTAGGTGCTTCAGAAACAAGTGGCATGCTGCAATCCGTCAGGGCGATGGAGCGTCCATCAACAGCTCAGGATAAATCCGACGGCTCGCTGCCGCTCGCCAGAACCGGACATTTCATTCAGCCGCGATCAAGCCGCCAACTCGGTCAGGATAGGGCAGTCGGGCCGGCTGTTGCCTTGGCAACAATGCGCCAGGTGCCCCAGGGTCTGCTTCATCGCCTCCATCTCCTCGATGCGGCGCTCCAGGTCGGCCACATGGGCCAGTGCGATGCGTTTGACGTCTGCGCTGGCGCGGCGCTTGTTCTGCCACAGCTTGAGCAGCTCAGTGATCTCGGCCATGCTGAAGCCCAAGGTACGGGCGCGGCGTATGAAGCGCAGCGTGTGCACTTCCTTTTCGCCGTATTGGCGGTAGCCCGCGTCGGTGCGGTGCACCGTGGGCAGCAGGCCCAGCGACTCGTAGTGGCGAATCATCTTGGCGGACACGCCTGAGCGCGCAGCGGCCTGGCCGATGTTGAGCGGGCCTGTATCAATGGTGTCAGTCATGGGTGCTTCCTTTCCAGCGGCGCAGCAGCAGGGCGTTCATCACTACGCTGGCGCTGCTCAGCGCCATGGCGGCGCCGGCGATGACGGGGCTGAGCAGCCCCAGCGCAGCCAGCGGAATGCCGACCACGTTGTAAATAAAGGCCCAGAACAGGTTCTGGCGGATCTTGGCGTAGGTGCGGCGCGAAATATCGATGGCGTCCGCCACCAGAGCCGGGTTGCCGCGCATCAGCGTGATGCCGGCTGCGTGCATGGCCACGTCGGTGCCGGTGGACATCGCGATGCCCACATCGGCCGCGGCCAGGGCCGGCGCATCGTTGATGCCGTCGCCCACCATGGCCACACGCCCGCTTTGCGCCTGCACGCCAGCTTTGAGCTGGCCGATGATGGCGGCTTTGTCTTGCGGCAATACCTGGCTGTGCACAAGGTCTATTCCGAGTTGCTGCGCCACGGCTTCGGCGCTGCCGCGGTTGTCGCCGGTCACCAAAGCAGTTTGAATGCCCAATGCGTGGAGGCGGGAAATCGCCGGCGCCGCGCTGCTTTTGAGCGTGTCGCCAAACGCCATCAGCCCGAGAAGCCGCGGTGTTCCGGTGACTTCGGCCAGCCATGACACCGTGCGGCCTTCGGCTTCGAGCTTTTTGGCGCGAGCGTTCAGTGCGGCGAGGTTGTTCAAGTCCAGACCCAGCTCCTGCATGAAGCGCGGGCTTCCGAGCCGCAGTTCGCGGCCTGCCACCACGGCGGCCATGCCGCGGCCGGCGACGGCGCGCAACTCTGTCGCCGCGGGAATCTCAAGCTGCTGCTCCGCCGCGCGTCGTGTGACCGCGCGGGCGAGCGGGTGTTCGCTGCCCGACTGGATGGCGGCCGACCAGGCCAGCAACTCATCAGCAGCGATGGCGCTGGGCTCCAGCGCTACCAGTTCGGGCATGCCCTCGGTCAGCGTGCCGGTTTTGTCAAAAGCCACTACCTTGACGCTGTGCGCCACTTCCAGCGCCTCCGCATCCTTGATCAGGATGCCCTGGCGAGCGGCGGCGCCGGTGCCCACCATGATGGCGGTAGGCGTGGCCAGACCGAGTGCGCAGGGGCAGGCAATCACCAGCACAGCGACCGCATTGAGGATGGCCGCCTCCCAGTCCTGCGTGGCCAGGCCCCAGCCCAGCAGCGTCACCAGGGCAATGGCAATTACCACAGGCACAAACACCGCGCTGACCTGATCCACCAGCCGCTGTATCGGTGCTTTTTTGGCTTGGGCCGATTCGACCATGCGCACGATGCGGGCCAGCGTGGACTCCGCGCCTATGGCCGTGGTGCGCACCACGATCAGGCCTTCGGCATTGACCGCGCCGCCAGTCACGTGGTCGCCCGCATGCTTGGCAACAGGCAGGCTTTCGCCGGTGATCAGCGATTCGTCCACCTGCGTGGAGCCCTCGGCGATCTCGCCGTCGACCGCGATGCGTTCGCCAGGGCGCACCACCACCAGGTCGCCGAGCTGTATGTCTTGCAAGGCTACGTCTTCGTCCCTTCCATCGCGCCGACGGCGCGCGGTGTCGGGGCGCAGCGCCTGCAACGCGCGGATGGCGGCGGTCGTTTGGTGTTTGGCGCGCGCTTCCATCCATTTGCCCAACAACACCAGTGTGATGACGACTGCCGAGGCTTCAAAATACAGGTGAGCCATGCCATGGCCGCCATGCCGCAGCAATTGATAGATGCTCAGGCCGTAGGCGGCTGAGGTGCCTAACGCGACCAGTAAATCCATATTGCCAGTGCGAGCGCGCAAGGCGCTCCAGCCGGCGCGGTAAAAGCGTGCGCCCAGCCAGAACTGCACCGGCGTGGCCAGCAGCCATTGCCACCAGCCGCCCAGCATCCAGTCCTTGCCGAACAGCGTCCCGACCATGGGCAGCGCCAGCGGCGCAGACAGGACAGCCGCCAGCACGATGGGCCACCAGGCGGCGGCGGGTTTGTCCGCGGGAGTGCCGGAAGCGGGGATTTCACGCGCGTGGTAGCCCGCTTTGGCCACTGCCGCCATCAGCGCAGGCAATAAGGCGCTGTCGCCGGCCACGCTGACTTCCGCGGTTTCAGCGGCCAGGTTGACACTGGCCGACAGCACCCCGGGTACCTGCTTGAGCGCCTTCTCGACGCGCGACACGCAGGAGGCGCAGGTCATGCCGTCTATTTTGAGCCGCAAGGATTGTTCGGCCACGCTATAGCCGGCTTTGGCGACGGCGGTCTTCAGGGCGTCCATGCCGACACCGGCGCGCACCTTGACGCTGGCCTGTTCGGTCGCGAAATTGACGCTCACGTCCTCAACGCCCGGGACGTTGGCCAGCGAACGTTCCACACGCGCCACGCAGGACGCGCAGCTCATGCCCTGGACGGGAAACTGCCACTCGGTCAGCGCCGGCATGACGGGAGATGTTTTTAACGTGGATGGGGTGTTCATGCCTGTAGTCTCAACCTTACCACCATGGGAGGGTCAAGCGCCTTGGTGTAATAGCCCTGAATCGAGGCAGGACTTGCCGGGCTACGCTTGACCCTGCCCCCATGGGAAGGTTCAGACTTCTGGGTAATCCCTGTACCAATCTCTCAGACAGCTTCCAAGGAGTCTTTATGGAATTTAATATCCCCGCTATGAGCTGCGGCCACTGCGTTGGCGCCGTCACCCAGGCCATCAAATCGCTGGATGCAGCGGCGCAGGTCAGTGTGGACTTGCCCGGCAAAAAGGTTGTGGTGCAATCTTCGCAAGGCCGGCAAGCCGTGGCGGCTGCGCTGGCCGAGGCGGGTTATCCCGCACAGTAGCACGCCGATATCCGGCGGAAAAGACGTTTCGGCGTCGATAGAATGGCCCTTCCTCCCTCCATTCAAGCCGCCTAGTGTCCGACCGATTCGCCGTCCTCCCCCAATACCTGTTTCCCAAGCAGGCGCTGACCAACTTTGCCGGTTTTGTAGCTTCGCGCGAGCGTGGCTGGGTCACCACCGAAATCATCCGCCGCTTTGTCGCCAAGTACCAGGTCAACATGGACGAGGCGCTCAACTCCGACATTGCGAGCTATCTCACCTTCAACGACTTCTTCACGCGTGCGCTCAAGCCCGGCGCGCGGCCGCTGGCCAATGCCGAGCTGATTTCGCCGGTGGACGGTGCAATAAGCCAGTTCGGTGCGATCGAGAAGGACCAGATCTTTCAGGCCAAGGGTCACAGTTATTCGACCACTGCGTTGGTGGGCGGGGATGCGGCGCTGGCGGCGCATTACCAGGACGGCCATTTCGCTACGCTCTATCTGAGCCCCCGGGACTACCACCGCATCCACATGCCTGCAGGCGGTCGGCTGACACGCATGATTTATGTGCCGGGCGACCTGTTTTCCGTCAATCCTGTTACCGCACGCGGCGTGCCGGGGCTGTTCGCGCGCAATGAGCGCGTGGTCTGCGTTTTCGAATCGGCGCGCGGGCCCTTTGTGCTGGTGCTGGTCGGCGCGACCATCGTTGGCAGCATGGCCACGGTGTGGCACGGCGTGGTGAACCCGCCGCGCGGCAAGGTGGTGCGGCAATGGGATTACCCCGACGAGCCAGCCTCCGCCATTCGCCTCAAGCAGGGCGAGGAAATGGGCCGCTTCCTGCTGGGCTCCACAGTCGTCATGCTGTTTCCCAAAGGGCCGCTGCAGTTCAATGCCGAGTGGGCGCCCGGCCGCGAAATACGGCTCGGCGAAGCCATGGCGGTCTATGGTTAAGCAGAGGGCGTGAAGCCCAGGCGGTTTAAAAACGCCATGGCCGCCGCCGGCGCCCTTTCCTTGGCACCGTTGATGAAATACACAAACACGTCGCGCGCCTTGCCCTGTGCCGGGGCTTCTTCCAGCGTCGGCAGGTCGGCCGGCGCGGAGCCGTCAGCCCATTGCCGCGCGCGCTCAGCCCACGCGTTCAGCGCGCTTTCCTCGTAGCCGGTCTCCAGCCCTGCTTCGCTCATCATGAGGCGGGCATAGGCGAAGTCACCCGTGAGGTCGGCGAAAGACGGAAATTTGTCAGAGTCGGTAAATACAGTGGCGACCTTGTAACGGCGCGCCAAGGCCAGGTAATCGGGCGACATAAAGCTCTCGTGGCGAACGTCGACGACATGGCGCAGCGCCCGGCCGTCCACCTGTTTGGGCAGCAGCGACAGAAACGCCTCGAAATCCCCTGCCTCAAACACCTTGCCGGGCATGAATTGCCAGACGACGGGGCCCAGCTTGTCGCCCAGCTCGCTGATGCCGCTTTCAGTGAAGCGCTGGATGGACTCGCCCGCCTCGGCAAGCACCCGGCGGTTGGTCGCGTAGCGCGAGGCCTTGAGGGAAAACATGAAGTTGTCCGGCGTCTCGTCGTGCCATTTCCTGAAGCTGGCCGGCTTGAGTGTGCCGTAGTAGGTGCCGTTGACCTCGATGGCGCTCAGCCGGCGGCTTGCGTATTCGAGTTCGCGGCTGTGCGCCAGGCCGGCCGGGAAAAAGTTGTCGCGCCAGGGCTCAAAGGTCCAGCCGCCCACGCCAGCGCGGATGCGGGAATCGGCTGCCGTGGAAGGCGTGGCGGCGGAAGATGGCGCGTGTGCGCGGCTTGCTGGTGTCATGGCGGCTCCGTGGCGTACTTGTCTGCTTTCTCGTCCAATTAGAGGAGTTATCTTTGCCCACGCCGCCTGCGAGGCGCTGTAGGTTGAGTTCTCCAATTGCGGGTCTTCCCTTGGCCGGTGGCACGGTCTGTGTCGGAAGCGTACAGTAGCAGGTGCGGCAGCAAAACGCTGTCCTAAAAAAGCCGATATTCCTGTTCCCGGAGCCTTTCCAATGAACGCCCCACTGCACCGCGAAATTCCCGCCAGCATCCTCAACGCCGCCCAGGCCCTGTCTCAGGTCACGGCCCAATGGGACGGCGACATCGTCAAACAGATCACCGACTACATCTCCATCCCAGCCAAGTCCCCCACGTTTGACAGCGACTGGGCGCAGCACGGCTTCATCGACACCGTCATGCGCAATGCGGCGGCCTGGGTCGAGGCGCAGAAGGTCGAAGGCCTCAAGCTGGAGATCGTGCGCCTCGAAGGCCGCACCCCGGTGCTGTTCTTTGAGATCCCGGCCACGCGCGCCGATTCGACGCAAACCGTGTTGATGTACGGCCACCTCGACAAGCAGCCCGAGTTCACCGGTTGGCGCAATGATTTGAGCCCCTGGATGGCCAAGTACGAAGATGGAAAGCTTTATGGCCGTGGCGCCGCCGACGATGGGTATGCGGTCTACGCCAGCATTGCCGCGGTGCAGGCGCTCAAAGCGCAGAACGTGCCGCACCCGCGCATCGTTGGCCTGATCGAAACCTGCGAGGAAAGCGGCTCCTATGATTTGCTGCCTTACGTCAATGCGCTGCGTGAGCGCCTGGGCGACGTCGCGCTGGTGGTGTGCCTGGATTCCGGCGCGGGCAACTACGACCAGCTGTGGCTGACCACCAGCCTGCGCGGCAACGCGGCGGGCGTGCTCAAGGTGGAAATCCTCACCGAAGGCGTGCACTCCGGCGACGCCAGCGGCTTGGTGCCGTCGAGCTTTCGCATCATGCGCCAGGTGCTGGACCGCCTGGAAGACAGCAAGACCGGTCGTCTGCTGCCGCAGAGCTTTCACTGTGAGGTTCCGGCCGACCGGCTGGCGCAGGCGCAGGCCACCGCCAAAATCCTCGGCGAAGAAATCTACAAGCGCTTTCCCTGGGCGCACTACGACTGCGAAGGCTCCAGCGCATTTGCCTTGCCCACCACGACCGACCCGGTGGAAGCCCTGCTCAACCGCACCTGGCGGCCGACGCTGAGCGTGACGGGTGCCGAAGGTTTTCCGGCCCTCAAGGATGCAGGCAATGTGCTGCGCCCCTACACCGCTTTCAAGCTCTCGCTGCGTTTTCCGCCGCTGATCGACGCCGGCGCCGCGGTGCAGGAACTCAAGACACTGCTGGAAGACAATGCGCCTTACCAGGCCAAAGTCACGTTTGAAAGCAACGGCGGCGCCACCGGCTGGAATGCGCCCAGCACCGTACCCTGGTTTGAGAACGCGCTCAACGATGCGTCGCAAAGCTTCTTCGGCGCGCCCTGCGGCACCATAGGCCAGGGCGGAACCATTCCGCTGATGAACATGCTGAGCAAGGGCTTCCCCAAGGCGCAGATGATGGTTTGCGGTGTGCTCGGCCCCAAGAGCAATGCGCACGGCCCTAACGAGTTCCTGAACGTGCCCTATGCGAAGAAGCTGACCGCCGCGGTCGCGCATGTGATGGCCCGTGTTCCCGGTTGATGCGGGTGAGCTACCCTTCTTTGCGCCGCGGTTTGCCGGCAGCGCTTGTTTCAAGCCAGGCTTTTGCTGCCGCATGCATTCCACCGTCCTAGCGCCTTTCACCGCCCGCGACGGCGAGAACCTGGCTCTCTATGAGTGGCCACTGGATGCTTTGGCCATCGAAGGGGGTCAACATGCGTTGCCGCCGCGCGCCATGGTGCTGCTGGTCCATGGCTTGGGCGAGCACGCCAGCCGCTACGACCATGTCGCCAGCCAATTGCTCGACTGGGGTTTTGCCGTGCGTGCCTACGACCAGCGCGGCCATGGCGAATCGGGCGGGGTCCGTGGTGTGCTGCCCAATGAGACTGCACTGCTGGACGACCTGGCCGAAATAGTCGACGACACGCGCCTGCGTTGCGTGCGCCTTCTGGAGGAGGTCAACGCGGACGGACGAAGCCCGCAGCCGCCTGCGCATCTTCCCCTGGTTCTGCTTGGCCACAGCATGGGCGGTCTGGTGGTGAGCCGGTTTGTCGCACTGGGCATTCGCCCCGTGGATGGCCTCGTGATGTCTTCTCCCGCGCTGGAGCCGGGGCTCAACGTCTTGCAAAAGCTGCTGCTGGCCTTTATGCCGAGGCTGGCACCCGACCTGTGTGTGGGCAACGGCCTGGACGCGCGCTACATCTCGCACGATGAAGAGGTGGTCAAAAAATACTTCACCGACCGGCTGGTGCACGACAGAATCTCGCCACGCCTGGGCAAATTCATCGCGACAGCGGGTCCCGCGACGGTGGCGGCCGCCGCCCAATGGCGCACGCCTACGCTGCTGATGTATGCGGGTGCGGACCGGCTGGTCAATCCGGCCGGCAGCCGCGCTTTCTCGGAAAACGCGGCCCACTCACCGGCCGTGACCGCCGGTACGGTGACGTCGCGGTGCTTTGAGGGCCTCTATCACGAGATATTCAATGAAGTCGAGTCGGAGCCGGTGTTTGACACGCTCAAGGCCTGGCTGGACGCCCGCTTCTAGCGGTTAAGAAAATCTCAAGAGAAATTCGGCTTCAGCCCAATAAGAACGGGCGCAAACAGCTATAAAAACAATAGCAGTAACTGGCGACATCACCGGGTTCCATGCCCAGCCTGACCGCAATGTCTGACACGGTGCGAGGCGTAACCAGGTTCTCAGGCCTTCTGTCCCTTGCGTTGGCCGAGTGCAAGCCAGGCCAGCGCGGCGGCGGTGAGCCCCAGCGGCAGCAGTGACCCCAGGTTCAACAGCGCCCAGCCTTGGGTGGTCACCAGCACGCCGGAGGCCAGCGAGGAAACCGCCAGCACGGCAAAAATACAGAAATTGAGCGCGCCCTGCGCCTTGTCTTTTTCTTCCGGCCGATAGGTCTCAAGCGCCAGGGTGGTGCTGCCGGTGAAAAGAAAATTCCAGCCCAGACCCAGCAAAAAGAGCGCCGCCAGAAATTCCTTGAGCTCCACGCCCGAGAGCGCGATCAGCACGCACACCACGTTGAGCGCCAGACCCACCGCCATGATGGGCAAAGTGCCGAAGCGCCGGATCAGGTGACCGGTGAAAAAACCGGGTGCGAACATGCCGATCACGTGCCACTCCAGCACCAGCGCGACGCTGGAAAACGGCAGGCCGCAAACCTGCATGGCAATTGGCGTGGCCGCCATCAGCAGGTTCATCACGCCAAAGCCCAGGGCACCGGCTGCGGCGGCCACGATGAAGATCGGCTGCCGCATGATTTCGCGAAGTGGCCGGCCACCGCGGCTGGCATGCGCCTCGGGCGGCGGCGGAAACCGGATGAATGCCAGCAGCGCCATCGACAGCAGCGCCACGCCGGCCAGCGCCAGGTAGGCGCCTGCAAAGGGCACGTCGGTCAGCCCCCGCGTAGAGGCCGCCAGGTTGGGCCCGGCGACGGCGCCCAGCAGGCCGCCTGCCATGACCAGGGAAATGGCCTTCTCGCGAAAGGCCGGCAGGGCGAGCTCGGCCGCGGCAAAGCGGTAAAGCTGTGCATTGGCGCTGTAGTAGCCCGCCACCACTGTGGCGGCCACCAGAAGCCAGAAATTTTTGCTGTAAGCCGCATAGCAGCACAGCAGGGCCGAGGCGGCGGCCACCAGCAGGCCCAGCTGGAAGGAAATCTTGCGCCCGAAGCGCATTTGCGTGCGCGCCACCACGGACGTGGACAGCGCGCCACCCACCACATAACCCATGACGGGCAGTGTCGCCATCCAGCCCAGCGGCGCCAGGTTCAGGCCGACCAGGCCGTTGATGGCGATGAAGGTGACGTTGTTGGTGAGAAAGAGGCCCTGGCAGACGGCCAGCAGCCAGAGATTGCGGTTCATGGCGTGCCGCCTGTCACTGCGAGAAACGACAGGCAGGCGAGCGGTGCGGTTTCGGCCCGAAGCACGCGCGGGCCGAGGGTGACGGCCGCAAAGCCGCAAGCCATGGCAGCAGCTTCTTCAGCCGCGCTGAGGCCGCCCTCGGGACCGCTCAGGAAGGTCAGCGCGCCGGCACCAGCTGCGGCCACCGCTTCGGCCAGCGGCCGGCTGCCGTCTTGTAATGAGAGTAGCAGCCGGGTGCCGCCAGCTGTGCCCTGCCCCGCGCTTTTGAGCCAGTCAGACAGGTTATCGACGTCGTGAACGGGTGGTATGCGGCTGCGGCCGCATTGCTCACAGGCCGCGATGGCGACGCCCCGCCAGTGCGCGATTTTTTTGTCGGCTCGCTCACCCTTGATGCGCAGCACGCTGCGCTCGCTCATCAAGGGCTGGATGCTGGCCACGCCCAATTCGGCGGCTTTTTCAATCAGCCAGTCCATGCGGTCATTGGCGGGCATGCCGACGGCCAGGTGAACGGAACGGCTGGCTTCGCGTGCCGTGGCGGTGTAGCCGCCGATAAGGACCTCCACGTCGCTGCGGCCCATGCGCTCGACGGTGGCGGCAAATTCCCCTTCGCTGCCGGGCTGGCCGTTGCCCTGGCCGTTGAATATTGTCAGGGCGTCGCCGGGCTGCATCCGCAAGACCTGGACGTGGCGCGCAGTGGACGGCGGCAGGCTGACGGTGCTGCCAGACGCCAGTGCGATGTCAGCGAAAAACCGGGCGGTCATGGTGCTGGTGCAGGAGGATGCATTGTTAGGTGCTTGCTGTGAATGCTATAAAAATAATAGCTGCTTGCGCAGAACCAGCGGGCGCTATGGCCTGATGGTGCATCAGAAGGTGTAGCCCACACGGGTTTCATTGCCCTCAATCTCGTCGAGCAGCACCATCAGCGGCCCGAGCTGCCGGTAGCGCGCAGCGGTGTTGCGGGCGTATTTGATGAAGCGGGGCGTGTCGGCCAGGTATTTGGGCTTGCCGTCACGCAGCGTGAGGCGCGCAAAGATGCCCAGAATCTTGAGGTGGCGCTGCAGGCCCATCCATTCCACGGCCCGGTAAAACTCGCCAAAATCGTCACCGACCGGCAGGCCGGCCTTGCGGGCTTTTTGCCAATAGCGCACGGTGATGTCCAGTACGAAATCTTCTTCCCAGCTCAGGAAGGCGTCGCGCATCAGGCTGGCGATGTCGTAGGTGATGGGGCCGTAGACCGCGTCCTGAAAGTCCAGCACGCCAAGGCCTGTCGCGCCGCGCTGAGGGGCCGTGAAATTTTCCGACGGGCCGCCCCTAGGAAAATTAGCCCCTTGAGGGGGCAGCGTAGTACGCGAAGCGACAAGCGTGGGGGCTATCAGATTGCGGGGCATGAAGTCGCGGTGCACAAACACCCGTGCGCCATCCAGCGAATTCAGGTTGCTGGCCTTGATCTGTTCGAAGATGACGTTCAGCTTGTCCTGAAGGCCAGTGTCCAGCGCCAGGCTGCGATGTTTGGCGACATACCAGTCTGGAAAGAGCGACAGCTCGCGCGAGAGAAGTGCGTCGTCATAGGGCGGAAGCACGCCGGGCGTGGAGGCGAGTTGCCAGCGCACCAAGGCCTCCACCGCATCTACATACAGGTCGTAGTGCGCCGGAGTGGGGCTGGCGATAGCGTCAACCTCGGCGGGCGGTCTAATTGCTTCCATCATGGTCTGCGCACCCAGGTCGCTTAGCAGCATGAAGCCCATTGGTTCATCCCAGGCCAGTACGCGCGGGGCAATCAAGCCGGCGCCGCTCATCAGGCCGGCGACCTTGACGAAAGGTTTGCAATCTTCCTGCGCAGGTGGTGCGTCCATGACGATGTAACTGCCATCGCCTGTTGCGGCGTCCACCCGGAAGTAGCGGCGAAAACTTGCGTCAGCTGATGCCGGCCTGATGGTGTCGATCCGCAGATTGTGCTGGGGGGCAGCGGCAGTCAGCCAGGCTTCGAAGGCCATGGCACGTGCCGGGTCGGCCCAGGCAATGGAAGGAGTGGTCATGTTTCTGGAGTCCCTGCCAGCCCTGCAATTGGGCGCTGGTTCGACATTGTGGGGACGGGGTGGAGGGTCATGGATAATCAGGCCTGATTTTACAAACGGGTTTATCTCACATAAACGATGCGCCGCGCATCCCCTTCGCCCTTTATTCTTTCCCCGATAGCTCAAGCTGTCTCCACGCTGGTGGTTTGCGCAGCACTGGGGATGACCGGTGCCGGGACGGCGTTCGCCCAAACTCCGGCTGCGTCACCTGCTCCTTTTCAGGCCGCTTCCGCCGTCCCCCCCGCGGACCGGCCCGCAGGCGACACCCCGAAACTCAAGTCTTCGCCCCAGCTGGCCGAGCAGGTTTCCAGCGATCCCCAGGACAAGGGCCCCACATTTGTTTTTGGCGACCGGATTTCCGGCCGCCCCGATCTTGAAACCGTGATTGACGGCAATGCGGAATTGCGCCGCGGGTCTACCGCCATCCGCGCGGACCGCATTGAGTACTACCAGCCTGAAGACCAGCTTAAAAGCCGCGGCAATGTTCGCATCAACCGGGCGGGCAACAGGTTTGAGGGTCCCGAGCTTGAGATCAAGCTGGACCGGTTTGAAGGCTTTTTCACCACGCCGACTTACCGTTTCCTCAGTAATGGGGGCAACGGACAGGCGGAACGGGTCGATTTCATTGATGAAAATAACCTGACAGCACAGCGCGCGAGCTATACCACCTGCGAGCGCAATGACGAGGCCAGTTGGGAGCCCTCGTGGGTATTGAGCGCCAGGAGCTTCGAGTTCGACCTGGAGCGAGAGGTGGGTGTTGCCAACGGGGCGGTTGTGCGTTTCAAGGATGTACCCATTTTGGGCTTCCCCCGGGTGAGTTTTCCATTGAGCGACAAGCGCAAGTCGGGCCTTTTGCCGCCCACGGTCGGCATGGGTTCGGTGAACGGTTTTGAGTATCGGCAGCCCTATTACTTTGATATTGCGCCCAATCGGGACGCGACTTTTTCACCGGGAATCCTGACCAAACGCGGGATAGACTTCGCTGGCGAATTTCGTTACCTGGAGCCAAAGTACACGGGCGAGCTGCGAGGAAATTTCCTTCCCGGCGACAAATTGCGCAACCGCGACCGCTGGTCCTACAGTTATCAGCACGCGGGTGCCATCAGTAGCGGCCTGTCATCCGTCGGCGACCTGGGCATCAACCTCAATCTGAACCGGGTGAGCGACAACGATTATTGGCGTGACTTCCCGACTCTCAAGGGCGCGACGACCCAGCGCCTTCTGTCCCAAGATGCGAGTTTGTCGTGGAATCGTGGATTCTTTTCTTCGTCCGTGCGAACGCTCAAGTGGCAGACCTTGCAGGATGTCACTTCGCCCATCGTCCCACCCTACGACCGTCTGCCCCAGTTTGCAGCGGCATACACCCGTGTGGACGCGCCCGTGGTGGGATTGGGCAAAGGCTTTGACTGGTCGGTGGAGGGGGACTTCACCCGTTTTTCCGCGAACCGCCAGCTGACCAACCAGCCCAACAGTGATCGGGCGTTCACGCGGCTGCAACTGAGCCGCCCCTGGCTGCTGCCTGCGGGGTACATTACCCCCAAAGTGCAGCTGCATGCCACGAGTTACAAATTTGATTCGGCGCTGCCCAACGGCGCAACAACGGCGTCACGTGTGGTGCCTACGTTCAGCCTGGACAGCGGCGTGCAGTTTGAGCGTAACGCCGGGTTCCTGGGCCGGAACTTTACCCAGACGCTGGAACCGCGCGCCTTTTATGTGCGCACGCCCTATCGTGACCAGAGCCTGCTGCCCAACTACGACTCAGGGTCCAACGACTTCAACTTTGCCACGGTCTTCACCGAAAACGCATTTGTCGGCAATGACCGCATTTCAGACGCCAACTTGTTGACCTTGGGCGTTACCTCGCGCCTGCTGGATCCTGCGACCGGCGCAGAAGCCGTGCGCGTCGGCATTGCTCAGCGCTTGCGATTCGAGGATCAGAAAGTGACCTTGCCGGGGGCGCTGCCGGTCACTGATCGCATCAGCGACTTGCTGGTTGGTGCGTCCGTCAATTGGGTGCCGCAGTGGTCTTTCGACAGCACAGTCCAGTACAACCCGAAAACCAGGCAGTCCGAGCGGACGTCGATCGGTGTGCGTTACAACCCCAGCAATTACCGTGTTATCAGCGCCGCATTCCGGCGCCAGCGCAATGTCAGTGAACAAATTGACGTGGGCTGGCAGTGGCCCATCAATGATTTATGGGGCGACAAGGGAAAAGATCTGGGCGCTGGGCAGGGCCAGGGAGGCGGCCGCTACTATGCCGTTGGGCGCCTGAATTACAGCGTGCTGGACAAAAAACTGGTCGACTCGATCATCGGTGTTGAATACGATGGTTGCTGCTGGATAGGGCGCGTGGTTCTGCAGCGCTCTCAAACCGGGACCGGAAGCTCGGATACCAAAATCCTGTTTCAGCTTGAACTTGTGGGGTTTTCGCGCCTCGGCTCCAACCCCCTGGAAACCCTGAAGTCGAATGTTCCACGTTACCAATATCTGCGTGAGAATACCAGCACGCCAAGCCGCTTTACTACTTATGACTAATAACCGCGCCGTCCCAAGATTCTTTTTGAACTCCACTCAAGCCGCCACAACGGTCTTGGCATTGACGATTGTGCTGATGGTGGGTGCTCAGGCGCAGGGGTTGCGGCCATCCGGTACATTGCGCCTGCCCGACGCGGCCACGGGCTCCCGGACTGCGTCGGCGCAAGGAAGCGCGCAGCGGCAGGCTGACTTCATTGTTGCCGTGGTCAACTCCGAACCCATTACCAACAACGAGGTTCGAAGCAAGTTGATTCGGACCGAGCAACAAATGCTTCAGATGGGCGCGACAGTGCCGTCGCGCAGTGAGCTGGTCGGACAAATTCTGGAACGCCTGATCAGCGACAAGGCGCAGCTGCAAATGGCGCGCAATTCGGGTCTGCGGGTCGATGACAATGCCGTCGAAGCTGCGGTCCAGACCGTCGCCAGCCAAAACCAGATCACGGTCGACGAGCTGCGCAACCGCCTGAAGGCAGACAGGATTGACTATGCCCAATTCCGCTCGGAATTGAGGGACGAGCTTTTGGTCAGCCGCCTGCGCCAGCGAGAACTGGAGGCGCGTGCGACGGTTACGGAGCAGGAAGTCGACCAATTTCTGCGTGATCAGGATGGCGGCACCCCATCGTCTTCGCTGGCTCTCAACCTCGCGGAAATTCTGGTGGCCGTGCCGGAAAATGCCACGCCCGATCAAGTCGCAGCACTGCAGGCCAAGGCCCAGCAGGTGATGGACCGTGCCCGCAACGGTGCCGACTTCACGGCACTGGCCGCCGAAGTTTCAGCGTCTCCTACGCGCGCTTCAGGTGGCCTGATGGGGCTGCGGACTGCAGACCGCTATCCTGATCTCTTTGTTGAGGCGACAAGCAAATTGCAGGCGGGAGGTCTCGCGGGGCCGGTTCGAAGCGGGGCGGGATTTCACATCCTCAAAGTCATCGAAAAACGGCAAGGCGGCATGCCCGGCATGATGGTGGCACAAACCCATGCCAGGCATATCCTGCTCCGGTTGACGCCACAGCTCAGTGAAGCCGCCGCGGTGGAGAAGCTGGCGGGTTTTAAAAGACGCATCCAGGCCGGGCAGGCTGATTTCGCGGCACTCGCACGTGAGAACAGCGACGATGCCTCCGCAAAGGAAGGCGGTGACCTCGGCTGGGCAAGCACCGGCATGTTTGTGCCTGAGTTCGAGAAAGTCATGAACGGGCTGGCACCCAATCAGGTCTCGGATCCCTTGGTATCCCGTTTTGGCGTCCATCTTATTCAGGTACTTGAACGCCGCGAGACCCAGCTATCGCAACGTGAACAGCGGGAGATGGCGCGCGGTGTGCTGCGCGAGAAAAAGCAAAACGAAGCCTATGCACTGTGGATTCAGGAGATTCGGGGCCGCGCCTATGTGGAGTACCGTGACGCTCCGCAGCTGTGAAGGTCGCCTCAGGCCTTCCTTCAGGCTCCATTCGCGCTGCGTGGGCGCGTCAACTTTCCGGGTGACTTCTCCAAAAACGGCAGCCTTGTTTGTATGCCAGTCTGGCGGCTTTAGGTCGCCCTCAATGTGAAACATATTCCGCGCAAGCGTTTTGGCCAGCATTTCCTCACCGACCAAGGCATCATTGAGGGGATTGTGCAGGCGATTGCTCCACGTCCCGGGCAGGCCATGGTGGAGATCGGGCCTGGGCTGGCTGCGCTGACCCAACCCTTGGTTGAACGGGTGGGGCACTTGACGGTCATTGAGCTGGACCGCGATCTTGCCCGTCAGTTGCGGCTGCATCCCCAGCTTGCCGTGGTTGAGTCCGACGTGTTGAAAGTGGATGTCCGCCAGCTGGCGCGAACAGCCTGCGTCGAAGGGCAAAAACTTCGGGTGGTCGGCAATCTCCCCTACAACATTTCTACACCCATCCTGTTTCATTTGCTGGATGCCGTGGAGGTCATAGAAGACCAGCACTTCATGTTGCAAAAAGAAGTGATAGACCGGATGGTGGCGGTGCCAGCTACCAGCGATTACGGCCGGCTCAGCGTGATGCTGCAGTGGCGCTACGCGATGGAAAACGTGCTGTTCGTGCCGCCGCACAGTTTTGATCCACCGCCGCGGGTCGACAGTGCCGTGGTGCGCATGGTGCCGCATGCGGCGCCTGTGACGCTGGACGTCAAACTCCTGAGTGAGCTGGTGCAGGTCGCTTTTAGTCAGCGCCGCAAGCTGCTGCGTCACACCTTGGGAAAGTGGCTGGACAGCCACGGTTTTAGCGGGCGGTTTGATGTCCAGCGGCGTGCTGAAGAAGTCGCGGTGACCGAGTATGTGGCCCTGGCGCAGAGCGTAGCGCAACTGCACAATTAGCGGTTCGGTACACCTGATATGAAGATATTTGTCATCTCACTTCCCGAGGCGACCACCAGGCGAGCAAGCATTGACAGGCAAATGATGGCGCTAGGGTTGCGCTATAGCCTGATTGATGGTGTGCGGGTTGATCCAGGACGACTGGCCGAGGTCGGCTATAGCGAAAGCATGCGTTTGACTCGCTATGGTTACGGCATGTCGCTTGGGGAGGTCGGCTGTTTTCTGGCGCATCGGGATGCATGGAGAGCAGTGCAGGCCCAAGGCGAAAAATGCCTGGTGCTGGAAGATGACGTATTAATTTCCGCGCTAAGTACAGCGTTGCTCGCCAAGCTTGAATTGGCACCGTATCCCATGGTCAGGCTCGCAGGCGTTTTTGAGAAACGACACAAATTCATCAGCGGCACATCGTACGCAAAGTACTGGGGTGACCCTTCCGGCGCGGCGGCTTATGTGCTGGGACCGCGAGAGGCCACGGAGTTGATACGGCGATCAGCGCGGTTTTACATGGCCGTTGACGACTTTATGGAGGCGAGGCATTTACACGGTATCAATACCTATGCCTTGTTGCCCTATCCGGTCCGCCAGGCGGGAACCGACACGCAAATCGGCCATCGGGTTCGACCGCGATTGTCCGGCATCGCGCGTCTTCAGCTGATGCTGGTGCGCATCCCGATTGATATCAGCAAATATTTTCACCGCATTCTTTACTACATGTTTTAAGTCGTGGCGCGGTGTTGTCGGATGCGGCCATTGTCTTTAACTCCCGGTCTGGCGAAAAAAAGCCCGCAACAAGCGGGCCTTTCGTGAACCGGACAGCGCGCCTTTTTCAGGCAGCTGCCAGCCAGTAACCCGCATTAAACGGGCTGCTCATGCGCAACGCCAGTGGCGACACGTCTACCAATTTGTCGGTTGGCATGACTTCTTCGCCTTCCGCGGTTGCTTGCTGGGCCTCATTCGCCCGATCCCCTTGGCCAATGTCTGGGGAGCGGGCTACAGAAAAGAATAGAAACATCTGAACGGTATCTTGCGATCCGCCCAGTAATCAGAGGCATCCCGGAAGATGTCGAGCAACTGCTCGCGCGCTTCCTTGTCAAATTTGGCGTTGGCCGGAATTTGCTCAAGCACGACGATAAAGCCGGGTTGCGGGCCTGACTTGTGGACCAGGTCCGTCATGCAGTCATACAGTGCGTCGAAGTTCTTGCCGAAATGCGCCGGAAAGGTGTACTGCGCCGCAATCATGTCCAGCACGTCCTGCTTGCTCTGGGCGTTGCCCAGGTTGGCGTACAGGAAATGCTGGTTTAGATGTGTCGCGGCATCCTGCAGGTCTTGCACCCGGAAGGCCCGTATGGATTGAACGATATTGGGACGTACGCCGCGCAAGGGCGTTTCACCGTCCTTGCGCAAAGGCGTTTCGTTGTCCCGACGAAGTGGTGTATCCATCTCCGCTACTCTTTCTCTTAAGTCAAAAACTCAAAATAACGATCACAGTTCAATTTATTGAACGATTTTGCGAAAACTCGCATAGTGATCGTCGGTGTAATAACAGGCATCAGGTGCGACAGGTTTCAAGCCACCACAAACGATGCGCCGGGCTCCCCGGCTGCGCTCACCGGGCGTTCTGACGGTGTATTCACGGTAGTAACCGCGACGTTGAGCCGGTAGAAGTCGTTCCCGGTTCCCAAACACCACGCCGTCCTTTTCATGCTTGAAAGGCCCGCCCTGGTAGATCAGCACCATCATGTCGCGACCCTGGGGGGGCAATTGGACGGTCGCTATGGTCCCGATCGGAACCGGGCCCTTTGCCTGCACCATGCTGGGGATTGACCCGGCCAGACCGGTTGCCAAAACCAGCAACATGGCCGTTTTGGCCGCCCACCCATTGCGCAACATGAAAAAAACCTTTTTCTCGAATCCAGAGTTACCCACCGATTTTTCGGGTTAACCCTTAAATTTCAAGAGAGGTAGTTTGCCGCATGTGGCTAAAAAACGCAAGTGGATGCTGAAAATTTAGGCAGTAAAGAGAGAGGTCATTGATGCGCTAAGTTAGTGCTAGCTATCTAATTTTTGCTTATCGACTCGCATTAGCATCCGCTACCGTCAGTGCGGTCATATTGACAATACGGCGCACCGTTGCCGTGGCGGTCAGGATGTGCATGGGCTTGTTTGCTCCCAGCAAAACCGGGCCGATGGCGATATTGCCCCCTGCCGCTGTTTTCAGCAGGTTGTAGGAAATGTTCGCTGCATCAATATTGGGCAGTACCAGGAGGTTGGCCTCACCCGTCAGGGTGCTGTTCGGCATGATGAGGGCGCGCGCATCGGCGTCCAGTGCCATGTCGCCATGCATCTCCCCATCAACCTCAAGCCATGGCGCTTTTTCGCGCAGCAACTCCAGCGTGCGGCGCATCTTCAGGGCGCTGGGCAGGTTGGAAGAGCCAAAATTCGAATGCGACAGCAGAGCCGCCTTCGGTTTGATGCCAAAGCGCATCATTTCCTCGGCCGCCATGGTGGTGATCTCCGCGAGCTGCTCCGCAGTCGGATCGCAGTTGACGTGCGTATCGAGCAGAAACACCTGGCGCCCCGGAAGCAACAAGCCGTTCATGCAGGCATAGGTGTTGACGCCTTCGCGCTTGCCGATGACCTGATCCAGATAGTCCAGATGATGGGCCGTCGTGCCCCAGGTGCCGCAAATCAGCCCGTCTACATCGCCTTTGTGCAGCAACATGCCGGCGATCAATGTGAGGCGGCGGCGCATTTCGATTTTGGCGATCTGCACCGTCACACCGCGGCGTTCCATGAGGCGGTGATAGGTTTGCCAGAAGTCGCGGTAGCGATGATCCTGCTCGACATTGACCACGTCGTAGTCGAGCTCCTCCTTCAGGCGCAGGCCGAATTTTTCGATGCGCTGGGCAATGATGGCGGGTCGGCCAATCAGTGTCGGGCGTGCGAGTCCTTCGTCCACAACGATCTGGCAGGCACGCAGCACGCGTTCTTCCTCACCCTCGGCATAGGCCACACGCTTGCGGCTGGCGGCCTTGGCGGCCGCGAAAATCGGTTTCATCACCGTGCCCGAGGCGTAGACAAAGCTTTGCAGCCGCTCGCGGTAAGCGTTCATGTCCTGAATGGGCCGCAGGGCCACACCGCTGTCGGCCGCCGCCTGCGCGACGGCGGGCGCGATCTTCATCATGAGGCGCGGATCGAAAGGCTTGGGAATCAGGTATTCGGGCCCGAACGCCAGCTTTTCACCCACGTAGGCGGCTGCCACGACTTCACTTTGCTCGGCCTGTGCCAGCTCGGCTATGGCGTGTACAGCCGCGATTTCCATCTCGATGGTGATGGTGGATGCTCCGGCATCCAGTGCGCCGCGGAAGATGTAGGGAAAGCACAGGACGTTGTTGACCTGATTCGGGTAGTCGGTGCGGCCGGTCGCCATGATGGCGTCGTCGCGCACGGTCCGGACGTCCTCCGGCGTGATTTCGGGATTGGGATTGGCCAGCGCCAGGATGATGGGTTTGGCGGCCATTTTGGCAACCATGTCTTTCTTGAGCACGCCGCCGGCGGAAAGGCCCAGAAAGATGTCCGCGCCAGCGATGACGTCGGCAAGCGTGCGTGCATCGGTCTTCTGCGCGAACTGAATCTTGTCTTCGTCCATCAGCTCGGTGCGGCCTTCATAGACCACGCCGGCCAGATCGGTCACGAACACGTTTTCGCGCTGGATACCCAGCTTGAGCAACAGGTTCAGGCAAGCCAGGGCGGCCGCGCCCGCGCCGGACGTCACGAGCTTGACTTGTCCCGGGCCTTTGCCGACAACCTTGAGCGCATTCAGGACGGCCGCACCTACGGTGATGGCGGTACCGTGCTGGTCATCATGGAAGACCGGGATCTTCATGCGTTTGCGCAGCTCACGCTCGATATAAAAACAGTCGGGCGCCTTGATGTCTTCAAGGTTGATGGCGCCGAAGGTCGGCTCCAGCGAAGCAATGATGTCGACCAGCTTGGCCGGGTCTTTTTCGTCGATCTCAATGTCGAACACATCCACGCCTGCGAACTTCTTGAACAGCACGCCTTTGCCTTCCATAACCGGCTTGGAAGCCAGCGGGCCGATGTCGCCCAGGCCCAGCACGGCGGTGCCGTTGGTCACGACAGCCACAAGGTTGCCGCGGCTGGTGTACTTGAAGGCGTTGTTCGGGTCCTTGACAATTTCTTCGCAAGGTGCCGCGACGCCTGGGGAATAAGCCAGGGCGAGATCGCGCTGGTTGGTCAGCTGTTTGGTCGCTGCGATGGCGATCTTGCCCGGGGTCGGAAACTCGTGGTATTCAAGTGCGGCGAGGCGCAATTCGGCGCGTTTTTCTTCGCGATTGGCTTCAGTGCTATTGGGCGTCGCGGTGGGGGGTGTCGGCATCAGCAAGGTCTCCAGCGGAAACGGTCGGGTCGACCGTCAATTTCTTGTAAGGTCTGCGATTGTAGGCCGTCGAAGGGGAAAACCCTAGTAAGTGAATCTACGCAAAAAGGTGTATTGCTTTTGACTTTTCAGCACAGAAAGCCGCTTTGCCCCGGAGCTCATTCATGATGGCGACGCGTAGCCGTTATTTGAGCGCTTTAAGCGCAAATTAAAAAAGGGCAGGTTGGCGGGCCTGCCGCCGCTCAGCGCGCAACACCCAGCAAATGGTCCAGGCGCTCGGGCTGCTCGCGCAACGCCTGGGCCGTTCCGGTGTGGACTACCATGCCGCGGTCCAGCACCACGGCGCTGTCGGAAATCGCCAGAATGGCCTGGGGGTGCTGCTCCACGATGATGGCGCTCAGGCCCTCTTCGCGCGTGATGCGGCGTATGGCGCGCAGCAGCTCCTCCACGATGATGGGCGCCAGGCCCTCCAGCGGTTCGTCAAGCAGCAGCAGCTTCGGGTTGAGTACCAGCGCCCGGCCCACCGCCAGCATCTGCTGCTCGCCTCCCGACAGCTGCGTGCCCAGGTTGCCCTTGCGCTCGGCCAGGCGCGGGAACATGGCGTACACGCCCTCGGGGTTCCATTTGCCCGGGCGCGCCACCGCCGTCAGGTTCTCGTGCACCGTCAGCGACTTGAAGATATTGCGCTCCTGCGGCACCCAGCCTATGCCGGCCGCCGCGCGTTCGTGCGAGGGCAAATGGTGCAACGCGACCATGGATGTGCCTGCCCCGAACGAGATGGTGCCGCCGTGCTGCCGCGTCGCGCCTGCCAGTGTGTTGATCAGCGTGGTTTTGCCGGTGCCGTTGCGGCCCAGCAGCGCGAGCGTCTGACCCTCGCCCAGTGCGAACGACACCTCGTGCAGCACCACTGCCTCGCCGTAGCCGGCGCGCAGTTTGTCGACCTTGAGGAGTTCAGCCATGAGCCACCCCTTCGCCATGGCCCAGATAGACCGCCTTGACCTGAGGGTCGGCCGCGATTTCCTCAGGCGTGCCCTCGGTCAGCAGCGTGCCGTTGACCAGTACCGTCATGGTGGTGGCGAAGCTGAACACCAGGTCCATGTCGTGCTCGATCAGCAGTACCGACACGTCAGCGGGCAGTGCGGCCACGGTCTGCAGCAGTTCTTCGCGCTCGCCGGCCGGCACACCCGCCACGGGTTCGTCGAGCAGCAGCACACGCGGCTCGCAGGCCAGCGCCACGGCGATTTCCAGCAGGCGGCGCTTGCCGTAGGCCAGCATGCGGGTCGGTTGATCCATCACTCCGGTCAGGTGAAACTGCTCCAGCAACTGTTCGCAGCGCTCGGCCACGCGCTGGTTGCGCCCCAGCGCTTGCCACCATTTCGCGCCGAGCCCCGCTTGTTGCGATACGGTCAGTGCCAGCGTTTCCAGCGGTGTGAGCGAATCGAAGAGCTGGTTGATCTGGAAGGTACGCACCATCCCGCGCTTGACGCGCTGGTGCGGCGCCAGCCGCGTGATGTCTTCGCCGTCGAGGAGGATGCGGCCTTCCGTCGGCTGCAGCACGCCCGTCAGCAGGTTGACCAGCGTGGTCTTGCCCGCGCCGTTCGGGCCTATCAGCGCATGGCGCGCGCCGCGCTGCAGGTTCAGGCTCACGCTGTTGGTGGCGGCAATGCCACCGAAGCGCATCACCAGCCCTTGCGCGGACAGTACCGCGTCGCTGTTCGGTGTCGCGCTCATGGCTGGCCTCCGCGCTGGCGCTTGGGCAACCATGTCCAGGGCCGGACCAGGCGCTCGCGCCCCACCAGCACCAGCACCACCAGGAAGAGGCCTATCCAGAAGGTCCAGTACTGCGGCGTGATGGACGACAGCGCGTCCTGCATCAGCTTGAACACAATCGCCCCAGCCACGCCCCCATACAGCCAGCCCGCGCCGCCGACCACCAGGATCAGCAGCACGTCAGCGGAGCGGTGGAACTCAAACAAGTCCAGCGAAGCGAAACCGGTGGTCTGCGTCAGCAGCGCCCCGGCGGCACCCGCCACGCCCGCCGCCACCGTATAGACCACCGCCAGGCGGGAGGCGACCGGAATACCGATCGCCATGGCGCGCAGGCGGTTGTCGCGTATCGCCTTGAGTGTCGCGCCCAGCGGTGAATGCACGAGGCGACGCATCAGCACAAACAAAATGAGCAGCACGGCCAGCGAGTAATAGGCGGCGGTGCGGCCCGACAGGTCAAACTCGAAGCGGCCCAGCAGCGGGCCCATGACCACGCCCTGCAGGCCGTCGGCGCCGCCGGTCAGCCAGTCAAGCTTGTTGGCCAGCTCCAGCAGGATCAGCGCCACGCCCAGTGTCACCATAAGCCGTGTCAGGTCGCTGCCTCGCTGGATGGTGAGTGAACACACAGCACCCAGCAGCGTGGCGGTGGCGATGCCCACCGCCAGGCCCACCAGCGGGTCCGGCATGACCAGCTTGGCGAACAGCGCGGCGGCATAGCCGCCTATGCCGAAAAAAGCAGCATGGCCCAGCGAGACGATGCCTGTGTAACCCAGCACCAGATCCAGCGACACCGCGAAGAGCGCGACGATGGCGATCTCATTGATGATGGACGCGTGGCTGGGCATCAGCACCGGCGCGGCGAAGGCGGCGAGCCAGAGCACCGGTTCCCAGAGCTTCCAGCGGCTGTTTTTAAGCAGGGACGTTTGAGGGTTCATTTATCTGCCGCCCTTGCGCACAAAGAGGCCCTGCGGCCGCCAGATCAGGATCGCGATCATCAGGCTGTAAACGATGAAGGCCCCCAGCTTGGGGATGTAGTACTTGCCCGCCACGTCGGCAATGCCCAGCAGCAGCGCGGCCAGCAGCGGTCCGGTGATCGACGTGGTGCCGCCCACGGCCACCACGATCAGGAAGTAAATCATGAACTTGAGCGGAAAGCTCGGGTCCAGCCCCAGCACTTCGGCGCCCAGCGCGCCGCCCAGGCCGGCCAGGCCCGAGCCGACGGCGAAGGTCGAGAGGAACACAATGTTGACGTTGATGCCCAGGCCGGCCGCCACGCGCTGGTCGTCCACCGAGGCACGCAAGCGGCTGCCGAAGCGCGTGCGAGTCAGCACGTATTGCAGGCCCAGCGTGAGCGCGGCGCACACCGCAATGATGAACAGCCGGTAGTGGCCCATGCCCAGCATCCAGGCGCCGCTGCCGATCTCGGTGCGGCCCTTGAGCCATTGGGGCAGCTGCACGATCTGCTGCGTCGAGCCGACGAAGTAGTCCACGCTGGCCACCGCCATGAACACCAGGCCGATCGAAAACAGCACCTGGTCCAGGTGCGGCTTGTTGTACAGCGGCCGGTACAGCGTGCGCTCCAGCACAGCGCCCAGCAGCGCTGAGCCGGCGAAGGCAAGCGGCAGGCACAGCAAAAAAGGCACGCCGAAGTGCTGCATCAGCAACACGGTGATGTAGCCGCCGGCCATGGCGAAGGCGCCATGCGCGAGGTTGATGAAATTCATCAAGCCCATGGTCACCGCCAGGCCCACCGCCAGGATGAACAGCAGCATGCCGTAAGCGATACCGTCGAAGAGAATAGTGAGCATGTGTCTTTACCAGGAACACCGCGGAACCGGCTTCGCCGGGCCGCTGGTGTTGCCCCCAGCAGGGGGGAGGCGACGCGAAGCGGCGCTTCGGGGGGTTACTTATTCTTCCCGGGATCTTTCACGTCCTTGATCACGTCAAATTCCACGTTGTAGAGTTGCCCGTCCTTCTTCTCGACTTTGCGCAGATAGACGTCCTGCACGATGTCGCGCGTCTGTGCGTCGATGAAGATCTTGCCGCGCGGGCTTTCAAAGAGCTGGCCCTTCATGGCTTCGAGCAGCGCGTCGCCGCCACCCTGGCCCTTGCTGGTTTTGAGCGCCTCGTAAATTACCCGCATGCCGTCATAGCCGCCCACGGCCATGAAGTTCGGGCGCAGGCCCTTGTTGGCTTTGGCAAAGGCTTCCACGAATTTTTTGTTCATGGCCGAGGGGTGCGCCGCCGAGTAGTGGTGGGAGGTCACCACGCCGATCGCGCCGTCACCCATGTCGTTGAGCTGGTCGTCGTCCGTCACATCGCCGGTGGCGATCAGGCGGATGCCGGCCTTGTCCAGGCCGCGCTCAAGAAACTGCTTCATCACCGCCGCGCCCGCGCCGGAGGGCACGAAGACGAAGAGCGCATCAGGCTTGTTATCCCGCACTTTTTGCAGGAAGGGCGCGAAGTCGGGATTGCGCAGCGGCACGCGCAGCGCGTCGGTCACCTGGCCGCCATTGAAGGTCAGGCGGTCCTTGAAGAATTTTTCGGCATCAATGCCGGGGCCGTAGTCAGACACCAGCGTGACCACCGTCTTGATGCCATTCTTGGGCGCCCAGTCAGCCAGCGCGACCGAGACCTGCGGCAGCGTGAAGCTGCTGCGCACGATGTAGGGCGAGGCCTGCGTGATGCTGGACGTTGCCGCAGCCATTACCACCATGGGTGTTTTGGACTGTGTCGCGATGGGCGCGGTGGCCAGGGCCGAGGGCGTGATGCCAAAGCCTGCCAGAACGTTGACCTTGTCGTTGACCACCAGCTCCTGCGCCAGGCGGCGCGTGGTGTCCGGCAGTGAGGTGTCGTCCTTCACGATCAGCTGGATTTTCTTGCCCGCCACGCTGTCGCCGTTCTGCGCCATGTAAAGCCGCACGGCCGCTTCGATCTGTCGGCCGGTAGTGGCCTGCTGGCCCGTCATCGGCAGGATCAGGCCGATCTTGAAGGTGTTGTCCTGGGCCAGTGCCGAAGTAGCCGAAGCCAGACTGGCGACGGCAAGGGCTGCAGCGGTAAAGAGGCGTCTTTTCATGGTTTGTCTCCAGTGGTCGATTTTGAATTTATAAGGGCGGGATGCTGGCGTTAGTTTACTGAGCGTTCGCAACAAGTACCAATGTTCTGTATGCGAACTTCACTGGCGCGCCATGGTGGACCGGTTCAGAGATCAACTGTCGGGCCGGTAGGAAGAGTCCAGCGTCACCGAACCCACCACCCGTGAGACACAGGCGCACAGCCGCGTGTTCTGCTGTTTCTCGTGCTCGCTCAAAAATACGTCGCGGTGGTCGATCTCGCCGTCCAGCGCCAGCACGTCCAGTGTGCACAGGCCGCATTCGCCGCGCTTGCAGTCGAAGACGGCCTGCACCCCAGCCTGCTCCAGCGCATCCAGCAGGCTGCAGTCGGCCGGCACAGTGATGTCCAGCGCGTGGCGGGGGAGCTGCACCCGGAAAGCCTGCGGTGCGAAGCGCCCGCTGTTGCCGAAGGTTTCATAGCGCAAGTCGGCCGCCGGCCGGCCCGAAGCTTCCCAGGCATGGCGCGCAGCGTCCAGCATGGGCACCGGGCCGCAGACGTACATTTGCGCGCCCGCCGGCAGTGCCGCAATTTCGCCGGCAAAGTCGATGCGCGCGTCGACGGCCGCATGCAGCCGTTGGCCCAGGAAAGCCCGCAGTGTTTCGCCGTAAGCCAGCTCAGATTCACTGCGCGTGCCATACAGCATGCGCAGCGGCCGGCCCGACTGCGCACAGCGGGCGGCCAGCGCTTCGGCCATGCCAACCAGCGGCGTGATGCCGATGCCGCCGGCCACCAGCAGGTAAGCGGGCGCATTGAAGTCCAGCGGGAAATGGTTGCGCGGCCCGCTCACCTGCAACCGGTCGCCGGCGGCCAGCTGCCACATCGCGCGCGAACCGCCGCGGCCGTCATCGAGCCGCTTCACCGCGATGCGATACGTTTGGTCATCGGTCTCGCCGACCAGGGAGTAGGAACGAAGTTGCGGCCTGCCGTCCACCAGCAGCTGCACCTGCAGGTGGCTGCCGGGTTCGTGGCGCTGCACGCCTTGGGCACTGTCTGTGGGCCGAATGATGAATTCACGCACGGTTGGCGTGAGGTCACAGAAGGACTCAATGACTGCATCGGTCCAGGTAGCGTTGGCTCTCATTCTTCAGTTCTCCGTGGTCTCTTCAATTCAGGGCCGCCGTGGAACCGGCTTTGCCGGGCCACAGGCGGCGCCCCCTTTGGGGGGAGGCGGCCGCAGGCCGCTTCGGGGGGTCATTTTTTTCTAATTAGACGCACGCCGGGCATCTGGTCCAGGTTGTGGCTGGCCACGGCAGCGCGCAGGTTGCGTTGGGCCAGGCGTGAGTGCTCGCGCATGATCGCTTCGGCGCGCGAGCCCTCGCGCTGCTCAATGGCGTCGAGCACCTGGCGGTGCTGGTCTTGGGCCACGACCAGCATGTCGCGCGCGCCCGGGGAATTGGCCTGCACCACCACAAAACCCGAAGGCGACGCAAACGGCAGGCTGAACACGCGTTCGAGTTCTTTGGCAATGACGCTGCTACCGGCCATTTCACCCAGCAGTTCATGAAACCGCTCGTTCAGCGCGACGTAGGAAGAGAAAGCCTCATCGTCCAGCGCAGGCTGGCTGAGCACAGCATCAATCTTGCCCAGGCATTCGCGGGCTTCGTTCAGCACCACGGTAGGTGCGCCGCGCTCGGCGGCCAGCCGCGCCGACAGCCCTTCGATGGTGCCGCGCAACTCGATTGCTTCGGACACATCGCGTTCGGAAAACGTGCGCACGGCGTAGCCCCCGTTGGGCAGCGATTCCAGCAGGCCTTCCTGCTCCAGCCGCATCAATGCCGCGCGGATCGGCGTGCGTGAGAAGCCGAGTTTTTCAACGATGGACAGCTCGGCAATGCGTGCGCCGCCGGGCAACTCGCCGGCCAGGATCATCTCGCGAAGCTGCAGCTGCGCCCGTACCTGCGCGCTTTCAAGGCTATTTTGGCCTGTAGCCCTTTCTGAATGGGCGCCAGCAGCTATTGAATTGATAGCGGTTGTTGTGGTTGGCATGGGAGGTGATTTCCGCCTCAGGCGGCCCGGCGGATGGCGATGACGGGTGCCGGTGGTTTTTCCCGCGCGATCAGCCCGTCGATCAGGCGCCGGGCCCACATGGAACCGGCATCGATGTTGAGGTTGTAGAACTGGTGGTCCGGGTGTTCATCGATGGCGATTTGCTGGGCTTCCAGCACATGCTCGTCCTCGCGGAAGATCCCGGCCACGCCCTCGCGCAGCTGGTGCGTCAGGCGCTGTTCACCCAGGCAGTAGTTGCGTGCGAAAGCCCAGAAGTAGTGGCAGCTGCCGTCTGTTTCTGGCGTCACCGTGTTCAGCACAAAACCATTGACGCCCTTGCTGCGGTCGCCCGGCTCGCCGTCTTTGGGTGGCGCGCCTGATCCGGCTTCGGCCACGCCGACGTCGATGTTCACAGTGCAGGGCGCTTCGAATTTGATGATTTGCCAGCGATCCACTTTGCCCCTGTAGCCGCGCGCGTGCTCAATCTGCCCGGCCCAGAAAGGCGGTGCGTCGATGTTTTCCATCCAGCGCGTGACGGTGGCCGTGCGGTGGCCGTGCGTGGCTACAAAGGGCGCTTCGGCCACCGCGCGCTGGCCGATGCTGGAGCCATGCACAAAGGTTTCGTGGGTCAGGTCCATCAGGTTGTCCACCACCAGGCGGTAGTCGCACTTCACCGTGATCAGCTTGCCGTCGCCGGCCCAGTCTGCGTCGTCGTTCCAGTGCATGTCGGGCACCAGCGCCGGGTCGGCCTTGGCCGGGTCGCCGGGCCAGATCCAGACAAAGCGGTGCTTTTCCAGCACTGGGAAGGCACGCACGCAGGCCGAGGGGTTCAGCGTTTCCTGGCTAGGCATGTGGGTGCAGCGGCCTTGAGCGTTATAGACCAGGCCGTGGTAACCGCAGGTCACCTCGTCGCCGTCCAGCGTGCCCATGGACAGCGGCAGCAGCCGGTGCCAGCAGGCGTCCTCCAGCACGGCGACCTGGCCGTCGGTGCGGCGGAACATCACCACCTTCTGTTTGCAAATCGTGCGCGCCAGCAGCGTGCGGCCCACTTCCACGTCATAGGCGGCGGCATACCAAGCATTCAAGGGAAAAGTCGATTTCTGGACATTCATGGATACTCAATGTATACATAAATTGCAAAAAATCCAAGAAAAAAAGGGAAATACAGGGTAAATACGGAGTTTATGTATTCAATGAGGGGCGATTTTGCTGGAATACCATGAGGGCTTGTGCCTGTGAAATCCTGATTTGCCAACTACGGAGACTTTCCCATGACCGCCAAGCTACCCGCCCGTTATGACCATGTCGGCAGCTTTCTGCGCCCGCAGTACCTGCTGGAAGCCCGCGAGCAAAAAGCCAAGGGCCAGATCACGCCCGAACAACTGCGCAAGGTCGAAGACCAGGCCATCACCGAAATCGTGAAGTTCCAGGAAGACGTGGGCCTCAAAAGCATCACCGACGGCGAATTCCGCCGTACCTACTTCCACATCGACTTCCTGGAGCAGATCGGCGGCGTGAAGACCGACATCCCGGTCACCATCCAGCGGCCCGACGGCAGCATGGAACTGGCGCCGCCGGTGATGCGGGTGATCGACAAGGTGCGCCACGTCAAGGACATCCAGCTCGCCGACTTCCAGTACCTCAAAAGCCAGGTCAGTGCGGGCAACACGCCCAAGGTCACGATTCCCTCGCCCACCATGCTGCACTTTCGCGGCGGCCGCGCCGGCATCAGCAAGGAGGCCTATCCCGAACTCGACCCGGCTTTCTACGACGACGTGGCAAAAGCCTATGGCGACGAGTTGCGCAGCCTGGCCGCGGCCGGTTGCACCTACGTGCAGATGGACGACACCAATCTGGCCTACCTGTGCGACGAAAAAATGCGCGAGGCGGCGCGCCAGCGCGGCGACGACCCCAATGAGCTGCCGCACCGCTACGCCAAATTCATCAACAAGGTGGTCGCGCAAAAGCCCGCCGGCATGACGCTGGCCATGCATTTGTGCCGCGGCAACTTCAAGAGCACCCACGCCGCGGCCGGCAACTACGAGCCGGTGGCCGAGGCGCTGCTCAAGGAGATGGACCTGGACGCCTATTTCCTCGAGTACGACGACAGCCGCAGCGGCGACTTCAAACCCCTGCGATACCTGCCCAAGGGCAAGACCGTGGTGCTGGGCCTGGTCACCACCAAGTTCGGTGAAATGGAAAGCAAGGACGACCTGAAACGCCGCATTGAAGACGCCGCGAAATACGCGCCGCTGGAGCAGCTCGCGCTGTCACCGCAGTGCGGCTTCAGCAGCACCGTGCACGGCAACAACATCGCCGTGGAAGCGCAACGCAACAAGCTGCGCCTGGTGGTCGAAACCGCACGCGAGGTATGGGGCACAGCCTGAGCTGAGGCCCCGGGACGGGTACGCGTCGTCCTCTCCTTCTCGTGTCTTTAGCGAGGGGCCTGGCTGACTCCAGCCTGTTTTTGAGGCCGTTAACCGGCGCTTTCTGCTGCGTCGGCAGTTTCGCTGCGGCTAGATGGCTCCCGGTTGGCGGCGATCCCGTGGGCAACCCCGGTGAACGGGTCGGTGCCATGATTGAGCATTAAAACGGCTCACCATCCCCGCTGGACGTGCGCAAGCAGCTCTCAAAAAGATAGCAAATACGGCCTGGGCATACCGTCTGCAGGCTTCTGGCGCAGCCCTCGCCAGTACTGGCGAGGGCTGGCACAGACCCCCATGAGTGCTGTTCCCCCTTCTTTGCCTCTTCTTCTCATCTTGTTGACCAGCGCTCCATCAAGCAGCCGACGACCACTTCTGTCTGCCTGTCGACGGGAATAATTTGTGTAACATTCATTTACAAATGGTCGATGACCATTGAGCGCGCCCCTTTATTTTCCTAAAGAGCTTAAATAATCGTGCAAAAACAAACACTTACAGCGAAAATGGAAGGAGTTCCAGCGAAAAATATTGGACAGCGTAAGGCTAAAGCGCTACAACCAATAAAACATTTTGTTTCATTTGTCCACCGAAAGGTCGCTCCTTGCGCAGTTCAGTCTTTCTGGCATCCAGGCTTTTCGCCTGGGGGGTTCTGGGCGCATGTATCGCCCTGGACGTCCCTGCGCTGGCGCAGGCCCGCGTGGACGTGCGGCCCGATGCCGGAACGCTGCTGGAGCCGCAAGGTTCGTTACCGCTGCTACCCCCGCGTAGCGGCCCACTGCCCGAACTGACACCACCCCGGGTTGCGGAGCCAGCAGCCGGAGCTGCGCGCATCACGCCGGCGGCGTTCAGTTTTTCCGGCAACAGCGTTTTCTCCAGTGAAGCACTTGCGGCTTTGCTGTCGAGCCGGCTCCACCGGCCCACGGATCTGGCCGGCCTCACAGACGCCGCCAATGCCATCAGCGCGCTTTACCGGCAGAACGGCTATCTGCTCACGCAGGCCTACCTGCCCGAGCAGGCGTTTCCCGCGGAAGGCGGGACTGTCGCCATCACCATCATTGAAGCGCGGGTCGGCCGCGTCACTGTGCGTGTCGACGGCGCCGGCATCTCAAAAACATTTGCGGAAGAACTGGTGGGCAGCCAGCTGCGCTCCGGTGACGCCGTTACCGAATACGCACTCGACAAGCCCGTGTTGTTGCTGCGCGACCTGGCGGGATATGACGCCGGCGCTACGGTCGAGCCCGGAGATCGCCTGGGCCTGGCGGATGTCCTGATCACCGTGCAGGGCAAAGGGCCGCGCGCCGACGGCTCGGTCAGCGTAGACAACCATGGCGCGCGCGCCGCTGGTGCCGCGCGTGTCACGTTAAGTGCCAATCTCAACAACCTGCTGGGGCGCGGTGACGTGCTGGCCTTGAGCACCCAGCAAAGCGACCAGGCTGGCTCGACCCTGTACCGCGCCGGCTACACCGTGCCGGTCGGCGCTTACGGCACGCGGGTGGGTGTCAGCGCGGTGCGCCTGGATTACGCGCTGGGCAAGCAATTCGAGCCGCTGGGGGCCAGCGGCCGGGCCGACATTCTCGGCCTCAACCTGTCCCACCCCCTGCTGCGCGGGCGCGCCAACAATTTGTACGGCCTCATCAGTGCAGAGCAAAAAAAGCTCGTTGACGAAACGCGCACACCTGCACTCAAAAGCGAGCGCGACATCGTCGCGCTCAGGCTGGGGCTGGCGGGTAACTTCATCGACGAGCTGGCGGGCGGCAGCAGCCTGAACAACTATGCCGTGAACGCCACCTTCGGCCGCCTCACGTTGAATGCTGCCGATCAGGCGCTTGACGACGGCCTCGGCGGCCTGCGCACAGCGGGCGGTTTCAGCAAGCTGAACCTGGAATTCCAGCGCTCCCAGTTTTTTGATGCCGCTTACAGCTTTCACGTCGCGGCACAGGCTCAGCTTGCGTCGAAAAACCTCAGCTCGGCCGAAAAAATGGTCCTGGGCGGGCCCAACGGCGTGCGCGGCTACCCGGTGGGCGAAGGCGTCGGCGATACAGGTTTCCTGTTGAACCTGGAGTCGCGTTACCAGCTCGCGCCAACGGTTTGGGGTGAGCCTTTGACCCTGCTGGCTTTCTATGACCATGGGCGCATTCGCTTCAACCAGAACGGCCCCACTGTGCCGGGCAATGCCAACACGCTGAACCTCGGTTCCGTCGGTGTGGGCGCCACGCTGGGCCAGCCCGGCAAATTTCTGGTCAAGACCTACCTGGCCTGGCGCACGACGACGGCGCTGCCGTCCACCGGCGACCCGGACCGTGCGCCGCGCGCATGGCTTTCGCTTCAAACCTGGTTCTAGCCCGGCCCCAACCCCTGCTCTGCATACCCATCATGACCGCCCCCACTTCTTCAGCTCGCGCCGCCTACCGCCCCTGGTCCGTGCGCACGGTGGTGGTCCGCCTGTCGCGCAAGCTCTCGGCCACCTATCGCATCCGCAGCGACCGCAGGCTGTCGCGCCTGCTTGCAACACTGCTGGCGGCTGTCTCGCCCTGGGCCACCGCCTTGCCTGAAGGTGCCCAGGTGGTGGCCGGCCAGGCCAGCGTGAGCACGCCGTCGGCCAACGCCATGGTGGTCAACCAGACCAGCGACAAGGCGGTGCTCAACTGGCAAAGCTTCAACATCGGCGTCGGCCAGTCCATGCAATTTGTGCAGCCGGGCGCCTCGTCCGTCGCGCTGAACCGCGTCATCGGTAACGGCGCCTCGTCCATCTTCGGCTCGCTGAGCGCCAACGGCCAGGTCTTCCTGATCAACCCGTCCGGCGTGATGTTCGCCCCGGGGGCGCAGGTCAATGTGGGCGGGCTCGTCGCCTCCAGTCTCGACATCGGCAACGGCGACTTCATGGCGGGCCGCTACACCTTCAGCGGCAACGGCTCCGGCCCGGTGGACAACCACGGCAGTATCAACATTGCGCGCGGCGGTTACGTGCTGCTGGCCGCACCCCAGGTCAGCAATACCGGCGCCATCACCGCAGACGCTGGCTCGGTTGGCCTGCTGGCAGGCTCCCGCGTGTCGGTCGACACTTCGGGCACAGGCCTGGTGCGCTTCTCGGTGGACGCCGCGGCCGCGCAGGCCGCGATCACCAACAGCGGCAGTATCATGGCCACGGGCGGCCAGGTTGCCGTGCTGGCCAGTGCCATGGGCGATGCGTTGGCCACCGTCATCAACCAGTCCGGCGTGATACGTGCCAACTCGGCGGTGGAGCGCAACGGCACGATTTTGCTGAGCGGCGGTGGCACTGGTGTGGTTCATGTGACCGGCGAGCTGAGTGCCGCAGGTGTTGAAAACGGACAGACCGGCGGCACCGTGAAGGTCCTAGGCGACAAGGTGGGACTGGCAGGCACCGCCCTCATCGATGTCTCGGGAGACGCAGGCGGGGGCACGGCGCTGGTCGGCGGCAACTACCAGGGCCGGGGCCCTGAGCAAAATGCGACAGCCACTTTTGTGGGCGAGCAGGTGCGGATTGACGCGAGCGCCCACCGCAGCGGCGACGGCGGCAAGGTGGTGGTGTGGGCCGACGACACCACCCGCTTCGGCGGCCGCATTGCGGCCCATGCCGGCAGCGATGCAGGCAACGGCGGCATGGCCGAGGTTTCGGGCAAGCGTTATCTTGACTACAACGGCTTTACCGACCTGACCGCTGCGAACGGAAGCACCGGCACCCTTTTGCTGGATCCCTCCAATATCACGATCTCTTCAGTCGCCGACTCGGGTGGATTGGGCGCGGGCCCCACATTTGAGAGCGGCACCGGCACGGCCAACCTGAATGTCGGTACCCTGCTCGGCCAACTCGCGGGCGCCAATGTGATCGTTAATACCTCGCCGGGAACAGGCGGTACGGGCAACATCACGGTTTCCAACAACATCGCATATACGGGCGCCACCGCCCGCTCATTGACCCTCAACGCCGACGGCAACATCGCGATCAACGCGGCCATCACTTCGACGGCCGCTTCGCTGTCAACCAACCTGAACGCTGTGGGTACCACCGCCTTCGGCATAAACGGGTCCTTGTCCACTTTCGGTGGTGATGTCGCCATCGCGGGAGCGGCCAAGACGCTTCGCAGTATTACGACGACGGGCGGCATTGGCACTGGCAACCTGACCATCTCAGGAACCGGCGCCGTGTCGCAGACCTCCGGCGCGCTTGTGATCAAAGGAGCCACCTCCGTCACTGCAGGCGCAGCCAACAGCGTCACCCTGAACACGGCCACCAATGATTTCCAGGGCGATCTGTCGGTTGTGTCGGGCAACAATGTTTCGCTGCGCGATGCCAATGCGCTGGTGCTGGGCGCTTCCAACGTCAGCGGAACCTTGACTGTCGTCACCGCCGGCGCCGTGACGCAAAGCGGCGCCCTGAGCGTGACCGGGGCAACTTCGCTCACAGCAGGAGCTGCCAACGACATCACACTGAACAACGCAGCCAATAACTTCGGCGGAGCAGTTTCAACCGTCAGCGGCCGCAACGTCGCTCTGACCGACGCTAACGCGCTGACGCTGGGTGCCTCGACCGTCTCGGGCACGCTGGGCGTCAATACCACTGGCGCCATCGCGCAGAGCGGCGCCCTGATCGTCGCCGGCGCCACCACGCTTGCGGCGGGCGCTGCCAACAACATCACGTTGACCACGACAACCAACAACTTCACGGGTGCCGTGTCGGTCGCTTCTGGCAACAACGTCTCGCTGCGTGACGCGAATGCCCTTGACCTTGGCGCTTCAACGGTCAGCGGCACCCTTGCGGTGACCACCAACGGCGCCTTGACCCAGAGCGGCGCACTTGCCGTGGGCGGCGCCACCACCCTTGTGGCTGGCGCGGCCAACAGCATCACGCTGAACAACGCCGGCAACGACTTCACCGGTGCTGTGGCCGTGACCTCGGGGCTGAATGTCAGTCTGGCCGACGTCAACGCCCTGGTGCTGGGCGCATCGACGGTGTCCGGCACGCTTGGCATCAGCACCGCCGGTGACATCACGCAGACCGGCACATTGGCCGTGACAGGCGCCACCACGCTGGCTGCGGGCGCGGCCAACAACATCGCGCTGACCACGACCACCAACAACTTCACGGGTGCCGTGTCGGTCGCTTCTGGCAACAACGTCTCGCTGCGCGACACCAATGCACTGGCGCTTGGCGCTTCCAATGTCAGCGGAACCCTGACTGTCGTCACCGCCGGCGCCGTGACGCAAAGCGGTGCACTGAGCGTGACCGGGGCAACTTCGCTCGCAGCAGGAGCCACCAACGACATCACGCTGAACAACGCAACCAACAACTTCGGCGGAGCAGTTTCAACCGTCAGCGGCCGCAACGTCGCGCTGACAGACGGCGATGCGATCAGCCTGGGTGCTTCGGCGGTGTCCGGTACGCTGAATATCAACGCGGGCGGCGCGATCACCCAGACCGGCGCAGTGACGGTGATCGGTGCCACGACGCTGGCTGCGGGCGCGGCCAATGACATCACACTGACCACGGCGACCAACAACTTTGCCAACGTGGCCGTGACCAGCGGAAACAATGTCTCGCTCAGCGACAGCAACGGAATCGCCTTGGGCACATCGACGGTAGCCTCCAGTCTTACCGTGAAAGCCGGGGGCGCTGTCACCCAGACGGGCGCACTGGTTGCACCCGCGCTGAACGTGTCGACTTACAGCACGGCTGGCTCGGCCATCACTTTGACCAACGCCGGCAACGATGCCGCCACCGTCAATCTGCAAGTTGCAACTGGCACGATCGCAGCGCCTGGGACGGCGAACGCGAACGCCGCGATCCTTTACACCGACACCAATGCTGTTTCGATAGCCGGCATCAACAGCGGCACGGGCGGTACAGCAGGCGCGGTGACGCTGTTGGCCGGCGACGCCATCACACAGACCGGCGCCATCAAGGCCAGTACGCTGACTGCAAGCACGGCCAATGCCGCCGGTGCCACTATCACGTTGACCCATGCCGGCAATGACGTGACCACTGTCAACCTGCAATCGCGTACCGGTACAGTGGCGGCCGTTGGTGCGGCCAACGCGGGCGCGGCCATCCAGTACACAGATGCCAATGGATTCGGCACTTCGGGCATCAACAACACCGGCACAGGCGCAGGCGGCGACGTCACGCTGGTGGCTGGCGGCGCCATCACGCAGACCGGCGCAATCAAGGCGGGCGTGCTGTCCGCCAAAACGCTGAACAACACACCGGCAGCCATCACGCTGACCAACACCGGAAATGATGCGGCCAGCATCGTCTTGCAAACGCGAAATGCGGCAGATACCGACCGCACCGCCGCGGCCATCGCCTACACCGATGCCAATGCAGTGGTGATCGGCGGCATCAACGCGGGCAGTGGCAGTGCGGCAACAGGCAGCCTCGCGCTTATGGCCACCGGCGCCGTCACGCAGACCGGCGCCATCATCGCAAGCGGCAACACCACCTTCGCTGCGGGCGCGGCCAACAATATCACGCTGGACAACGCGGGTAACGACTTCACCGGCACCGTCTCCGTGACCTCAGGGCTGAACGTCGCGCTGACCGACGCTAACGCGCTGACGCTGGGCGCCTCGACGGTTTCCGGCACGCTGAACCTGAACAGTTCCGGCGCCATCACGCAGACCGGCACACTCGCGGTTACGGGCGCTGCCACGCTGGCCGCGGGTGCGGCCAACAACATCACGCTGGTCACCACGACCAACGACTTCGCGGGCACCGTGTCTATCGTTTCCGGTAACAACGTTTCGTTGCGCGACACCAATAGCCTGGCATTGGGCGGCTCGACGGTGGGCGGTAACCTTGTCGTTACCACGAACGGCGCCTTGACTCAAAACGGCGCGCTTGGCGTGGGCGGCGCCACCACCCTCACGGCCGGCGCGCTCAACAGCATCACGCTGAACAATGCGGGCAATGATTTCACCGGTGCTGTGGCCGTGACCTCGGGGCTGAACGTCAGTCTGGCCGACGCCAACGCACTGGTGCTGGGCGCATCGACGGTGTCCGGCACGCTGGGTGTCAGCACTTCCGGCGCCATCACGCAAACCGGCACATTGGCCGTGACAGGCGCCACCACACTTGCTGCGGGCGTGGCCAACGACATCACGCTGAACACGGCAACCAACAACTTCACAGGCGCGGTTTCGGTCGTCTCCGGCAACAACGTCTCGCTGCGGGACACCAATGCCCTGGCATTGGGCAGCTCGACGGTGGGCGGAACCCTGGTCGTCACCACAAATGGCGCATTGACCCAAAGCGGTGCCGTCACCGTGGCCGGTGCGACCACCCTCGCAGCAGGCGCGGCCAACAGCATCACCCTGAACAACACGGGCAACGACTTTACCGGCGCGGTGTCGGTGACCTCTGGGCTGAACGTCGCCCTGGTAGACGCTAACGCGCTGGCGCTGGGCGCCTCCACCGTTTCGGGCACGCTGGGCATCAACACTTCCGGTACGATCACCCAGACAGGCGCAGTGACGGTGACCGGTGCCATGACGCTGGCAGCAGGGGCGGCCAACGACATCACGCTGACCACCGCAACCAACAATTTCGCCACCGTTGCTGTGGCCAGCGGCAACAACGTTGCGCTCAGCGACGCCAGCGGCATTGTGCTGGGGGCATCGACGGTAGCCTCCAGTCTTACCGTGAAAGCCGGGGGCGCTGTCACCCAGACTGGCGCGTTGGTGGTTCCTTCTCTGAATGTGGCGACTTATAGCGCAGCGGGCTCAGCCATCACCTTGACCAACGCCGGCAACGATGCCGCCACCGTCAATCTGCAAGTTGCAACTGGCACGGTCGCAGCGCCTGGGACGGCGAACGCGAACGCCGCGATCCTCTACACCGACACCAATGCTGTTTCGGTAGCCGGCATCAACAGCGGCACGGGCGGCACAGCAGGCGCGGTGACGCTGGTGGCGGGTGACGCCATCACGCAGACCGGCGCCATCATGGCCAGTACCTTGACCGCAACGACCCGCAACAATGCCGGCGCGGCCATCACGCTCAACCACACCGCCAACAACGCCGCCACCCTCAACCTGCAGGTACGGGATGCCGCCGGTAGCGCCAATAGTGCCGCAGCCATCCAGTACACGGACGTCAATGGCGTGAGCATTTCCGGCATCAACAACGGCGCCGGCGCTGGGGGGAACGTCACGCTCGTGGCCGGAGGCGCCATCGCGCAAACCGGTGCGATCAAGGCGGACGTGCTGTCGGCCAAGACACTCAACAACACGCCAGCGGCCATTACCCTGACCAACGCAGGAAATGATGCAGCCAGCATCGTTTTGCAAACCCGTAATGCGGCGGACGCGGATCGCACCGCCGCGGCCATCGCCTACACCGATGCCAATGCAGTGGTGATCGGCGGCATCAACGCGGGCAGTGGCAGCGCCGCAACCGGAAGCTTCACGCTGGTGGCTGGTGGCGCTGTCACGCAGACCGGTGCCGTCATCGCAGGCGGCACCACCAGCATCACGGCCGGCGCAGCCAACACCGTGACGCTGGACAACCCGGCCAACGACTTCTCCGGTGCCTTGAGCGTTGTTTCGGGCAACGACGTCAGCATCAAGGACGTCAACGCGCTGCAACTGGGTGCGGTCACCGCGGCCACCAGCCTGACCCTGGCAGCCGGCGGTGCCATCACCCAGACGGGCGCGATCACCACACCCACATTGATCGCCAAGACGCTGTCCGCGGGTACGGCGAACATCACGCTCAGCAATGCCGCCAACCAGGTGAACACGGTCGATTTGCGCGCTCGTAACCTCACCGATACCGCGAACGCGAATGGTGCGATCTCCTACCGGGACGCCACCGGCTTTGATGTTGCAGCGATCAACACCACGGGCGCGCTGAGCCTGCAGTCCAACGGCAACATCACGCAATCGGGAGCTATAGCGGCTGCTTCACTGACGGTGGCCGGTACGGGCGCTGGTTCGCTGAACCTAGGCACCCAGGCCAACAGCATCGTCACCCTCAACGCCATCACGGCGGCGGGCGGCTTCACGCTCAATAACGGCAACAACGCCGTGACGGTGGCAGGCGCCCTCAACACCACCAATAGCGCTGTCTCCATCGACACCGGCACGGGCGCCTACACCCAGAACAACTTCGATGTGACGGCCGGCAGCGGCCCCATCAGCATCACGGCAGATACCGTCAACATCACCGCGAATACCGGTAACAACGCCTTGACCACCAGCGGCGTGCTGACACTCAAAGCCAAAACTGCGAGTCGCACCATGTCGCTGGCAGGCGCGGCCGGGTTTGACCTCACCGCTGCAGAGCTCACCGCCATTGCTACCGGTGCCACCGGCCCCATCGTCATCGGCGATGCCGCCAGCACCGGTGCCATGACCATTGGCGGCCCGGTCAACCTGGCCTTAAAGACGCTTACGCTCAATGCCGGTTCCATCAACGATGTGGGCGTGCAAACCATCACCGCGCAGAACGTCACCCTCAACGCCAACGGTCAGATCGGCGCCAACGCCAGCAATGGCATCGATGTGGCGGCCACCAATCTGAGCGTCAACACCACCGGCAATGCCAACGCTTTCGTGCGAAGCACTGGTGCCATCAACCTGGGTGTTGGCGGCTTGGGATCGAACGTCGGCACCGGCACGCTTAGCCTGACTGCGACTGGTGCGGTCAGCCAGACCGCAGCCATCACGGCGTCAGGGCTTGCGTTGACGGGCGTGGGGGGTGCCTACACGCTGGGCCATTCGGGCAATGTCGTCACCACGCTCGCCGCCAGCACCGGCAGCGTGGACTACAGGCAGGCCGGTGCACTGATTGTGGGCACGGTCGGTGCGACAGCAGGCGTAACGGCCACCGGCGCGGTCAAAATTGAAACCACCGGCGCGGCGTCAAATCTCACGTTGAACAATGCCGTGAATTCTTCCGCCACCGGCGATGCCGTGGTCCTCAAGGCCGGCAGCGCCAATGCGGCCGGCGTCAGCACCGGCGGCCAGCTCATCAACAATGTGGGCGCGGGCGGCATCGTGGCCGCATCCGGCCGCTACCTCGTCTACAGCGGTGACCCCGGCACCACGCTCGAGGGCGTTGCCGGTTACAGCAAGCGCTACAACAGCGACGCCAGCTATGTACCGGCCGGCAGCGCAAATACTTTCCTCTACCGCGTTGCGCCGACCCTGACGGTTACGGCCGACAACAAGACCAAGGTGTATGGCGACACCAACCCGCTGCTGACCGGGGTGGTAAGCGGGCTGATCGACGGTGACACGATCGCCGGCCTGGGCGTGAACTACACCACCACAGCCGTTGACCGGACAGCCGTGGCGGCCGGACCGGTGGCTATCACTGCCGGCGTAGGGACCAACAGCGAAAACTACACCCTGGCCTTGACCAATGGCGCGCTGACCATCACGCCGCGCGCGTTGACGGTCAGTGCCACCGGCCAGAACCGTGTCTATGACGGCGGCGTTGCAGCTACCGTCACGCTCACCGACAACCGTCTCAGCGGCGATGTGCTGACCACCACGAATACCGCAGCGAGCTTTATCGACAAGAACGTCGGCACCGGCAAGACAGTGAACGTCAGCGGCATTGCCCTCACCGGCGCCGATGCGGGCAACTACAGCGCCAACACCACGGCCGCCACCACCGCCAACATCACGCAACGCGCCTTGACGGTGGGTGCCACGGCTCAAAACAAGGTGTACGACGGCGGCACTGCCGCAACCGTGACACTGGCCGACAACAGGGTCGCCGGCGATGTACTCGCGGCCAGCAACACCTCGGCCAGCTTTGTCGACAAGAACGCCGGCGTGGGCAAAACCGTCAACGTCGGCGGCATTGCCATCACCGGTGCCGATGCGGTCAACTACAGCGTCAACAGCACGGCCGCCACCACGGCCAATATCACGCCGGCTTCGATTGCGAATGTCAGCGGCATCACCGCCGCGAACAAGGTGCAGGACGGCACCACATCAGCCACGCTGGCAACGGGCGGTGCGGCGTTTACCGGCCGGATAGGCGCGGACGTTCTCACCGTGGGGGCGGCTACCGGCAACTTTGATTCGCCTGCCGTCGGCAACGGCAAGCCCGTCAGCATTACCGGCATCACCCTGTCAGGTGCCGACGCCGGCAATTACACCTTGCAGAATGCGACGGCCGCCACGACGGCCAATATCACGCCGGCCCCGGCCAATACCGCGGAGCGTACCGGTGACGCGCGCATTGTGAACGGTACGGCACTGCCAGTCCTGGCAGGCGACGAGCGCCGTCAGCAGTCCCTGCGCGCCGCCGGCATCAAGGATGCCGAAGGCGGCGTTGCGGCCGATGTGCCGACTTTCCGCCTGGCAGGGTTCCCTGATCCGCGCAGTGCCGGGTTGGTCCCGCAGGACTGCGCGGAGCAGGGCCGCGGCCTGAACTGCACTGGAGGCGGTCAGGGCCAGTAAATAACGTAAAAACGTCGTTGTCGGCGGGTATCATGTGGCCGACAACCACTCAAGGGAGCGCGCCATGGCCTTAATGGACTTCATCAAGAAACAGTTCATCGACATCATCCAGTGGACCGAGGACGACGACGGCACACTGGCCTGGCGTTTTCCGATGGCCGACATGGAGATCCAGTACGGCGCCTCGCTCACTGTGCGCGAATCGCAAATGGCGGTCTTCGTCAACGAGGGCAAAATTGCCGACGTGTTCGGTCCCGGCATGTACAAGCTGACGACGCAGACCGTTCCGGTGCTGACCTACCTCAAGAACTGGGACAAGCTGTTTGAGTCCCCTTTCAAGAGCGACGTCTACTTCTTCAGCACCCGCCAGCAGATCGACCAGAAGTGGGGCACGCCCCAGCCCATCACCATTCGCGACAAGGACTTCGGTGCCGTGCGGCTGCGCGCCTTCGGCAACTACAACTTCCGTGTTGCCGACCCCAAGCTTTTCCACACCGAAATTTCAGGCACACGCGATCGCTACACCACGGCCGACCTTGACGGACAGCTGCGCGGCCTGGTGCTGCAGAACATTTCCGCCGCCATTGCAGCCAGCGACATTGCCTTCCTCGACCTGGCTGCGAACCAGCTCGTGTTTGCGCAGGCGCTGGCGGCGCAACTCGTGCCCGAATTTGCCAAGATCGGCCTGAAGCTTGAGGGCATGACGGTGCAGAACCTTTCGCTGCCCGAAGAGCTGCAGAAAATCCTCGACCAGAAAATCGGCATGGGCATGGTCGGCAACGACATGGGCAAGTTCATGCAGTACCAGACGGCGCAGGCCATCCCGAAGTTCGCCGAAGGCGGCGGGGGCGGCAGCGGTATTGCCGGTGACGCCATGGGCCTGGGTGCCGGTGTGGCGCTGGGCCAGGTGCTGGCGCAAAACCTGCAGCAGGGCCTGCAGGGCGGCGCAGCCCAGGCGGCTTCGGCTGCCGCCGCCGCGGCGGTCAAGCCAGACGATGTCATGGCAACGCTCGAGAAGCTGGGGGAACTCAAGGCCAAGGGAATCCTCACGCAGGAAGAGTTCGACGCCAAGAAGGCCGAGCTGCTAAAAAAACTGGTCTGAGAATGTGGCCCCCACGCTTTCCCACTTCGTGTGGGTCGCTGCCCCCCGAGGGGGCCGTCGCTTGCTCGGGGCGGCCCTTCGCTGCGCGGGTCCTCTGACTGGCGCTGACCTGCTGCCGCTGTGACTGAAATCAACTCGCAACGCGCCTACCGCGCGCCGTGTCCCGGCTGCGGTGCGCCTGTTGAATTCCGCAGCGCGCAATCCACCCATGCGGTGTGCGGCTATTGTCAGAGCACTGTCGTGCGCGACGGCGACACGCTGTCGCGCATCGGCAAGATGGCCGAGCTGTTCAACGATTTCAGCCCCCTGCAGCTGCAGGCCTCCGGGGTCTGGCAGGGCCGCAACTTCACGCTGGTGGGCCGGCTGCAATACAAGTACGCCCAGGGAACCTGGACCGAGTGGTATGCCATCCTGGACGACGGCAGCGCGGCCTTTCTGAGCGAGGACAACGGCGCGTATGTGTTCAGCCGGCCCACCAGCCTGCAGCGCGCCGTACCGCCCGCAGAAAACTTTCGCATCGGCGCCACCACGGCGATCAATGCCAAGCCCTTCAGTGTGGCCTCCAACGAGAGCGTTGTGCTGCTGTCAGCCCAGGGCGAGTTGCCGCGCTTGCCGGCGCTGGGCATGCCTTTTGCCGTGGTTGAATTGCGCAGCACGGATGGTGATGTACTCAGTGTTGACTACGGCACGGCATCCGGTAGCGGCGCACCGGTGCTGTCGCTGGGCCGCTCGGTGTTGCTTGACGAACTGAAGCTGGCTGGCCTGAAGGACGAGTCTGCCAAGGAAGAAAGCGGCAGGCAGTTCAGCTGCCCCAACTGCGGAGCGACGGTGGCGGTCACACTGGCTGCCAGCAAAAGCGTCACCTGCAGTTCCTGCAACAGCCTCATCGACCTGACCCAGGGCACAGGCGCCGCGCTTCAGCATGCGATCCAGGATGAACCGGTCGCCCCGCTGATCGCACTGGGAAGCACGGGCCAGTTGCTGGGCACGCAATGGCAGGTCGTCGGGTTCCAGCACCGCATGGGGTACGAGCCCGACGACCCGGACGAGCATTTCGGCTGGGATGAATACCTGCTCTACAACCGCAAGCGCGGCTTTACCTTTCTGGTGGACGCCACCGACGGCTGGAGCCTGGTCAAGCCCCTGACCGGCGCGCCCACCTTCAAGACGGGTGGCGACAGCGCCACCTACCTCAAGACCACCTACCGCCTGCAAAGCAGCTACCGCGCCGAGACCACGTATGCCGCCGGCGAGTTCTACTGGCAGGTGCAGCGCGGGCAAAAAACCTTTAACCGCGATTTCGCCAGCGGCAGCGCATTGCTGTCCCAGGAAGAGGCGCCGAACGAAGTCACCTGGTCCAGCGGCAGCAAGCAGGACGGCGAACTGATCGCCAGGGCTTTCAAGCTTGAAGGCAAAAAAGACCTCTTCAAGCGCGCGGACGCCAAACCCCTGAGCAGCGCGTCGGGCATGGGTTGCGGCACCATCGTTGTGGTGGTGCTGGTGATACTGGTGGTTCTGTTGCTGGTCACACGCTGCTCACGCTGCGACCCGAATGTCGAGAACTGTTCTTCGTCCAGCAGCTCGCGCAGTTCAGGCGGCTCATTCGGTGGATTTTCCGGCGGAGGCGGCCATAAATGACGCCGGCCCCTTCCTATTCAACCTGGCAGATTTTTTCTGGAGAACATCATGGGACTTGAATGGCTTAAACCCGCCGCATTCCTCGGCTCGATTTTGTTCGCGCTGATCGGCGTGATCATCTTCTGGCTGAGCTTTGTCATCATTGACAAAATGACACCGTACGACCTGTGGTTGGAGATTGTCGAGAAGCAGAACGTGGCGCTGGCGCTGGTGGTTGCCGCCATGGCATTAGGCATCTGCGTAATAGTAGCCGCCGCCATCCACGGGTAGTTCCCGGCTACTGCGCGAACTGGGGGCGGCGTTGGCCGGTGCTCGGAATCCTCATGTACCCGCAGGTACATTCCGGTTCCTGTGCGCCGTCCGCCTTGCCCGCAGCTCGCTCGCTACGCCCCTGACGCCGTCGTGATACCGGCTCGCTTCGCATCGCATTCACGCATACCGGCCTTTCATTTTGAACACTGAATCCTCCCCGCCCACCACACCGCGCCCTCTTGAGGTCGCGCTGCTGGCCAGCGTCTTTGTGGTGGCGGCGTGCGGGCTGGTGTATGAACTGGCCGCGGGTGCCCTGGCGTCTTATCTGCTGGGCGACTCAGTGCTGCAGTTCTCCACCATCATCGGAAGCTACCTGTTCGCCATGGGCATTGGGTCTTGGCTGTCGCGGTTTTTCGAGCGGCAGCTGCCGGCCCATTTTTTGCGCATTGAATTGATGGTGGCGCTGGTGGGCGGTGCGCTGCCGGCCACGCTATTTCTGGCAAATGCCTATGTGCCTGGCGCTTTCCGTTTCCTGCTGTACGCCATGGTGCTGCTGGTCGGCACGCTGGTGGGGCTGGAGATTCCGCTGGTCATGCGCATCCTGCGGCGTAATGTGGCGCTCAAGGAGCTGGTGTCGCAGGTGCTCACCTTCGACTATCTGGGCGCGCTGGCTGTGTCGCTGGCGTTTCCGCTGGTGCTGGTGCCGCATCTGGGCCTGATCCGCACCGGGCTGTTGTTCGGCCTCATGAACGCGGCTGTCGCGGTGTGGGCGCTGTGGCTGTTCCGCCATGAGCTGCGGCACGTCAAGTCGCATGCCCTGGCTTGCCTGGGTGTCTTGTGCGCACTGGGCGCCGGCTTTGTGGGCGCGAACCAGATCACCACGCTGGCCGAAGACCATTTCTACCAGGACCGTGTAATTTTCACCGCCACCACACCTTACCAGCGCATCGTGGTGACGAACGGCCGCGGGGGCCACCGCCTGTTCCTCAACGGCAACCTGCAGTTCGCCGAGCGCGACGAATACCGCTATCACGAAGCACTGGTGCACCCCGTGATGAGCGCGCACGGTGCGCCGAAAACGGTTGCAGTGCTGGGCGGCGGCGACGGCATGGCGGTGCGCGAAGTCCTTAAATACCCCAGTGTGGAAAGCGTCACGCTGGTAGAGCTGGACCCGGCCATGACGCAGCTCTTCAGCCAGCAGCCCGCCTTGAAGCGCCTGAACGGCGACGCGCTGCTGTCACCCAAGGTGCGCGTCGTGAATGCCGACGCCTTCCAGTGGCTGGACAAAAACGCCGGCATGTTCGACATCATCATTGTGGACTTCCCCGACCCGACCAATTTTTCCATCGGCAAGCTCTACACCAACTCGTTTTATGCGCTGCTCGACCAGCACCTTTCGGCCAGCGGGTATGCCGTCATCCAGACCACGTCTCCCCTGGTGGCGCGGCGCAGCTACTGGACGGTGGTGAGCACGCTGGAGTCCGTCGGGCTCAAGGCCGCCCCCTACCACGCCAATGTGCCCAGTTTTGGCGAATGGGGTTTTGTGGTCGCCAGCCGGCGGCCTTTCAGCCCCACGACGCAAATGGGCACCCTGCCTGCCGGCCTGCGTTTTCTGGACCCGCAGACCCTGCCCTTGCTGTTTGATTTCCCTGTGGACATGGCACGCGTGCCGGCGCCCGTGAACCGGCTCTCCAGCCAGGAACTGGTGCACAGCTACGAGCAGGAATGGGGCAAGGTGCTGCATTGAAGCGCCGGGATTTCCTGGCCGCCTCTGCGCTACCGCTGTTGGGCTGCAAGGAGGCCACGTACGTTGAAGGCGGTTTTGTGGGTGCGAACCATGAGCGCGGCCATCTGCTTCGGCCTGACGAGACCGGCAGGGCCCGTGCCTGGCCGACCCCGTCCGTCACCCGGCGCACCCGCGTACTGATTGCCGGCGGCGGTGTTGCCGGCCTGGCGGCGGCGCGTGCGCTGCGCCTGCGCGGCATGCAGGACTTCGCGCTGCTGGAGCTGGAAGACCAGGCCGGCGGCAACAGCCGCGCAGGCTTGGTCAGTGGCGTGCCCTGCCCGCTGGGCGCGCACTACCTGCCGGTACCCGGGGATGCGGCGCGTGACGTCCAGGATTTGCTCGAGGAGCTTTCACTGCGCCGGCGCGTGGCCGGCCGCTGGGTGTATGACGAACGCCACCTGTGCCACAGCCCGCAAGAGCGGTTGTTCATCAACGGCCAGTGGCAGGAAGGGCTGCTGCCGCTGCAGGATGTGGATGCTGGCGTGTTGGCTGAATACCGGCGTTTTGCGGCGCTGGTGCAGCAGGCCTCGTCTGCGGCCGCATTCCAGATTCCTGTTGCCGGAGTGCCCCTGGCACCACAACACCGCGCGCTGGATGCCGTGACGTTCAGGGCATGGCTGGACCAGCAGCAACTCACCAACACGCCGCTGCGCTGGTACCTCGACTATTGTTGCCGCGACGATTACGGCGCGGGCCTGGACACGGTATCGGCCTGGGCCGGCATTCATTACTTCGCCAGCCGGCATGGCTTTCAGGCGCCCGGTGACGCCGCTTCTGCGGAGCGCGAAGCGGGTGTGCTCACCTGGCCCGAGGGCAACGGCTGGCTCACCCGCCAATTGGCCGCGCCACTCGGTGAACGCCTGTACGCCGGCCGGACCGTGGTTCGCGTGGCCGCGGGCCGGCATGGCGTGGAGGTCGATGCGTTCAATGCTGCCACCCAGACCGTCGAGCGCTGGCAGGCTGAGCAATGCATCCTGGCCATGCCGCTGTTTGTGGCGGCGCGCGTGGTGGAAAGTCCACCGCCTGCATTGCGCGAAGCCGCCGGCCAGCTGCGTTACGCCCCCTGGCTGGTGGCCAACCTGCACATCAAGGCCGCGCTGCACGACCGGCCCGGCGCCGCACCCAGCTGGGACAACGTGATCTACGGCGGGGACGCATCAGACAGCGCCGCGCAGGCAGGCCTGGGTTACGTCGATGCCATGCATCAGAGCCTGCAGGCCGTGCCCGGCGCCACGGTGCTCACGTACTACCGCGCCTTCGGCATTGAACCGGCGGGGCGCAAAACCTTGTACGAGAAACCCTGGACGCACTGGCGTGACAGCGTGCTGGCCGAGCTGTCGGTGCCGCACCCTGATCTGCCCGGCAAGGTCACGCGCATGGACATCATGCGCTATGGCCATGCGATGAGCACGCCGGTGCCGGGTGTGCGCAGCAGTGCGGCTTTGCGGGCGCTGCAAGGGCGTTTGCAGGCGCCTTGGCAGCGGCTGCATTTTGCGCACAGTGATTTATCGGGGTATTCGGTGTTTGAGGAGGCTTTTACGCAGGGGCATCGGAGGGGGATGGGGTTGGGTTTGGTTTGAGTTTTGTTTTGGCTGGGGTTGTTCCGGCTGTGTGCTTTTTGCTGAGTGTTGCTGGCCGGGGGTTGCCCGGCATGCAACTCACTTTCTTTTGCTTCGCCAAAAGAAAGTAAGCAAAGAAAAGGCGACCCTGGTTCCTGCGTCCCTTCGCTACGCTACGGGCAACCTGCGGTGCTCGGGCCAGCCGGGGTCAAAAACAACTCGCCTTCGGCTCAAACAAGTTTTTGCCCTGATCCGTCTGGCCCTGCGCTCCTCGGCGCATCCACAAGGGCCAATCGGGAGCGGGGACAAAAATACAAAACCAACACAAATACCAACAAGGACTCGCCACGGCGAGTCCTTGTTTCTTCCGGTATTCAGTATTGGTATTCGGCTGTTTGGTATTCCTGTCCCCACCCCCTTCTGTCTGCGCCGAGGAGCACAGGTTCAGGCGGATCAGGGATCGCGATTGTCTGAGCCGAAGGCGAGTTCGAGCGAGACCCCGCCTGAACCGAGCACCGCAGGTTGCCCGGAGCGAAGCGCAGGGACGCAGACAGCAGGGTCGCCTTTTCTTTGGTGACTTTCTTTTGGCGACGCAAAAGAAAGTTACTTGCCGCCGGGCAACCCCCGGCCAGCAGTCCCAAGAAGCGCGCGCTCCAATGAAATCGAACACAACCTCAAAAAAGGTCGCTATTAATTCAATAGCTGCTTGCGCCCGTCTCTATTGGCCCCAAGCCATTTCTGATGTCTAAACGAAGGCTCGAAAGACCTCCCGAACGCGCCGGGAGAAGGTTTTTTGCACCCCAAATTGAAATCGGGCCCGTTTCAGGCCCATTTCAAGAGATATTTTGGCCTCAAACTCAATAGGGATGAGCGCAAGCAGCTATTAAATTGATAGCGCTATTGAGGGCGGCCGCTCAACCCACGGCAGAAAGCGCCCTATCACCCCTTCATCAACGCCTCAATCTCATCCCCATCCACCGGCACACCCCGCGTCATCAGCTCACAGCCCTTGGCGGTCACCAGCGCATCGTCCTCAATCCGGATGCCGATGTTCCAGAACTCCTTGGGCACGTTCTTGCCGGGGCGTACATAAATACCGGGCTCGATGGTCAGCACCATGCCGGGCCGCAGGATGCGTGAGGGCTTGCGCATCACGGTCTGGCCCAGGGCGTCTTTTTCCTCGCGCGGCTTGCTGCCGGGCTCGGTGTAGTCGCCGCAGTCATGCACGTCCATGCCCATCCAGTGGCCCGTGCGGTGCATGTAAAACTGGCGGTAGGCGCCGGACTCGAGCACGTCGTCGACCTTGCCGTGCTTCTTTTTGTCGAGCAGGCCGGTGTCCAGCATGCCTTCCACCAGTACGCGCGTCGCCGCATCGTGCGGGTCCAGAAAACGCTTGCCGGGTTTCGTCACCTTCACCGCGGCGTCCTGCGCGGCCAGCACGATGTCGTACAGCGTGCGCTGGGCCGGCGTGAACTTGCCGTCGGCGGGGAAGGTGCGGGTGATGTCGCTGGCGTAGCCGTCCAGTTCGCAGCCGGCGTCGATCAGGCACAGCTGGCCGGGTTTGAGTTCCGTATCGCCGGCGCGGTAATGCAGGATGCAGGCGTTGGCGCCGGCGGCGACGATGCTGCCGTACGCCGGAAACTGCGAACCATGGCGGCGGAACTCGTGCAGCAGTTCGGCTTCGAGGTGGTATTCACGCAGGCCGCCCTTCAGTTTCCCGTTGGCACCGTTGCGCAGCATGGCGGCGGAGGTCTGCATGGCGCGTACGTGGGCACCGGCTGAAATCTTGCCGGCACGCTTGAGGATCGCGACTTCATGGCTGTCTTTGACGAGCCGCATTTCGTCGAGCAGCTTGCACAAATCGTGCTGGCTTTGCGGGCACTCGGCGCCGTAACGCACGCGGGCGCGCACCTTGTTCAACCAGCCGTCCACTTGGGTTTCCAGGCCCTTGTGTGTGGCAAATGGAAACCACACGGCGCTCTGGTTGCTCAGCAGCCCAGGCATTTTTTCTTCCAATGCTTCCACACTGAAGGCGGCGTCCACACCCAGCGCGGCGGGCGCGGCCTTGGGGCCCAGGCGAATGCCGTCCCAGATCTCACGCTCGAGGTCCTTGGGCCGGCAAAACAGCGTGGTCTTGCCGCTGGCCTCAATCACCAGCCAGCTGTCGGGTTCGCTGAAGCCGGTCAGGTAATAAAAGTAGCTGTCGTGGCGGTAGGGAAAGTCGCTGTCGCGGTTGCGCGGGTATTCGGGCGCGGTGGGCAAGAGGGCGATGCCGCCGCCGGCCGCCTTCAGGGCGCGGGCAATGGCGGCGCGGCGTTTTTCGTAGATCGTGGTGGTGCTCATGTGCGTTCCGCTTTAGTGCTTCAGATCGTGGTGGTTTGGTTCAACTCGTGCAGCCGCGCCGGTGTGCCGACATCGGTCCAGGCGCCCTCATACAGCTCGGCGCTCACGGCCTGATTGTCCATCGCCGTACGCAAAAGCGGTGCCAGTGGGGCTTTCAGGCCCTGCGGGTTGCCGAAGGGCAGGCTGTCGAACAGTTCGCGCCGGTACAGGCCGATGGTGCTGTAAGTGAATTTGGGCTGCGGGCTGTCCTTGGGCAGGTTCAGCGCCAGGCCGTCGGGGCTGAGGCCAAAGTCGCCTTTCGGGTTGTGTGCGGGGTTGGGCACCAGCCAGAGGTGGGCCAGCTTGTTGCCTGCAGCAAACCGGGTGACGGCGGCCTGGGTGAATTCAAAGCCGGGCACAAACACATCGCCTGCCAGCACCCAGAAAATGTCGCCCAGCAGCGGCAGCGCACGCGCAATGCCGCCCGCGGTTTCCAGTGCGCCACCAAAATCCACGCCTTCGTGCGAGTATGAAATTGATAGCTGCTTGCGCCCGTCCTTATTGGGCTGGAGCCCGAAATGGCTTGAAGAAAGCGCCGAAAAATGGGCCGGAACCTGTTCGCCCAGCCAGGCCGTGTTGATGACCAGGTCGGCAAAGCCACCGCGCACCAGCGCCTCAACCTGCCAGTCAATCAGCGGCTTGCCGCGCACCGCCAGCAAGGGTTTGGGCGTGGTGTCGGTCAGTGGCCGCATGCGCTCGCCACGGCCGGCGGCCATGATCATGGCCTTGATGGGTGCGCCGGTCATTGCGTATCGCCCCGGTCCAGCGACCGCTGCTCGGTCCATTCGGGGTTAAAGCGGCGCACCAGCGCATCCATCAGGCCGCGTGCCCGGGCGGAGTGGTCGCCGCCGAAGTTGCACACATAGACGTCCAGCGTCACGGCTTTCTGTTCAGGCCAGGTGTGCACGCACACATGCGACTCGGCCAGCAGCACAGTGGCCGTGATGCCGCCTGGGCCGTGCACGGTGTCGGGAAAAGTGTGAAACAGCTGGTTAACGGCCTGCAGGCCGGCTGCCTGCACCGCCTGCACGCACCAGTCGCCCAGTCGGGTAGCGTCGGTCAGCCAGGCCGGGTCGCAGCGGCATTTGTAAAGGTCGGCGGTCAGGTGAAGGCCTTGCATCCCCCCGACTTTAGTTCATGGCGAGGGGCCGTCCAGCCAAATCGGGGCCAAACCCCCGCCAAACCGGCGGGCTGGGCCCAAACGGTAAAATACCGGGTTACCCCTGATCTTTCCCCCTCCCGGAGCTGCCTACATGGCCAATACGCAAATGATGGCGAATGCGATACGCGCACTCGCAATGGACGCTGTTCAACAAGCCAATTCCGGACATCCCGGCGCCCCCATGGGCATGGCCGACATGGCAGTCGCCCTCTGGGGCCGCCACCTCAAGCACAGCCCGCACAACCCCAACTGGTTCGACCGCGACCGTTTTGTGCTCTCCAACGGCCACGGCTCCATGCTGATTTATGCCGTGCTGCACCTCACCGGCTACAAACTGCCCATCGGCGAACTCAAGAACTTCCGCCAGCTCCACAGCAAAACCCCCGGCCACCCCGAATACGGCTACACCCCCGGCGTTGAAACCACCACCGGCCCGCTGGGCCAGGGCCTGACCAATGCGGTCGGCATGGCGCTGGCTGAAAAGCTGCTCGCCAAAGAGTTCAACCGCGAAGGCCACACCGTCGTCGACCACAACACCTATGTGTTCATGGGCGACGGCTGCCTGATGGAAGGCATCAGCCACGAAGCGGCTGCGCTCGCCGGCGCGTGGAAGCTGAACAAGCTGGTCGCGCTGTACGACGACAACGGCATCTCGATTGACGGCCAGGTCGCGCCCTGGTTCATCGACAACACCGCTGTGCGCTTTGCCGCTTACGGCTGGAACGTGTTGGGCCCTATCGACGGCCATGACGCCGAGCTGGTGGCCAACTCCATCGAAGGCGCCAAAAAATCGAACGACAAGCCCACGCTGATCATCTGCAAGACCCACATTGGCAAAGGCTCGCCCAACCGCGCAAACACTGCCAAGGCTCACGGCGAGCCACTGGGCGCCGAAGAAATCAAGCTCACGCGCGAAGCCCTCAACTGGCCGCATGCGCCGTTTGAAGTGCCGAAGGAAACCTACGACGCGTGGGACGCGAAGGCCAAGGGCCTCGCTGCGGAAGCCGCCTGGGACGCGAAATTTGCTGCCTACAAGGCTGCGCACCCTGCTCTCGCCGCCGAGCTGACGCGCCGCATGAAAGGCGAGCTGCCCAAGAGTTTCTCGCAACTGGCTGTCGACACCGTCATCGGCGCGCACACCAAGGCCGAAACCGTGGCCTCCCGCAAGGCTTCGCAGCTCGCACTCGAAGCCTTCACCGCCGGCCTGCCAGAGTTGCTGGGCGGCTCGGCCGATTTGACCGGCTCCAACCTCACCAACACCAAGTCCACGCCCAACCTGCGTTTTGACATGAACGGCGAAGTCGTGCTGACGGCCAATGCCGAAGGCGTGAGCGCGGGCGGGCGCCACATCAACTACGGCGTGCGCGAATTCGGCATGGCCGCCATCATGAACGGCATTGCGCTGCACGGTGGCTTCATTCCGTACGGCGGCACCTTCCTGACCTTCAGCGACTACAGCCGCAACGCCATCCGCATGGCCGCGCTGATGAAGATCCGCGTCATCCACGTCTTCACGCACGACTCCATCGGCCTCGGCGAAGACGGCCCGACGCACCAGTCGATTGAGCACGCGGCCAGCCTGCGTTTGATTCCCAATCTGGACGTCTGGCGTCCGGGCGACACGGCCGAAACCGCCGTCGCATGGGCCGTCGCGCTCGAGAACAAGAACAAGCCGACGGCATTGCTGCTGAGCCGCCAGAACCTGCCTTACGCACCGAAGAACGACCTCGGTGAAATCAGCAAGGGCGCTTATGTGCTGGCCGAACCCGCCGAAGTGGGCCTGAACAAGAAGGCCCAGGCCGTCATCATCGCCACCGGCTCCGAAGTGCAACTCGCGCTGAAAGCGCAGGAGCTGCTCGCCGCCCACAAGATCGCAGTGCGCGTGGTCTCCATGCCCAGCAACACGACGTTTGACAAACAAAAAACGGCGTACAAATCCGAAGTGCTGCCAGAAGGCATCCCCCGCATCGCGGTGGAAATGGGCGTGACGGACGGCTGGTGGAAATACGGCTGCGCCGCCGTGGTGGGCATCGATAGCTACGGTGAATCGGCGCCCGCGCCAGTGCTGTTCAAGCACTTCGGCTTTACCGCTGAGAACGTGGCCGACACCGTGCGCAAGGTACTGCGCAAGTAAACACGCGGATAACGGACACGGCCGCCCAATTCAACAAGATTTCAACTTCCAGGAGCAACAGCAGATGACTATCAAACTTGGCATTAATGGTTTTGGCCGTATCGGCCGCAACGTGTTTCGCTCGGCCATCAAAAGCTTTGGCGACATTGAAATCGTCGGCATCAATGATTTGCTCGAGCCTGAGTACCTGGCCTACATGCTGAAGTACGACTCGGTGCACGGCCGCTTCGAAGGCGATGTGTCCGTTGAAGGCAACACGCTGATCGTCAACGGCAAGAAGATCCGCCTGACGCAGGAACGCGACCCCGCCAACCTCAAGTGGGGCGACATCGGCGCCACCGTGGTGCTGGAGTCCACGGGCCTTTTCCTCGACAAGGCTTCCGGCGAGAAGCACCTTGCCGCCGGCGCGAAGAAGGTCATCTTCTCGGCACCGTCCAAAGACGACACCCCGATGTTTGTCTTCGGCGTCAACGACAAGACCTACAAGGGCGAGGCGATCATCTCCAACGCCAGCTGCACCACCAACTGTCTGGCGCCCATCGCCAAGGTGCTGAACGACAAATGGGGCATCAAGCGCGGCCTGATGACGACCGTGCACGCGGCCACGGCCACACAGAAAACCGTGGATGGCCCGTCGAACAAAGACTGGCGCGGCGGCCGCGGCATCCTGGAAAACATCATTCCGTCGTCCACCGGCGCGGCCAAGGCCGTAGGCGTGGTGATCCCCGAGCTCAACAAGAAGCTGACCGGCATGTCCTTCCGCGTGCCCACCTCCGACGTGTCGGTGGTTGACCTGACCTGCGAGCTCAACAAGGAAGCCACGCTCAAGGAAATCTGCGCCGAAATGAAAGCGCAAAGCGAAGGCGCACTCAAGGGCATCCTGGGCTACACCGAAGACAAGGTCGTTGCCACCGACTTCCGCGGCGATGCCCGTACGTCGATCTTCGACGCTGACGCCAGCATCGCGCTGGACGGCACCTTCATCAAGGTCGTCGCCTGGTATGACAACGAATGGGGCTACTCCAACAAGTGCCTGGAAATGGTCCGCGTGGTGGCGAAGTAATTCACTTCGACATCGCCAATAAGAAAGCGCCTTCGGGCGCTTTTTTTGTCTTGGCGCAATACTTCGGCCGCCCATCACCCGGAAAGGTTAATGTCGATGCCCCTGACCCTCAAAAAAATTAACGAACAAGTGGTGAGTGTTCATCTGGACAACGGCGAGCTGGCGGGCCAACTCAAGCTGATTGGCGGCGTGTGGAAGTTCAAGGCCATTGGCTACACCGCAGACGGCCATGTGGTGCCCGGCGGCGGGCCGCTGACGGAGCGCCACAACATGACCTTTGCCGCGCTGGATGAGGCGGCGGTCAACGCAGGGTTGATGCCTCTCTGAGTGGCCAGTCAGTCAGTCCGGCAAACTTAGGCCGGGCCGTTCATCGTCCCAGGCCATCGCGCTCATCTTCCAGCCTTCAGGCGTTTTGACGAACTGCGTCGAGATCATGCCGCGCGCCTCGAATGCCTCGCCGTTCATCGTGCCGGCCTTGCCGTAAGCGCTGTAGCGATGGGCAATGTTGCCGAAGATCTGCGTGGTTTCCGACAGCTCCCATTCCCTGAAGCGCGTGAGGCTGCCGCTGTCCACCAGAGCCTGCCGCGGCGCGATGAATTCGCGCACGCTGGAAATCTCGGGTGCGGTTCCTGTGTTCTTGATCAGGAGGCCTGCGTCGATGAAGAGCGCGTGAATGTCATCGTAAGGCGGCACGCTGCCCGGCTCAAACGAGACGGCGCGAAAGAACGCCTGCGCCAGCGCATTCAGTTCGTTTTTGACCGCTTGGGAGTTGGGCTCCTGGCTCATGGCATCTCCTTGTGTTGGCGGGAGTGTAGGCGTCTGCTGCCGCACCCCACAGGCGGCGTTTGCGAAACCCGATATTGCCTGGGGGTACTGCGGGGAGGTTGACTGGTAATGCCGGAGTTATGCGAAAAGTGCCCCGGAGCGGCTAAGAACAAGCGCGGGCAGCTATTAAAAATATAGCAGCGAGGCGCTGCTCGGCCGTCAGTCGCCCGTCGGCCGCTCTTCGCGTCCGCCCGGGTGCCGCGCAAAGCGCGCCGGCTCCCGCCCATGCACCGGCGCGTCATCGCCAAACGACCAGCCACCAAACTGCGTGCGCTGGTAGTCCGCCATGGTCTGTGCAATTTCGGCTTGCGTGTTCATGACAAACGGGCCGTACTGCACCACCGGCTCACCAATGGGCTTGCCTTGCAGCATCAGGAATTCGGCTTCCTCGCCGCCGTTGATGATCTCTGCGTCCATGCCGGCCCTCAGCTCGATGGCGCTGTCCACGTTCACCGCCTGGCCGCCCACCGTTGCCGACTGCCCCTTGAAAAAATACAGCTGGCGCCGGGTGCCTTCGCCTGTTGCGGCGGGCAGCGTCCAGCGTGCGCCGGGCGCCATGCGAATCGTCCAGATCGCCACGTCGGCCTTGGCCTGCGACGCCCACGAATCCGGCGGCGGCGCCAGTGGCGCGGCTTGGGTATTTTGAATACGGCCGGCAATCACGGCCACTTCGGTGCCGCGCCCTTCGGCATCCTTGATGTCCAGGCGTGGAATGTCCTGCGACCAGAACATGGTGAAGTGCGGCTCACTCATCTTGCCGGCCGCCGGCAGGTTCAGCCAGATCTGGAACAGCTCCAGTGGATTGGGATTTTGCGGGTCCAGCAACGGGAACATCTCGGAATGGACCACGCCCTTGCCGGCCGTCAGCCACTGCACGTCGCCGCGGCCAAAGCGCGCTGTCGCGCCCAGGGAGTCGGAATGGTCGATCAGGCCCTTACGCACGATGGTCACGGTTTCAAAGCCGCGATGCGGGTGCGCGGGAAAGCCCGGGACCGTGCTGCCGTGGTACATGTTCCAGCCGTCCTTGCGGGCAAAGTCCTGGCCGATGTTGCGCCCCGCGAGCGAGGCGTCCGGGCCCATCTGCGCATTGCCGCGAGGGTAGGCGTCGTCGTGGTACACGCAAAAGAGGAACGGGTCGAGCGTTGCCCACGGAAAGCCGAGTGGCTTGACCTGGAGGACTGGATGGGCGGCGGAGTGAGCGACAGAACTTGCGGTGGGGTCGGCAGGCATGAAGAGGCCTTTCTGGCGTGAAACTTTCAAAGAACACATATAAGGTTGGCCGCTGTCCTTTCAAGCTGCACCGCCAGCCCACCTGGCCGGCCCGGCCTTGGCGGTTTAAGGGAAATATGCTTGTGGACCTTATGTAGAAAGCGCAAGCAGCTATAAAATCAATAGCATCTATAGGGCGTTGTCATCAATCGCCTGTCCCTTCCTCAGGCCTTCAGCTTCCAGCCCGTACGGAAGATCCACCACACCGCGCCGAGGCACAGCCCCAGAAAGCCCATGATGGCCGCCACGCTGATGCCTACGTTGACATCGGCCACGCCGTAAAAACTCCAGCGGAATCCGCTGATCAGGTAGACCACCGGATTGAACAGGGCGATCTTTTGCCACAGCGGCGGCAACATGTTGATCGAATAAAACGCGCCACCGAGGAAAGTCAGCGGCGTCACCACCATCAGCGGCACAATCTGCAGCTTCTGGAAGTTGTCGGCCCACAGCCCGATGATGAAACCGAACAGGCTGAAGGTCAGCGCGGTCAGCAGCAGGAAGCACAGCATCCAGAAAGGGTGCGCGATCTCATAAGGCACGAAGAGGCGCGCCGTTGCCAGGATCAGTAGCCCCAGCATGACGGACTTGCTCGCCGCAGCGCCCACATAACCCATCACCACTTCCATGGACGACACCGGCGCCGACAGCAGTTCGTAAATTGTCCCCGACCATTTCGGCATGTAGATGCCGAAGGCGGCGTTCGAGATGCTCTCGTTGAGCAGCGACAGCATGACGAGGCCGGGGATGATGAAGGCACCGTAGCGGATGCCGTCGATGTCTCCCATGCGCGAACCGATGGCCGCGCCGAAGACCACGAAGTACAGCGAGGTCGAGATCACCGGCGAGGCGATGGATTGCATCAGCGTGCGGAAGGTGCGCGCCATTTCAAAGCGGTAAATAGCGCGGATGGCGTGCCAGTTCATGCGGCCTCCTTCTGGGCGCCCGGTTTGTCGGCATGCACCAGGCTCACGAAGATGTCTTCGAGCGAACTCTCGCTTGAATGCAGGTCCTTGAAGTCAATGCCGAGTTCGGCCAGCTGCTTGAGCAATGCCGCAATACCCGTCTCCTCGGTCTGAGTGTCGAAGGTGTAGACCAGGGTGTGGCCCTCTTTCGTCAGTTCAAGCGGCAGCCCTGCCAGCGCCTGCGGAATGCTTTGCAACGGCGTTTGCAGTTGCAGGCTCAATTGCTTCTTGCCCAGCTTGCGCATCAGAACCGTTTTGTCTTCGACAAGAATCAGCTCGCCCTTGTTGATGACGCCAATGCGGTCTGCCATTTCCTCGGCTTCCTCAATGTAGTGTGTGGTCAGGATGATGGTGACGCCGCTGTCACGCAGCTCCCGCACCATTTGCCACATGCCCTTGCGCAGCTCGACGTCGACGCCCGCGCTGGGCTCATCGAGGAACAGGATGGTGGGCTCGTGCGACAGCGCCTTGGCGATCAATACCCGGCGCTTCATGCCGCCGGAAAGCGCCATGATCTTGCTGTCCTTCTTGTCCCACAGCGAAAGGTCGCGCAGCACTTTCTCAATGTAGGCCGGGTTGGGCGGCTTGCCGAACAGGCCCCGGCTGAAGCTCACGGTGGACCAGACGGTTTCGAACGCATCGGTCGAAAGCTCCTGGGGCACCAGCCCGATTTTGGCGCGGGCGGCGCGGTAATCCCGGACGACGTCATGTCCATCGGCTGTCACGCTGCCCGAGCTGGGATTGACAATGCCGCAGACGATGCTGATCAAGGTGGTCTTGCCCGCGCCGTTGGGGCCGAGCAGGGCGAAAATCTCGCCGCGCTGGATGTCCAGGTCCACCGACTTGAGCGCATGAAAGCCCGAAGCGTAAGTTTTGCTGAGTTTCTGAAGGGAAATAATGGGTTGCACGCGGCATCCTGACAAGAAAGCGGCGCCAGAATGTGACGCCAGAAGAGACCCGAATCATTCTATAGAGCAAGGCTGAAAAAGCCGGGAGCAGGGTTTTCAAGACGGCGTGCTCAGGCCCCCTGGTTTTTTCTCAGCGTCGGCAAGCCGACACCGGCAGACTCAAAGCCACCATCCACCGCCAGCACCTGGCCATTGACATAGCTGGCTGCCGGGCTGCACAAAAAGCCCACGGCCGATGCGATTTCTTCCACGGTGCCGTAGCGCCCCAGCGGAATCACGTCGTGGTAGTCAGAGCGGATCGCCACGCTGTGAACCAGCTTGGCCATTTCCGTGTCCACCGGCCCGGGCGCGATCACATTGGCCCGGATGCCGACGGTGCCCAGCTCAACCGCCTGCTGTTTGGTCAGCTGGATGAGCGCGGCCTTGCTGGTGCCGTACGCCACGCGAAGCGTGCTTGCGCGCAAGCCCGAGATCGACGCGATGTTGACAATGCTGCCGCCGCCCGTGCGCTTCATGATGGGCGCGCAGGCCTGGCTGCACAAAAATGCGCCGTCCAGGTTGACGCCCAAAACCCGGCGCCATTCTTCAAATGTTGTCTCACCGATAGGCTTGAACACCGCGATGCCGGCGTTGTTGACCAGCGCATCGATACGGCCAAAGCGGGCGTCCACCTTCTCCATGGCCGATTGCACCTGTGCCGGGTCGGCCACGTCGCAGTGCACCGCCAGTACGCGGCCTGCATCCTGAATGGCGGCAGCGGCGGGGAGCAGCGTGTCGCTGTCGATATCCAGAAGCGCCACACGGTAACCATTGGCCAGAAACCATTGCCCGATGGCAAGACCAATGCCGCGTGCACCCCCTGTTACGACGGCCACGGGGCTGGTTGAAGAAGTTGCAGTCATGGATGTCCTTGCCTTGTTGTCTGGTGTGAATGAAGAATGGGTTTTGGCAGTGGTCGCGGCTTTGGCGAAAGTTCAGCTTGAAGTTTGCACTACTGGACGTGGTTGCGCGTGTTGGCGATGCTGCCGATTCGGGACACGCTGTCGTGGGCCCGTCCTACAGCATGGGCGCTTGCCAATGGGTACCTTGAGCACTCATCCTGTTGTCTGCATCAGAAATGATTCTTTCAAGAGGGCCAGGCATACGGCAGCCGTTGGCGGTTTTCGAATGTGTGACCTTCAGCAAAAGCGTTGTGGCTGGTATCGGTTTCATGCACATGATCCGTAAAAAAAACAGTTCACGGTCAAGGCAGGAACGAACTGTTGACGCACCTTGGTGCGAATTTTCCCAGAGGATCACTATGACAATGAAACACGCATTACTTTTATCCACACTGGTCGCAACGTTGGGCCTTGTTGCCTGTGAGCGGACGGTTGTCGCGCCGCCTGCGGCAGTTGTCACCGTGCCGGGGCCTGCAGGTCCTGCGGGCGCCACGGGTGCCACCGGCACTGACGGCGCCAAGGGAGCCACGGGCGCTGGCGTTGGTATTCCCGGCCCGACCGGCGCTACCGGTGCGACTGGAGCGACGGGCTCTACCGGCTATGAAGGCGCAACAGGTGCTACCGGCGCGACTGGCGACACCGGAAAGACCGGCAGAACCGGTGCCACGGGTGACACGGTTGTGATCGTTCCCGCGCCTGCTCGCTAAGGTTCTTTCGCACGGGCCGGCGAACGCGTGAGCGCTCGCCGGCTTTTTTGTTTTCAGCGGCGGGTACAAGGTGCTTAACCGTGCCGTCATTCGGGAAAGGGCTCACGCCAGGCCGGCAGCTGATTGAGCCGGTCGTGCCAGCGCCGGATTTCCGGGAAATTGTTCAGCGGCAAGTGAGCCTTTTCGGCATACGGCAGGGTGATGGCCACCGCAAAGTCGGCCACCGTCAGTGCGTCGCCGACGAGGTATTCGCGCCCCTTCAGGTGCGCTTCGAGCACGCCTGCGTAGCGCTCGAAGGTCGGAGTCACCCTCGCAATCTCGGCCGGGTCGGCCTCGCGCTGCAGGAAGCGCGGCTTGATGATGTGCTCGAAATAAAACGTTCCGGCGGCCGGCGCGAACTCGGTGGCATCCCACATCAGCCAGCGCATCACCTCGGTCTGGCGTTGGTCGCGTGGCCACAGGTCGGAACCGGCTTTCTCCGCCAGGTGGCACATGATGGCATTCGACTCCCACAAGGTCGTGGTGCCGTCCACCAGCACGGGCACCTTGGCATTGGGGTTCATTGCGCGGAACTGCGGCGTACGGTGCTCGCCTTTTTCCAGCGCCACGTAGATGAACTCCACCGGCAGCTTCAAATGCCTGGCGACGGCGCAGGTTTTTCGCGGGTTCAGCGTGTCCGAGTAATAAAGCTTCATGCAGACTCATTTCATCGTTGATTTTCAGGCCGCCATGCGCGGCAGGTCGGACCACACCGGCCTGACCTCTATGGTCGCGGCCCTGGCCATGGGATGGCCGGCTGCGATGTCGATCGCCTCCTGCATGCCGGCGCATTCAATCAGCCCGTAGGCTGCCATTTTTTCCGCGCTATCGGTGAAGGAGCCATTGGTTACCGCGCGCTTGCCGCCGCGCACCCGCACCGTCATCGCGTCTCCGGGCGGGCGCAGCGGGTTGCCGTGCTTGAGGATGCCGCGGCTTTCCATGTCCCGGACCCAGGCGCCTATGTCGGCCACCAGCATCGGCGTGGGCGCGAAGGCCGCGTCGTGGCAAATGATCAGCAGGAATTGCATGGGCCTTCCCATCAGGGCATGGGCAGAGGCTTGATGACCATCCACGACACGCCGAAGCGATCTTCCACCATGCCGAAAGACGAAGCGTAAAAGGTCTTCATGATGGGCATCTCTACCTTGCCGCCGTCGCTCAATGCCTTGAACAGGCGCTGCGCTTCGGCATCGCTGGCCGCAGTCAATGAGAGCGAGAAGCCCTTGAATTCCGGCTTGCTGTTGCCCATGCCATCGGAGGCCATCACTTCCGTTTCGCCGATCCTGAAGCTGGCGTGCATGATGTTCTCACCCGGGATGGCGCCGCCGTCCGGCCCGCAGCCTTCGGTCATGGGTTCCGGGTTCTCCTTGAAGCGCATCATCATCTTCACTTCGGCGCCAAGCGCCTTGCCGTAAAACTCGATGGCCTCTTCGCAGCGGCCGTTAAAAAAGAGGTAAGACTGGATCAGCATGATGGACTCCTTCGTGGGTTGATAAGGTTGGGGGATTTTTTTCAGGCACTCATTTGCGCAGCGTGGGCTTCAACGTTCATCCAGGCGAGCTCCCAGAGATGACCATCCAGATCCTCAAAGCCGTGCTGGTACATGAATCCGTGGTCTTGTGCCTTGTTGGGCGTGGTCGCGCCGCCAGCCACGGCCTTGCTGACCATCTCGTCGACTTCCTGGCGGCTGTCACAGGAAAGGCAGATCAGCACCTCAGTGCTTTTGCGTGCGTCGCTCACCGGCTTGGGGGTGAAGGTCTTGAAATAGTTCTCGACCAGCAGCATGACGAAGCTTTCCTCGCTCACGATCATGCAGGTGGCGTTTTCATCGGTGAATTGCGGGTTGAATTTGAAGCCCAGCGCGGTGAAAAACTTCACCGATTGGTTCAGGTTTTTCACGGGCAGGTTCACAAACATCTTGGTCGTCACGGGTTTCTCCTTGAATGATTGAATGAGTAGGTGCTTCTTCAGGCCCTGTCATAGGCTTCCTGGAGTTCCTTGATATTGATCTTGCGCATCTTCAGCATGGCGCTCATGGCGGCGCCGGCCTTGGCCGGGTTCTTGTCGCCCAGCATGTCGCCGAGCGCGGTGGGGATGATCTGCCACGACAGGCCGAATTTGTCCTGGACCCAGCCGCACTGGTTGGGTGCCCCGCCCGCGGAGAGCTTGTCCCAGAGCTCGTCCACCTCTTCCTGCGTCTTGCAGTCCACGAACAGCGAAATAGCCGGCGTGAAGCTGAAGTGCGGGCCGCCGTTGAGCGCCATGAATTCCTGGCCTTCAAGCTGGAAGCTGCCGGTCATGACCGAACCCTCCGGGCCCGGGCCTTCCTTGCCGTAGCGCCTGAGCATGGTGATCTTCGAGTTCTTGAAGATCGAAACATAAAAATTCATGGCTTCCTCGGCCTGGTCGTTGAACCACAGGAAGGGGGTGATTTTCTGCATGGTCTGGTTCCTTGAAAGAAGAGCGTTTAAAGAATCGTTAAAGGCTTGCGGGCCTTGTGCGGTGGCCAAATCAGCAGTATTGTGTACACCGTCCACAAAAGAATAGCAAAGATAATGAACACTGTCCACATAAATAAGTAACAAGCCATGTCGAGTGCGCCTCCCTCCCAGCCAGTCCCGCCGCCCCGCAGCACTTACCGCCACGGCGACCTGCGGCGTGCCCTGCTGGAAGCCGGGGTGGAGCTGGCCCGCGCCGGCGGGCCCGGGGCCGTGGTGCTGCGCGAAGCCACGCGCCGCGCGGGCGTTGCGCCCAACGCGGCCTACCGGCATTTCGAAAACCGCCAGGCCTTGCTGTATGCGGTTCGTTCAGCCGCGCTGGCGGCCGTGGCCCGCGCGATGGAGGCCGAACTGGCTGCGCTGCCCCGGGGTTTGCCGCCAGCCGAATTCGCCCGCGCCAACGTGCGCGCCGTCGGCGCCGGCTATTTGCGTTTCGCGCAGGCGGAAAGCGGGTTATTCCGCACGGCCTTTGGCCCCTCGGATGATTTGAAAGAAAGGGCCCAGGGCGCGCCGGCCAATGCCGAGCGCAAAGGGGAAAGCGGCCTGGACCCGTTCGAGCTGCTGGGCGCCGCGCTCGACAAACTCGTGAGTGCGGGTGTGCTGTCGCCCGAACGCCGCCCTGGCGCCGAATTCCTCGCCTGGTCGGCGGTGCACGGCCTGGCCATGCTGGTGATCGACGGCCCGCTGGGCCCTCTCATCGGTCCGCAGATGCAGCAGATCGGCGAGCATCTGCTGGACATGGTTGAAAAAGGCCTGTGCGGGGACTAGGGGGTGTTGACACCCATTGATTGAATTTGCCCAAGGCTTGGCCGGTGCATTGATGAAAAAAGCCCGCCGGAGGCGGGCTTTGCGGACCAGATACTGATCGCGTGCCTTTGTGCGCTCAGAAGTTGTGCTGAATGCCCACGCCGTAAACGCGGATCACGTCATTGGCGACACGGTTGTTGGGATCGTTTCGATCGTAGAAGGCGTACAGCGAAGTGCGGTTGCTCATCTTGTAGGAGTAGCCCGCCTGGAAGCGCTTGAGCTTGGCCGCAGGATCGCTTTGCACATCCTTGCGGATGTAGTTGGCCATGACCTTGCTGCTGGGCGTGATGTCCCACGAGGCGCCGATCATCTGCGCCGCCACCTTGCTGCGCGACAGCGCATTGCCCTGAAAGTTGTCACGGTTGTAAACCGCCCAGGCCCGGATCCCGCCGAAGTCGTAGGAGCCCACCAGCATCCACTTGTTCTTGAAATCATTGAGCAAGGCACCCCCGCGTTTGCTGTCCTTTCCGTAGCCGACACCCAGGCCCAACGGGCCGCCGCCTTCACCGTAGCTCAGCGAGACGTCGGTCTGCTTGTAGTCGCTTTCAAACCGGATCGGGCCCGCCGGGGCTTCGGTCAGGCCTTCACCATTGAGGTAGTGGCCGGCGCGGAAAACGAAGTTGCCGATCACTGGGCTGGCGTAGCCGATGGCATTGGACACACGTGAGCGTGCATTGAAAATGGATGTACCGATGGCGGTGGCGCCGCCGTCGTGGATAACGTACTCCACATTGCGGCTGAGAATTGCATAGATTGGCGTGCGGCTCGGTGCGGCCGAGTCGATACGCCCGATGTTGACCACTCCGAAGTCACCGCCTATCCCCACGAAAGAGTTGCGGTACATCGGCGAGGTCGTCGCCCCGGTGTCGGAAGAGATCGCAGCCTCGATCCCGAAGAAGGCCTTGAGCCCTCCGCCCAGGTCCTCGGTTCCCTTGAAGCCGAACCGGGACGCGTTGCCCGTAACAAGCGCTTGCGATACGGAGCCGGTCTTCGAATTTTCAAAGCTCGTATCGATTTTTCCGTAAATCGTCACCGTGCTCTGTGCGAGCGCGGCAACAGGGGTTATTGCACCGGCGGCAACCGCTGCCAAGCAAACCATTTTGTAGTTCATTCCTCACTCCTCAAGTCATTTTGTTGATGGCGATAGATCAATCACCGCCGTATGGATATTCACGGGCAAAGTTCGCCCAGGCCCGAGAAGACATCGTCTTCAACAGGGCAGCAAATTCACAGGGCACAGGGTCGTGGACGTGCGCGTCAACCGTCTGGCTGCGGCATCGTGGTGGGGTGGTGAAGGTTCATGCGCGGCTATTCCAGAACAATCTTGTTGGCCTGGGCGATGTCCTTGAAGAAGCGGATCCGCTGGATCACTTCCTGCCGGTATTCGGCCGGCCGCACGTTCTCGGGCAGCATCGCACCGCGTTTGCGCCAGGCTTCCAGCGTGTCCTTGTCACGAAGGATGGTGCGTACCGCGTCGTAGAGTTTCTGGATGATGGCCTCCGGCGTTTTTGCCGGCGCTGCCAGCCCCGTCCACGACGTGAGGTTCAGGTCGGGCAGCTTGAGTTCGTCGAAGGTGGGAACATCAGGCAACTGCGGCGCGCGCAGCGGCGAGGCGACGGCCAATGCGCGCAGGCTTCCGCTCTGCAGCATGGCCAGGTTGGAGGGCAGGTTGTTCCACGTCAGCTGAACCTGCCCCGAGAGCAGGTCCGTCAGTGCCGGTCCGGCGCCCCGGTAGGGGATGTGCGTGATGAACAGGCCCAGCTTCGACTTGAGCAGCTCCATGCTCAGGTGCGCCACCGAGCCGTTGCCCGATGATGCGTAGTTCAATTTGCCAGGGTTGGCTTTGGCGTAGCGTACGAATTCGGCAAAGGTCTTGACCGGGAGTTTGGCGCTGGCGACCAGCACGTTCGGCAGCCTGTCGATCAGCGTGATGTAGGCGAAATCGTTCACTGCGTCATAAGGCAGGTTGGGCGACACCGCCGGATTGACCACATGGGTCGACTGCGAAGTGACGACCAGCGTATAGCCATCGGGCGCGGCCTTTGCAACAATGCCGGTGCCAATGGCGCCACCTGCGCCGGCCTTGTTGTCGATCACGACCGGCTGGCCCAGCAGCCTGCCCAGTTTGTCGGCCATTGCGCGCGCGGAGATGTCCACCGCCCCGCCCGGCGGGAAAGGCACGATCAGTGTGATGGGACGGCTCGGGTAAGCCTGCGGCTGGCTGAATGCCGGGCACGCTACCGCGCCCGCCGCACCGGCCGCTATGCCCAGGAACTTCCGACGGCTTGGGATGGTGATCATGCTGTGTCCTTGAGGTTGACGTGGCGTTTCGAGTGAGTGGTTTCTTCCCTGATGTGTCCCGCGATGGCCTGCAGCACCAGGTGAATGCGCTTCCTGAGTTCATGGAACTGCCGCTTTGGCTCGCGCGTCTTTTCGTCAAGGTAGAGCGCCCTGTTGATTTCGATCTGCAGGCTGTGCTGTCCGTGTGCGGGCCGGCCAAGAGTGCGCACCAGGTCTTGCCCCGCATAGGGGTCGTTCAGTGCGACGGTATAGCCTTGCCGCTTGAACGCTTCCCCGACGAAGTCAGCGAAAGCCGCGCTGCAGCTGGCGCCATGCAGGTTGCCCAGCACGATGTCGGCCAGCGGCTTGTCCGGCAACCCCAGGCGCACATACGCGTTGCTTGGCATGGAATGAAGGTTGAGGTGCCACCGTTCACCCTGCGGGGTGCTTGACTGGGCCAGCGCGTCCTCTAGCGCATGGCGATACGGCCGCCAGCAGCTTTCAATCCGGTGTTTGATTTCGCTGGCATGAAGCCGGCGGCTGTAGATCGGCTGTAGCGTCGGCGTCTTGCTGAACACCAGGCCGTTACCCAGCCGCAGGCAGGGTTGAGAAGGGGCCACCGGCTCAGCCCACTCGCCGTCCAGCATCGCAAGGTCGATGTCGTCCTCACTGCGGTTGGGGTCGATGTAGCTGCGCGGAAACGTCGCGTGCACCAGCGTTGCGCCGACCAGCGGCGCCGCGTCCCAAAGCTGCTCGATCAGCGTGTCTTCGCACTGCCGCAGTTGCTGCAATTCAATGGAAAAATCGAAGTCCTGCGGATAGTAGGTGCCGCTGTGGGGGGAGTCGCACACCAGTGCGATGGGATCAACGACGGGTCGGACGATTTTGACGGGTTCGGCGTGGGATATGGCTTGACTCATGGCCGGCAGTTTGACGCCGCGAGTGCCGCGCGACAAACGACAATTTCAAAGCTGCTGATTAGATGATCTAATACGGCCATGAAATTCAAGTCGCCGTCGCTCGCCGAACTGCATGCGTTTCTAGGGGTCTGCCAGCTGGGAAGTTTTCGCCGCGCGGCGGAAGTTCTCTCCGTCACGCAGGGCGCTGTCAGCCAGGCCATCCTGCGCCTGGAGCAACGGCTCGGCTGCAGCCTGTTCGACCGCCAGCAGGCCGGCGTTGTGCCCACGGCCCGCGGGCGCGAATTCCAGAAGCTGGTCGAAACCCATGTCGCCGGGCTGGAGGCGGCCGTTACCCAGTTCGGAGGCGCGTCATCGCAACGCAAAGTGCGGGTGAGCGTCATACCAACCCTCGGAACGCGCTGGCTGGTCCCCAGGCTCGCGCAATTCAAGTCCTTGAACCCCAATGTCGAGGTGGAGCTGCGCCAATTTCATTTCGACGAGGACTTCAAACGCGACGACGTGGACCTGTGGATCGCGCTCAGGCGTGCCGGAAGTAGGTGGCCACGCGGTATCCGCGGACGCTATCTGCTGGGCAACGAGATCACGCCCGCCTGCACGCCCGCACTTGCGCGAAGCATTCAGCATCCGCGGGATCTCGCCGCACATACCCTTCTTCATCACATCAACTACCCCGACAACTGGGCCGTGTGGATGGAGGGTGCAGGTTTAAAGCAGCCCAAGCCAGTATTGGGCCCGGGGTTCGATCTGGGCAACAACCTCATCGTCGCGGCATGCGCCGGCATGGGAGCCATCGTCATCCAGCCGTGCCTCATCGAGAGCGAACTCGAAAGCGGCAAGCTGGTCTTGCCCTTCGACACCCGGGTCCTGATCTCGCGCGGGTATTACCTTTGCCAACGATCCGCTGCCGCCCACAGCAATCGCGCCGTTGAAGCGTTTGCCTCATGGCTGCAAGAGCAGGCCGGCAGCACGACCGGCGCCTGACCTCTCCCAGGCGCTGCGATCAGGCTGTGCCGGCCCCGTCCTCGCGGGCCGGCAGGCCCATGCCCTTGGGCAACCCCTCGCGCAGTGCTTCAAAAAAGCGGCGCAGCTTGGCTGGGTAAAAATTCGAATAGGGGTAGATCAGGTAGACCGGCAGGGGCTCGGCACACCACTGCGGCGCCAGATGCAGCAGCCGGCCGTCGGCCATGCACGCCGGCTGGCAGGGCGTGTGCGTGATGGCCGCGGTGTCGGGCGCGGCAGCGTTGCTGGTGCGGATGTGGCCCCAAGAGCCAGCGCCCTGCGGGGCATAAGACATAAGAGGAAATGAATCGATCTCTTCAGAGCAGAGCGGATGCATTTCCCCAACGTTGGGCTATTTCTATCTCATTGCGACGGCGTTGGATTCCTGGGGTTGCCAGCCGCCGCCGAGTGCCTTGAATGCTGCAACCGCCGAGCGTGCGGACTCGGTTTGTGCCTGTGCCCGCCCATCGGACGCACGCAGCAGGTTTTCGTCGGCCAGCAAGACCTCGATCAGGCTGAGCACGCCTTTTTGATACCCCGCAAACGACGTTGACCGTGCACGGCCGAGAGAGTCCACTCCCTGGACAAGCAAGGCAGCCTGCTCCTCGCGTTTGACCAGGGCCGAGAAGGCGTTTTCCACGTCCTCAGTTGCCCGCAGCACGGCAAGCCGATACGCAGCCAGCATCTCGGCCTCTTGCCCCTTGGCCTGGTCGATCTGCGCGTTGATGCGGCCAAAATCGAACAGACGCCAGCGAAGACCCAGCACGCCGGAGGCCTGACTCGCATTGCTGGTGAACAGATTGCCACCGGACACCGATGTCGCGCTGCCGATCAGCCCACCCAAAGAAAGTTTGGGATAGTACTCGGCTATGGCGACGCCGATACGGGCATTCGACGCGGCGAGGCGGCGCTCCGCCACGATCAGGTCAGGGCGGCGCCTTAGCAACTCACCCGGAGAGCCCGTCGCAGTGATTTGCGGGGCAGCGGGAATGGCGCCAGCATTGGCCAGTTCCAGCCGATGCGTTCCGGGCGATGAGCCCAGCATCACGTCAAGCGCGTTCATGGCCACGTCCAGACCCACTTCGAGGAGCGGCACGGTCGCGCGAACCTGGGCCAATGCACCTTCGACCTGCCTCACTTGAAGCTCGGCCGCCAACCCTTTCCCATACAGGAGGTTGGTGATGGACAGCAATTCCTGCTGCGTCTGCACCTGCCGGCGGGCAAGGTCGAGGCGGGTTTGCAGCCCACGAATGATGATGTAAGTGTCGGCAGTCTGTGCCGCCACGGCCAGGCGGGTGGCGGCAGCGCCCGCCTCCGACGCCTGGTACCCGGCAAGCGCCGCTTCCTTGCCTCGACGCAAGCCTCCGAATACATCCAGCTCCCAGCTCGCGCCCAGATTGGCTTCGTAAGAACTGCCGTGGCGGTCAAAACCAGGGCTCGAACTCAAGACCTTGCCCAGAGGCGTTTCAAGGGATTGGTAGGCTCTGGCTGCCTGGCCGCTGACGTTGCCCGAAGGCAGCAATGCAGCATTTGCCGCCCCAAGCTCTGCGCGCGCCTGCGTGACGCGAGCAGACGCTTGCGCAAGATCGAGGTTTTGCGCCAATGCCAGCGTGACGAAGCGGGTCAGTTGCGGATCGCCGAAACCCGTCCACCATGTGACGAGATCGGCATGGGCCGTGGCATGCCGCTGGTGTATCGCTGGCTGGCCCAGGTACTGTTGCGGCATGGGCGTATCCGGCCTGACGTAGTCGGGACCGACGGCGCAGCCCGCCGAGAGGCCGGCAGCAATGAAGATGGCAAGGGCGGATTTGGGCAACATGGGGCTTGTTCCAGAGAATTGGTCGATGTAGTGACTATAATACAATATGGTCACTCGTTGTTCAATGTTTCGGAAGCGGGTAAGCTTCAGACCATGAACAAAGCGACCACTTATCCGGTTTCCGCCCGCGGCCCGGTCGACCACGACGTGCGAGACCAGATCGTTACCGCGGCCACCGAGCACTTCAGCCGCTACGGTTACGAGAAAACGACTGTTTCCGATCTCGCCAAGGCCATAGGGTTCTCCAAGGCTTACATCTACAAGTTCTTTGAGTCCAAGCAGGCCATCGGCGAGATGATCTGCGCGAACTGCCTGCGCGAAATCGAAACCGAGGTCAGTGCGGCTATTGCCGGGGCCGACACGCCGCCAGAGAAGCTGCGGCGAATGTTTAAAGCCATGACCGAGGCGAGCCTTCGCCTGTTTTTCCAGGACCGCAAGCTTTACGAGATTGCCGCATCGGCCGCGACAGAGCGCTGGCAGGCGGTCCATGCCTACGAAGAACGCATCCAGAAGCTGCTTCGAGATGTCTTGCAGGAAGGCCGGCAAACCGGGGACTTTGAGCGCAAGACACCCCTGGACGAGACGGCGCTGGCCATCTATCTGGTCATGCGCCCCTACCTCAACCCTTTGCTCTTGCAGCATAGCTTTGACTACAACAAAGAGGCGCCGGCGCATTTGTCGAGCCTGGTGCTCCGCAGTCTTTCTCCTTGATTAAGACTGTGACTATTGACTAATTTAGTCACTAGTACCATAATGAAAGTCCAATTCACTTCGTCGGTGGGACTTTCATGCTCAGGCGTTACTTCGCTACATCTGCAGTCATTTGTGCATTGCCTCTTGCGTTGGCCGCTTGCGGCGACAAGGCGCAACCGGATCCACGTACCGAGGCGCCTCTGGTACGGGTGGCCACCATTCAGGGCTCGGTTGCTGCGTCTCGCACGTTCACCGGCACCGTAGCGGCGCGGGTACAAAGCGATCTGGGCTTCCGGGTCGCCGGCAAGGTGCTGGAACGCCTTGTGGATACCGGGCAAACCGTCAAGCGCGGGCAGGTGCTCATGCGCATCGATCCCGTCGACCTGAAGCTTGCCGCGCATGCGCAGCAGGAAGCGGTCGCCGCCGCCCGGGCGCGGGCGCAGCAAACGGCGCAGGACGAAGCCCGCTACCAGGACCTGCGTGGAACCGGTGCCATTTCGGCCTCAGCCTATGACCAAGTCAAGGCGGCAGCCGATGCGGCCAAAGCCCAGCTCAGCGCAACCGAGGCCCAGGCCGAAGTCGCCCGAAACGCGAGCCGGTATACGGAGTTGGTGGCAGATGGCGATGGCATCGTCATGGAAACGCTGGTGGAACCCGGCCAGGTCGTCAACGCTGGGCAGGTCGTGGTGCGTGTGGCCCATGCCGGCCGCCGTGAAGCCGTCATTCAGCTCCCGGAAACCTTGCGCCCTGTGGTTGGCTCAACCGGTCTGGCCACGCTCTTCGGCCAGGAAGGCACTGCCGTTCCGGCCAAACTCAGGCAGATCTCGAACTCTGCGGACCGCCTGACGCGCACGTTCGAGGCGCGCTATGTGCTGGATGCAGAGCTGTCCAACGCGCCATTGGGCAGCACGGTCACTGTTCAAATTCCAGATGAAAAATCCACCACGCAAGGCGGCTTTTCGGTACCTATCGGGTCCCTCTCCGACGCAGGCAAGGGGCCGGGCGTCTGGGTCATCCAGGGCGAGCCGGCAAAGGTTTCGTGGCGGGCGGTCAAGGTCCAGCGTCTGGGCGACGACACCGCTCAGATTGCAGGGCAATTCAAGCAGGGTGACCGGATCGTCGCACTCGGCACGCACCTGCTGCGCGAAGGCGAGCAAATTCGCGTGGCGGGCCAGGCGGCTGCAACCGCAAGCGTGCGGCCATGAGCGAAGGCCGTTTCAACCTCTCGGGGCTCGCCGTGCGCGAGCGCTCCGTCACCCTGTTCCTGATCTGCCTGATCTCGCTGGCCGGGCTTATTGCATTCTTCAAGCTGGGCCGGGCCGAGGACCCGTCCTTTACCGTCAAGGTGATGACGATCATCACAGCCTGGCCCGGAGCAACCCCACAGGAAATGCAAGACCAGGTCGCCGAGAAACTTGAAAAGCGGCTGCAGGAACTGCGTTGGTACGACCGCACCGAGACCTATACCCGACCGGGCCTGGCCTTCACGACCTTGACCCTGCTCGACAGCACACCACCCTCGGAAGTACAGGAGCAGTTCTACCAGGCCCGCAAGAAGGTCGGAGACGAAACCGGCAACCTTCCGCCCGGTGTCATTGGGCCGATGATCAACGACGAATATGCGGACGTCACCTTTGCCCTGTTCGCGCTCAAGGCCAAAGGCGAGCCGCAGCGCTTGCTGGTGCGCGATGCGGAGACGCTGCGCCAGCGGTTGCTGCACGTGCCGGGTGTCAAGAAGGTCAACATCGTTGGTGAGCAGCCCGAACGGATTTATGTCGAGTTCTCACACGAACGCCTGGCGACACTGGGCATTGGCCCGCAGGAAGTGTTCGCCGCACTCAATAGCCAGAACGCCCTGACGCCGGCCGGCTCCGTGGAGACCAAGGGGCCGCAAGTGTTCATTCGCCTGGATGGTGCTTTGGATGAGTTGCAAAAAATCCGCGATACGCCGGTCGTGGCGCAAGGCCGCACGTTAAAACTGTCGGACATCGCCACAGTCAAGCGTGGCTATGAAGACCCGGCGACTTTCATGATTCGCAATGGCGGCGAACCCGCCCTGTTGCTGGGCATCATCATGCGTGACGGCTGGAATGGACTCGACCTGGGCAAGGCGATCGATAAAGAGGTCGGCGCGATCAATGCCGATATGCCGCAGGGTATGAGTCTTGCCAAGGTCACAGACCAGGCCGTCAACATCAGCTCGGCGGTCGATGAGTTCATGGTCAAGTTCTTCGTCGCGTTGCTGGTGGTTATGTTGGTGTGTTTTGTCAGCATGGGCTGGCGGGTCGGTATCGTGGTCGCCGCGGCCGTGCCGCTGACGCTGGCGGCGGTCTTTGTGGTGATGGCCGCGACCGGCAAGAATTTCGACCGCATCACCTTGGGTTCCCTGATCCTGGGGCTGGGCTTGCTGGTCGACGACGCCATCATCGCCATCGAAATGATGGTGGTCAAGATGGAGGAAGGCTATAGCCGCATCGCAGCCTCCGCCTATGCCTGGAGCCACACTGCCGCGCCCATGCTTTCGGGCACGCTGGTCACGGCCGTCGGTTTCATGCCGAACGGTTTCGCCCGATCGACTGCAGGGGAATACACCAGCAATATGTTCTGGATCGTCGGCATTGCGCTGATCGCGTCATGGGTGGTTGCCGTGGTCTTTACACCCTATCTTGGCGTCAAGCTGCTGCCTGAACTTAAAAAGATCGAGGGCGGCCACGACGCGCTCTACGACACGCCGCGGTACAACCGCTTCCGCCAAATACTGGCGCGCGTCATCGCTCGCAAGTGGCTGGTCGCCGTTGCAGTGGTGGGTCTTTTTGTGGTTTCCGTGTTGGGGATGGCCGTGGTCAAGAAGCAATTCTTCCCCATCTCCGACCGCCCCGAAGTGCTGGTCGAGGTGCAGATGCCGTACGGCACCTCCATCACCCAGACCAGCGCCAGCACGGCGACGGTGGAAGCCTGGTTGGCCAGGCAGCCGGAAGCGAAGATCGTCACGGCCTACATCGGCCAGGGCGCGCCGCGCTTTTACCTGGCCATGGGCCCGGAACTGCCCGACCCCTCATTTGCCAAGATCGTGGTGCGCACCGACAACCAGGATGAGCGCGAGGTGTTGAAAATGCGGCTGCGCGAGGCGATTGCCGGTGGCCTCGCCCCTGGGGCGCGCGTGCGTGTCACCCAGCTCGTGTTTGGTCCTTACTCGCCGTATCCGGTCGCCTACCGGATCACGGGGCCAGACCCGGACAAGCTGCGCGAGATCGCGGCCGAAGTGCAGCAGGTCATGCATGGCAGCCCGATGATGCGTACCGTCAACAATGATTGGGGAACGCGCACACCCGCGCTGCACTTTACCTTGCAGCAAGATCGATTGCAGGCCGTGGGTTTGACCTCCAGCGCCGTGGCGCAACAACTGCAGTTCCTGCTGAGCGGTGTTCCACTGACCGCCGTGCGTGAGGACATTCGCACCGTGCAGGTCACAGCCCGCTCGGCCGGCGCCATCCGCCTTGACCCAGCCAGGATCGCAGACTTCACACTGACCGGCGTCAACGGGCAACGCATACCGCTGTCGCAGTTGGGCAAGGTCGACGTGCGCGCGGAGGAACCGGTCATGCGCCGACGTGACCGCATGCCGACGATCACCGTTCGGGGTGATATTGCCGAAGGCATGCAGCCACCGGACGTGTCAGCAGCCATCAGCCAGCAGGTTCAGCCCATCATGGACAAGCTGCCGGGCGGCTACCGCATTGAGGAAGCCGGCGCCATCGAAGAATCAGGCAAGGCGATGACGGCGATGTTGCCGCTGTTCCCGATCATGCTGGCAATCACCCTGCTCATCATCATCTTCCAGACACGCTCGATCTCGGCGATGGTCATGGTCTTCCTGACCAGCCCGCTGGGGCTGATCGGTGTAGTGCCTACCTTGATTCTGTTCCGGCAACCGTTCGGCATCAATGCGTTGGTCGGGTTGATTGCGCTCTCGGGCATCCTGATGCGCAACACGCTGATCCTGATTGGCCAGATACGCCATAACGAACAGGAGGGACTGGATCCGTTCCGCGCAGTTGTTGAGGCCACCGTGCAACGCGCCCGGCCGGTGGTCCTGACCGCATTGGCGGCGATCCTGGCCTTCATTCCGCTGACCCATTCGGTGTTCTGGGGCACCCTCGCTTACACGCTGATCGGTGGCACCTTCGCCGGGACGGTGCTGACGCTGGTGTTCCTGCCGGCCATGTATTCCATCTGGTTCAAGATCCGCCCGGCGCCAGAAGCGGATCCGCGCTGATTTGCGCTCCTTCCCCATTTGCGTATCGAAAGATCTGCCATGCCGAACTCCATCGTTGTTGTTGTTACCGGGGTGTCATCAGGCATCGGGCGTGTTACCGCAGAAAAGTTCGCGAAGCTGGGATGCCGGGTGTTTGGCACCGTGCGCAGCATCGCCAAAGCGATACCTCTGCCCGGTGTCGAACTTGTCGAAATGGATGTTCGCGACGAAGCTTCCGTTCAACGCGCAATCCAGTCCATCATCGACCAGGCCGGCTGTGTCGACGTGCTGGTCAACAACGCGGGAATGAACATGATCGGCGCGGTGGAGGAAACCACCATCAGCGAGGCTGCATCCTTGTTCGACACCAACGTGTTTGGCATATTGCGCACCACACAGGCGGTACTTCCACACATGCGCGCACAGCGTTACGGCAGGATCGTCAATATCAGCTCCGTGCTCGGTTTTCTTCCGGCTCCGTACATGGGGCTTTACTCCGCCTCCAAGCATGCGGTGGAAGGGCTGTCCGAAACCCTGGATCATGAGGTGCGCCAGTTCGGCATCCGCGTGTCGCTGGTTGAGCCATCCCACACCAGGACCAACCTGGAAGCCAGCTCGCCTCAGGCAAAGGCAAAAATCGCGGACTATGAACGTGAGCGCGACATTGTCTCGCGCACGCTAGCCGCGAGCGTCAATGGCGCACCCGAACCCTCGGAGGTGGCAAACACCATCGTCGAAGCGGCGCTTGGCTGCTGGCATATGCGCCGCACGCCACCCGGACGGGCGTCCCTCCTTAGTAAATTGCGTCGCTTCATGCCTGCAGGCTCTATCGATGCAAGCCTGAGAAAAACGTTCGGCCTGAGCTAAACAGGGCACTGAAGAAATCAAACCCTTCTCCTGCCTGAGCAACGCAGCTTAGGCGGCCAGCTCTTCCCGCGTGTAATCCGTCGAAGCCGACAGCGCCTTCCATGTCTTCACCTCAGCCTCCACAAACGCATGCTTGTCTGCAATCACTTTCAGCGTGTCGGTGCCCATCGGCAGGCGCAGCGGTGGGGTGTCGGCCTCCACCAACTTCAGCATCGCTTGCGCCAGGCGCAGCGGGTCGCCCGCCTGGTTGTGGTTGATCTCTTTGGCAGTTTCGCGCACCCTGCCCGCGCTTTGGGCGTAGTCGTCCAGGATACGTGGCGACACTGCCAGCGAGGCGTTGTCCAGGAAGTCGGTGCGGAAGTAACCCGGCTCCACGCTGGTGACGTGAATGCCCAGCGGCGCCAGTTCGCCATGCAGTGCTTCGGTCAGGCCTTCCACCGCAAACTTGGTCGAGCAGTACACGCCAAACCCCGGGCCGGACTGGTAACCACCCAGCGACGAGATGTTGATGACGTGGCCGCTGCGGCGTGCACGCATGGCCGGCAGCACAGCGCGTGTCACGTTCAGCAGGCCGAACACATTGGTTTCGTACAGGCGCCGCACCTCGTCGCCGGTGGCTTCTTCCACCGCGCCCAGCAGGCCGTAGCCGGCGTTGTTGACCAGCACATCGATGCGGCCAAAACGTGCCAATGCGGCCTGCACGGCAGCCGCCGCCTGTGCCTCGTCGGTCACATCCAGCGGCAACGCCAGCAGCGCAGCGCTCGCGGGAAATCTTTTTTGCACTGAGGCGGCGTCGCGCGAAGTCGCCACTACCGCGTCGCCGTGCGCCAGCGCCGCTTCGGCAATGCGCGAGCCAATGCCCCGCGCCGCGCCGGTGATCATCCAGATACGTTTGAAGTCAGTCTTTGCATTCATGGTCTTGCCCCTTAAAAAATGTTGCTGAGGAGGGCAATGTAGGTTTTCGATTGCGTGCTGAATAGATGGCAATCGGTGAGTTCATAATCAAGCTAATCATGACAATGAGGGGCTTGCTCCCCGTAAAACCGCCAGGAGCCGCCATGGCCTTCAATGAATTGCGCGCTGTTTCCACCTTCGTCAAAGCTGCTGAACTCGGTAGCTTGCGCCAGGCCGCTGCCGCACAGGCCATCACACCGCAAGCCGCCAGCCAGGCGCTGGTCCAGCTTGAGCAGCACCTGGGCGTGCGCCTCTTTCACCGCACCACGCGCAGCCTGAGCCTCACCGAAGAGGGCGAGCAGTTCCTGCAGGCCGCGCAGCCCGGCCTTTCGACACTGCAGCGGGCGTTGCAGGGCGCGCGCCGCACCCGCGAAGAAATCGCCGGGCCGCTGCGCATCGTCGCGCCGCGTTCCATCATGCTGGAGGTGTTGTGGCCCGTGCTCGAGGAATACTGCCGCCGCTATCCGCAGGTGGATCCCGACATCCAGATGGACGACCGCATCGGCAACTGGGTGGAAGACCGCGTCGACGTCGGCTTTCGCGCCGGTGCGCCGCCCGCGGGCGGCATCATCTCGCGCCGCATCCTGCCGCTGCAGCTGGTGGTGTGCGCGTCACCCGCCTACATCGCGCAGCATGGCGCGCCCCAGACCATCGAAGACCTGGCCGGGCACCGCTGCACGGGCTTTCACCACACGGGCACCGGCAAGACCATGCCCTGGGAGTTCAAGGTGGGTGAAGAAGTGGTGGCCCGTACCGTCGCCGCGTCCTTCCTCACCAATGACGTGGACCTTGAAGCCCGCGCTGTCGTGGCCGGCCAGGCCATCGGCCAGCTGATCGGCGCCACCGCTGCGCCGTTGGTGCGCGCCGGCCGGTTGGTGCCGCTGTTGACGCAGCATGTCACCGAGCATCTCGGCCTCTATGTCTACTACGGCAGCCGCAATGCGCAGCCTGCCCGTGCGCGGGCCTTCATCGACCTGGCGGTGGAACGGCTGGTTGGCAACACGCAGTTCTACCTGGAGCCGCATGAATTGCGCCCGCATGCTATCGCGCGAAAAACGCGCCGCACCCGCGCGGCCGGCTGACCCGGCTGTCGCGGCATCAACGTCGCGCAGACATCTCTTTCTGTATCTTTCTTATCCATCGGTTTGCGCGCGGCCGTTTTCTTGGCGTCGCCTACAGCTGCGTTAGCTCATGGCTGACGCGCGGCGGGCCGATGTGGGAATAGATTGGGAGCCTGTACGGACGCATCAGGAAGAATAAAAAGTGTCAGCTATCCCGCGCCTTCGCTCCGCCTTTTTCACCGGCCTGGTGCTCGTGCTGATCGGAGGGGTGCTGGCCTTGCCGGGCATCTGGCTGGTGGTGCTGGGAGGCTCCTGGTATTACCTGGTGGCCGGCCTGGCTTTTGTATTGACGGGCGTACTGTTGATCCAGTACGGACCGATAGCGTTGTGGACCTACGCGCTCCTGCTGGTGGGCACGCTCGCATGGGCGTTGTCGGAAGGCGGGCTTGACTGGTGGCCGCTGGCTGCGCGGGGGGGTGTGCCATTTCTCATTGGCCTCTTTCTGCTGACCCCCATGCTTGCCCGTGCCATGCAGGCCGAAGTGCCGGGCCAATCCGGCGTGCGCGCCGGCCAGTGGGCGCTGGGTGCCGCGCTGGCGCTCTTCTTCATCGCCTCGGTGGCGACCTGGCTGCATGATGCCAACCGCGTGACGGGTATGTTGCCGCTGCCGCCCACCGGCGCATCGGCCGCGCGACCGACTGATGCCGTGCCCGCCGGCGAATGGCATGCCTACGGGCGTACCGGCCAGGGGCAGCGGTATTCGCCGCTGAGCCAGATCACCCCCGACAACGTGGAAAACCTGGGAATGGCGTGGCAGTACCGCACCGGTGACATGCGTGGCCAGCCTGGCGACCCGGCAGAAACCACCTTCGAGGTGACCCCGCTGAAAGTGGGCAACCGGCTTTTCCTGTGCACGCCGCATCAGTCCGTCATTGCGCTCGATGCCACCACCGGCGCGGAAGCTTGGCGTTTTAATCCCGAGATACAGAACAAGCTCGCGCTGCAGCACCTGACCTGCCGCGGCCTGTCTTACCAGCCCCCTGCCGCTGCGACTAGGGCAGCTGCCGCTACGTCCACCGACTGCCCGGCCAAACTGTTCATGCCCACGGCAGACGGCCGCGTGATTGCCCTGAACCCCGACACCGGAAAGGTCTGCGCCTCTTTCGGCGGCGGCAAAGGGCAGATCGATCTCTGGGCCGGCATGCCCAACGTCAAGCCCGGCGCCTACTACTCCACCTCACCGGTGGTGGTGACAGCCAAGCTCATCATCGTGGGCGGCACGGTGCTCGACAACGTTTCCACCAAAGAGCAGTCCGGCGTGATCCGCGCCTATGACATCGACACCGGCGCGCTGGTCTGGAACTGGGACTCCGGCAAGCCGGACGCCACCGCTCCGCTCGCGGCGGGGCAAACCTACACCGCCAATTCGCCCAACAGCTGGTCCGTTTCCAGCGTCGACGAAGCGTTGGGCATGGTCTATGTGCCGCTGGGCAACCAGCCGCCCGACCAGTGGGGCGGCCAGCGCAGCCCCGCGGTGGAAACGTATTCGTCGTCCGTCGTCGCGCTGGACCTGGCCACCGGCAAGGTGCGCTGGAACTTCCAGACCGTGCACCACGACTTGTGGGATTACGACGTGCCGGCCCAGCCCAGCCTGGTAGACCTTACCGTGGGCGGCAACCGGGTGCCCGCACTGGTCCAGCCCACCAAGCAGGGCGAGATCTTTGTGCTTGACCGCCGCACCGGCACGCCGCTTTTGCCTGTTGTGGAAACAGCGGCACCGCAGGGAGCCGCGCAGGGCGACCGCACCGCGTCCACCCAGCCGAACTCGGCGCTGTCGTTCAACCCGCCGCCGCTGACGGAGCGCGACATGTGGGGCGCCACCCTGTTCGACCAGCTCTATTGCCGCATTGCTTTTCACCGGCTGCGTTATGAGGGCCGCTTCACGCCGCCTTCCACGCAAGGCTCACTGATCTATCCTGGCAATTTCGGCGTGTTCAACTGGGGCGGCGTGGCGGTGGACCCGGAGCGGCAGATGGTCTTCGCCACGCCGACCTACCTGGCCTTTGTCTCCAAACTCGTGCCCCGCACCGACGACACCAGCCTCCTGGTGCAGGGCAAGGAGCGGCCCGAAGGCAGCCTGCCCTCGCTCAATGAAAATTTCGGCGCGCCGTTCGCCGTCAAGCTGAGCGCATTTGTCTCGCCGCTGGGCATTCCATGCCAGGCGCCGCCCTGGGGCTATGTGGCGGGCGCCGACCTGACGACGGGTGCGATTGCCTGGCAGCATAAAAACGGCACTGTGCGCGACCTGGCCCCCGTGCCCCTGCCTTTTCGCATGGGTGTGCCCAATCTGGGTGGGCCGCTGACCACGGCGGGCGGCGTCGCCTTCCTGTCCGGTACGCTCGACTACTACGTGCGTGCCTACGACGTGAACACCGGCAAGGAAATCTGGAAGAGCCGCCTGCCCGCCGGCGGCCAAGCCACCCCCATGACCTACACCGGCGCCGATGGCCGGCAATACCTGCTGGTGGTGGCCGGCGGCCATGGGTCACTGGGCACCAAGGCGGGCGATTATGTCAGGGCGTACGTGCTTCCGGCGGGCAGCTGACGGCGGAGTTTGTAAACAAATCCGGCCTCCAGGGCAATAACAACGGGCGCAAGCAGCTATCAAAAAGATAGCGACTTCACGAATACAACTTCGCCCCCGCCGCAAACTCGGCCTTGAACACCTCGGCCACCCAGTCGGCAAAGGCACGCACCTTGGCCGTCAGGTGGCGGTTGCGCGGGTACAGCACCATCATCGGCAGCGCTTCGGGCTGCCAGTCGGGCAACACGCGCACCAGTTCGCCGCTGGCAAGCAGCGCGCAGGTACGGCGTGTCAGCGGCGGCTGCGACAAACCCAGCCCGGCCAGCACCGCACCCATGTGGCTGTCGGCGTCGTTGCAGCTCACCCAGTGCGGGCGGTGAATTTGCCGCACGTCACCGTCCCTGGAAAACTCGAACGGAAACACCCGCCCCGTCTTGGCGGAATGAAAGTTCACAAAGCGGTGCTGCTCCAGGTCTTCCAGGGTCTGCGGTGTGCCGTACTGCGCCAGGTAAGAAGGCGCGGCGCAGGTCACCACCGCCAGCCGGCCCAGCGGCCGCGCCACCAGCGTCTCGTCGTGCACCAGACCGCCGCGAATCACGCAGTCCACGCCTTCAGCCACCAGGTCCACCGGCCTGTCGGTACTACCCAGTTCCAGCACCATGTCGGGGTAGCGTTTGAAAAATTCCGGCAGCGCCGGCGATATCACGTGGCGGCCCACCGCCGCCGGCACATCCACGCGCAGCCGCCCGGCCGGCGTGGCTACTGCGCGGCGCAGTGTGCCTTCCAGCTCGCCCATGTCCTGCACCATGGCTTGTGCGCGCTGGTGGTACAGCGCGCCGTCGTCCGTCAGGCTCAGCGTGCGCGTGGTGCGGTTCAGCAGGCGCACCCCCAGGTGTGCTTCAAGTTCCTGCACCACCGTCGTCACTCTGGCTTTGGGCATGTGCAGCGCGGTGGCTGCCGCGGTAAAGCTGCCCAGGTCCACCACGCGTGTGAAGACTTCCATCGCCTTGTAGCGATCAACGCTCATGATTTCGCCCTTATTGTTCTTTAAATGGATAACAGTTATTTCAATTAAAGGCAGTTTATTCTTTTTATTCAAACCAATACAGTTCATTCACCTGCCCATCCATGCATTGATTCACTTTTTATGAAAAGGCTCCCCATGACCACCAACATCCTGTCTTCCACCCGCCTGGGCTTTCGCGGCCCGCAATCCGTCTCGGCCATTGGCCTGGGCGCCATGGGCATGTCGGGCATGTACGGCGCCCACGACGAGGCGCAAAGCATCGCCACCATCCATGCCGCGCTCGACGCAGGCGTCAACCTCATCGACACCGGCGACTTTTACGGCATGGGCCACAACGAGATGCTGATCGGCCGGGCGCTGAAAGGCCGGCGCGATGAAGCGCTGATTTCCGTCAAGTTCGGCGCGCTGCGCGACCCGTCTGCCGGCTGGATCGGCATGGACGGCCGGCCCGAAGCGGTGAAGAACTTCCTGGCCTACACGTTGCAGCGCCTGGGCACCGACCACATCGACATCTACCGCATCGCGCGGCTCGACCCGAACGTGCCGATCGAAGAGACCATAGGCGCGATGGCCGACATGGTGAAAGCCGGTTACGTGCGCCACATCGGCCTCAGCGAAGTCGGCGTGCAGACCATCCGCAAGGCGCACGCCGTGCACCCCATCAGCGATTTGCAGATTGAATATTCGCTGGTCAGCCGCGGGCCCGAGGCAGAAATCTTCCCCGTGCTCAAGCAATTGGGCATAGGCGTCACGCCCTACGGCGTGCTCTCGCGCGGTTTGCTGTCGGGCTCCAAACCCACGGGGCCTGGTGACTTCCGCGCCCACCTGCCGCGCTTTACCGGCGACAACGCGGTGAAGAACCAGCAGCTCGTTGATGTATTGCACCAGCTGGCCACCGGCATGGGCGCCACAGCATCACAGATAGCGATTGCCTGGGTCATCGCACGCGGCAAGGCCCTGGGTGTCGACATGGTGGCGCTGGTCGGTTCCCGCAAGCCGGGCCAGCTTGATGAAGCGCTGGGCGCGTTGAAACTTCAGCTCAGCGCCGAAGACCTGCAGCGCATTGAAGCCGCGCTGCCCGCCGACGCGGTGGCCGGCACACGCTACGACGCCTACCAGATGGGCCACCTGGACAGCGAGAAGCAGGCGTAAATTTATGCGAAAACGGCCTGCAACCCTTGCAGGACGAGCGCAAGCAGCTATTAATTCAGGAGCAACCGCCGGCGTGAAAACGAGAGACGTGAAACTTAAATCACGTTCTTTTCTACCAACGCACGCCCTTCCACCAGCCGCTGCGCCGCCAGCGGCGACAAGTCCAGGCTGGTGTAGCCGCCTTCGGCAATCCACTCCGCGAGGCCGCGCCCCACCGCCGGCGACTGCTGCAGCCCGTGCCCGCTGAAGCCATTGGCCAGCAGCAGATTCGGCAAGGCCGGGTGCGGGCCCAGCAGCGCGTTGTGGTCGTGCGTGTTGTATTCGTAGTAGCCGGCCCAGGCGCGTTGCATGCGCACGGCCTCAAAGCCTGGCACGCGGTTGGCCAGTGTCAGCCAGGCTTCATCAAAGAGGTCGTAGTCCACATCCAGCGGCGCATCGTTGTGGTCTTGTGCCGGCGGCAGGCCGCAAATCCAGATGTCGCCTTCGGGCCGAAACCACAAACCGCTCGGGTCAATCACCAGCGGGCAGTCAGGCGTCTTCGCGGGGCTGGCAAATGCATACACACAGCGCTTGCGCCCATACACCGGCAAGTCAAGGCCCGTGCCGGCCAGCAGCGGCCGCGCCCATGCACCTGCCGCATTCACAGCCCAGTCGCACGGCAGCTGCGCGCCGCCCTGCAGCATCACGGCGCTCACGCGGCCGTTGCTGTGCGCGAAGGCCGTGGCCTCGGCCTTCACATACTGCACACCCAGGCTGCGCGCTTTTTGCTTGAAGGCCATCAGCAAACCATAGCCGTCAAACCAGCCTTCGCCCGAAAGGCCGAGCGACGCCAGCGCCAGGTCGTCCACCTGCAGCCACGCAAAGCGCTGCTGCAGCTCGGCAGGTGTCATCAGCATCACATCCACACCGGCTGCGCGCTGTGTCGCATGATTCTCTTGCAGCGTGGCCGCGCCGGCTTCAGTGGCAAGGTACAAATAGCCGCGCTCGGTCAAACCAATATCAGGCACATCACCATCGACTGCCAGGTGCTGTTGGATGTTGCGTAAAAAATCAATGCCGAACTGCGACACCGCAATGTTCACGGGCTGTGAAAACTGCTGGCGTATCGAGCTGGCCGACAATGCCGAAGAGGCTTGCGTATAGGTCGGGTCACGCTCGACGACAGTGATGCTCCCATCGAAACGCGGATGCATCGCCAGAAAGTAGGCGATGGCGCTGCCGATCACGCCACCGCCGACGATGACGATCTTTTGTGCGGATGTTGCGAGGTTCATGCTGGTGCTTCATTCATTACACGGTGGAAGCGCCACATCCTACAGGCCAGCCCGAAACGGGGCGCTATTGTCGCCATACAGCGACAAGCGATGTAAGGCGCAGGTGTGTTGTGCAACGGTGTGTATGCCCGGTCAACAGTGCCGCACCCCATCCCGTTGAACATGGGCTACGTGATAACAATAATTTCCATCATCCATTCATTCAAAGGACTCTCTCATGAACAAATTGCTCGCTACTCTTATTGCTACCCTCTTCGTTGGCATTGCTTCTGCACAAACGCCGGCACCTGTCGAATCGTCCACGCAAACCGCTCCGGTTGCCGGCAAGGCTGAAGCCAAGGCCGACAAGTCTGTGGCAGCCGCCGTGAAAAGCGAAGCCAAGGTTGACGCCAAGGCCGATGCCAAAGTGGTGAAGGCTGAAGAGAAAGCCGCGGCGAAAACCGCGAAGGCAGATGCCAAGGCCGCTAAAGCCAAGGTCAAGGCCGAAGCCAAGGTTGAGAAGGCAGATGCTGACGACAAAGCCAAGGCCACCACCAAAGCTGAAAAGGCCACCACCAAGGCAGATGCCAAAGCAGCCGGCGTTGCCATCGATGCCAATGCCAAGGTTGATACCGTGAAGGCCAAAGCCGCCGCCGACAAGGCCAACGCTGCTGTCGACACCAGTGCAGTCAAGGCAGAAGCCAAGACCGACGTCAAGGCAGCCGGCACCAAGTAAGCGGCAACGCGGGCCATATACCCGCTGACACCCGCTGATCCAAAAAGACAGGCTGAGGCCTGTCTTTTTTTGCCTGTCTCCTTGTGACCGCACGCGTCGCAGCCCTTCCTTGTCCCTTGTCAGCGCATTCCGACTTTCCAGGGCTCCAGTGGCTGTCACTGGGGAGTCTCGCCTGCCTCGAGCATGGAACTTTTGACACCAGGAGATTCCCATGCATATCATTCTTGGCGGAACAGGCCATGTCGGCTCGGCGCTGGTCAAACGCCTTATCAGCGCGGGCGAGCCCGTCACCCTCATCACACACGACCCCAAAAAATCCGGCCGGGTCGGCAAGGCAAAAAACGACGTGCCCCAACGGGCGAAGGTCGCGCTGGCCGACGTTCACGACGTGCCCGCGCTGCGCAAGGTGTTCCAGCAGGGCACACGCCTCTTTCTGCTCAACCCGTCCGCCGACCCGACAACCGACACCGATGCCGAAGAGCGCGCCACGGTCAAATCCATCATCGAAGCACTGCAAGGCACGCAGCTCGAGAAAATCGTGGCCGAGTCCACCTATGGCGCGCAGCCCGTCCAGCGCGCAGGCGACTTGGGCATCCTTTACGACATGGAAAAAGCCCTGGAGGCACAAGCTGTGCCCTTCAGCGTGATACGCGCGGCCTACTACATGAGCAATTGGGATGCAGCACTGAAGACCGCGCAGGAAGAAGGCGTGATCGACTCCATGTATCCCGTGGACTTCAAGCTGCCCATGGTGGCGCCGCAAGACCTGGGCGAGCTCGCCGCCCGGCTGATGACGGAGCCCGCCGGTAAAACCGGTATCTTTTATGCCGAAGGCCCTGAGAAATACAGCCCTGGCGATGTGGCCGCAGCCTTTTCAGAAGCGCTGGACAAACCGGTCTCGGTGCGCGTTACGCCGCGCGAGAAGTGGGTAGAGGGCTTCAAGGCCATGGGCTTTTCGCCTGCTGCGGCCCAGTCCTATGCGGCCATGACAGAACTGACGCGGGACCATCCCTACACCGCCGATACGCCCGTGCGCGGCCGCACTACGCTGCGCGCGTATGTGCGGGCGCTGGTGGACAGGCAGGGTAGCTAGCGCATCCAAGCCGGCAGGTGGGCTCAGCTCAGCGGTTTGCTCACAAACTCAATCACCAGCCCTCGCGCCGTCACGGTGATGCGGTCGGGCTGCACGCCCATGCTGTTGGGTAGTGCCAGGTCCTGCGGATTGAGTGAATGCAGCACGACGCCCTGCAGCGCCTGCTCGGCCAGCTGCGGGCCATAGCCTGACACCAGCATCGACGCCTGCGGGGGCAGGCCCTCAAACTGCAAGGTGTTCACGCGCGGCTGGTGCGCGCGTATCGTCATGTCGCTGGCTTCGTAGCGCAGCGCAAAGTCCAGGTCAAAGGTGCCGGGGTAGGCGCGCTGCAATGCCGGGCCGGCGGCTTCCACCGCCATGGCGGCGCCCAGCCGGTTCTGTTCGGGCAGCAGGCGCAACTGCGGCGCCTGCACGGTCATGTCCAGCAGGCCGTTGGCGCGTTTGCGCACGGGAAAGCGTTTGGCCACCGCGTCCTGCAGCTGGGCCATGCTGACGGTGTAGCTGGGCTGGGCCTGTGCGCCCGGCAGGGTGAAATACACAGCCCCACCCAGGCAGAGCCGTGCGGTGGTGGCAAGAAGCAGCCTTCGTTTCATTCATTGTCCTTTCAGCCCAGGAATAGTGCGCCTGGTCTTCCGCCGCACATGTCATTCAAAAGCCCGTATCAGGGTCAGCGTTCAACCGATGAAGGTTAAGCTGCCTGCAACAGCGGGGCGCGGTTTGATATTCCTGTATGGTCGGCCTGATGCGAATGCTTTTGACCTTCCTGCTGTTTCCGGCCGCCACGCTGGCGACGGCGCAACCCACCAAGGGCGAGCAGGATGCGCTGGCCCTGGCGATCAGGTCGCAGCGTGTCCTCAATGAATACGCCATCGGGGCCATGGAGCCGGAGGCCATGAAGTACGCCCAGCGGCTGCGCCTGACCCAGGCAGCGCTGGACGGGCAGCGCAAGCAGTGGCCTGCGGCCAAGGAAGGGCCTGATCCATTTGATCAATTCCGGCCTTGCAAAAATGCGCTTGAAACAGCGTCTTACCTTGCTGGGCTTTCGGGCAAGAAGGCCGTCAGTGCGCTCGACGACAAGGTGTTTCATGCCGGGAAAGACAAGCTGCAGAAGCTTCGCGCCGAGTGCGATGCGCTCATCAAGCGCGCCAACGCAGAGCGGTAAGCCGCCTGTGGTTGAGTCGCCTTAGCGGCCCACCACCGACCAGCCGGCCTTCTGGTTGGTCTTGTCGTTCTCATACTCCCACGCCGTACCGCAGCGGTCGCACTTGTAGCGGGTGATGGTGATCAGCCCATGGCGACGGGTTTCATGGCGGGGGTCGCCCTGCACCAGTTCCGGGTGGCCCGGCGCCTTGCGCCAGTTGCGCTGTATGCCGGCGCAGGAGTCGCACAACTCCATTTTCTTGAGTTCACTGGCGCGGTTGGGGTCTTGGGTCATGGGCTGCTTTGGAATCGGTTGTTGACCCCGATTGTCGCCGGTGCGGGGCTGCGCAAAATGAGGCGACCCTGTTGGCGCTGGGGCGATCATTTGACCGGCTCAGACAGCAGGCCTATTCTTGAATTGCCCAGTCACTTCATTCGGGAGATACATCATGTACAAGCGAATTTTGCTGGCTTACGACGGCTCCCAATCGGGCCAAAAAGCGCTGCTGGACTGCCGCGAGATCGCGCAGTGGAGCGGGGCGGCATTGACGCTGATTGCCATCACCCCCCTGCAGCGGCAGGTGGTCGCCGCTGAAGGCGTGATCTATGAACAAAGCGTCGCCGACCAGGACAGGGAAAGGTACCAGGGCATCCTCAACGACGGCTTGCGCCAGTTGCTGGAGTCAGGCCATGAGGCTGGGGGCGAGGTGCTGTACGGCGAAACCGTCGATGAAATTGCGAGGTACGCCAAACAGATAGACGCCGACCTGATTGTGGTCGGTCACAAGCACCTCGAAGGCTGGGCCGCGCGCTGGTGGCGCGGCTCGGTATCCAAATCGCTGATCGCGCAGGCGCCCTGTAGTGTGCTGGTGGTGATTACCCGCTGAGGCAAGGCGCGGGTCCGGTCCACCCCAATCGGCCGGTCAACAAAAGGGTTTCCAAAGAGGGCTTGACTTAGAGCGCGCTCGAAGTTTTACAGTCCCCACATGACTAACGCTCCCACCGTCTCTTTAAGCATCGCCGAAGCCGCGGAAGCCTCAGGCCTCAGCGCCTACACCCTGCGCTACTACGAGCAGATCGGCCTCATCGCCCCCATAGGCCGGCGCAGCGGCGCGCGGCGCTACAGCGACGCCGACATGCGCTGGCTCGACTTCCTGGTGCGCTTGCGCGCCACCGGCATGTCGATGCGCGACATGCAGCGCTATGCCCAGCTGCTGCGCATAGGCAACTCCTCCGCCGCCAGCCTGGCCGAGCGTCAGGCCCTGCTGGAAGGCCATGCCGAGCGCCTGGAAGCCGAGATACGCGCCCAGCGCGAAACCCTGGCCTACATCCGCAAAAAAATCCGTCTCTATGAAGAGATGCGCGCCGAACCCAAGCGGGCCTGAACACCCACTCGCCATTTCACACACACCCTCCAAAGGAATAAACACCATGATCAAAACCCGCACCCTCGGCCGTAACGGTCCTTCCGTCTCCGCCATCGGCCTCGGCTGCATGGGCATGAGCGAGTTCTACAGTAACCGCGACGACGCCGAATCCATCGCCACGATTCACCATGCCCTGGACCGCGGCCTCAACTTTCTCGACACCTCGGACATCTATGGCCCGCACACCAACGAGCTGCTGATCGGCAAGGCCATCGCCGGCCGCCGCAAAGACATTTTTATCGCCACCAAGTTCGGCATCACACGCGACCCGGCCAACGAAGCGACACGTGGCGTGAACGGCCGGCCCGAGTACGTCAAGGCCAGCTGCGACGCCAGCCTCAAGCGTTTGGGCATCGACCAGATCGACCTGTATTACCAGCACCGCGTCGACAAGACCGTGCCCATTGAAGACACCGTGGGCGCCATGGCAGAGCTCGTGAAGGCCGGCAAGGTGCGCTACCTGGGCCTGTCTGAAGCGTCGGCCGCCACGGTTGCCCGCGCCTGCAAGGTGCACCCCATCGCCGCGCTGCAAAGCGAATATTCGTTGTGGACGCGCGACCCCGAAGTCACCGGCACGCTCGCCGCCTGCCGCGAGCACGGCGTGAGCCTTGTCGCGTATTCACCGTTGGGCCGCGGCTTTCTCACGGGCGCCTTCAGCAAGCCCGAAGACCTGCCCGCCGACGACTACCGCCGCAAGTTCTCGCCCCGCTTTGCCGAAGAAAACTTCAAGCGCAACCTGGCACTGGTCGATGCCGTCAAGCAGCTGGCCGCAGCCAAAGGCGTAACCGCGTCACAAATCGCGCTGGCCTGGGTGCTGGCGCAGGGCAATGACATCATTCCCATCCCCGGCACCAAGCGCCGCAGCTACCTCGACCAGAATATCGCCGCACTCGACGTCACGCTGAGCCCGGCCGAGCTGGTCCAGCTCGACAAGGCCTTCCCGCCCGACGCCGCCGCAGGCCTGCGGTATCCCGCGTCATTTCTGGGTACGGTCAATGCGTGACGCCGGCTGACATTCCTTACGTGGGGCAAGCCAGCGGGCTCCACCTGCGCTGAGCCCGGGCCGTAGAGTTCTATTCCGTGAAGCGTCCCGGTTCTGTGTTCCCTCTGGTCAAAAGTCCCTCGCCGCCTGATGATTCTGTAAGGCCGGTGCAGCGAGAATCCCGGGGTTGTTGTATCGTACAACAATACGATGTATCATTCAACGATACATTTGTATTTGCCTTGCTGTAAAGGCCTGGCCTAACTTCATGGAGCTTCAGAATGGGAATCGCACTAACTTGTCCCCGCCGGTTGCTGGCGGCTGCTGTGGCTGTGACGCTTTCGGGTATGACGTCAGCTGCCGATTTACGGATCGGGTTCAAGGCCGAAGTCACTTCTGCCGATCCCCACGTTCTGGGTGCCGCAAATCGTGGCGTCTGGATGAACGTCTACGACTCGCTGATTGGCCAGGATGAAAAGCTGCATCCCATTCCTCTGCTGGCCTTGTCCTGGAAAGCGATCGACGAAAAACAATGGGAATTCAAGTTGCGCCCCGGCGTCAAATTTCACAACGGCGAACCGATGACGGCCAACGACGTGAAGTTCTCGCTGGACAGGGCCAGGGCGCTGGCCGGCCCGCGAACATTCAAGACGTATTTGAGAGCGGTCGACAGCGTTCGGGTCCAGGATCCGCTGACAGTCATCATCAAGACGAAGGAAGCCGCGCCCACTCTGCCTGAAAACGTAGGTCTAGTGGCCATTCTTTCGAAAGGAAGCGGGGCGGAGATCAAGGAGGAAGACTTCGAGAACGGCAAGGCGGCGGTGGGCACCGGTCCCTTCAAGTACGCAGGACTCATTCCAAGCCAGCAAGTGACCATGACACGCAATGACGCGTACTGGGGCTCAAAACCGGCCTGGTCAAAAGTGATTTACCAATTCATACCGAAAGAACCGGCGAGAGCGGCGGCAATGCTGGGCGGAAGTGTCGATGTCATTGATGGCGCTGCCGGTAGCTTGAGCGAGACCTTGAAGAAAAGCGACAAGGTGTCGGTGGTCTCTACGACCTCCTATCTACTCAACTACCTGTCCATGGATCAATTTCGGACGGTTTCGCCTTATGTCACCAGCCATGACGGGAAACCGCTGGCCAAGAACCCGTTCCAGGACAAAAGAGTCCGCCAGGCCATCACAGTGGCCATTAACAGGGACGCCATTAACAAGTTCGTCATGAAAGGCGATGCGGAACCAGCGATGCAGATCGTTCCCGCCGGCTTTTTTGGGTACGAGCCCGCACTGAAGCTTCAGCCCGGGGACACGGCGCGGGCCAAAGCCTTGCTGACCGAGGCAGGCTACCCCTCCGGATTCAAGGTGGTTCTGCACTGCACCAATGACCGGTACCTCAACGACGCACGGGTCTGCGAAGCCATTGCCCAGATGTTGACCCAGGCGGGGATAAAAACCGACGCAAGGACGCTCCCCTACGCGAACTTTGTTACCCGGGCGACAAGCGGCGGAGCTGGTGGCGAGCCTGAATTCAGCCTGGCCATGTTTGGCATTGGTGCGGTTCTCGGTGATTCGCTGGAGCCTTCCACCGCCGTTGTCCATACCTTTGACAAGGCCCTGGGGACCGGAGCCAACAACTATGGCCGGTACAGCAACAAGGAGTTTGACGCGGCGATCCGCTCTGCGTCAAAAACATTGAGTGAAAAGGAACGCGAAGAGTTGCTGCGAACGGCCGCAAGGGTTGCCGCGGAGGACGTTGCCATCGTGCCGGTGCATAACGCGAAGGTGGCGTGGGGGTTGCGCAAAGGCCTGAGCATGGTCCCGCGAAGTGACGGGTTCACGGTGGCGAGTGCCATCAAGGACGCAGCTTCGAAGTAAAACAGATCAACGAATAGGGGTGAGGTGAGGGGGTCACCGGTGCTGGTGTCAGCACCGGTGGCGCTCCAATCCGAGCCGAACCAGGGTAATCAATGAAAGACTCGACGTTCAGCAATCTTGCTGTGGTGATTGAACGCAATGTGATGGTGCCGATGAGGGACGGCGTGAGGCTCTCGACCGATATATATCGCCCGAGACAAGAGGCGGGAGAAGATCCGAAACCACTCCCGGTCATCATGGAACGCACTCCCTATGGGAAGCACCTTGAAAGCCGCACCGAACGCGAACCAGGGAGCACGCGCCCCATGTCGCGTGAAGAGGTGGCAACGTATTTTGTCGCCCAGGGCTATATCGTCGTGTACCAGGATTGCCGCGGCAGATATGGGTCCGAAGGCACATTCACGAAATACCTGAGCGAAGCCAACGACGGCCACGACACATGTGACTGGATCGTGCGCCAACCCTGGTCCGACGGCAGGATTGGAACCAAGGGCCTTTCCTATGCGGCACATACGCAAATGGCCCTGGCGTCTACCGGCGCACCCGGCTTGCTGGCCATGTATGTCGACTCCGGGGGGTTTTCAAATGGCTATCAAAGCGGCATCCGGCAGGGGGGGGCATATGAGTTGAAGCAGGCCGCGTGGGCCGTTCTCTTCGCATCGAGCATTGCCCAGCGATCGGAAAATACGGCCGTCGCCAGCACCTTGAAGAATATCGACGTCGACGACTGGTTCAGAAGAATGCCATGGCGCCGTGGAAACTCACCGCTTTCGGAAGCACCGGAATATGAAGAGTTTCTCTTCGATCAATGGGAGCGTGGTACGTTCGATGCGTACTGGAAGCAGCCCGGAATTTATGCGGAGGGGTTCTACCATCACCTCAAGAATGTGGCGACAGTCCATATGTCTTCCTGGTATGACGTCTATACGCGCACCGCAGCCGAAAATTACGGCAGCCTCAAGAAAATCGGCGCTCCGGTAAAGCTCGTCTTTGGTCCGTGGGTGCACGGAAACCGGTGGTTGACCTATTCGGGCGATGTGGATTTCGGCGAGAAATCCACTTTTGGCCATCACGTTGCCACAAGCTTTCTTGAGGCAAGGCTCAAATGGTTTGACCACTGGCTGAAAGGCCTTCCGGCCGCTGAAGACAACGCCAACGTGAGGCTGTTCGTGATGGGCGGCGGCTCCGGCAGAAAAAACAGCGAGGGGCGTCTTGACCACGGCGGAACCTGGCGCTCCGAGCAGGACTGGCCGATTCCGGATACGCAGTGGAAGCCCTACCATCTTCACGTTGATCGTTCGCTGTCCCCCTCTCTTCCCGAGAGGCATCACGGTGCGCTGGCGTATCGGTTCGACCCCAAAAATCCGGTTCCTACCTTGGGCGGCAGCGTGGTTTCACGTCCGCCCGGAATACTGGCCGGTGCATTTGACCAGACGACCGATGAGCGCTTCTTTGGTTGCGCAGAACCGTTTTACCCGCTGACCGACCGTGAAGATGTGCTTGCCTTTTCAACCGAACCGCTGGTGGAGGATGTTGAGATTACAGGGCCGGTGGTGGCGAACTTGTGGATATCTTCTGACTGCCCGGACACGGACTTCACCATCAAGCTGGTCGATGTGTATCCGCAAAGCGAAGACTACCCAAAGGGTTTCGCCATGAACCTCACTGACGGGATTCTGCGGGTGAGATACAGGGACTCATGGGAGCGCCCGGAGCTGATGACGCCGGGAACGGTGTACCCCATCCGCATCGAGGCGTTTCCGACAAGCAACCTTTTCAAGGCAGGGCATCGCATCCGGGTGGACATTTCGAGCAGCAACTTTCCGCACTTTGACGTCAACCCGAACACCGGGGATCCCGAGGCGCAGGCGACGACGAGCAGAACGGCGCTCAACAAGGTGTACATGAACAGCCAGCATCCATCGCATGTGGTGCTTCCCGTGATCCCGAAGCGTTCTCAATAATGGTGGCTGCAGCGCGCCCCACCAGGTGCGCCGCCGCTAATCGGCAGAGGCGTCGGAGCGGCGATATCCGAGCTCAACCGAAAGGTCGTAGGCAGCCGCGCACAGCGGCTTGGCCAGCTTCTCCAGCCCTTTGGCCGTGATGCGGCTTGAAGGAATGGAGATGGCCATTGCGGCGATGACTTTTGAGGTGCCGTCGCGCACCGGTGCCGCCACGGAAAGCACCTCATTCGTGATTTCGCCCAAGGAAGTGGCGTAACCCTGCTTGCGGATCTTGATCAGCTCCTCGTTCCATTTGGCGCGTTGAACGATGGTGTTGGGCGTGAACTTCTGAAAGTCCTGCGCGAAAAATTCGCTCAGAAACTCTGCGGGGGCATAGGCCAGCAGGACTTTGCCCGAAGCACCGCCATGAAGAGGCCGCCTCATGCCGACGGACCCATGGATACGCACATCATGGGTAGAGTCCCATCGGGCCACAGAGACGGATTCAAAACCGTCACGGACACGGATCTGGACAATCTCGTTGAATTTGCTGGCCAACTGCTGAAGATACTTGCTGGCCTGCCTGACCAGGCTGACCTGCTCGTCGGCAGCCAACCCCACAAGCAACGCGTTGTAGCCGAGATGGTAGGTCGCAGCATCACCCGATCGCTGCACAAAACCGCGCCGCTCCAGCGTGCTCAAAAGGCGGAACGCCCTGGCTTTGGTAATTTCAGATCTTTTGGAAAGCTCGGTCACACCCAGGCCGGGGTTCTGGGCTACAAGCATCAATAAGCCGAGTGCTTCATCTACCGACGCTACGTTATAGTCCATTGCCTTCTTGCCGCTGGCTTGCTTCAACGGGTATGTTTGAGTTAGCGAAGCATTCTACCGTCAGGGCCTAGTACGACTACGTCGACATAAGTCGAGCCCGAGTGATTTGTCGGGGAAAAGTTGACGGAGAATCCGCCGAGATTTAGATCCCTCAATGACTCCAGGGATCGCTTCAGCTTTGCGGAAGTGGGATTCGGTCCGGCGCGTTTCAGGCCTTCGGCCAGTACCCTGGCCGCAATGTAGCCTTCGGTCACCGCCAGATTTAAATCAGATCCTGGTGCGCCAAATTTCTTGTGGTCCTCCTGCATTTCCCTGATGAGCGTGGAGGTCTTGCTGGACGGATCGGGCACCACCAGCGCTATCCCCAGGCCGTATGCGGCCTGCTTGCCGATTCTTTTCACAACGGCGGCACCGTCGGTGACCGAAAGCGCGACGACAAACGCCGAACTTCCACCTTGACGAAAATTCCTGTAGAACTCGGCGGTCGCAGCACTCGTCGCCACTGAAATAACCGCGTCGGGTTTGGCCTTGAGAATCGTTTCGACCGCTTCGCTGACATTGGTCGTGCCGTATTCGTAGCTCGCACTACCGGAGAGTTGAAGGTTCTTCCCCTTGATCGCGCGCTGCGCCCGGTCGTAACCTTCAACGCCAAACGGGCTCTTCTCGTAGAGAATCGCGATGCGCTTGTGCCCGATGATGCTCATGTGGGACACAATCTTTTGCACCTCCTGGGCATAGTTGGCGCGTGTGTGAAAAATCCAGGGGTTCACCGGTTGATGAAGCGAGACAGCGCCCGTTCGTGGCCCGACCAAAGGGATGCCGGCCGCAGCCAGCACCTTTTCCTGAACCAGCGCTTCAACAGGCGCAGTTCCGGAAAATCCGATCAATGCAACAGGCTTTTCTTCCTGGATGATTTCCCGTGTTTTTTCCACTGAGTCCGGCCCGTCCGGTCCCCGGTCTCTGGTGACAAGTTTCAGCTTCGCCCCGTTAACACCACCCCGGTCGTTGACGACATCAAAATACAGTTGCACGCCCACCTTCACCTGGCTTGCCGCGGAATTCGGGTCCTTAAGCTGGCCGATCTGGCCTATCACGATGTCTTGCGGAGCGGATGAGGCAACGACACAAACTGTTCCCAGAATGACTGTACTGATCCAATGTTTAAGTGACATACCCATGCTTTCCAAAATGATGGCGCCCATCCAGGGCGTTCCTGCTATCCATGACAAAAGCCCGCCGGAGGCGGGCTTTGTGTACCAGCTATTTAGGCCAACGCCTGGGCGCTCAGAAGTTGTGCTGAATGCCAACCCCGTAAACGCGGATCACGTCATTGGCGACGCGGTTGTTGGGATCGTTTCGGTCGTAGAAGGCGTATAGCGAAGTGCGATTGCTCATCTTGTAGGAGTAGCCCGCCTGGAAGCGCTTGAGCTTGGCCGCAGGATCGCTTTGCACATCCTTGCGGATGTAGTTGGCCATGACCTTGCTGCTGGGCGTGATGTCCCACGAGGCGCCGACCATCTGCGCCGCCACCTTGCTGCGCGACAGCGCATTGCCCTCAAAGTTGTCACGGTTGTAAACCGCCCAGGCCCGGATCTCGCCGAAGTCGTAGGAGCCCACCAGCATCCACTTGTTCTTGAAATCATTGAGCAAGGCGCCGCCGCGTTTGCTGTCCCTTCCGTAGCCGACGCCCAGCCCAAGCGGGCCAGCACCCTCACCGTAGCTCAGCGAGACATCGGTCTGCTTGTAGTCGCTCTCGAAGCGGATCGGGCCGGCCGCCGCTTCCGCCAGGCCTTCACCATTGAAGTAATGGCCGGCGCGGAAGACGAAGTTGCTGATCACCGGGCTGGCGTAGCCGATGGCATTGGACACCCGGGTGCGTGCATTGAAGATGGAGGAGCCAATCGCGGTGGCGCCGGCGTCGTGGATGACGTACTCCACGTTGCGGCCCAGGATCGCATAGATGGGCGTGCGGCTGGGCGCGGCTGAGTCGATTCGGCCGATGTTGACCACCCCGAAGTCACCGCCTATCCCCACGAAAGAGTTGCGGTACATCGGCGAGGTCGTCGCCCCGGTGTCGGAAGAGATCGCAGCCTCGATCCCGAAGAAGGCCTTGAGCCCTCCGCCCAGGTCCTCGGTTCCTTTGAAGCCGAACCGGGACGCGTTGCCCGTGATGAGCGTCTGCGAGACCGAGCCGGTCTTTGAGTTCTCGAAGCTCGTATCGACCCTTCCGTATAGGGTTACTGTGCTTTGCGCCAGCGCGGCAACAGGGGCTATTGCGGTTATTGCGCCGGCGCCAATCGCAGCCAGGCAGGCTATCTTCAACTTCATTTCTCACTCCTGAAAAGTTTTGTAAATGGCGGCGAATCATTCGCCGCCGCATGGGTGTTCACGGGCGAAGTTCGCCCAGGTCTTTCCTGCTTCCCTCCTCGCCGACCGCCATAAATTCTGAAAACTCGCTTGCTTTTTTGTATTGACTAGCGATACACTGTATCAAACAGCGTTACAACTAGATCATGAAGCGGTGATGGCTGTCAAGAAATTTCGCGGCGCTGTTGCCGCGAATGCACAAGGTGAAAGCTGGCAAGGGCGTTGGTTGGCCCCTAAATTGCGAGCAGTTGTGCGAACGTGACGTATCTGCGGGAGGCCTCCCGCTGACTGGAGTTTTTGATGAAAGTGACGTGCAATAGGGGACCTGTTGTGGCCTCCCCGGGTGGAGGCCGCGGGCTCGAGCGAAGCGGTGTGCGATATGAAGGGTTGGCCCTTGTCGCGGTCAGTGATAAGGACGCAATCTGATGTTTGGCCCCATATTCCAGCGAATGCGCGACAGCCTCGTCGTCGTTGCGCTGATGTCTGCCATCGCGTTTACGGGCATTCACCTCATTGGCGATCCCATACACCTGCTTGTCAGCCCGAATGCCTCCACCGAAGAGGTGGAGGTCGCGGCGCGCAGCCTGGGGCTGGACCGGCCGATCTACGAGCAATACGCACTGTTTGTGAAGCATGCGGTCGAGGGAGACCTTGGCAAATCGTTTGTCTTCAACCGGCCGGCGCTGGGAATTGTTCTGGAGCGCATGCCCGCAACCCTGGAGATGGCGTTTGTCGCGCTGATACTGGCGCTGGCCATCGGCATTCCTCTCGGGCTCGTCGCGGGCTTGATGCCGGACTCCTGGGTTCACAAGCTCATTGCGGGATTTTCAATCGCGGGGGTCACCATTCCCACGTTCTGGAAGGGGCTCATCCTCATCCTCATCTTTTCCGTGAACCTCGGATGGCTTCCGTCAGGCGGGCGAGGCGATACGGAACAGCTCTTCGGCATCGCCTTCAGCTTCCTGACATGGGACGGCCTCAAGCACATGATCCTTCCGGCAACGACGCTTGCCATATTCCAGATCGCCATGGTGATCCGCCTGACGGAGACCGGCACCCGCGATGTGGTGCAACAGGAATACGTGCGGTTTGCGCGTGCCAAAGGCGTGTCCGGCTTAAGGCTCCTGGCGAGACACATTGCCCCGAACGTAATGATCCCCGTGGCCACCGCCGTCGGGCTCGAGTTCGGTCACCTCATTGCTTTTTCCGTGGTGACCGAGTCGGTCTTTGCATGGCCGGGCATGGGAAAACTCATCATTGACTCGATCCTCCATCTCGACAGGCCGGTTGTCGTGGCCTACCTGATGGTCACCGTTCTTCTGGTGGTCTCCATCAACCTTCTGGTCGATCTCCTGTATGTGATTCTTGATCCCCGGCTCAGAGCCCGCAGCAAATAAAAACGAGGTGACCCCATGATCCAGACCGAATCGTTGAATCCGGAAGAAAAGCTGGCGGACCCGCCGGCGGCGCAGCCGGCGCAAACCCCGTGGAGCCGGATCCGGCGGCAATTCCTGCTCAGCAAAATTGCGTTTGCAGCGCTTGTCGTCTTTGGACTGCTGCTCATCGTGGCGCTGGGCGCGCCGCTCTTCTCACCGCAAAATCCGTACGACCTGGCCGCCGTATCGATAGTGGACGCGGAACTCATCCCAGGTGCGCGCAGCGAAGCGACCGGAATGCTGCATGTCCTCGGCACCGATGGCGCCGGACGGGATCTGATCAGCGCAATCTTCTATGGGCTTCGCATCAGCATGGCCGTCGGCCTTCTCAGTGCATTGGCCGCGCTTTGCATCGGAACAACAGTGGGCCTGACGGCCGCCTACTTTGGCGGGCGTGTTGATTCGTTCTTCATGCGAATCGTTGACTTGCAACTGAGCTTGCCGGCCATCTTGATCGCCTTGGTACTTTTGGCATCGTTGGGCCAGGGCGTCGACAAGACCCTGCTGGCCCTGATCATTGTTCAATGGGCTTACTACGCCCGCAACGTGCGCGGGGCCGCGCTGGTGGAGCAACAAAAAGAGTATGTGGAGGCGGCGATGGGGCAAGGCTTGCCCCCCAGGCGGATCATGTTCAGGCACGTGCTGCCGAACTGCATGGGAACGCTGATCGTCACCGGCACCCTCCAGACGGCGCACGCCATCAGCCTGGAGGCAACGATGAGTTTCCTGGGCATAGGGCTCCCTCAGACAGAACCTTCGCTGGGGTTGCTGATTGCCAATGGCTTCGAGTACATGCTCACGAACAAATACTGGATCTCGGTCTACCCGGGGTTGGCATTGGTGCTCCTGGTGGGGTCGATCAACCTGATCGGTGATCGTCTGCGTGTTGTTTTCAACCCCAAGCTGGATCAGGTATGAGCACAAGCGCGTTAAAGGTCAGTGGGCTCACGACCCATTTCGAGATCAAGGCCGGCGTCGCCAGGGCGGTGAACGACGTTTCCTTCTCGGTCGAACAAGGGCAAATCGTTGCCCTGGTGGGCGAATCGGGATCGGGGAAGTCCGTGACGGCGATGTCTTTGATGAACCTGGTGGATCCTCCCGGCCGGATCGTTGCCGGTGAAATTCTCCTTCGGGGAAATAGCCTGCGCTCCGTCTCCGCCCGCGAATGGAACCGGATTCGGGGCAAAGAGATGGCGATGGTTTTCCAGGATCCCATGATGTCGCTCAACCCTGTTATCCGGGTGGGAGACCAGTTGACGGAAACCATCCGGATTCACGCCAAAGTATCACGGTCAGATGCCACGGAGCGGGCATGCGCCGCGTTGGCCGCGGTGGGAATTCCGGCGCCGGCCGAAAGAATGCGGGCGTATCCGCATGAACTGTCGGGTGGCATGCGCCAGCGAATCGCCATCGCGAACGCCATCGTCAATGAGCCGGCGGTGATCATCGCCGACGAGCCGACGACCGCCCTCGACGTCACGATCCAGGCGCAAATCCTCTACCAGATCCGCAAGCTGACAAAAGAGCGCGGAACGGGACTGGTGTGGATAACGCACGATCTGAGTGTGGTGAAAGACCTCGCCGACTACGTGTGTGTGATGTATGCCGGCCGCATTGTCGAGAAAGGCGCGGTCGCTGATGTGATCAGGTCGCCGAGACATCCTTATACGCGCGGCTTGATCGACTCATTGCCCAAGTCACAGGATCGCGGCTCCCTGCTCAAGCCCATCCCCGGAAGTACACCGCCATTGCTCAACCTGCCGTCCGGTTGCGCGTTCGCACCCCGCTGCAGCCGGGCAACGCAAGCGTGCACAAAGATGCCCGGCCTGACCCGGACAGATGACCGGGAGTTTCTTTGCTTTCATCCCTATACCACCCACAACTCATGACCACGATACTTGAAGCGGCCAATGTCTCGAAACGGTTTGGTGCCGCGCAAACCTGGAGCGGGCAACTGGCGCACAAATTGAAGCTGGCCCGCAAGACACCCAAACAGGTGTCCGCAGTGAGTGACGTCAGCCTGCAGATCGAGGCAGGGGAGGTGGTCGGCCTGGTGGGTGAGTCGGGCTGCGGAAAATCAACCTTCGGGCGAATCGTCGCGGGCATTCTGGAACCGTCCAGCGGTGACGTTGTGGTTCATCAGGTGCCGGGCAAGCCCTATCTTTCGGATGTCCATCGAAACGTCCAGATGGTCTTTCAAAACCCCTATGGCTCGCTCAATCCGCGGCTGCGTGTTGACCAGCTCCTCAGTGAGGCGGCGATCTATCACGGGCTGATTTCCGCAAAGGACAAGGCCCCGTTCGTGAGAGGCCTCCTGGGGCAGGTGGGTCTTGACGCCAGTTACGGCGAACGCTATCCGCACCAGTTCTCGGGTGGGCAGCGGCAGCGAATCGCCATCGCAAGGGCGCTGGCACTGAAGCCGTCGCTTGTCGTCTGCGATGAGGCCGTTTCCGCGCTTGATGTGTCCATCCAGGCGCAGGTGCTCAATCTCTTCCAGAAGCTCCGTCGCGAGCAGAACCTTGCCTACCTGTTCATCAGCCACAACCTGGCGGTGGTGGAATATCTTGCCGACCGGGTCGCGATCATGTACCTTGGCCGCATTGTGGAGCTGGCCAAAACAGAGACGCTCTTCAGTCAACCCAACCATCCCTACACGAAGGCACTCATTGCCGACGCACCGCGCATGGACGCGAAACCGCTCACGTACAGGCCGATCGCGGGCGAGATGCCGAGCCCGATGAACGTGCCCAGTGGCTGCGCGTTTCACCCCCGGTGCCCGCATGTCATGCCCATTTGCCGGGAAGTCCGGCCGGCCCTGATCGAGGTCGGGGCATCGCAGATATCGGCCTGTCATCTGAATACTGCCACTTCAAAAGCCGCAGAGCCCTGACGCCGGTGCTGTCTTGAAGGGGCTCCAGGAGGGCTGGCCCGCCGCGCATTCCCGAGGCATCATGACGCCCATGCCCTCCACATCTGCATCACCCGCCCACCAGGGCCGCGTTTTCGGCTCGCCGTGGGCAGGCATTTACACAACAGAGATGCAAAGCGCGCGCCACTTCGGTCGCCACTGGCACTCCGTCTATGGCGTAGGGTTGATGGAGCATGGTGCGCAAAGCTCGGCCAGCGGGCGCGGCCCGGTCGATGCCTATGCCGGTGACGTCATCATGTGCAACCCCGGTGAGGTGCATGACGGCCGGCCGCTGGGCGGCACTTCGCGTCGCTGGCGCATGCTGTACTTTGAGCCGGCGGTCATCGCGTCCCTGGTGGCCGATGCGCCAGATGCCTCGCCGGCCACTGAGATCGAACTCACGCGCCCCGTCGCGCAGGACGCGCGCCTGCGCACAGCGTTGCAACACCTGCTCGGCCGCTTGCAGCAGTGGGACGCTGGTGTGGAGCGCAGCGGCGCAGATGCCCTCGCGTGTGAGGAGTCGCTGGTTCGCGCCTGTGCCCTTCTGCTGCACCGCCATGTTGCTTCACCTGTCACGCACTCGCAAGTCTCATTGTCCACTTCACCCTCTTCACCTGAGCTGCACCGCGCCCGCGACCACCTGGCCGCTGACTTGCTGGCCCCGCCTACCTTGACGGAGCTGGCGCGCACCGCAGGCCTCAGCAAGTTTCAGCTGCTGCGCCGTTTTGAAAAGGCTTTTGGCCTTACGCCCCACGCCTGGTTGCTGCAGCAGCGTGCCGAGCGTGCGCGCGGCCTGATCCGCGGCGGCGCCGGGCTGGCGCAAGCGGCTGCGGCCTGCGGCTTTGCCGACCAGAGCCACATGACGCGATTGTTTGCGCGCCAGTTCGGCTTCACGCCCGGCGCCTGGCAGCAGGCCATGAATAAAACCCCGCTGCAATAACGTTCAAGACGGCGTGCGCGCGCAGTGGCATGCTGGCCGCTGTTTTCACCCATCTAAAGAAGGCAGCCGCGCATGTTCTTTCGCCATTCCCCGGCCATCTGGGCCGATTACCCCGAGCTGGTGCCTGGTGTGCTGGCCGCCAGCGGCATCACAGCCGATGCAGACGTCTCCGCCCAAGTCGCCCGCTTCAATGCCATCGCTGCCGCCCGCCTTGCTAACTGCGCCGAAGGCGAACTGCCCGAAGTGCAGGCCTGGCGCCGTACCTTTTCAAAAATGGGCTTCAAGCCCACGCAGTACCGCTGCGCGTCTGAATCACTGTTGCGCCGCTTTCGCAAGGAGGGCGCACTGCCGCAGCTGCACCCGCTGGTTGACCTGTGCAACGCCGTGTCAATCGCGTTCGCCATTCCCATCGCCGTGTTTGATGTAGCGCCGGTGGTGCAGCAGCTGGAGGTGCGCTACGCCACCGGCACCGAAAGCTACCAGGCCTTCAGCGGCGAAACAGAAATTCCCGAGCCGCATGAAGTCATCTTTGCCGACGCAGCACAGCCGCCCGCAGCTCACGCCCGCCGCTGGACGCACCGGCAAAGCGGCCTCTCGGCCGTCAGTGCCGGAACGCGCAGCGTGCTCATCGTGGCCGAGGCCTTGCACGCCACGGCGGCAGACGACGTGCGCCGCCTCATCAGCACACTCGCCGCTGAGCTGGCCGCCGTCTGGCCGGCGGCGCCCGTCACCGCGGTGCTCAGCAGCACCGCGCCGCAGTTTGATTTTCCGGGTGGATAAAGGTCGCAGGGTCTGATTGAGGTCTTTTCAAGGCATTTTCAGGCATAAAAAGTGGCTGCAACCCAATAAGAATGTGCGCAAGCAGCTATTAATTTGGTAGCAACATGGGGCCGTCCTGCCCGCCCGGCGTTGCTGCCGCCCTGCGTTACCCCGCGTCTTTTCCGGGCACGGTGAATGCCTGAAACCAGAAGCTGGAAACTAGAAGCGAATGTCCACCACCGAGCCTTTGCTCACCGCTGACGAAATGGCCAGCGACCATTTGAAGCGCTCGCAGATCCGCTTCGTCAAAAACAGCCCCAGCCCCCGGCCGCCGCCGGGCTTCATGGACGTCTGCAAGGCCGCGCTGTAGCTGCGCGCGGCCTCCACCGCGTCGAAGCCTTCGCCGGAGTCGCTCACCCGCAGCCTGTGTGCGGTCAGGCTGACCGTGACGTCCCCCTTCTGCGTGTTCTCGGCCGCATTCCTCAGGAGGTTGGCAATGACGATCCTGACCATCGCTTCCGGCGCGCTGACCGAAAGGCTCACGCACTCGACCAGCACAAAGCGCGCGGGCTTGAAGGCCAGCAGGTGCTCATGGTCCTGCATCAGCTCCTGCAAAATCAGGTCGACCCGGGTGGTCTCCACCCTTGCGTTGCCATCCGGCTCGCGCGACAGGTAAAGCAGGGCGCCCATGGTTTCGGTCAGGTTGTCGACTGTGCCGCGAATCCGGTCCAGCGGGCCTTTGGCCTGCGTGGGCAGCGCCTGTTTGGCCAGCACGTCCACCGCGCCGCTGATCACGGCGACCGGGGTGCGGAACTCATGGCTGGCCTGGTCCAGCAGGCTGCGTTCCCGCTCGATGAAACGCTCCACCCTTTCAAGGTGGCGGTTGACCTGCACCGCGATGTCGTGCAGCTCCGCCTGCGGGTAATCAACCGACAGCCGCTGCGACGGCTGCTCCGGGTCCAGCGCTTCCATGTGCTGCGCCAGGGCCCTGGCCGGCTTGCGCAGGCTGCCGTGAAGCCAGAGCAGCGTGGCGCCCACCAGCGCCAGATTGACCAGCACAAAGACCAAGCCCCCGATGCCCACCTTGTTCTGCAGGGTCTCGATGTCGGTCATGTCGATGACGGTGACCACGCGGCCGTCCGCGACCGGTGTGACCAGGGCCGCGTAGTCGTGCTCGTCAAACCGGTCCAGGTCCTGTTCGCTGTAGAACCCGGCGGGCAGCGTGGCCAGGTAGGGCGGCATGTCGGCGGGCAAGGCCGCGCCGCTCTTGAGGTGCCATCCCTTGTAGGCGCCCTGTGTCGGCAAGGGCACGGGCTGCTTGCCCGTGCTGCCGGCAATGTAATGCTGGGTGGTCGAGCGCAGTATCTGCTCCCACACCGGGTGCGTGATCATCACCTGGCCGAAGCCGACCGAGACAATGACACCCAGGGCCAGCAACACCCCGAAAGCGACGAACAGGGCGCTGATGCGCCAATGCAGGTCGAACATGCGTGGTTTATTCGCCATCCTGCACCCGCAAGCTGTAGCCCTGCCCGAGCACGGTGTGCAGGATTTTCGGGGCGCCCTCGCCATCAACCTCTTTGCGCAGCAGGTGCATGTGCGACCTCAGGATGTCCTTGTCCAGTGTGCGCTCGCCCCAGATCTGCGACTCCAGGTGTTCGCGGCTCACGATGTGCGGCGAGCGCCGCATCAAGACCTCCAGTATCTGCCGCTTGATCGGTGACAGCGACAGCTCGCGGTCTCCCCGGGTCACGACCAGCGACTGCAGGTTGAAGCGCAGGTCGCCGACTTCCAGCACCTGCCCGGGCGCCTGCGCCGCATGCCTGCGCGTCACCAGCACGCGCAGCCGCATTTCAAGTTCCGGCAGCGCGATGGGTTTGACGAGGTAGTCGTCGGCCCCGGCTTCAAAGCCCTGCAGCTTGCTGTCCAGCTGGTCCTTGGCCGTCAGCATGATCACCGGCGTCCTGGACTTGAGTTCGCACCGAAGCTGCGTGAGCATCGTCAGGCCGTCCATGCGCGGCATCATCCAGTCCAGCACGATCGCGTCGTAGTGATTCGCCTGCACCATGCCCAGCCCCGATTTGCCGTCGGGCGCGGCGTCAGGCTTGTGGCCGCAGGCTTCCAGGTAGTCGTAGATGTTCGCCGCCATGGGCGCGTTGTCCTCGACGATCAGGATGCTCAAGGGGCCTTCAATCATGTCCATCTCGGTTCTTTCGCGTGGTGGCGCGGCGGGTGTCAGAATTTCCTCGAAACCCCGACAAAAACAGAAGTTACTCCATTAGCGTCCCTGTCCACCAAGGGGCTGTTGCGGATCTTGTTTGGCAGCGCGCTGTAAGACAGGCCGCCCGCCAGAATCCACTTGTCGGCGAAGGGCCGCATCACCTCAATACCGACACGCGGAATCACTGCGCTTCCCGGCTTGTAGTTCACCACACCCCGGGCGACTTCCGCGTCCAGTGTTCCGTAGTAATAGTTGGCCAGCTTGGCCGAGTAATGGCTGACCGCGATGTTGGGCGTGATCGTGGTCGATCCCCACTGCAGCGGGTAGCCGTATTTGGCCGAGGCCTCGTAACCCTTGCTCGCGCCCGACACATCGGCCTTCAGCGCCAGCTCCACCACGCCCATCTGGCCTTTGAAGGACCCGGCAATCCCCAGGTCCAGGCCGCCGTCGCGGTCTTCCAGCAGGTTGCGGTTGATGCCCCGGGCCGCAAGCTCGGCTACGCCGAAATCTTCTTTCTTGATGCCGCCCAGCCGGGCGCCCAGCGTGGCATCGAATGTGAAACCGTCGCGGCTGAGCAAGTGGTAGCCACCGCTGATGCCGCGCCAGAAGAACTTCTCGCCCTGGTAGCTGATCAGCGGCACTGCGCGCAGCTTGGTGCTTTCGCCCGCGTAAATGTCGGTTCGGGCCGCCACGCCCACACCCAGGCCCCAGGGTGAAGCCCCGGGCTCGGGCTTCGGCTGCGCATAGGCGCCCGTAATGCCCGTAACGCCCGTGAGCGCCGACAGCAACACCACACCGGCGGGAACAACAACAGATTTGCGCTTCATAGGGAACTCCTCTTGGACGGTTTTTGGAAAAAGGCCGCCGGCGGACCGCCAGGCTGGACGCACTGTGCCGCCCCGCTGTCGCGGAGATGTCGCGGCCGGGATGCCGCGTGGAAGCACGCATCGCGACATCCCGGCGACAGCCAGCGCCGACCATCACCGCCTTTGCTTTCCTTTTTGAAACTGGACCCATCGGATGACAAAACGCCAAGCCCGCCCTTACGCCGCACCTTCCCCGGCCACCAGGCCCGCAGTCCGCGCCGAAACAAACCCGCACCCGCTCAAGCGCGACCCTTCCGCCACGGCTGCGCTGCCGCTTTTTTCGATGTTTTTCCTGGGCGCATGGGCCGGCAAGCCCGGCGCGCTGCGCGGGCGCAAGCGGTGAGGAGGTGATGCCGGGAAAGGTGGTGCGCGGGCTGCGGGTCCGCCAACCTCAATGCGCAATCGCAATTTTAAGTGGCTGCAGCCCAATCAGAATCTGCGCGAGCAGCTATGAATTTAGTAGCGGTGCGCGGCCACCCCGGCAGCCAGCGTGACTTGTCTTACTTCTCCGTGCCGGGAAAGTACGGCGCGCCCTGCATCGCCGTCAGCGGCAGGTAGAAAGTCTTTACCGGCACCAGCGGCGCATTGCGCACCACCACCTTGCCCAAGGCTGCGGCGGCTTTGTCCTGGGCTTCTTCTTCGCTGCCCTCTTCCGCCGGGCGTTTGGCGCCGGGCACCAGCGCCGGCCGTATGCAGGCAGCGCGTATGCCTTCGAGGATTTCGCCCGGCAGCTCGTCGCGTTTGCCAAAGCGGCTGCCGTCCACATGCAGCACCTCGCCCTTCAGCGTGGCAGACAGGTTCAGCGGCGGGTTGCCAAACGACTGGTCGTAGCCCACGGCCAGCGTGTTCGCGTCGCCGCGCCGGTACTGCACCACGCGCAGCCGTTTGGGCTGGCGGTTGGCGTCCACCTCCACGTCGCCTATATAAAAGTAGCGCACCTGCGCCACCGGCAGGGGCGGCAGCTTGTAGCTGTCAGACCAGTTGCTCTGGTCTTCCTTGAACAGCGGGCGCAGCGTGGTGGGAAGCGCGTCGTTGCTGGAAGTGGCAAACACGGCAGACGTTGCGTTCGAAAGCGAATAGCCGTGAAAGTCAAACGCCACCGTCTCTTTCTGCTCAGGCATCTGCTTGCCAAAGGCGGGAAAAATCGCGCCGTTCTGCCGAACCTCCTGCAGGCGCACACCGTTGCCTTCGGCCTTCCAGCGCCCACCGGCCAGCATGTCGAGCGAGCCGCCCATGAAGGTAAAGCAGAAGGTGTTGTCGTCCAGCAGCATCAGCTGCGCACGCGAATCGACCGAGCCTTGTGTGTAGCCACCCACATAAGGCTTTTCAGCCGCAGTCAGCGCCTGCGCGCCGGCCATCGGCAGCAAGGTGAGGGCGATGGCGGCAAGCGTGGTGCCAAGAGGCTGGGAGATGGAGCGCATGGGCAGTGAGTCCGGTGGGTGTTGAAGCCAATGAATGTATTACAGCGGGTGCCCTGGCCGCGCCGGTATAAATAACAGGGCTTCGTTGCGCGACGGATTCCGGGTGCTGGAAAAACACTCCTGTAGAGCATTTTCAGGCATCAAATATGCCTGCAGCCCAATAAGAACGAGCGCGAGCAGCTATTAATTTAGTAGCGGACCGTGCGACGACCCAGCAAACTGTCTGGCCTACTTGTCTTCAGAAAAGTACGCCGCGCCCTGAATCGCCGTTAGCGGCAGGTAGAAGGTTTTCACCGGCACCAGCGGCGGCTGTTTCACGGACGTCGCGCGTCCGGCCGCTATCTCAGCGGCTTCTTCTTCGCTGGGGCGCTTGGGCTCAGCCAGCGCGGGCCGTATGCAGGCCGAGCGTATTCTTTCCAGGGCTTTTTCCGGCAGCTCCTTGCGCGGGCCAAAGCGGCTGCCGTCGACATGCAGCACTTCACCATCTTTCAGCGTGGCAAGCTGGTTCAGCGGCGGGTTGCCAAACGCCGGGTTGTAGCCCACACGCAGCGTGTTCGCATCGCCACGCCGGTACTGCACCACGCGCAGCTGTTTGGGCTGGCCGTTGGCATCCACTTCCGCGTCGGCTATATAAAAGTAGCGCACCTGCGCCGCCGGCAGGGGCGGCAGCTTGTAGCTGGAAGACCAGCCGTTGTGGCCGTCCTTGAAGAGCCGGCGCAAGCTGGTGGGCAAGGCCTCGTCGGTGCCCGTGGCAAACGCGACCGACGCCGCGCGAGACAGCGAATGGCCGTGAAAGTCAAACTCCACGGGCCCTTTCTCAGGCAGCACCGCCCTGCCAAAGACGGGGAAGACGGAGCCGTTCTGTCGCACTTCCTGCAGGCGCACACCGTTGCCTTCGGCCTTCCAGCGCCCGCCAGCCAGCATGTCGAGCGAGCCGCCCATGAAACTAAAACAAAACGTGTTGTCGTCCAGCAGCATCAGCTGCGCACGCGAATCGACCGAGCCCTGGGTGTAGCCACCGACATACGGCTGTTCAGCCGGGGTAACGGCCAGCGTGCCGGCCAGCGGCAGCAAGGTGAGGGCGAAGGTGGCAAGCGTGGTGCAAAGAGGCCGGGAGCTTGGGCGCATGGGTATCCAGGTGGTGGTGAAAGGGTGAGGAAGGCAGTGAATGTATTACAGCGGCCGCCCAGCGGCGCCGGGCTCAATGCAAGCAGATGTCAGCGCGCGGACTATGCCACTAAGGCACAAAGTGCGAAGCCACAAACGCCAGCCCCGCCAGCCCGCCCCACAGCAGCGCCGTCACCAGCCGGTTGCGTTCGTTTTCATGGTGCGTCATGAAGAGGTGGCCCAGCAGCCAGGTGATGCCCTTGAAGCCAAACAGCAGCCCGATGAGAACGGCCGTGCCGACGTAGACACCGTGCATCCACAGCGGGATCGACAGGAAAAAATACGCCACACCCCGCGACGGATAAATCAGGTACATGCCCAGAAACAGCGAAACCTCAAAAAGCGGCACGGCCACCAGCGCAGCCACCAGCCGCCATAGCAGGCCTTCGCTTTCGTCCGACGGGGAATGCCGTTTGCGCAGGTAGCCAGGTTGGTTCATGGATAGTGCCGGTAATGCTGAGTGCTGGTTTGACAGTGTGGACTATAGGGCCGACATAGCCGATTTAGCGGATGTTGCTTGCGCCGCTTCGCGTTTGGCCGCCAGCCAGGATGGTCCCGCGCTTGCTTAAAGAAAGGGAAGGCAAGCGCGGTAGGTGGCCGTGGATACCCGGTCTTGAACAAGTATCAAGGCCACAGTGCTGCCGAGAAAAAGCGCAGCCCACAGCCAGCCTGTGAAAACCATGGAATTGAGCTTCGCATCCTGGAGGTTTTTATGCTCACCACGCCACAGGTACTGATTCATGGCGGCGCTCTGCATGTCACCATCCGCAAACATGACCTTGCGCTGGCGAAGGTCCGCCCACACCTCGGGATGCTTTTGCTGGAGATGGGATGCCAGCTTTCCCTCGTGGAGCGCTCCTGCGATGAAAGCGAACACGATGCCGGCGATAGCCAAGGCATGCACCAAAACCAGGGGGCTGCACATCAGGGTACACCTTCAAAAACCGAAGGTGTTGCCCCTGAGCGTAGCTCGCGCAGCCGCTGGTGCGCGGCATCTTCCAGATCCAAAGGTTGTTGTTGCTTGGCCTTGAGGTACCGGTTGGTAAACACATCCAGGTAAGCCTCCAGCGTTTGTGCTGCATGCGTTTCACCGGCCAGCTCCAGGCACAGGGCGGCCACTTCAGACGTGCAAAAGTGCGTCTCGCGCTGCGAGCGGCGTAGCTTGTAGCGCGAGAGCTGCTCGCTCTGCAAACTCAGCACCGGTAATGTATCGAGGTAGGGGCTCTTGCGAAACATCTTGCGTGCTTCGGGCCAGGTCGCGTCGAGCAGCACAAACAGCGGGCGTTTGGCATTCTGGCTATCTGATGAGCCGGCAGGCAACACATCCGCCACCACCCGCTCAGCCGCCACAAACTCGCCTGGAAACACCAGGTAGGGCTGCCACTGCGGATCCGCCAGCAGGGCCAGCAGCGCGGGGTCTACTTCGGTGCGCGCCCATTCAAACGCAAACGTGTCCGCCACCACATCGGCAATCAGCCAGCCCGTGTTGCTGGGTTTCAGCGCCTCGATGTCGGCCATGATGAGGCACACACCCGCGCGCGTGGGCACGCTGGGGCGCAGGGCGCACATGCAGTGGCTGGGCATCAGGCGGCAACCGGCGCAGCGCACATTGCGCGGGCCGCCACGGGCGAGGAAAGGTTTGGAGGCACGCGCCAGCCGAGCGGTGCGCAGCCGGGAAACTGCGTGAGCGGCTGGGGAAGTGGAAGTCATAGGCAGAGTATCGCCAAATCGCCCCAGGCTGCTCCAGCCTGCTTCAAGCGGCTTCAGGCCTTCTCAAGCTCCTGCTTCGCATGCGCTGCACCCGGCCCGTTGGGCGTCAGCTCCAGGTAATTGCGAAAGGCTTTCTTCGCTTTCTCGCCATCGCCTGCCCGCGCATGGGCGTCGCCCAGGTTCAGGTAGGCAATCGCACGCGAAGGGTCCATCTTCACGGTGTTCTCAAACCAGCGCGCCGCTTCCTTGAACTTGTCTTGCTTGAAATACACGAACCCCAGGTTGTTGGCAGCCAGTGCAAAGTCGGGGCGCAGCTTCAGCGCCTCGGTGAACTGGGCCTCGGCCTCGGCATACAGCTTTTCTTTGTAGAGCTGCAGGCCGCGGTCATTGGCGCGCTGGGCCAGCTGCCGTGCCGAGCTGGGCACGGCCAGCGGCGTGGTGATTTTTTGTTCACCGCCTTGCAGGTCTTTCACCACCACGGTTGCCGTGGGCGGTGCCGTCACCGGTGCATCGCTGCCGGCTGTGGGCGCCGCAGCAGGCGGGCGTGTGGCGTCCAGCTTGCTGTTCAGCGCAATCGCATCGCCAGACAGCTGGCTTGTCTGCGCGCTCAAAAACTCGGCCTCTGCCGGCAGCGCAAACACAAAGTCGCCGCCTTCCGAGCCCGGCAGGCTGCCAAAGGCCGGCGTTTGCCGCGACACTGACGCCACGGCCGGCGCCACATAGGCGGCCAGCTCGGTGGCCGTGATCAGCCCGTCGCCGTTCAGGTCGGCCTTGCCGCCCATGGCTTGCAGCAGCGTCCAGGTAAACACCGAATGCCCGTTCGGCCCGCCGTCGGCCACCAGCTGGTCGGCGCCGCCGGCCGTCAGCATCTGCCGGCCCAGGCGCTTGGCGTTGTCGCGCAGAAAGTTGCCAGAGCCCGCGCCGCGCGTCAGGCCCAGCCCGCTGTAGCAGGCGTCCATCACAAACAGCACATGCTTGGCCGTCAGGCTTTCGGCAATGTTCTGCAGCTCCGTCATCGGCACCGCGTCCGTCGCGATCTTGTTCGGGTCTGAGTCTGCCGGAATGATGTAGCCCAAATCGCGGCCCGAGCTCAGCTGCCGTGTGGCGCCGTGCCCGGCAAAGAACACGAACAGCCGGTCGTTCTTTTTCATGCCGCTGTGCGCCAGCTTGTCATGAAAGGCGGCCAATATGCCGGTGCGCGTGGCCTCACGGTTTTCCAATGAGATCACATGGTCGGCGGCAAAGCCAAAGCGCTGGATCAGTGTTTCACGAATGGCACGCGCGTCGCGCACCGCGTACTGCAGCTTGGGCCAGCTGGCGTAGTCGTCAATGCCAATCACAATGGCCCACGAGTCGCTGTAGCCCGGGTTGGTGGCCTGCGGGGCGGGTGCCACGCCAGCGCCCTTGGCCACGGTAAAGCCACTGCCGTCCCAGCTCGCAAACTGGTAGCCGTCGGCCACCAGGCGCTCCAGAATGGCCGGCAGCGCCTTCACCGTGCGCTCATGAATGTCATGAAACAGCACAATGCCGCGGCCTTCTTTTTCTACCGACTTCAGCACGCGTTCCACAATCGAGCTGGGCACCGGGTCGGCCCAGTCGAGCGAGTCAATGTTCCACATGACAGAGCGCAGGTGCGCGGCCGACAGCACGTCCAACCCTTCGTCATTGCGCGCGCCATACGGAAAGCGAAAAAGCGGCGAACGCCGCGCATCCACCGCTTTGAGCAATTCATCAGTGCCCAGCATTTCTGATTTAAGGCCCGCGCCATTGAGCTTGGAAAGCTGCGCATGCGTCATGCTGTGGTTGGCCAGCGTATGGCCGGCTTCCAGCAGCTTGCGGCTGATGTCTGCACGCGGCCCCAGCTTGGTTTTGCCGTCAGCCGCCACCGTGCCCAGGTTGCTGCCCACCTGAAAGAAAATGCCCGGCGCGCCGTACTGCTTCAGGATGGCCGCAATCTCATTGGTGTAAACGCCGTGCGGGCCGTCGTCAAACGTCAGCACGATGGTCTTGGGCGGCAGGCTGTAGCCAAACACCTCGCCCTCTTCTTCGTCTTTGCTTTTGCGCGTGGTGGGCTTGGGCAACGCGTAAGGCATCACCACGCCAAAGTCTTTCAGAATCTGCTCACGTGTGTAGCGCTTCTTCAGGCTAGCTACGTAATCTTCCCAGCGCTCACGCTTCAGCTCAATCGCCCGCGGCTCAAAGCGGCCGAACACCAGGCGAATTTCTTTTTCGTAGTTGCGCTCAATCTCCACCAGCGCGTCCAGGTCTTCACCAATGCGCTTGTGCAGCTTGATGGCCGGGAGCGACGAATCAGCCGCCACACTGGCCTGCAGGCTGCGCAGCAGTTCCCGAAAAGCCAGCCGGTCAGCGTCAAAGAGGCCCTTGTCGCTTTCCACATAGTCCAGGATGCCCGCTATCGCATCAAAGCGCTGCGCACTGCCAGAAGCCACCAGCGCCGCCAGCTGCGCCTCAATCTCGGCCACCCGCGCACGGTTGTCATGAAAGAGCCCCTGCCCCACCTGGTTGGCCATGGCTCGCTCGCCCGCCCCCAGCTTTTTCTCATCGGCAAACAGCACAATGATTTTTCGGTAGCTGGCCAGCAGGTCCTGCATGCCCGTCAGGATTTTGCTGGTGTCGAGTGGCGTGGCGACCAGAGCGGTGGCAGGCGGTGGTGCGTCTTTCTTGCTGCGGTCAGAGTCAAGGGTAATGACGATGGCGGTGGCCACTACCAGTAACAGGGTTCCTCCGGCTGCGGCGAGGGCGATCTTGGTCTTTTTGTTCATGGGTTGTTTTTATTCGGCCCGGGGCTGGGCTTTTTCTGAATCTACCATCTGAGGCGTATCCATTGACTCGGATAGCCGGTAGCTGACGCAGTGCGTATTGCGTGGACCACCACGGGGCCTGAAGGTGTTGGGGCGTGCGCGCCAAGCGCTTGGTCCACAGGCGGGAGACAGTGTTAGGACATTGGTCTGGGGAGAAATCAGCTACTAAGAAGGCGATGAAGGAAGCCCAATTAGTTGAAACGATTTATCAGAACGAAGGTGAGTCGGATAAATCAAATCCGGCCACACGTACGCCTTCAGCCGTAATTGGAATGTCGGAGACCGTTATCGCCGGAGCGCCCAGTCGAAATTTCGTGAGAGATTCTCGAGATTTTGTGGCCAGACTGCGATAACGACTGTCCAGATATGCTGCCTCACCTAGAAGCCCACCAAGTTTCTCCATGAGAGCGATTTTTTTCACTCTATCTGCTTCACCATTAATGGCCTCTTGAATTTTTCGCGCTTTATGGAAACGTGAATTGGGGACGGTGACTTTCCCACTCAGGATCACCACACCGGTGATATGTTTCGCGGAGGTAGCGCCAAACTTTTTCGTCTTGGTCGGGTGCAGAGTGTGACCATATCGCCGAACCAAGGAGGCGACCATACTGTCGAAGCGCCTAGGAATTTTTGGTCCGGAAAATGTTAAGTCATCGACGTAACAAGTGAACACCAATCCATGCCTCTGTGCCAATGCGTTCAAGTCATCAAACATCGGCTTATTCGCATAAATTGATATCAGAGGACTCAATGGACTACCGGTAGGAAGGCAGGCATACGTCCCTGCACGCTTCACGCAAATTAACCGAGCGAGGAGCCCCGCGATATCGTGCGCACACAGCATCTGTTCCGCAAAAAAACGGAAAACAGCCGACTCAGATGTCGAGGGGTAAAACTTGCGCAAATCAAATGTTGCCGCTACGACGCCATTCTTATGTGCGTCAGCATTGGAACGATATGAGCGACCTTTGACTGCAGCGTGTGCATACTGAGGAGGGACGCATCGCCTAAGTAGGTCGTGAATACGATCATGCAATGGCCTAAGTGCCTCCGCAGGGGTTTGCACCTCTCGCTCATTTTTCACCTTCCCCGTAAAAGGGCAGGTTTCCTCGGGAAGGGGGAACTCTCGATATTTACGTGTGGACGCCATCCCCATCAACGCAGGGACGCTTACATGCAAAAGACCCGCTAGCCGCGCTTTAGACTGGACCTTGTACAGAGCACATTGCGTGATGTCATACAAAGCCTTGCGCACTTTAAGCTCCGGCTACAGAGCGCTTCGAAGTCTTCGAAACCCAACCAAGCAATGCAACGACTTTACGAGCAACGCTGAGGCGGACTTTATCCGTAACTTTTGACTTCTCAAGATTTTCTGAAAAGAACAAAAGCGAGGACACAGGAATTTCAAATCGCTGCGAATATTTACTCAGTAATTCCAGCGTAGGTGCTTTTTTACCAGACTCGATTTCTGACAAGTACGAGTTGGATATTGCCAGCTCGTAAGAAAGTTGAGTCTGCGTGAGATCGTGATAAACACGAATCAGCCTAAGAGCTTCGTTAAGCATGACGACTCCAATAAGTGATAAAGGTAGGGTAAGTTTTAGATTAAGACAGGTCGTTCCACCATTCCACTACGTCCTCAACGAATTTCAGCACTCGGCCAAAACCGCCTACAAACATCAACATGGCCTGGAGAAGGGACAGCAGACTTGGGCGCTTCGGGCACCGTTCGACATTTGTCGCCTCCAACTCATCCTTCTTCTTCAACGAACGCAACTCAGCGGATTTATCGCTTGTCATAGAGAAACTCCTATATAAAGGTCGACCTGGGCAGGATTGCCTAGATCTCTCGCACAACCTTTACATGACAAACAGAGTGAACTGCATTATTTCCCCGGCCTAAAGCACCGGTTTGGCTCTCTCGCCAAACCGGACTATCCCGCACTGCGTGAAGAGACATCGACCAGTGACGGATGACGGGCTCGACCTGCAGCTTGGGAGAGATTAGAAGCTTTCGCCCCCACAGGAACTAGTCCCACAAATCGCGAGATTTGAATCTCTTACCGCTGGGGCTATTGTAGAACGACTTAATTCGCCATGTCAACAAAAATATTCGCTGTGAGCGAATATTTCTCCGCGATCAGTAATTGCTGGCCGACAAGACCTTGTCGCGGGAATTTCAAGGTGAATTATGGTGAGAGGCGCGTGAAGTGCCGCACTTTGTGCAGAGCGAGCGTCGCCAACGCAGTGCGACTTCTCCGCCTTCCCTCTTATCCCTTGTCCTACGCTACAGCCCACACGTCGGGGCCTACCTTGTCCTTTTAAGGAGAGACAAGATGAGCAAACAGCAGCAGGATTTCAAAACCTTGATGAAAGAGCGGCAGCACGTCGCAGCCGCGTATGTCAGTGGTGACGCAGCACCACTGGGGCGTGTTGTGGCGCAGGAATCACCGGCCACCTTTATGAGCCCGGGCGGCGGGGTGGTGCGGGGCACGCAGGAAGTGTGGTCGCGCTACCAGCAGGATGCCGGCCGGTTTGAGTCGGGCAGCACGACCCAGCTGGAGATTCTTGACATGGCGGCGGGCGATACCGTTGCCTTCTGGACGGGCATTCAAAAAGCGCAGGCCCGCATGAAGGGTGAGCCTGAGCCTGTGGCGAACAAGCTCCGGGTAACCGAGGTGTACAGGCGCGAAGGTGATGCCTGGAAGCTGGTGCACAGGCATGCGGACCCATTGGTCGACGTCGCCAAGCGCCCAGGCTAGCGCTGGGTTTTCTTCTTCTTCCTCTGAAACTCGAATGATCCTGGCCCGTTGTCAGGATGGCCGTTGCTGTCTGCAGCAAATGGCGCGGCATGCAACACTTGCGCTTTGCCGTAGAACCATGGCTGCGATGAAACGGCCATGAGACCAATGCGCATCAACAGCCGTGAATCAAACAACAAGCCAAGGAAACCCATGCCCACGCCTGAAACCGTAGACCGCTTTGTTGCCCGCGTTGAACAGAACGCGCACACCGAAGCGATTGAAGAGTTCTACACGCCCGACGCCACCATGCAGGAAAACCAGCAGCCGCCGCGCCGTGGGCGCGACAAGCTGGTGGAAGGTGAAGCGAAAGTGATGGCGCGCGTGAAGTCGGTCACGTCAACCTGCGTGCGGCCGGTGTTCATCAGTGGTGACAAGGTCGTCATTCGCTGGGTGTTCAATTTTGTGTGGGCCGACGGCAGCACCATGCGCATGGAAGAGCTGGCTTACCAGCGCTGGGAAGGCGAGCGCATTGCCGAAGAAACGTTTTTCTACGACCCTGCGCAGCGCACGCCGGTGCCGGCCAAGTAAGCAGGCCGGCGCGGCCGTGCGGAGGCGATCAGGCTGCCTTGATTTCGATGCGCCGGGGCTGTGCGTGCTGCGCCTTGGGTATGCGCAGCTTCAGCACGCCGTTGGCCAGCTCGGCGCTGACTTTCTCGGTGTCTAGCTCCTTGCTGAGTGTGAACACGCGGTGAAAGCGGCCCAGCCCCACTTCGGTGTGGGTTGACTGCAAACCTTCGGGCGCAGACAGGGCTGACTCGGCGTCAATCGTCAGCGTGTCGGCCTCTACCTGCAGGTGCAGCTTGTCGCGCGGCACGCCGGGTAGGTCGGCATACAGCGTAATGCCGGTGCTGTCTTCCACCACATCGACGGGTGGCGTCAGTGCGCCATTGGCGTAGCGCGATGCGTCTTTTTGCGCCACCTCGCCCGCCTGGCTGGTTTGCATGCTGCGGCCGGAGGCGCCGCCGTTGTTGGCACTTCCATTGCCGCTGCTGCGTGCGGCGCCGCTGTTGCCGCCGGTTTGTTGGGTGTTTGCGTAGTTCATGGTTTGCCTCCTTTCACTGGATGGTGATGCGACGCGGCTGGGCCGATGCGCGCCGCCGGATGGTGATGTGCACCAGGCCGTCCTTGAAGCTGGCGTTCACGGCCTCGGGGTCGGCATCGTCGGGCAGGGTGAGCACGCGGCGGAAACTGCCGGCAAAGCGCTCATTGATGTGCAGGGTCGATTGCGCGCCCGCTTCGGGCAGTTCGGTTTTGCGCTCACCGGCAATGGTGAGCAGGCCGCGCTCCAGGCTGACGTCGAGCGACTTCGGGTCAATGCCCGGCGCAAAGGCATACACCTCTACGGTTTGCGGCGTGCCGCCAATGTTCAGAGCGGGAAAGCTGCTGCGGCCAAAGCCGCGAATGCTGGGAAACAGATCGAAGGCCTGCTGCACGTCGCGCTGCAGGCGATCGAGTTCGGCGAACATGTCGCGCGGAAATAACGATCGGTACATGGCGAAAACCTCCATTCGGGTTGAACATCAGTGCGCTGGAAAACCGCCCAAAAAAGCGGTTCCCGGCGCCCGGGAAGAGGATGTAGGAATTGCCAAAAAAATTTCAAGAGTGAATGTGCGCGCGTCAATCGCAGGCGCGGCGGGCCTGCAAAAGGGCGGCCCAGGCAGCGGCGCGGCGGTCAGGTTTAAAACTTTTTTCGCAAGACACCCGCGAGTGAGCCGCACAGCACAACGCCCCGGTGCACGTGAATGCACCGGGGCGTCTGGCTGGCGTTTTTACGGCCTGCTCAGCGCTTGGCGATCAGGCGGTAACCCAGCAGCAGCACGATGGAGCCAAGCACGGCGGCGATGAAGCCGGCCGTTTCGCCTTGCTGGTACCAGCCCATGGCCGCGCCCAGGTAGGTGGCAAGGAAAGAGCCCGCAATACCGATGAGCACGGTGATGATGAAGCCGCCAGGGTCGCGGCCGGGCATCAGGAACTTGGCGACAAAGCCGATGATGAAGCCGATGATGATGGTCCAGATAATTGACATAGCGTCTTCCTAAAAAAAATGGGGAAACCCGGGGCGCGGGCAACAGCCCGCGATGACTGGCTTACTTGGTCGGTACTACGGCCTTGGCCATTTCCAGGTGGGCTTCCACCTTGGGCAGCATCTTGCCGGCCAGCGCCTTCAGGTCGGCGTCTTTGGCGTCCTTCTGGATCTTGTTCAGCAGCTTGATGGTGGCTTCATGGTCGCCCACACCGGCGCGCTTGGCGTATTCCGTGTCAAACAGGTTGCCCGACAAAGCCTTGAGTGCGGTGGCCTTGGTTTTGGCCATCACGCCCGGGCCGTCGGGCAGGGTCACACCTTTGGCGCGGGCCAGTGCTTGCACTTCGGCCAGCGCGCTGTTGTGGTCGTCAATCATTTGCTGCGCAAATTTTTTGATCTCGGCATTCTGTGATTTTTCCAGCGCCATCTTGCCGCTTTCGATCTCGGCGATGTTGGCCTGGGCCAGGTCGTCCAGCATGCCCTTGTCGGCACGGGCCAGCTTGCCGGCATCTGCCGCTGTTGATGTGCCTGCGGTGGTGCTGGTCTGGGCCGCGGCGGGCAGGGCAGCCAGTGCCAGGGCAGAAGCGGCCACGGCAGCCAGCGCCACGCTGCTGAGTTTGAATTTTGATCGGTTCAACATGAGGGCCTCCTTTGAAGGGGTGGTTGTTGATGGGTTGATTCGGTATGGGGGAACAGACGCCGCGAAGATAGGAATTAGCAAGCCAGCAAGCCGCGGCAGATAGCGTTGTACTTTCGCTGCTGTGGCGGCCGTGCGGTGCAGGAGGCCGGGCAGGCTCTGTGTAGGAATTTGCTTGCGCGTGGTGTCCGGCTGCCGCGCACGGGCGCCGGCCTTTTGTTCAACAAATGCCGCGTGGTGCGATACGATGGCCGCCTGGACAATTTGTCTGAAATTTGAATCGGCTGACTTGCCGGAGGCCACGCACCATGAAAAAACCCAGCAACACGCCCAGCAACAAACATTTGCTCGCCGAGCTGAAAAACATTGCCGAAGGCTTGGGCAAAACGTTTGCGCCGTTCTGCGAAGTGGTGGTGCATGACCTGACGCACCCGAAGAACGCGATCCTGGCAATTGAAAACAACCTGAGCGGCCGCCGCCTGGGCCAGCCTGCTACCGAGCTGGGCCTGGCGCGTATTCAGGACCCGGACTACCCCGCGGTGATCGCCAACTACGCCAACCAGTTTGCCGACGGCCGCAAGGTCAAGAGCACGTCGGTAGGCATTCGCAATGAAGAAGGCGAGTATGTGGCGGCGATCTGCCTGAACGTAGACCTGACGCTGTTCAACGGCTTCCAGGCGGCGATGTCGCAGTTCACCGCCATTGAAAGCAGCGCCGTCACCGAAACGCTGGACGCCGCCAATGCCGACCGCATACAGCAGTGCATTGACGAATTTGCCGCGGCCCGCGCCACCACCTCACGCTCGCTCAAGCCGGCAGACCGCAAGCAGCTGGTGCAAGACCTCAAGAAAGCCGGCTACCTGGAAATCCGCCGCGGCGCCGAGATTGCCGCCGCGCACATGGGCGTTTCGCGCGCCACGGTGTACAGCGACGCGAAGTAAGTAAAAAGTAAAGCAGGGAAGGTGGGCGGGGTGTCTGGGAAATCAGACATTGTGTCCGGCTGAAAGGGGCTCGTACCCTTGGTTTTGGGGAAGAAACCAGGTGCTGCTATATAGTCATCAACGACTAATGGCCGCGAGACGCGCCTGCGCCTGGAAAACAGCCGCAAGTGAGCCGAAAAAATTGTTACCGAGGAGTGAGGGAACCATGACAGACAACACAACGCCACCCGAGGGCGGATCCGGCTTTTTTGGAAAACTCCGGGACGTCTTGTTTGAGCCTGAACCCGCGCCCGGCGCGCCTGCCTCTGCGGACAAATCGGCCATCACGGCGCCAGCTCCCTTGCCATCGGCCGCGGCCAATGTGGCGGCTGCCAAAGCCAAAAACCCGATGGTGGACCGCATGATGGAAGTCGTGATGGAAAAAACCACGGCCTATACGGCGCTGGTAGAGGCCGTCACGCCGCTGGAGGCCTTCATTCCTGACGAGGCGTCGCGCTACAAGGCCGCATTCGGCATTGTGGGCAAGACGCGGACGGTGGACCAGATCGTCCAGTCCATCGACATGCAGCATCTTCCCGCGCTTGAAGCGGAGTCCCAGCGCTTTCATGGCCAGGCCAAAAACCAGCAGGACCTGCAGATCAATGCGCGAATCCGGGAGATAGATTCCCTGCGTGCTTCGGTCGCCAAGGTAGATGAAGAGCGCGCACGCCTGCAGGAGAGGCTGGGGCAGATCCAGCAGGAAGTGGAGACCGCCCACAAAAAAATCGCCGGATTCGAAAGAGAAATCGCGGCCAAGCGCGCGGAGATCGTTGAAGTCAACATCCGGTTTGAAAGCGCTCTGGCCGTGGTCAAGGCCCAGCTGGTGGAAGCCAGGGCAAAAGTCGTGCGCTACCTCGGCGCCTGAATCGCTGAACATTCCCGATCCGTATACGCAGAATCAAAGGACAGAACTGTGAACCTCATTCCACAGAATTTCAAACCCAAATCGTTCTGGGAGCGCCCGGAAGGCGTGACCGGCCAGATCGTGGGCGTCAGCCTGATCGCCGGCGCCGGTTTCCTGCTTTACAAGGCGCTGCCCTACATCATCACGCTGCTGCAAAACACCATCTATGCCGCATTGCTGGGCGTTGTGGTGGTGGTGCTCGGCTTCATCATTACCGACAAGCGTTTCTGGCGCCTCGGCAAGTACATGTACATGAGCCTGATGCGCAAGATCACGCAAGTGTTCGTGGAGATCGATCCCATCGGCATCATGAAAAATTATGTGGAAGAGCTGCAGGACAAGCTCGCCAACATGAACACCCGCATCGCCAAGCTTTCCGGGATGATTCGCCAGTGCAAGGAAGAGATTGCCAACAACAACAAGTCGCGCGACGGATCCCTGCGGCTGATGAGCGAGGCGAAAAAGCAGAACAAGACGATGGACGCGGCGCTGGCTTCGCGTGAAGTGGGGCGCATGAACGACGCCAACCTGACCTACCAGGACCTGCTGGCCAAACTGGAACTGCTGTACCGCGTGCTCGCCAAGTACCAGGAGGTGTCGAACTTCCTCATTAAAGACATGCAAAGCGAGATCAAGGTCAAGGAGCGCAAGAAGGAAATGATGGACAACGCCCATTCGGCCATCAAGTCTGCGCAGGCCATCATCAACGGCGACCCCGACACACGCGCCATGTTCGACATGGCCAACGAATACCTGGCGGCCGACTATGCGATGAAGATCGGCGAGATCGAGGATTTCGCCCGCATGTCCGATAGTTTCATGCGCTCCGTCGACCTGCAAAATGGTGTGTACGAAGGCGATGCGATGCAGATGCTGGCCGAGTGGGAAAAGAATGCCGAGTCGCTGGTGCTGGGCGATTCAAAGCGCCTCCTGATCGAGAACAACCCGTCGCCCGGCCTGCCGGTGAACATCGTCAGCAGCCCGCAGGGTGTACCCGTTGAGGCGGGCGCTGACGGGGTGGACTGGTTCCAGAAAAACGCAGCAGACAAAAAATAAGCTTCAACAAGACTTCCGAAACCAGAAAACGCAAAGCGGACTAAAGCCATGGCCCTCAAACCTATTCCCCGATTGATCCTGATTGTTGCCGTCGTCGGCGGCGCCGTGTATGGCGGCATGAAATACCTCGATTCGCGCGCCCCTGCCAGCATGAGCGGCAACCCCGGCGCAGGGGCCAATCCGGCCCCGCCCGCCGACGCGCCCGCGCCCAAGGCGGCGGCTGTCGCTCCGGCCGCGGGCGGCGGGGCAACCTTCCAGAGCATCGTGGACAAGGGCACTGTGCGCGTCAGCGTGCAGTCGCCGGCCAAGCCCTTTTATTACGTTGAAAACGGCAAGCCGCAGGGGTTTAACTACGAATTCCTGAAGGTGCTGTTTTCCCAAAGCGAGTTCACGCCCAAGGGCGGGCAAATCAACATCGACACCGACCATATCGTGGACACCTACCCCGACGTGCCGGCTGCGCTGCTCAAGAACGACAACCGGGGCAATTCAACGGTGGACATCGCCATCGACGGCCTCACCTTTACGGATGAAGACCTGCCCGGCGTGGTGTATTCCATTCCGTATGTCGAGGACTTCGGCTACGCCCTCATTACACCGAAGGTGTCCTCTATCCGGAGCGTTGAAGACCTCAACGGCCTGACCGTCGGCATCCTCAAGGGTGACCCGGACGTCAAGGCGTATGTGTCGCGCCAGTTCCCGAAGGCGCGTCTGATCGAGCTGAGCGACGAATCTGTCAATGGCGAGCGCAACTGGATCAACAACTTCATCAAAAAGGGCCAGGTAGATGCGGTGATTTACGACTACCCCTTCGGAGTGGCCGAAATCCGCGGGACGGACCTGCAGTTCGCGGTGTCCAAGCTCCCGGGTTCCAACATCAAGTACAAGATAGGTGTGCGCAAGGCAGACAGCCAGCTGCTTGAAAACATCAACATCGCCATTCGCAAGGCCAAAGTGCTGCCCGAGTACGGCGAACTGGTGAAGAAATACTTCACGAGCACCAATCTGGCCAAGGTCAAGAACGCCGACAAGACCGAAACGGTCTATGTGGTGAAAGCGGGCGACACACTCTCGAAAATCGCCGCCGCCACGTTGGGAAGCAACATGCGCTTTGGCGAGATTGAGTCGCGCAACAACCTGCCCAACCCGAACCTGATTCACGTCGGCCAGAAGCTGGTGATTCCCAAGGGCTGAAGCACACGTTGAATCCCAATGCTGCAACCGGTTTGGCTTGTGGCTGAATCGCGGCGCATGGCGCCGCTTTTTTTTGGCCGTACGCTTTTCGCTGCGTCTATCCGCTGTGACAGCGGGGGCGACCAAGCCTTTGAGGCGGTCCAGGGCCAACGCGAGGTTGAGGCAAAACCCTTACAAGAAAAACCTTACAAATCCGACAATCCAAAACGCCCATACAGACGGCATTGCGCTGATGATGTTGTACGAATAACCCGAGGAGGACGACATGAAATTCACCCTGATCAAAACAACTGTGGCCCTGGCGGCAATGGCAGCGCTGGGCGGCTGCGCAAGCGGTGTGGGCGTGCAGCCCAATATCAAACCGGTCTGGCTGGGCGGCATCACCACCGGCGTGTATGACGGCGGCAACGACGACTTGCTGACTGCCGGCCTGGGCAAGAGCGGCCTGGCCGCAACGGCGCCGCTGCCCGTCGACCCCCTGAACCCGAGTGCGGCTGAGTTGCGCCGGATTGCCATCTACAACAACTACCGCGCCATCCTGGATATTTCCCCCGGCGGCGGCTACGGCACGCTGTACGGCCCCAATGTGGATGCCAAAGGCAACGTCACCGCCAGTGAAGGCAAGATCGCCGGTACCGAATACATCGCCTATTCAGACGACGGCAGCGGCCGGCAGAACGTCACGATGATGGTGCAGGTGCCGGCCAGCTTCAACCCGGCAAGCCCCTGCATCGTCACCGGCACCTCGAGCGGTTCGCGCGGTATCTACGGCGCCATTGGGTCGTCGGGTGAATGGGGTCTGAAAAACGGCTGCGCCGTGGCCTACACCGACAAGGGCACCGGCAGCGGCATGCACGACCTGCAGAACAACACGGTGCACCTGCAAAACGGCCTGCGCGCCGATGCAGTGGCGGCAGGCATGGCCTCCAACTTCACCGCCAACCTGACGCAGGCTGAACGCACAGCCTTCAACGCGGCCACGCCCAACCGCTTTGCCGTCAAGCATGCGCATTCGCAGCAGAACTCTGAAAAAGACTGGGGTCGCTACACGCTGCAGGCGGTGGAGTTTGCCTACTTCGTATTGAACGAGCGCTATGGCAAGCCTTCGCCGAACGGCGGCGGCCGCCTGAAGACGCTGAACCCGTCGAACACCATCGTGATCGCGTCCAGCGTGTCCAACGGCGCGGGTGCCGCGCTGGCCGCGGCCGAGCAGGACACGCAGGGGCTCATCAGCGGTGTGGCCGTGGGCGAGCCGCAGGTGCAGCTGGTGCCGGATGCGCGGCTGAGCGTGCGGCGCGGCAGCAGCACGCTGGCCGGCACCGGCAAGCCGCTGTACGACTACACCACGCTGGCCAACCTGCTGCAGCCTTGTGCCGCGCTGGCCTCTCCCGGCACCAACGTCTTCAACACCATCAACCCGGTCATCGCCGCGAGCCGCTGCAGTGCGCTCAAGGCCAACGGCATGGTCGCCGGCAACACCACCGCCGAGCAGGCGGGCAGCGCCATGGCCACGCTGGTGCAGGCAGGCTGGCAGCCCGAGGGCAACGACCTGCAGGCGTCGCACTATTCGTTTGCCACCCTGCCGGTGGCGCTGACGTATGCCAATGCCTACGGGCGTGCAGGCGTGCAGGACAACCTCTGCGGCTACAGCTTTGCCGCCACGGCCCCTGCCGCTTCGCCCACACCCAACCTGCCGGTGCCTGCGCCGGCGGGCCCTCTGGCCACGTCATTCGGCACCGGCAATGGCGTGCCGCCCACGGTGGGCGTGAACATCGTCAACAACGCCAGCCTGGGTGGCCCGATGCTGGACGCGGCTTCCATCTCTGCCGGCAACGTGCAGGACTACAACAGCGCCGGCGCCCTGTGCCTGCGCAACCTGGCCACGGGAAACACCCCCGACGCCCTGCGCGTGCGCGAAGGCATCCAGCAGGTGCTGCGCACCGCCAACCTGCAGGGCAAGCCCGCGCTGATCGTGCATGGCCGCTCTGACACGCTGGTGCCGGTGGCGTTCACCTCGCGCCCCTACTTTGGCCTGAACAAGATGGTGGAGGGTTCGCGCAGCAAGCTCTCGTACATCGAAGTCACCAACGCCCAGCACTTTGACGCCTTCCTGGGGTTTCCGGGCTACGGCCAGCGGCTGGTGCCGCTGCACCGCTATTTCATCCAGGCCATGGACATGATGTATGCCCACCTCAAAACCGGCGCACCGCTGCCGGGCAGCCAGGTGGTGCGCACTGTGCCGCGCGGCCTGAGTGGCACCACGCCCAACCCGATCACGCCCGCCAATGTGCCGCCCATCAAGCTGCAGGCGGATGCGCCGGACCGGATCACGTTCTCCAGCAATGTGGTGACGGTGGCTGATTGAGTGATGAAGGCGTACAGGCAAACAGGGACCGACATGCGTTTGGGTGCTTGGCCTACGCTGCGTTCCCGACAGCCCGGTATCTTGGTAACTGGCTGACGTGACACGACGAACGTTGGCCCGGGATACCCCTCGCGATGGCCTCGCAAGGGTCTCGCCAGGGTTTCCTGGACCTTCCCGTCGAATTCATCAGGAGTCATCATGAACAAGGATCAAGTCAAAGGCGCAGCCAAAGACGCAGCTGGCAAGGCACAGGAAGCTGCCGGCAAGCTCGTGGGCAGCAAGGACCAGCAAGCCAAGGGCTTGGTCAAACAGGTGGAAGGCTCTGTGCAGAAAAATTATGGTGATGCCAAGGAAGTCGTCAAGGACGTGACCAAGGGCAACCAGCGCTTCTGAGGCTTTTGAGCCTGCATGCCCGGCTTGCCGGGCAGCATGAACAGCGGCGCATTGGCGCCGCTTTTTTATGGGTGTTTGTTTTTCAGCTTTGGCGTGGCGGCGTAAGCCGACCCGGCCAGTCACCTAGCCGGGATGCCCGTCTGCACGCGCGCGGGTCAGGGCCGGCCAGTAGCCCAGGGCATACAGCGCGAAGCCGGCGGACCACAGCGCGGCAGAGACCAGCACGGCGTGCAGCGTCTCGGCCGGCGCGATGACCGGCACGAACACGCGCACCAGCGCCGAGGCGAGGACAAGCACATAGCAGGTGACTTCGGTGCGGCCCGCCTGGAGCGGCCGGCCGGTATGGCCGAGCGCGGTGCGGGTCATCATGCCGATGATGAGCCCGCCGATGGCGCCCACCGTCAATGCGTGGGTTGCCGCCGAAGGTGTGACCCAACCAGCCGCAGCCAGGCCGCGCAGCACCAGGTGCACCGGAATCCAGAAGTAGGCGGCATGCAGCACCCAGACCAGCGGTGTGTGCGTGGTCTTCCATGGTTGCCACAGTGCCCAGCGCGCAAGGTGTGTGGCCGCGCAAACACCGGCAAGCGCCGCCAGCGGCGCGCCCCGGATCTGCAGCGCATCGGCCAGCAGCAGCGCCAGCACCGAGCCCAGCGCGGCTTTCTCGAGCCAGGGGCGGCGGGTGGCGTTGGCGCCTGGCACGCCGTTGTTGGTGAACATGGGAATCACGCGGCCACCCATCACGGCCATGATGAAGAGCATCACGTCAAGCGCGGCCTGAATGCCGACCCAGCCGGGCAGCTGCATGAGCCCGAGCTGTGCAAGATGCACCGCCAGCACGGCCACCGCCATCAGCAACAGCAAGCCGATGAAAAAGTAGTTGCGGCGATTGCGCGCGGCGATGAAGGGAATCGCCAGCGCGACGGCCGCGGCCAGCGGAAACGCGACGTTGACCGCCGCCGCTGCCCAGCCGAAGGGCGTGAGCACAAGCACCCGCCCGGCAACCCAGAGCGCTGCCAGCGCGGCCAGGGGCAGGCCGGTGGGCGTGGGGCGGTTGGACCAGTTGCGCCCGGCCGTGAACAGGAAGCCCACCACCACGGCCAGCGTGAAGCCGAACAGCATTTCGTGTGCATGCCACATCGGACCCTGCAGGTAGGGCTGGCCCAGCCAGCCGGCGAACTGCAGCGCCCACAGGCCAATCGACAGCGCAGCGAACACGCTTGCCAGCAGGTAGAAGGGCCGAAAGCCGGTTTGCCAGAGCGCGATGCCTTGCGTTTGCGCCGATGGAACAGGAGCGCTTTTGGGCGGATTTTTGAACTGGATGGGCTGTGTCATGCGGGAATATTCCGTGGGTAGCGTGGTGTGCGGCGCGCTGTTGCTGACGCGCTTCGCGACAACAGGGACTGCGCTCATGAGGCGCGCCCGGCTGGCGAAGCGGGTGCCGTCCTGCTGGTGAAGAAGCTGGCGAGCGACTGACGGTTGCGAACGAGATCTGCCAGCGTGTAGCGGTCGAGCACGCCGTAAAAGGCATCGACCGCTTCGCCAAGCACGCCGCGCAGTCGGCAGATGCGGGTGATGGCGCAATGGCCGCCCGCCGCTTCAAAGCATTCGGCGGGCACGTCCGTTCCTTCGGTTGCGCGCACCACCTCGCCCACAACGATCAGCTCCGGCGCTTTCGCCAATGCCAGCCCGCCGCCCTTGCCGCGCACGTTGGCCAGCCAGCCGCTCTTGCCGAGAAAGTGCACAACCTTGGTCAGGTGGTGTTCGGACACGTCGAACGCGTTTGCAATTCCGGCGATGGTGGCGCGCCGCTCTGGCTGCGCCGCCAGGTAGATCAGCACGCGCAGGCTGTAGTCGGTGAAAGCCGTGAGTTTCATGGCGGCTTGCCGGGTCAGGGCTCCGCCGTTGCGGGTACCGCGGTCATGCCGGCCGGCTGCACGGCCGGGCGGCGCAGCAGGCGCGCGGCGTACCAGGCCAGGAAGCACGCGCCGATGGCAAACAGGATGTCGCCGGGTACGCGCATCCAGACCAGGGTTTCCATCACGCCCGAGTGGATGATCTCGGGCGAGCGGGCGTACCACAGGCCCTTGGTGACGCTGGCCCAGGCCTGGTAGATGCCGGCAGGCAGCAGCGACAGGAAGACCATCATCGCCAGGCCGATGTTCAGGCTCCAGAAGGCGGGCTTGAGCAGGTTGTCGGCATGCAGGTGGCGCGCATACAGGCCGCGCAGGCAGAACAGCATGAGGCCGATGCCCAGCATGCCGTAGACACCGAACAGCGCGGCATGGCCGTGGGCCGCCGTCATGTTCAGCCCCTGCACGTAGTACAGCGAGGCCGGCGGATTGATGGCAAAGCCCAGCAGGCCGGCGCCCACGGTGTTCCAGAAACCGACTGCCACAAAACACATCACGGGCCATTGGTAGGTGGCGAGCCACGGCATGGCTTTGGAGCGCCGGTAAGTCTGCAGGGCTTCCAGGCCGATCAGGGTCAGCGGCACCACTTCGAGCGCCGAGAACACCGCGCCGACGGCGATGACCGAGATCGGCGTGCCGGTGAAATACAGGTGGTGCAGGGTGCCCAGGATGCCGCCGAACAGGAAGATGATGGTCTCGGCGATGATGGCGCGGTTGGCGCTTTCCGCGCGCACCAAGCCCAGCTTGGTGAAGATCAGCGCGACGACGGCGGTGGCGAACACTTCAAAGAAGCCTTCGACCCAAAGGTGGACCAGCCACCAGCGCCAGTACTCGATCATCGAATAGTGGGTGTGCTGGCCCCAGGTGAGTGACGAGGCATAGAAGCCACCTATGCACATGGCCGACAGGAACACCATGGCGATCATGCCGCGCGTTTCCGAAGGTTTGACCAGCGCCGGCCACAGCGCGCGGCCCAGCAGGAATACCCAGAACAGCAGGCCCACGAACAGCAGCAGCTGCCAGACACGGCCCATGCTGGTGAACTCCAGGCCCTGGTTGCCGATCCAGAAACTGAAGTCGACGCCGCGATGCTGCAGCGTGCCCAGCCAGCCGGTGGCCGTGGAGCCGACCACGATCGCGATCAATGCCCAGAACAGCACATCAACACCGAGCTTTTGCAGTTTGGGCTCGCGGCCCGACAGCAGCGGCGCGATGTAAAGGCCCGTGGCCAGCCAGGCGGTGGCGATCCAGAAGATGCCCACTTGCGTGTGCACCGTGCGGCTGACCACATAGGGCAGCACCTGCGCAAGCGGCAGGCCGAAGAAGGACGACCCTTCAACCGCGTAATGCGCGGTGACCACGCCCATGCCGATCTGCAGCAGCATCAGGCCGATCACGGCAAAGAAGTACTTGCGCGTGGCCTTCATCGAAGGTGTGGCAACGGCGCCCAGCAAAGGGTCGGCCTGGGGCGGCTGCGCCTCGGGCCCATGCCGCTGGCTTCCGTGCAGCCACAGCATGGCGGCGATGCAGGCCAGCAGCAGCACGATGCTGACCATCGACCAGATGGCGGCCGAGTTGGTCATGGTGTTGCCCACCAGCGGCTCATGCGGCCAGTTGCTGGTGTACGAGAGGTTCTCTTCTCCCGGGCGGTCGGTAACGGCAGCCCAGGACGTCCAGAAGAAGAATGCCGCGAGCGCCTGGCGGTCGGCCGCGTCGGGCAGCGCGCCTTCGCTCATGGCGTACTGCTCGCGCAAGGCGTCCAGGCTGGCGTCGTGGCCGAACAGGCCTTCGTAGTGGCGCGCCACCTCGCGAATGGCTTGCGCCCGCGCGGGCGTGACGGTGACGGCGCCGCTGGCCGCGTCGTAGGTATTGCGGCGCATTTCTTCCTTGAGCGCCGCTGCGATTGCGCCGCGGTCTGAGGCCGTGAGCGCGGCGGGCGCCTTGCGAAGCTCCTGCGTGCGCAGGGCCTGCAGGGCCAAAGCTTCCCGGTGCAGCCAGTCGGCAGACCAGTCCGGCGCCACATAGGCGCCGTGGCCCCAGACACTGCCTTGCTGCTGGCCGCCGCTGGCCAGCCAGGCGCGCTGCCCTCTTTGCACCTGCTCGCCCGTGAAAAGCACGTCGCCTGTGGTGCTGACGACGGCGTTGGGGATGGGTGGTGCGGTCAGGTAGATCTGCCAGCCGAGGTAGCCGAGCGCCCCGAAGGACAGGACGAATACGAAGCCGAGCCAGCGCCACAGCATGTTGTTGTTTTTCATCGGGTTTCCTTGGGAAGTCTTGAGTGGGAATGCGTGGAAGTCAGCCACCACCGCAGGCGCCGCAGCACTGCCGGCCGCCCTGTGCAGGTGCAAGCCGGGTGATGGCGACGCGCCAGGTGTCGGGCCCCTGCTCCAGGTAGTCCCAGGAGAATCTGCCGGGCAGGTCCATCATGAACCGGGCATGCAAGGGCTTCGGGTTGTGGTCGTTGATCAACTCCATGGCCTGGCCGGTGCCGAGTTGGTCGAATGTCGAGAAGACCAGCGGATGGCGCTCGCTGGGCGCAAGCTCGCGGAGATCGACCCTGGTGTGGGAAGCGGTGTGTGTCATGGGGACTCTTTCAAAGGAATCGCGAATGGTCTTCATAAGATGCATTCGAGATACACCTATGGTTAGCCATCGGTCCCTGGGCGCTGTTGATCCAGATCAAACGGAGCCGCTGCAGGCAGCACTTTTCTGGTTTTGCCGCAGAAGCCGGCGTGGAGTGCGGGCGCGGCGATGCAGCGCGCCCAGGCGGGCGTTCACATCAGGGCCTGCCGGGCAGCGAGAGTCGCGGCATGGCGCCGCTTTTGTGTGTGGGCTTGTTTTAGCGGGCGCCTGAGCAGAACGCCTGCCGCTTGAAAGTGGGGATTACTGGGGCAGCAGCGGGGCCGTACCGCCCAGGCTGGCCGCATGGGCCTGGCAATAGAGCACCAGCTTTTCCACGTCCTGCGATTTGTCGAACACCTCGTCGGCGCCGAGCTCGCGGCAGTAGTGCAGGATGTTTTCCTGGTTGTGGCTGGTCAGCACCACGACCTTCTGGCGGGAGCTGCGGTGCTGGCAGTCTTTCAGCACGCCAAAGCCGGAGCCTTCGGCGAGAAAGAGGTCGACGATTGCAAGGTCCCAGTCATCGTGGTGGGAACCCAGCCACTGGCGGGCGCTGGACTCGGAATCGGCGTGGCCGACGAAACGCAGGGGTGCGATTTCTTCCATGGCCTCAACCAGTGTTTTGCGTATGTCCGGCTTGTCTTCGACAAGAAACGCGTTGATGACCATGGGTACCTCTGAAGTTAATCCATGAAGTTAGCGATCATCCTGCGCCGGGGCTGTGGTCGTGCATCACCGGGGGATGTAGGCTCAATCCCACTGTAGTTCAGCGGGCCCCCCAGAGCGGTAACGGTACGTAACGCTAACGGCTTAATCGCCGAACGGTCACGTTGCGCAGATTAATGGTGGTGGCCGTGCTCGCCGTGCACATGGCGGTGGGCAATTTCTTCTTCCGAAGCAGCGCGCACGTCGGTCACTTTCAGGGTGAAACGCAGGGCCTTGCCGGCCAGCGGGTGGTTGCCGTCCAGCAGGACGGTGTCGCCCTTGATCTTGGTGACGTTGAAGACATGCTCGCGGCCGTCGTCGCCCCGGCCTTCGAGCTGGCCGCCCACTTTGACCCCGGGCGGAAACTGCGTGCGCGGGATGGTGCGCACCAGGCTTTCGTCGCGCAGGCCGAAGGCGTCCGCCGGCTCCAGCGCCAGCACGGTCTGGAAGCCCTTTTCCTGGCCGTCCAGCGCTTCTTCGATTTTGGGCAGGGTGTTGCCGTAGCCGCCGTGCAGGTAAACCATGGGGGCGCTGCTTTGCTCAACCAGCTTGCCCTGGGCGTCTGCCACCTTGTAGCTAAGGGTAACGGCGGTGTTTTTTCCGATTTTCATGGTGTTTTTCCAGATCTCTGGTGCGTGAAAAACGCTGATTCTCGCCGACCCGGGCCAAAATTGTCCGGACGGCCGGAACGGGAGGCTGTTGTCGCGGGGCCGCCCGGCTGATGTTGAAAGCCGGCGTGGAGGCCCCAGATGCGTTTTTCCCCCCCGCCTTCCCGCCTGCTTCCGCCTGCTTTTGCCTGCTTTTGCCTGTTTTTTGATCACGACGCCCTGCCATGAACCCCATCGACACCGAAACCATTGAACTGCTTCCAGCCACCGCCGTACCGCGGCAGCTGTTTGTGCTGCTGCACGACGCGGGCGGCACGGCGGCCGACATGCTCGAGCTGGGCAACCTGCTGGGCGGCGCATTTCCCGAGGCGGCGGTGCTGATCCCGGAAGGCCTTTCGGGCCCGCATGCCGATGCGGCAGGCGCTACCGCGGCGGGCAAAGACGACGCCGCTGCGCTGGCAGCGCGCGTGGAGGTTCTGGCGGCCTTTGTCCGTGCACAGCAGCAGCGCTTTGAGATCCTGCAGTCGGACACCGCGCTGGCCGGCTTTGGCGCCGGTGCCAGCCTGGCGCTGGCCCTGAGCGATGCGCACGACGGCCTGGCCGGCCGCCTGCTGGCCTTCGGCGGCGGCTACCAGATCTGGCCGGCAAAAGCGCCCGCACTGACTACCTTGCATCTGCTGCACGGGCAAAACGACGACGTGGTGCCGCTGGCACGCACGCGCGGCGACTTCGACCACCTGATGGAACTGGGCGCCGACGCCACCCTGGACGTGGCCGCCAGGCTGGGCCACGAACTGCACCCCGCGCTGATGGACCAGGCCGTGACGCGTCTGCAGACCTGCGTGCCGCTGCGGCACTGGAAAGCAGTGTAGAGAATCACCCCCGTCCAGGCTCACTGCGTGTAGCCTGTTCCCCCCTCGAGGGGGGCGGTGAAACTGGTACACCCCTGTCCAAGCTCACTGCGTGTAGCTCGTTCCCCCCTCGAGGGGGCGGCGCCTGCGGCCCGGCAAAGCCGGTTCCGCGGCCCCTGCTGGCTTGGGTGTGGCGGCTCAGGTATTTCTCAAGAAAATAGTGCCGAGAGCCAAGCGGGACGGGCGCAAGCAGCTCCTAAATCAATAGCAACTGGGTGCGCACCGGATACGGAACCTTCGACAGGCTCGGGATGATCGGATATGAAGCGTGTAACCGCGGCGAGCTCTTAAGCCAGCATGAGCCGCGGAACCGGCTTTGCCGGGCCGCAGGCGGGCGGCCCCCTCGGGGGGCAGGGAGCTACACGAAGTGAGCGACCGTGGGGGTCTTATCTAGCAAGCCCGTAAGGGCTTGCCCGCCAACTGCGGCTTGAGCAACTCCAGTTTGGCCATGAGCGGCGCATCGACGGCCGGGAGTCTGAGCAGCTGGCCGCGTATTTCAGGCTGCTCCTGCACCACTTTGGCGGTGCGTACGCCGCGCGTGGCGACCTTGGCCAGTTCACGCTCGGCATCGGCCTGGGAGCTGAAGTGGCCGAGCGAGAGGCCCGGTCCCAGCGAGGAGTTGACGAGGGGCTCAAACGACACGCCCATGCCGCGCAGCTCGCTGCGCTTTTTGGCCAGCGCGTCCTCGTTGGTGTATTTGCCCATGTAGACGATCCAGCGGCCCGGCTCCGAGCTGTTCTCGAGCGACCAGCTGCCGATGGGCAGGCCGGCCTCCAGTCCGAAGCGCAGGGCGATGGTCTGCTCGGGGGTGAAAAGGCCGGCTTGCAGGCATTCAGGGGCGGGTGGCGGCGCTGCAGCGGCGGTGCTGGCGCTTTCCAGCTGGCCGGCATCGGTGGCGCTCAGAAGGCGCATCGCCTTGGGCCGGATCTGCTGCGCCAGGCGCTGGGGTTCGGCCTGCACGACAGGTGCAAAACCGTAGTCGGCCAGCAGGCCTTGCGTCCAGGCGAAGTAGCCTGCGTTGGCCAGGACCAGCGCCAGCACCAGCAGCCTCAGCATGGGTCCGCGCCCTTCGCTGGCTGCGCTGCCACGGGCCGTACGCTGACTTCGGAGCTGGTGATTTGTTTCATGCCAGCCGCAGTATGCACCAGCAGCGCGCCGTTTTCGCCCACGCCGTGGGCTGTGCCTTCCAGGCCGTTCTGGCCGTCGGACAGCTGCACGGCCCGGCCTGCCAGAACGTCGCGTGCCGCAAAACGCGCCTGGAAAGGCGCAAAGCCAAAGCGCTCAAATGCCTGCATCGCCTGCACCAGCGGCGGCACGATGCGCAGCAAGGTGGCGGGTGCGTCCAGCGCCGGCAGCAGTGTCTGCAAGCCTCCCGGCGGAATGCCGGGCATGGCGGATGCGTCAGCCGCAACGGGGATGTCCACCGCGCGGATGTTGATGCCGATGCCGACCACCACGTAACGGATGCCTTCCCAGCTGGCGGTTTCCACCAGGATGCCGGCCAGCTTGCGGTCGCCTTCGGGGGTGGATAGCCAGAGGTCGTTGGGCCATTTCAGGCCGATACGGGGTTTGGCGGCCTGGCCGGAGGCGCTGCCGGCGAACGGCTCGAGGCTTTCGGCCACGCTGATGCCGGCCACCAGGGAGAGGCCGGACCAGTCGGCGGGCGCCAGCGGCAGGCCCAGCGAAAACGTGAGGCTGTCGCCGCGGCGGCTTTGCCACTGGCGGCCCAGCCGGCCGCGCCCGGCGGTTTGCTGCTCGGCCACCAGCAGCAGGGGCTCGGGCCGGGGGGCGATGCCGGGGCTGCCGCCGCTACCGGAGGGGCTGCCGCGAAAACGCCGCATCAGCTCGGTGTTGCTCGAATCAATCTCGGGCAGGACTTCCACCGTGAACCCCGGCAAGGACGGCGCCAGGGCCTCCCAGAGAGCTTCGGCGGGCCAGCGGATGGGGGATGTAAGGGGAGTGCTCATGAGAAGGTTGCTGCCGGTTGCACCGGCGGCATGGCCTGTGAAGCGGGTTGAGCGCCTGCTCAGTCCTTCTTTTTCTTTTTGGGTTTCTTGCCGGCCTTTTTATCGGCTGCCTTTTTGTCAGCCTTGGCTTCAGCCTTTTTGTCGGCTTTTTTGGTGGACTTCTTTTTGTCCTTGTTCTTTTTCTTGCCTTCGTCGTCTTTGGGCGCCAGCAGTGTGCCGCGGCAGTTTTTGGCGCCGCACCAGCAGGGGTATTCGGCCAGCAGCTTCTTGGTGTAAGGCGCGTCGATGATCAGGCCGTAGTCGTAGAACAGTTCTTCGCCGGCCTTGATGTTGCGCAGCGCCTTGATGAAAACGCGGCCGCCTTCTTCGTCGGCTTCGCAGTTGGGCTTGCAGCTGTGGTTGATCCAGCGCGAGGAATTGCCGCCGTGCTTGGCGTCGATCACATGCTCTTCGTCGATGTGGAAGTAGAACGTGTGGTTGGGGTCCTTCGGGTCGTGCGGGTGACGGCGCAGCGCCTCTTTCCAGTTGATGATTTCGCCGACGTATTCGATCAGCGTTTCACCTTCGGCCAGGTCCTGCACGGCGAACACACCCTTGCCGTGGACGCCGGAACGCCGCGTCTGGATGCGGCGTCCGTCGGCAGCCGGAGCCGCGGGTTTGGAAGGAGATGCGGGGACCGCGGAAGCCTGGGTTTTTGACACGACGTATTTTTTTGGTATGGTTAATTCATGCATGTGCGCGTGCGTGCGCATGCGTGCGCACCCGCGCGCGTACATGCGCGAGAGCCGCTATTGTAGTGATGCGCCCAAGGAGCCCCCGTGTTCAACCGCAGAAACCTGATGCAGACAGCTGCTGCCCTTGCCTTGCCGACCGCGGTGGGGCTGGGCCTGCCGGCGTGGGCCAAAGGCGGGGAAAGCCCCTTGCCGAAGGTCGGCAGCACCCTGCCTTTGCCGGCCGTCACGCTGCTGGACGGCAGCGCCTGGAAGCCTGCCGAGGTGGGTGGAAAGACGCTTGTGGTGTACTGGTGGGCCAGCTGGTGCCCTTTTTGTGCGGTGCAGTCGCCCCATATAGAAGCTTTGTGGCGGGCCCAGAAGGCCAACGGGCTGGAGGTGCTGGCCCTGTCGATTGACAAGCAGCCGGCAGCCGCAGCTGCCTATATGAAGACCAAGGGCTACAGCTTTCCCGCCGGGATGCTGACCCCCGAGGTCGCCAAATTCCTGCCCAAGCCGGTGGGCCTGCCCGTGGTGGTGGTGCTCAAGGTGGCGGCGAACGGACGTGAAGGCAAAGTCGTATTTGCCGAAAGCGGGGAAATGTTCCCCGAAGATGTAGAAGGTTTGAAGAAGTACTTATGAAAACTCTGGTGATTGCAGAAAAACCCTCGGTCGCACAAGACATTGTGCGGGCGATCACGCCTACGGCCGGCAAGTTTGAAAAGCACGACGAGTACTTTGAAAGCGACGAGTGGCTGGTGACGTCGGCCGTGGGCCACCTGGTCGAGATCCAGGCGCCGGAAGAGTTTGACGTCAAGCGCGGCAAGTGGAGCTTTGCCAACCTGCCTGTCATTCCGCCCTACTTCGACCTCAAACCCATGGATAAGACGAAGACGCGTCTCAACGCGATCGTCAAGCTGACCAAACGCAAGGACGTGGGCGCCCTCGTCAATGCCTGCGACGCGGGCCGCGAAGGCGAGCTGATCTTCCGGCTGATCCAGCAATACGCCAACAGCAAGCACCCGGTGAAACGGCTGTGGCTGCAGTCCATGACGCCGGCGGCCATCCGCGACGGCTTTGAGAGCCTGCGCACCGAAAAGCAGATGCAGGGCCTGGCCGATGCGGCGCGCTCACGCTCGGAAGCCGACTGGATGGTCGGCATCAACGGCACGCGCGCCATGACGGCCTTCAATTCGCGCGACGGCGGTTTCTTTTTGACCACCGTGGGCCGTGTGCAGACGCCGACGCTGTCGGTGGTGGTGGAGCGCGAGGAAAAAATCCGCAAATTTGTCAGCCGCGATTATTGGGAAATCCACGCGACCTTCCTGGCCGAGGCCGGTGAATACCCCGCCAAGTGGTTCGACCCGAAGTGGAAAAAAGCCGCCGCCAATGCCGACAACACCGAGCCCGACGCCGAACTGAAGGCCGACCGGGTCTGGTCCGAGCGCGAAGCCATGGCGATTGCCGAAGCCGTGCGCGGCAAGTCCGCCACGGTGACGGAAGAAAGCAAGCCCACCACGCAGGCCGCAGGCCTGCTGTTTGATTTGACCTCCTTGCAGCGCGAGGCCAACGGCAAGTTCGGTTTTTCGGCCAAGACGACGCTGTCGATTGCGCAAAGCCTGTATGAACGCCACAAGGCCCTGACCTATCCGCGTACCGACTCGCGTGCGCTGCCGGAAGACTATTTGCCGGTGGTCAAAAAGACCTTTGAAATGCTGGAAAGCAGCGGCATGAAGCATCTGGCGCCGCATGCGGCCACGGCCATCAAGGGCAATTACATCAAGCCCAGCAAGCGCATTTTCGACAATGCCAAGGTGAGCGACCACTTCGCCATCATCCCAACGCTGCAGGCGCCTAGCGGCCTGAGCGAAGCCGAGCAAAAGCTGTACGACCTGGTGGTGCGCCGTTTCATGGCGGTGTTTTTCCCGAGCGCCGAATACCTGGTCACCACGCGTATTTCGCAGTCGGTCGGCCACAGCTTCAAGACTGAGGGCAAGGTGCTGGTCAAGCCGGGCTGGCTGGCGATTTACGGCAAGGAAGCCGCCGACGAAGTGGCCGACGCCAAGGATGGCGACAAGGGCCAGAGCCTGGTGCCGGTCAAGCCGGGCGAAATGGTGCGCGCCGAAGTGGTCGAGGCCAAGGGCCTCAAGACCCGGCCGCCCGCCCGCTATTCTGAAGCCACGCTTCTGGGCGCAATGGAAGGCGCCGGCAAGACGATTGACGACGACGAGTTGCGCGAAGCCATGCAGGAAAAAGGCCTCGGTACGCCGGCGACCCGCGCCGCTACGATTGAAGGGCTGATTGCCGAAAAATACATGCTGCGCGAAGGCCGCGAGCTGATCCCGACGGCCAAGGCCTTCCAGCTCATGACGCTGCTGCGCGGACTGGATGTGCAGGAGCTTTCAAAAGCCGAGCTGACCGGCGAGTGGGAATTCAAGCTGGCGCAGATGGAGCACGGCAAGCTGAGCCGCGAAACCTTCATGGCAGAAATTGCGACCATGACCGAGCGCATGGTGGCCAAGGCCAAGGGCTACGACAAGGACACGATTCCCGGCGACTACGCTACGCTCTCGGCGCCCTGCCCCAACTGCGGCGGCGTCATGAAGGAAAACTACCGGCGCTACACCTGCACCGGCAAGAACGGCGACGACGGCTGTGGTTTCAGCTTCGGCAAAACGCCGGCGGGCCGCACCTTTGAAGTGGCTGAGGTTGAGCAGTTCCTGCGCGACAAGAAGATCGGTCCGCTGGACGGCTTCCGTTCCAAGGCCGGATGGCCTTTCACCGCGGAGATGGTGATCAAGTTCGACGAAGAGACCAAGAACTACAAGCTCGAATTCGACTTCGGCGACGACAAGAATGCCGAGACCGGCGAGATCGTCGACTTTGGCGACCAGCAGTCGCTGGGCCCCTGCCCGCGCTGCGCCGCACGGGTGTTCGAGCTTGGCAAAAACTACGTCTGCGAAAAGTCGGTGCCCACGCTGGCGCAACCGACGCCCAGCTGCACCTTCAAGACCGGCCAGGTGATCCTGCAGCAGCCGATTGAGCGTGAGCAAATGCACAAGCTGCTGGAAACCGGCAAGACCGATCTGCTCGACAAGTTTGTCTCCATGCGCACGCGCCGCCCTTTCAAGGCCATGCTGGCCTGGGACAAGGAGGCCGACAAGGTGAACTTCGAGTTTGCGCCGTCCAAGTTCCCGCCGCGCAAGCCGGCGGCTGCCAAGACCGGCACGGTGAAGACGCCTTTTGGCAAAACCGTCGCCGCGAAAACGGCAAAAGCACCGGCGGCCAAAAAAGTCGCCGCCAAGAAAACGCCCGCCGCCAAAACCGCCAAGCCCAAGACGCCCCGCGTCGCCAAGCCGGGGGCTGGCCTCAAGCCCAGCGACGCACTGGCCGCGGTGATCGGCGCCGAGCCGGTGGCACGCACCCAGGTCATCAAAAAGCTCTGGGACTACATCAAGGCCGAAGGCCTGCAGGATGCGGCCAACAAGCGCGCCATCAACGCCGACGCCAAGCTGCTGCCGGTGTTTGGCAAGCCGCAGGTCACGATGTTCGAGCTGGCCGGGATTGTGGGCAAGCATCTGAGCGCGGAGTAAGCGTCAGATATGGGAAGAAGTTGCTATTGTTTTAATAGCTGCTGGCGCCCGCCCTGATGGTCTTGCAGGCCATTTTTATACTCAAATGAGGCGGATGCAGCCCTCTCCGGGGCTGTTTCAGCTGCGCAGGTCGGGCTGCTCAGTGCAACTGCAGCGCGGGCCAGCCGCGCTCAGTCCCAATCGCTGCCAGCGTCGCATCGGCATTCACAGTCACCGGGTGTTTCACGGCTTCCAGCAGCGGCAGGTCGTTGATGGAATCGCTGTAGGCGGTCGTTTTGCAATCCTTGAAGCGCAGGCCGCGTGCGGTGAGCCAGGCATGCAGGCGCTCGACCTTGCCTTCGCGCATGTTCAGCACGCCGGTGGTGCTGCCGGTGAAACGGCTGCCTTGCATCTCGGGCTCGGTGGCAATCAGGTGCTCGATGTCGAAGTAGATGGCCGTGAGCTCGGTGATGAAGCGGTTGGTGGCCGTCGTCATGACCACCAGGTCGCCGGCTTCCAGGTGCTTGTCGACCAGCGCGATCGCAGCCGGTGTGATGCGCGGCACGACCCATTTGGCCAAAAATTCCTGCCGCATCGGCTCCCACTCCTGGGCTGTGCGCCCAGCCAGGGTGCCCACATAAAAATCGGCAAACTCCTTCAAGCCCACGGTGCCCGCCCTGTAGCGCGCCGCCATGTCGGCATTGCGCGCGGTGAACTCGGTCTTGCCCAGGTAGCCCTTTTCAATCAGGAAATCGCACCACAGCACATCGCTGTCACCGTTGAGCACGGTGTGGTCCAGGTCGAAGAGGGTCAATCGCACAATACCCCTCTCATGAAAAGACAATTTTCCGCCGGGCCGCTCCAAGGAAAATTAGCCCCAAGCCCAGGGAAAGGGGCAGCGCGCCGCAGGCCCGAAGTGAAAAGCGTGGGGGCCATGTTTCAAGCCTGACGGAGATGCCAAGCCTTTGGCCGGGTGAAGGTCTGGATGCCGTAGGTGGACAGTGTCAGGCCCACACCCGAATCACCGTAGCCACTCCAGGGCAAACGCGGGCTCACACGGTCGCAGCAGTTCCAGTAAACGCTGCCGGCGTTGACCTGGGACAGCAGTGCCCGGGCGCGCTTTTCATCGGGCGTGAAGACGCCGGCGGTCAGGCCGTAGCGTGTGTCGTTCATGAGTTTGACGGCCTCTGCGTCGCCCGACACCTTCTGGATGCCGATGACCGGCCCAAAGCTTTCCTCGCGCATCAGTTCCATGCTGTGGTTGACGTTGCTGAACACCGTGGGTTCATACCAGGTGCCGGGACCGGCTCCTCGTTTGCCACCTGCCAGCAGGGTCGCCCCTTTGGCTTTGGCATCGGCGACCTGGGCATCCAACACCTCCAGCTGCGGCGCGCGGGTGATGGCGCCGATGTAGGTGTCTTCGCTCATCGGGTCGCCGGTCTTGAAAGTCTTCACGGTGTCGACAAAGGCGGTAACGAACGCGTCGTAAATTTTTTCATGCACGTAGATGCGCTCAACCGAGCAGCAGCTCTGGCCGGTGTTGTACATCGCGCCATCGGCCAGTGATTCGGCGGCGTTCTTCACGTTGGCGTCTTCGGTCACGTAAGTCGGATCCTTGCCGCCCAGCTCAAGCTGGAGCTTGACCATGCGCGGGCCGATGGCTTTTGCGATCTTTGCACCGGTGGCGTAGGAGCCGGTGAAAAAGAGGCCGTCCACCGGCTGCTCCATCAGCGCCGCACCGACTGCGCCGCCGCCGATCAGCAGCACAAACACGTCTTGAGGAACACCGGCCGCATGCAGCAGGCGCGCGATGGCCTGGCCCGTCATGGCCGCATATTCGGAAGGCTTGTAAAGCACGGCATTGCCTGTCAGGAGTGCGGGAATGAACACATTGCCGCCGACAAACCAGGGGTAGTTCCAGGCCGAAATATTGGCGACCACGCCCAGCGGTGTGTGCTCGATCTGCTCGGTCATGCCGCCATCGGAAAACACGGTCTGCGTGGCCGTGGAGGCATCAAGCTCTGCCAGGAAAAAATCAATACGGCCCAGCAGGCCGTTGAGTTCATTGCGTGACATCTTGATCGGCTTGCCGGTTTCTCGCGTCATGACGGCTGCCAGGGTGTCGAGCTCTGCAACGATGCCGGCACGAAAGCGCGTGATGCAGGCCTTGCGCTCGGCCACCGGCACGGCGGCCCACGCAGCCTGCGCGGTGCGTGCCTGCTTTGCCTTGGCAGCAACGGAAGCCGCGTCGTCCGCAGGCAGTTCGGTGATCATCTCACCTGTGGCTGGGTTATGAATGGCGAGTTTGGTCATGTTTATTGGCTTTGCTTTTGGCCGCCGCTACGGCGGTGAGGAAATCATCGAGTACGGCGGCGTCGTCAATCGTGTCGGAGCCGGGTTTATGGAATTCGGGATGCCACTGGGTGGCGGCGATATAGCTCTTGGTTTTGTCCTTGCGGCGTATCGCTTCCACGATGCCGTCGTCCACGCTGAAAGCCTCGGCTTCAAACTCGGGTGACAAATCCTTGATGCCCTGGTGGTGGATGCTGTTGACGCGCACGCGCTCCACGCCGGGGTACATGGCGGAAAGCCTGGAGCCCTGCACGATGTTCACGCTGTGAAAGTTCTGGTCGTAAGTGACGGCGTCGCGGTGAACGAAGGAGTCAGGCACCTGCGTATTGATGTCCTGGTAGAGCGTGCCGCCGAATGCAACATTGAGCAATTGCAGGCCGCGGCAAACGCCAAACACCGGTTTGCCGGCTCTTTCAAACGCGGCTACCAGTGCCTTGTCGTATTCGTCACGCACACGGTCGCCCGACCATTTTTCTTCCAGCGGCTCCTCGCCGTAACTGCCGGGCCAGACGTCGGCGCCGCCGTGCAGCACCAGGCCGTCCAGCCACTGGGCATAGTGCTCATAGGTCACGTCGCCGCGCTGTGTGCTGCCCGTCGGGCAAGGCACCATGACGACCATGGCGCCGGAAGACATCACCCAGTGGGCAATCGACTGTTCGACATACTGCAGCGTCTTGCCGGTGAAGAAAGAGCGGGTTGGGTCGGCATGCGAGAAACACGCTGACAACCCAATCTTGAGACGACTAGCGGCGATCATGCGAGTACCCTTCTCAAAAGTGATCGTTCTGTTCTGCCCAAGCCGGGGCCGCGGAACCGGCTTTGCCGGGCCGCAGGCTCAGCGGCCCCCTCGGGGGGCAGCGCATTACACGAAGTCGAAGACGCAGTGAAAAGCGTGGGGGCCACATTCATAAGGCGGCCTCGAACAATCGCTGGAAGTCCTCAGCCTTGCAGGGCCGTGGATTCGTCTGGTGGCAGATGTCGGCGGTGGCGATCTCGACCAGGCGCGGCAGGTGTTCACGCTTGACACCGTGGGCCGACAGCGGGCCGGTGATGCCAACGCTCTCCTTGAGCTGCTTGAGCCAGGCTACAAAAGCTTTGCCACCGCCGGCCACGCCACATACGTGGGCCAGCTCGTCAAATTTGGCGGGCGCCGATTCGTAGTTCCATGCCAGCACCGTGTCGATCATCAGCGCATTGGCCAGGCCGTGGTGCAAGTCGCAGACAGCGCCCAGCGCGTGGGCACATGAATGCACGGCGCCCAGGTCTTTCTGGAAGGCGATGGCGCCCATCATGGAGGCCATCATCATGTCGCTGCGAGCCTGCAGGTTGGAAGGTTCCTTCACGGCCTTGAGCAGCGCATGCGCCGCGATGCGCGTGCCTTCGAGTGCAATGCCGTCGCACAGCGGGTGATAGGCCGGCGAGAGGTAGCTTTCGATGTTATGGGTGAGGGCGTCCATGCCGGTGGCGGCCGTGACGGCGGGCGGCAGGCCCAACGTGAGTTCGGGATCGGCAAACACCACTTTCGCCAGAATTTTTGGGCTGAACACCACGCGCTTCAGGTGCGTCTCGTTTTCGCTGACCACACTGGAACGGCCGACTTCGGAGCCGGTGCCCGAGGTGGTGGGCAGGGCCACGAAGTAAGGCAACTCATTGACGATGGGCCGTACCTGCGGATGGTCCCAGACATATTCAAGGATGTCGCCTTCATGGGTGGCGGCGATACCGACCACCTTGGCGACGTCAAGTGCTGCGCCGCCGCCAAATCCAATCACGCAGTCGGCCTTGTGCGCCTTGTAGGCTGCGGCACCGTCCATGACCTGGCTGCAGGTCGGGTTGCCAAACACGCCCGAGAACACCGCCACGTCCAGGCCGGCCAGGTGGGTCCTGAATTCGGCCAGAACGGGCAAGGCGCCCAGCGCCTTGTCGGTCACGATGAGCGGGCGCTTGCAGCCCGCTTCTTTCAGGGTGTCGGCGACGAGCTTGCGCGCGCCTGCGCCGAACTTGATGGTGGTGGGGAAGGAAAAACCGGTGATGCTCATAGTGGTGCGACCTGGAAGTACATGTGTTGTTTGCCGTAAGAGACATTGTTGACCCGAATCGCGTCGGGCTCTATGCCGAAGGATTTAAACCCGCATTTCTCGTAGAGTGCCGCCGCCTCGCGGTTGCCGGCGGTGACCGTCAGCACCACGAGCTCCACGCCGCCGGCGCGTGCCTCCTCCAGCACCTTGCCGACCAGCGCCCGGCCTATGCCATGCCCCTGGTATTCGGGCGCGACGTACATCGCAACCAGCGTGGCCTTGTGACGGTTCTTCAGCCGCGTCTCCCGGTTCAGCCCCGCCACGCCGGCCATCGCGCCGTCCAAAAAGGCGGCCCACATGACGGTGTCGCCGGCGGGTGAAAGGCGCTTTTCGGTGTCGGCCAGCACGCGCAGGTTTTCTTCCTCAAAGCTGGAGGTGAAGGCGTCCGCGTGCTCGCGCAGGCCGCGCAGGCGGAATTCGCGGTAAACGGCGGCGTCGGGCACGGTCAGCCTGCGGATCAGGAGGTCAGATGATTTCAAAATAGCGTTTCATTTCCCAGTCGGTGACGGCGTCCAGCCATTGGCGCCATTCCCACTCGCGCGTTGCCGCGAAGTGATCCACGAAAGTATCGCCCAGCCAGTCGCGCGCGATGTCCGATTTCTGGAAAATACGTGTGGTTTCGATCAGGGTGCGCGGTGCGCGGGCAATGTGTTCGGCTCCCTGGTTGGTGCCGTTGATCGGCGCGCCCAGCTTGAGGCCTTTTTCGACGCCGTCCAGTCCCGCAGCGATGACGGCCGCCATCGCCAGGTAAGGGTTCACGTCGGCGCCAGGGCAACGGGTTTCCAGCCGGGTGGCTTTGGCGCTGCCCGCGATCACGCGGAAACTTGCAGTGCGGTTGTCCATGCCCCAGGTCGGCTTCACAGGCGCCCAGAAGCCGTCGACCAGGCGCTTGTAGCTGTTGATGGTGGGCCAGATCATGGGGCCGAACTCCATCATGCAGGCGACCTGGCCGGCGACGTAGCTCTCGAACAGCTTGCTCATCTTGCGCGGGTGCTTTGCGTCGAAGAACAGGTTGGTCTTGCCGTCCGACAAACTCTGGTGGATGTGGCCGCTGCAGCCCGGCAGCTGCTGGTGGGGCTTGGCCATGAAGCTGGGCATGATGCCAAAACGCGAGCCGATCTCTTTTGCGCCGGTCTTGAACAGGATGGCGCGGTCGGCCTGCTCCAGTGCCTCGCTGAAGCCAATGGCTACTTCATACACGCCCGGCCCTGTTTCGGTGTGCAGGCCTTCGATCGGGATGCCGAAAGCCAGCATCTCGTCCATGATGGCGTTGAAGAAATCCTGGTTCTCGTTCATGCGCAGCAGCGAATAGCCGAACATGCCAGGCGTGAGTTTTTCGGCCCCTACGCCGTTTTTCGCGGCCCAGCTGTGCGGCGTTTCCAGGAAGTTGAACCATTCGAACTCCATGCCGGTCATGGGCATGAAGCCCATTTTCTCGGCACGCTTGAGCACGCGCTTGAGCGTCTGGCGTGGGCACACGGCGTGCGGCGTACCGTCGGCGTTCACGAATTCACCCAGCACAAAGGGCACGTTGTTGTCCCAAGGCACGTGGCGTGTGGTGGCCAGGTCCAGCCGTGCCAGCGCATCCGGAAAGCCGTGCTGCCAGCCTGTGACGGACGTGTTGTCGTAGCAGTTGTCCATCATGTCCCAGCCCAGCACCACGTCGCAAAATCCAAAACCGCCCGCCGGGTAGGGCTCGGCCGCGCCGAAGAACTTGTCCTTGTGCAGGTACTTGCCGCGCAGCACGCCGTCGATGTCGCTGACGGCAACCTTCATCTTGTTGGCGCCCGACTTGCGCAGCATCTCCAGGGCTGGATGGGGTGCGGAGGATTTGGTGGCTTTTTGGGGCATGGTCGTGGGCACCTTGTGGTTTAGGGGTGGGCGCTTGCCCGGCCTTTTTCGGCCAGGCCAATCGCAAATTCTTCTTCCGGCGAGAGGATGAGCCGGTGCCGGCCCATTACTGCGAAGTAGCTGATGCCGATGGCAAACCACAGCGCCACCCACAGCACGCCCACGCGGTAGATCGGGTCGCTGAGCTGGAAGTAAATCGTGACCAGCGCGATGACCAAAGTCAGCACCGCACCCGCAACGCCCAGCGGGCTGCGGTAGGGGCGCTCCATATTCGGCAGCTTGCTACGCAGGCGGATGAACGACAGCGCCTGCATCACATAGGAGAACATGGCGCCGAACACCGCCATGTTGAGCAAGGTGCCGCCGATGACGGCCGAGCCTTTGTCAACGCCCAGCGAAAACCACAGCACAAACATGACCACCAGCGCCACCACCGAGCCAACGATCATGGCGATGTGCGGAGTCTTGCGGCTGCCGTGCGTGACGGACAGTGCCGAAGGAAAGTACCCGGCGCGGCTCAACGAATAGATCTGCCGGCCCTTGGCAAAGATGATGGTGTGAAAGCTCGCCACCAGGCCCAGCACGGCCACCAGCGCCAGTATCTTGGCGATGCCGTTGCCGTAAATTGCCTTGAAGCCGTCGAGCAGCGGCTCACCCGAGGTGCTCAGCGCGTGCGAGCCTATGCCTGCGACCGAGGGGTTGAGCCAGAGGATCATGAAGGCCGAGAGGATGAGCGTGAAGATGCCGGCAATGATGCCGCGCGGCATGTCACGACGCGGGTCCACCGACTCTTCAGCCGCCAGCGGTAGCTGCTCGATTGCCAGGAACAGCCACACCGCAAATGGCAGCGACGCCAGCACGCCGGCGAAGCCCAGCGGCAGGAAGGGGCCGCGGCCCTCGGGCAGCACGGCGCCGCCGGCGCCGACATTCATGGCCCAGCGTGCGAAGTCGATCTTGGGAAAGGCGCTGATCCAGAACGCCACCAGGCAAGCCAGCGCCAGCAAAGTGACCGCCAGTGTGATCTTGAACGACAGCTCGACACCGATGATGTTCAGGCCGATGAAGACGATGTAAAAGCCTATCCACCATAAAGGCTGCCAGGCCGGTGGCGTGCCGAAAATGCTGCCCATGTAGCTGCCGATGAAGAACACGATGACGGCCGGCGTCAGCACGTATTCCACGTTTTCGGCCAGCCCCGTCAGGAAGCCGCCCCAAGGCCCCATGGCGGTGCGTGCGAAAGAGTACGCGCCACCAGTGTGGGGCAATGCGGGTGACATCTCGGCCAGCGAAAAGGTCAGGCCAAGATACATCACGGAGATGATGATGGTGGCCAGCAACATGCTGCCCCAGCCGTTGGCCAGACCCAGGTTCCAGCCGGCGAAGTGGCCGGAGATCACGGCGCCAACGCCGAGTGCCCAGAGCGACCAGACGCCGGCATAGCGGCGCAGCCCCCTCTTTTCAAAATAGCTGCCGTCGACTTTCGCGTATTGCACGCTGGAACGTTCTGACATGGTGGCTCCCTATAGGTTGCAAGGTTGAGGGCCCGGTGGGGCTGTCTTGCATCGTAGGGCGAGCGTAGGTGCGCTGAAATCCCATTTCGGCAAGTAACGCAGCGAGATTGAGCTTAAGGAGATGGCGAGTAAGTCGAAGTGTTTCAAAGCGTTGCTTGCGCACGGCACGAATCCTGCAAGAATGCGGCCATGGTCCACACGCCTGACACTCTCCAGCCAGCCCTGCTGTCCCGCGCGTCGTTCGCCGACGCAGACGAGCAGGCGGCGGCACTTACGGGCTGGAACCAGAGCTACCTCCAGCTGTCTCGCGGCGCCTTTGGCGGCGAGGTGCGCCAGCTGGAATTCGCGGGCCTTCGCCTCTTTGTGGAAAGCCTGCGGGAGTCGGTGTACCAGACCGGACGGATACGCGATGGTGCCCTGGCCTTGGGGCTGCCGCTCCAGGTCGAAGGCCCCAGCGTTTTTTGCGGCGCGCCCAGCGACGCAGGTGCATTGCATGTGTTTTCGGGGGCGTCGGGTTTTGAGTTCCGCTCTTCCCGGCGTCATGTGATGCTGGGGCTGGAGCTTGACGAAGCGGCCTGGCGCCGCTGCGGCGAGCATGACCCGGCGCTGCAGGCCCGGCTCGGTGCGCAGGCAGGGTTGCGCCGGCTGGATGGCGCGGCGCAGGCGGGGCTCAGGCAGTGCCTCACCGGTGTGCTGGATACGGTGGAGGCGGCCCCTGCGCTGCTGCAGTCGCCCGCCGTGCAGGCTGCGATGCTCGACAGCGTGGTGGAGCAGCTCGGCCGCGTTCTTGCGCCCGCGGGTAGCGCGGACGCTGTCGGCACTCATGGGCATTGGACGCTGACGCGACGTGCCCGCGAACTGGTGCACGCGCAGCTCGATCAGCCGCCCACGGTGCTGGCGCTGTGCGAGCAGCTCGGCGTGAGCCGGCGGACCTTGCAAAACGGCTTCCAGACAGCGCTGGGCATCAGCCCATTGGCTTATCTGCGCGCCGTGCGCTTGAACGCCGCCAGGCAGGCATTGAAGACCGCTACGTCTGTGACGGCGGCTGCAACGCACCTGGGGTTTTGGCATTTTGGTCATTTCGCGCACGACTACCAGCAAATGTTTGGCGAACTTCCTTCCGAAGCGTTTCGCCGAAGTCACTAGGCCCCCACGGTCGCTCACTTCGTGTAGCTCCCTGCCCCCCGAGGGGGCCGCTCGCCTGTGGCCCGGCAAAGCCGGTTCCACGGCTCATGCTTGTAAAGAGACGTTCTCAGGGCCTACGCTCCGTGCGCGTGGGTTGCCGGTGCGGCGGAGCTGATGCCCATGTCCTGCAGGGCACCCGCCACCGCCAGTACGGCTTGCTCGATCTCATTCGGGCCGATTGCACCGATGCAGCCCACCCGGAAAGTTTCCACCTGCGTGAGCTTGCCGGGATATAGGACAAAACCGCGATCTCGTGCAGCGGCATAGAACTTCTTGAAGTCGTAGCGGCTGTCGGCCGGCGCGTGGAAGGTCACGATGATGGGTGCCTGGATGGCCGGGTCCAGGAAGGGCTTGAAACCGAGTTTCGCCATGCCCGCAATCAGCGTGCGGTAGTTGCTTTCGTAGCGCGCCAGGCGCGCGGGCTGGCCGCCTTCTTCCTCGAATTGCGCAATCGCCTCGGCCAGCGCCACCACCACATGGGTGGGAGGCGTGAAGCGCCACTGCGTGGTTTTTTCCATGTAGGCGTACTGGTCGTGCAGGTCCATGGCCAGCGACTGGCTGCGGCCGGCACAGCCATCCAGTACGGCCTTGCGGATGAAGACAAAACCCATGCCGGGCACACCTTCAAGGCATTTTCCGCTGGCCGCCACCAGTGCGTCGAAATGCACCTTGCGCGCATCGATTTCTATCGCGGCGAAGGAGCTCATGGCGTCCACCAACAGGCCCTTGCCATGGGTTTTGCAGACATCGGCCACTTCCTTCAGCGGGTTGAGCACGCCCGCGCCTGTCTCGCAGTGGATCAGCATGACGTGGGTGATGCTGGTGTCGGCTTCCAGCATGGCGTCCAGTGCGGCGGGAGAGACCTGCGCAGCTTCGTCGAAGGGCATGATGGTGCAGCGCCGTCCCATCAGCGTGGTGAGCCTTGCCGCGCGTTTGCAGTAGGCGCCGTTGTCCATCACCAGCACGTGGCCGTCCCGCGGCACCACGGTGGCCACTGCCGCTTCCACGCTGAAAGTGCCGCTGCCCTGAAGCGGAACGACGACGTGCGAATCCTGCCCATGGATGACGGCCAGCAGGCTTTTGCGCACGCTGGCCGTGACGGCGTTGAAATCGCTGTCCCAGGAGCCCCAGTCTTTCAGCATCGCGAGTTTGGTGCGCAGGGTGGTGGTCAGCGGCCCGGGGGTGAGGAGGATTTTGTCTCTGTCCATTTGTTATGCCTGTGGTCTTCGTTGCGGGCGATTCAATTCAGTCGGGCCGGGTATCCCTGCAGGAATATGGGCAAATCCATGCCTGGGGGGCGCGCCGGAACCTGGTAGATCATGTCGGCCACGTAGCCCCGGTGGTAGGTTTTGTGGTTGACGACATGCAGCAGCATGTCTCCCCGTGTCATGGCACTCGCGTCGCCATCGATGAACGTGAAATGCACGATTTCGTCGAGTGCCCCGGCGCTCAGGGTGTCCGCGTATTCGATGTACCAGGTGTCGATTTGCCCCTGAGCTGCGCACAGCGCTTCCAGTGTGGGAGTGGCCTCTGTGTTGCGGGAGCTGAAGCCATGCGGCCGCCCCTGCAGGTGCGCCTGCCAGATGAGATCCACCACATAGGCGTGGTTCAGCGTACGAAGCATGTTGCCAAAGCCGGTTGCGCGTGGCGCCAGGAGCTCACCTGCAGGAAGTTGCTTTAATGCGCCGAACAGGCGGTCGTTGGCCCATGCGGTGTAACGCGTGAGCATGCGGATGTTGCGCTGGGCTGTCATGAAGCTCCTAGCGCGAGCTGGTTCGCCACGCTTGCGTACGGCGGTTGACCCACCAGGCCAGGGCCATGAAAAGCAGGGTTGCAATCGTTGATGCCATACCGATCAGGACGGCCATGGCTGCGGCGGCGCCCATTTCGCCGGCTTCATCCAGGTTCAGGATGGCGATCGACGCAACTTTGGTTTCGGGCGAATAGAGAAACACCACGGCGGAGATGGTGGTCATGGCGTTGATGAAGAAGTAGCGCGCAATGTCGACCAGCGCGGGCGTGCAGATAGGCAGGGTGACGCGCCAGAAGGTTTTGAAGAAGGGCACCTTGAGCGAGGCGCTGACGGCCTCAAATTCGCCATCAAGGCTCTTGAGTGCGGTTACGGCTGTCAGGTGGCCGGTGGTGTAGAAGTGCACGATGGTGCACAGCGTAAGCAGGGTTAGCGTGTGGTACAGGCCGTTCAGCGGATTGCCGGGCGCATTGAAAAAGAAGATGTAGCCCAATCCCAGCACCAGGCCGGGTACGGCCATGGGCAACATGGCCAGCATGCGCACAAAGCCGCGCAGGCCGTCCATGCCTTTGGTTTTTTCGAGCAGGTAGGCGCTGCAAAACACCAGCGCGGTGCCGAAGAAGGCCGTGCCTGCCGCCATTTTCAGGCTGTTGAGAAAACCGACGCCGACTTCCGCGTCGATCAGGCCCATGGTGTAGTGGCGCAGGCTGGGCGTAAGGTTGTAGGGCCAGAAGCTGGCGAAGGATGCGAACACCGCCATGCCCAGCATGGCCAGCACCAGGAAGGCAATCGCGCAGCAGTACAGCGTCATGACCCGGTCGTAGCCGCGCGAAGGCGTGGGCCGGTAGGGCACGGCACGCGCCGTCAGCATCGCGGTCTGGCGTTTGCTGACGTAGCTGTCTACCGCGAATGTCAGGACGGCGGGCGCCAGCAGCAAGATGGCGACGACGGCGCCCTTGGCGAAATCCTGCTGGCCGATCACCAGCTTGAAAACGTCCGTGGCCAGCACATTGAAGTTGCCGCCTATCACCTTGGGAATGCCGAAGTCCGTCATGACCAGCGTGAAGGTGACGAGCGCCGCGGAAATAAGGCCGTACTTGGCGCCGGGCAGCGTGATGGTGAAGAACTTGCGCCTGGCGCTGGTGCCCATGGCATTGGCCGCCTCGTACAGCCGAGCGTCGGACAGGCTGAGTGCGGTGACCAGAATCATCAGCGCATGCGGAAACACCGCAAAACATTCGGCCACCACAATGCCGGGCGCACCATAAATCTGGTCGATGCCTATGCTCTGCATCCAGCCCTTGAGCACCCCCTGATTGCCAAACCAGTAAATCAGCGAAATGGCTGACAGCAGGGAAGGTGCCAGCAGGGGAACCAGTGTGATGCCGCGAAACAGCGCCTTGTACTGCATGCACGAACGGGTCAGCGCATAGGCAAAACCAAACGCCAGGGGTACCGCAATCAGGGTGACGGCGCCTGAAATCCAGAGGCTGTTCCACAGGCTTTCGAGCAGTGCCGGGGTTTTGGCGTACTCGATGAAGTTGTCAAGCCAGATGAAATCCCCGGCCTTGTCCTGCACGGCCTGCTGCAGGATGGCCAGCAACGGGGCTGCCAGAAACGCTATCAAAATAATAGCTGCCAGCGCAAGGGCGGCGTAGGCCAGGTGGTCAATCCAGTGCACGCGCTGCCGCACCAGGGGCAAAGCAGGAGGTGTATAGACGGGCATCAGAACACCTTGATGCGCTCTGGCAGCAACTTGAGGGGAAGGGACGAGCCGACCTGCAAGGATTGCTCCGACAGGAAGTTGAGCGAGAGGTAAACCGTGAGCTTGTGGCTGCCCAGCGCAGGAGAAGCCACATGAACGTGGCAGAAGGAGCCGAGGAATTCGATCTTTTCGATGGTGGCGTCGAACACGTGGGCGTCATCCGCTGCAATGGGCCGGGCCAGCACGTCTTCCGGGCGCAGGTAAACCTTGACCTCGCGGTCGGTGCCGTCGCAAGGCAGGCACAAGGCGCCGAACCTCATCTGGCCGCCGCTGACCTGCGCCGGCATGACATTGACCTTGCCGACAAAGTCCGCCACGAACGGCGAAGCCGGCTCGCGGTAAATTTCCATCGGTGTTCCCACTTGTTCGATCAGGCCGTGGTTCATCACCACAATGCGGTCGGCGACGCTTAAAGCCTCCTCCTGGTCGTGCGTCACCATGATGGTGGTCACGCCCAGTTTTTGTTGCAGCGCGCGGATTTCCTGGCGCAGGCGTACGCGCTCCAGTGCATCGAGTGCCGATAGCGGCTCATCGAGCAGCAGCAAGCCTGGCGAGGTGGCCAGTGCGCGCGCCAGCGCGATGCGCTGCTGCTGACCGCCCGAGAGCTGGCTGGGATATTTCGCCTCGCTGCCCGGCAAGCCCACCAGCCTGACCAGTTCAGTCACCCGTTGGGCAGCCTCGGCCTTGGGCGTCTTGCGATTGACGAGTCCATAGGCCACGTTGTCGGCCACACTGAGGTTGGGAAAGAGCGCGTAACTCTGGAACACGATGCCGTAGTCGCGCAGCGCCGGCGGCAGCCGCGAGATGTCGCGCCCGCCCTGGTGTACTTCACCCGAGGTCTGCACCTCCAGCCCGGCAATGATGCGCAACAACGTCGTCTTGCCGCAACCCGAAGGCCCCAGAAAACAAACGAACTCGCCCTTGCGGATGTCCAGGTTGATGTCTTGCAGCGCGGTGAAGGCACCGAATTCCTTGCGGATATGGCGCAGGTTCAGAAAGGTGTCGTTGTTCATTCGTGAGCCATACATGTATTACCTGAACGGTCGGCGCCGGCGCAAAGGCAAGCAGCGGCGTGGAACCGGCTCCGCCGGGCCACAGCGGCTGTCCCCCTGAGGGGGAGAGGCGGCCGACAGGCCGCCTACAGGGGGCTACTTCTTCTCTGTTTTGGAGTTATAGCGCTTCGTCCACTCGTTCAAAATGCGCTCGCGGTTGTCTGCTGCCCAGCTGAAATCCATCTTGACGAGGCGGGCCTCATAGTCCTTCGGCACATTGGCCAGCGGCGGTGCCAGTCCAGGCTGCGCGGTGATCGCGAAGTTCTTGCCGTACAGCATCATGGCGTCCTTGCTCGAAGCCCAGTCAGCCAGTTTCTTGGCGGCATCCAGCTTCTTGGTGCCTTTGTGAATGGCAAAGGCTTCCAGGTCCCAGCCCAGGCCTTCCTTGGGGAACACCAGATCAATCGGCGCACCCTTGGCCTTGTTGGTGTTGCCGCGGTATTCAAACGAAATGCCCGCCAGAAATTCTCCGGAGGCGGCCATGTTGCAGGGCTTGGAACCCGAATGGGTGTACTGCGCGATGTTTTCGTGCAGCGCGTCCATGTACTTCCAGCCGCCGCCCTTGCCGTCCTTGTCGCCAAAGAGCGTGAGCCAGGCGGTCACGTCGAAGTAGCCGGTGCCGCTGGAGGCGGGGTTGGGCATGACGATCTGACCCTTGTAGATGGGTTTGGTCAGGTCCTGCCAGGTCTCGGGTGTAGGGATGTTTTTCTTCTTGGCTTCGACGGTGTTGAAGCACACGGTGGCACCCCACACGTCCATGCCGAACCAGGCGGGAACTTTCTTCTTGTCACGGTACTGGCTCATGATGCCGTCAAGGTTGATCGGCGCGTAGGGTTCGAGCATGCCCTGCTTGTCGAGCAGGGCCAGGCTGGAGGCAGCCACACCCATGATGGTGTCGGCCTGGGGATTGGATTTTTCGGCGAGCAGCTTGGCGGTGATCACACCGGTCGAGTCGCGGACCCACTTGATTTCGATATCGGGGTAGACCTTGTTGAAGCCCTCTTGATAGGCCTTGATCTGGTCTGTTTCCAGCGCGGTGTAGACCAGCAACTGGGTCTTCTGGGCGAATGCGCCGGTGGAGGCGGTGAGCAAGCCGAAAAAGCCGATAAGAGCGATCGCCTTTGGCAGGGATTTGAGATGGGTAGCCAGCTGCATAAAAAGTCCTTTGTGGAAAACCTGCAATGTTGTGACCTGTTCGTGTCGGGGCAGTGACACTGCGATGACCAACCTGTGTTCAGGTCATATCAACCCAGCTCAATATTTATTTAACGCTGCCCCTTTTATCTTGTCAATTGTTTTTTGCAGATTGTTGACAATCTTCGGTTTTGTGCTTCAATGCAGGGCATGAATGCCGTGTTTCATCCCACTATCGCGCTGTTGCAGACCAGTTCCCTCACCACGGTGGTGCAGCAGGAAATCGAGCGCGCCATTCTTGTTGGCGAATACGAACCGGGCAGCAAACTCATTGAGGCAGCGCTGGCTGAAAAGATGGGCGTCTCCCGCGGGCCGGTGCGTGAAGCCTTCCGAATGCTGGAGGAAGCTGGCCTGGTGCGCAACGAAAAAAATCGCGGCGTCTTCGTGCGTGACATTCCCATCGAGGAAGCCGTCGAGATTTTCGACCTGCGCGCCGCGATGGACGAACTCGTCGGCCGCCAGCTCGCCAGGAACATCACGCCGGCCCAACTCAAGGAAATCCGGGGCCTCGTCGACTCGATGGAAAAGGCCGTCAAGGCAGAAGACGCCTACAACTACCACCTGCTTAACCTGAAATTCCACGACCGGCTGGTGGAAATGGCAGGCAACAGCAAGCTCACGGCCATCTATCGCAAGCTCATCAAGGAGCTGTCGCTGTTCCGGCGCCTGAACCTGGCCGACGGCTGGCTCATGCCGATCTCGGCCAACGAACACCGGCAGATCGTCAAGGCCATCGCCTCCGGTGACGCGGACGTCGCAGGCCGGGCCATGTACGACCACGTGATCGAGAGCAAAGAGCGCACGATTGAAAACGACCTGCGGCGACAGGCGCGCCTGCAGGCCAGCCCGGCTACCCGTTCGGCACAAGCCAGGGCGTCGCACCTGATCGATGACGACATCGCAAAAGGCTCGGAGAAAAACATGGACAAGGGAAGGCTCCAACGTGGCAGTCGCTGATAAAAAGACCGAAGTGAAAGTCAATGGCCGGGCATACAGGCTGCCGACCCAGCCCGTCGTGGTGGTGTGCGTTGACGGCTGCGAGCCTGACTACCTGGCGCAGGCCGTGGCCACCGGCCACATGCCGTGGCTCAAGCGCACCCTGGCGCTGGGTTCTGGCCTGACGGGTGATTGCGTGGTACCCAGCTTTACCAACCCCAATAACCTGTCCATCGTGACGGGCGCGCCGCCCAGCGTGCACGGCATCTGCGGCAACTACCTGTTCGATACCGCCACCGACACCGAGGTCATGATGAATGACCCCAAGTGGCTGCGTGCGCCCACCCTGCTGGCGGCCCTTGCGGACGCGGGCAAGTCCCTGGCGGTGGTCACAGCCAAAGACAAATTGCGCAAGCTGCTGGGCCACAAGATGAAAGGGATCTGCTTTTCGTCCGAGAAGGCCGACCAGGTCACGCTGGAAGAAAACGGCATTGAAGACGTGCTGGGCCTGGTCGGCCAGCCGCTACCCAGCGTCTACAGCGCGGACCTGTCGGAGTTCGTGTTTGCGGCCGGCGTGAAGATCATGCAGAAATACAAGCCCGATGTGATGTACCTGTCGACCACCGACTATGTGCAGCACAAGCACGCGCCCGGCACCGAAGGCGCCAATTCCTTCTATCGCATGATGGACGGCTACATGCAGCAGCTCGACGACCTGGGTTGCGTGATCGTGCTCACGGCCGACCACGGCATGAACGCCAAGGTCGCCATGGACGGCACGCCCGACGTGATTTACCTGCAGGACTGGTTTGACAACTGGCTGGGCGCGGGCGTTGCGCGTGTGATCCTTCCGATCACCGACCCCTATGTGGTGCATCACGGCGCGCTGGGATCCTTCGCCACGGTCTACCTGCCCGAGGGCACAAACATCGAGGCCGCCCGCAAACGGCTGGCGGGGCTCAAGGGCATGGAGCTGGTGCTTTCACGTGAACAGGCCGCCGAGCGCTTCGAACTCCCGGTCGACCGGATCGGCGACATTGTGGCGGTGTCCGAGCGCTTCACTGTGATCGGCACATCGGCCTCGCGCCACGATCTTTCTGCGCTCGAAGTGCCTTTGCGGTCCCACGGCGGCATGAGCGAGCAGCGTGTGCCGCTGATCGTGAACCGGGACTTGCCGGGCCTGAACCGCAACCGGCGTTTTCGCAATTTCGATGCCTTCGACCTGGCGCTCAATTACGCCCAATAGATATCCGGCAACAAAACGCAAGAAACATGTCCGCACATACCCTGTCCTGAAAGCCGCAGAGTGATTGACCAGTACATCCGCGACCATCAGCTCAATGCCATGCGACTGGCTGGCCGCAAGGTTGGCACCGGCCGGACCGGTGACCGTGCCATCGAGGTGTTCGATCCGTACACGGCCAAGCTGCTGGGGAGCGTGCCCAAGGCCACGCTTGAAGAAGTCCGTGAGACTTTCGCCAAGGCGCACGCCTGCAAGCCCCAGCTGAGTCGCTATGAACGCGCAGCCATCCTCAACCGTGCGGCGGCCATCGTCCAGTCGCGGTTGATGGAGGTCGCGAATCTCATCACGGCGGAGGCAGGGCTGTGCCTGAAGGACTCCATCTACGAAGCAGGCCGTGTCAGTGACGTGTTGCTCTTCGGTGCAACCGAGGTGCTCAAGGACGACGGCCAGATCTTCAGCTGCGACCTCACGCCGCATGGAAAGAAGCGCCGCGTCTACACGCACCGCTCCCCGCTCCTGGGCGTGATCACCGCCATCACGCCTTTCAACCACCCGATGAACCAGGTGGCGCACAAGGTGGTGCCCAGCATTGCGACCAATAACCGCATGGTGCTCAAGCCCTCCGAGAAGGTGCCTTTCTCGGCCCTCCTGTTCGCCGACATCCTGTACGAAGCGGGCCTGCCGCCCGAGATGCTCAGCGTGATAACGGGCGACCCGCGCGAGATTGCGGACGAATTGATCACCAATCCGCTGGTCGACCTGGTGACATTTACGGGTGGCGTGGCCATCGGAAAGTACATTGCAGGCAAGGCCGGTTACCGGCGCGTGGTGCTGGAGCTGGGCGGCAACGACCCCATCATCGTGATGGAGGATGCCGATCTCAACGAGGCCTCCACGCTGGCCGTGCAGGGTTCTTATAAGAATTCGGGCCAGCGCTGCACGGCCATCAAGCGGCTCATGGTGCATGAGGCGGTGGCCGGCGAATTTGTGGAGCAGGTGCTGGCCAAGACCCTGGCCTGGAAATACGGCGACCCGGCCGACAAGGCCAACGACATGGGCACGGTGATTGATGAACCGGCAGCCATGCTGTTTGAGTCGCGTGTGAATGAAGCGGTGGCGCAGGGCGCGAAATTGCTGGCTGGCAACCACAGGCGCGGCGCGCTTTATTCACCTACGCTGCTGGACCATGTGTTGCCGCAGATGACGGTGGCGCGCGAGGAGACCTTCGGGCCCGTCTCTCCGGTCATACGTTTCAAAAACATCGACGAAGCCATCCAGATTTCGAACGGTACAGCTTATGGCCTTTCAAGCGCCGTCTGCACCAACCGCCTGGACTACATCAACCGGTTTGTCAGCGAGCTGCATGTCGGCACCGTCAATGTGCGCGAGGTGCCTGGGTATCGCCTGGAGCTCACGCCCTTCGGCGGCATCAAGGACTCAGGCCTGGGCTATAAAGAGGGCGTGCAGGAAGCGATCAAGAGTTTCACCAACCTCAAGACCTACTCGCTCCCCTGGAATGCCTGACCTGTGAGGAATCTACATGCTGAACTTTGACGACATCGAACACCTCTTCAAGGAGCGCGGCGGCGAACAATACAGCGGCGAGCCCGTGACGCAATTGCAGCACGCGCTGCAGACTGCGGCACTCGGCGAAGCCGAAGGCGCGAGCGATGCGCTGGTGACCGCGGCGCTGTTGCATGACCTGGGGCACCTGCTGCACGACCTGGGCGAAACACCGTCGCTGCGTGGTGTGGACGACGTGCATCAGTACCGCGCGCTGCCTTTTCTTCGGGGTCTTTTCCCCGACGAAGTGCTGGACGCCATCAAGCTGCATGTGGACGCCAAGCGCTATCTGTGCGCAGCCCGGCGCGGCTACCATTCAAGCCTTTCGGTGGACTCCAAGCGCAGTCTGCAGCTGCAGGGCGGCATCTTTTCCGCTGAAGAAGCGGCGCGCTTCATCGCGCAGCCCGGTGCCGGGGATGCGGTGAAGCTGCGCCTCTGGGACGATCTTGCGAAAGATGCGCACAAGGCCACGCCGCCACTGGCGCACTACCTGGCACGGGCCAGGCGCTGTGCCCTTCCCGCCGCAGAGCCCTCGCTTGCCGCCTGAAATTCTTGCGCTGACGTGGCCGGTGCTGGGTGCTGTGCTGTTTGGCGCGCTGCTGCATGCAGGCTGGAATGCCCTGGTGAAGTCCAGTGCCGACAAAGCGCTGGACATGGCGGTCATTCACCTCATTGGCTCTGTGCTGGCGTTGCCGCTGGTGCTGCTGGTTGGCTGGCCGCGGGCTGAGGCCTGGCCATTCATCGGCGCATCGGTACTGATTCACATCGGCTACTACATTGCCACCACGCGCGCCTACCAGCATGGCGACCTGGGCTTGACCTACCCGCTGATGCGCGGCGTGGCGCCGTTGCTGGTGGCGTTGTCAGCCAGCTTCACTCTCGGTGAAACGCTCACGCCGCTGGCTTGGGCAGGCATCCTGGGTATTTGCTGCGGCGTGCTGGTACTGGGCCTGAGCCGCCACGCCCTGCATGCGCCCAAGGCCGTCGGTTTTGCGCTGGCCAACGCCGTCATCATTGCCGTCTACACCGTCGTCGATGGGCTGGGCGTGCGCGCTTCAGGAAACGCGTTGCAATACGTTGCGGCTCTCTTCCTGTTTGATGGCTGGCCATTCGGCCTGCTGATGATGGCGCGGCGGGGGCGCGCCATGGGCCACTATGCGCTGCATCGCTGGCCGGTGGCCACGGGCGGCGCGCTGGCCTCGCTGGGCTCCTACGGCATTGCGTTATGGGCCATGACGCGCGCGCCGGTAGCCACTGTCGCGGCGCTGCGCGAAACCTCGGTGCTGTTCGCGGTGCTGCTGGGTTGCTGGCTATTGAAAGAAGTTTTTACCGTGCGCCGATTCATCGGCACCTGCGCCATCGTCGGCGGCGTCATGGCCATACGGTTAGCCTAGATATGAGTTCTCCCCCAAAGCGCCTTCGGCGCCTCCCCCTCAAGGGGGCGCAGCCTGCGGCCCGGCAAAGCCGGTTCCGCGGCAGCCGCTGATTTCATACCGTAGAGGATTGCACGCATGAATATCCCGACTCAAGCGCAGATCGTCATTGTGGGTGGCGGCATCGCCGGGTGCTCCGTGGCCTATCACCTGGCCAAAATGGGCAAGACAGACGTACTGCTGCTCGAGCAGGGCAAGCTCACCAGCGGCACCACCTGGCACGCGGCCGGCCTGGTCGGCCAGATGCGGCCCAACCGCAACATGACGCAGATGAGCAAGTACGGCATCGAGTTGTATGCCTCGCTTGAGGCTGAAACGGGCCTGGCCACCGGGTGGAAACAATGCGGCAGCGTCAACGTGGCGCGCACGCCGGAGCGCATGAAGGTGCTCAAAAAGCAGGTCGCCATGGCCAACAGCTTTGGCGTGGAATGCCATGAGATCTCGCCGCAGGAAGCCGGCGACAAATACCCCATCATGCGCACCGACGACCTGCAGGGCGCGATCTGGCTGCCGGGCGACGGCAAGGCCAATCCGGCGGACCTTTGCATGTCGCTGGCCAAGGGCGCGCGCAACCGCGGCGTGAAGATGGTTGAAGGCATCGAGGTGACCGGTGTCATCATTGAAAACGGCAGGGCTGTGGGCGTGAAGACCGCGCAGGGTGACGTCCGTTGCGAAGTCGTCGGCAATTGCGCCGGCCAATGGGCGCGGCAGTTCGGCAAGCTCGCGGGCGTGAATGTGCCGCTGTATTCGGCCGAGCATTTCTACATCGTCACCGGCAAGATTCCGGGCGTGCACCCCATGCTGCCGGTCATGCGCGACCCGGACGGCTACATCTACTACAAGGAAGAAGTCGGCGGCCTGGTGATGGGCGGCTTTGAACCCCAGGCCAAACCCTGGAAGATGGACCCGATTCCGGCTACCTTCCAGTTCGAATTGCTGGACGAAGACTGGGACCAGTTCGAGCCGCTGATGACCGCAGCCATGCACCGCACGCCCTGCCTGGAGACGGCCGAAATCAAGATGCTGCTCAACGGGCCGGAGAGTTTTACGCCCGACGGCAACTTCATCCTGGGTGAGGCGCCTGAACTGCGCAACTACTTTGTCTGCGCGGGTTTCAACTCCGCCGGCATCGCCAACAGCGGCGGTGCGGGCCGGCTCATGGCTGAATGGATTGTGGGTGGCGAGCCCAGCACCGATTTGTGGGACGTGGACATACGCCGTTTCGGCAGCTTCACCGGCAACCGCAGGGCGCTGGCCGAACGCACCGGCGAGACGCTGGGCCTGCACTATGCGATGCGCTGGCCGAGGCAGGAACTGGAAACGGCGCGGCCGTTGCGTACCTCACCGCTGTACGACATCCTGGCCGCCAGAGGCGCGGAGTTCGGCAGCAAGAATGGCTGGGAGCGTGCAAGCTATTTCAGGCCGGAGGGGCAGGCGCGCCCGGAATACTCCCTCGATAAACCGGTCTGGCTACCCTGGATGATTGAAGAGCAAAAGGCCACGCGCGAAACCGTTGCCCTTTACGACCAGACCTCGTTCTCCAAATACCTGTTGCAGGGCCGCGATGCACTGGCCGTGTTGCAGCGCCTGTGCGCCAACGAGATGGACGTGCCTGTCGGCAAGATGGTCTACACCGCCATGCTCAATGAGCGCGGCGGTTTTGAAAGTGACTTGACCGTGATGAGGCAAGCCGCGAACCAATTCCTCATCATCACCGGCTCCGCGCAAACGGTAAGGGACTTCGACTGGATCGCTCGGCATATCGGCGAGGCGGAGCATGCGGTGCTCACCGATGTGTCTGCGATGTACTCGGTGCTGTCGGTGATGGGGCCGAAGGCGCGTGAGCTGCTGGCGCTCGTTAGCCCGGACGACCTGTCGCCCGAGGCGCTGAAGTTCTCATGGACGAAGGACATCGATGTCGGCTTTGCCCGCGTGCGCGCCGCCCGCATGAGTTATGTGGGCGGGCCGGGCTTTGAGCTGTACACGCCGATCGAAATGGCGCGCCATGTGTACCTGGCACTGATGGAGGCCGGCAAGGCGCTGGGCATTCGCGATGCGGGCTACTACGCGCTGGATGCGCTTCGCATCGAACAGGGCCGGCGCGCCTGGGGCGCAGAGCTTGGCCCGGACGAAACGCCGTGGGAGGCCGGGCTGGCCTTCAGTGTGAGGCTCGACAAGCCCGCTGACTTCATCGGCAAGGCCGCGTTGCTCAATTCACAGGGACTGGCCCTGCGCAAAAAGCTGGTCACGCTGGTGTTTGACACGCCGGACGCCTTTGCCTGGGGCGGGGAAGCGATTGTGATGGGCGGGCAAACGGTGGGCGAAATCTCATCGGTCGGCTGGAGCCCGCTGGCCGGCGCCTGCGTGGCCCTGGGTTATGTGCGCGGCGGCAGCGCCAATCAGCTGCATGCCGGAACGCCCGCGCAAATCGAGCTGTGGGGCGAGTGCATCGGTGTGAAGCTTTACGACAAGTGGCCGCCTGCCAAACCCTGATTTGCTATCATTTCAGGAGCTGTTCGCGCCCGTTTTGTATGATTTGCAGGCCCATTTTATTTATGGATTCCCGGCGTTCCAGGGCATCGGCGCAGGCACAGGCTACTACTGGCCGTCAGGCAAATCCATGCCGACAAAACGCACCGTGACGCGTGTGCCCGGTGTCTGTGGGTGGCCCGGCAGGGCCGCATCTTCAATGGTGATGGTGGCGCCATGCTGCTTGGCGATTTCCAGCACGATGGCCAGGCCTAGGCCGGAGCCGTCGACGTTGGTGCCCAGCGTCCGGTAGAACGGCTGGAACACCAGCTCGCGCTCCGACTCCAGGATGCCCGGCCCGGAGTCTTCCACCAGCAGCACCAGCACGCCGCTGAAGCGGTCGGTCATGAGCCGCAGCGTGACCTGTCCTTTTTCGGGCGTGTAGTTGATGGCGTTGTCCAGCAGGTTGCGCACCAGCTCCTTGAGCAGGGTCGGGTTGCCTTCCAGCTGCGTCGCCTGCTCGCCGGCGGCGGGCCCGTCGTAGCCGAGGTCGATCTGTTTTTCAAGGGCGCGCGGCACCGAGTCGGCCATCACTTCCGACACGATATGCACCAGGTCGATGTGCAGCTTGGCGAGGCTGCGGCCCGTGGTTTCGGCGCGCGCCAGCGCCAGCAGCTGGTTGACGGTGTGGGTGGCGCGTATGCTGGCGCGGCCGATGTGCTTGAGCGACTTTTTGAGTTCGTCGGCGTCGGTTTCGCGCTGCGCCAGGTCGGCCTGCATGCGCAGGCCCGCCAGCGGTGTCTTCAACTGATGCGCGGCATCGGCGAGAAAGCGTTTCTGCGTGGTCAGCGACACCTTGAGCCGGCTCAGCAAATCGTTGATGGAGGACACCAGCGGTGCTACCTCTTCCGGCACCGCGGTTTCATCGAGCGGGCTCATGTCGTCGGACTTGCGTGCGCGGATGCGCTTTTCAAGCTGGGCCAGCGGCTTGATGCCGCGCACCAGTGCCAGCCACACCAGCAGTACGGCCAGCGGTAGCGTTACGAACTGCGGCACCATGGTGCCCTTGACGATTTCAGTGGCCAGGGTCTTGCGCTTTTCCAGTGTCTCGGCCACTTGCACCAGCACCATCTGGGCGGACACGGCTTCGGGTGCACCAGCGCCCTTATCGCTGCGCGGCGCAGCCGCCTTGCCTGTCGGCGCCGGGGCTTTGACTTCGACCTTGAGCCAGGTGTAGGCCACGCGCACATCTTCGCCCTGGATCAGGTCTTCGCGCAGCCGCACCTCGCCGTTGGTGGGCTTGTCTTCATCGGGCGGCAGGGGCAGATCGTGCTCGCCGCTGAGCAGTTCGCCTTGCGTGCCCACGACCTGGTAATAGACCAGATCGGTGTCATCGGCGCGCAGGATCTCGCGCGCCGGCGCCGTCAGGTTGAATTGCACCTGGTTGTTTTTGACCGCCACCAGCTTGGCCAGTGCCTGCACGTTGTATTCAAGCGCACGGTCAAACGGTTTGCCGGCGATGTTCTGCGCCACCAGCCAGGTCAGCGCCAGGCTGATCGGCCACAGCAGCAGCAACGGCGTGAGCATCCAGTCGAGGATCTCGCCGAAAAGGCTTCGGCGCTCGCGCTGGAAGAGTCTCAGAGCCACAGGTCAAGAAGCGTGCGGGACGTCCGTCCGGCGCGCATGCTCTTCATGCCAGCAGGGGCCGCGGAACCGGCTTTGCCGGGCCGCAGGCGCAGCGGCCCCCTCGGGGGGCAGGGCGCTACACGCAGTGAGCAACCGTGGGGGCTCATCAATTTGGTATTTTTTCGAGGCAGTAACCCAGGCCGCGAACTGTTGCGATCCGCACCGGGCCTTTTTCAATCTTCTTGCGCAGCCGGTGGATGTACACCTCGATCGCGTTGTTGCTGACTTCTTCGCCCCATTCGCAGAGGCGTTCCACCAGCTGGTCCTTGCTGACGAGGCGGCCGGCGCGTTGCAGCAGCACTTCGAGCAAGCCGAGTTCGCGCGCCGACAGCTCCAGCATCTGGCCATCAATGGTGGCCACGCGTCCGGCCTGGTCGTACACCAGCGGGCCGTGCTTGATGGTGCTGCTGGCGCCACCCATGCCTCGGCGGATCAGCGCACGCACGCGGGCTTCCAGCTCTTGCAGCGAAAACGGTTTGGCCATGTAGTCGTCGGCGCCGTAGTCCAGGCCCTTGACGCGTTCTTCCACGCTGTCGGCGGCGGTCAGGATCAGCACCGGCATGGCCGAGCCGCGTGCACGCAGGCGCTTGAGCACTTCCAGCCCGTGCATGCGCGGCAAGCCCAGATCCAGGATCAGCAGATCGAATTCTGTGTTGGTGAGCAGCGCGGCGTCGGCTTCGGTGCCGCTGGCCACATGGTCGGCTGCCGCACCGGAGGCGCGCAAAGTGCGCAGCAGGCCGTCGGCCAGGACCTGGTCATCTTCGGCAATCAGGATACGCATGGTTGTCTCCGGGGGATTGGTCCGCATTAAGGGGCTGTGGGCCAGTTTTACTTGTTCGGCAAATTTTAGGCTGGAACAGGGCCCCCACGGTCGCTCACTTCGTGTAGCTTCCTGCCCCCCGAGGGGGCCGCTGCGCCTGCGGCCCGGCTAAGCCGGTTCCGCGGCCCCTGCTGGTTGGGTATGCAGATCTGCTCTGGGCCGTTTCGTTATGCCCCAGCATACGCTTCCAGCCCTAGCGCCACCACCGTGGCCACATCATGCCCCACAGCCTGGCGGAACTCATCCTCGGCTTGCCGGACCGCCCGGTGAAAGGCTTCCAGCCAGAGCAGGCCTGATTCGGTGAACAGCACCTGGCGGGCGCGTTTGTCGTGCGGGTCGGGCTGGCGCGTCACCAAACCCCAGGCTTCGCATTGGTCGACGAGGTCGCCCATGGCCTGCTTGCTCATGCCGGCGCTTTGCGCGAGGTCCGTCAGGCGCGAGCCGCCCACGGCCAGGTGGCGTGTGATGTGGATATGCGCAGCGCCGACCTGATTGCGCGCCGCGAGGTTGGACAGCGCCAGCGGTACCTCGATGCTGCTGGCCATCAGCGACAGCACGCGCTCGTCGAAGCGGCGCAGCGCGTGGCCCATCAGCCGGCCGAAGTGGGTCTGCCGCCAGCTTGCTTCGGTGGCGCCAAAGGGGCTGGACAGGGGCGGGGAAATGGTCGTTTCGGCCATGAAATCATGGTAACCCAATTGATCAGGCAAACTGACTAAAAATAGGGTTTACTTATTTCAATGGTGCCCATAAAGTACTGGTCATGCATCCAGCGCTGTGATTAAAAGCAGAGACTGGAAATTAAAGCAAAAAGTTTTACATCATTGATTTTTAAGGAGTTTTTCATGGAACTGACCAGCAAACTGAACCCCGCCCAAAACCCTGTACAAAGCGCCGCCCTGAACACCGAAAAGGCCAAGGCCCTGCAAGCCGCCCTGGCCCAGATCGAAAAGCAGTTCGGCAAAGGCACCATCATGAAGCTGGGCGACGGTGAGGTGATCGAGGACATCCAGGTCGTTTCCACCGGCTCCCTGGGCCTGGACATCGCCCTGGGCGTCGGCGGCCTGCCGCGCGGCCGTGTGGTTGAAATCTACGGCCCGGAGTCGTCGGGCAAAACCACGCTGACCCTGCAGGTCATCGCCGAAATGCAAAAACTGGGCGGCACCTGCGCCTTTGTCGATGCCGAGCACGCCCTGGACATCCAGTACGCGCAAAAACTGGGTGTCAACCTGCAAGACCTCCTGATCAGCCAGCCCGACACCGGTGAGCAGGCGCTTGAAATCGTTGACTCGCTCACCCGCTCCGGTGCGGTCGACCTGATCGTGGTCGACTCGGTGGCGGCGCTCACGCCCAAGGCAGAGCTTGAAGGCGAAATGGGCGACTCGCTGCCCGGCCTGCAGGCCCGCCTGATGAGCCAGGCGCTGCGCAAGCTCACCGCCACCATCAAGAAGGCCAACTGCATGGTCATCTTCATCAACCAGATCCGCATGAAGATCGGCGTGATGTTCGGCTCGCCCGAAACCACCACCGGTGGCAATGCACTGAAGTTCTACGCCTCGGTGCGCCTGGACATCCGCCGCATCGGCTCCATCAAGAAGGGTGAAGAGGTGATCGGCAACGAAACCCGGGTCAAGGTGGTCAAGAACAAGGTGGCCTCGCCGTTCAAGACGGCGGAGTTCGACATCCTCTACGGCGAGGGCATCAGCCGTCTGGGCGAAGTGCTGGACCTGGGTGTGGCCGGCCACATCGTCGAAAAAGCCGGCGCCTGGTATGCCTTCAACGGTGAAAAAATTGGCCAGGGGCGCGACAACTCGCGTGAGTTCCTGAAAGAAAACCCCGAACTCGCCATCGAGATCGAAAACAAGGTGCGCGAATCGCTGGGTATTCCGCTGGTGCAAGCCGCGGCCGGTACCGAGCCAGCACCGGCTGAAAAGGCTGCCAAGGCCGAAAAACCCGAAAAACCCGCCAAAGTAGCCGCCTGAGCCTGTTTTTTGAATGCCAAATAAGGCGACAGACCAATCGGAACGGGCGCAAGCAGCTATCAAAAGAGTAGCGCTTGCATCTCAACCTGGCTGGATCCTTTGACATGGAAAACCCGGCAGACAGCTCCTCCGTCAAACCCGCCCGCCGTGCGGGTTTTGGCCTTTCCCTCAAGGGCCGCGCATTGCGTTACCTGGCCGCGCGCGAACATTCACGCGCCGAACTCGAACGCAAGCTGGCCCCGCATGAAGAAACACCGGGCCAGTTGGCCCAGGTGCTCGATGACCTGCAGGCCAAGGACTTCATCAGTGAAGCGCGCGTGGTGGAGTCGGTGATCAACCGGCGTGCGGCCAGATTTGGCGCAGCGCGCATCAAGCACGAGCTGCTGACTAAGGGGCTGAGTGCCGATCTCGTGGCGGGAGCGATGAACAGCCTGAAGGGCAGCGAACTTGAACGCGCCCGCGATATCTGGAGCAAGAAATTTGAGGGGCCTGCGTCCGATGCCGCCAGCCGTGCGAAACAGATGCGTTTTCTGGCTGCGCGCGGTTTTGGCGGGGATGTGATCCGCCGCGTGGTGTCGCAGGCTGACGAGGACTGAGCTTACAAGCTCAGCATCAGCTTCAGGTTTTGTACTGCAGCGCCGGATGCGCCCTTGCCCAGGTTGTCCAGCCGCGCCACCAGCACCGCATGGCGGTACTCTTCATTGGCAAACACGCGCAACTCCATCTTGTTGGTGTCGTTCAGCGCCAGCGCATCCAGCTTGCCTGACTCGGGCGCGGCCTCCGCGGTTACCCATTCGCTGCCGGCATAGTGTTTGGCCAGTATGTCCTGCAACTGCGCCCCGGTTGGTTTGCCGGGCAGCAAGTCAAGGTGCAGCGGCAATTGCACCAGCATGCCCTGCTTGAAGTTGCCTACCGACGGAATGAACACCGGGCGGCGTGTGAGCCCTGTGTATTTCATGATTTCGGGCAGGTGCTTGTGTTTCAGGCCCAAGCCGTAAAGTTCAAACAGGGGAGCGGTCCCGGCTTCGTAGTCTTCAATCATCTGCCGGCCGCCGCCGGAGTAACCGCTCACGGCGGGAAGGCTCAACGGGAAGTCGGCCGGGATCATGCCGGCGTCAACCAGCGGGCGGATCAGCGCGATCGCACCGGTGGCGTAGCAGCCGGGGTTGCCCACGCGGTCGGCAGCGGCCACGGCGGCGCGCTGGGTCTGGGTCAGTTCGGGAAAGCCATAAACCCAGCCGGACACGGTGCGGTGAGCCGTGGAGGCGTCAATGATTTTGGGCTTTTTGCCGGTCAAGCTGTCAATCATGGCGACCGACTCGCGTGCCGCGTCGTCGTGCAGGCACAGGATCACCATATCCACCCGCGCCATCAGGGCGCGCTTGGCGGCCGCGTCCTTGCGCAGCTCGGGCGCGATGCTGACGAGTTCGATCTGCGGCATGGCTTGCAGCCGCTCGCGGATTTGCAGGCCCGTGGTGCCGGCTTCGCCGTCAATAAATACTTTAGGCATGAGCTTCCAGGTACAAAACAAATTGGGCGGCTGGGGCCCCCAGAGGTCAATTTCGGCCCATTTCGGGGTGTAAGGCGGGCACAAGAGTTGTGCGTCGCACCATGATACAGTTCTGCGTTGCTGCCTGCAGTGACCGCCGACGTGGTTTTTTGGGCCGGTGTGGCCTGTTTCCGACACCCCATTCCTCTGCCCAAATCCCTGTTGCACCCCCCTCTTTTACTGAATTCTGAAGGTCTTTCATGAAAATTCACGAGTACCAGGGCAAGGAAATCTTGCGCAATTTTGGTGTGCCAGTGCCGCGCGGCATCCCGGCCTTCACGGTGCAGGAAGCGGTGGAAGCCGCCCAGAAGCTAGGTGGCCCGGTGTGGGTGGTCAAGGCCCAGATCCACGCGGGCGGCCGCGGCAAGGGTGGCGGCGTGAAAGTTGCCAAGACCATCGACGACGTCAAGCGCATTGCCGGCGAAATCCTCGGCATGCAGCTGAAAACGCACCAGACCGGCCCTGAAGGCCAGAAAGTCCGCCGCCTCTATATTGAAGACGGCGCCGACATCCAGAAGGAATACTACGTTTCGGCCGTGACCGACCGTGAGTCGCAAAAGGTGGCCTTCATCGCCTCCAGCGAAGGCGGCATGGACATCGAAGAGGTGGCTCATTCCAACCCTGAAAAAATCATCAAGGTGTTTGTCGATCCGCTGGTCGGTATGACGGATGCCCAGGCGAAGGAAGTCGCCGCCGGCATCGGCATGCCTGCGGACTCCGTGGCGCAAACCGTCGATATCCTGCAAAAGCTCTACAAGTGCTACATGGAAACCGATGCGTCGCTGGTTGAAATCAACCCCCTGAACCGCAACGGCAAGGGCGAAGTCATGGCACTGGACGCGAAGTTCAATTTCGATGCCAACGCGCTGTTCCGCCACCCCGAAATCGTGGCCTATCGCGATCTGGACGAAGAAGACCCGGCCGAAGTCGAAGCCAGCAAGTTCGACCTGGCTTACATCAGCCTGGACGGCAACATCGGCTGCCTGGTCAACGGCGCAGGCCTGGCCATGGCGACCATGGACACCATCAAGCTGTTCGGTGGTGAGCCGGCCAACTTCCTGGACGTGGGCGGCGGCGCAACGGCTGAAAAAGTCACCGAAGCGTTCAAGATCATGCTGAAGAACCCTGATGTCAAAGGCATCCTGGTCAACATCTTCGGCGGCATTATGAAGTGCGACACCATCGCCGACGGCGTGATCACCGCCTGCAAGGCCGTGAACCTTTCGGTTCCACTGGTCGTGCGCATGAAGGGCACCAACGAAGACCTGGGCAAGAAGATGCTGGCCGATTCTGGCCTTCCCATCATCGCCGCAGACACCATGGCCGAAGCCGCGACCAAAATCGTCGCTGCTGTCAAATAAGCCCGGAGCCAAGAACATGTCCATCTACATCAACAAAAACACCAAAGTCATCACCCAGGGTATCACCGGCAAAACCGGTCAATTCCACACCCGCATGTGCCGCGACTACGCGAATGGCAAAGAAGCTTTTGTGGCCGGTGTGAATCCGAAGAAAGCCGGCGAAGACTTCGAAGGCATCCCGATTTTTGCCAACGTGACCGAAGCGGCTCAGGCCACGGGTGCGACGGTTTCGGTGATTTATGTGCCGCCCGCAGGCGCTGCCGCCGCCATCTGGGAGGCTGTTGAAGCCAACCTGGACCTGGCGATCTGCATCACCGAAGGCATTCCGGTCAAGGACATGCTGGAAGTGCGCAACCGCATGAAAGCCAAGGAAGCTGCCGGCGGCAAGAAAACCCTGCTGCTGGGCCCCAATTGCCCCGGCCTGATCACACCTGAAGAAATCAAGATCGGCATCATGCCCGGCCATATCCACCGCAAGGGCCGTATCGGCGTAGTCAGCCGCTCCGGCACGCTGACCTATGAAGCTGTGGCGCAATTGACCGAAATCGGCCTGGGCCAATCGAGTGCTGTCGGTATCGGCGGTGACCCGATCAATGGCCTCAAGCACATTGACGTGATGAAAGCCTTCAATGACGATCCGGACACTGACGCCGTCATCATGATCGGCGAAATCGGCGGTCCCGATGAAGCCGAAGCCGCCCAGTGGTGCAAGGCCAATATGAAAAAACCGATCGTTGGCTTCATTGCTGGTGTGACTGCCCCTGCCGGCAAGCGTATGGGTCACGCGGGTGCGCTGATCTCCGGTGGCGCCGACACGGCGGATGCCAAGCTGGCCATCATGGAGGCTTGCGGCTTCACCGTGACGCGCAACCCGTCGGAAATGGCCAAATTGCTTAAGGCGCTGCTGTAAGCCACCAACGAAAAAGTGATTTAAAAACTTGACCGCGGTCAAGCAGGTAAGCAGTAATACCAATCGGGATTGGCCTATTGCGGCTTAGACTCTCCAAAACAAAAAAGCGCTTCCCGGCGCTTTTTTAATTCATAACAGGAGCTGCCATGTTTTTCGGACTGGACCTCGCGTCCCCCCTCTTCTGGAGTGCTTTCGGCTCCATCCTTCTTGCCAACATCGTGCTGTCTGGCGATAACGCCGTGGTAATTGCCATGGCTGCGCGCACACTCAAACCCGAGCAGCGCGGCAAGGCGATCTTCTGGGGCAGCGCCGCCGCGATCGTGATGCGTATCGTGCTGACGATCGTGGCCATTCAGCTGTTGAGCTTGCCGTACCTGAAGATGATAGGTGCGGTTCTGCTGGTCTACATTGGCGTGGACCTGCTCAAGGGCGAAGAAGATGAAGACGGCGAGGGACACGAGATCAATGGCATGGCTGCAGCCATCCGCACCATCCTGATTGCCGATCTTGTGATGAGCCTGGACAACGTTCTGGCAGTCGCAGCAGCCGCCAAGGGCAACCTCCCGTTGCTGGTACTGGGTCTTCTGGTGAGCATCCCGCTGATTATTTTCGGCGCCACCTTGTTGACCAAGGTGATGGAGCGCTTCCCCATCATCATTACCATCGGCGCAGCTCTTTTGGGCTTTCTGGCGGGTGAGATGCTGCTGACGGATCCCGCGGTAGTGAGCTATTTTGGTGCCGTTAGCGACCATACGGTGACTGCCGGTGGGATTGTGGGTGCCGTGCTTGTGGTGGCTCTGGGCACCTACCTGACCAAACGGCAGCAGACAAAGGCGCCTTCCGCCTGAACTGGCGTACGGCCCAGCCGCCGCAGCCCCCCTTTGGCGGTTAGGGTCGTTTCTTAGCGTTCGCCACCTGCTGCGGACCGGATGCGCACCGCGCATACCAGAAAACCACTTATTTGCAACAGTCGGCACGCTTGCGGTGCAGAAGTCGCTTGTCCAGCTGCACCCCGTCTGTTAATGTCCATTGTCAGGAGACTTGTAACCTGCCGAAACAGTCGGCGGGTGGTATCCGGCGCACGAAATTTGCTGCCGGAGGAGCGATAGTACAAAGCAATTACAAAAATGGCTGGGGCTATGCATAGCGAATCAGGACAAGGGACGGGAAGTGGCCAAAACATCTAGGAAATTGAGTCAGTTCTGGCGGGCCGACTGGTTTGTGGGCGTTCTGGTGGTGCTGGCCGTCCTTTTTTTGCATGGCCTGACGGATTTTTTCGGCACACTTGAGCGCCGCTATTATGACTATGCGAGCACCAGCAGCAATCGTCAGCCCTCAGACCGCATAGCGGTCATTGCGATTGACGACCAAAGCATCAAGAATATAGGTCGTTGGCCCTGGCCCCGTGACGTCCACGCGCAGCTGATAGACCAGTTGACAGCTGCCAAGGCCAAGACAATTGTCCACACGGTGTTTTTCTTCGAGCCCCAAACCGACCGAGGTCTTGCTTTTATCCGCAAGATGAAAGAGGTCCTTGGCGACCCAGCTGTCGCGCAAACCGGCATTGGTGAACAATTGGGCAAGGTGATTGCGGATGCCGAGGTGGCGCTGGATAGCGATGCCAAGTTGGCCGCCAGTATGGCCCGTGCCGGCAATGTGCTTGTCCCCTCGGTATTCAACCTGGGCGAGCCGTTGGGCAAGTCAGACAACCCATTGCCGGCCTATGCGCTCAAAAGCGCTATTGACGAGAATAATGGTTTTTCCACCGCAGCAATACGGGGCACCCAGCCGATTGAAGCCATAGGCAATGCCGCCGCCGGTATAGGCCACCTGAACCAGATACAGGATCCCGTTGATGGGGCAGTTCGCCAGGAGCCGCTGCTTGTCAATTATTACGGCAAGGGTGTGCCTTCAATGGCGCTGCTGGCTGCCGCAAAAAGTCTCAACCTCAACACCTCTGATATCAAGCTCAACGTGGGGGAGTCGGTGCAAATCGGCAAGCTCCGAGTGCGCACCGACGAGTCGGCCCTGATGTTGCCGCAGTTTTATAAAGGCAGCGGCGGCAAGCCTGCTTTTGCGGTTGACTCCTTCTATGACGTGCTGACTGGCAAAATCCCTGCCACCAAATATGCGGACAAGATTGTCGTGATCGGCGCCACGGCGCAGGGCGTGGGTAGCCTCTTCACGACGCCGGCCGGTCCGGGGCTGTCACCAGCAGAGACCATTGCACATATCACTTCCAGCATCCTGAGTGAACACTTCATTGTCCAGCCGACTTGGGGTGTCTGGGCTACGTTGGCTGTTCTGCTTGTGGTTGCTGCTTACCTTATCGCCGGGTTGCCTCGCCTCTCCGCTGGTAAGGCTGCAGTCATCACGTTGGCACTGTTCCTTGTGTTGCTGGTGGTTGAGTTCGGCTTGCTGTCGGCGGCCGCGACCTGGCTCAAGTTCGTCTTTCCCGCAGCCCTGCTGGTAATCGGCCACCTGGCGTTGACGACCAAGCGCTTCCTCATGACCGAAGCCGGCAAGCTCAAGTCCGACGAGGAATCGGCCGAGACCAATCGCATGATGGGTCTGGCGCTGCAAGGTCAAGGCCAGCTCGACATGGCGTTTGACCGCTTTCGCCGCGTGCCCTTCACCGATGCGCTGATGGACAACATGAACAACCTGGCGCTGGATTTCGAGCGCAAGCGCCAGTTCAACAAGGCTCAGGCCGTGTACGAGTACATGGCCACCTACAACAAGAACCACAAAGACCTGCAGTCCAAGCTCAATCGGGCCAAAAACCTGTCGGAAACCGTCATTTTGGGCGGTGGCGGCGCGCACCCGGGCGGGACCATGCTCCTTGACGGCGGGGGTGTTGAAAAGCCCATGTTGGGTCGCTATCAGGTTGAAAAGGAATTGGGCAAGGGCGCCATGGGCGTGGTGTACCTCGGCAAGGATCCAAAGATTGGCCGTGTCGTCGCCATCAAGACCATGGCCTTGAGCCAGGAGTTCGAGGGCGAGGAGCTTGACGATGCGCGGGAGCGCTTCTTCAGGGAAGCCGAGACCGCTGGCCGGCTGCAGCACCAGAACATCGTCACGATTTTTGATGCAGGTGAAGAACACGACCTGGCATTCATTGCCATGGAGTTTCTGAAGGGCAAGGATCTGGCAGATGTCACCAAGGACGGCCATTTGTTGCCGGTCCCGAAGGTCCTGTCCATCGTGGCACGGGTGGCTGAAGCCCTGGCTTACGCGCACAAGCAGAATGTGGTGCACCGGGACATCAAACCGGCCAACATCATGTATGAAATCGAAAGCGATACGGTGAAGGTGACCGACTTCGGCATCGCCCGCATTACGGATTCAAGCAAAACAAAGACCGGTCTTGTATTGGGGACGCCCAGCTTCATGTCGCCGGAGCAGATTGCCGGTAAAAAGGTCGACGGGCGCTCGGACTTGTATTCGCTGGGTGTCATGCTCTTTCAGATGCTGGCTGGCGTGTTGCCATTCCGTGGCGATTCCATGGCCGAACTGATGTACAAGATCGCGAACGAAGAAGCCCCCGATATCCGTATCATCCGTAAAGAGCTGCCGGCGCGGCTGGCCGAGATTGTTGCGCTGTCTCTGGCCAAGAAGCCGGAGTTGCGGTATCAGGATGGTGATCGATTGGCGACAGATCTGCGCGCTGTCATTGCCACAATGGAAGGTACTGCACCGGCCCCATCGTTTGCGCCTCAACAGGGTGCGCCAGCAACCCAATTTGACGCCACAGTCGTGCAATCAGCGGCTATACCAGCTGCTGGCCCGAAGACCTATGATGCGACCCAGGCCGTGAATGTCGACGGCACGCAGACATTTGAGAAAACCGTGGTTTCCAAAGCACCTGCTGCCGATACCGACACCCAGTGATCACACGAACAAGATGAACTACGAGATTTGTACACATACCGACCCGGGGTTGACGAGGGACAACAACGAGGATGCGGTTGCTTTTGATGCTGCGACGCGGCTTTGCATCCTGGCGGACGGAATGGGTGGCTATAACGCAGGTGAAATTGCAAGCGGCATGGCTGCCGCTTTCATCAAGTCGGAAATGGGCCGTTGGCTTTCCCAGGCGGGCAGGCATGCCAATGCCAAGGAAGTGCGCCGGGCTCTGGAAATCTGCGTGGAAAATGCCAATCATTCGATCTTCAACGCGGCGAACTCCAACCCCCAGTACGCGGGTATGGGTACCACTCTGGTGGTGGGGGTGTTCCAGGACGGGCGACTGATGCTGGGTCATATTGGCGATTCCCGTTGCTATCGCCTGCGCGGCCAGGAACTGCAGCAAATCACCAAAGACCACTCGCTGTTGCAAGAACAGATTGACGCCGGGCTGATAACTCCCGAGCAGGCGCTGACTTCCCTGAACAAGAACTTGGTCACACGCGCCTTGGGCGTCGAAGACACGGTGCTGGTTGAGGTCAACGAGCATCGTGTGGACGCGGGGGACCTTTATCTGATGTGTTCGGATGGGCTCTCGGACATGGTTGCGGACCCGGGCATTGCGGCTATCCTTACAGGCGCAGGGACCTTGGAGCAAAAAGCGAAACAGCTGATTGTTGCGGCGAATGAGGCTGGTGGACGCGATAATATTTCCGTACTGTTGGCATACGCGAAAGAAGACTCGACCAAGCGCGGCCTTTTGTCCAGAATGCTGGGAAAATAGCGATGACTGAAATATTACAAACAGACAGGAGTCGGCCATGCCGAAAATGATCGTCTCTATTGACGGCGTTGTGATCAAGGAAGTCCAGTTGACGAAAGACCGGACTTCTTTGGGCCGTAGGCCCTACAACGACATCGTCATCGACAACCTAGCTGTCAGCGGGGAGCATGCCGTTTTGCAAATGACCGGCAACGAGGTCTATCTAGAGGATCTCAACAGCACCAATGGCACCTATGTCAACGGGAAGGCCGTCAAAAAGCTGCTGCTGCAGAATAGCGATACCGTTGAAATTGGCAAGTACAAAATCAAGTACGTCAACGAAGCTGCGCCCGCAGGCTTTGAGAAGACCATGATTATCAAAGCCGGCTCTGCCGGTCTTGCGCCCCCGGCGCCGACAGGTTCGCCGGCGGCATCAACTGAAGCCGGTGGTGCGGGCCTCACGGCGGCGATCAAAGTGATGTCAGGCGCTGCAGCTGGCCGTGAAGTGGCATTGGTGAAGGTAGTCACAACCATCGGAAAGCCCGGGGTCGCAGTGGCCGCCATTACCAAGCGGCCTCAGGGTTTTGTCGTTGCCCATGTGGAGGGCACAGGCAAGCCGACGCTTAACGGAGCCCCCATCGGGGCAGAGCCGGTTGTCCTGAAAAATGGGGACATGCTTGAGCTGGCCGGAACGCAAATGCAGTTCGTCCAACACTGACATTGGTGTTGAGCGGTCTCGCACCAAGCGGACCGCAAGCACCCTTCAAACGAGGTCGCATGAGACTCCTCTCCCGGCACTGGCCTCGTATCGCCGTCACGCTGATTCCGCTGGTGTTTGCATTGATGCATGCCAGTGGGGTCGCTCGCATTGGCGTTCTGCAAAGGTTGGACGACATCATCTACGATGCACGCCTGCGCGCGACCATGCCGCATACGCTGGACGAACGCATTGTTATCGTTGACATCGATGAGAAGAGCCTTGCGGAGGTGGGGCGGTGGCCTTGGGGCCGTAACAGGTTGGCGGAGCTGGTCGAAGAGCTGCAGGATCGTCAAAAAACGGCGTTGTTGGGGTTTGACGTCGTATTTGCCGAAGCCGACGAAAGCTCGGGTCTAAAGCGGCTCAAGCAGCTTGCACAGGCGGAACTGAAAGATCAACCGGGTTTCTCGGAAAAACTCAGCCAGCTGCAGACCAGCCTGGATTACGACGCGGTTTTCGCGAAAGCGATCGAAAAACGCCCCGTCGTAATGGGGTATTACTTCACCAGCGACAGAGATGGCCGGGTCAATGGAGTTTTGCCGCCACCGGTTATGGGCAGCGATGCGCTTGGTGGCCGTCCTATCAAATTCACCAGCTGGAACGGATACGGGGCCAACATAGAGTTGCTGGCCAAAGCGGCCCCTTTGGGAGGTTTCTTCAACTCCATTACCGAGGGCGACGGTGTGGTGCGTTCTATTCCCTTGCTGGCGGAGTTCAAGGGGCAGTACTACGAGTCATTGGCGCTCGCCATGTTTCGCACGCTTGCGGGTTTACCCAAGGTCGAGCCTGGTTTTCCGCAGGAAAAATTCCTGACCCGAAACTATCAAGGGCTGGAAAGCATTCTGCTCAAGCAAGGCAACAAAACCCTGGCGATTCCGGTCGATGATCGCGTAGCCACTTTGGTGCCCTTCAGGGGTAATGGTGGTGCCAACGGCGGCTCTTTTCGGTATATCTCCGCGGCGGATGTCCTTGCCAAACGCCTTGCGCCTGGCACGCTGAAGGATAAGATCATCCTGGTCGGCACCACAGCGCCCGGCCTGCTCGATTTGAGAGTGACTCCGGTGGGGGAAACCTATCCGGGGGTGGAAACGCATGCCAATGTCATCTCCGGTTTCCTTGACGGGAAGGTATTCGTCAAGCCCGACTACGCCATCGGATTCGAGGTAGTCATCCTGCTTTTTTCGGGGCTGACGCTGGCTTTTGCACTGCCCCTGCTTTCAGCATCCCGTGCGGTGCTGGTCAGCCTGGCGGTGATTGCCGCCATAGCCGGCTTGAATTTCTGGCTTTACTCTGGTTACGGTCTTGTGCTGCCGTTGGCCAGTGCGCTGGTTATGGCTTTGACCGCATTTGCGTTGAACATGAGTTATGGATATTTCGTGGAAAGCCGATCCAAGCGGGAGTTGGCCCATCTGTTCGGCACCTATGTACCCCCCGAACTGGTTGACGAGATGGTGAAAGATCCCGACAGCTACAGCATGAAGGCAACGACCAAGGAGTTGACTGTCATGTTTTGCGACATGCGCGGGTTCACCAAAATGTCGGAGTCGATGGAGCCTACCCAACTACAGGCATTGCTAAACAGTGTTTTCAGCCGGCTGACAGATTTGATTCGCAGCAATCGAGGCACCATTGACAAATACATGGGTGACTGCGTGATGGCTTTTTGGGGGGCCCCTGTCGATACGCCAGATCATGCTGGTCTTGCAGTCAAAACGGCACTCGAGATGTCGAATGCAGTCAAGAAGATCAACGAGGAACACAAAATCAAGGGTTTACCCGAGATTGGCATAGGTATCGGTGTCAATACAGGCACGATGTGTGTAGGTGACATGGGTTCGGATATCCGCCGCAGTTACACCGTGATTGGCGATTCCGTGAATCTGGGTTCGCGTCTGGAGGGGCTGTCAAAAACCTACGGGGTGGACATTGTGGTCAGTGAGTCAACCCGAAAGCAGGCGAATGATTTTGCATGGCAGGAACTCGACAAGGTTCGCGTAAAAGGCAAAGATCAGGCGGTTTCCATTTTCTGGCCGTCGGTGCCGGTAGACCAGATCGATAAGGACATTGCGGCTGAGCTGAAAACCTGGGGAATGGCGCTAAAAGCTTACCGCGCGCAGGATTGGGATCAATGCGATGTGCAATTGCTCAATTTACATCGGATAAATGGCAAAAAGTTCCTTTACCGGCTGTATGCGGAGCGTGTAGCCTCTATGAGGCTGTTGCCTTTTGATCCGGAATGGGATGGCGCAACCAATTTTGAAACCAAATAGCACAACCCTCCAAGTCAAGGCCAACCGGAAAATCTCATGAAAGTACGTGTACTCGGCTGCTCGGGAGCCATTGCCAAAGACTGCCGGACCACGTCTTTTTTGCTTGACCATGATTTGTTGGTTGATGCCGGTACGGGAGTTGGAGATCTCACGCTGGATGAGATGGCTGGTGTTGACCATGTTCTGTTGACGCATTCGCACCTCGATCATGTGGCTGCGCTACCGTTGATGGTGGACGCCATTGCCGCCCGGCGCACAACACCTATCCAGATTCATGCGCTGCAGGGCACGATTGACGCACTGAAGGCGCATATTTTCAACAACACCATTTGGCCCGATTTTTCCCGCATTCCCAGCCCCGAGGCCCCGTTTGTCAGTTTTCACCCTCTCGAAATCGGACAAACCTTGTTATTGGCTGGTAAGCAAATAGAGGTTCTACCTGCCGTGCATACCGTTCCGGCTGCAGGCTACGCGGTGGCCACGGGCAAGGGATATTGGGTGTTCACGGGCGACACAGAGCAGAATCCGGCTCTGTGGGCCCGTATTAATCAGATAAGGGTTGCCATGCTGGTCATCGAAACGGCATTTAGCAATCGCGAGCGCGACCTTGCCAAGCGGAGCCTTCATCTTTCTCCTCATGCGCTTGCCAATGAACTCGATTGTATCGAGCGAGGAAACAGTTATCCCATCTACATTACCCATACCAAACCGGCCGAGACCGACCTGATCATGGCCGAGATACAGCGTTTTGACCAAACCCGCCCGTTTGGCCCGAATGTATCGCACGACATCCGGTGGTTGAGGGCGGGTCAGGAGTTTGAGCTATGAGTGCCGTATTGCAACGTGACCCCCAGGATGAGTTTTTTGACTCGCAGATGCTGCCTCCTCAGGAGCGCGGCGTTACTTTTGAGGCCTTGTATTTTCGGCAGCTACAGCTGGTCACCACACGGATTCACGAGACGGAAAATGTTGAGCAGATCATGCTCGAAGCCAGCCAGGACATCTGCAAGCTTTTTAATGCAGACCGGTTGACGCTTTATGCTGTCAACGAAGATCGCAGTTCCATTGTTTCCAAGGTCAAAACGGGGCTTAATACCAGCCGTGACCTGAAACTCCCGGTCAGTGCGCAGAGCATTGCGGGCTACGTTGCCATGGCTCGCCAGATGGTGAATATTGCGGACGTCTACGATGAAGAGGCGCTGAAGAAAATTCATCCTGCGTTGAGTTTTCTCCAGGAAGTTGACAAGCGATCCGGGTACAGAACCAAGCAGATGCTGGTGGCTCCCGTCATGGACGGAGATACGTTGTACGGCGTGCTGCAGGTTATCAACAACCGGAGCGATCAGCCTTTTGGAAAGCTTGAGGAGGACGGCGCACTGCAGCTGTGCAAGACCTTGGGCATTGCCATACGCCAGCGCATGCAAAGAGCAGGGGACAGTCAAAGGCGCAAAGCCACCAAATACGACGGTCTCGTGACCGAGGGCGTGTTGTCCCAGGAGGAGCTGCAGCAATGCATCTCCCAGGCTAGGGAGGAAGGCAAGTCGGTCGAGCACATGCTGATGGCCAGTTTCCATATCCGGCCCATTCAGATCGGTGCTTCGCTCGCCAAGTTTTTCGGCGTTCCCTACGAGCCATTCAATGCCGGGCGGATCCGTTCGGAAATGCTTCACGGGGCATTGAAACGGGACTTCATTGAACAGCAGGGCTGGATTCCATTGGAAGAAACCACGGACGGCTTGGTGATCATGTGTGTGGATCCAGAGGCCGTGCGGGGTGCACGCGTAGTTCCGCAGGTGTTTCCCCGTGTCTCCAAATTTTCCTATCGTGTCGCAACCCAGACGGAATTTGAAGAAACACTGGGGCAGCTGTTTGGTGCGGCTGCAGAAGGCAGCTCCATCGACCAGTTGCTCGCGGACATGGACTCGCCACTGGACAGCGAGTCTGGTGATGACTCTTCCCTGGAGTCTGCGGCGGCCGACAACGAGCTGGTCAAGTTTGTCAACAAGGTCATCATCGACGCGTATAACCAGAAGGTGTCGGACATTCATATCGAGCCCATGCCCGGAAAAGCCAAAACCGGTATCCGGTTTCGCATTGATGGTACCTTGCAGCCCTACATCGAAGTGCCGGCGCAGTTTCGCCAGGCCATGGTCACGCGGCTCAAGATCATGTGCGATCTTGATATCTCTGAAAAACGCAAACCGCAAGACGGGAAGATCAAGTTCAAAAAATACGGCCCACTCGACATCGAATTGCGTGTGGCCACGATTCCCTCAGCCGGTGGCGTGGAAGATGTGGTTATGCGGATTTTGGCCGCGGGCGAACCAATTCCACTTGAAAAACTCGGGCTGACGGCGCACAACAAAGAGCGACTGGAAAAAACCGTTTCTAAACCCTATGGCCTTTTCTATGTATGTGGTCCCACGGGCTCCGGCAAGACAACGACGCTGCATTCCATCCTGAAATTTCTCAACACGCCGGATACCAAAATCTGGACCGCCGAAGACCCCGTGGAAATTACCCAGAAGGGTTTGCGCCAGGTGCAAATCAACCGGAAGGCAGGCATCGACTTCGCGCTGGTCATGCGTGCATTCTTGCGGGCTGATCCCGACATCATCATGGTCGGTGAGTCTCGGGACAAGGAAACCGTGGCCATGGGGGTGGAAGCCTCACTGACGGGTCACATGGTTTTCTCGACGCTGCACACAAACTCTGCCCCTGAATCCATCACCCGCTTGTTGGACATGGGCATGGATCCCTTTAATTTTGCGGATGCACTGTTGGGCATCCTGGCCCAGCGCCTGGCTAAAAAACTCTGTGATTGCAAAGAGGCCTATCAACCAAGTGCGCAGGAAGTCAAGGATTTCATCAAGGAATACTCGGAAGAACTGCGCAATACCGAAGCATGGAAGGCCGATCCCGGTGGCGAGTCACAAAAGCTTTATGAAGACTGGATGGAACGATACGGAAAAGATGACAAACTAACCTTGTACCGAGCGGTTGGCTGTGACAAATGCAATAAAACCGGCTACAAGGGCCGCGTGGGTCTGCATGAGCTGATGATTGCTGACGATGCTGCCAAAAAACTGATCCAGGAGCGGGCTCGCGTAGCGGAGCTATTTGCAAGCGCGGTCAACAGCGGCATGCGCACGCTCAAGATGGACGGCATGGAAAAAGTACTCATGGGCCTGACAGATTTGAAGATGGTCCGATCTGTCTGCATCAAATGACGAAAATGTCGTTGAATTTAGAGACGTGAGTCAAAAGGGTAAGTTTTTGGGTCTTTTGAAGCCCAAAGTCACGAAAAAGAAGATATTTCAATATTGGTATAAAAACTGCTTTAACTGTTTAACTTGCTGTAATTATTTAAATTGATGTGACCATCCTTACCCAGGAGTATTTATGAAACGTTCAATGCAAAAGGGTTTTACCCTGATCGAATTGATGATCGTCGTGGCGATCATTGGTATCTTGGCCGCTGTGGCTCTGCCTGCTTACCAGGACTACACCAAGCGCGCCAAACTGTCGGAACTGATTTTGG
>NZ_JBFUBS010000003.1:0-630368 GCF_056405635.1 Polaromonas sp. P1_F8 | reverse complement strand
GCTCAGGCGGATCAGGGATCGCGATTGTCTGAGCCGAAGGCGAGTTCGAGCGAGACCCCGCCTGAGCCGAGCACCGCAGGTTGCCCCGTAGCGAAGCGCAGGGGACGCAGGAACCAGGGTCGCCTTTTCTTTGCTTACTTTCTTTTGGCAAAGCAAAAGAAAGTGAGTTGCCGCCGGCAACCCCGGCCCCGGAACTCAAACCACCTCAGCGCCCTTACAACAACGAGGCTTCGACAGGTTCAGCCTGAACGGGGACGGGAACCCCCATGCTGACCCGCCTCAAAACCCTTCCCCGCGACGCCCGCGACACCCTGTTCCTGCTGCTGGTCATCGCCTGGGTGCTGCTGCCGCAGGTGGGCAACCTGCCGCTGTGGTGCAGCGCGCTGGCCAGCGCCGTGCTGGTGTGGCGCGGCTGGCTGGCCGTGCAGGCAAAGCCGCTGCCCGGCAAGTGGTGGCTGCTGGCCCTGCTGGCTCTCACCATTGGTGCCACGCTGATGACGCACCGTACCCTGCTTGGCCGTGATGCGGGTGTGACTCTTCTGGTGGTGTTGCTGACGCTCAAGACCATGGAGCTGCGGGCCCGGCGCGACGCCTTTGTGGTCTTCTTTCTCGGTTTCTTCTGCATGCTGAGCAACTTCTTTTATTCGCAGTCGCTGCTCACCGCTTTCAGCATGCTGCTGGGGCTGATGGGCCTGCTGACCGTGCTGGTCAATGCCCACTTGCCGGTGGGCAAACCGCCGCTGCTGCAAACCGCCAGAACAGCCGGCTGGATGGCCCTGCTGGGCGCACCCATCATGCTGGTGCTGTTTTTGCTGTTTCCGCGCCTGGCGCCTTTGTGGGGGGTACCGAGCGACGCCATGACCGGCCGCAGCGGCCTGAGCCCCAGCATGCAGGTGGGCACTATCGCCGCTCTGGCACTGGACGACAGCGTGGCCATGCGCATCCGGTTTGAGGGCGACAAACCGCCACCCCAGCAAGACCTGTATTTCCGGGGGCCTGTGCTTTCAAACTTTGACGGACGCAATTGGCAACCCCTGCGCGCCTTCCTGCCATCGCGTTACGCGCTGCCCGCCAACCTGCAGGTGGCCGGTGCGCCCGTCAACTATGAGGTGACCCTCGCCCCCAACAACCAGCCCTGGGTCTTCGTCATGGAGGCGGCCACGCAGAGTCCCGACTTGCCCGGCTACCAAAGCACCATGGACGCCGACCTCCAGTGGTTCACCAACCGACCCATCACGGACCTGGTGCGCTACAAGGCCCAGAGTTACCCGGTCTTCAGGCATGGGCCGCGCCAGCAGGTGATCGGCCTGCAGGAATTTGTCGCCCTGCCGGCCGGCTTTAATCCCCGTACGCTGGCGCTGGCGGCCGAGATTCGGCGCGACCCGCGTTACGCGGTGGCCAATGCGCGTACGCTGGTGCAGGTCGCGCTGGAACGGCTGCGCACAGGGGGCTATGTTTACACGCTGGAGCCCGGCGTCTATGGGCAACACACCGCCGATGAATTCTGGTTTGATCGCAAGGAAGGTTTTTGCGAACACATCGCCTCGGCCTTTGTCATCCTGATGCGCGCCCTCGACATTCCAGCGCGCATCGTCACCGGCTATCAGGGCGGCGAGGTCAATAACGTTGACGGCTATTGGGTGGTGCGACAAAGCGACGCGCATGCCTGGGCCGAAGTCTGGCAGGCAGGTGAAGGCTGGGTGCGCGTAGACCCGACCTCAGCCGTGGCGCCGGGACGCACAGGGGCCTTCCAGCGCCTGGCCGCACCACAAGGCGTGGTGGTGCAGGCCCTGGGCAATTTCAGCCCAACCCTGACGGCGCAGCTACGCGCCACCTGGGAGGCCGTGAACAACAGCTGGAACCAGTGGGTGCTGAACTACACCCAGGGCAAGCAGCTCAACCTGCTGAAAGACATCGGCTTTGAGTCCCCCAGCTGGGAGGACCTGAGCTATGTGCTGATCGGCATCGTGGTGCTGGCCGCCCTGGTCGGCGCGGCCTGGACGCTGTGGGACCGTGCGCAGCACGACCCCTGGCTGCGCCTGCTGGCTCACGCGCGCAAGCGGCTGGAAAAGGCCGGCATTCACAGCACGCCCGCCACCTCGCCCCGCCAGCTGGCGCTGGAGGTGCTGAGCCGCTACGGGACACAAGGTGAAGCACTGCATGACTGGCTGATGCGCCTGGAGCACCTGCGCTACGCCGCCGTGCCGACAAGCGGCGGAAAGAAAGCGCAAGAACTTCACGCGCTCAGGCAGGCGTTCGACCGGCTCGCCTGGCCCGCTTAAAATCGGACCAGCCCTCCCCGCTCACTCCTTGTCATTCGGTCACTCTCCTTCATGCGCCTTCAACGTTTCGGATTTGCTCTTTTTTTGATAGCTGCTTGCGCAGTATCAGCCTGGTCTGGCGAGGTAATCAATATCAAGAAGCGCGTGGCCGCCAAATCGGCGCCGGCACAAGGGCCGCTGTATTCGACCCGCCCCGAAGCCATGCAGTTTGCCGACGACATGGCCGCACGCCGTGACCTGGACCCCGATTGGGTGCGCGATGCGATCGGCCAGTCGCGTTACAACGCCACCGTGGTGCGGCTGATGCAGCCGCCAGCCAAGACCTTTGTTAAAAACTGGCGCGTCTACCGCAGCCGCTTCATTGACCCGGTGCGTATCGAGGCCGGCAGGCGCTTCTGGCTGGAAAACCAGCAGACACTGGAGCGTGCCGAAAAGGAATACGGCGTACCCGCCGAAATCATCGTCGGCATCATCGGCGTGGAAACCATCTACGGCCGCGACACCGGCAGTTTTCGCGTGATGGACGCGCTGACCACGCTGGCCTTCGACTTTCCAGCCAGCCACCCCCGCGCCAAAGAGCGCAGTGAATTCTTCAAAGGCGAGATCGAGCAATTCCTGACCCTGCAACGTCGGCTCGAGGCCAACCCCTTCGACGCACGCGGCAGCTTCGCGGGCGCCATGGGCATGCCGCAGTTCATGCCTTCCAGCCGGGTCAAATACGCGGTGGACTTCGACGGAGATGGCAACATCGACCTGTCTGGCAGCCCTGCCGACGTGATCGGCTCGGTCGCAAGTTACTTCAAGGCCTTCAACTGGCAGCCCGGCATGCCCACGCATTACCCCGTGAGCTTCGACAAAAGCCGGCTCGATATGAACGCCCTGATGGCTCCGGACATCCTGCCCACATTCAGCATCGAGAGCTTCACGGCCAAGGGTGCGGTCCTGGAAGGCCCTGCGCTGCAACACACCGGGCCGCTGGCGCTGGTGGAGCTGCTTAACGGCCAGGACGCGCCCCAATACGTCGCCGGCACCGAAAACTTCTACGCCATCACCCGCTACAACTGGAGCAGCTACTACGCGATGGCGGTGATTGAGCTGGGGCGGGAAGTGGCGGCGCGGGTCAGGCCGTGAGGCAGAGGCGGTTGCCGGCATGGATCCGGATGCAACACCCTGGTTAAGTTCCGGCGACCGGCACGCGCAGCCAATAGCACTCGCCGACACCTGAGATTTCACGAACAGCGAAACCCTTTCTTTCGAGAACCCGGCGCAGCTTGAGATTCGGCGTGGCGCAATGAACCGCATGGACCCGCCACTCCACGAAAGCGAGGCCCTCGCGCTTTGCAAAGCGGCTCGCAAGGGCAGCCAGGCTGGGCAAGGCACCCTCGCCTCCGCCATCAATATGCGCCAGCTCCATCAACAGCGTATCGCCCTGCACCTTGAATTTCCCAAGCATGTTGGCGCTGCCGGCCTTGAACACGAGCGGCTCATCGCGAAGCACCATGGCCTGAAGTCCATCGGTCGGCAGGTCCAGCACCTCATCGACCGTATACCCCTCGAGCAGAACTTGTGGCATAGCGTGTTCCTGCGGGCCAGGCATCAGCCTGCATTCTGCGAGGGCCAGCGATAGCTCAGCACCGCCGCCAACGGATAAAAATGCTCGCGCACCTCGTCGAGCTGGTTGCCGCTCCATAAGTACACATACTCCGCATCCGCCCGGAGAAAAAAACCGACATGCCCTTTCCAGCCGCCGGGGTCTTCCCGCGACAGCACGGCGATGCAGCCAGGCACAGGCGCGCTGAGGGGTTCACCCCAGTCCAGCCACGAACGCGCCAATGCAGACCCCGTCCCGGAGATGCCGACTTGGGCCAAGGACCAATTGACAAACGAAGAACACCATGACGCTTTGTCGTCATATCCACGGATGCTCGTGTGGGCGTGGTACTCGGTTACCCTGGGGTTGCTCTGGCCAACGGGAAATGTGCGAACGCCCGCTTCGGCAAAGGCGACAGGCATCCAGGGTGCGTGCAGCATAGAAGTCAAAGCAGACTCAGACCGTAACCTTGATCTCGCCCGCAAGCTGCGGAGTGACTCGGGGTCCAAAGCTCTGGATGTTTGCCAGCGTCACCGTATGGTGTGCCGAAATCTGTGCCGCGGTGAGGACTCCGTTGTCCACGGTTGAGTGCCCATCCGAAACCAGGGTGACCGGATAGCCGAGGGCCAGCGCACGCCGGGTCGTGGTGTCTACGCAAAAGTCGCTTTGCATGCCGCAGATGATCAGCTTTTTGATCCCACGCTCCTGCAGCAGCGCGTGCAGTTCCGTGTTGTGGAACGAATCCGTTGCCTTCTTCCGCAGGCGGATATCGGTCGGCTGGGTGTCCAGGCCATCCGCGAGTTTCCACCCTTCAGTGCCATATTCCAGTGGATCATTCGGCGCCTCGTGCTGGATCAGGATGACGGGAGCTCCCGCGGCGCGGGCCTTGGCAGACACCTGGTTGATTCTGTCGATGACGCGCCGGCTTTCAAAGGCCCCGCCCTCACCGGAACAAAGAGCCGTCTGAACGTCGATGATAAGGAGGGCTGTTGTCGTCATGGGATTAAGGTCTGATGTTGGTGTGTTGGAGGAAAGGGGAAATTCAGCCCGCCACAATTTGCAGGCTCGACCAGTGTTTAGTTTGCATCGCCGGAGCCACGCTGTTGCATCGCCTCCTGCCACAGCCTGGCGAGCTCCCCCGGGCGATCAGGGTGAGTTTCGTACACGGCAACGCCCGGTGGAATCACCACCCAGGAAAGCGCGCTTTTTGTCCAGAGGTGCGCAACAGGCTCAAACTCCCGCGCGTTGTGCAATGTGCCGGGCAGCAACGCCGCCATGGTCGGCTTGTCGGCCGGTTCCGCCCACAACCGGGTATCGCAATCAACACACACTTTCGCCCTGCGTTGGCGCCCGTTTCCCATGTCAAACGTCAGGAGCTGCGGGCTTCCCTGCGTGACCTCCAGCGCCGAGCGGTCAACCCACATGGCCAGCCGCATGCTACTGCCGGAGCGCCGCTGGCAGTCTGTGCAATGACACGCATAGAACGTCAGCGGATGCGCAGTCAGCTGGTACTGCACCTTTGCGCAAAGGCAGCTGCCGGTCCATGGCGGTTTTGATTCCGGGTAACGCATTTTTAGCCTGACGTTGAAATCAATCGGCAGCCAACAAGCATGCAAAGCAGGGTGGCCGAACATCCGTGCCGACCGAGCTGGCAAATTGCGTCATGCGCCGCTCCAGCCCCGAATACCCACCGCAGTCAGCCCTCACGTGAAGCTCGATCTTCGTCGGGTTCACTGCAAACAAACCTGACACCCGTGACGCCGCGAATGCTGGGGACAGCAATCAACGTAATCGGTGTCGCCAGCGTGGTCTCCTGGATTCCTGCCCAGGCACCGTTCTCCCAGATGGAAATTGCTTCCAGTTGATCAAGCTCCACGTTGTAGCTGGCCGAGCCAATCACATCGCTCCCCTCGATGCGCAGCGTAATGACCGGCTCCGTCATTGCATCCGTGACATCCGATGTGTTCAAGACCGGGCACTGCCACGTCTCATCTTCCACCTCGTCCTCCAGTCCGGCCTCCCAGGCCCACAACCAAATGGAATGGTTCTTGGCGTCCTGCAGCGAGATATCGTCCAGCGCCCTCGGCGTTCCAAATTCGAATTTCATGAGTTTTGTTCTTGTGGGCAGGTGTTTGACATGAGTGGTTGAGCTTCAGACCGGTTGACTCTTGGAGGTGTACTTCAGGCGTGACGGATTCCAGAAGGCAAACTGGCTCCCGTTTCTTGCAATCTCCAGCGCGGAGGCTCCCCCTAAATCTTCCATGACTTCCGACACCTCGCTCTCGTCACCCAGATCGTCGAACTCGACGGCAAACGCTCTCTCGACCACGTCTTCGTAGTGCTTCATGGTGTTCTCCATTGCAACTTCTTCAGCGATTGGGCCCGCAATACGATGCGTGTGGATGTCCTGGTCTATTGCAAACGTTTTGATGCGCCAGGTCTCGTTTTCCGAGAACCACCACTGAACCGTGTCGAAGTGATCACCTTCAGCATCATGCTCAACGTTGCCGACATAGGAGCTTTGAACCGTGAGCTGGAAGACAAGCAATTTGTTCATGATGGGGTCCAATATTCAATACAAACAGGCCACCGAGGGCGGCTGAAATGATCGACCGTTAAGGGAACGAGGGTTCGATCATACGGAATGCCCAGGAAGACCAGCAGCAGGCGGACCTTGCCGGCATTGCCAGAAGTCTCGCGATCGTAAAGGTGAAGCATATGCGCGTTGCGGCACTCAACGTTGGCGTTATGCGGCGAGTGGCATTCTCAGCTCACATTTCCCAGTTGAACCTGCCGGTGACTGAGCGATTCGGCATCTTCAAGATGCCTTCGCTGCCACGGACTGAAAGCTCAAAATCCGGCGGCAGCTTGCTGTCCCCGGGATTCTTGTAGCGAACGAGCAGGATTTTTGCCTTTGTATCAAATGCCACGACCACCAGATGCGGCGGCCGAAGTATCGAATTCGAACTTGCCCCAGGCGCGGCGAACGACACACCAGCCAGAACGGGGCGCTCCTGCTGCCCTATCTCGAAGTCAAGAACGTAGCCGGCACTTTCGAACGACAAGGAGCCGGTGGCGTGTGCGCCACCGCTTGCGGCAATGGCGAGGATGGCGATGGCAAAAGCAGGACGCATACGGTTAATCTTTGGCTGAAGTGACGACTGCAGGCAGGCACAGCCTACCGTAAGGCGCTCGCGAGAAGGAAGAGTCAGGCCGCATCCGCAAGCCGCAACGCCGAGAGTTCGAGCGCCAGGTACTTGGTGCCGGGAACGGGATTGAAGGTAACAGGGGCCGCAGGTTGAAAACCCAAGGACTCGTAGATGCGCTGCGCGGCAGAGAACTCAGGCAAGACATCAAGACAGATGCGGGAGTAGCCCGCAGCCCGCGCCTCATCGAGGATGCGCTCGATGAGCCGTCGCCCAAGGCTTTCGCCTCTCGCATCAGGCCGCACGTAGACGCGCTTCATTTCGCAGGTGGTTCCGTCAACGCGGCGAAGCGCGGCACAGCCAACGACAGTTGCGCCCTTCCATGCGAGAAGCAGGCGACCATCGGGCGCGGCGTACTTTCCGGGTAATGCAGCGAACTCCGCTTCGTAATTCTGGAAGGCAAGGCTTACGCTTGGGCTGGCGACGTACTCCCGAAGGATGGCTACGACATGCTCAAGGTCATCGGGGAAGGTTGCGGGCCTGATATCGGTCATCGTGAAAGCGTACCGCATCTCGCGCCAAAGCATACGCCTCCAGGCAATTCCCGATGGGCGTTCAGGTGTCGCGGGTACGATGTATCAACTCCGCCTTGTCTTTCACCAGCCCTGCCGGGTGACCTGTTTCAAGGAACACCTTCAGGTCGCACAGGACGATGGCGAACCCTTCGGTGGCATTCACCACCGGGTCCGTGCCGCCGTCGTCTTCAAACCCCCGGACCTCAACACTTGCGACAGTCGCGCCTTTTTGTTCCTCGGCAAACTTCATGTCGACGTCAAGCCCGCCTTCCAGCCAGGAAAACGCAATACGGCGCGGCGCGTCGAATGCGGTGACACGCACACGCTCAGTGGCACCGGGAACCATGAATTGCCACTCAACTTGAGCACCCTGGCTAAGCGGATCGGTGGTACTTTTCAGCCAGAACCTTGTGATGAGATCAGGTTGGACAAACGCATTGAAAACCTCTGCAGCGGGACGTCGAATGAGCATCTCCGACCGGGCAACCAACTCAGCCATGGGAATCTCCTTCAAAGGGTACGCGAGGCACGATGGCAGCCAAGGGGCCGCACATACGGTGGTGCGCTACCCGGCGCCTGTCGAAATATAGATCGAAATGTATGCCGCTTGATCCCGCGGCAGAAGTCCGTGCTTGCAACCTGCTGTAACGGGCTCAATCAGCCGCTCAGCACCAGACATAGCTCGCCGTTGCTGGCCGGTTTTCTGCCCGCCGCGAGAATGCGCCCATCCACCATGCTATTAGTTCAATAGCTGCTTGCGCCCGTCCCTATTGGCCTGCAGTCACTTTTATTGCCTAAAAATGAACCCATAGGGCCGCCACCGACCTTTTTGCACCTCGCGCGGCCATTGGAAGCGTTGAACCGGCGTTCTGAACGGGTTTTGGCCCTTTTGTGAGCCATTTGGGCCCCTAGCCCAATCACAGCGAACGCAAGCAGCTATTGAATTGATAGCAAAGTCCTGAGTTGGGCCGGATCTCAGCCTGTCGTCCTTCACTCTGCACCTGCCCCTCACGCCCCGGTGGGCTCACACCGGCTGGATCGTGATCTCCGCGGTTATGGACTCTTCCCCGCGCCGATCGCCTTGATGGGCGGGCTAGCCTAGTCTTCCTGTCCCACGACATCGCGCCAGCGTACAAACTCGGGCGAAAAGTGCTTGACGTTCAGCGCCGCAAGAAATTCTTTATAGCCGTCAAGGTTGTCGTACGGTCCGTGCACACCTTCCATCTGCCACCAGGCCGGGCCGGCACCGTAGTCGATGACGTAGATTTTGTTGTTGTATTTGAAACCTGTCACCCAGTGATTCGGCGGGCCTGATTTGTTCTTGATAAAGATGTAGCGGGCGTTGTATTCAGGGCTGATCTTGTTCAGGGCATCCCTGGCAAACGCCGCGGAATCGCGGCAATGACCACTGGGTTTTTCAAAAAAAGTCTGTGGTTTGCGAGTCAGTACATTCTCCGGCCCATTCGATGCGATATGTGCCTGCACCATGGACTGGCGCGACTTGTCGAAAACGAAGTTGGACTTGAGCCACTTGGCAACATCCTCATGCGACTTCCACTTCGTGAGCTGGGCGTCGTAGGCGCCCTCAACCGCTGCAGCAGCGCCTGAATAAAGCACCAATGAAAAAACCAGAAGAATCTGGCTGAAGATGGCAGTTGTCCCGAAAAGTAGGAATCGATTTTTCATCCTGGCTCCTTGTTGTATCTGGCGAATCTAGCAGCTCTGGCAGCTTCCCGGCAAGCGATCACACCGGCTGAATCGTGATCTCCACCGTCATCGACTCTTCCCCGCCGCCCTGCCGCACGCCCTTGATGGGGGGGCAGGCGTTGTAGTCAGTGCCCATGGCCAGGCGCACGTGGCGCTGGTCGATCAGGCAGCTGTGGGTGACGTCGATGCTGACCCAGCGGCGGGTGGCCACATCGAGGCACACGTCACACCAGGCGTGGCTGGCAAGGTCGGGCTCGTTGGCGGCGTAGAAGTAGCCGCTGACATAGCGCGCTGGGTAGCCCAGGCTGCGGCAGATGGCGACCATGACGTGGGCCTGGTCCTGGCAGACGCCTGCCCCGGACTTGAAGGCTTCCAGCGCCGTGGTCGTCACGCTGGTGCTGTTTTTCAGGTAGCCCACAGCGTCTGCCACGCCCTGGCTCAATGCCAGCAGGGACGGCAAGCTTGCGGTGCCGTCAAGGCTTTGCGGGATAAAGCGGCGGCCAAATTCGGCGAGCTCCCAATGCGGCTCAGCCAGATGCGTGGCACGCAGAAAAAAATACGGATGCGGCAGGGTTTCCGGGTCGTTGAACTCAGCCACGCCAAAGGTTTCCACATCACCAGCCGCGTTGACCAGGCTCCAGCGCACGTTATCGGCATCCTTGCCCACAAAGGTGTAGGAGCTGATGGTGTTGCCAAAGGCGTCGCGTTGGGTAAAGAGTTTTTCGGGCGCGCCCAGGCTCCAGAAATGCACCGTCTGCGCCAGGCTGGACTGCGGCGTGAGCCACAGCGTCTGCAGCGCATAGCGCAGCGGCTCGGTGTACCGGTAGTCGGTGATGTGTCTGACGTGCAGTTTCATCAGGATATGGCCCCCACGCTCGCTCGCTTCGCGTAGCTCCCTGCCCCCCGAGGGGGCTGGCCTTGCTTGGGGCGGCCCGGCGCGGCGGCCGTGTCAACGGCTCTCGCGACCGGTGCTTGGCTGTGTTTCAAGTGGTGGCCGGCACCAAAAACTCGCGGCTGATGTGTGCGCCCAGCTCATTCACGCGGTCCAGGAACTGCGTGAGGAATGCATGCAGGCCCGTTGCCAGGATTTCGTCGATACGTGCGTACTGCAGGTCGGCGCGCAATTTGCCGGCGCGGCGCTGGGTTTCGCTGCTGGTGTCGCTGGTCACCATGGCAAGGTTGCTCATGACTTCGTTCAGGCAGGCCAGCAGGGAGCGCGGCATGTCGGCGCGCAGGATCAGCAGCTCGGCCACGCGCTCGGGCTTGATGACGTCGCGGTACACCTTGCGGTAAACCTCAAAGCCCGAAACGCTGCGCAGGATGGCGCTCCAGTGGTAGAAGTCGTATTCCTGGTCTTTCTCACCGGCCATGCCGAGGAAGTCGTTCTGCACGGCGTGAAACTTCACGTCCACCAGCCGCGCGGTGTTGTCGGCGCGCTCGAGGAAGGTGCCCAGCCGCAGGAAGTGAAAGGCTTCGTCCTGCAGCATGGTGCCCAGGGTCACGCCGCGCGACAGGTGCGAACGGAACTTGACCCATTCAAAGAACTGGCCCGGGTCGCGCTCGAAGTCGCCGCTGCGCAGCATGCGGATGACTTCGAGGTAAGTCTGGTTCTGCGTTTCCCATACTTCGGTGGTCAGCGTGCCGCGCACAGCCCGGGCGTTTTCACGGGCGTTCTGCAGGCATGAAATGATGCTGGACGAGTTTTTCTCGTCGCGCACCATGAAGTCCATCACATCGCGCGGGTTGATGGTGTCGCCGTACTTGGCGGCAAACGAAGGCTTGAGCTCACTGATGCTGAGCAGGCCCTGCCAGCCGGCCTGTACCAGCGCATCGGACTGCGGCAGCAACGAGGTCTGGTAGTTCACATCCAGCATACGCGCTGTATTCTCCGCCCGCTCGGTATAGCGCGACATCCAGAAGAGGTGGTCTGCAGTGCGTGACAACATGATTACATTCCTCCCCGGGATTGCGACTGCGATTGGGACTGGTACTGCATGGACGAGCCGTCCTGCAATATCCAGGTGTCTTTGGTGCCGCCGCCCTGCGACGAATTGACCACCAGCGAGCCGTCTTTGAGCGCCACGCGCGTGAGGCCGCCCGGCACCATCTGCACTTCCTTGCCGCTCAGCACAAAGGGCCGCAAGTCGATATGGCGCGGTGCAATGCCGCTTTCCACATACGTGGGGCAGGTTGAAAGGCTGAGGGTGGGCTGCGCAATGTAGCCCGACGGATTGGCCAGCAAGGCCGCACGGAACTCTTCGATCTCGGCCTTGGTGGCAGCTGGCCCCACCAGCATGCCGTAGCCGCCGGCGCCGTGCACTTCCTTGACGACCAGGTCTTTCAGGTTGGCCAGGGTGTACTGCAAATCCTCATTGTTGCGGCACATGTAGGTCGGCACGTTTTTCAGGATGGGCTTTTCGCCGAGGTAGAACTCGATCATCTTGGGCACGTAAGGGTAGATCGACTTGTCGTCTGCCACGCCGGTGCCGATGGCGTTGCACAGCGAGACATTGCCGCTGCGGTACACATTGAGCAGGCCCGCGCAGCCCAGGGTGGAATTGGGGCGGAAGGCCAGCGGGTCGAGGAAGTCGTCGTCGACACGGCGGTAGATCACGTCGACGCGTTTGGGGCCGCGCGTGGTGCGCATGTAGACGAAGTTGTCCTTGACGAAGAGGTCTTGCCCCTCGACCAGCTCGACGCCCATTTGCTGCGCCAGGAAGGCGTGTTCAAAATAGGCCGAGTTGTACATGCCGGGCGTCAGCACCACCACCGTGGGCTCGGCCGTGGCCGGCGGCGCCATGCCGCGCAGGGTTTCGAGGAGAAGGTCGGGGTAATGCGCCACGGGCGCAACGCGGTTTTCGCTGAAAAGCTCGGGAAAGAGCCGCATCATCATCTTGCGGTCTTCCAGCATGTAGCTCACGCCGCTGGGCACGCGCAGGTTGTCTTCGAGCACGTAGTACTCGCCATTGCCCTGCGCGTCGGGTGCCCGGACAATGTCGATGCCGCTGATGTGCGAATAGATATTGCCGGGTACATCAACGCCCATCATTTCGGGGCGGAACTGCGCATTCTGGAAGATCTGCTCGGACGGCACCACGCCGGCCTTGATGATTTCCTGGCCGTGGTACACGTCGTGGATGAAGCGGTTGAGCGCGGTGACGCGTTGTACCAGGCCTTTTTCCATGCTGGCCCATTCGTGGGCGGGGATGATGCGGGGAATCAGGTCAAAGGGAATCAGGCGTTCGGTGCCGGCGCCGTCTTCGTCCTTGGCACCGTAAACCGCAAAAGTGATGCCGACCCGGCGGAAAATCATTTCAGCTTCGGCGCGGCGGGCCTGCATCACGTCGGCAGGCTGCCGGGCCAGCCAACGCTGGTAACCCTGGTAATGCTCACGGACGCTGGACTCCGTGGCGTTCATTTCGTCGAACATCGGTCGGCTCATTGGCTTGATCTCCAGCAAGTTATGCGCATGGCAATTGTTTTAACGTAGCTTAGCAAGTTATGCGCCAAGGCGGTGCGTCCGCCAATATTTTTAGCGTTCAGGCACATGATGCCAGTAGCGCCTGCCCTGCTCCCGCTGGCACAAAATCTCCCCGGGGCGAAGGCTTCGCCAGGTGGCAGCCCCGCACTGCGGCGACTTCACCAGGCGTATGCCGCGCTCCTCATAGCGCGCCACCACGGACTCCACCGGGTGGCCAAAACGGTTTCGGTAACCCGACTGCACCACCGCCCACTGCGGCCTGACGGCATCAAGAAACACCGCGCTGGACGATGTTTTGCTGCCGTGGTGGGGTACCAGCAGAAAGTCAGCCTTGAGGCTGGCCGGAACGCTGGTTGCCAGCCGGAGTTCCTGCGGCGATTCGATGTCGCCGACCAGCAGGGCTGTGCGGCTGCCGCCAGGGACGCTGCTGGAGATGCGCAACACGCAGCTCATGGCGTTTGACTTGCTGGCAGCGTCGTAATCGGCGGCCACGGGGTGCAGCACCTCAAATGCCACGCCGTCCCATTCCCAGCGCTGGCCGGCCACGCAGCGGCCGGCTTTGCGCTGCATTTGCAGCGGATGCGCGTCTTCAATCGAACTCACCAGGCTGGCTTCTGGCTGCATGGCCAGGACAGCCTGGGCCCCGCCGATGTGGTCGATGTCCCGGTGGCTGATCATGAGCATGTCCAGCCGCTCCCCCAACGCGCGCAGCAGCGGCACCAGCACGCGGTGCCCGGCATCACTTTCGCGCGAAAAGCGCGGGCCGGCGTCATACAGCAGCGTGTGGCTTGCCGTGCGCACCAGCACGGAATTGCCCTGCCCGATGTCCGCGGCCAGCAGCTCGAACTGCCCCGGTGCCACGCGGGCCGGTTGCCACAACAGCACCGGCAGCAACAGCGGAAGGCCCAGCGCTCGAAAATGAAACGGCAGGCGCGTGGCCAACAGGCCGCCGCCCGCCACGCCGGCGACAGCACACCACAGCGGCGCCGCCGCCACGCTGACCGAGGCCAGCGGCCAGCTCGCCAGCCATTGCAAAAATATCGCCAGCCCGCCGACCGACCATGCCGCCAGCGACCACACCGGCGCCCACGCCACGCCCAGCAAAGCCAGCGGCGTGATGACCAGCGTCACCACCGGAATGGCCACGGCATTGGCCAGCAGGCCGACCAGCGAGACCTGGTTAAACAGCAGCAGCGACAGGGGCGTGAGCGCCAGCGTGACGACCCATTGCTCCCGCATCGCACGCCCAACGCTGTCCAGCCATCTGGGCCGGCGCTGCCACCAGCACCCGTCCTCAGGTTGTTTTTTTGAGTCGAATTGGGCTGCAGCCCTTTCCCCATGAGCGCGAGCAGCTCCTGAATCTGTAGCAAACAAAACACCCACCGCAACGAAAGACAACCAGAATCCGGCTTGCATCAACGCCCATGGGTCCAGCGCCACCACCACGGCCATGGCCAGCAGCCAGGTCTGCAGCCAGGGCCACTGCCTGCCGCCTTGCCGCAGCAGGATCACGGTGGCCAGCATCCAGATGGTTCGCTGCGCGGGCACGCCCCAGCCGGAAAACAATGCATACAGGGTGGCAAGCAGCAAGCCGCCCAAAGCACCTGCAGCGGCTGCCGGCAACACCAGGCACAACCGCGGCGTGAAACGCGCTGATCGCCGCCACAGCGCGCCGATCAGCAGTGAGGCAGCCCAGGCAAACATCGTTATATGAAGGCCTGAAATACTCATCAAGTGAGCTACGCCCGTGGCACGAAACACATCCCAGTCGGCACGTTCGATGGCGGCCTGGTCGCCGACCACCAGCGCGGCAATGACGCCTGCCAGCTGCCGGTTTTCAATGCGCCCAAAAATCGCTTCGCGCACGGCTTGCCGGGCCTGCTCAATGGGGTGTTGCCAGCTGCTGGAGAGTTTTGCCGGCGGTGCGTCGCGCGGGCCGGCACGCACATAGCCCGTGGCCTGTATGCCCTGCTCCCACAGCCAGAGTTCGTAGTCAAAACCAAACGGGTTGCTGTTGCCGTGCGGCGCCTTGAGCCGCACCGTCATTTGCCAGCGTTCTCCGGCGCGCAGGGCTTGCGGCTGGCGCTGCAAGGCCAGTGCTATCTCGAACGGGTCGGCGTCCTGCGCCGGCACGGTGGGCTCGCGCCCGGCAAAGCCCCAATACCAGCCCAGCATGATTTGCGGCGGCAAGGTGACTGTGCCGCCATTGAGGCGGGCAGATTCCACGGCAAGGCGGAAACGCAGGCCGTCTTCTCCGGGTTGCGGCATTGCCAGCACCTGGCCTGTGACCTCGATATCGCGGCCCTCCAGCGCCGGATCGAGCGCCGCTGACAGGAAGACGCCAGCGCGCCAGCCGGTGAGGCCCACGCCGAGCAAGGCAGCAAGGGCAAAGGCCGAAACCACCCGGCCCCATGAAGGAAGGCCCTGTCTGCCAAAGCGCAGGTACAGGCCAGCCAGGATGCAGGCCAGCAGGGCCATGGCGGCATAAACCTGTTGCGGCCACAAGGCGGGCTGCTGCAACTGCAAGGCAACACCCGCAATAAAACCGGCAAACACCGGCCCCGGGCTTGCCGCATACAGCCGTGCCCCGGCCGATACAGGTCGATTCAAACCCCGCCTCCCCTTTGAACTGTTTTTATGCGCTGACCGCTTTGAGCTTAACGGGAAAGCGCGGCAGGTAAACAACAAACAGCGCCAAACAGCCGGTTCACACTCAAGAGACCACGTGGCGCAGCTCTTGCTTTCAGAAATGCCACCAAATCCGGGTAAGCTGTTTACACGGCGTTCCTGAGACCGCAAGATGTGGCGGTCTGCTGAGCGTATTTTCCTGAGGGCGTGATTGCACGCCCGTTCCTTTAAAAGCGAGGTTGCCTTGTCCATCCACGTCGCCCTGAGCCACATCACGCATTACAAATACGACCGCCTGGTCAAACTCGGCCCCCAAGTCGTCCGCCTGCGGCCTGCGCCGCACAGCCGCACACAGGTACTGTCGTATTCCCTCAGGGTTGAGCCCGCCGGCCACTTCATCAACTGGCAGCAGGACCCGTTTGCCAATTACCAGGCCCGGCTGGTGTTTCCCGAGCCGACGCGCGAGTTCAAGGTCACGGTGGACCTGGTGGTGGAAATGGCGGTGTTCAACCCGTTTGACTTCTTCCTGGAACCGGCTGCCGAGGAATTCCCGTTTACCTACAACGCATTGCAGGCCCGCGAACTGGCGCCCTACCTGGCCACCCAGCCGGCCACACCGCTGCTCAAGCGCTACCTCGAAAAAATCGACCGCACGCCCAAGCGCACCATCGACTTCCTGGTGGGCCTGAACCAGGGCCTGCAGTCGGACATCAAATACTCCATTCGCATGGAGCCCGGCGTGCAGACGCCTGAAGAAACCCTGCGCCTGGCCTGCGGCTCCTGCCGCGACACCGGCTGGCTGCTGGTGCAGTTACTGCGGCACATGGGCCTGGCCGCGCGCTTTGTCTCGGGCTATTTGATCCAGCTGAAAGCCGACGTCAAATCCATCGACGGCCCCAGCGGTGCGGAAGCCGATTTCACCGACCTGCACGCCTGGTGCGAGGTGTTTTTGCCCGGCGCCGGCTGGGTCGGCCTGGACCCGACGTCCGGCCTGATGGCCGGCGAAGGCCACATCCCGCTGGCGTGCACGCCCGAGCCATCCAGTGCCGCCCCGGTCGAAGGCGGCGTCGACAAATCCGAAGTCGAGTTCGAGCACCACATGGCGGTGCAGCGCATTTACGAATCGCCGCGCGTGGCCAAGCCCTACACCGAGGAGCAATGGCAAGCGGTGCTGGCATTGGGCGAAAAGGTCGATAAAGACCTGGCGGCCGGCGACGTGCGCCTGACCATGGGCGGCGAACCGACCTTTGTGGCCACCACCGACCGAGACGCGGCCGAATGGAACATCGACGCACTGGGCCCGACCAAACGCGGCTATGCGACCGAGCTCGTGCAAAAGCTGCGCGCCGAATATGGCGAAGGCGGCTTCCTGCATTTCGGCCAGGGCAAGTGGTACCCGGGCGAGCAATTGCCGCGCTGGGCACTCAGCATTTTCTGGCGCAAGGACGGCCAGCCGATCTGGCAAAACCCGAGCCTCTTCGCCGACGAGCGCCAGCCCTGCAACTACACCAGCGCCGACGCGCAGCGTTTTGTGCAGACACTGGCGGGCAAGCTGGGCCTGGCCACCACCTACATCACGCCAGGCTATGAAGATACCTGGTACTACCTCTGGCGCGAACGCCGGCTGCCAGTCAATGTCGACCCATTTGATTCGAAGCTGGACGACGCCATGGAGCGCGAACGCCTGCGCCGCGTCTTCATGCAGGGCCTGGATTCCGTCGTGGGCTATGTGCTGCCGCTGCAAACCAAGGAGCAACTCAAGCAACGAAACGCAGGCGCCTCGCCCGCGCTGAGTGGGCCCAAATGGACCACCGGCCCCTGGTTCTTCCGCGAAGAGCGCATGTATCTCATGCCGGGCGATTCGCCCATGGGTTATCGCCTGCCGCTGGATTCGGTGCCCTGGGTGTCCAAGACCGACTACCCTTACATGATCGAGTCCGATCCATTTGCGCCGCGACAGGACCTGCCGGCGGCTTCCTCACTGGCGGCGCGCTACAACGGCAGCTTCAGCGCGCCCAGTGGTGCCACACCGGCAGCCCCTTCGGCAGGCGGCAGCGCCAGTTCGCTGGCGCAATACATGGCGCGCTACATGACGGGCAATACCGCGCTGTCGCAAGCCAGCCGCATCCTGCAGTTCCGTCCGCTGGGAAACAACGGAACGAACGGTACGGACGGGTTGAATGGCAAGCCAGCCGCAGAGGAAACGACGCCTGCCGACGATCGCGCGCCCAAGCCCTTTGAATCGGCCGCCTGGCTCACTCGCACCGCGCTCTGCGTGGAAGTACGAGACCCATCCCGCGCCAATGGCCCCAAAGACAAACCGAAGGCCGACCCGGACAGCAAAGCCAACAAGTCGGGCCGCGGCGAAGTGGGTGCGATCTATGTCTTTATGCCGCCGATGGAGCGGCTGGAAGACTACCTCGATCTGCTGGCCGCAGTGGAAGCCACGGCGCAGTCGCTGCGTGTGAGCATCGTGCTTGAAGGCTACCCGCCGCCACGCGACCCGCGCCTGAAAATGCTGCAGGTCACGCCTGACCCAGGGGTCATCGAAGTCAACATCCACCCAGCCTACAACTGGGGCGAACTGGTGGAACACACCGAGTTTCTCTACCAGATCGCACACGAGACGCGCCTGTCGGCCGAGAAGTTCATGACCGATGGCCGGCACACCGGCACAGGCGGCGGCAACCACTTTGTGCTGGGTGGCGCGACGCCCGCCGACAGCCCCTTCCTGCGCAAGCCCGAGGTGCTGGGCAGCCTGATCGCCTACTGGCACAACCACCCGTCGCTGAGCTATCTGTTCTCGGGCATGTTCATCGGCCCGACCAGCCAGGCACCGCGTGTGGACGAGGCCCGCAACGACCAGCTGTACGAACTGGAAATCGCCCTGCGCGAGATCGAGAACAACCGCAAAAAATACGGCGCCGACATGCCGCCCTGGCTGGTGGACCGCACGCTGCGCAACATCCTGGTCGACGTCACCGGCAACACACACCGCAGCGAGTTCTGCATCGACAAGATGTATTCGCCCGACTCCGCCACCGGGCGCCTGGGCCTGCTGGAGTTGCGCGCGTTTGAAATGCCGCCACATGCGCGCATGAGCATTGCCCAGCAATTGCTGCTGCGCGCGCTGGTATCGCGCTTCTGGAACAAGCCCTACCACGGCCGTGTCACACGCTGGGGCACCGAACTGCACGACCGCTTCCTGCTGCCGGGCTTTATCCGCATGGATTTTGAAGACGTGCTGACCGAGCTGCGCGAAGCCGGCTACGCCTTCGACATGGCCTGGTTCGAACCTCACTTCGAGTTCCGCTTCCCGCTGATCGGGCAGGTCAAGTCCAACAGCATCGAACTCACGCTGCGCAGCGCGCTGGAGCCCTGGCACGTGATGGGCGAAGAAGGCTCGGCCGGTGGCACGGTGCGTTACGTGGATTCATCGCTGGAGCGCGTCGAAGTGCATGTGACGGGCCTGAACGACAACCGCTATGTCGTCACCGTCAACGGCCGGGCATTGCCGCTGCAAAGCACCGGCCGCGTCGGCGAATATGTGGCCGGTGTGCGCTACAAGGCCTGGAACCCGCCGTCGGCCCTGCACCCTTCCATCGGTGTGCATGCACCGCTCACGTTTGACATCGTCGACACCTGGATGGAACGCTCGCTGGGCGGCTGCCAGTACCATGTGGCGCACCCAGGCGGGCGCAGCTACGACACGCTGCCGGTCAATTCGTACGAGGCTGAAAGCCGCCGGCTCACGCGCTTTTTCCGCATGGGCCATACACCCGGCAAGATGCGAGTGGCGCCGGCGCAGCCGAGCCGGGAGTTCCCGTTCACGCTCGATCTGCGCTGAATCCGTGCCTGCGGCAGCGGCCCGGGAGCTTGAGAGCCCCGGGCGAAGCGCCTCCCCGTACCGTCAACGGCTGTCTTATGGCTGCAACATTTGCATGCACAGGCGGCATAAATAGCCATTTGGCCGCGCATTGAACCCGCCTTGAGCCTTGCAGGGGATGGGCCGCAGGCATACTTGCACCCACGTGGAAAATAACACCCAGTCACTTTTTGCCGCCCAGTCGCTTGAATCCCCCTGCGCACTGGCTGCCGCGCTGGCGCCTCATGCGGCAGCGGGGCATTTCGATGAGTTGCGGGGCCGTGTGTCCGAAGGCCCCGCGCCCGCTGAAGCAGCCGCGCCGGCACAGCCCGCGCTGCGGGCCGCGGGCAGCCCCCCTGAAACAGCCCCGGCCCGGCCCGAAGCCCCGGCGGCCGGGATGGACGACGCCCTGTCGCCCGACTGGACACGCTTTTTCAATTTCCTCGGCAGCGACGGTTTTTACGACCTGAACCACCGCACCGCCAACCTGCGCCGCCAGATCCGCGACAACGGCGTGACCTACAACGTCTACGCCGACGCCAACGGCCCGCAGCGGCCCTGGTCGCTGGACCTGTTCCCCATGATGGTTTCGCCCGCCGACTGGGCGCAGATCGAGGCCGGTATCCAGCAGCGCGCCCGCCTGCTGGACCGCGTGATGGCCGACATCTACGGCCCGCAGGAGCTGCTCTCCAAGGGCCTGCTGCCCAGCGCGCTGGTGCATGCCCACCCGGGTTACCTGCGCGGCATGCAGGGCGTGCAGCCGGCCGGCGGCACCTATCTGCACATTGCCGCCTTCGACATCGCGCACGGCCCCGACGGCCGCTGGTCGGTGGTGTCGCAGCGCACGCAGGCGCCTTCGGGCCTGGGCTACCTGCTCGAAAACCGCCTGACGATTTCACTGCTGTTCCCCGAAGCCTTCCGCGAAATGAAGGTCGAGCGGCTGGCCGCGTCGTACAAGGCGCTGGTGGATGGCCTCAAGGCCATGAGCCCGACGGACAGCAACGAGGAAAGCCGCGTGGTGCTGCTGACGCCCGGCCCCTACAACGAAACCTATTTCGAGCATGCCTACCTGGCGCGCTTCCTGGGCCTGACACTGGTCGAGGGCAGCGACCTGCTGGTGCGCGATGACAAGCTTTACCTGAAAACCCTGCGCGGCCTGGAGCGTGTGCACGGGCTGCTCAAGCGCCTGGACGACCAATTTCTCGATCCGCTGGAACTGCGCTCGGACTCCACACTGGGCGTGCCCGGCCTGCTACAGGTGATACGCGCGGGCAATGTGCTGGTGGTCAACACGCCGGGCTCGGCCTTCCTCGAATCCAGCGCGCTGCTCGGCTTTCTTCCCGCGCTCTCCGAGCACCTGCTCGGTGAAACGCTGGCCCTGCCCTCGCTGGCCACCTGGTGGTGCGGCGAGCAGGCGGTGATGCAGGACGTGCTGAGCCAGCTCAAGACCTGCGTGATCAAGCCGACCTATCCGGGCACCGGCATGGAATCCGTCATCGGCCATACCCTGTCGCGCCGCGCGCTGGACGAATGGGCCGGCCGCATTGTTCGCCGGGGCGAAGACTTCACCGTGCAGGCCTACCTGCCGCTGCCGCAAACGCCAACCTGGCAGGGCGAGCGGATTTCCCCGCGCTCGGCCATGCTGCGCGTGTTTGCGGTGGCCGACGGCAACGGCTCCTGGCAGGTGCTGCCGGGCGGGCTGGCACGGCTGGCGGGCAAGAACGAAAACATGTCGTCGATGCAGCACGGCGGCAGCAGTGCCGACGTGTGGGTGCTGGGCGACCCCTCGGCAACCAAGGCGGCGGCCGAACACACCACCGCATCGCGCACCGAGCAGCCGGCGCCTGTCTGGGCCGCAGCGCCGCTGCGCCACCGTCCGCCAGTAACCAGCCGCGCGGCCGAAAATCTTTTCTGGCTGGGCCGCTACACCGAGCGTGCCGAAAACTCTACGCGCCTGGCGCAGATCACGCTGCAGTGCCTGGGCGGCGAAGACCAGACGTCGCAGCCGCTGCTGGCCTGGCTGACCAGCATGGCCGTCGGCAATGCGCTGGTGCTGGACACCGTGCCGCCGGCCACGCATGCGCGCCGTGTCTTCGAACGCGCCCTGATCGCCAACCTGGCCGACACCGAACAGGCCGCCAGCGTAGGCTTTAACCTGCGGGCGCTCAAGAGCGCCGCATCTGCCGTGCGCGAACGCCTGTCGCAGGAACAGTGGCACATGATCGTGCGCACCGAGACCGACTTCTTCCAGCGCTGCTCATCGTTCAGCGCCGTGGGCCAGACCCAAAGCCAGGGCGGGCAAAGCCAGAGCCAATCCAGCCAATATCTGCTCGAATACTCTTCCGTCGAGGCGCTGCGGGCGCTGGAATCGGCCAGTGGTTTCCTCTCAGCCATGACGGGTGCACAAACCGACCGCATGACACGCGACGACGGCTGGCGCCTCCTGAGCGTAGGCCGGCTGATTGAACGGCTCAATACCCTGGCCGGCGCGCTGGTGCGCGGTTTCGAAACCGGATCGGTCTTTGAAGAAGGCGGCTTCAACGCCATGGTGGCGCTGTTCGACAGCACCATCACCTTCCACGCGCAGTACCAGCAGCGCCGCGACATCCCGGCCCTGCTCGATCTGCTGGTGCTGGACCGCGACAACCCGCGCTCCCTCGGCTGGGTGGTGCAGACCCTGCGCGGGCGCCTTGCCAAGCTGGCGGGCAGCGCGCCGGGCGACATGCCCGACCTGGCGATGGAACTACCCGACCCCGGCAGTTGGGCGCTTGCTGATTTGTGCCAGGAGGCCCCAGCCAGCATTGGCGATGGCGAAGATGAAAACGGCGGGCAACATGACGGGCGGCTGGTGCAGTTGCTCGAGCAGTGCTGCGATGCCGCGCTGGAGCTGTCAGACACGCTGAGCCGCCGCTACTTCAGCCACGCGGCTTCCGCCAGCCAGAGCCTGGGCGCCTGAGCCCTAGGAGTTTTTCCGTGCTGCTTCACGTCGTTCACGAAACCCGTTACCGCTATGCCCCGGTGGTGGAAAACGCGCACCATGTGGTGCACCTCAAGCCCGCCAGCCGAAATGGCCAGACCCTGCTGGACTATGCGCTGCGGGTTGACCCCGAACCGGTCCAGCTGCGCGAAACCGAAGACGTCTACGGCAACACGCGCACCTACTTTTCCCTGCAGGCCGCACATGAGAGCCTGACCGTCGTGGCCGACAGCATCGTCTCCACGTCGGCCCTCAACCCCCTGCAATCAGAAGCGACCCTGTCCGCCGGCAAGCCTGCATCCCCCGCCTGGGAGCAGGTGCGCGAACAGTTCCGTTACCGTGCCGGCGCAGCTTACGACAGCGCCTCCGAATTCCTCTTCGCCTCGCCCTATGTGCCGCGCGACGATGCCTTCATTGAATTTGCCCGCCCCAGCTTCCTGCCGGGCAGGCCGCTGCCCGAGGCAGCGCGCGACCTGATGGAACGCATTCACAGCACCATGACCTACGAGAGCGAAAGCACCGAAGTCAACACGCCGGCGCTCGAAGCGCTCAAGCTGGGCAAAGGCGTGTGCCAGGATTTCGCGCACATCATGGTGGCCTGCTGCCGCGCCATGGGCCTGCCGGCGCGTTATGTCAGCGGCTACCTTCTCACCACGCCACCGCCCGGCCAGCCGCGGCTGGTGGGCAGCGACGCTTCGCATGCCTGGGCTTCGGTGTACTGCCCCGGCCTGGGCGCCTGGCTCGACTTCGACCCCACCAACAACCGTGCACCGGGTGAAGATTACGTCACGCTGGCCATCGGCCGCGACTTCCTCGATGTATCGCCCATGCGCGGTGTGATCCGCGGCGGCGCGCAGCACATCCTCGACGTGGCCGTTACGGTGGAGCCGGTGGCAAGCGCCGGCGATTGAGCGGCTTCGGCGGCGCTGGCAGCTCTTCCAGCAGCGAACCCTCCGGCAGGCTGCGTGCCAGGCAGCGCCGGCACAGGCTCACAAATTCCTGCGCGGCGCCCGACTGGGCCTGGCGCGGCTTGAAAGCCAGCAAGGCCCGGAACGACACATCCGCCGCCAGCGGGACGCTGCGCAGGCCCAGCGCTACATATTCACGCGCCACCAGCGGATTGGTAACGGCCAGCCCGGCCCCGGCCAGCACCAGCGAACACTGCGTTGCGCTGTAAGGCGTTTCAATCACAAAGCGAGGTTGCACACCCGCCTGTGCAAACGCGGCTTCCAGCCGGCGCTGGGCGGTATCCGAGGCAGACAGGCCCACCAGCGGCACTTCTGCGAGATCCCCGGGCTGCAGGACCTGCTTGCGAGCCAGTGGGTGGGCTGCAGGCATGATGCACACCGCTGGCACCTGGTAAAAAAGCGAGGACACCAGGCCGCTGGTGTCCGCCTCATCGCCCAGGAAGGCCAAGTCCACAGCGCCCTGGAACAGGGCCTCGCGCAGCACTTTCGAGCTGTCGACCAGCAGCAGGCAACGCGTGCGCGGGTAGCTGCGCTGAAACTCGGCAAGCGCCCAGGGCATCACGCTGGCGGCCATGGCATGCAGTGAACCGATGCGCAGCACGGTGTCCTCATGCGACTGCAGGGCCACGATTTTTCGCTGCACGGCTTCCAGGCCTTCGTAGACCCGCTCGACTTCTTCCATCAAAGCGTGCGCCTCCGGTGTGGGCGTGAGCTTGCCTTTGGGCCGGTCAAACAGCTTGAGCCCGGCGCGCGCTTCGAGCTGCTGCAGCAATTGCGTGACCGCCGGCTGGCTCACGTGCAGCGCCGCAGCCGCGCGGTTGGCGGTGCCCAGCCGCATGACCATGCGGAACACCTCAATCTGACGTGCACTGGCTTCGGCCATGGCAGCCTCCTATAAGTTTTACTTATTTTAAATCGCAAACAAGTGATGCAGGGAAGCCCATGGTCTACCTACCATCTGCCCATGAACCCTGTTTTCCCCGAATCCCTTCCAAACTCTGCGGCATGGAACGCCATCAGCCGCAATCCCCGGCTGACCGGGCTGCGCTGCATCCTCTGCGCCCGTGAATACCCGCTGCAGGATTTGCCCACCGGCTGCCCGCACTGCGCGGCGCAAGGCACGCCCGCGAGCCTGGAAGCCGTTTACACCGGGCTGCCCCAAGCGCTGAAAACTGCCAGCACAGGTTATAAGTGGGGCGACTGGCTGCCTTACACCCATGGCGTGTCTCTGGGTGAGGGCGACACGCCCTGCCTGGACCTGCCGCGCCTGGCGCGCGAGCTTGGCCTGCGCCAGCTCAGCGCCAAACACGAGGGCATGAACCCCACCGGCTCGCACAAAGACCGCATGTCGGCGCAAGCCGTCAGCCGGGCGCTGGACGCAGGCGCGCAGACGGTGGTGCTGGCCTCCAGCGGCAACGCAGCGGTGTCGGCAGCAGCCTATTGCGCCGCGGCCGGGCTGCCTTGCGAAATCGCCACCTACCGCGACATGCCGGCACCTTTCGCGCGAGCCCTCCATCACCTGGGCGCCCGGCGCGTGATGTTCGACCATGGCTTTGACCGCTGGAGCCATGTACGCCGGCGGGTCGAGCAGGACGGCGCCTTTGCCCTCACCAACTACAGCGTGCCCGCGGTCGGCAGCCCGGCCTTCGGCGTGGAAGGCTACCGCGCTGTGGCGCTCGAATTTGTCGCCGGCGGCTGCGTGCCGGACCACGTGCTGGTGCCCACCGCCCGCGGCGACCTGCTCTGGGGCATTTACAGCGCACTGCGTGATTTGCACCAGGCGGGGCTCATCGGGCACATGCCCAGGCTGTGGGCCGTTGAGCCCTTCCCCCGCCTTTCCCGCGTGCTCGAGGGCGCGCCGCTGCAGTCGGAATTCAACGGCCAGACGACGCAGTTTTCGACAGGCGGCAGCACCGTCACGCTGCAACAGCAACTGGCCGTGCAGCAGTCGGGCGGCGGCGCCGTGGTCATTGATGATGCCGGCGCCATTGAGGGCAGCGCCCGACTCGCGGCGCAAGGCCTGTGGGTGGAGCTTTGCGCCGGCGCCTGTCTCAGTGCGCTGGCCCGCCTATGCGCACTTGGCCAGGTGCAGGCATCAGAACACGCGTTGCTCCTGCTCACGGCCAAAGGCGACCGCGACACCTTTAACCCCGTCCCCTGACCACACGCCCCTTTTTCTTCAGCCCGCAAAGGAATTTTCACCATGAAGACCCGACTGCTCACCGCCCTGCTTCTGACCTGCGCCACCCTCGCAGGAACTGCCCATGCCGCCTACCCCGACAAACCCATCCGCCTGATCGTGCCCTGGGCACCCGGCGGCAGCACCGACGCCATCGCCCGCGCGATTGCCCAGCGCATGGGCGAAACCATGGGGCAAAGCGTGGTGGTCGACAACCGCTCCGGCGCCTCCGGGCGCATCGGCACCGAAGCCGCAGCCAGGGCCGCGCCCGACGGCTACACCTTCGCCATCGTCGAGCTGCCGCATGCGATTGCGCCGGCCGTGTTCAACAAGATGCCTTACGACCTGCTGCGCGACTTCACGCCGGTGTCCATGGTCGGCACCTCTCCGCTGCTGCTGTTTGCCAGCAGCGCACAGTACAAGAATGGCGACATCAAGGGCTTCCTCAAAAACTACCGGAGCAGCAAGGTGCCGCTGGCGCTGGCCCACAGCGGCAACGGTTCCATCAGCCACCTCTCCAGCGAACTGTTCTCCAGCGCCACCGGGATCAAGGTCAACGCCATTCCCTATCGCGGCTCCGCGCCCGCGCTCACCGACGTCGCGGCCGGCCAGGTGGACGCACATTTCGCCACGCTGGCCAGCGGCAGTTCGCTGCTGGGCGCGAACAGGATCTCTGCCTTGATGGTGACCGGCAATGCGCGCCTGGCTACCATGCCCGGCGTGCCGACCGCGCGCGAAACCGGCATTGAGGGCATGCAGTTCAACCAGTGGTGGGCGCTGGTGGCGCCGGCCACCACGCCGATCGAGATCGTCGAACGGCTGCGCAGCGAAGCAGTGGCGGCGCTGGCGCATCCCTCCACACGCGAACGCCTCACCACCCTGGGCATTGACCTGAAAGGCTCGACACGCGACGAACTGCGTGCCTTCATGCGCAACGAAGTGGACCGCTGGGGTGCAGTGGTGCGCAAGGCCGGCATCAAGCCCGAGTGACGCCGGCATGTGGAACGGTGAAAGGGGCGCGGAACAAGCCGCGCGGGCCCTGCGCCGTTCCATCATTTCCTTTCATGACCCCAAAGGCCTCCGGAACCCGGGCACCGTCCTACAATTCCCTGCACTGCCAGCCGGCCGCGCAGCCTCCTTCGCTATCAAAAGCATAGCTGCTAGCGCTCGTTCCCATTGGGCTGGAACCATTTTTCTTAACCAAAGGACCACCATGAGCGCCTACGACAAGCTGAAAGCACTGAACATCACCCTGCCAACCGTGGCAACGCCCCTGGCTGCTTACCTGCCCTTCGTGCAGACCGGCAACCTGGTGTTCCTGAGCGGCCATATCGCCAAGAAGGACGGCAAGCCCCTCGTCGGCCAGCTCGGCAAGAACATGACGACAGAAGAAGGCAAGGCCGCCGCACGCTCGGTCGCCATCGACCTGATGGGCACGCTCGAAGCCGCCGTCGGCCTGGGCAAGGTCAAGCGCATCGTCAAGCTCATGAGCCTGGTCAACTCCACCGGTGACTACACCGAACAGCACCTGGTGACCAACGGCGCAAGCGAGCTGTTCGCTGAAATCTTCGGCGACGCCGGCAAGCATGCACGCAGCGCGTTTGGCGTGGCGCAGGTTCCCATGGGCGCCTGTGTGGAGATTGACCTGGTGGCTGAAGTCGAATAAGCCGGCTACACAGCACCCGCAATGACTGTGGGGCCGACGCGCGGGCGACAAGCGCTATCCGGCAGCCCGGCTTAAACTCATAGCGCCCGGCCATTTCGCCGGGCAGCGTTCTCAGGGCGGGGTGAAATTCCCCACCGGCGGTGTTTGCAGGCAACTGCATCAGCCCGCGAGCGCCTGGTTGCCGTGCTTCATACGGCAACCAGGGTCAGCAGATTCGGTTCAACTCCGAAGCCGACGGTCACAGTCCGGATGAAAGAGAGCGCGATGTTTACGGCTGTGCCGTGGGCGACGATGGCTGGTGCGGACTCTCCGCGCGGGCTGTTCGCGCGTCCATGGGCTGGCCGCAGGCTCGTGCGCCCTGATTCTGGTAACACCTAATAAGAGGCTTCCATGAGTCAGACAGATATTTCCCCACCTTCGGCTTCCCGTTCGGGCGGCACACCCACCAAGGCACGTTTCGCCTTTATCCAGTCGTCCTGGCACGAAGACATCGTGGACCAGGGCCGCGGTGCCTTCCTGGCCGAGATGGCCCGGCAAGGCACAGGCCCCGAATCCATCGACACGTTTGAAGTGCCCGGCGCGTTCGAGATTCCGCTCCACGCCAAAAAGCTCGCGCAATCGGGCCGTTATGCAGGTGTCGTCTGCTGCGGGCTGGTCGTGGACGGCGGCATTTACCGCCATGAGTTTGTGGCCGACGCGGTCATCAGCGCGCTGATGGGCATCCAGCTGGAAACCGGCGTGCCGGTGTTTTCAGCGGTGCTGACGCCACAGCACTTTCATGAACATGAGGAACACCGAAAATTCTTCACGGAACATTTCCTGACCAAGGGCAAGGAAGTGGCGCAAGCCTGCCTGGAGACGGTGGCAAGCCTGAAAAAGCTTGATCTGTTGCTGGCAGCTTGATTGCTGAATAGCTGAATAGCTGGCCAGACCGGCGAGCGCAGCATATTGCTATCAAATCAATAGCTGCTTGCACCCGCCAGTTATGGCTTTCAGTCAGTTTTACTCAACGCGGCTGATGCCGGTGGGTTTGAAACCCAGGTCGGCCGCCTTGCCCTTGCGCGCGCGCGCCGCACGGGCATTGTTCAGGCTGCGGATTTCCAGCGTTTCCTCGCGCGCCTTGCCGCCGCGGCCAATACCTTCGATCTTCACACTGCGCGTGTAAGCGGCTGCACCGGCCAAAGTGTCTTTGGCTTCAAGGTCGATCAGCATCAGGCCGCGCCCGCCGGCGGCCTGCATCTTGAGTTCGCCAATCTCGAACGTCAGGATGCGGCCGCCGGTCGAGGCGCAAGCCACATGCGTGGCCGGCACCAAAGGCGCGGCGCCGCTGTTGAAGGCGGCATGCGACGGCCTGCAAATGGTTTCGCCTTCGGCGCAGCTGATAAAGGCCTTGCCGGCTTTGAGGCGCGACGTCATGTTCTCGACCGTGGCGAGGAAGCCGTAGCCGCCGCTGGCGCTCAGCAGCAATGCGGCGTTGGCCGGGCCCGCGAAGTAATGCACCAGCTGCGTGCCGGACTCCAGGTCGATCAGGGTGGTGAGCGGCTGGCCGTCGCCACGCGCGCCGGGCAGCAATGACACCGGCACCGAATAAATGCGGCCGCGTGAGCCGAAGGCCAGCAGCGTGTCGATGGTGCGGCACTCAAAGGTACCGTAAAGCCCGTCGCCCGCCTTGAAGGCGAAGCCCGCCGCGTCGTGGCCGTGGCCGCTGCGCGCACGCACCCAGCCTTTGTCGCTGATGACCACCGTCACCGGTTCGTCGAGCACCTTGACTTCGAGTACGGCCTTTTTCTCGGCCTGAATCAGCGTGCGGCGCGCATCGGCGAACTGCTTGGCGTCGGCCTCAATTTCCTTGACCAGCAGGCGGCGTAAGGCGGCCGGGCTGCCGAGGATTTCCTCGAGCTTGCCCTGCTCTTCACGCAGGGTCTTGAGCTCCTGCTCGATCTTGATGGCTTCGAGCCGTGCGAGCTGGCGCAGGCGGATGTCGAGAATGTCATCGGCCTGGATATCGGTGAGCTTGAAGCGCGCAATCAGCGCAGCCTTGGGTTCATCCGACTGGCGGATGATGGCAATCACCTCGTCGATGTTGAGCAGCACCAGCTGCCGGCCTTCCAGGATATGGATGCGGGCCAGCACCTTGTCGAGCCGGTATTGCGAGCGCCGCTGCACCGTCGTCTGGCGAAACTCGATCCACTCGGTCAGCATCTGCCGCAGGTTTTTCTGCGTCGGCCTGCCGTCCAGCCCGACCATGGTCAGGTTGATGGACGAGGAACTTTCCAGGCTGGTGTTGGCCAACAGCGTGTTGATGAGTTCGGACTGGCTGATCTTGCTGGTCTTGGGCTCGAACACCAGGCGCACGGCGGCATCCTTGCTGGATTCGTCGCGCACCACGTCGAGCACGGCCAGGATGGTCTGCTTGAGCTGCACCTGGTCCTGGCTCAGGGCCTTTTTCCCGGTCTTGATCTTGGGATTGGTCAGCTCTTCGATTTCCTCCAGCACGCGCTGGGTGCTGACGCCGGGCGGCAGTTCCTGCACCACCAGTTGCCACTGGCCGCGCGCCAGTTCTTCAATCTTCCAGCGGGCGCGCACCTTGAGCGAACCGCGGCCCGTTTTGTAAGCCGCTGCGATTTCCGCGCTGCTCGAAATAATCTGGCCGCCGCCCGGGTAATCGGGCCCGGCGATCAGCGTGTACAACTCCTCGTCGCTGAGTTTGGGCGTCTTGATGAGTGCCACGCAGGCGTCGGCCACTTCGCGCAGGTTGTGACTGGGGATTTCGGTAGCCAGGCCTACGGCAATGCCGCTGGCACCGTTGAGCAACGCAAACGGCAGGCGTGCCGGCAGCAGCTTGGGTTCCTCCGTCGTGCCGTCATAGTTCGGCATGAAATTGACGGTGCCCTCGTCAATTTCGTCAAGCAGCAGGCGCGCGATCGGACTGAGGCGCGCTTCGGTATAGCGCATGGCGGCCGCACCGTCGCCGTCACGGCTGCCGAAATTTCCCTGGCCGTCGATCAGCGGATAGCGCAGGCTGAAATCCTGCGCCATCCGCACCAGTGCGTCGTAAGCGGCAGTGTCACCATGCGGATGGAAATTGCCCAGCACGTCTCCGACCACCTTGGCGCTTTTGCGCGCCTTCGGACCCGCAGGCGCAGCGTTGGTGAACGACAGGCCCATCCGGTGCATCGCGTACAGGATGCGGCGCTGCACCGGCTTCTGGCCGTCGCAAATGTCAGGCAAGGCGCGGCCCTTGACAACGCTGAGCGCATATTCAAGGTAAGCCCGCTGCGCGTACGCAGCCAGCGAATCCTGGTCGGCGGGTTCGGGAATAGGGGCTACGGCGTCCGGTGTAAAGAGATCCATCTTGAGTTTGGCTTGGCGGGTAAGGTGGCGTGACGCATGCCGGCACACGCGGGTGCGGCTGGCACAGGGTTACAAAAGGAATGCCGTTTTTCAGGCTGCCGGGCTGAACACACGGCGCATTGTGACCTCAGTTCTGCTCGGGCTGGGCCTCTGCCGTAGCGGTGGAGACCACAGTGGGCGACACCATGTTGCTGCGGCCGGTTGCGCCGCCCATCATTTCCATGCGGACACGGGCGGACGACGCCATCATGCTGGGGGGCTTGAGGTGGTTATAAAGCTGCATCACGGTTTTGACGTAGTTTTTGGTTTCGGGGTAATTGGGGATCTTGTTGCCGGCACGCTGCACGGCGCCCTCGCCGGCGTTATAGGCCGCGACCGCGAGTTCAAGCTGGCCGGGGAACATGGCAATCAGGTCGCTGAGGTAGCTGGAGCCCGCCCGGATATTGGTCTTGGGGTCGGTGAGCTTTTTGTGGATGGTGGAATCCTTGGTGGCCCGCACGCCGTAGCGCTCCGCTGTCGGCGGAATCAGCTGCATCAGCCCGACCGCGCCCTTGGGCGAAACGGCCTGGGTGTTGAACCCGGATTCGGTGGCGATCAGGGCCTGCAGCAGTTCGTAGTCGATGCCATGCTTGGCGGAAGCTTCGCGCAACAGGTGCTTGACGGCCTTGTAGTTGGGCGACACATCAAAGTAAGCCAGCAGCTTGGGCGGCGCGTTGGCCACACCGGTGGCCCGGTTGGCGCCGTTACCGACGGCTTTGCCGCTTTTGGCAACATTGTCCCCTGCGCTGAAACTTTCAGCGCCACGAAAGAAAAGTTCATAACGCTCATCCAGCCGCACAGCCGAAAAATGCGCAATGCCGTCTTTGTCCACATAACCCCAGATGTCGGCCCGGGCCGGCGCCGCGAACAGCGTAGCCAGCCCAAGGACGGCCAGGGGCAGGGCCAGCGCGCGTAACAGGCGAGCAAGGCGCGGCAAGGCTGAATACAACGTCAAAAAAGAATCCATCAAATATCTATTTCCACGGCGTCACCGTGCAACTCCATCAGTTCGCGGCGCGCAGCGGCCTCGCCTTTGCCCATCAGCTTGGTGATGAGCGTCTCGGTTTGCAGAAAATCCTGGTTGCCCAGTTGCACGGGCAACAGGCGGCGGGTGTCAGGATTGAGTGTGGTTTCCCATAATTGTTCCGCATTCATCTCGCCCAGGCCCTTGAAGCGGCTGATGCTCCAGGCCCCCTCCTTTACGCCATCCTTGCGTAACTTGTCCAATATGGCGGTCAGTTCGCCTTCATCAAGGGCATACACCTTGGATGCCGGCTTTTTGCCGCGGGCCGGCGCGTCCACCCGGAACAGCGGGGGACGGGCCACATACACATTACCCGATTCGATCAATTTGGGGAAGTGGCGGAAAAAGAGGGTCAACAGCAGCACCTGGATGTGGGAGCCGTCCACATCAGCGTCGCTCAGGATGCAGACCTTGCCGTAGCGCAGGCCGGAGAGGTCGGGCGTGTCGTTCGGGCCGTGCGGATCAACGCCGATAGCGACGGCGATGTCGTGGATTTCGGTGTTGGCGAACAGGCGGTCGCGCTCGACCTCCCAGGTATTAAGCACCTTGCCGCGCAGCGGCAGGATGGCCTGGCTTTCCTTGTCGCGGCCCATCTTGGCGCTGCCGCCGGCCGAATCGCCCTCGACCAGGAAGACTTCGTTGTGCGCCAGGTCCCGGCTTTCGCAGTCGGTGAGCTTGCCGGGCAGCACGGCGACACCGGAGCCCTTGCGTTTTTCGACCTTCTGGCCGGCTTTCTGCCGGGTTTGGGCAGCCTTGATGGCCAGTTCGGCCAGTTTGCGGCCGTAATCGACGTGCTGGTTAAGCCAAAGCTCCAGCGTGGGCCGCACAAAGCTGGACACCAGCCGCACCGCGTCGCGTGAATTGAGGCGCTCCTTGATCTGGCCCTGGAACTGCGGATCCAGCACCTTGGCGCTCAGAACATAGCTGGCGCGGGCAAAAACGTCTTCCGGCAAGAGCTTGACGCCCTTGGGCAGCAGCGAATGCAGGTCGACAAAGCTCTTGACGGCATTGAAGAGGCCATCGCGCAGGCCGCTTTCGTGCGTGCCGCCGGCGCTGGTGGGAATCAGGTTGACGTAGCTTTCGCGCACCGGCTGGCCTTCTTCGGTGAAGGCCACGCACCACTGCGCACCCTCGCCTTCGGCAAAACTCTCGTGCGAGGCATCGGCAAAACCTTCGCCCTCGAACATCGGGATCACCGGGTCGCCGGTCAGCGTCTGCATCAGGTAGTCACGCAGGCCGCCTTTGTACAGCCAGGTTTGGGTGTCTTTGGTTTTCTCGTTGGTCAGCGTCACCGTGACGCCGGGCATCAGCACCGCCTTGCTGCGCAGCAGGTGCGTGAGCTCGGCCATGGGCAGCGCGGCCGATTCAAAGTATTTGGCATCGGGCCAGGCGCGGACGGTAGTGCCCGTCTTGCGGTCGCCCTCGCCGTTTTTGCGCAGGTGCAGCTTTTCGATGACATCGCCGCCCGAGAACACCAGGTGGGCAACCATACCTTCACGATAAGAGGTGACTTCCAGGCGCTTGGACAGCGCATTGGTCACGCTCACGCCGACGCCATGCAGGCCACCCGAGAAGCTGTAGGCGCCGCCTTTGCCTTTGTCGAACTTGCCGCCCGCGTGCAGCCGGGTGTAGACGATCTCGATGACCGGCACCTTTTCTTCCGGGTGCAGGCCGAAAGGAACGCCACGGCCGTCGTCATCCACGCTGACCGAGCCGTCGGTATGCAGCGTGACCTTGATCTTCTTGCCGTAGCCGGCCAGGGCCTCGTCGGCGGAGTTGTCCAGCACTTCCTGGATGATGTGCAAGGGGTTGTCGGTGCGCGTATACATGCCCGGCCGTTGCTTGACGGGCTCCAGGCCCTTGAGCACGCGGATCGAGCCTTCGGAATATTCGGTGGGTAGTTTGTCAGCCATGGCAGATGAAAGAATTGCCGCAATTGTAGTCGGGGCCGGCAAAGTAACTGTATAAACATACAGCCAACCTGATTTGAGACACGGAACGAAGTGCGGCCCGGGCAGTGTTTTGCCATTTTCGTTACAGTCGACAGACAGCGCGTTTTCCGCTCCAGACCTTTCTTTTTTCGCCGCTTGCGGCGGCCCGTCCATGACCACCGAAACCAAAAAACTCTCCATGCTGCAGGTGCTGATCTGCGGCGCCACCATCGTCACGCTGTCCATGGGCATTCGTCATGGTTTTGGCCTCTGGCTGCAGCCCATCACCCAGGCGCAGGGCTGGACGCGCGAGACTTTTGCCTTTGCGCTGGCGGTGCAAAACCTGTCCTGGGGGGTGTTCGGCATCTTCGCCGGCATGGCCGCCGACCGCTTTGGCGCCTTCCGCGTGATCGTGGGCGGTGCCCTGCTGTACGGGCTGGGCCTGGTGGGCATGGCCTTGTCGCCCACCGGTTTCCTGTTCACCCTGACAGCCGGCGTGCTGATTGGCGCCGCACAGGCCGGAACCACGTATGCCGTGATTTACGGCGTGATCGGGCGCAATATTTCGGCCGACAAACGCTCGTGGGCCATGGGCGTGGCCGCGGCGGCGGGCTCATTCGGCCAGTTCCTGATGGTGCCGACCGAAGGTTTGCTGATCAGCAGCCTGGGCTGGAAAGAGGCTTTGCTGGTGCTGAGCGGCGCGGTGCTGCTGATTGCGCCGCTGGCATTGGGCCTGCGCGAAGGCGGTTTTACCGGCGGGCAGCCTGCCAAACGCGAGCAGACCATTGTCCAGGCGCTGCGCGAAGCCTTCAAGTACCCGAGCTTTCAATTATTGATGGCGGGCTATTTTGTCTGCGGCTTCCAGGTGGTGTTCATCGGCGTGCACATGCCCAGCTACCTCAAGGACAAGGGCCTGTCTCCCCAGGTGGCCAGTTATGCGCTGGCGCTGATCGGCCTCTTTAATGTGTTCGGCACCTATATTGCGGGCTCGCTGGGCCAGAAAATTGCCAAGCGCAAGATCCTGGCGACGATTTATTTATCCCGCGCCATCGTGATCGCCGTGTTCCTGGCGGCGCCGCTCAGCCCCCTGAGCGTTTACATCTTTGCCAGCCTGATGGGCCTGCTGTGGCTGTCGACCATCCCGCCGACCAACGCCGTCGTGGCGCAGATCTTCGGCATCCAGCACTTGTCGATGCTGGGCGGCTTTATCTTCTTCAGCCACCAGATCGGCTCCTTCCTGGGCGTCTGGCTGGGCGGCTACTTATATGACCGCACGGGCAGCTACGACATCGTCTGGTACATCGCGATTGCATTGGGCGTGTTTGCCGCGCTGGTGAACCTGCCGGTGCGTGAATCACCGATTGCACGCGCGGCCGTGCCCCAAGGGGCCTGACATGGCAAAAAGAATCGGCCTGTGGGCGCTTGCGATCATCGCGTCGCTGGGGGTGTTTGCCCTCTACACACGGCCGGATTTCCTGTTCACACTCGCCAACCAGGTCTGGGCCTGCTTCTAGCGCAAGGCCCTTCCCAGGGGTTTTATGTGTGTTTTGGGCTGCGGCCCAATCAGGACGGGCGCAAGCAGCTATGAAAACAATAGTAATTACCGGAGCCTCTGACGGCATAGGCGCTGAAATGGCGCGGCAATTGGCCAAAACCCACGGCGCCGGCGTGGCGCTGGTGCTGGCCGCGCGCAATGAAGCACTGCTCAATGAGGTTGCGGGCCAATGCGTTGCCCATGGGGCGTTGACCCTGGCCGTCAAAACCGATGTATCGCAAGAAGACCAATGCCGCCAGCTGGTGGCCGCCGCCATCGGACGGTTCGGGCAAATCGATGCCTTGATCAACAACGCAGGCATGTCGGCGCAAGCCCTTTTTGAAGACGTCAAGGCCCAGGACCTGGCCTGGTACGAACAGTTGATGCGCATCAACCTCTGGGGCAGCGTCTGGTGCACCCATGCCGCCCTGCCTTACTTAAAAGTGCGCCACGGCAGCATCGTGGCTGTCTCCAGCCTGGCAGGCCTGATCGGCGTGCCGGGCCGCACCGCCTACAGCGCCACCAAATTCGCCATGACGGGCTTCTTCGAGGCATTGCGCGCCGAGCTGAAAACGGCCGGCGTCAGCGTAACAACGGCCTATCCGGGCGTGGTGGCCACCCGCATCCGCTACCGCGGCTTCAACGCGGCCGGTGAGGCAGCCGGTGCCAGCGGCCTGAAAGAAGACGACGCCATGAGCGTGGAAGAATGCGCACGGCTGATCGTGCAGGGTATGGAGCGCCGCGACCGCGAAGTCGTCATGACGGCCAAGGGCAAGCTGGGCCGCTGGCTCAAGCTGATCGCACCCGGCCGGGTTGAAGCGATGGCGCTGGCAGCGCTCAAAGATGACGTAAAACCCTACTGATGGAGAACAATACGCACGGCATGGAACCGCCCTCCGCCTGGGTGCAGCGCTGGTCGCACCTGGTGCCAGAGCGTGGCGTGGTGCTGGACGTGGCCTGCGGCTACGGCCGCCATGCCCGCTGGTTTTATGAACGAAATCACCCTCTGGCCCTTGTGGATCGTGCGCAAGCAGCTATCGAATTTATAGCAACCACCCTTCCAGCGCGCTCAACCCAAACCGTTGAAGCCATGGTGGCCGACATTGAGGAAGGCCCCTGGCCCTTTGAAGGACGACAGTTTGAGGCGGTCATCGTCACCAATTACCTGTGGCGGCCGCTCCTGCCCACGCTACTGGCCAGCCTGGCGCCGGGTGGCGTGCTGATTTACGAAACTTTTACGCAGGGCAATGAAACGGTAGGCAAACCCTCGCGCCCCGACTTTTTGCTGCGTCCCGGTGAATTGCTGCAGGTCTGCCAGGGCCTGAAGGTGGTGGCCTTCGAGGAGGGTTTTGAGGAGCGTCCGCCGCGCTTTGTCCAGCGCATCACCGCCGTCCGCGAATCAGCCGCGACTGCGGGTTTATCCGCCCCCCTTCATACCGCAGAGGGGGGTCCACCCCGCTATAGACTGACCTAGGCTCTGGGTAGAATGCAGGATTGGCCTTTTCCGGGGCCGGCTTGAAGCTGTTCAGGCCGGAACACCCCAGATACCTGCATGGCCGCGAACGTTTACAAGCAGAGCATGAAACCCATTACTGGCAGCATCGTTGCATTGGCAACGCCCTTGCACGAAGACGGCAGCGTAGATTACCCCACCCTGCGCAAGCTGGTTGACTGGCACATTGCCGAAGGGACCGACTGCATCGGTGTGGTCGGCACAACCGGCGAATCCCCAACCGTCAATGTCGAAGAACATTGCGAAATCATCCGGGTGTCGGTTGAGCAGGCCAAAAAGCGCGTGCCGATCATGGCCGGCTGCGGCGCCAACTCAACGGCCGAAGCCATTGAGCTTGCCAAATTTGCCAAAGGCGTCGGCGCGGACTGCCAGTTGCAGGTCGTTCCCTATTACAACAAGCCCACCCAGGAAGGCCAGTACCGGCACTTCAAGGCGATTGCGGAAGCGGTTGGCGACCTCCCCACCGTGCTTTACAACGTGCCCGGCCGCACCGTCGCCGATATGGCGCACGCCACCGTGCTGCGCCTGGCCCAGGTGCCCGGCATTGTCGGCATCAAGGAAGCCACCGGCAACATCGAGCGCGCCCAGTGGCTGATCAAGGAAGTGCCCAAGGGCTTTGCCGTGTATTCAGGCGACGACCCGACCGCCGTAGCGCTGATGCTTTGCGGCGGCCAGGGCAATGTCAGCGTGACAGCCAACGTAGCGCCCCGCCTCATGCACGAGCTGTGCGTGGCCGCCGTGGCCGGCGATGCCCGCCGCGCCATGGAGCTGCAACTTAAATTGCTGCCGCTGCATCGAAACCTGTTTGTCGAAGCCAACCCCATTCCCGTCAAGTGGGCCATGGCCCGGATGGGCCTTTGCGGCGGCACACTGCGCCTGCCGATGACGCCGCTGGAAACATCGAACGAAGCCGCCGTGGAAAGCGCCCTGCGCATCTGCGGCCTGGTCTGATTTGCCTGATCTGATTTTTAAGGGAACCCAAGTGAAGATATTGCCAACACATCCTGCATTTTCCAAAGCCCGGAGCGCCGCAACCGTGTCTGCACTGGTTGCCCTCGGTCTGCTCGCCGGCTGCTCCTCCATCAGGGATGTGATGGAAGGCGAACGCGTCGACTACAAAAGCAGCGGCGCCAAAGCTCCTTCCCTGGCGGTCCCTCCCGACCTGACACAACTGAGCCGCGAAACCCGTTATGTGGTGCCCGGCACCGCGGTGTCCGCCAGCAGCTACCAGGTGGGCCAGCCAACCCAGGCCGTGCAGACAGCCGCAGTGACCGTGGGCGACGTTCGCATCGAGCGCGCAGGTACCCAGCGCTGGCTGGTGGTGAACCGGCCGGCAGACAAGCTCTGGACACCCGTGCGTGATTTCTGGCTGGAGAGCGGCTTCCTGCTGTCCCAGGATCAGGAAAACCTCGGCATCATGGAAACCGATTACGCTGAAAACCGCGCCAAGCTCCCGCAGGATTTCATCCGCAACACCATCGGCAAAGTATTCGACAGCCTGTACTCCACCGGTGAGCGCGACAAATTCCGCACACGGCTGGAGCGCCGCGCTGATGGCGGCACGGAAATCTATGTCAGCCACCGCGGCATGGTCGAGGTGCTGACGGGCGTCAAGGCCGGCTCTTCCGGCGGCGACAGCACCATGTGGCAACCCCGCCCTGCCGACCCGGAACTGGAAGCCGAATTCCTGCGCCGCCTGATGGTCAAGCTGGGTGTCACGCAAGAGCAATCGAAGGCCCTGGTGGCCGCCGGTGCGAACAAACAAACCTCGCGGATCGCCACTGTCAACAGCCAGCCCGTCGTGCAGATCGACGAGGGCTTTGAACGTGCATGGCGCCGCGTCGGCCTGGCGCTGGACCGCACCGGCTTCACGGTTGAAGACCGCGACCGCAGCCAGGGGACCTACTTCGTGCGCTACGTCGAGCCTATCGTGAACAAAACCGAGCCCGGCTTCTTCAGCAAGCTGTTCAGCGGCTCGCCAGCCGCTGTGCCGCCGTTGAAGTACCGCATCGCCGTCAAGAGCCAGGGTGAAAGCACCACGGTGTCGGTTCTCAATGCCCAGGGTGCGCCTGAAGCGTCGGCCAATGCCCAGCGCATCATCCAGGTGATTGCCGACGATCTGAGGTAAATCCCGGTTCGTGACCCTGTTCATCCCGACTGACGATTCCATACCGGTGTGTTGAGGTTCAAAAGCCTGGGCAGTGGCAGTTCAGGCAATGCCACACTGGTTGAAGCGTCGGGAATCACGCCGCTTCGCATTCTTGTCGACTGCGGGCTGGGGCTCAAGCACCTGCTCTACAGGCTCGGTGAGGCGGGCCTGCAACCCGAAGACATCCATGCCGTGTTCATCACCCATGAGCACGGTGACCACATCGGCTGCGCCCGGTCACTGTCGCTTCGCTACCGGATCCCGGTCTGGATGAGCCATGGCACCCACGCAGGCATAGGGGCACCGGATTTTGACGGGCTACTGCACAAGGCGCGCGACGGGAAGGCCATTGACCTCGGCGGCATGCAGCTGACGCCTTTTACGGTGCCCCACGACGCCCGGGAACCTCTGCAACTGAGCTGCACCGACGGATCGGCAAAGCTGGGCATCCTCACTGATCTCGGTCATGCCACTTCGCATGTCCTGGAACACCTGGACGGCTGCAATGCCCTGATGCTGGAGTGCAACCACGATTCCGACATGCTCGCCCAATCGTCCTACCCCGCGTTCCTGAAGCGGCGTGTAGGCGGTCAATATGGACATCTCTCCAATACGGCCGCTGCGGATGTCGCCCGCGGCGTCATGCATCACGGGCTACGCCACCTGGTGGCAGCCCATCTCAGCGCGCAAAACAACCGGCCGGAGCTGGTGCAAGAGCTGATAGCCGCAGCCGTGGGTTGGGACGCGGAAGACATCATTGTGGCCAGGCCCGACGTCGGCACACGCTGGATCCATATCTGAAAAAGCGTCGTGGACCCTGCAGCGCGGGTGCATGCCGGCCATGGCGGCAAACAAGCGCCCATAAAAAAAGCCGCCTCACGGCGGCTTTTTTCGACTCGCTGAAGATTTACTTCGCAGCGCTGGCTGGAGCGGCGGTAGCAGCGGCTGCAGCGGCAGCGGCGTCAGCAGCAGGTGCCGATGCTGGTGCGGATGCGGCAGCGGCAGGAGCCGATGCGTCAGCAGCAGGAGCTGGAGCTGGTGCAGCAACTGGAGCTGGTGCCGGTGCTGGAGCTTCTTCTTTCTTGCCGCAAGCAGCCAGAGCAACAGCGGCAACGATAGCTGCCAAAACGAGTGACTTGTTCATTTTTACGATCCTTGATGATATTTAAGAAAACAATTTCCGGAAATTGCCAAAAGAAAACCCAAACCGGAATTCAAGTTATTTTTGACCGGGGAAAGGACTCGAGCTCTTTCTACCCAGCTTTAAATTATATGCCGGATATTACAAATGGGAACGCAAGCCGGAAAACCCTAAGCCAGCCTTTACAGGCCTGTAGCGCCCTCAGACGCAAAAATGCCCGCCTCAAAGCCCCAGCGTAGTGGCGGGGAACGACGGCGAACTTTTCAGCAAACGCTCATTGACTCGCTCCCTCAACGCCACCCGCCTGGCAACCTCAGAGCCGGCAATGCCAGTGCAGCGCTGCACATCCAGCCGCTCAAAGACCCAGCCGGGGCCGAGCAAGGCGCTGGGCATATCGTCCGCTGCACCCGATGTATTAGCGCGGCATTCCACAATGTGCGCCCAGGTACGCCGCCAGGTGACGAACCGGGCGTGCCGCCTGACCACTTCATCGTAGTTTTTGGCCAGCATCGTGAATTTCCGGCCCGTCATGGACCAATCATTCAGCGCCTGAACGACTGCACGTTCTCCCAGGGGCCAGTCTTCGAAATCGGGATCGCACACGATGATTTCGCGCCAACCCTGTGCGGCTGCCGCTGAAAGCGACTGCCTGATCAACTCTGTGAAATCGCTGCGGCCGGTAAACCGGCCTTCCAGCAAGGCGGGCGGCAGGGCAGAACTGGTTTTTTCCGTATCCATAAAACGTCTCCAGGCTGTTTGGCAAGCAGGTCAGTCGTCTCGTGCAGGCAGCGTCTGCCGCAGCCAGCCCGCGTCATGCCAGTCGCCCAGCAGCGCGATGGCCGATGCGCCAGCCTTGCGCAGCTCCCGGGGGGCCAGGCTGCGCTGATCGGCCAGACGGTGCATCAGGGCAGCATCGGCGCCTTTGGCGCGATAACTTTCGCCATTGATAAACACATGGTCGCTGTCATACATCATCCGCGTGCGTGTGTCGAGATGCACGCCGGCACTCCCCTGCCGCGCCGCATCGGCATCCCACTCGCCCTCCGCCTCGTCGAACCATACCGAGGGCTTGGGTTCGGTCATATATTCGCCCAGAGCGCAAGCCACGGCCAGGGGATCTTTCAACGCGTCCAGAACCGCCTGGCCGGCAAAGGCGGTGAGCTCTACCGGCATGGCCGCCGGCGTGGGGGTGGCCAGCTGGCCCGCATCACGGTACAAGCGGGGCGGAGCCTGGCGGCGGCCCACTTCGCCCGCAGCAGATTCGTCGCCGTCATGGCTGTCGTCCTCCGTGAATTCGGCCAGACGATGCAGCAGTTCCGCGGCCAGCTCGCCCTGCGCAGGCGCCCTGAACCCAATGGAATACGTCATGCAGTCTGCCGGTTTCCCGTCGCCCTGCACCGACGCTTCGGCAATGCCGTCGTGGGCATAGCGCGGAGGCAGGTAGAGCATGTCGCCCGCTTCCAGCACAAACTCTTCTTCAGGAACAAAATTCTGGAGGATTTTCAGCGGTACGCCTTCCTGCAGCATCAGGTCTTTCTGCCGACCGACCTTCCAGCGCCGCCGGCCGCTGGCCTGCAACAGGAACACGTCATAGCTGTCAAAGTGCGGCCCAACGCCGCCGCCGGGCGTGGCAAACGAAATCATCAGGTCGTCGAGCCGGGCGTCGGGCACAAAGCGGAACTTCTGCAACAGCGCATGCGCGCCGGCGTCATGCAGGTCCACCCCCTGCACCAGCAAGGTCCAGGCTTTCTGGCCCAGCGGCGGGAGGCTTCGCGCGGCAAAAGGCCCCTGTTTCATCCGCCATCCCTTGGGCTGCTGGACGATCAGCCGGGACTCGACTTGCTCACGCGCCGCGAGCCTGAACAGTGCTGCGCGGCTGAGCACAGGTTGCAGCCCCGGCAGCGCCTGGCGGATGAGAAGCGGCTTTTTTTGCCAGTGCCGGCGCATGAATTGCGCCGGGCTCAGGCCGGCGAGGAGCTCTAGAGATTGATTTACATCCATGGGACAATTGTCGGATGAAAATCACCCCGCAATGCGTCGTAGCCCTGACATGGACGCTGAAAGACACTCTGGGCGATGTGCTGGACGAGCTGGACGAACCCATCGAGTTTTTACTCGGCGGCGATGACCTCCTCGCGAAGATCGAGGAGGCACTGCAAGGCCATGAAGCCGGAGAGAAGCTTGAGCTGCACCTTGAGCCCGAAAACGCCTTCGGTGACTACGACGAGAACCTGGTTTTCCTCGAACCCCGCAAGATTTTTCCCGCCGAACTGGAAGAAGGCATGACCTTCGACGGCATGGCCCTTCCGCCAGGAAGCAGCGGGCAAGCGCCTCATGATCATATTTACACGGTGACCGAGATCTACCCCGATCACGTCGTACTCGATGGCAACCATCCCCTTGCGGGCATCGCCATCCGGTTGAACCTCAGGGTTGAAGCCGTGCGCGAAGCCAGCGAAGAGGAAATCGGCCAGGGATCGCTTGGCACCGGTTTTTTCAAACTCGAACCGATCACACCGGGAAGCGGCACGCTGCACTGAGACGCGTGCAATTCCAGGCGTAAAAAAGCTGGCCATCCCCTGCGGGAGTAGCCGGCTCTTCAAATGCGGATGAACCGCAGCTTTACATGATCCGGTTGATCTGGCCGTTCTCAATCTTCACGCGGTCTCCCACGCGAAGGTTGCCATAGCTGGGCACGTCGTAGGCACGCGAGCTGCCATTGTCCAGTTGCACGGAGACGCGATAGCTCTCACGAATGGTCGCGTTGCGGTTCTTTTCAATGGCGTTACCGGCCACCGCACCGCCCACTGCACCCACCACGGTTGCCGCATCCTTGCCGCTGCCGCCACCGATCTGGTGACCCACCACAGCACCCGCCACACCGCCCAGGACAGCACCGACGCCTGAGCCGCGGCCTTTTTCCGTAGTCTGGATGGCTTCCACATTGATAACCCGTCCGTACTCAACGTAAGCATTCTGCTGATTGGCAGGGTAGGACGAAGAAGCGGGATAGGTTGAGGTGGTGGCCGGATAGGACGAATCGCCGCTCGGGCTCATGGGCGCGCAGGCGGCAAGGCCCACCAGTGCCAGCACAGCGGAAGCCGAGGAAATAAAGCGGAATGTGTTTTGCATGAGTCTCTCCTGTTAATAAGTTCATGAGCTCCCCGGTCCCTGCCATCGGCTTCACGCTAGCGAGAAGCCGATACCAGGAGCGCGGAGACTCCCATGACCCATTAAGGGCACGCCGCAGCAAATACAAGGTGGGGATTAGAGCTGTCGCGGCGTGGGAGCCGTGTCGCAGGGGTTGTAGGAAAACACCCTCCCCTGACGCCTTTTGCCCGCCAGCGCGCCAGCCGTTCAGGCGGTCAGGCTTTGCCCGTAGATCCGTACCCGCCTTCGCCCCGCTCACTGGCGGGAAATTCCGCCACTACATTGAACTGCGCCTGCACCACGGGCACGATCATCAGCTGGGCAATCCGCTCCATCGGCTCGATGGTGAAGGGCACGTCGCTGCGATTCCAGGCGCTGACCATCAGCTGCCCCTGGTAATCACTGTCGATCAGGCCGACGAGGTTGCCCAGCACGATGCCATGCTTGTGGCCCAGCCCCGAGCGCGGCAGGATGAGCGCGGCATAGCCGGGGTTGTGCAGGTAGATCGCAATGCCGGTCGGCACCAGTTGCCACGCGTTGGCGGCCAGCGTCAGGGGCGCCTCCAGGCAGGCGCGCAGGTCCAGGCCGGCACTGCCGGGTGTGGCGTAGGCGGGAAGGTTGCCCTGAAGTCGGGGGTCGAGAATCTTGACGTCGATGAGCATGAATTACTTTTTCTTCGGTTGTTGATTTTTTTGCGCCTCTTCGGCGGCCTGCCGGGCGAGCTCGCGCAGCCGCTGGACCAGCGCACCCGAGGAATTGCGGTTGGCCTTGAAGAGCACCCAGGCCCCATAGACCAGCAGCGCGGGCAGAAACAGAAAGCCCGCACCGGGCAGCACTTCGGAGAACGCCTGGGTGGCGATCCACAAAACCACCACCCATTTGACATGACTGAGGAAGGACATGCCGGCCAAAGGTGCCAGCGCCGCCTTCACCGAAGGCGTGCCCGAACTCGCTGAAAACCGGGCGTTGGCGGAACCACTCACCTGGGGTTTGAGCAAATCCTCACGCACGCCCGCTGCAGCATTGGCCCCCCTCAGGCGCTCCACATAGCTGGCGAAATCACCGTCAGGCGGTGTGTCCGAGGGATGATTCATGGTGCAGCCGCCCTTCCGTGAGATGGCCCGGCCGCCATGCGGGCGGCAATCTCCTGCACCAGCCTGCGCGCCAGCGAGAGCTTGGATGCGCGGGGCAGCGCGGTGCTGCCCTCCGCATCTACCAGCAACAACGCATTGTGGTCCTGCCCGAAAGTGTCGGGGCCGATGTTTCCGACCAGCAGCGGCACTTTTTTGCGCAGGCGCTTGGCCTCTGCGTTGTCGGCCAGGTCATGGCTTTCAGCCGCAAAGCCCACGCAAAATAACCGGCCGGCCTGGGCGGCGGGTGACTGGGCGATGGTGGCCAGGATGTCCGTGTTTTCGGTAAACACCAGCTGCGGCGTCTGGCCGGTGCCGTCTTTCTTGATTTTCTGCGTTGAAGGCGCTGCCGGCCGCCAGTCGGCGACGGCTGCCGTTGCTATAAAAATAGTAGCTGCTTGCGCACGTTCTGTAACGGCTTCAAGCATATTCTGCGCAGATTTGACGTCAACGCGATTGACCCCGCGTGGCGTGGGCAGGCCGACCGGACCCGCAACAAGAGTGACCTCTGCCCCTGCTTCGTGCGCTGCCCGCGCAATGGCAAAACCCATTTTCCCGCTCGACAGGTTGGTGATGCCGCGCACGGGATCTATGGCCTCATAGGTCGGGCCGGCCGTGACCAGCACACGCTGCCCAGCCAGCACCTTGGGCGCAAAGAAGGCAGTCAGGTCTTCGAGGATCTGCTCAGGCTCCAGCATGCGTCCGTCGCCGGTCTCGCCGCAAGCCTGGAAACCACTGCCCACGCCCAGCACCGTGGCGCCATCACCGGCCAGCTGCACAAAATTGCGCTGGGTCGCCGGGTGCGCATACATCTCACGGTTCATGGCCGGCGCCACCAGCAGCGGAACCTTGTCGATGGGCCGGGCCAGGCACATCAGGCTCAGCAGGTCGTCGGCACGCCCATGAAGCAGCTTGGCCATGAAATCGGCGCTCATGGGCGCAACCAGGATCGCATCGGATTCACGCGACAGGTTGATGTGCGCCATGTTGTTCGCTTCACGGCTGTCCCACTGGCTGGTGTAGACCGGCCGTCCGCTCAGGGCCTGCATGGTGACAGGCGTGATGAACTGCTCGGCCGCCTCGGTCATGACCACCTGCACCGTGGCACCCGCCTTGATCAGCGCCCGGCACAGTTCAGCGGCCTTGTAGCAGGCAATGCCGCCCGACAGGCCCAGCACGATGTGTTTGCCGGCCAGGTCCAGGGCTTCATTGCCATCCGGGCCGTTTCCCATGGGATTCACTTGATTCGTCATGTTCCGCAATGTATCTCAGTTGGAGGAAAGGCCCCCACGCTTTTCGCTTCGCGTAATGCGCTGCCCCCCGAGGGGGCCGCTGCGCCTGCGGCCTCTGCTTGCTTGGTCAACACCGGCCAGCTTTAGGTGGGCTGCGAGCCACCGTGCAAGCCCGAACAGCTTTGGGCTGAAATTCAGTATCCCCTGCAAGAGGTAACCCGGCGGGCAACCCGTATAATCTCCGTTTACCACCTCTACGAACTTGCGGTTCGTACCTGACATGACCAAATTTGTCTTCGTCACCGGCGGTGTGGTGTCTTCCCTGGGCAAGGGAATCGCCTCAGCCTCCTTAGCTGCGATCCTCGAATCGCGAGGCCTCAAAGTCACTTTAATCAAGCTCGATCCCTACCTCAATGTGGATCCGGGCACCATGTCGCCCTTTCAGCATGGCGAAGTTTTTGTGACCGACGATGGCGCAGAAACCGACCTGGATCTCGGCCACTATGAGCGTTTCATCGAAACGCGCATGCGCAAGGCCAACAACTTCACCACCGGCCAGATCTACAAAAGCGTGCTTGAGAAAGAGCGCCGTGGCGACTACCTGGGCAAGACCGTGCAGGTCATCCCGCACGTGACCAACGAAATTCAGGAATTCGTCAAGCGCGGCGCCGGCTACGAAACGGCTGATGCGGTCGACGTGGCCATCGTCGAAATCGGCGGCACCGTCGGCGACATCGAGTCCCTGCCCTTCCTGGAAGCCGTGCGCCAGATGAGCCTGCGCCTGGGCGCCAACAACACCGCCTTCGTGCACCTGAGCTACGTGCCCTGGATCGCTGCCGCCGGCGAACTCAAAACCAAGCCGACCCAGCATACCGCCAAGCAGTTGCGTGAAATCGGCATCCAGGCCGACGTGCTGCTCTGTCGTGCCGACCGCCGCATTCCCAACGAAGAACGCGAAAAAATCTCGCTTTTCTCCAACGTTCCCGAGTGGGGCGTAATCTCGATGTGGGACGTCGATACCATTTACAAAGTGCCCCGCATGCTGCACGAACAGGGCCTGGACGGCCTGATCTGCGACAAGCTGCGCCTCAACACACCGCCGGCCAACCTCAAGCGCTGGGACGACCTGGTCTACGAGACCGAGCATCCGCAGACCGAAGTGCACATCGCCATGGTCGGCAAGTATGTCGACCTCTCCGACAGCTACAAGTCGCTCAACGAAGCCCTGCGCCACGCCGGCATGAAAAATCATGCCAAGGTGGTCATCGAGTATGTCGACTCCGAAACCATCACGCCGGACAACGTCTCGCGCCTGGCCCGCTTTGACGGCATCCTGGTGCCCGGCGGTTTCGGCATTCGCGGCGTCGAAGGCAAGATCTGCGCGGCCCGCTTCGCCCGTGAGCAAAAGATGCCCTACCTGGGCATCTGCCTGGGCATGCAGGTAGCGACCATCGAATTCGCGCGCCACGTTGCCGGCCTCAAGGACGCCAACAGCACCGAGTTCGACCCCGCCACCCCGCACCCGGTGATCGCGCTCATCACCGAGTGGAAAGACGCCGACGGCACCATCAAGACACGCAATGCCAAATCCGACCTGGGCGGCACCATGCGCCTGGGCGCGCAAAGCTCGGACGTCGCGGCCGGCACACTGGCCCACAAGATTTATGGTGACGTGGTGACAGAGCGCCATCGCCACCGCTATGAAGCCAACGTCAACTACCTTGATGCCCTGCGTGCGTCGGGCCTGGTCATCTCCGCGCTGACGCAGCGCGAGCAACTTACCGAGATCGTCGAATTGCCGCAAGACGTCCATCCCTGGTTTGTCGGCGTGCAGTTCCACCCCGAGTTCAAGTCCACGCCCTGGGACGGCCACCCGCTGTTCAATGCCTATATCGCAGCCGTACTCCAGCAGCGCGCCACGGCAGGCCAGGACCCGAAAGCTGCCGCCAAGCCTCTCAAGGCGGTAGCCTGACCATGAAACTCTGCGGATTCGACATTGGCCTGAACCAGCCCTTCTTCCTCATCGCCGGCCCCTGTGTGGTGGAGTCAGAGCAATTGCAGATGGACACTGCCGGCACGCTGAAGGAAATCACTTCCTCGCTGGGTATTCACTTCATCTTCAAAAGCAGTTTTGACAAGGCCAATCGCACCAGCGAGACGGCCTTTCGCGGACTGGGCACAGAAAAAGGACTGGAGATTCTGGCCAAGGTCAAAAAGGAAATTGGTGTACCGGTGCTGACCGACATCCACTCCGAAGACCAGATCGCCCAGGTCGCCAAGGTCGTCGATGTGCTGCAAACACCGGCCCTGCTCTGCCGCCAGACCGACTTTATCCACGCCGTCGCACTGTCCGGCCTGCCGGTCAATATCAAGAAGGGCCAATTTATGGCCCCGGGCGACATGAAGAACGTCATCACCAAGGCGCGCGCGGCCGTCAAGGCAGCCGGTCTGCCGGAAGACAACTTCATGGCCTGCGAACGCGGGGCCAGCTTTGGCTACAACAATCTGGTCAGCGATATGCGCAGCCTGGCCATCATGCGAGAGACCAACGCGCCGGTCGTATTTGACGCGACCCACTCGGTGCAACTGCCCGGCGGCCAAGGCACCAGCAGCGGCGGCGTACGCGAGATGGTGCCGGTGCTGGCGCGTGCCGCAGTGGCCGTCGGCGTCTCTGGCCTGTTCATGGAAACCCATCCAGACCCGGCCAAAGCCCTGTGCGACGGTCCCAACGCTGTGCCACTCAAGCACATGAAGGCGCTGCTGGAAACACTGCTCGAGCTGGATCGTGTCACCAAGAAAAACGGCTTCCTCGAAAACAACTTCAGCGCCTGAGCCAACACTCCATCCCAGAAGCCTACACAAGCCATGACATTCGCCTACATCATTGTCGACATGAAGATCACCGACCCCGAGCAGTACAAGCAGTACATGGCGGCCGCGCCCGCCGCGGTTGCGGCCGCTGGGGGCGAATACCTGGTGCGTGGTGGCAAGTTTGAGGCGCTGGAAGGCACCTGGCAACCTGCACGCGTCGCCATGCTGCGCTTTCCCAGTTATGAAAAGGCCAAGGCCTTTTATGACGACGAAATGTACCGCGCCGCACGTGCCAAGCGTGCTGGCGCCACCGAGTTTTTCAATATGGTCCTGGTCGAAGGCGTTGCCGCCCCGGTCTGATCCCCTCTCTACAAAAAAAGGAACCTAATGAGCGCAATTGTTGATATCGTCGGCCGCGAAATTCTCGACAGCCGTGGCAACCCTACCGTTGAGTGCGACGTGCTGCTGGAATCCGGCGTCATGGGCCGTGCTGCAGTGCCTTCGGGCGCGTCCACCGGTTCGCGTGAAGCCATCGAGCTGCGCGACGGCGACAAGTCGCGCTACCTCGGCAAGGGCGTGCTCAAGGCCGTCGAACACATCAACACCGAAATCTCCGAAGCCGTGCTGGGCCTGGACGCCAGCGAACAGGCCTTCCTGGACCGCACGCTGATCGACCTGGACGGCACCGACAACAAATCGCGCCTGGGCGCCAACGCCACGCTGGCTGTCAGCATGGCCGTGGCACGCGCGGCGGCTGAAGAAGCCGGCCTGCCCCTGTATCGTTATTTCGGTGGCAGCGGCGCCATGCAGATGCCCGTTCCCATGATGAACGTGGTCAACGGCGGTGCGCACGCCAACAACAACCTGGACCTGCAGGAGCTGATGATCATTCCTGTCGGCGCGCCCAGCTTTCGCGAAGCCGTGCGTTACGGTGCCGAAGTCTTCCATGCCCTCAAGAAAATTCTGCACGACAAGGGCATGAGCGTGGCCGTCGGCGACGAAGGCGGCTTTGCACCCAATGTGGCCAACCATGAAGCCGCGATCCAGATGATCCTGGAGGCCATCGACGCCGCCGGTTATGTGGCCGGTGAGCAAATTGCCCTGGGCCTCGATTGCGCGGCATCGGAGTTTTACAAGGACGGCAAATACGTCCTGGGTGCCGAAGGCCTGAGCCTGGACGCGACCGAATGGACCAACATCCTGGCCACCTGGGTCGACAAATACCCCATCATCAGCATCGAAGACGGCATGGCCGAAGGCGACTGGGACGGCTGGAAGACCCTGACCGAACGCCTGGGTAAAAAAGTGCAACTGGTCGGCGACGACCTGTTTGTCACCAACACCAAGATCCTCAAGGAAGGCATCGACAAGCAGATTGCCAACTCCATCCTGATCAAGATCAACCAGATCGGCACGCTGACCGAGACCTTTGCCGCCATCGAGATGGCCAAACGCGCCGGCTACACCGCCGTCATCAGCCACCGCTCGGGCGAAACCGAAGACTCCACCATCGCCGACATCGCCGTGGGCACCAATGCCGGCCAGATCAAGACGGGCTCGCTCTCGCGTTCGGACCGCATGGCCAAGTACAACCAGCTGCTGCGCATCGAAGAAGACCTGGGCGACATCGCGTCCTACCCAGGCCGCGCGGCCTTTTACAATCTCCGCTAAAGGCCTGCCTGCACGTGGGAACCCGACTCGTCCCCGCCATCCTGATTGCGCTCCTGGCCATATTCCACGCGCAACTCTGGATCGGCCGGGGCAGCATTCCCAGCGTGCGCGACATGCAGCACCGGCTGACCGAACAGCTAGCCAAAAACACCCAGGCACAGGCCGCCAATGACCAGCTTTCAGCAGAAGTCCGGGATCTCAAGGAAGGCCTCGAAATGGTCGAAGAAAAAGCCCGGATCGAGCTCGGAATGGTCAAGCCGAATGAAATCTTCGTGCAGGTGACCAAGTAAGCCCTGGTATCCAGCCTGCGAAAGTGTCCGTGCTGAAAATTGCCGTTACCGGCGCCCCACTTACCGGAAAGAGGCAGCTTGCCGCTGCGCTGGACTGCGCCCTGAAAATCTCGGGGCACGAAGCCACCGTAGCCGTGACCGATGCCGCGTCCCTTCCTGCCGACCTCCCCAGCTTTGGGCTGACGCTGCTCATGGGACTGGAAGAAGCGCAGGCGACCACAACGGCCGATGAACGCCGGCAACATCAACACAGCGCCGACCAGTCGATTCGTGCAGCCCTGTCGCACGCGGGCATTCCCTATCGCGTCATGTACGGAACCGCAGAGCAGCGCCTTGCCCGGGCGCTGGAGGCTGCGCAAAGCCTGCGGCCCCGTGCCCCGACTTTCACCCGAAGCACGCCCGGCGCGACACCAAGCCCCCAAAAAAGCAGGAAGGCCTGGGTGTGGGTCTGCGAAAAGTGCAGCGATCCTGCTTGTGAGCACCGCCTGCTCAGCGACCTGCTGGCGGAGCGCGCTGCAGCAACCGCTTGAGGCATTGCCCTGCCGCAGCGCGGCCCACGAAACTATTGCACGGTGGACGTGGGTGGCTGCTGGTTGGTCTGGCTGGTGAAAAGCTGCGCCGCATCCACCGGGTCAAATTCATACTGTGCGCCGCAAAATTCGCACCCAACCGCGACCTTGCCGCGTTCGGAAATGATGCTTTCGATTTCGTCTGTACCCAGACTGCGCAGCATGTTGCCCACACGGTCGCGCGAACAGCTGCAGGCAAAACTGGGGGTGGCGGGTTCAAACCGGGTGACCTGCTCTTCCCAGAAAAGGCGACGCAGGATCGTGTCGGCATCGAGGGTTAAAAGCTCTTCGCGCTTGAGCGTGCCGGCCAGCATGGCAATACGTTTGTAGTCTTCATTGACGCCGATCTGGTCTTCATTGGCGTCCCGATCAATCTGGCCTTCAAGGTTCCCCTGGCCTTTGACCGGCAGCCGCTGGATCAGCAGGCCGGTAGCCACCTTGCCGTCGGCTGCCAGAATCAGTTTGGTGTCGAGCTGCTCACTTTGCAGCATGTAATGCTCAAGCACTTCCGCCAGGTTCTCAATCTTCTCGCGCTGATCGCCAAAAAGCGGCACCACACCCTGATAAGCCTGCTGTCCCGGCAACTTGTCCTTGGGGTCCAGCGTGATCGCGCAGCGCCCCTGGTTGCTCACGTTGACCAGCTGGCTCAGTGAGCTGCCCGCATCGACCGTACCCGTCACCGTGGCGGTGGCGCGCAAGCTCAGGTCGGGCTGAACCTCGGCCACGGCCAGTTTGACCGGGCCGTCGCCGAAGATTTGGAGAATGAGCGCACCGTTGAACTTGATGTTGCTCTGCATCAGTGCACCTGCGGCGGTCATTTCTCCCAGCAGCTGCATGACCTCGGCCGGGTAGCCGCCGGCCGCCTGTCTGCGCTTGAGGATTTCCTGCCAGGAGTCGGTCAGGCGAACCAGCATGCCGCGCACCGGCAGGCCTTCAAAGATGAATTTATGCAACTCAGACATTAAACAGGCCCCCACGGTCGCTCACTTCGTGTAGCTCCCTGCCCCCCGAGGGGGCCGCTGCGCCTGCGGCCTGGCGAAGCCAGTTCCGCGGCCCCAGCTGGAAGGGGAGCCCTGACGTTAGCGCTCTGCATGTATTGGGTAGTTTGGTCATTCTTGAGTATTCAGGCGATTTTCTTTAGCCCGGCCTTATAGCGCTGGGCATTTTCTATATAGTGCTTCGCGATCATTTTTAAACCCTCGATCTGCTCGGGGGAAAGCTGCCGCACCGCTTTGGCCGGGCTGCCGATGATCAGGGAGCCGTCCGGGAATTCCTTGCCTTCGGTGACCACGGAGCCCGCGCCTACCAGACAGTTCTTGCCGATCTTTGCGTGATTGAGCACAACCGCCTGAATGCCGATCAGCGAGCCATCGCCGATGGTACAGCCGTGCAGCATGACCTGGTGGCCCACCGTGACATCTTCCCCGAGGGTGAGGGGCACGCCCATGTCGGCATGCAGCACGCTGTTGTCCTGGACATTGGTGCCCCGGCCCACCGTGATGGTTTCAGTGTCGCCCCGGATCACCACGCCAAACCAGACGCTGCAGTCTTCGCCAAGCCGCACATCGCCAATCACCTGGGCGTTGTCAGCCACCCAGGCAGAGGCGGGAACGCTGGGGGTCAGCTTGTCCAATTGGTAAATAGCCATGCGTCCTCACTCAAAATTAAAGCAAAAGGCCACAGGCAGAAAAGAGCGTGGCAGCCGTGTACTGATTGTAAGGAAGCATCCCCCTGCCATCCAGCGCAAGCCGCCGGCAGTCGATCCGGACATCCCCGAGGTATCAACGACAATGGATTCATGACGGATCTACCGGCCCCCGCAGAACTGCGCCAGCAAGCGCTGCAGGCCCTGCTCGCCACAAATCCGGAACAAAAAGTGCTTCTGATCCAACAGGCACGGGCGCAAGCAGCTACTATTTTGATAGCATCTGAGCTGCAAATTCCGGCGCTGCCTGGCGTGCCCGGTTGCCCGGAACGGCCCGAGCTGCGGTCCCACCTCGACGTCCCCAAGCGTTCACCTTTCACCCACGAAGGATTGGCGGCTCTGCTCCACGCCGTCACCCATATTGAGTTCAACGCGATCAACCTCGCCCTGGACGCCATCTGGCGTTTTGCCGGCATGCCGCGGGCCTATTACCTTGACTGGCTGCAGGTAGCCGCCGAAGAAGCCCGCCATTTCAGCCTGCTGCGCGCCCATCTAAAGGCCATGGGTTACGACTACGGCGATTTCCCATCGCACACAGGGCTATGGGACATGACCGCCAAAACCGAAGGCGATGTGCTGGCGCGCATGGCGCTGGTGCCGCGCACCCTGGAGGCCCGCGGCCTGGACGCCACCCCGCCCATGCAGGCGAAACTGCGCAAGGTCGGTTCTCCCGAAGCGCTTCGGGCCGTCGACATCCTGGACATCATCCTCGCCGACGAGATCGGCCACGTCGCCATCGGCAACCACTGGTATCGCCACCTGTGCGCCCAGCGGGGGCTGGACCCGGTGGCGACCTATCCGGTGCTGGCCAGGCAGTATGGGGCGCCTCGCCTGAAGGGCCCGCTGAACCTGGACGCCCGCCGGCGGGCTGGTTTTGACGAGGTGGAACTGGCGCTTCTGGTCTAGGAACAGACTCCAGGACGCGGCGAATTCCTACACATACAGTCACGGCAGGGATTTTCGAACAGCGCTAGACTGCAAAACTCTTGAAAAGGAGTTTGCGCATGATCCGGCATCTCGTTCCAGACATCCCTTCGCAAATGCCGGGCTTGCCCGCGGACATCGCCTTGCAGCTGCCGCAGGGCCAGCGTCTCGGAGAGCCTAACGCCCCCGTCAAGCTCGCGTTTTCGCACTGGTCTTCCATCGCCCGCCTCAAGGCCGGCCAGATCGGCGCCTTGGCAGAGGACTACGTCGAAGGCAAACTCCAGCTCGAGGGCGCCATGCGCGACGTGATGCGCGCCGTCACCAAACTGCTCCCCGGCAACCCGGTGCAAAGCGACACCGGCTGGTGGTCCGGCCTGCTGCATCGCGCCAAGTCCCTGGCCGCCCACACCCAAAGCCGGGATGCAGCGCAAATCCAGTTCCACTATGACGTGTCCGACGCCTTCTATGCGCTCTGGCTCGACCCCCGGCGGGTGTATTCATGCGCCTACTACAGCGACAACGCCATGACATTGGCCCAGGCCCAGGAAGCCAAGCTCGACCACATCTGCCGCAAGCTCATGCTCAAGCCCGGCGAACGTTTCCTGGACATAGGTGCCGGCTGGGGCGCGTTGCTGATGTGGGCGGCCGAGCATTACGGCGTCGACGCCACCGGCATCACCCTGTCGAAAAACCAGCACACGCACGTGCAGCGGCTGATTCAGGAAAAAGGCCTGGAGGGGCGCGTGCGCATGGAGCTGCGCGACTACCGCGACATGCCGGAAGACCAGCCCTTCGACAAGGTATCGTCTGTCGGCATGTTTGAACATGTGGGCCATGCCAACATGACGGGCTACTTCCAGAAGATCATGCGCCTGCTGGCCCCGGGCGGGCTGGTCATGAACCACGGCATCACGGCCGGCGGCCTGGAGAATCGCCAGCTCGGTGCCGGCATGGGCGAATTCATCGAGAAGTACATCTTCCCCGGCGGAGAGCTGATGCATGTCAGCGCCGTACTGGAGCACATGTCACGTGCAGGTCTGGAGATGGTTGACACGGAGAACCTGCGGCCGCACTACGCCCGCACGCTGTGGAACTGGTCGGACGCCCTGGAGGCCAGGCTGGACGATGCGCGCCAGGTACTGGCCACAGACGGCGGAGCCGAACGCGCGGAGAAGACTCTGCGAGCCTACCGCCTATACCTGGCGGGCAGCGCCATGAGCTTTGAACAGGGCTGGATCTCGCTGCACCAGATGCTGGCGGCCAAGCCCTCAGGTGATGTGCACAACACACCGGTCACCGGCGCCCAGTCTAGCTACCCGTTCACTCGGGACTACATGTACACCCCCGTCCAGGCTCACTCTGTGTAGCCTGTTCCCCCCCTTGCAGGGGGCGGCGCCTGGGGCCGGCAAAGCCGAAAAATCGGCACACCCCTATCGGGCTCACTTCGTGTAGCCCTTTTCCCCTTGCAGGGGACGGCGCCTGGGGCCGGCAAAGCCGGACCCTCGGCCCCTGCTGGCGAATATCTCCATCGCTCGTCGTACCCACAGAATTCTTCAACCAATCATGAGCCGCAGGACTGGCTTTGCCAGACCGCAGGCGGGCGGCCTCCGAGGGGCTGGAGCCCGCGGCTGCAAGCCTGCCTGCGCAGGCTTGGACGGGCGACAGAGGCGAAGCGTCTCGCGAGCCGCGGCCTGCAAGGCCTCGGGAGCCACACGAAGTGAGCGACCGTGGGGGCCACATCTCTAGCCTCTCGGGTGATGTTGCGCATGCAAGGCTTTGAGCCGTTCACGCGCCACATGGGTGTAAATCGTTGTGGTGGAAATATCGGCATGCCCCAAAAGCATCTGCACCGCGCGCAGGTCGGCGCCGTGGTTCAGCAAATGCGTGGCAAATGCATGGCGCAAGGTGTGCGGAGACAGCGGCGAGCTGATGCCGGCAAGCCGCGCATATTTTTTCACCAGCATCCAGAACATCACGCGGCTCATGCCCTTGCCGTGGCCGGTGACAAACAGGTCGTCGGTCTGCTGCCCGCCCAGAATCGCCGGCCGGGCGTCCGCCAGGTATTTCACAATCCATTCCCGTGCCACCTGGCCGAAGGGCACCAGCCGTTCCTTGCTGCCTTTGCCCATGACGCGAAGCACCCCTTCGTTCAGTCCCACATGAAATGTCTTGAGGCCCACCAGCTCGCTCACACGCAGGCCGCTGGCGTACAACAGTTCCAGCATGGCGCGATCGCGCTGGCCCAGCGGCGTGCCGTCGTCGGGTGCGGCCAGCAATGCTTCAACCTGGGCTTCGCTCATGACTTTGGGCACCCGAAGCGCCTGCTTTGCCGACTGGAGTTTGAGCGTCGGGTCTGCAGCAATCAGGTGCTCGCGTAATGCCCAGCGAAAATAGCGCTTGAACACCGTCAGGCGCCGGTTGGCGGATGTTGCCTTGGTCGCAGCGTGCCGGGCCGAAAAGTAGCGGTTGAGATCGGCCTCCTCCGTCTCGTCAAGTTTTCGCCCTCCCTGCTCCCTGGCAGCCAGCCATCCGGCGTAGAGCGACAAGTCGCGGCGGTAAGCCGCCAGGGTGTTTTTGGACAGCCCGTCTTCCAGCCACAAGGCGTCAATAAACCCATCAATACTGGACTGGCTTTCTGGCTGCATGGGGTGACCATAACAAAAAAGCCGCCGCACATTTGAATGCGCGGCGGCTTACGGGTAGCTTTGCTTCCGGTCAGCCCGGCTTCAAAGTTCTATTCGAGCTTGAGCTTGGCCGAGTCGACCACTTTTCTATAGACATCAAATTCGGCCTTGATCTGCGCCGTGAACTGCTCGGGCGTATTCGCAATGATCAGGGAACCGGTGTCTTCGATCCGTTTGCGTATCGCCGGATCTTCCAGCGATTTCTTCACCCCGGCGCTGACCTTGTCGACCACGTCCTTTGGCAAGCCTTTCGGGCCGATGATGCCGTAATAGGCCATGCGGTTCACAGGCTCCAGGCCGACTTCCTTGAAAGTGGGTACATCCGGCAGCACAGCCAGGCGCTGGGGCGCGGCCACCACAATGGGGATCAGGCGCTTTTGCTGGATGAACGGCAGGGCCGATGGAAGGTTGTCAAAAATCATGGGCACCTGCCCGGCCACGGTGTCGTTCAGGGCCGGACCTGCACCGCGGTAGGGAATGTGCGTCACGAAGGTACCAGACATGCTCTTGAAGAGCTCCATCTGCAGGTGACCGATGCCGCCGGTGCCCGAGGATGAATAGGAATACTTGCCGGGGTTCTTTTTGAGCTCAGCTACAAACTCCTTGTAGTTGCGCGCCGGAAAGCTCGGGTGAACCGCAATGATGTTGGGCGTTGCGGCGATGTTGATGATGGGCGTGAAGTCCGTCAGCGTGTTGTACGGAATTTTGGGGTTGATGGCCGGGTTGGCCGCGGTGGTGGACACCGTGGCCACGCCCAGCGCATAACCATCGGGAACGGCGCGCGATGTCTCGAGTGCGCCCACCACGCCGCCGCCGCCGGCCCGGTTTTCGACGATCACGCTCTGGCCCAAGGCCTTGCCCAGGGGCTCGGAGATGACGCGGGCGACGATATCAGTGGTGCCACCGGGTGCAAACGGCACCACGAGCTTGACCACCTTGTTGGGATAACCCTGTGCCAATGCGGGGCCTGCGGCGGCGCCCAGCGCAAGCGCGGACACCACGGAATAGGCAAACAGATAACGACGTTGCATGTTCAGTCCTTCAATAAAAACAGCAGAAATGGTAATCGCAACATTCATGCCCCGCAGTTGTGGATTACGCATAAGGGCAAACCCGGGGGGATTGCGGTTATTCTCGGCGAGTGAACTACGCGCAGCTTCTTTTTCCCGACTTTTCCCTCATTGTTTGCGGCTACCTCGTCTGCCGCTACACCGCCCTTAACCGCACCGTTTGGGAGCAGGTGGAGAGCCTGGTTTATTACTTTTTGTTTCCGGTCCTGCTTTTTCATTCGATCGTCAAAAGCCCGCTGGACCTGGGCGCCGCATCCAGCCTCATCAGCGCCGGCATCCTGCTGGGGATTGCCGGTATTGCGATGGCCTACAGCCTGCCGCACCTGCCTTGGCTGGGCAAGCACATCGACTCGCGTGAGCACGCCGCCAGCGCGCAGGTGGCATTTCGCTTCAACTCCTTCATTGCGCTGGCTCTGGCCGACCGGCTGGCGGGCAGCCAGGGCCTGCAATTGATCGCCGTGCTGATTGGTGTGTGCGTGCCCCTTTTCAACGTGGCGGCGGTGTGGCCCATGGCGCGGCATGCCAGGCGCGGCTTCATGGGCGAGCTGGTGCGCAATCCGCTGATCCTGGCCACGGCCACAGGCCTGGTGGCCAACCTGCTCGGCTTTACCCTGCCTGTCTGGCTCGAACCTACGGTGACGCGCATTGGAGCCGCCTCGCTGGCCCTGGGCCTGATGGCGGCGGGCGCCGGCATGCAGTTCGGCCACCTGTCGCAAGCCAAAACGCTGGCAGTGGCCGTGCTGTCGATACGGCACCTGTTGATGCCGGTCGTGGCACTGGGCCTGTGCAAAGCCTTCGGGCTGTCGCCGGTGCAAAGCACCATCCTGCTGGCGTTTTCCGCCTTGCCGACCGCTTCCAGCGCGTACGTGCTGGCGGCACGCATGGGCTACAACGGGGGTTACGTGGCGGGGCTGGTGACCTTGTCCACCATGCTGGGCGTAGTCAGCCTGCCGTTTGCCCTGGGTGTGCTGCGTTAGGGAGAAGCTGGCTACTTGCTATTGATTTAATAGCTGCTCGCGCACGTCCTTAAAGGGTTGCAGGCCAATTTCATTCAAATTTACTGATCAAGGGCCCAGGCCACGTGTTCCCGCACCAGCTCGCTGGGAGAGGCGGCATGCATTTGCAGGGCCTCGCGCAGGGGCTGTCCCGCCTCAGGATCGATTACACGCAGGGCATTGCCCATGGCCACCGCAATGTTGCGCAGCCAGCGTTCATGGCCAATACGGCGTATCGGGCTGCCTTCGGTGAATCGCAAAAACGCTGCTTCCGTCCAGCTGAACAGCGTGACCAGTTGCTGCCCGGTCAAGCCGCTGCGCTCGTCAAAGTCAGGTAAGGCGCTACGCTGGGCGAACTTGTTCCACGGGCAGACCAGCTGGCAGTCGTCGCAGCCATAAATCCGGTTACCCATCAGCGGACGAAGCTCCAGCGGGATCGGACCCGCGTGTTCGATGGTGAGGTAAGAGATGCAACGCCGTGCATCGAGCTTGTGGGGTGCGATGATCGCCTGCGTCGGGCACACGTCAATGCAGGCCTGGCAGGTGCCGCAGTGCGGCGTCACCGGCTCGCTGGGCGGCAGGGCAATGTCAACGTAGATTTCCCCCAGGAAGAACATGGAGCCCGCTTCCCGGTTGAGCAGCAAGGTGTGCTTGCCGCGCCAGCCCTGGCCGCTGCGGGCTGCCAGCTCGGCCTCCAGCACAGGCGCGGAATCGGTGAAGGCCCGATGGCCCAGCTGGCCGACGTGGCCGGAGATGCGTTCGCTGAGTTTTTGCAGGCGCGCGCGCATGATCTTGTGATAGTCGCGGCCACGTGCATACACCGACACAATGCCTTCGGCCGGCCGCTCAAGCCGGCTGAACTCAAGGGCCTGCCATTCGCCCGGGGCGGCAGCCGTCGATGCGGGCAGGTAGTCCATGCGTGCCGTGATGACGCTGACGGTACCCGGTATCAGTTCGGCCGGCCGGGCCCGTTTGAGCCCGTGCGCTGCCATGTAATGCATGTCACCATGGAAGCCTGCGGCCAGCCAGGCTGATAATCCGGGCTCGGCCGACGATAAATCCACACCGGCCACGCCAATTTGCGAAAATCCAAGCTCGCGCGCCCAGGTTTGAATTTGAGAAACGAATTGATGACTGTTCAAAGAATTGCTGGCGGGCACCCGCTGATTGTAAAAAACATTCCCTGGCCCGACGAAGCGGCCACGGCGGCATTCGCGCAAACACTGGCGGGTCATCCCGCCATTGGCCGCGCGCTCATTGAGCTTCAGGGCGACCTTGGCGCCGGCAAGACCACCTTTGTGCGCCACCTGCTCAAGAGTTTGGGCGTCGAAGGCCGCATCAAAAGTCCCACGTATGCAGTGGTCGAGCCCTACACTTTGCCGAAGATGAATATCTGGCATTTTGACTTCTACCGCTTTAACGATCCGCGCGAGTGGGAAGAGGCGGGGTTACGCGACATCTTTGCCAGCACCGGGCTCAAGCTGGTCGAATGGCCGGAAAAAGCAGGCCCGCATCTGCCGCAACCTGATCTGCGGCTCCACCTGGAAGTCCTGCCGGACGATACCCGCGCAGTTACCCTGACGGCTCACACGCCCACAGGCGCGGAATTGCTGGCATGAAGCGGCAGCCCGTCACCCGCCGCAGCGCCCTGCAACTGGGCAGCGTAGTACTTCTGCTGGGCGTGCAGCACATCGCGCGCGGGGCGACCATCGTGGCCGTACGTGTCTGGCCGTCCAAAGACTACACGCGGCTCACCATCGAGTCGGACGGCGAGATCAAGGCAAAACAATTTTTCATCGCCGACCCGCCGCGCCTTGCCGTTGACATGGAAGGCATAGACCTGATTCCCGCGCTGCGCGAACTGGTCGCCAAGGTGAAATCCGACGACCCGAATATCTCGGGCATACGCGTGGGGCAAAACGCCCCTGGCGTGGTGCGGCTGGTGATAGATCTCAAGCAGCCCATCCAGCCGCAGGTGTTCACCTTGCCGCCTGTGGCGGCCTACCAGTACCGGCTGGTGTTTGACTTGTACCCGACGCAGGTCGCCGACCCGCTCGAAGCACTGATTGCCGAGAAGCTCGCCGACAGGCAACCGGGCGCGGCGCCCGCGCCGGCCAATGACCCTATCGCCGATCTGATCGCGCGGCAGTCGGGCAAGCAGGCCGACGGGAAGCCACCGCCGGCAGCTGTCGCGGAGAAAGACAAGGACAAGACCCACGGGCCAACGACCGGCCCCGCCAGCCCGGGCGGAGCCAAGACCTTGCCCGAAGCGGCCGTCATCGCGAAGAACAAGACCGACCGCCTCGTCATCGTCGCGCTGGACCCGGGCCATGGAGGGGAAGATCCCGGCGCCGTCGGCCCCGGCGGCACGCGCGAGAAAGACGTGGTGCTGCAGATCGCGCATCGCCTGCGCGACCGTATCAACCAGCAGCCCAATATGCGCGCCTACCTCACGCGCGATGCCGACTTCTTTGTGCCGCTGCATGTGCGCGTGCAAAAAGCGCGGCGCGTGCAGGCCGACCTTTTCATCAGCATCCATGCCGACGCATTTTTTACGGCACGACCGCAAGGCGCCAGCGTCTTCGCGCTCAGCGAAAAAGGGGCCTCCAGCAGCGCCGCGCGCTGGATCGCCGATAAAGAAAACTCCGCCGACCTGGTGGGCGGCATCAACGTCAAGGCCAAGGACGCCCAGGTACAGAAAGCCCTGCTCGACATGAGCACCACGGCGCAGATCAACGACAGCCTCAAGCTCGGCAGTGCCATGCTGGGCGAGATCGGCAATGTCGGCAAGCTGCACAAACCGAAGGTCGAGCAAGCCGGCTTCGCTGTCCTGAAAGCGCCTGACATTCCCAGTGTGCTGGTGGAGACCGCCTTCATCAGCAACCCCGACGAAGAAGCCAAACTGCGCAGTGACGAATACCAGGTACAGCTGGCCGACGCCTTGATGCGCGGCATCACGCGCTACTTCGCGCGCAACCCGCCGCTGGCACGCAACCGCGCCGTTTAAGCACCGCGTCGGCGCACACGGATGCGCCGAAATTACCACCCGGGACCGCAGCAAGCCGACACGCCGCGGCAGCCTTCTCCTACAACCGCCACCGACCCGCCCCTCCTACAGTGAAGTCACAGGCAAGGTCGGGGCTTCACGATGTGAACACCCGCAGCAAGCCTGAAACTTTGAGCAAAGGCGGACAGGATGAATACGAAATTGATGATGTCAGCGGTAGCAGCGGCGGCACTGATAGGCCTGGGTGGTTGCAGCACCAGCCCGACCAATGCACAGATAGGCACCGGTGTTGGTGCCGTGGCCGGTGGCCTGGTCGGTAATGCCGTATTCGGCAGCACCCTGGGCACCGTGGGCGGCGCGGCAGCCGGAGCGGTGATCGGTAACGAGGTCGGTAAAAGGCGCTAAAAGAAACGCCAGGCAACGCGGCCCCGGCACCTGCCGGGTTGGTGCTGCCTGCACCAGTATCCCTGCTACACCGGATAGATCAGCGAGTTGAGGATCATCTCGCTGTCATACACACAAAGACGGCTCCTGAATTTCAGGACGCCGTCTTTTTTGATGAGCTCGTCGATATAACGCCCGACGTTGTAGACCTCGCTCACCCCACCCGGCTTGGTGCGGAATACCGCGTAGTTGGCCTCGGCCTTGACGACATCGCCTTCCTCCGAGAGGATGCGCGCCGGGCTGATGATGTGGCGCATGTAATAAGGTCCGTGATAGATCGTCTGCGTGACGCCATACACCCGATCCTTCATCATGCCCCGGCTTTCCAGCGCCATCAGGGCCAGCGGCAGGCCGCGGTCAAAATTCTCGCGGGCCTGCACCTTGTAGCGGCCTTCCTCCACAAAAAATTCCGGCCACGCTTCAAAACGTTTTTCGTCCAGCGCCGCCGCGTAGGCTGCGTTGAGCTGGTCCACCTCCAGTTGCAGCATCAGGCGCTGCAGTCCCTGTTCACTCGCCGTCATAGACCCATGACTTTCTTCCAGTAGGCATACATGCTGCGGATCAGGGCTTCGGTGACCATGTGCTCCGTCATCTCAGTGCCGGTGCCGCCCAGTTCGCACAGTGTTGAGCCGGTGTCGCCAGCCTGTGCAAAGCCGGCCTGGCTGAACTCGATCACTTCACCGTCATCCGCACTAACGAAACCGGCCGGGCCGAACAGGTTGGCCTGGCGCAGGCGGCGCTGCGTCATTTCGGGTGTGTCGTCGGCAAAGCCAAAGTGCGTCCAGATGAAATCAAACTCACCCTGCCCACGCGGCACGATGTGGCGTGTGCTCAGCGAATTGACCTGCTGCTGGATGATCAGGCTGGGAAACAGCGTGATCATGGTCACGGTCGGCGTGATGTCACGGCCCGGGCTGGATGGGTCGGGCATCTTCCACCAGGGCTCGGGCACCACGTCCAGCAGGCGGTCGTCATGCAGGGCCATGTTGGCCTTGAACGAGGTCACGCCTTCGGTCACGGCGTCGTTCTGCCCACCCTCGTTGCGGCGCGAAATCATCACGGCATGGCGACCCTCGCCGTCCATCACCATGCGGCTTTTCTGGTCGGCGCGCCAAAGGCCGAAGGTTACAAACCAGGTGTGCAGCAGGCCGGGGTGGTATGGGTCCTTGATGTTTTCCATCATCAGCTTCCAGTTGCCCGGAATGCGCTGGCGGTTGTAGCCCAGCAGCGTCAGTTTGCGCGCTCCGTCGGGGCCTTTGAAGATGCGGTCCAGCCACGGCGTGATCTGCGGGCCGAGGTAGTCTTCCAGCGGTTCGGTGTCGTCGCTGAAAGTGGCAAACACCAGGCCGTGCAGCACTGCAACACGCAGTTTGGTCAGCCCATGGTCCTTGAGATCGAACCCTTCGGGCATGCCGCCGTTGACGCAATCACCCTCTTTCACGCCGTCCTTGAAGGGCAGCCCCGCCAGGTCACCATTGAGCTTGTAGGTCCACTGGTGATAAGGGCAGACAAAGCTGCGCGCATTTCCCTGCGGGTTCTGGCAAAAACGCACGCCACGGTGGGCACAACGGTTTTCCACCACGCGTATGCCGTGATCGGTGGCACGGTCCTTGGGCGCGATACGGTCACGCACCATCAGCACCTGGCGTTCACCGACATGGCTGAGTTTGTAGTCGCCCACATTGGGAATCTCGGCCTCCAGGCCGACATAACACCAGTGCGCGCCGTAAAAGATTTTCTCCAGCTCGCGCTGGTACAGCTGCGCATCGGTGTAGGCCCAGAAGGGCACGCGACTGGAGCCGGGGTCGCTCCAGCGTGACAGGGTATGGGGTGCGTTCATCTGAATGTCTCCGGGTCCTGCAGCATACGTGTGCACAGGATTTCGGACAGATAATACGCTTACTTACGATCTCTGACTTCTTTCCCTGATCTTTTCAGTAAGGCATCGGTAGCGGCCGTCAGTCAAATACGCAGGTTGCCTGTTCAATCCTGGCCTGCACTTCCGCCCCGGTCGGAGGCACACAGCCACGCTGCATGACACACAAGCTGGCGCTGGCCACAGCATGGGCCAGCAAGTTACGCCCCACATCGTCGGGCAGCGTTAGCAGGGCGCCAGTGCCGCTCGCACCGGTTTTCCGCGCGAGCAAGGCGGCCATGAAGCCGGCTAGGAAACAGTCGCCTGCACCCACGGTATCCACCACCGCCAACGGCCGGGACTCACGCGCGCGCCACTGCCGGCCATCGCGCGCCAACAGACAAGCCCCATGTGGCCCCAGAGTCAGAACCAGCAAACCAGCGCCGCTCGCCTCCAGCAAATGCTGCGCCCGCACAAACACATCCGCGCCCGGTATCTCGAGGTTTTCCAGGTCTTCATCACTGACTTTGACGACGTCGGCGTGTTGCAGCGCAGCGTGCACGTTGCGCCTGTAGTCCTGCAGGTCCGGCATGACCGACGGCCGCAGGTTGGCATCCACCACCACCACGCTGCCCGCCTGATGCTGGGCACGCAGCCATGGCAGGTAGCGGCCCGCATCCTCGGGCGCGAGTGCCAGGGCGCCGGTGTATACCATCTCGAGCGCGGGGACGCGTTGACACGACTGGATCAGGCTGTCCGCCGTGACCGCACGGTCCGCCACTTCCTGCCGGTAAAAAACGTAGTCGGGATGGCCAGCGTCATCCAGCCCCACTACGGCCAGTGAGGTGCTTTGTGCCACAGGCTGTGGACAGGCCAGCCGCACACCATCGCCAGCCAACGCTGCAGCCAGCTGGCGGCCAAAGCGATCGCGCGACAAAGGGTTGAGGTACAGGGTGTTGACGCCCTGCCGGGCCAGCGCACGCGTCAGGTTGAAAACAGCGCCACCCGGGCAGGGTTCATAACGTCCGTCCGGTTGAACGATCAGGTCAATCAATGCTTCACCAGCGGTTGCAACTTGCACCAATTTCCCAGGGTTTTCCATGATCTCAGGGTAATCCATAACTAAAACAACTTGATTTAATAACTCAAGCGCCACTATAGTTCACCAAGGCCCAGCACTCATGGGTACTTTCCCTCGAACCCCAGTGCCTGGCGGCCTGGAATGCCGATTCAACAAGGAGACAATTTGATGAAAAAGACCACCACTCTCTTGGCACTGTCCAGCCTCGCGCTGGCCGCCACATCAGCCTTTGCAGCGGGCGAACCTGTGATCGGCCTGATTACCAAAACCGAAACCAACCCCTTCTTCGTCAAGATGAAGGAAGGCGCTGAAGCCGAGGCCAAAAAACTCGGCGCCAAGCTGCTGACCGCCGCCGGCAAATCGGACGGCGACACCGCTGGACAGATCACGGCCCTCGAAAACATGGCTGCCGCCGGCGCCAAGACCATTTTGATCACCGCCAGCGGCGATGCCATCGCACCCACCGTCAAAAAACTCCAGGCCAAGGGCGTGCAGATCATTGCACTGGACAGCCCTTTTGCGGGAGCTGACGCGCTGTTTGCCACCGACAACTACAAGGCCGGTGTGCTGATTGGCCAGTACGCCAAGGCAGCAATGGCCGGCAAGCCTGCCAAAATCGCCACGCTCGATTTGTTTCCCGGTCACCCCGTGGGCGCGCAGCGTCACAACGGCTTCATGAAGGGTTTCGGCCTGGCAGCGGCCGATGCCAAATCCAACGAGTTATCCAAAGACCCGGCCGTGGTCTGCATGGCTGACAGTTTTGGTGACCAGGCCAAAGGCCAGACCGCCATGGAAAACTGCCTGCAAAAAAATCCCGATATCAACGTGGTCTACACCATCAACGAACCTGCAGCCGCCGGCGCATTCAATGCACTGAAAAAGGCCGGCAAGGAAAAAGGCGTGACCATCCTCTCGGTTGACGGCGGCTGCCAGGGCATCAAGGACACGGGAGCCGGCATCATCACCGCAACGTCGCAGCAATACCCCCTGACCATGGCGGCGCTGGGCGTGGCAGCGGGTGTCAGCTACGCAAAGGGCGGCAAAAAGGCTTCGGGTTACACCGACACCGGGGTGACCCTGATCTCGGCCAAAGCCCTCCCGGGTGTAGACAGTAAGGACACCAAAACGGGCCTGGACCTTTGCTGGGGTGCGAAGTAATCGGCCAAACGCTTGCCGCCCGTCATCCCGCACCGGACCTGGTGCAGGATGACAACATCATTTTCCTCATCCTGGGCCCTTACCGATGAACCTGTCTTCGCGCCACATCCCCTGGGGAGCCCTCGGCCCCTGGCTGGCCTTGCTGGCCACCTGCATCTTTTTTACCACCCAGTCCGACCGCTTCCTGACGGGTGAAAACCTGTCCCTGGTTCTGCAGCAGGTGATGGTCGTCGGTGTCCTGGCCATTGGTCAGACCCTGATCATCCTGACGGCTGGCATCGACCTGTCCTGCGGCATGGTGATGGCACTGGGCGGCATGGTGATGACCAAGTTCGCCGTGAATTACGGCATCAACCCCTATCTGGCCATTGCCTGCGGCCTGGCGGTCACGACCGGCTTCGGCCTTCTCAATGGCCTGCTGGTCACCCGTATCAAATTGCCCCCTTTCATCGTGACGCTGGGCACCCTGAACATCGCATTTGCGATCACCCAGATCTACTCCAACGCGCAAATCGTTCCCAACCTCCCGACGGAATTGACGGCGCTGGGCAACACCTTCGATGTGGGCAGCACCGAAGTCAGCCTGGGCACCGTCGCCATGATCGGCCTCTACCTGCTGGCGTGGTTTGTCTTGCGTGACACCGCACCGGGCCGGCACCTGTATGCAGTGGGCAATAACGCCGAAGCCGCACGGCTGACCGGCATCCGGGTCGACCGCGTGCTGGTGGCCGTGTACGCGCTGGCCGGTCTTTTTTACGGCATCGCCGCGCTCCTGTCGGTGGCGCGCACCGGCGTCGGCGACCCGAATGCCGGGCAAACCGAAAACCTGGATGCCATCACTGCCGTGGTGCTGGGCGGCACCAGCCTGTTTGGCGGACGCGGCATCATTCTGGGTACACTCGTCGGCGCGGTGATTGTGGGCGTGTTCCGCAACGGCCTGACCCTGATGGGCGTTGCCTCCGTCTACCAGACACTGATTACCGGCATTCTGGTGATCCTGGCGGTCGCGGCCGACCAGATGTCGCGCAAAGGGCCCCGCTGATGAACACCCCAACGCCCCTCCAAACTCCTGCGCCTTTGATCATGCAGGCCAAAGGGCTGGTCAAACGCTACGGTCAGGTCACCGCACTGGACGGTACCGACTTCGAACTACGCGCCGGCGAAATCCTGGCCGTGATCGGTGACAACGGCGCCGGCAAATCCTCGCTGATCAAGGCGCTGTCGGGCGCCACCGTGCCTGACGAAGGCGAACTGTTGCTCGACGGCACGCCGATGCGCTTCAAGTCTCCCATCGATGCGCGCCGTGCCGGGATCGAAACCGTCTACCAGGATCTGGCCGTGGCCCCTGCCATGAGCATTGCGGAGAACCTGTTTCTGGGCCGCGAACTCCTCAAGCCCGGCCCCCTGGGCCGGTGGCTGCGCGTGCTCGACAAGAAGAAGATGCTGGAGCAGGCCATTGCCCGCATGCAGGAACTCAAGGTCGGGATTCGTTCGATGACACAGGCCGTGGAAACACTTTCGGGCGGCCAGCGCCAGTGCGTGGCCGTGGCGCGCGCTGCCGCGTTTGCGCAGCATGTGGTCATCATGGATGAACCCACGGCTGCCCTGGGCGTGAAGGAGGGCAACATGGTGCTGGAGCTGATTCGCCGGGTGCGAGACAAAGGACTGCCCGTCATCTTGATCAGCCACAACATGCCGCATGTGTTTGAAATCGCCGACCGCATCCACATCCAGCGCCTGGGCCGTCGTGCGGCAGTCGTGAATCCGAAGACCATCAGCATGAGCGACACCGTGGCCGTGATGACGGGCGCCAAGACGGCCGAAGAACTGCCGGAGTCCGCGCTTGCCTGACATATTGGCCCCCACGCTTGTCACTGCGTGTACTACGCTGCCCCCCGAGGGGGCGCTGCGCCTGCGGCCCGGCGAAGCCGGTTCCGCGGCCCCGGCTGGTGAAGAGGAAATCCCCACGCCTGTCACTGCGTGTACTACGCTGCCCCCCGAGGGGGCGCTGCGCCTGCGGCCCGGCGAAGCCGGTTCCGCGGCCCCTGCTGGTGAAGAGGGAACCACATGAGGCCCGCTCATGCTTAAAGGCATTGACCCTCTGCTCACGCCCGACTTGCTCAAGCTCCTGGCGGAGATGGGTCATGATGACGCGCTGCTGCTGGCCGATGCCAACTTCACGGCCATGAGTGTGGGCGCGGGCAAACCGGTGCTTCGCCTGCCTGGCCACGGCATGGCGCGAACAGTTCGGGCCGTGGCTTCACTGCTGCCTCTGGCTGAAGACGTGGATCATCCGGTGGCTTACATGCAGGTCAGCGGTACCGAGGCTCCCTACCGTTCAGAGCTGCAGCGCGAGGTACTGGCGCTGCTGGCCCCGAACTGGCTGCCGCACCAGCAGGCCGAGGCCGTTGAGCGCTACGCGTTTTATGAACGGGTACGCCAAGCCTATGCGATTGTGGTGACGGGTGAATTGCAGCCTTTTGGCAACTTCATCCTGCGCAAAGGGGTCATCGGCGAAAATCTGCGTCCATGACCGAATCTCCTGTCACTGCGGCCACTCCCGCTACCTCTGCGGAATCCGAAGCAGCCACGCCTGTGTGGCTGCGCCAGCGCGGCTCCAACCACGTGGGCATGCGCCAGTTCAATGAACGCGTGGTGCTGCAGGCCATCCGCCTGCACGGCAGCGTACCGAAAGCCGAACTGGCCCGCCTGACCAACCTGACCGCACAGACCATCGGGCTGATCACTACCCGGCTGGAAGAAGACGACCTGCTGATCCGGCACGATCGCGTGCGCGGGCGCATTGGCCAGCCCTCGGTGCCGCTGGCGCTGAACCCCGACGGCGCCTTCTCCGTGGGGATCAAGATTGGCCGGCGCAGCACCGACTGGCTGCTGGTCGATTTCACCGGGCAGGTCCGCCAACGCCTGTCGCTGGCCTATGCCTTCCCCGATGCCGACACCCTGCTCCCCGTGATCGGCCAGAACCTGCGCACCCTGCGCGAGCAACTCGGTGCACTGGCTCCGCGGCTGGTCGGTGTGGGGGTGGCCGCGCCCTTCCAGCTCGGTGGCTGGCACCGGATGCTGGGGCTGTCAGCGCAGCAGTCGGACCGATGGAACCACATCGACCTCAGCGCCGAAGTGCAGGCCATGACCGAGCTGCCTGTGAGTTTTGCCAAAGACACTTCGGCGGCCTGTGTGGCCGAACTGGTGTCGGGCCGCGGACGCGACCTCAAGAGCTTTCTCTACCTGTTTGTCGACACCTTTGTGGGCGGCGGCCTGGTCATCAACTCACAACTTCACGCCGGCATCCACAACAACGCCGGCGCCGTGGCATCGCTGCCATTGCAGGCGGCCCAGCCACCCGGCGCGCCGCCACAGCTGGTCAGCCAGGCTTCGCTGTGGGAACTGGAGCAGTGTTTCAAGGCACGCGGGCTTGATCCGACTGCAGCCTATGACGAACGCGCCCTGCAGCCGCCGTTCGAGTCCGACACCCAGGCCTGGGTGGCCAGCGCCGCCAATGCACTGGCCCACAGCGTGGTCAGCGCAACGGCCCTGCTGGATATTGATGCCGTGGTGATGGATGGCTCCTTTTGCCGCCCGCTGCTGCAGCGCCTGATTGAAGCCACGGGCGCAGCACTCGGCCGCTACAACTGGGAAGGCCTCTGGCCCGCCCAGGTGATCGCCGGCAGCATTGGCTCCGACGCCCGCGCACTGGGCGGCGCCATGCTGCCTCTGCATGCCAACTTCGCACCCGACCGCGACCTGTTTCTCAAGGGTGGGCGCTGATCCGCGCTTCGGGACGGTACATCGCCTCGATTTCGCGCGCATAACGGGCCATCAGATTGTTGCGCTTGAGCTTGAGCGTCGGGGTCATCAGGGTGTTTTCGGGCGTCCACGGCTCCCGCGTAAGGTACACGGCACGCGGCGTCGCATAGCGTGCAAAGTCTTTCGTCTGGATTGCCATGCGCTCCAGCGCAAGCTTGTGGACAGCCGGCAGGTGAAGGCTGGCCGGGTCCTCGGGGTCCAGCGCCAGCGCTGCAGCCACACGCCGCCATTCGGCCGGGTTGACCACTGCCACACAGGCGATGAAGGGGCGGTTTTCACCGACCACAAAGACCTGGTCGAACAGAGAGTCGGCGGCAATCGCCACCTCCAGGTCGCCAGGCGGTACTTTTTCGCCGGTCGACGTCACGATGATTTCCTTCAGGCGTCCCATGATGCGGATACGCCCGCCATCGATCACGGCCTGGTCTCCCGTGCACAGCCAGCCGTCTTCTGTCAGCACGCGGGCCGTGTCTTCGGGGCGTTTCCAGTAGCCCTTCATCACCAGCAGGCCGCGCACCTGCAGCTCCTGGTTGGCGCTGATGCGCACCTCGACACCCGGCAAGGCCCTACCCACCGTGGCCGGGTCGTTGTCGTCCACACCATTGCCCGACACCACGGGCGATGTCTCCGTCATGCCGTACCCCTGCAGCAGCGGCAGGCCCAGCCCGAGGAAACAGCGTGCCACCGCGTGCGACAAGGGCGCACCACCGCTCACGGCCACCCGCACGCGCCCACCAAACTGCGCCCGCAGGGTTCCGGCCACCAGCCGCTCCAGCAGGGGCCAGACCAGGGGATCCAGCCATGCCCACGGACTTTTTCCGCTTTCCGCCAAAAGCAATCCCTGTGCGCGGCAAAACCGCCGCCAGCCGACAGACTGCGCCGCCAGAAACAGGCGTGTTTTAAGCGGCGACTGCGTCAGCGCTTCCTGCAGTTTGGCAAATACGCGTTCGTAAATACGCGGCACCGAAATCAGCACTGTGGGGCGCACGGTTTTCAGGTCCTCGGCCAGCAAGGGCACGGAACGCGCATAAGCCACACAGCTTCCTGCGGCAATGGGCAGGTAATAACCGGCGGTCCGTTCAAACGTGTGCGACAGCGGCAGAAACGACAGGAACACATCGTCCTCCGCCGGTACCACCAGCGACAGGATGGCCCGCACGTTGGACACGATGTTGAGGTGCGTCAGCATCACACCCTTGGGTTTGCCCGTGGTGCCGGAGGTATAGACGATGGCCGCGAGGTCGTCCTCCTGCGGTGCGGGCAGCAAGCCGGCGTACCCCTCCCCCGCCGCCAGCCAGTCGGTCAGGGTCACAACAGCCACCGGCCCACCCGCCCCGCTCAATGGCGCTTCGGGCGCGGCGACCACCACACAGCGCAGCGCCGGCAAGGGCGTTCCCACAGCCTCAATGGCCTGCCACTGTGAAAGCGACGACACCATCAGCAGGGAAGCTTCGCAGTCGGCCAGGATGTAGGCAATGCTGCCGGCATTATCAATGGCGTGCAGCGGCACAGGCACCAGCGCCAACGACAGGGCTGCCTGGTCGATGCTCACCGCATTAAGGCCGTTAGGCAACAGGATCGCAACACTTGCATGGGCCGGCAGCTGCGTGGCCGCCAGCGCGCGCCGCCACTGCGCGACCCGCTCGCTGGCCTCAGCCCAGCAGGTGCTGCGCCATTGCCCGGTGACGGCATCAAATTCACGGTAAGCCTCAGCCTCGGGGCTGTGTGCCACGCGAAAGGCCAATAATTCCGGCAGCGTGTGCACTGCGGCAATATCCAGGGGAGTGATGTTCATTCAGGTTTTCCTGCCAGCCAGAAAGGCGGCACTGTCATTTTTTATCACGTGCGCAGTTGCGCGTGACTGCGTTGCATCAAGCCCGCTCAACAACAGGCCTTTTGGGCGGGTGCGTATCAGCGCACCTTCAGGCGCCGGCGTTGCCTGCTTTGCGCCTGGCTTTCCAGGCGCCGAAAATAACAATCAGGCCGGGAATAAAAATCATGGCCCAGATGATTTTGTCAAGATGGGTTTTGACAAACGGAATGTTGCCGAAAAAATACCCTACCGTGATGATGCCGCCGACCCACAGCGCGCCGCCCACAAGGTTGTACAACGTGAACTTGCTGCGTGTCATGTCCGACACGCCTGCGACAAAGGGGGCAAAGGTGCGAAGAAAGGGCATGAAACGCGCCGCGATGATGGTGATGCCGCCATACTGCTCGTAAAACGCGTGGGCCTGGTCAAAAGCCTTTTTGTTGAACCAGCGCGAGTTTTCCCACTGGAACACTTTGGGGCCCAAGGCCCGCCCTATGCTGTAGTTGCACTGGTCGCCCAGTACCGCCGCCACAAACAGCAACGCCACCGCTACCGGAAAACTCATGAGGCCGACGCCGCACATCGCACCCACCACAAACAACAGCGAATCGCCCGGCAAAAAAGGCATGACGACTACGCCAGTCTCCACAAAAATAATCAGGAATAACAGGGCATACACCCATGCGCCGTAGCTGGTGACAAAGGCTTCCAGGTGCTTGTCGACATGAAGAATGAAATCGATGAGAAAGGTGACTAGTTCCATGCCGGCAATTTTGACAGGTATGAAACCAGCAGGCCTGCAGGGCCGGCCAATGCGCTTCATGGCATGCCCCAAACCTTGCAAATCGCCAACAGACTATTACAAGTTGGTGATTGAACCGGTGCGGGAAGGCCTCAGGACGCAGGGGGTTTACGGCATGTCCCTCAACAGCCAAACCCGTAAAATCTGCGCAATGACCCTGCCCGCCCGCCGCCCGATCCGCGAACTCCCCGATGAACTGATCAGCCAGATTGCGGCCGGCGAAGTGGTGGAGCGCCCAGCGTCCGTCGTGCGCGAGCTGGTCGACAACGCACTGGACGCCGGCGCCACGCAGGTGACTGTGCGGCTGCTGGCCGGTGGCGTGCGGCTCATCGTGGTCGAAGACGACGGTTTTGGCATCCCGCGCGAAGAACTTCCCGTCGCCCTGCGGCGCCATGCCACCAGCAAGATTGCGTCGTTGCAGGATCTCGAAGCCGTCGGCACCATGGGTTTTCGGGGCGAGGCGCTGGCGGCGATCAATTCGATCGCAGACATGAGCCTGCTGTCCAGAACCGCCGCGGATGAACACGCATGGCAGCTTGACGGCCGCACCGGCGAACTGAAGCCCGCCGCCCGCAGCCGCGGTACCAGCGTGGAAGTGCGGGAGCTGTTTTACGCCACGCCCGCGCGCCGCAAATTCCTGAAAACCGATGCCACCGAACTGGCCCACTGCATTGAAGCCGTACGCCGCCATGCCCTGGTGCGGCCCGATGTGGGTTTTGCCATCTGGCACGAAGGCAAGCTGGTCGAGCAATGGCGCGCGGCGACAGGCGACAACGCCCACCAGCAGCGCCTGGCCGACGTGCTGGGCAGCGAATTTGTCGAGCAGTCCGTCGCCGTCAACTACGTTAGCTCAGCCCGCCGCGCCGACGGCCTGCCCGCCGTGCGCGTGTGGGGTGTGGCCGGCATCCCGGATGCCGCCCGCTCGCGTGCCGACCAGCAGTTCGCGTATGTCAATGGCCGCTACGTACGCGACAAGGTGCTGACCCACGCGGCGCGCAGCGCGTATGAAGACGTGCTGCATGGCCACCGCCAGCCGGTCTATGCGCTGTATGTCGAGATCGACCCGTCCCGCGTGGACGTGAACGTGCACCCGACCAAGATCGAAGTGCGTTTTCGCGACAGCCGCGAGGTGCATCAGGCCGTGCGCCATGCCACCGAGAACGCGCTGGCCATTCCGCGCTCCATGGCAGCTGTCCAGGCCGGCGCGGAAGACGCTGCTGTCACGCCCACCGGATTTCTTGAGCAAAACAAGGCTTTTGCGCAACAGGGATGGGCGCAACCAGCTATCAATTTTGTAGCAAGCGGCGGCCACCGGGCCTCCGACTTTGACGCCATGTGGCCGTCATCGCAAGCCGTCGCGCCCAGCCAGCGGGAGCCGGGCGAGGATGCCCTGTACGTCACCATTGCCCCAGCCGGAAATGGCATGGCAAACCCCGGCGTGCCTGAAGGCGCCATCGCCCTGCCCTCCGGCGACTGGCCACTGGGCCGCGCCATCGCCCAGTTGCAGGGCATCTACGTGCTGGCGGAAAACACCCAGGGCCTTGTCATTGTGGACATGCACGCTGCCCACGAGCGCATCGTCTATGAACGCCTGAAAACCCAGATGGACGGTGTCGATGGCGCCGACGGTGCCAGCATCATCAGCCAGCCGCTGCTGATTCCGGCCACCTTTGCCGCCAGCCCCCAGGAAGTGGCCACGGCCGAGGCCAACGCCCAGGCATTGGCAACGCTGGGCCTGGAAATCACGCCTTTTTCGCCCAAAACCCTGGCGGTGCGCGCCGTGCCCACCAGCCTGGCGCAGGGCGATGCGGTGGAGCTGGCCCGCAGCGTGCTGGCCGAACTGGCCCAGCACGACGCCAGCACCGTCATACAGCGGGCCCGGAACGAGTTGCTGTCGACCATGGCCTGCCACGGCGCCGTGCGCGCCAACCGCAAGCTCACGCTTGACGAAATGAACGCCCTCTTGCGCCAGATGGAAGCCACCGAGCGCTCCGACCAGTGCAACCACGGGCGGCCCACCTGGCGGCAGGTCAGCATCCGGGAGCTTGACACGCTCTTCATGCGCGGGCGCTGAACTTTTCAGCCTCCGGCGAATCACTCACTTGCATGAAACGCTGGCACCTCTTTACTTCTTTCCTGATGACGCTGGCGTTGCTGGCGGGCTGCGCCACCCTTGACGAAAAGCAGCGGGCCTGGATCTTTCAGCCCAGCGACCGCACCTGGAGCGGGGGCGCTGCCGCCGCCGTTGGCATGGAAGACGTCTGGATTGACTTCAACGCCGCTGGCGGCAACGGCAGTGGCGTCGACCACCCCGTCCGCCTGCACGGCCTGTGGCTACCCGCAGACCCGCCTGATGCCGCAGGCAAAACCCCCGTGCTGCTGTACCTGCATGGCGCGCGTTACAACGTCACCGGCTCTGCGCCGCGCATGCGCCGCATGCAGGAGCTCGGCTTCTCGGTCCTGGGGATCGACTACCGCGGTTTTGGCAAAAGCACCTACGAGCTGCCGTCGGAAACATCGGCCTACGAGGACGCCCGCGCCGCCTGGGACTGGCTGGCCAAAAAGTACCCCGGCCGTCCCCGTTACATCTTCGGACACTCGCTGGGCGGGCCCATTGCCATCAACCTGGCCACTGAGGTGGCCGATGAAAGCGGCACGATTGTCGAAAGCACATTCACCTCCATCGCCGATGTCGTGAGTACGTCCCAGTGGGGCTGGATGCCGGTGTCGCTGCTCATCACCCAGCGTTTCGAGGCCGTCCGAAAAGTCGGCAAGATCGGCTCCCCCCTGCTGGTGGTACATGGCGGCGAAGACCGCCTGATCCTGCCGGACCTGGGGCGCAAGCTTTATGACGCTGCAGCGCAGCCCAAGCTCTTCTTGCTGGTGCCGGGTGGCTCGCATCACGACACCAACCTGGTCGGCCAGCCCCAGTACCGACAAGCGCTGGCACAGCTGTTCCAGATGGACAGGAGCCTTGCTGACGGTGCGCACAATGAGGCATTGCAGGTGGCCGGCGGCAAGCGCGCCCCAAAACAAGCCGAAATGCTACAGAACAAGGAATAATGCCCAAAAACGGGTATTTTTTACTTACCCAATACATGTAGCCGGATGTAACATTCCCCGTACCGCATAGCAGCTGATAGCAGCTAAAACAACGAGAGGGGAATGTATGAGCCAAGTCCTGGTTACCCGCAGGCCGTCTGCCTTCACTTTGCTGGCCCCTGTGCTGGCGCTTCTGGCGTCTGCCCCCCTTCATGCCCAGACTGCCGCCGCCGCGGCGCCTGCCGTTGCGAAATTCAATGGCGCAGACACCGCCTGGATGCTCATCTCGACCGTGCTGGTGCTGCTGATGACCATTCCCGGCATCATGCTGTTCTACAGCGGCATGATGCGGGCCAAAAATGCGCTCTCCATCGTGGCGCACACTTTTGCGGCTACCACGGTTGTCACGCTGGTATGGGCGGGCATTGCCTATTCACTGGCCTTCACGCCCGGCAACCCCTGGATCGGCGACATGAGCCGCGCGCTAAGCGAAGGGCTGCTGGGTGCAAAAGTCGGCGCGCACGTTTCAGCGCCTTCCGTGCCGGAATCCGCATTCTTCCTGTTCCAGCTGGCATTTGCCATCATCACCTTCGCACTGATCATCGGTGCGACCGTGGAGCGCATGCGCCTGAGCGCCACCATCTTCTTCGCGGCTTTCTGGACGATATTGGTTTACGCGCCGGTAGCGCACTGGATCTGGCAACCCACCGGCTGGCTCGCCAGCATGGGCCACATGGACTTTGCGGGTGGCACGGTAGTGCACATCGCGGCCGGCGTCAGTGGCCTGGTGGCGGCCAAGGTTGTGGGTCCGCGCAAGGGTTTCGGAACCGAACCCATGGTGCCGCACAACCTCTTGATATCCATCATCGGCGCCGGACTCTTGTGGGCGGGCTGGTTCGGCTTCAATGCCGGTTCGGCCTTTGAGGCGAGTTCACGCGCCGTGGGCGCCCTGCTGGCCACCCAGGTGGCGGCCTGCGTTGGCGCGTTCATGTGGGGCATTTGCGAATATGTCCAGCGCGGCAAGTTCAGCGTGCTGGGCATGGCAACAGGCGCCATTGCCGGCCTCGTCGCCATCACGCCGGCGTCCGGTTTTGTCGGCGTCATGGGCGCATCGGTGCTGGGCTTTGCGGGCGGCGTCGGCTGCTTCCTGGCCGTGACCCGCTTCAAGCGTGCCACAGGAATTGACGACTCGCTCGACGTATTTGCCCTGCATGGCGTGGGCGGCATCATCGGCACGGTCCTGACGCCGGTCTTTGCGCTCAAGGAAATTGCACCCGTGACCGCCACCGTGTTTACCAACCTCGTGGGAGCCTGCGCCGTTGCAGCTTACGCAGGCGTCGCGACCTGGCTGATTTTGCTGGTGGTCAAGCCCCTTGCAGGCCTTCGCGTAACCACGGCAGAGGAAGAACTGGGTCTTGACCTTGCCCAGCACGGCGAGATGATTTCAGGTGCTTGAGTTCCCCCCATCAAGACACGTAAACCATGCTGCTAACCATGACACCGCCTGACGACTCCGATCTCATGGCCTACGCGGTGCGGATGGTCATTCCCATGAAGCGGGAGTTCGGCCGTTCGTTGAACGTCCATCAATTCCTGCATGACCTGCCGTACGCCACTGAAGTAATTCAGGAAGCGCTCAACAGCAAGGACGAGCGCCTGCGCAGCTATGCGGCCTATGCGCAGACCAAGATTTTCGGACCCCGCAGCGGCAGCGAACCGTTGCTGTCAGCGTCCGCAGCATCGCCCGCCGTAGCGGCTGCCGCTCCCGCCGCAAGCGAAACAGAAATCAGCGAAGACCTGCGGGCCAAGGCCATCGCCCGGTACAAGTCGGGCCTGCGCTGAACAGCCTGGCCGCCGCGGCAAAGCCCTGATACCCCAGGCTTGATCAGCCCGCCCTCACCACGCGCACGCCGGCACGTCTGGCGCTGCTGATCCACGCTGCTTGCGTGCCCTTGTGAACTACCACCGCCGACACATCGGCCAACGCCATGATGCGGCAGGCCGAGGCCGCGCCAAGTTTTTCGCCCGATGCCAGCAGCACTGTCTCCGAGGCACAGCGGTGCAGCGCCCGCTTGACGGCGGCTTCTTCGGAATCTCCCGTGGTCACGCCCGCCGACGCATGCACGCCGGTCGCCCCCATGAAAAACACATCGGCCCGCAGGCGCGAGAGCTGCTCCATCAGCTCGGCCCCCATGGCCACCATGGAGTGCCGGAAAAGCCGCCCGCCAAGCAGCTGAATCACGATGTGGGGACAACGCGCCAGTTCCATGACAACCGCCGGGCTGTGGGTAAACACCGTCGCATGGAGGTCTTCGCTCAGGTGCCGCGCCATCTGCAACGCTGTGGTGCCGCCGTCGATGATCACCACCTGCCCGGGCTGGACCATGGCCGCCGCCGCCCGGCCGATGGCCTGCTTGTCCAGCGGCGCAATCTGCTTACGCACCGCCACATTGCCGACGGCCGGCGAAGCAGGCAAGGCCCCGCCATGGACACGCTGGAGCTTGCCCGCCTGGGCTAGCTCGCGAAGGTCGCGACGGATGGTGTCTTCCGAAATACCCAGTTCCTGGCTGACGGCCTTGGCAACCAGTTGCCCGTCACGGTCAAGGCGCGTCAGCAGCAGGTGTTTACGTTGGCTGGTCAGCATCGGGTTTCGGCTCCGGTCTCTTGTGCGGTCTGGAACTGGACATTGCACGAAATTTCGTGATAATTCACGATATTACACGAAATCAGCCAACCCGAATGCGCCCTTCCTTCCTGATTCCACCGCCCGCACCACACGTGCGCGTGCTCGGCGATGAACGCCTGTCCGACAACTGGTATGTGTTGCGCAAACTCACCATCGAGCTGCGCCGCCGCGGCGGCACGTGGCAGCAGCAGACACGCGAGGTCTACGACCGCGGCAACGGCGCAGCGATCCTTCTTGTCAACGCCCGGCGGCAGACCGTGGTGCTGACAAGGCAGTTCCGGTTGCCGGCCTGGGTCAACGGTTGTGCCGACGGCATGCTCATTGAGGCCTGCGCCGGACTGCTCGATGGCGACGACCCCGAGACCTGCATCCGGCGCGAAGCAGCCGAAGAAACCGGGTTCCGCATCCAGGCGCCGCACAAGGTGTTCGAGGCCTACATGAGCCCGGGCTCGGTCACTGAAAAGCTGCACTTCTTCGTGGCATCCTACGAAAGCTCAGACCGCACCGAAGAAGGCGGCGGCATCGTCAATGAAGGCGAAGACATCGAGGTGATCGAGCTGCCGCTGGAAGACGCACTGGCCATGGTGCGCAGCGGCGCCATCGAAGACGCCAAGACCATCATGCTGCTGCAACACGCAAAAATCACCGGCCTGGACCGCCTGCTCCCTCCGCTCCCTTCTTCCGGGTCCTGAGCTCATTCTGGAGACGGCCGCTCCGAGGGGCCACGCCAGCATTTGTCTGATACGCTCAGCTCAATGGATGTTCCTGTTTCGAAGACCGCGGCGCCCGCCATGTCGCCCGGCATGGTCGTGTTGGTGCTGTCGATGCTGCTGGGCATCCAGCCGGTCACGACCGACCTCTACCTGCCCGCCCTGCCCGCGCTGACCGAAGGCTTCGGCGCGCCGATGTCGCAGGCGCAGCTCACGCTCAGCGCCCTGTTGCTGGCCTTCGGCACATCCCAGCTGATCTGGGGCCCGCTGTCGGACCGCTTCGGCCGCCGCCCCATCCTGCTGTGGGGCCTCTCGGCCTACACCCTCGCATCGATCGGCAGCACGCTCGCCCCCTCGATGGCGATGCTGATCACCTGGCGCATCGTGCAGGGCGCCGCCATGGGCGCGGCAGTGATGTGCGCGCGAGCCATTGTGCGCGACCTGTACCAGCCGCTTGAAGGCGCCCGCGCCATGTCCAAGGGCTTGAGCGGGCTGGGTGTTCTGGCCTGCATCAGCGCTCCACTGGGTGGCCTGTTGTCGGAGCTTTTCGGCTGGCGCATGGCCCTGATGGCGCTGGCCGTGTTCGGCGCGGCCACGCTGGCCCTCATCTCACTGCGGTTTGAGGAAACCCTGGCACAGAAAAACCCGCGTGCGCTGCAGCCGGCCACACTGCTACGCACCTGGGTTCATATTCTTCGCAACCCCACGTTCCTGGCGTTTTCGGTGTTGACCGCGGCGTCCTACGGCGGCCTCTTCACCTTTCTGGCCACCTCGTCGTTCGTGTTTATCAAGGTGCTGGGCCTGACCAAAACGCACTACGGACTCATCATGTTTTCGATGTGTTTTTGCTACCTCACCGGCACCTTCATCTGCCGACGGCTGCTGCCACGCTTTGGCGTGCGGCGCTCGGTGGCGGTGGCCGCGTGCCTCACGCTGGCCGGTGGAACTTTGATGGGTGTGCTGGCCTGGGCCGGCATCCAGAACGTCTGGGCCATCATGCTGCCCTACTACCTGTTCATGCTGGGGCACGGCGTGCACCAGCCCTGCGGGCAGAGCGGCGCGGTAGGCCCCTTCCCCCAGGCGGCGGGTGCAGCCTCGGCCCTCAACGGTTTTCTGATGATGGTCGTGGCCTTCGGCATGGGCGGCTGGCTGGGAACCCACATGGACGGCACGGTGCGGCCGCTGACCAACGGCGTCTGGTTCTGGAGCGCACTGATCGCCGCCACGGCCTGGACCGTGATCCAGAAATACGGAGAGCCTGCCCATGAGGCCGCAGCCAGGGCCTGACATGCGCGGCATCGCGCTGGCCGGGCCGACGGCCTCCGGCAAAACCGCCGCCGCCATGGCCATCGCGCAGCGCCACGCGGTGGAAATCATCAGCGTCGACTCCGCACTGGTCTATCGCGGCATGGACATCGGCACCGCCAAGCCCACACCGGCCGAGCTGGCCGCTGTGCCGCATCACCTGATCGACATCCGTGACCCGCTGCACGCCTACAGCGCGGTCGAATTTGTGGCCGACGCCAACCGGCTCATGGAAGACATCCGCGGGCGCGGCAAACTGCCGCTGCTGGTGGGAGGCACCATGCTGTACTTCAAGGCGCTGTTCGACGGGCTGGACGACATGCCCAGGGCCGACCCCACCGTTCGCGCCGTGATAGCCGACGAAGCAGCCGCCAAGGGCTGGCCGGCGCTGCATGCCGAACTGGCCCGGGTGGACCCGGTCACCGCCGCCCGGCTCGCACCGAACGACTCGCAGCGCATCTCGCGTGCGCTGGAGGTTTTCCGCGTGTCAGGCCAGCCGCTGTCATTCTTTCATCAGCAAACCGCTACAAAAAACATAGCTGCTGGCGCACAGCCATCAACGGCTACAGCCCTTATTTCCCTTGAACCGCAAGACCGAAGCTGGCTGCACGAGCGCATTGCCCAACGCTTCGACGCCATGCTGGCCGGCGGGTTGATGGACGAAGTGAAAGCCTTGCGCGCACGCGGCGACCTCACGCCCGACCTGCCTTCGATGCGGTGCGTCGGCTACCGCCAGGCGTGGGAAGCAATGGATGGCAACTACCCGCTGGCCGAGCTGCGCGACAAAGGCATTTTTGCCACGCGCCAGCTGGCCAAGCGCCAGATTACCTGGCTGCGCTCCATGCCGCAGCGCCAGGTCGTGGCCTGCGATGCGGCCGATGCGTTGCAGCAGGTTCTTGCGCTGGTTGACGCTTCCGTGGGGCAGATAACGTGAGCCTTCAACTCAGGGACCTCGCCAAACGCTACGGCACAACCGCCGTGTTCAGCCATGTCACGCTGGATGTTGAGCCCGGCGAGTTCGTCGCGATCATCGGCGAGTCGGGTGTCGGTAAATCAACGCTGCTCAATTGCATGGCCGGCCTCGACACCTGGGACGAAGGCACGGTACTGCTGAACGGCCAGGACCTGGGCGCCATGACTGACGACCAGCGTGCGCTGCTGCGGCGGCGCCATGTGGGTTTTGTGTTTCAGGCCTTTCATGTGCTGCCGCACCTGGATGTCGCGCAAAACGTGGCCCTGCCATTGCTGCTGCTCGGCGAGCCGGACGACGCGCGCGTGCAGTCACTGCTGGATGCGGTCGGCCTGTCGGGCATGGGCGGGCGTTTGCCCCAGCAGCTCAGCGGCGGCCAGCTGCAGCGCGTGGCGATTGCCCGCGCCCTGGTGCACCGGCCCAGCCTGCTGCTGGCCGACGAACCCACCGGCAACCTGGACCCAACGACGGCCGCCAAAGTGATGGATGCGCTGATTGCCCAGACCCGTGAACACGGCGCCTCGCTGGTGCTGGTTACCCATTCGGAAGCCGCCGCAGCACGCGCCGATCGCAGGCTGCATCTGAGCGCCGACGGCATTCTTCCGTAAGCTGCTCCCCCTGCTCAGGCCTGGCCGAGCAGCTCCGCGTAACGCTTCAAGTCAACATTTCCGCCGCTGATGATGACGCCCACTTTTTCACCGGGCGCCGGCGGATTGGTCTGCAGCGCGGCGCACGCCCCGGCAAACGCCAGGCAGCCTGTCGGCTCCACCACCATCTTCATGCGCTCGGCAAAAAAGCGCATGGACTCGACCAGTTGCGCATCACTGACGGTGAGGATGTCGTCCACATCGCGCCGGATGATGGCAAAGGTGTACTCGCCCAGGTGCTGGGTCTGCGCACCGTCGGCAATGGTTTTAGGCGTTTCAATATGCACGACGCGCCCTGCACGCAGCGACTGCTGACCGTCGTTGCCGGCTTCAGGCTCTACGCCATAGACCTTGCACTGCGGAGACAAGGCGCGCGCTGCAAGCGCCGAGCCGCTGGTAAGCCCGCCGCCGCCCAGGCATATGTAGAGACGGTCCAGCGGGCCGGTTTCTTCGATCAGCTCTTTCGCTGCCGTACCCTGGCCGGCGATCACGTCGGGGTGGTCATAAGGCGGGATCAACGTCATGCCGCGTTCGGTGGCGAGCCGTTTCGTCAGCGCCTCGCGGTCTTCGGTGAAGCGGTCGTACAGCACCACTTCCGCGCCATAGCCCTGCGTGGCGGCCAGCTTGGCAGCGGGTGCATCTTTGGGCATCACGATGACCACGGGCATACCGAGCAGCCTCGCCGAAAGCGCCATCGCCTGCGCATGGTTGCCTGACGAAAACGCGATGGCACCAGCCCGGCGCTGCGCCGCGTCGAACTTTGACAGCGCATTGAAGGCGCCGCGAAACTTGAACGCGCCCATGCGCTGGAAGTTTTCACATTTGAAAAAGAAATTCGCGCCCCAGCGGGCATCGGCAGTACTGGACCGCAACACGGGCGTGCGGTGCGCATGGCCTTCAAGCCGCGCGGCAGCGGCGGTGACGTCGTCGTAGGTAGGGAGTTGCATGGTGAATACGCTTTCATTCCGGGGTAGAAACTCAGAAAGATCCGGGGAGGCATCCAAAAGAGACTGCAAGCTTAAATGACGAGGCATTTTCTGGGCAGAGCCAGAAAGCCCGATTCTGTACCGATACAGATGGCTGATTCGTTCAATTGCTGCGAGCAGGTTTCGCCGCGGCGCTGAAAGGCACAATGAGCGCATGCGCGCCCTGCTTTCAAGTTTCTCCTGGCGGGAACTGCAACACCACCCCTGGCGCAACGCCGCCGCCGTGGTGGCCGTGATGCTGGGCGTTGCCCTGGCGTTTTCCGTGCAGCTCATCAATGCGTCGGCACTCAGCGAATTCTCACAGGCGGTGCGCGCAGTCAACGGCCAACCCGACCTGGAGCTGCGTGCCGTGCAGGGCAGCTTTGACGAGGCGGTGTACGCGCGCGTGGCCAACCATCCGCAAGTCGCACTGGCCAGCCCGGTGCTTGAAATCAGCACGTATGCGCTGGACGACACCTCCCCCACCGGCCGCCTGCCGCTGCGCATCATCGGCATCGACGCGCTGGCGGTGGCCGCCATCGCGCCGTCGCTGATGCCGGTGCCGTCTTCCGACGCGGGACGCTTCGCCCTGTTTGCGCCTGGCAAGGTGTTTTTAAACCCCGCCGCACGGCAGGCTCTGAGTGCGCCTGAGTTGCGCCTGCAAAGCGGCCTTGAACTGCGCAGGGTTTCTGTGGCCGGCAGCGTCGGCGCCGGCGGCGGGCCGCTGGCCGTGATGGACATCGCCGCCGCGCAAGATCTCTTCGGCAAGGCCGGGCAACTCTCGCGCATCGACCTCAGGCTCAGCGCCGGCGCCGATGCGCGCCGTGTGATCGAGTCGCTGCAGCTGCCGTCCAACATCACCGCAACAGCGCCGGGCGACGCGGCCGAACGCGTCAGCAACCTGTCGCGCGCCTACCGCGTCAACCTGACAGTGCTGGCCTTGGTGGCCTTGTTCACAGGCGCCTTCCTGGTGTTTTCGGTGCTCTCGCTGAGCGTGGCCAAGCGTGCGCAGCAGTTCGCGCTGCTGGGCGTGCTGGGCCTCACGGGCCGCGAACGCCTGCAGCTGGTGCTGGCCGAGTCGCTGCTGCTGGGCGTGGCCGGCAGCGTGCTGGGCATCGCGCTGGGTACCGGCCTGGCCGCGCTGGCGCTGCGGCTGCTGGGCGGTGACCTGGGAGGCGGCTACTTTTCCGGTGTCGCACCCACCTTGCAGTGGAACAGCTGGGCTGCACTGACCTACGGTGCGCTGGGAATTGCTGCTGCCGGGGTGGGAGGATGGTGGCCGGCTCGTGCGGCGCAAAAACTGCCGCCAGCGCAAACCCTCAAGGGCCTCGGCGCTGCGGCAGGCACCGGCGGCGGCCACTGGTTCAGTATCATTTTGATAGCTGCTGGCGCTCTGCTGGCGCTGGTTCCGCCGCTATTTGGCATTCCACTGGCAGCGTACGTGTCGGTGGGCTTGCTGCTGGTCGGCGGCATCACCGCCTTGCCCTGGCTGATTTCGCTGATCTACAACCGGCTCAGCCCCTGGGTGGCTCACCGGCTGCTGCCGCTGCTGGCTGTGGAGCGCGCGCGCCGCGTGCGCGAAAGCGCCGCGGTGGCCGTGAGCGGCGTGGTGGCATCGCTCAGCCTGGCCGTGGCGCTCACGGTGATGGTGACCAGCTTTCGCGAGTCGGTGACGCACTGGCTGGACGTGGTGCTGCCGGCAGACCTGTATGTGCGCACGGCGCTGGGAACCTCCGCCAGCGACACGGCGTACTTCTCGCCGGAGTTTGTTGATGCGCTGGGCCGCCTGCCCGGCGTGGCGCGGGTGGGCAGCCTGCGCACCACGCAGCTGCTGCTGGATACCGCCAGGCCCAGTGTCACGCTGATCGCCCGCCCGCTGGACAACCCGGCCACCACGCTGCCGCTGGTGGGCCAGGCGCTGCCGGTGCCGCCCGGGCACATTGGCATCTATGTGAGCGAGCCGATGGTGGACCTGTACGGGGCACGCCCAGGCACCGTCTTTCGCCCACTTTCACAAGCTTTTATGGCTCTAGCCCAATCAGGACGGGCGCGAGCAGCTCCTTATTTGATAGCAAGCAAGGTGGAATCCGAGACGCCCGTGTTTTATGTGGCGGGCGTCTGGCGCGACTACGCACGCCAGTTCGGCGCCATCGCCATGGCCCATACGGACTTCGAACGCCTGACCGGCGACCGGCGCACCAACGACCTCGCGCTGTGGCTGAAGGAAGGCGCCAGCGACAGCCAGGTGCAGCAGGCCGTGCGCGGCCTGGCCGAACAACAGTCCGGCGCTGGCGCGCTGCTGGAGCTGGCCTCCGTCAGCCAGCTGCGCGCCACGTCGCTCCGGATTTTTGACCGCAGTTTTGCCGTCACCTACTGGCTGCAGGGCGTAGCGATCGCCATCGGCCTCTTCGGCGTGGCCGCCAGCTTCAGCGCCCAGGTGCTGGCACGCCGCAAGGAGTTTGGCCTGCTGGCGCACCTCGGGCTGACACGCCGGCAAATCCTGGCCGTGGTGGCCGGCGAAGGCGCGGCCTGGACGGTGATCGGCGCGCTTGCGGGGCTGGCCCTGGGACTCGCGGTGTCGACCGTGCTGGTGTACGTGGTGAACCCGCAAAGCTTTCACTGGACCATGGACCTGATGGTGCCCTGGCTGCGCCTGGCCCTGCTGTGCGCCGCGGTGGTGGTGGCCGGCACCGTCACGGCCTGGCTGGCGGGCCGCGCGGCCGCAGGCCGGGACGCCGTGCTGGCGGTGAAAGAAGACTGGTAAGCCTTCCTTGCCCCTTTGCGGCATTGCCGCGAAAAGTGCGCCGCGGGCAAGGGCAGCGCCGTGCACCGTCCTACAGGCGTGGAGGCCGGTTTCCGACGCTATCCGGCCGCTCCCGGCATCACACTGTGACTCATGCGGTGGCGGTCAAGTGCGCAGGTGTTTTGCCAGCCCTTGTCTCCCACGCCCTTTTCTCTTTCACATGCCTGCGGAGAACGCGATGACCACCAACACCAGCCCCCAGACCGGCACCAACGCGAACCCGACGGGCAAGTTCGCACGGCATGCTTCCTCCCGGCCGTCCCGCGGCTTGCAGCTCACCCGCAATGACGACGGCAGCGTAACCCTGGCACTCAACCAGCCCCTGAGGCTGCAGGCGGAAGAGCTCGAAGAACTCGTCGCCAGCCTTGCCGGCGTGCGCGCCGACATGGACCCGCCCTACCCGCTGGACTGCCCGCCATTGAGTGCGCTGGAGCCCAGCTACAGCCCACGGCACTGGGTTGCCTGCGACCCGTTGACCGGAAAAATTCTGCTGTTCCTGCGGCACCATCTTTTTGGATGGCTGGGCATTGTGCAAACGCCGGAGACCGCGCTCGACATGCTGAAGTCGGTGGCCGTCGAGATGAAAAACCTGGAGCTCTCCGAGCGCGATCCGCGGCGCGAACTGCACTGAGCATTGCTGCCCGCCACGCAATGGCCGCTTCGCCGCGCGAGCCTCGTCTCATCGTGTTTATCGTGCTGTACATCTTGATACGAGGCGCTCCGCGGGTTGGCCAATGAATGCAGGGCCTGCGCGCTGCATGGTGCAGCACCTGCTGCCTTCCCATCTTTAGCTTTCCCCAATGCACGCGGCCACGCCGAAAGGCGTTTTCGTTTGCTTACTCATGGTCACGTTTCTGACGCGCGATTGTCATCACAGCGCCGGGATGAACTCCTACCATGGAGGCATTCACCAGAGAGGTTGCAATCATGAGACCTGCTAAAGCACCGCCGCACGACTACCGCATTGAAAACGTCGATCCGGCCGAGGGCAGCCTGCTGCCGTCGAGCTCGAATCACCTTTTTGCAGACTACTCGCTGGCCGTGGCTGTCGCCGTGAAAAGCGTGGCCGACCCCACGCGACAGGAAGTGCGCGTCGTGCACGTTCCCAGCGGGGAAGTCGTCTTCCGGACTTCAGCGTTTTGACGTCGATGTCCGCCGCATCAGGCCAGCCTGATGCTGTTTGCAAAGTGGTCATACACCACGGAAATTCTCCGCAGGTGGCGCGATTCCGCGTGCGCCAGCAGCCACAGGTCTGACTCGCAGTCGGCCAGGGTGTCCCCCAGCGGCACCAGCCCGGGCTCTCCCGCCAGCATGAAGCGCGGCACAATGCCCACCCCCAACCCCGCCTTGATCGTATCCATCACCGCCACAATGCCGTCCGCATAATGCCGCGGCGTGACCTTGGGCAGCTGCTTGCGCCGCCACAGCACCGAGGGATGCTCCGGAAGCGATTCGTCAGGCGCTATCCAGTCCAGTTTCGCCAGCGCATCAAGCAAAGGGATTTTTTTGGATGACACCGTCTTCGCTTGCGCTTTGGATCCGCACAGCACAAAGCGCACGGTGCCAAGCTTGCGGCCCACCAGGTGGTCGGGCGGCTTGCGTGTCGCACGCAGCGCCAGGTCCGCGTCGCGCCGGCTCAGGCTCACGAGTTCATTGCCGGTGCGCATGTCGAGTTGCAGCAGCGGATGCTGTGCCAGCAGCGGCTTGAGCGAAGGCAGCACCAGCCCGCGTAATACCGCGTCAGTCGTGGTCAGGCGCACCAGGCCTGAAACGCCTTCATGCGGCCGCTGCATGCTGGCGCGCACCGCTTCAAGCTCGGCCTCCACGCGCTCCGCATGCGGCACCAGGCCCAGCATGGGCTCTGTCGGCAGGTAGCCCAGGCGCGACCTTTCGAACAGCCGCTGGCCCAGGTTTTTCTCGATGCGCTGTACCGAGCGGAACACCGTGGACGCATCTGCACCCAGCCGCCGCGCGGCCTCGGCCAGCGTCATGCCGCGCACCATGGCCAGCAAAATTTCCAGGTCAGAGGCCGTCAGCGCGTATTGCGTTTTTGCAATGGAAGTTTTCATGATTGCCAATTTACATTGTATTTTTGCAATCGTAAAGTGGCGACTCCTTCAACGCTGCGCCCTTTGCCGGGCTTTACACCATGACCACCGACACTTCCGAAAACTTCAGCGCCAGCCACGGCGCCACCCTGCTGCGCCTGGCCCTTGGCACCATGTGGGTCACCCACGCGCTGCTCAAAATCTTCGTCTTCACCCTGCCCGGCACGGCGCAGTTCTTTGAATCGGTCGGCCTGCCCGGCTTCATGGCCTACGTTGTCGTGGCAGTGGAGCTGGCCGGAGGCGCGGCGCTGCTGCTGGGCTTTTATGGGCGCCAGGCATCGCTGCTGCTGGCGCCAGTGCTGCTGGTGGTCGTCTGGGTGCACTGGCCCAACGGCTGGGTGTTTACCAGCCCCAAGGGCGGCTGGGAATACCCGCTCTTTCTGCTGGTGGCCTCACTCGCCCAATGGCTGCTGGGCGACGGCGCCTGGGCCGCACGCCGCAGCCGCCTGCTGGTGCCGCGCTGATCTGCGCTGAAAGACACCGCCATGAAGCTCACCCTCATCAGCCACACGCTGTGCCCCTACGTGCAACGCGCAGCCATCGTGCTGGCCGAAAAAGGCGTCGCCTTTAAGCGCATTGACGTCGACCTCGCCAACAAACCCGACTGGTTCAAGGCGATCTCGCCGCTGGGCAAGACGCCGGTGCTGCAGATAGATAACGACGCTAGCGACGCGATTTTTGAATCCGCCGTGATCTGCGAATACCTGGACGACACCCTGCTGCCGCGCCTGCATCCCGCGGATGCCCTCAAGCGCGCACAGCACCGCGCCTGGATGGAGTTCGGCTCTGCCCTGCTCAATGCCATCGGCGCGTTTTACAACGCTGCTGACGCGGCGTCCCTGGCTCGATATCGCGAAGATATTGGGCACCGGTTTGGCCAGCTTGAGGTCGTGCTGCCAGACCAGGGGCCTTATTTCGCCGGCGCTTCTTTCAGCATGGTCGATGCCGTGTTCGGGCCCGTGTTCCGTTACTTCGATGTGCTGGACGACGTGGGCGAAACAGGGTTCTTTGAACAGTTGCCAAAGGTGCAGGCCTGGCGAACCGCTCTCGCTGCGCGTCCCTCAGTCCAGCAAGCGGTGGGCAGTGGCTATACCCGCGAGCTGCATCGCTTCTTCCTGGCCCGCGGCTCCGAACTCTCGCGCCGCATCAGTGGGAGCAAAGGTAGCCTGATGCTATAAAGCGGGTGGCTACTTTCGGCCATAAGCGGACACTCACCTGCCATACACGATGTTCAATAAGGGAAAAAATCACTCCAAGCTAAGTTGGAATTGCCGATGGTGCCGAGAGTCATCGCCGTCCCCCAATAAGCACTGCGTCGGTTGTGGGCAGCCTAGCTCGGCGCTTTGGGCTGATCGACTGCTATTCGGCATGGCATTTACTGCTTTTCTGATCCTTGGTGTTTGCGCCCTCGGACGCATTGGAGGTTGGCCAATACGAGCTGCGGGCATTGCTCTAAGCGGGGCATGTGGGGTCATGCTCATACGCCATTGGAGCAAACGATTGCCCTTGCGATACAGCGGGTCTAGATTGTTTTATGAAGATCGGCCCCTCGCGTATCACTTCTGTGCTTGGGCAATAATTATTTTCACATTGGGCATCTGCATTGGCGCAGTTCTCAGCGCCATATTTGACTTGCAACCGTAATGTCCGCTTTGGGCCTAGAGTGGGTGCGCACGGTTTCCGAAATGAACGCTGCAAAGCTGCTATCGCGACCTGCAGTCAGTCGATGGGTGGTGTGCCAGTGAAAACCGCCAATTGAGCATCAAAAGCACGTTGGTAGGCAGGCCGCGCTTCACCACGGGCGACATAGGCTGAGAGATTCGGGTATTTCTCCAGCAGCCCCGATACGCCCGCCCTGCGCAGCACCGTCACCATCAGCAGGTCACCAGCACTGAACGCACCGTCAAGCCAGTCGGCATTGCCGAGCCGGATGGAAAGTTCGCCCAGCCGCGCATGGACGCTGTCCTCGAGGGCGGGCAGGCGATCCGCATGCCAGGGCTTGTCACGCTCGAAGAGCACCGCCATTGATCGGTCAATGATGGGCGGCTCTACCGTGTTGAGCGCGGCAAACATCCAGGTGACGGCGCGCGCACGGGCATTCACTTCGGCTGGCAGCAGACCTTGATGGCGTTCTGCGATATGGAACACGATGGCCCCTGACTCGAACAGCGCGAGATCACCTTCTTCATAGGTTGGAATCTGCCCGAAAGGATGAAGCGCCCGATGCGCGGGTTCCTTCATCGCCGTGAACGAAACAAGGCGAACCGCGTAAGGCTGGCCCACTTCTTCAAGCGCCCAGCGAACGCGCATGTCACGCGCCAGCCCCCGGCCGCGGTCGGGCGAGCGTTCAAAGGCCGTTATGGTAGGGGTCGTCGGAAGGGTCATGGTGGTTTCTCCTTTTGCTGAGATGTCTGGTTGAGTGCTTTGTTGATACCGGACATGCGATTGACCGGTCACCTACCTCACGACGTTCGGGATAGTCTCAAATCGACATTTCTGCGCCACTTTTTTTGTGAACTCTGAAAAAAAGGCGAAATTGGGTGCCGTCAGCAGCGTCCCGTTGTCGCGGCCACGCCCCTGCTCAGGTCTGCCGAAAACTCGCCAGCGTCTTGAGCAGGTTACGGGTGGCGCCGTCGAGCACATCCAGCGGGCGGTGGACCATGGCCGTGTGGCGCGTCAGCGCGGGCTTGAGCGGCACCAGCTGTACGTCATGCCGCACGTTGGATTCCTCCAGCGACTGCTCCCTGGGCAGCACCGCGGCGCCGTAGCCGGCGGCCACCAGGCTCTTGATGGCCTCGGAATAATTGAGTTCGATGCGCGCGCGCGGCGTGAAACCCGCGTCGGCAAACCAGGCCATGGTCATGCGGTACATGTGGGTCGGGGTTTCGTTGAAGATCAGCGGGCGGGTGGCCAGCCATGCGGGCGTGGCGTGCTTGGGCGCCTTCCAGCGCTTGGGTACAAACGCCATCATCGGGTCGCTGCGCCAGTGGGTGATCACCATGCCGCGCTGCGCGGGTGGCGGTGTGGCGACCAGGCCGACGTCGAGCGTGCCGTCAAGCAAGCGCTGCAGCGTGTCGGCGGAACCAAGAATACTGACCTCGACATCGATGTCGGGGTGGGCTTGTTCCATGGCCTTGAGCACTTGCGGCAAAAAGTACACCAGCACGCCGGTGGTGGTGCCCAGCCGGACCCGGCCGGTGCGGCCCTCGACGTGGCGCTTCACCGCATCGACCGCATCGTCGGCATCGCGCAGCAGGCGGCGGGCCCGCTCAACCAGCACGGCGCCTGCCGGTGTGGGCTCCACACGCCGGCCGCCGCGCACCACCAGCGGCGTGCCCAAACGGCTTTCAAGCTCGCTCACATGCAGGCTCACGGTGGGCTGCGCCAGGTGCAGGCCCTGCGCCGCGGCAGAAAAGGTGCCCAGGTCTGTGATGGCCACCAGCGTTCTTAATTGGTCCAGGTTCAATTCGCGCATGGAAGTGTCTCTATCAGTAATTCTGATAATTTCGATCAGAAAATTCAACTTCCACAATATCATGATTTTCAGCACCATAGGGCACTTCCTACCAGGAGTGCGCGAAATGCTGACGAAGACAATGAGAATCTTTCCGGGAGCCCTGCCCGGCTTTCCAGTCACAAAGCTGGGCCAAAGGTTTCTGGCCGCCCTGCGCAAAAACGCGCAGAGGCGACGGAACCTGAATGAGCTGCGACTGATGAACGACCACCAGCTCAATGACCTCGGCATTGGCCGCGGTGAAATCCCCGGCCTGATGAATGACCCGGGGCCCCGCCGCTGGGAATGACGCTGAAACCCCCGCGCCGGGCCGGCAAGCCGGTAAAAGACGTTTTACGCCAACAGGTCTTGCTGCGAGAATCGGGCAATGACTTCCCTACAGACCTCCAGCAGTTCCTGGCTCAGCGCCGCCATCGCCCGCATTGAAGCCGACTACCTGCGCAGTGCCGACACCCACCTGATCCCGCTGCCGCTGCCGGAGTTCGCTGCGCGCGGCATTGATTTTTACCTCAAGGACGAATCCACCCATCCCACCGGCAGCCTCAAGCACCGGCTGGCACGCTCATTGTTCTTGTATGCGTTGTGCAACGGGTTGATCCACGAGAACTCCACTGTCGTTGAAGCGTCCAGTGGCTCGACCGCAGTCAGCGAAGCCTACTTCGCGCGGCTGTTGGGTTTGCCCTTTGTTGCGGTGATGCCGCGCAGCACCTCGCCCGAGAAGGTGGCGCAGATCGAGTTCTATGGCGGGCGCTGCCACTGGGTGGAAAGCGCGGTACAGGTGTACGACGAAGCGCGCAAAGTGGCGCTTGAAACCGGCGGCCACTACATGGACCAGTTCACCTATGCCGAGCGCGCCACCGACTGGCGCGGTAACAACAACATCGCCGAAAGCATGTTCAGCCAGATGGCCCGCGAGCGGCACCCGGTGCCGCGCTGGATTGTGGTGGGTGCCGGCACGGGCGGCACCAGCGCCACCATCGGGCGTTATGTGCGCTACCAGCGCCACGGCAGCCAGCTGTGCGTGGCTGACCCGATGGGGTCTGTTTTCAGCGCCTATCACCGCACCGGCGATGCCGGTCTCACCGGTGCAGGCTCGCGCATTGAAGGCATTGGCCGCCCGCGCGTGGAAGCCAGCTTTATCCGCACGGTGATAGATCGCATGGTGGAAGTGGCCGATGTGGACTCGCTGGCCGCCATGCAGGCCTTGTCGCAGCTGCTGGGCCGCAGGGTCGGGCCTTCGACCGGCACCAACCTGGTAGGCATGCTCACCCTGGCGCATGAGATGCTGGCGCGCAGCGAACAGGGTTCTATCCTGTCGCTGCTGTGCGACTCCGGCGAGCGTTACCTGCCCACGTACTACAACGCCAGCTGGGTCGCTGAAAAAATGGGCGACTGCACGGCAGCGAACGAGCAGATCAACCGCTTGATGCGGCCGGTGCCGGCCTGAAGAACCCCGGAGCCTGCATGCGCCCGCCCCTGCCCGCCGGTTTGCCGAGACGCCAGCTGTTGCTGGGAGGCGCGGCCGGCCTGGCGAGTCTGGCTGGCCTGGAAGCCCATGCCCTGCCCACCAAAACACTGGTGTTCCCGCGCGACCGCGGCGCACATCCCGGCTTTCGCACCGAGTGGTGGTACATCACCGGCCAGGCTACGGCCAGCGCCGCGGGTGGTACAGCGGGGAGTCGCCTCTTCGGCTTTCAGCTGACCTTTTTCCGTTCACGCGTGGACGATACGCAGGGCATGTCGTCAAAATTCGCCGCAAGGCAGCTGGTTTTTGCGCATGCCGCCATCACCGATGTGCAGGGCAACAAGCTCTGGCACGACCAGCGCATCGCACGGGAAGGTTTTGGCATTGCCAACGCCAGCGAGCAGGACATGGCCGTCAAGTTGCGCGACTGGTCCCTGAAAGCCGAAGGCGCAAGGTACACCGCTGAACTGCCCGCCAGCGACTTTGCACTCAAGCTGCAGTTTGAAGAAACGCAAGGCGTGCTGCTGCAGGGCAACAAGGGCCTGTCGCGCAAAGGGCCTGACGAAAAACAGGCCAGTTACTACTACAGCCAGCCGCAGCTTGCTGCGCGCGGCAGCCTGCAAGTCAAAGGAAAAAACTTTGCCGTTACCGGAACAGCCTGGCTGGACCACGAGTGGAGCGAAGAGATCCTGCATTCAGACGCCACGGGCTGGGACTGGATAGGCATGAACCTGCTGGACGGCAGCGCCCTCACCGCTTTCAGGCTGCGCGGCAAAGACGGCAACACGCTGTGGGATGGCGGCTCGTTCCGCTCAACGAAGGGCGGGCTTTACACCTTCGGCCGCGGCGAGGTGATTTTTAAACCCGTACGCCACTGGAAAAGCCCACTGACGCAAGCGACTTACCCAGTGGAATGGATAGTGCGAACACCGGCCGATTTTTATACCGTACGTGCGGTAATCGACAACCAGGAGCTGGACAGCCGCCAGTCGACAGGCGCCATTTACTGGGAAGGCTTGAGCGAGCTGATCGACAGCAACGGCAAGCGCGTGGGGATGGGGTACCTGGAGATGACGGGGTATGCGCAGCGCCTGAAGATGTAGCGCCCCAGACCGGCGCCGGCCGCAGTTGCGGCGCAGCGCCCAAAGGGATCAATAGTCGGCGCGGATCAGGCGCTGGGCGCGCGGGCTCATGTTGCGGCGGATATTTGCCGTCAACCATGGGTAGGGCTGACCAGGCACAGGGGCCACAGATGGCGCGCCCGGCAGGAGGAATTGCGCAGCATCCATCACCTTGCGCAGCAAAGAAGACAACGAAGAAGAAGCCTGCAACGAACGGCCGCCGACAGAGGCGTTGGCGGAAGCGGGCTCAGTGAAAAATGCGGTGCGTGTCATGGAAGGTCCTTTCGAAGTGACGTGAGCGGCAACGATTGCCAAAACAGAGGTCATGACGAGAATATAGGGTTTACGAGTATAAAAGTAAAACGACTTATATTGCGTTTGAGTGCAGAAAAATTGCATTTAGAGCACGACCTCTAAGGCCGGAAAAATGGGAGACACGCCATGGATATCAACCTCGCCCGCACCTTCCTCGAAATCGTGTCCTGCCACAGCTTTGTCCAGGCCGCAGAACGGCTGCATGTCACCCAGACCGCGGTCAGCGCCCGCGTGAAGACCCTGGAGGACCTGCTGGGACGCACGCTTTTCGTCAGGAACAAGGCCGGCGCGTCGCTCACGCCCGCAGGCGAGCAGTTTGTACGGCACGCCATGACGCTGGTACAAGTCTGGGAGCGCGCCCGCCACCAGATGGCCGTGCCACCCGGGCGCCGCGCGCTGGTGACCGTTGGCTGTGAAATCAGCCTCTGGCAACCGCTGATGCTCGACTGGCTGTTCTGGATGCGAAAAAACGCGCCCGACCTGGCGCTTCGCACCGAGGTGGGTGTTGCAGAAGATCTGCTGGAACGCGTGGCCCATGGAACACTGGACATCGTCATTGCCTATGCACCACGGCAGCGCCCCGGCCTCAGGATCGAACTGCTGATCGAAGAAAAGCTGGTGCTGGTCACCACCTCCCCCAAGCTCGAGATGCCGCAGCCCGCCGACTACGTCTACGTGGACTGGGGGCGTGAATTCTCGGCACAGCACAGCCTGGCGTTCCCGGAGCTTTCCAGCGTCGGGGTCTCCTCCAGCCTGGGGCCATTGGGGCTGGAGTACCTGCTTGCTGTGGGCGGTGCCGGCTATTTCCGGCAAAACGTGGTGCGCAATCACATAAAGGAAGGCCGCCTGTTCTGCGTGCCAGGCAAGCCCGAGTTTTTGTACCCCGCTTATGCCGTCTACGCGGCCAACGCAGACATGAAAGTACTGGAACCCGCCCTGGCAGGCTTAAGGCAAGCCGCGGCGGGAAGCCAGGGCGGCAAGGTTCGCACTGCCAGGCCGCCAAAAGCCCCCGGCAAGGGCAAACAAACTTCATCGTGAATCTCGCAGCCCCAAGCCCCTCACCTTCATCACTTCATTCATCACTTCAATCAGGATGGCCCAATGCGCTGGATAGCCCTATTTGACGACACACCCGCCATGCTGGCGATCCGGCAGGAGCGCGAACCCCTTCACCTTGTCTATCTTCGGCAACACCAGGACGAAATCCTCATTGCAGGCGGTTTGCGTGAAGCGCCCGGCGAAAGCTTTGTGGGAGGCCTCTGGGTCATGGAGGTTGCGTCCAGAGCGCGCGCCGTGGAGCTGATCGAGAACGACCCCTACTATGTACCGGCTCATCGCAGCTACCGGTTGCTGACCTGGGGCAAGGCACTGGCCGAGAGACAGGTGATTTTGTAAGCAGAACCCACGAATCGTTGCACCGGTTTCACCATCAAAGACAGAAGGGAATCAGGGGTCAGGGGTGTTACGCGGCAGTCAGCGCGGGAAAGGGTTGCGTGACTACACTCAACCCATGCTGACAAGATCCTTGCCAGCGCTTGACACATGCAACCGGAACTGAAATGGACTTTTTTCTCCTGGTGACCTTTGTCGCCATCGGCACCTACCTCCTGAAAGCCAGGGAAGAACGCCAACGCATAGCACTGCTGGGCAGCCACCTGGGCAATTACCAGATTGAAAAGCTCATGGAGACGCTTGCCGACGGTTACCTGCGGGCACTCGGCGAAAAAGAACCCGAGCGGCGCGAGCAGGTCTGGCAACAACTGGCCAACTCTGAAGCGCAGCTGGCTGTGCAGTTCAGTAAATTTGCGACAGAGTTTGCCAGGGTGCCTGAACCCGACGCGCGCGTGAGCCGGCTGCCCATCAGTTTTCCATTTGCCACCCTGATCCTGCCGGCCATGAGCTTCGACATGCGCATTGCCCTGGCGATTCACGCCGCCGGCATTGCGCGCGTGGCCCAAAATGCGGCCGGGCTTAGCCCAAAGGCCAAGGCCTTCACGATGTCGGCCGAACTCTTCCTGATGCAGCACACCTGCCACTGGTTTTGCAAATCAAAGGCCATCGCCTCGGCTCGCGTTCTGGTGCGCCACAAGACGCCGCATGCGCAGCTGGTGGATTCCGTGTCGCCGGAGACGCGTGAGGCTTATAGCGTGCTGATCAGTGGCGGTAGATAGTTAAACGGGTAGCTCCTGCTTCCCGACTCATGCTCGCGCTACTGATGTGTGAAACACTTCCACGCCTTTATGGAAAAAACGACGGTGACATCCACAGGTGTTACCAGGGCGCATTTGCCGACGGAAAAAACACTATTCATCAAGGAAATCCCCTCGATAAAAGCTCCAGGCCGTTCCGTCGTGAAGATAGAAGTACCCGTCGGCGCAAAAGTCTTTGCCGGGGAAAAATTCACGATACGCCTTGGGAACGAGCCGTGACAGCTGCGCGTCCGTGAGTTCGTCGAACTGCTCGGGCGTAATCGGTTGGCCGACTCTGAGTTTGGGAGATTCCATGTGTGAGCTGGATGGTTGGAGGCGTATGGATGATGAGCGTCATTGTGCGGTGAAATCCTGCCCTTCACTTCGACGCAGAAGGTGCGGAAACCTCGGAAGCAGAAAATCGACCCAAAGATTCAGGGAGTAACCGGGCCGCCGCTTCCAGCCGTTCGCCGTAAACCATGGACTGAGCGCGCGCTTCAGCGCAGCGTGTACGACCTTGCTGGTTGCATAAATGGTCATCATGACGCCTAACGTTTGAGATAAGAAGGCCAGGCGGCTTCAGGAGAGCCATTGAATGGCCAGCATCACAAAGAGCAATAACCAGACCGTTGAGCTCAATACAGCTGTAAGCCAGTTTGTCCATTTAATGCTCCCTGGGTACATGCGGCCCAGAACGACAGGGCTTGACGCTGCGTCGTAGAGCGACCAGCCACCTATGGCGGTAAAAACGGCCAGGCCCCACAGGCTTCCTTTTGATGCCGAATTGAAAGAGACCGCCGCAATGGTTGTGGCCAGGGCGAACCAGACAACGCTGATCCAGAGGAATCCTCTGGCCATGTCACCTTTTTCCGCCGGCGCCATCGAAGGCTCGACTGTCTCTACAGCTGCGAGCAATTCCGGCAAGGGTTGCCTGGAACGCAGCGACGCAAGAAGCAATGCGGCCTGAACGCCAGACCACGCGAGAAAAATGAACAGGGCTTGATTTGTTGATGGCATATGCGAAGAACTTAAGGTTTGCGTGCCCACCCGAAGTAAGGCTCAGGCCTGTGATGCGAGCAGACCGAGGTCATTAGAGAAAAAACTTGAAGCGGGTTAAAGCTCATCTTCTTCCCACACCGCAGGGTCATCGGCCCATTCCAGCAGTAACCCCGCCCTCGATGCGAGCATGGGGGCGAGTTCTTCCATGTTCTCTCCCGTACCAATGACAAACGTTGGGTGGCGCTCCCCACGCGCCATGCATCGAGCCGCGTCCTGCCAGAGTGAAGCGATGGCATGTACCGCCTCCCGTGGAGTTCCAGCCTTGCTTGAGGAAACATAGTCGTTCGGCATATCGCCAGAGATAGCCCACCAGCCCACTGAACCAGGGCTCTCAAGGCTTTCGACGGTCCAAATTGAGACATAGGGGGCAAGGTGCCACGCAGGCTCAACACCGATCCGGCCATGCACCAAGCCTTCTCGCTGCAAGTATTCGGATACTTCAGCACGGCGCTCTGCACACCACTGAGCTTCAACTTCGGGGTTGTCGTAATCGGGCATTGTTAAGGCCTAACATTTGGGCTGAGTGGACTGTAGCAGCAGGCCGCGCGGAACCGGAACTAACAGCACGGTGTCACGTGGCCTGCTGTTGCGGTCCGCTCAGATGATGGGTTACTCCCGGCGAGATACCCTAAGGTTGCAGGAACGCTTGCTCCCAGCGGGAACCGATGCGGGAATAGGCCGTCCGTGCATGCAGGCGGCTCTCTTTGAACTCCAGAAATTCAATGTGCTCGACCCGGAGCCTGAATCCGCCCCAGTTCGCGGGGCGAGGGATTGGCTTGCCGTCGTACGCAGCTACGGCGCGTCCGTATTGATCCGAAAGCGACTCGAGGCTTGCAAGCGGACGGCTCTGCTGAAATGTCGCTGTGGCAATTTGGGCATCCCGCAGACGGCCCGCCCAATGTACTTCGGCCTCCTGTTCCGGTATTACCGTACAAACGCCTTTGATGCGTACTTGCGTGGCGATATGCTCCCACCACAGCGTGATGCCGGTCTTGGGGTTGCGAGCGATGTCCAAGGCCTTGCCAGAGTCCAAATGCGTGCAAAAGACGAAACCCGTCTCTTCCGCTTCCTTCAAATCGACAAATCGCGAACTGGGGTATCCATCCGCATCGATGGTGGAAACACAAACAGCGTTCCTGTGCCTGGACGACCCGCGGCTCCTGGCGTCGAGCCATACAGTTTTGAAGCGCTCAACGGGACTGTGCATATTTTCTCTTGATGTCTAAGGTTTGAGATGAGCGGCTCGACCCGGCATGCCGGGGTGCGCCCTCTTGATGGAAGGGTCAGGCATTGATGCGGCCACCTTGGCACTCACTGTACGGGCATCCATCGCTCAGCGGTCCATTTGAGTACGGTGCTTGGCGAAAGAGGATTGGATGATTTTGCAGCGGTGTCTTTGGAGAGCGCCCGAAGTGCATCTATTGCTGACGGAGTGGATTCCGATATGTACAAGACCATATCCGTTGTTGGAAGAGCTATAACAAGGAGACCTTGCTGAGCATTTGCAAGAGGTGCCCACTGAGAAAGAATGGCGACGCGGCCGACCTCATACACGCCACCTGGAATAGCTCCAATCTGCCCGCTTCCGACGGGCTTCGCGCTGTCAGCGAGAGGTTTCAGTGTGGCCTGCAGATTCTCACCACCAAGTTCAAATAGCTGATTCTGTGACATGTTGAGCTTTCTCAGGTCGCGATCATCAAGCGGTCTCACCGCGCGCGGCGTATCGAGCACGGCTACCGATACCAGCCCTTCAACGAGTGGTTTCGCCTGAAGCGTCGGGCCATCACTACCCAAAGATTCCTGCGCTCGCTTGATATATTCGCTTGACCGGACAACGAGACGCACTGAGCTTTTATCTACCGGCGCATTCTGTTGTTTTAGCACTTGCGCCACGCCCTTGGCATACCGGTCGATTTCGGATACGCAACCAGAATTATTAGAGCGGCAAAAACCGAAAACCCTCTCTAGATTGGCCTGCAAGGCGCCAACCGACAATGTAAGTGGCCCCTTTATTGAGACAGGCGTGTCGCCAACCTCGCGCCGTACTGCTTGTGCGGCAAATTCAGTAAATGTCTGGTCCTCCATTGGTATGGCTTGGGCTGCGGCTTCAACTGAGAAGAAGGCCAACAAACTTGCCGATACTGCACATGCTTTGTTCAAAACTAGCTCCCTTGCAAATTGGTGACGCTGAAAGACGCCGAAAGTTCGACGTGAGCTGTCAGGCTGCAGAGCGAAGGCAATATGCCATCAAGAAAATCGAACGATTGGTCACGGCTCGGCTCTTCCCGTAGCATCGGCGCCTGACTTCACAAACAGGCCGGCAGCGCCGCTGGCCGTCATGAACGCAAAGATTGGCCAGAGTACTCCCTGGCCTACAGATTCAGAAACGATAAGCGCGAGGCCGGCGGCACTTACGCCCAGGCCAATGCATAAAACGAAGCCGTATCGCCGCTTTCTGAAGACACCGATGGAGGCGATGAGGCAGCCCACTCCGAACGCGACGATGGCAGATAGCATTCCAAAGAACATGGGTGAGTTGGGCTCGGCCTGGATGATGGCCGCGCTCCCTACAAGGACCAGCAGTACTCCAGAGAGTGCCAGGAGTGCGGCGAATAGCTTTGCTAGCATGAGGTAGGGAAGAAGGAGCCTAACGTGAAGATGACCGGACCACCAAGACTCGGGGCGAAGCCGCCTCCTGCTGTTGTGGATCCGTGTCGATTGACATGTTATGCATAAGTCACCATAAGTCACTTCTTCGCTCGTTTCGGCCTTAGCGCCCAACCCGCCGCAATCAGGATGAGGCCAAATGCCAGCAAACCCCACACGAGCATACTTGACTCCCTGGTGGGAACGACACGCATGTAGCGCGGAGTCGAAGCGCCAGACCAGAGAACTTGAAGCCAAAGAAAAAAGTCAACTGGCAGCAGGTCGCCAACCCCCAAAAGCAGCAGTAAAGCAATGACTACGACAGAGTAGCCAACGCACCGAAGCCAGGTCGAAGCTCTCATGCCATTTCGGTTCGCATGCCTACGCTGCGAATTGATGCTGGACAACGTTGGAGCTGACCGGACGGCAATACTCGCGGCGAATCGGCCTTCTGCAGTTGTGGGTCCGCATCGAGCGACATGTTGGATTTCGCCGTCACTGCCCTGCCTCCTGACTGAAATGCGGACGAACCAATATAGAAATAACTTGAGCGATAGTCCAAGCCGCCGCATATGCAACGCACGTCAACAGAAACACTGGACTCAACTCAAAGGACATCAACAATGCGCCGGCTGTAGCGGCGGCGAGTGCACCCACTGTCACCGAACCAATGCATCGAACGAACAGCAATCGGCCACTGATTGACTTGGCCGAGCCCGGCAAGAGAACAAGTGTGGGCCCCAAGCATGCCGCCAGTGCCACCCACAAAAATTCGTATTGAAGCGTGAATACGACCCCGATGATTGCCACAGAAGGCACGATACCCGCGGCGATGAGAATCGAGCTCCGAAGTCCAAGCTTTGTCTTTTGAGTCTTCGATATGTCGAAACCGGCAACACGAGCAGTGACTTTCGTTAAGAGGAACATGAAAACACCAAACAGGACGCCACCAATCAAAAATAGGCCCGTTACCAGAAGAAGCGTAAGGACTGGATTCGAACCGCCTCGAAAATCATAAAGAAAGAAGACCAACATGGCCAAGCCCCATGCGAGTCCAAGCAAGATGAATCGCCAGATAGTCATGTGAGGCCTAACGCTCGAGCAAAGACACGCGCGGAGGCGAGACGGCTTGCCGTAGCGCGTCGGCGCTTGAGCAAGGGGTTAGGCCGCATACGGCGACGTGGCCTACGGCTTGCCGGGGCAACCATCATGTAGCGCTATTTCTTGATACTCGACCGCGTGTTCTTGGGGAAGCGGAACTATCTTCTTGACCTCAGGTAGGCGTGCGTCTTCCAGGCTGAATAGGAACAAGACGCCAGGCTCTTCTGGAAGGCCGGGAGGCAAGGGCGACGTCTTGAACAGAACCTGGATGTAGTCGGGCAGGAATTGCTTGTCGTGATACCAGGACCCAGCCAGGGCAACTCCTTTCCGCGAACTGGCAGGGACAAGTTCGAGCAAGCAGCCTTTTACGACAGTGCTCTTTCCGACGGAAGTTAGTGTCAGCTTCGTGAGCCTTCCTGCTCTGCCCTTCGAGAACTCGATCTGAACGCGCGTTGCTGCGTACCGGGGAGGCAGTTCGGGGATTGCTCCTCCCGAAGACAGCGAAAGTCGTCTGTCTTGATGGGCCGATGCACCAGACGCTGCGATACAAAGGATGAGGGTGATGGTAAAGCGTTTCATGCGGCTTAACGTTTGACATGAGAGGCGGCCGACAGCAGGCGAAGCCCAATGTTGAACGCCCTCCCGATGAAAGGGTTAGGCGTCACGCGGTGCTCCACTACCTCGCCACTGGAGCCTGGAAGACTGACCACTTTCCGTCCTTGAAAAGATACAGCGCAGAAGAGACGCGAAGACGTTCGCTGCTGGAGTGCAAATACTCAACTCCCTTTCGCATTCCCTCGACGGCCTTTTGATCCGACAAGGGTGAGTAGAGTAAACCACCACGCTTCGCAACGAGGGCAACAACACCTTCAGGATGTTGTTTGAGCAGACCCAGCCAAAACTCCCGGTCGAGGAAATAGCTGCTGTCGAGATCGGGCGACGTTCCTTTGACCTGCATGAGATCGTTCCAGGGAGTCGCCTTGGGCTCTCCATACACACGCTTGATGTTGCTGACCGCAAGCTCGAGCGCTGCCTCCGGCGTGAGCCTCAAGCGCTCCAGGTCTTTCGGAGAGGCGTTCGGCATTGACGTGGGTGTATCGAAGACAAAACGAACGTGCATGTCTCCGATGTACGAGTACCATCCCGTTTCGATTTCGATTTCCTTGCCGTCCGCAAGCTTGACCTTGGTTTTGCCCATTGGCACCAGCGATTCGTCCTGCCTGTTCGAACCAACAGACTCCCGTAACACCACCATGAGGTTCGAGGAGCTGTTGTCGAACGACTGAGCCGGTTGTGCGAAAGCGACGGAAGATGCGGCAAAGGAGATGAGAAGTGACAGGAGTTTTCGAATCATGACTGGGTACGCAAAGTTAGATAGTGACGCCGAATGTAATGTATGCCGCAAACCCTGCGGTATAGCCTGGCGCTTGCAATCTGATCCGGACATCAAATCATTCTTTTGGGTACATCACTCTGTAGACTGTGACACCTTCCCGCCAATAAGACGGTCCCTGGTGAACCCTGATGTTCAACGCTGGTGAAGCGCCTATCGTTTCCCCGTCTTTAATCACCGGTCCACTGCTGACGAGATACTGGGCCATGTTCATGAGCAGGGAGAAAACTTCCAGGCCATTTCGGTTCACGTCCTTGGCTTCGATTTCCCGCAGGTCAAACTTCTCCATTCCTTGTGTGGACAGCGAGAACCCCTTCTCCAGATCGGTTGAGATACGAAAGTTAGTCCAGAGCCAAACGGGCGGCCCCGCCCGACTGGCCTGCGCGCTCTGTTTCAGGAACGCTTCTCGGGACTGCAAGCTGGCGCCCCAATAGCTTGCGATGGCATTCTGGTCCATCAGCGTTGCCACCACGTCGGTCTGCAAGAGATAAGCGTCCAGCTGATCGAGATTCGTGTCCAGAATACTGACGTAGACGTGGGCTTTGTGCCGGGCAGTCTCTTCGCAGGCCCTCTTCCAGTACCAGGCGCCTTGGCACAAGTCGTCAATCTGGCCTTTTGGCAGGGGCGCATCGATCAGCCCAATCATCACGGTGCCACCCCGCGATCGAAGAAGAATGACCTTTTGGCCGTCTGTTTCCATGTCATCAATCTTGACCCTTCCCTTGAGCCGCACCTCGAGCTGTGCACGGAAGGCCGCTGCATCGGGAAGCCTTGATTCAGCAAGAAGTACAAACGAGCTAGCTCTGACCTTGCTGGGCTCTGCAGCCGTGGCAAGTGTTGAGATGAGGACAAACGCAAGCAGGGCTAGAAGTGAACGCATGGTGTTGTGTGTGATGCTTTCCGCGTATTAAGCCAGTAGTCCGCGTCAGACAGCAAGAGTGGAATTGCCGTCACGTGCACGGCTGAACGCTTTGGAAGGGCCGTGCTGACCGGTCTTCCGATCAGCCCCCCCGATAGAAGGGTTCGGTGCCCCTTCTAAAGCACTCAAGGTACACCGTGCGGATTGTATTTGCCGGCGACAAGAAAGTAGAGCGCTATGGGCAAGCAGGCAATCCCGATAACCACTCCGATGACACCAAACAAAGAGGTAACCAGGCTCATGGCGATCAGGCCAAGGCCTACGGTGAAGATTGCGACTGCCAGGACAACCCTGATCAACAGCGGCATAGGCCGCCAGTGGGATTCTTCGGCTTCATCCTGAGCTTCGGTTGACGGGCGCAGAAGGACTGAGCTGACGTATCCAGCAACAACGGCACCGACTGCCATCTTGACGAATGGCCACAAGGAGATGCCAGCTCTCAGATCGGTCTTGACGGTGGCGACGACATAGATCAACCAGAAGGCCCAGCACGCACCGACGAGCAGAAGTTTTTGCATGGCTAGTGACACCTAACGTTTGAGACAACCGGCACTGCCCAGCTTGCCGGAGCAACTTCGGTTTATGAAAGAGTCAGGACGTGACAAAGCCACTGCGCTTTTGGTTAGCTCGCGGCCACCTTACGGCCAAACCAGAAGCCAAGAACGCCCAACGCCACTGCGATCCAGCCAATGGTGTAGCCGCCGCTGTTGCCCTCGACAAGCTTGGCCTTGAACGCAGCTGTATCCCGGTACGCGATTACCTGGCGGCTTGGGGTGCTCAGACTGAACACCGACTTTTCATCCTTCGGATCGAACTTGGCTGTCACGGTTTCGCCGCCCAGCCCGTCCAGCGCGCGCTCAGAATTCGGCTCGCCCACGCGCACAGTCTCGATGCCTGCGGAGGTTTGTATGTCCAGCTCCGCATAGCGGCTCGCCAGTACACCCTTTTTGGTCTTGCGCTCAACAACACGGGCGCTCAGGGCTTTGCCGGTAGCAGTGCTCAATTCGGCCTCGGAAGGGACCTTGTGGCGCGAGGGGCGCTTGCGGTCCTCCGCATACTCGGCGCCAAGCCATACCAGGCCCCCAATGAACAGCACAAGTGAAATCTTTGTCAGGCTCAAAGCAATCCCCCAATATCAGAAGTACATCAGTGACGAACGCACGGGGTCCTTACCCAGTGCTCGTCGCTTGTCTCGCAAGAATGCAAGGATTCCCATCCCAGGCGGGCCTCCGGTCGTGAGACCTGCGGCTTCATCAGTTCACCTGGGGAGGTAATTCACGGCGATTATCACCATGAGAATCGACCTCGCCAAGAACGCTTTGGAATCTATGGCGTAGATGCGACAGACAAGCACGGACGCGCATGTGTCCGGTCATCAAATGGGCCCCCTCCTGCTCGAAATGCTATTGATTTAATAGCTTCTTGCGCCCGTCCACATTGGTCTGCAGCCAGTCTCCATGCATAAAAAGAGGTCAAAACCGCTCTTTGGAGGCCACTACAGGGTCTTTTGCGAGGTATGGCAGCGCCGAAATCAATTGTTTTTGGGCATTTTCATATGCGAAACAGACCCCAAGACCAATGCAGATGAGCGCAAGCAGCTACTGATTTGATAGCAAAGACGACGAACAAGGCGCAGTCTTTGTTCCAGCTCATACAGAAGCCGGCCTCGACGTACGCAGCTGCAGCGTCGGCGCGGACAACCCTTCCCTGTATGCGGCGTGGAGAACTCCAGAAAGCAACGAAGGGTCAGAGACCACGCTCATTGCTCACTTGCGGCCGTACTCTTGCGACAACGCCAGGGCAACCCGGCCAATGAGCTCAATTGGAAGCTCCTCCTTCAGCGGGAAAGACAAGTTACCCTTTTCGCCACGGTATGGCGCGAGTTCCTGCATGAGGCGTGCATCTTGCGTGACGGGCGGATAGACACCAATGTGTTTCTTGAATGCAGCGAAGTAGAAGAACACGCGACCGCGCTTGAACGCGGGCATGTTGTAGCTTATGCAGCGCGAGGCGCCAGGCACCAAGGTCTCCACTTTTTCCTGAATGGATTGGAGCTGAAGGCGCGACTCAGCGGGCACGCTCGCGAAGTACTCTTCATGTGATGCGAAAGCCATGGCGTAATTTGTGTTGCCTAACGCTTGAGATGTGAGGCGTGACCCGGCTTGCCGGGACGTGTTCTCTCAATTAAAAGGCTGGGCACCACGGCAAGTCAAGTGCGTTAGCTGCCAGCGCGCTCAGGCCTTGCGTCGGTGACAAGCCGCAAGAATGACATAAGGGCTTCTTCCGCCAGTGTTCCGTGTTGCTTTCCGTCGTAGTCAACATCCAGCAGGCTCGCAGGTCGATACTTGCCAGAGAGGTAGGCGTGAATACGTTGAACGCGTTGGGTGTTTTCGGGCGTCCCAGGCTTCAGGTTATCGGGGGCTATGTGCATTGCAACGAGCGACAGGAACTCTTCGTCAGTGAGTTCCGAAAAGCTCTTGCCGAAATATGCCTGTGCGGCGGCCGCATAGCCATGAACAGGCTGGCCGTTCCTGCTGCCCAGGTAGCAGATATTCAGGAACAGTTGCATTTGATCGTTCTTGGAAACCAGCGAATCCAGAGCGTACTGTGCAATCAGCGTCTGGCGAACTTTGGCGATACCTTGCTTGAACCCGCCTGGGAAGTAAATGAGCTTGACCAAACCTTGCGTGATGGTCGTCATTCCTGCGCCGGGAGTTTCAAGATCAACGCCGTGATGCCGGGTGAACGCCGGGTCTTCGACTGCCAACAACATGGCTTGCCTGTCCTTCGACAAGTCTGTGGGTTTCAGCCGGGCCCCAAAGCGCTTCCAGGTTTCGGAAACCAGAGACGGTGTTGCAACCCTGGCAACCCTCACTTCGTTGGCGTAATAGCCGGCCGCAACCACCAGGGCAAGTGCACCTGTACCTGAGAGCCATAAGGCCGCGCGAATGATTGCTTGACCGATCTTCATGTTGTGGCTGATGCTGGAGAGTGATGTGCGAGGGAAGTTGGTGACGCCTAACGCAAAGATGACCAGACTACCGACACAAGCGGCGAAGCCGCCTCCTGCTGTCGTGGATGCGTGTCGATTGACATGTTAGACGGCATCTCCCGTGTCCTTGCCGCCTTCAGACGGCGCGCTCCGCAATTCGGTTGAGCCTCGGCCATTTCGGCCAATATCGAACGGCAACAATGTCCCTGGCACGAAAGCTATAGCGCGTCGTCTGCTTCCCCGCTTGAATCTGAGGCGCACCGGACGTCGAAGTGGCTGTGAATTCATAAGACACGACGTACACCACGCCTCCATCGTCATTCTTCTCTACTGAACGTACCACTGCACCTTTCGTGCTGCGGCCCCAGCGCTCGAGCACATACGACGCGGCAGCGCGAAGGCACAACGACCCGATCACCGCGAGCCCAATTGCGATGCCTCCGAGGAACTGCCATGTGCTATCGAAACCCATGCTGATGCCTTCTAGCGTTTGACATGAAAGGCGGGTCAAAGGACGCACGAAGCGACCTCTGGAGGGTCCGCCCGGCGGAAGAGTCATGTGTCATTTCGGCGGCCCCTCCTCTTGAGCAATGACCTTTTCGACGAGAGGAAGAGCCAGCATTCGCGCCCTGTGATCGAGGATTCGGGGAAGGCGGGAGAGGTCCACCCCGTCACCCTCCAGCCAGCGGGCGAGGGTCAGAAGATACAGATCTGACACAGAGAGCTCTTCTCCCAGAACCCACGGTCCACGTAAATACTCGCCTTCAATAAGCGAGAAGGCGTCGCCCACGGATTGAGGAACCTTCCTTCGCATCGCGTCCCACGCTTCAGGTTCGTCTGCCCATCTGTGACCGCGCATTCGATGGGCGTGGGCGACATGAACCGTGGAGCACAAATAGCTGTTGAAAGCGTTCATCTCCGCAAGTCGAAACGTGTCATCAAGCGGAGCCAGATGCGCGTCCGGGTACGTCTGGGCGATGAACATGAGCATGGCCGGTGTTTCCGTCAGGACCCCGCGTGCAGTCACGAGCGCTGGAACCCGGCCCTTCGGATTGACCTTCAGATAGTCAGCCGCCCGTTGTTCGTTCTTCGAGAAGTCGATCCGGACCAGTTCGTACTCTGCATTTACATGAGCCAGTGCCAGATGCGTTGCCAGCGCACAAGTATTGGGGGTGTAGTAAAGCGTGAGCATGTGACCTCTCAATTTTGAATTGACGATGCAAGGAACTACTTCAAGTGAGGCCTATCGTTGAATTTAAGCGGCCCGCCGCAGTCGGGTCTGCTTGAAGGAAGGATCAGACATCATTTCGCACGCCCTGAAAAGAAGAAGCGGATGACCAACATGGCCAGTCCCGCAAGCAACATATAGCGACCAACGCCCTTCTGGGCATCAGAGGAGTCGTCCTGGTTGATGTCTTGAAGCGTGCTGGGTGCTTCAGGTAGATAACGGACCGTCATGGTGGATGGGACAGAGTTGCTGCGCAAGGCACGGCCAAGCTCCGCAGCAACGCCGACTTCAGTCCGAATTTCGCGACCATCCTCCGTCGTGAAGCGAACATGCGCTGTGTACAGGCTGTCAGCATGGGTATTCTTCTTTTCCTTCCACTCCAGCTTGGTTACCTCGGCCTTTGTCGTCTTGCCGTGATCGCGCAATGCCGAAAACTTGGTGGCGTTCTTGTGACCGGCATACATGAGAAAGACGCCAAACACAACAACACAGACAGCGACCATTGGGCTAAAAAGGATTCGAAACATAGGTGGCTCCTTAGGCCTGACGTAAAAATGATCGGACCACCAACAAATGGGACGGAGCCACGTCCTGCTGTTGTGGCTCCGCGCCGGTTGATATGTTATGCGGCGTGGCGTGTCGCGACTTCATATGCGACCCAAACCAGGAATGTAGCGAGGACGACGCCGAAAAACAAGATGCCGGCTTGCCGTGGTATGTCCGCTTGATTGAAGGGTTAGACGCCATTGTTAAACGACTCGACTGCTGTCCGATACGCTGCCAGTGGCTCCGAAGCACCTGCGATAGCGCGGCCTATGACGATGTGCGTGGCGCCTGCCCTGGCTGCCGCGGCAGGACTGGAGATGCGCACCTGGTCTGTGGCCGCCAGGGAAAGCTGAATGCCGGGGCAGACGATGAGTACCCCGGCAGGCAAGGAACCACGCAAGTAGGCGGCCTCTTCGGCGGAAGCCACGATACCATGGCAGCCTGACTTGCAAGCCAGCGAAGCGAGGCGGAAAACCTGGTCTTTGACTGATGGTGCGAGGCCGATCTCTGGGAGCTCGGCGTCAGAAAGGCTTGTGACGACCGTAAGGCCAAGAACTTTTAGATGGGGGTATGACTCGGCAGCCCTGGCAGCCGCTCGCAGAACAGCCGAACCCGCTGACGCATGGACCGTGACCATTGAAACCCCAAGCTTGCCAGCGGCCTTGACTGCATTGGCTACGGAGTTCGGTATCTCATGAAGTTTGAGATCAAGGAAGACCTGTTTGCCTGCTGACACCAGCTCTCGAACTACCTGCGGTCCAGCCTCTGTGAGCAGCTGAAGGCCGACCTTGTAGTGATCGGCTTCGGGGCCGAGCCGATTGACCAATGCCAACGCCTCAGCCGAGGATTCGAAGTCGAGCGCGACGATGACTGGTGATGGCATATGTGAAATGGAGTCTAACGGTGGAGGCCAGACGCGGCCGCAGATCGTCGCCACTGGGTCGATTTGTTAGCTGTCTTGCTCTTCATCGGGATCGCACCTTGAAGTTTTCGTCAATGTGGACGACCGAATCAGACGAGCCACGGTTCGAACAGTCAAAGCCTTGCAATCTGAGTATCGGAAAGCTGTTGAGGCGAACGTTGACGTCCTTGTGTCTCTTGCCCGCGTGGCGTGAATGAATGGCAGTTTTCGTCAAGTAATTGTTGCTGACCCTGTAGTAAGACCCATCGTTATAGTTCTCGTCAAGAGTCTCTTCGCCGACGAATTCAAGGTCTTTGAGACTCGCGTTGTATCGAAACTGCATGGTGTAACTCGACGCGCGAGCGGCATCCGCATACTCGACCGCCTGAACAAACACAGAATTCTTTTTTATATCGATGTTATAGAACTTGCTCACGCGACAAAACTCGTCAGACACGGAAAGGACTCCATAGCTTCCATCCGGATTTCCCTTGAGAATGAAAAGGCGCTCCTCGCGCTGTGGATTTCCACCTCTCTGCCCAGTGGCCACCAAAGCCAGATCAGCGATTCCGTCACCGTCCAGATCGCCCTCGGCGCTGGTCCAAATGAAATCCAGATGCGGAAAAGCGGCCGAAATTGCGGAGATGGCCTTGCGCCCCGTTGGCGTGTATTCAGCAGATACAGGCAGGGCTGAGGTGCAGAGAAGAGCAAAGATCAGCAGGAGCTTGGTGGTGACCATGACCTAATGTTTGTCTTGATGGAAGGGTTAGGCCGCATTCTCAGCGAAGCTCCTTGCGAACCACCAATTTGAGCCCCGACCAAACTTCCGTGACGGCGCAGACCTTGATATCTACGAAGCCAAGTGGCAGCGCCAACTCGCGGATAGTGTCTTCTGTGATGGTGGTCGGAACCTTGGCGGACTTCTTCGGCCAGGAAACCCACAGCGCTGCGTCGGGCTTCAGCTTCTTGCGCAAGACACTCAGAGTCTTTGCCAGTTCTTCTCGCTGCGTGACAAAGGCGTGAGCGATATCTACCTTTGAATCGGGCTGGCTCACAAACTGCACGGCAGGTGGAAGTGGGGCCAACAGGCTTTCGTACTCCTCAGGTGCTGCGATGAGCAGCACTCGATGCGCCTCTTTGATGCCGAGTTTCCTGGAAAGCGGCGTTCCAGAGTATCCAGCGGTGTTTGAGGTTGCCATGCGTCTTAACGTTGGACATGAGAGGCGGCACAAGGGTGAAGCCCCTGTACCGCTCTCTCGATGGAAGGGTTAGTCGCCTGTTTCATCTGCGAGGCTTGGCTTTTTGCCCTTGCGGCGTGTTGGCTCCTGGCCCACAAAGTATGCAAGTACCATGAGTCCCAGACCGAGCAAGATGAAGAATGGAGGTCCAAGGAACAATAACAACACGGCGCCAACCAGGACAAGAAGGGAGAAGCCTGGCGCGTTTTCGGCGCGTGTGGCCTGAACGGCACCCTGCGTTCCGCCTAAAACCGCAACCCACATTGCCCAAGCCGCCACAAATGAGAGCAGCCCTGCCAGGAGCAGAACCCTACGCCATGCCTTGGATGCACTCGGCGCGCCAAACGCTACGGCGGCACCGAGCATCCAGGCGCCAACAGGCGCCGCAGCACCTGGCAGGAGTGATCCGAATGACACCCAACCAAGCAGAGCAACGAGGGCTCCGCCTAAAAGTGCAGGGCCCAAGCGACCGGCAATGGTGAAACTAGGCATGCTTTTTTGGGATGTCATCTGTGCTGGGGGGCTAGGGAGTTTGCTGCGGCCTAACGTAGAAGTGATCGGCAGACCATATGCGCGCGACAGCGTGCCTCGAGGACGTCCGTGTCGACTGCCATGTTATGCATTGCCCGTCCCTTTGGTTAGCTGCTTGCTCCGAATATGAAAGGCCCCGCCAAGTGCCATGAGCAGAAGACTTCCTTCCGCAAACACGGGGCCGATCGCCACGAGGATTCCGAGCCACCGGGCCGCCCCGATCACCAAGAGCGTGATCCCCAGAATCCGTAGCCTCTCGCCACGTTCGATGCCTCGGTTAGCCAACGCGAGCCAAAGGGATACAAGGGCAAATGGCACGGACAGCATCACCCCCGCGACTATAAATGCTGCGGCGTACTGAGCTGGGTGTCCAGCGGACGGCGAACCCGCCAACACCGTAATCGCCGTGGCAGCTCCCCCCCCCCCCGCCGCCCCCCCTGCCGGTGCGTGTCCGTGTCGAACGACCTGTTAGACCGCATCGCTCGGAGGTTTCCGCGGCCTTAACAATGGCAGGAATCCGGTCACCCAGAAGGTGAGCCCAACAGAAGCCAGGAAGGTCGGCAATGCGAGATTGCTATGCATGAACGCCCACCCACTTAGGATTCCAGCCTCCTCGCAGGCCCAAGCCACGAGCAGGGAAATGAACGGGCCGGCGAAAACAGCGACCCCAAGGCGGGCCACAAAGCGCGCGATCCGCGCCAACACTGCTCGTTCTTGCTCGATGTCCATGTGCGGTCTAACGTTTGAGTTCAGCGCCGCCGAAGGCGGTCCGCTGGAACGAAGGGTTAGACGACATCATTCTGCAACCACCTTCTCGCACGCTCGAGCGCTTCACTTGGCGTCTTAAGCAGTAGCGTTTCCGATACGTATTCGACATCGTACGTCGCACCATGCCACAACTCCAGTTCATACTCATCCGCGACTTTGCGAAGCTCGAGCGAATGGATGTTCTTTAGCCCAAATGCCAAGATGAATGGGCCACGAAGTTTGTCATCGCGAACGCTGATATCGTGGCAAATATCTGCCATTCCATCTACCAGCGCAGTGATTTGTGCACGAGTGTCGGTCATGCCGTCTAACGTAATGTATGCCGCAAAACCTGCGGTATAACTTGGCGCTTGCAATCTAATCTGGACATCAAAACCTCCTGTAAGCCGCTTGCATGCTGGACTTCAAGGCAATATACTGTAAATTCATACAGGTATAAAAATTCCGTGAAACCCCGCAATCCTCCACTGCAGTCTGCCCGCTTGCTGGATCAGGTCCGGGAGCGGGTTCGGTATTTGCACTATAGCCTTGGCACCGAGAAAACTTACCTGTATTGGGTTCGATTTTTGTCAGCCGGCATGGCCGCAACGGCCACATGACGCATCCGCGCGACAGGGGGCACGCGCATCCTTGCTGCTCCTCCGCCTAGCGCCGACGTGCAGGCATCAAGAGCTCAAGGTCTTGAATGGCGGCGGTGGCTTTCGACCTGGCCCAAACTACTGGAATGAGGTTGAACAGTGGAAGCAGAAAAACGAGATAGAAGAAGAGTTGAACGCCCGCAGCAATTTTCATGGTTCCAAGTAGCCGGGTTCGCTGCACAAATTCGGTGTTTTCCAGATCGCCTTCCCATAGCGATAGCTGGCGACAAACGATTATGAACCCGACGATCGCCAGGGCGGACGCCGTGAGGCTCAAAAACCAAAACGTCTTTTCCGGCATTTGCCTGTTGCCCAGGATGTTCAGGTGAAGCAGTAAATCGGCTTGTCTGAGCGCGATCTCGATCAGAAACGGGAGCTGAAGCACTATTGCCGCAGTGAGGAGTTTGCGTGCCAACTGCAAGGTACTTTTGTGCCTGTGAATTTCGCGAAGTGCTGTCATGCTTGTTTGATGATGAGAGATGCGCCGCTGATGAGGCTTAACGTTCGGGCTTCCCGGCGCACAGCAAGCGCCGCGTAGCAGCACCCTGCTGCTGCGTGTCCGAGCCGGGCGAAATGTCAGACATGCCTGGTTACCTGGTTTGCTTTAGATGAATACACTCCGGCTGGCCTCGGACTTTGGCCCAGTACTCAAGCCTGGCATCGTCATCAATGTCGATAATGCCGCCGTACATCGTGTCGCCACCTTTCCTCTTGGGGCCAGAGATCCAGTAACGCGCTCCCGTCTCTTCCTCGATGCAGTTGTATTTGTAGCCGGACTTCGTTTTCAGAAAACGCTTCCCCGCGTACGTGTACGAGCGCGTCGAGCGCGACATCTCCACCCAGCCAATGCGGCCGGAACCGCCCAAACCACCTGATTTGTTCTCGATGTACATGATGCGCTTCATGCTCCGGCTCTCTACTCTTAATGTCTCACGTTTGACTTAAGCGGACCGCCGCAGGCAGGTTCGCTTGAAGGAAGGATTCGGCACCACTCAGGTCGACCAAGCCAAGTTGAATTGGAACTTGGTAGTCCGCGGCAATGAGGCTGGCTCGAAAGGACTTTCGAGGATGGATCGTGAGCTTGTGATCAACGATGGCAATGCGATCGACCAAGCTTGGCGCATCATCGTAGAACTTCACCTCCGCAACTCTAACCATCTTCGAGCGCTGCGTTCTCAGATTTGTGACTTCAACGAATACTTCGGCGGGTTGTGGATGCACGGGAACCGTTTGCTCGACGCGTACACGGTATTGCTTCGTCGCTTTGACCTTAAGGCACACTCTGAGCGCCTCGCCTTCTGACTCGACTGAGTGTCGAAGCACTTCAAGCGCTGGCGCCTCGGTTGGCGCAAGCATGCGCAGTGCTGAAAACGTTGCCTCGGTAACTACAGCCAGTTTTCTTTCGTCCGGCATGGAGTTGAACGCTGGATCCATTCCGCAGAGCACGAATCGATGCCAATGCTCCGTGGCGTATTCGGTCATCCTGACTGCCCCATCGGGCAGAGATGGTGTAAAGCACAGGTAGAGATGATCAGCGTGGCCGATGGACATTCCAAGTTCTTCGCACTTCATCCCGACGCGCTGGCCAAGAGCTACACATGCGCGTGGGAAACCATAGAGCTTCGATGCGTAGTTCGGCATGGGATGCTCGAACTGAGGGGGATCGATGCTCTCGAAGTACCGAATGTCGCGCAGAGGCTTGGGTGTTTTGGGTGGTGAGCGCATATTGACACCTAACGTTGGAGAGGACCAGCGACCAGAGAACAGGAGCGCCGTAAGCGCGGACGCCCTTGGGCGTCCGTGTGGACCAGCATGTTAGAGCATGCACCTAGAAGCACGTGCCCGCCCATGAACATCCGATGAAGATGGCTGTGAGTAGCACCGGCATAGCCATGGCCAATACGTAAGCCACGGCGATTGCAATTCGGACCCTGAGCGAGCACGGCATGTATTTGATCAGGCCGAACGCGCCGACAAACGGAAGCAGTAACAGTACGGCCAAGAGTATCCATTCGGCAACTGTGCCATGCAACGAGCGAAACCGGGGAAGGAGCAGCACGCATACGCCGAGCGCCATGGGGCCGAATAAGACGGCTAGCGTCAGAAATTTCCAGGATGCAGCTATCGTCGGCCTCATGGACACACTCACATTTGACTTATGCGCCCGCCGAGGGCAAGTCCGCTTGAAGCAGGGTTAAGCCTCACAGCCACCTTCGCACCCTCTGTGTGTACGACGTGTAATCGTTACCAAACATGCGCCGCAGCACCCTCTCTTCGGGTTGAATCTGGAAGCGAGTGACATAGAGAACGAAGAGCGCAGAGCCGGCCAGAAGCGCAGGCGCTGACAAGTAGAAACTCCATGCCACCAGAAGCAAGGCGAGTGCGACGTACATTGGATTGCGAGTGATCCGATAGACACCAGACGTGACGAGTGACGATGCCCTCTCCGGCTTCAAAGGATTGACCGTGGTCCTGGCTCGCCGAAACGCAATGGTGCCAGCGATGCTGAAGTAGCCACCAATGGCCGCGACGACGCCGGCTGCGACGATGCGAGTAGCGGGCGACAGTTCAAGCGTCGGCGCAACATTTCTAGCGATCCACATGGTGATCGCGATGATTAGCGCCACGAGCGGCGGTGGGATCTTGAGTTCTAGGGCGCGCATAGCTTGGACTCTGAGGCCTAACGTTTGACATGAGAGGGGGTGCCCGGCTTGCCGGGCCACATCCTCTCGATGGAAGGGCTAGGCGTCACTGTCGTCAGTGTCTGATGACTCACCTTGATGAGAAAGCTTGAGCCCGCCTTTCCCGTCCGGTAGCCACACTGCCCCGGTTTCTGAGCTCGCATCAAAAAACCCAAGTTGATGCTTGGCTGCAAGGCTAAAGACCTGCTCATATGCGGCTTCTGCCTTGGACCAGGCGAACGCGGCGTAGATTGCTTCCTTCCCGACGCTATAGTCGGTGACAGCCGAATCATCCTCTGGAAACTCTTCCGAAGAGAAGGGGCCGTTCATTGCCGGGTACGACTTGATCATCTCAAGGAACCAAGCCTGAAGCTCTGGTGTGGAGACCTTTGGATCGTCGTAGCTGTGATCCTCAGACCATTCGGATGTCTCTTCCCACCAGGAAAGAAATGCCTCGCGTTCATTCGGCGCCTTAGCGGGTGCAAAGACAAGCAAGTCATAGCTCATTCAGGGTCTCCAGGTGTAAGCAGTTCGGCTATGCGCCTTGTGACGCCTAACGTTAGATAACCGGCGCACAACACTTCGCGGCGACGCCGCCTCCTGCTGTTGTGGGTCCGTGTCAATTGATAGGTCAGGCTTCACCTGGTACTCTTCCAAGAAGATCGACGATTGAGTTCCAATAGCTTGAGTTGGGCACTGAGTCCATCATCTGAAAGCCAAGATTAATGGGGCGCCAAACTGCTCCGCCTATCAGGCGAACAGCCAGGAACGGATAGTCGAAGAAGTCCTCTTCATTTGGGGGTTGATCTGGCTTAAACCACTCGCCGTGCCTGGCCCTAAGCAAAACCTCACCAGCAAACGAACCGAAGGCATAGATGGACTTTGCTACCTGTTCCATCCTGGCACCGCCGGTTTTCCATTCTTCCAGAACGGAGTCGACTCGGCGCAGTGTGGATGGGGCAAACGAGGAAATGTCGACGGCGTAGATCTTTTGCGTCATCCGAATGGCATCGCTGGCATATCCATCTATTGTTTCGATGGATGGCTGAAAGTGCAATGGAATCAATGCTTCCCCCGAGGATTGTGTGAAATCTAACGTGTATGTGAGCGGTCGCCACAGGCGATCCACTCAACGGGCGTGTCAGGAATCATCCTTTTCGAATGCTTCATTTGTGAGTTCCTCGTCAAGTAGCTCGTGCATCCAAGAGCCACCACCAGAGTAGACCAACTCCGCGTAGTCTGGCTTCTTACCTGTGCCTTTCGTAAAAGCCAGTACGGGGTGCACATATTCCGCGCCAGTATTCATCACCCTCGACCCATCGACGATGCATGCCAAATGGAACGCCAGGTTTTCAGTCAACTCCCGCAGCTTCTTCTCCTTCTTCACTCCAGCTTCGACGAAGCCATCGCGGACCGTTATCAGGATCTCCAGCAGCATGCGTCGTTGGTGCGCCTCAAAGGCTGAAGAATCATTCACAAGGGTGCTCATTGATGACTCCTAACGTGAAGATAATCGGCGCCCACCCAAGGTGGCCGCGAAGCAGCAGGACGCCTTTGGGCGTCCGCGTTGACTGACCTGTCAGGTTTCAATGCCACAATTTCACCGACTCCATGCGAATAGTGCGATCCCCATCAGAGATACCAACAGGACGAACAAGAGCACAAGATATGAAGGGTAACCTAGCCAGCCGAAGTAGCGCAATTCCCGGCTTTGAAAGATCGCGTTGCATCCAGGGCAGCGAACTCCGAATAGGACTACCCCAGGTACCTCGCCCGCGCTCGTTGGAAGTAGCATTCCGAAAAGGCGAGCCACGGTAATCTTCAATCGATGAGCGCGCCCCATGAAGGATTTCCCGCACTCTGGACATACATCATGCTTCTCCATGAAACCCTAACGTAAAAATGAACGGGCCACCAACACTTGCGGCGCCGCCGCCTCCTGCTGTTGTGGCTCTGTGTCGATTGACCAGTTAGATGTGCACGCAGGAACCAGCTTGCTCATTGCGTACCTCCTGGCATTGGATCAGAACCATCACCCGGCGGAAGCGTTTTGCGTCTGCGAGGCTCCGCGTCGGTCAAGTGCACAAGCAAAACGCAGACTACTCCAAGGACAGGCAATAGCCACACGATCAGGCATTGAAAGGTCTTCTGAGTCGTAGTCAGTGCCGGCGAAAGCACAACCCATGCAGCGAGGGCAAGGTTCGCCACGACCAGAACGACGACGCATATGGCGAGTGTGTTCATCATCTAACGTTTGAGGTAAGCGGCAGAACCCGGTACCACGGGGGGCTGTCCGCTTGACCGAATGGTTAGACCGCATTCTGGCCGAGTATGCGTCGGACTTCTGCGAGAACAAGGCCGCGCCAGCCAGGAAATGGCGCGAGTGCAAGTCCCGGACCGGGAATCAGCGTTTGCCAAATGGCCACAGCTGGTGAATGGCATCCCATGGTCCTTGAGCGAAGCGCAAATGCGGCGCCTCCCCCTTTTTTAGTATGTCCTCCGCTGTAATCAAGTGATTGACCCGATCGATGACCTCCTGCGCTTCGATCGACACACTGTGCAAATTGATTTTCTCGGTACGCAGCTGGGCGCGCAGGCGCTCCAGCGCCTTGCGGAACGCTGGAAGCTGATGCAATTGATCGCGAGTCACGATGGTGCTGGTTATGACCAACAGCTGAAGCACACCTCTCTTGTTCATCAACGGACGCACCCGCGTCTCGCTATCAACAGAAGCCGCCACCTTTGTCACAGCAGCATCTATGAGCTTCATCACGGACTCGAACGGATCGGCCGGAGGCGCCGGAGGAACTACTGGTCCATCGTCATATAGACGGACCGGGCGAGCTGCAGTCGAGGATTTGATAAAGACATCAATGTCGCCCGGCAGGATCATGAAGCGAAACGCCACCGCTGCCTTGCCGAACTCGTCCTCAAGCTGTTGCCATCCGGCGGGGGGCAATGCGAGGAAGGCTAAGGTCAGCCCGATGGAGTCGACGCAACAACGAAGCTCCCCAACATGCGGTTGCCTCGACTGGGTGTGCCAGATCAGGTCGTCTTCATGATTGAGCATGTCATCCCAGCTACAGCTTGCGGGGGGCCTAGCCAGCATGCGTCGGGCCAGTTTCAATTGATTGTCTGGTGTCATGTCCAACCGGATGCTGAGTTTGTATTTTGGTTTGAAGCAGTGCTACGGAATTCCAAACAACGGTCATTGAAACAGCACTACTTCACGCTCTAACGTTTGACATGAGGGGCGGCCACAAGCAGGCCAAGCCTGATTGTGGACGTCCCCTCGATGGAAGGGTTAGGCCTCGGCGACTGCCGCAATGGAGACCTTCAGACCAGGGATGCGTGCAGGAAGCTTGGCGCCCTGGCGAGCTGGCGGATTCGAAGGAAACCACCTGAGCCATTCCTCATTCATTCCCGGGAAGTCGTCTTCGTCCGCTAGCACGACTGTGACACTGACAAGCTTGTCTAGCGAACTACCCGCTTCCTCAAGAATGGCCTGTATGTTGGTCAGGCACTGCCGAGTTTGCTCCTGAATGGTTGCGCCTTTGATCGCGCCCGTACCCGGATCGGCCGGGGCTGTGCCAGAGACGAACACCAGGCCGGCTGCTTTGACGGCTTGACTGTAGGCCGGCGGCGGCTTGGCCGCCTTTGGCGTAAAGACGATTTGACGAGCCACTTTGCCTCCTGAGCGTTGATGGGTGGGCTGTATTCCGAGGCCTAACGTGAAGATGACTGGACCACATCACCTTACGGCAAAGCCGCCTTGTGATGTCGTGGGTCCGTGTCGATTGACATGTTAACCATCGATTGCTCCCGGAGCGAACCAACCGACTGAGTGCTCGGAAATCCCAAAAAAAATCTAGTGCGTCGAGGATGTCACGGCGCTTGCAGACTCCGTTTTCAAAGAGAACCAATAGCTCCACGCCGCCCGCAGGACTTTGCTCGAACTCTTCGAACCCGACTTGGCGCCCGCTATCGGACCGCGCACCGAAACACTTCGCAGGGCCGAGACCGTCCTCGATGTAGGACTCCAACCGTGCGCCGACTACCGCGGCTAGGCCCTCTATAGAGCAGGCGCCCTTGTCGATATGCGCGCCGTGGCGGTAGTCGCCCTTCGCCCAGGCATCTGGAGGAACGAACGTGAACCTTGCAGCCATTGAGGGTTAACGTAATGTATGCCGCAAAACCTGCGGTATAACCTGGCGCTTGCAATCTAATCTGGACATTAAAACCTCCCGTAATGCGCTTGCACGCTGGGTTTCAAGGAAGTATTCTGTAGATTCAAAGAGTGATAAAAATTCCGTGAAGCCCCGCAATCCGCCCTTGCAGTCTGCCCGCTTGCTGGACCAGGTCCGGGAGCTGATTCGGTATTTGCACTATAGCCTTGGCACCGTAAAAACTTACCTGTGTTGGGTCCTTTTTTTGTCCGCCGGCATGGCCGCAATGTCCGCATGATGCATCCACGCGACATGGAAGCCTCGCTACGCCTGTGGCTGGAGTCCTCCCAGAGTCCACAATCCCTCCGGGCAATGACACTGACCCGCGGAATCATCAAGTACAGAGAATCCAAGCGCAAGGGCCTCCGCCAGCATGACAGGAAGGAACGTTTGACGCCCCTCCGGAGTGATATTCAGTATGTACAGCGCAGAGTTATCAGGCACCTCCTCTAGCGGTTTGGCAAGTGTCCTCTCCAGGAGCTCAGCTGGCAGGGATTTCGTTAGTTTCTGGCTCAGAGCCTCGAACTTTTCATGCGCGGCCCGGTACCGGAAGCCGTACAGGCGGCTCTGGCGTTGGGCGTCATGAACGTCCTTGAAGTTTGGGTGCTCGAAGATGTAGAACGGCTGAAAATCTTGCGACATCAAGTACTTTCTTTGAGGTTAAAACATGAGACTTCCACTGCGCGCGAAATAAAGGACATTTGAACGGAGTTGTAAAGAACATCGGGCTTACGAGTTGGGGCCAAGGGCACGAATCTTCTTTGTGTGCGCGTTAATCCAGATAACCCCGTCAAGACTTAAACCGTGGTGAATGACACGGATTTCCCAAATCCACTCTCCTCGCGTCGCGAAGTCCTTGATGTCTCTTCCGATACGAAACAAGCCGGTAGCGCCAACGCCTTCTTCAGCGAGAAGCCCGTGATTCTTAACCCAGTATTGCAGGGCCATATCTTCCGCGATCAAACGCGATGGAACGAAGCTCGCAAGAAGCGTCTCGAAGGACTCAACTCGCATCTCCTTCGCAAGCTCGAAGGTCGATAGATAGTTTCCATCCCATGACTTGAGCGCCGGTTCTGCGCCTTGAGCCATGGCGCAGATGCCAAAAAAGAGTGCTGTGAGCGTCTTTTTCATGGCTAGGGTCATTCAGTTGGTGGAAATTCGGGATATCGAGGCAGTTGGTCGGCAACGTGCAACCACGGAAGGCGCCTGGATTCCCAATAGTGAAACGTAGGTGCCACCTGGCTTGGATCGTCAAAACTGCAGATCGTGACGTCAATCAGCCCGGGAATGTAATCCGCGGCAAAGCTGATTTGCGTGCCGCAACGTGCACAGAATCCGCGGCGCGAACCCGGCGATGACTCATAAACCGTTGGCAACTGTCTCGTGAAATCGACTTGCGCTTCTTGAAACATTGCCCACGCGACCGCGGGCGCCGCATTGGCACGCCGACACATCGAGCAATGGCAGAGTGCGGCCATCACCGGAGAGCCTGAGACCCGATATCGAACCGAACCACATTGGCAGCCACCTTCGAGTGATAGTTTGTCCATGGTGCTCCTTCTGGCGACTAACGTTTGACATGAGGAATGACCCTTTTAGGCATCCCCTCGATGGAAGGGTTAGACCTCATGTTGGAGTAACGCTCAAAGTTTGCTCGGAAAGCGGTGGTACATAAAGAACTGCGAGTCTTGGCTCCAGCCTTGTGCTTCATAAAGTGCCTGACCGGACTTGTTTGTTCTTGCGACATTCAGTGTGACTCGGACGGCGCCAAGTGACCAGGCATAGGTTTCAACAGCGGCCAATAGTTCGGAGGCTACGCCCTTCCGCCGGCCGAATTCGTGCACGAAGAGGTCGTTCAGCACGAAGACGCGTTCCAGCGAGACCGATGAATAGCTCGGATACAGCTGTGCAAAACCTAAAGACACATTTTCGTCTTGTGCGATAAAGATGACAGACTCGCCGTGATTGAACCGCGCCTGAAGAAACTGTTGCGCAGCAGCCAAGTCACTCTTTTCTCCTTGAAACTCGCGATACTCGTTGAAGAGCTTCGCGAGTTCTGCGAGATCAGACAAGACGGCCTGGCGGACGGTGATGCGGCTCATGCGATGTGACTTTGAGGTCTAACGTTCGAGGTAACCGGCGCCCACCCAAGGCCGCGAAACGGCCGGACGCCTCTGGGCGTCCGCGTTGACTGACCAGCTAGACCGCACGCTCCACCTCCTGTTGAATTCTATTGATCATACTAGCCAGGTCGGGCTGGTCACCATACATATCAAGCTCGCGTGTGGCGATTAGTCCCATGCTGAATGGCCCGGGAGCAGGCTCCGTCTCCTCCCCACGAGAGAACGATAGGCACCACTTCAACTGCCGAAGAATGGTCTCTGCCACAGCCCAACCCTGCGCGGCCATTGGTTCAATTTGGGCGATGGCTTGCTCGATGTGCTGCGTGAGCTGCGGGTTCATGCGGTCTAACGTTGGACATGAGCGGCGCCGGGAAGCGTGGGTAGCACGCTGGAAGATATCCGATCGATCGAAGGGGTGGGTGGCTTTGTGCGCCGCGTTGGCGGCAGGCCGCGATCGCTAACCTCGTCAGCCAGCAAGCCAAACAGCGCCATGCATACCAAGAGCGCCAAAGCCCACGGCAGATTGCTACGTATCCCTCCCGCAGTTTCTCCAAAGAAATGAAACCAATCGTTCCTTTGCTTTGAGGGAAGAAGCACCAAACAAATCGGAAGAGCAACACCCGCGAGAACGATGAGCCCGGTGGCCCAGAACCAATCGCGAAAGTAACTGAAGAAGGCTTTTGAATTCTCACCGTGCGCATATGCCATGTACGGATTACTGTTCTTTCTTTTAATGAGCACCTCACCATCAATGAACGTTTCCCAGCCAAGGTAAAAAAAGTAGCTGCCAAAAGCGACCAATAGGGCAGACGCAATGAGGAGCCGTACGATCCCGCCGCTTCGGCTTGAAATGACTGATCGTGCCATAGCAGCCACCTAACGTCGGAAATGACCGGCGGCGCATAGGCGGGCGAAGCCCGCCGCGTCGACGTCCGTGTCGATTGACCTGTTAGGCCTCATGTGCGCAGCCTGCCAGGAAGGCGGAAAACTCAGCGCCGAGAGTGGCGGCTGTGGCCTTAGGAATAGCAATTGCCTGGACTCCGGTGAGAAACAGGTAGTGGTTTCGGTCGTCTTCCGAACAGTCGATGATCGCCGTCCGACGGACAACTGACCTGGCGGACGCTGACTCCAAGACTAGCGAGCCGTCCTGAAGGTCCACCGATTGCTTCTCGGTGAATGCGCTGTTCGCGGCGGAAACATACTTTTGGTAGAGCCACTGCCCCGCTAGCGGCCGAACACAGGCAAACAGGAAGCCGACAACTGCGAAGAACAGAATTACTCCGTAGCCTCGTGCGACATCAGGCGTTCTCTCCCACTGCTTAAAGAAGGTGAACGCTGCGAGAGCAATGAACATCCATGCAAGCACCTGCGCAAAGAAGGCCAAATTCATCCGTCCGTGATTCCGCTCAAAGCGGGCTACCACGGCGCGCTCCAGCAGCTTGAAGTCGGTAGCGTCGAGGGAAAAGCTTACTGGCATGTGTGCTGAGGCCTAACGTAGAGATGACCGGACCACCAACATGAGCGGCGGAGCCGCCCTCTGCTGTTGTGGGTCCGCGTCGATTGACATGTTAAGCCTCACCACGCACCTCTAATACTTCAGCGTTGGCCACCAGTTTCGGGCCCTCTTGGATGCGCCACCGGCGGCCCACATGCAGGAACTCAGTAAGTCCAAGGCCGTTCAGAAACAGGACCTCCAGGGTGCGAGTTTCTCCGGGACTCACAACTTCACCCTCGGGAATTTGGAGTTGTCCGATATAGAACCACCGGTCATCCGGTCCACCAAAATTGTGATTCGGTCGATACGGCCCCCTGCAAGGCCCACGGCGGCCGCCTTCCTCGGTCGCGAGAAAGGAAACTCGCGCCAGCACCCGGCGTGGCGCGCCCTCTTCAAGCTGATCGACGAACGAGAACGGCTCCATATCAGGTTTAACGTTTGACTTGAGCGGCGCCGTCAGGCGCCCGCTCGAAGGATGGGTTAGGTCTCACGCTGCATCCGCCCTAAAGACCACGAAGTGCGGCGACGACTTATTGAACTCTTTCATTCGGTCTGCCAAGTGAATGTGATCGTAGGTCTCGCCCATCCGATCCATCTCCGCCGCACAGAAAACGAGAAACTCACCGAGGCGTCGGAGCTCAGTTGGCGTTGCGCTCAACGTGATCTCAGCCAATTCTTCCGAAACGACATGCTCGGGCTCGACGTTTTGATTCGCGTATCCAGAGATTTTCATCTGAGACCTAACGTTTGACATGAGCAGCGGCTGGAAGCAAGCGAAGCTTGCTGGAAGACGTCCGCTCGATGGAAGGGTTAGGCACCGGTGTATTCACTGCTGCGCCTTGCCTTGCTGCATACGAGCACGTACTTGCTCGCGCATGCGTTCGTTGAGTTGTTGAAACTCTCGAATGAGCTTGTCGCATGGCTCTTTCGTGGCCTGGCAAAGAGCGGCCATTTCAACGTAGACCTCTCCGTTTGGCCGCTGCTGGATGATGCGGCGCACGACGGCCGGATGCGCATAGTGACCTTCTGGAGTGAACGACCACACGGCAAATGCCGGGTTGGGCTCGTTGATGATGACCCAGCCGTCGGGTTTGGTGATGTTGATGCTGACACCAGGCTTCGCCTTGAGGGACTCAAGCGCCTGGGAAACGCTCGCATATCCGAGAGCTTGCGCTGCGCCCCGCGACTCCTCAAGCGGTACTTCGGACTGCGCCAGGCAGATTGCGCAGCTCGTGGCTAGAAGGAGTGTTGCGACGTAGTGTTTCATATGAGGTGCCTAACGTTGAAGCTGACCGGAACGAAACACATGCGGCGACGCCGGAACTTGAAGTTGCGTTTCCGTGTCGAGCGCCCTGTTAGAAGGCATTTGGTCAGTCACCACGATAACGCTCCCAGAACAAGACAAGGCCGATTAAAACAAGCACGCCAAGAGCGGAAAGAACCCAGCCCAAGATACTTCCACATCCGAAGGTGAACTCATTGGCGATGCACGTGACTTTGTCGCCATCGTTCAGCCACCGGTAGAGAGCCGTGCCAGCTGCAATGCAGACGGACAAAGCCATCACAAGCAGCACAGCTAGAGAAAGCGATTTCCTCACGTCTTACCTTCTAACGTAAAAATGACCGGCCCACCAACATGAGCGGCGGAGCCGCAGCCTGCTGTTGTGGGTCCGCGTCAATTGACAAGTTAGATCGCTGCACGCACACGCTCCGATTACTGCCCGAGTAGAGCGACGTACGTGGCGGCGACGCAGAAGAATACACCGAACACACCGCCTGTGACGACCATTGCAGGGGAAAGAGCCAGTTCATCGCGGCGCTTTGCAACCGCGATTGCGCCCGCCAAGGCCATGAGCGTGACATACGCAACGAAGGAGAGCGGCAACCACTTGGGTACATCAAACTTCGCCGTCCACCAGACGTAGAACGACGTGCCTGCCCAAACGTACTCGAAGAACGAAAAGGCGGTAGTGACTGCTGATGCCCTACCGGCGCCCTTGGAAAGGGCGTATGCATCGACCACTTGCGCAGCACCGACAGCGATGCACAGAAGCACATAGATAAGACCGGGCGTCAATTGCTGCAATCTAACGTAGACGTAACCGGCGTCTTGCGCCAGGAGTGCGCGTAGCGCACGAGCGCCGCAAGGCGTCCGTGTTGATGGCCAAGTTATGTGGCTGATAGTTCAACGGCGAGCCCCCTCTCTGTGAGTGAGATGACGAACTTTCCCGGTTCGGCCTCGGCCTTTTTGTCTCGATAGACCGCTACTCCATCAATTTGGGGTAGTTGCTCAGGGTGTGGATCAACGTCCGCAATCTCGCTCCAATCCGAGACAAACGCAAACCACTTGGGTGAGTCGAAGGTGCGCCACTCAACTTCACCGTTGGTACCCCGCGAATTGTCCATGGTCGCCTTCGTCCATACCACCGATACAACTGGCTGCGCCCATGGGAGCGTAGCCGACATCGCTCTCACGTGAAGTAGCGCGACTTCGGTGAAAACTACTTCAGCCACGAGAACATCGCCCCGGGGGGGTCTGCCATATAACGGTTGAGCTGAGCGGCGCGCGCGCTGCTGTATGGACTTGGCACTTTATCCCTCACGCGTCCGCTCCAGCGATTTGTTAGATTTCCGTTCACTTCACCACTCGTGTATTGATCGGAGCGGTCCAAGCCTTACCGCGACTAGAACGATGATGGCACACCAAAACAAGATGCCGAGCACTGCCGCTCCGGCGATCGGGAAAATATCCGCACCGCGAATACCGACTTGAGCAGAACCAAGAGCATGAGTGTACCGAGGCTTTCTGCGGCCCAGGCTAAGCAAGAACAGAAGCACCTCTCCAGTTGCTGTGAACGGCGCGTGTAATCGGAAGAGAAGGAGCAGGATCTCCACTAAACCCAGCAGGGCAGCGGCCGCTGAAACAACGGTAAGTATTGTCACTAAAGCGTGCATGGGCGAAGGAAATCTAACGTAATGTATGCCGCAAAACCTGCGGTATAACCTGGCGCTTGCAATCTAATCTGGACATTAAAACCTCCTGTAAGCCGCTTGCATGCTGGGATTCAAAGAAATATACTGTAATTTCATACAGATATAAAAATTCTGTGAAACCCCGCAATCCTCCACTGCAGTCTGCCCGCTTGCTGGATCAGGTCCGGGAGCGGGTTCGGTATTTGCACTATAGCCTTAGCACCGAGAAAACTTACCTGTATTGGGTCCGTTTTTTTGTCCGATGGCATGGCCGCAACGGCCACATGACGCACCCGCGCGACATGGGAGCACGCGAGCTGGAGGCGTTCCTCACGATGCTGGCCAATGAGCGCAAAGTTTCAAGCGCCACCCACAACCAGGCTTTGAGCGCGCTGCTGTTTTTGTACCGTGAAGTACTGGAGGCAGACTTGCCTTGGCTCACGGAGCTCAATCGCCCCAATCGGGTTCGCCGAATTCCTTCCGTACTGACGAAGGAAGAAATCGCCAGTCTCCTGGCCGTGATGGACGGCGAAACTTCCCTGCTCGCACGCCTGCTTTATGGCACCGGCATGCGGCTGATGGAAGGAATGCGCTTGCGGGTCAAGGATGTGGACTTTGACCGCCACGTCATCATCGTGCGCGAAGCCAAGGGCAACAAGGACCGTGTGGTGATGCTGCCGCGCTCGCTCGCACCGGCTCTTCGGCTGCAGATGCTGACTGCCCGCGCAACATGGGAAATGGACCGGCAGGCTCAGCGCAGCGGCGTGCAGGTGCCCGACGCCCTTGAACTCAAATACCCGCGGCTTGGTCAGACCTGGGGATGGTTCTGGATGTTTCCGGCACCCAAACCCTCTATTGACCCACGCACCGGCGTAGAGCGACGCCATCATCTTTTTGAAGAACGCTTGCAACGCAGCCTCAAAAAAGCTGTCGCGCTGGCTGGCATCGTCAAGCCCGTATCCGTTCATACCCTGCGACACAGCTTCGCGACCCATTTGCTGCAGTCCGGCACCGACATCCGCACCGTACAGGAACTGCTGGGCCACAGCGACGTGAGCACCACGATGATTTATACGCATGTGCTGAAGGTTGCCGCCGGCGGTACAGCCAGCCCGCTGGATGCTCTGCTCGCCTGAAGCGCTATTGATTTGATAGCTGCTCGCGCACATTCGGATTGGGCTGCAGCCCGTTTTGATACCTAAAAAAAGGCCAAAACCGCTTTGGAGGCGGTTGCAGCGCCTTGGCGAGGCATGGCAGCGTCAAATCCCTTATTTTTGAGCATTTTGGGGCTGCTTTTAGATACGAAATATGCCCGTAGACCAATGCAGACGAGCGAAAGCAGCTATTGATTTGATAGCACAACAAAACGGCGCACAAGGCGCCGTCTTCGTTTCAGCCCCGACCAGAGGCCTCAGTGCGCCCCGGCCGCGGCGTCCGCACTCCCCGCCCCCACCTTGGTATGCCGCGTCAAAAACACCAGTGGAATCAGCAGCAGGAAGATCAGCGAGGAGGCATAAAACACGTCGTTGGCGGCCAGCATGTAGGCCTGCTGGTCGACCAGGCGGTTGATGGTGCCCAGCGCCTGGTCAGGCGTGAGGCCGGCGCCGGCCAGGCCTGTCAGGGCGCTGTTGGTGGCGGTGCTGCCCTGGTTCACGTATTCGCTGATCTGCGCGTGGTGCATGGCGGCGCGGTCTTGCCAGATGGTGGTGGCAATCGAGGTGCCGAAGGAGCCGGCCGTGATGCGCACGAAGTTCGACAGGCCGGATGCCGCGGGGATCTTGTCGGGCGAGATGCCCGACAGCGTGATGGTGACCAGCGGGATGAAAAAGAAAGCCATGGCCACGCCCTGGATGATGGTCGGGATCATGATGGTGCGGAAGTCGGCCTGGGTGTTGAAGTTGGACCGCATCCACAGCACCAGCGCAAACACCATGAAGGCAAACGCGGCGAAACGGCGCGGATCAACTTTCGCGATGTTCTTGCCGACGACGGGCGACAGCAGCAACGCAAACGCGCCAACAGGCGCCAGCACCATGCCGGCCTGCGTGGCGGTGTAGCCCATGTATTGCTGCAGCCACAGCGGCAGCAATACGACGTTGCCGAAGAAGAGGCCGTAGCCCACCGACAGCGCCAGCGCGCCGGCCCAGAAGTTGCGTTTTTTGAACAGCGTGAGGTCGACCACCGGATGCTCTTCCGTCAGCTCCCAGATCACAAAGGCGATCAGGCCGACCAGCGCGATGATGCCCAGCGCGATGACTTCACCAGAGTGAAACCAGTCGAGCTCCTGGCCCTTGTCGAGCATGATCTGCAGCGCGCCGACCCAGATGACCAGCAGCGCCAGCCCCACCGAGTCGATGGGCAGCTTTCGGGTGACGCTTTCGCGCTTCCTGAAGATGCTCCAGGTGATGAAGGCAGCGCCGAAGCCGACGGGGATGTTGATGTAAAAAATCCAGGGCCATGAAATGTTGTCGGTGATCCATCCCCCTAAGAGCGGCCCCATGACGGGCGCGATCAGCGTTGTCATGGACCACAGCGCCATGGCCAGCCCCGCCAGCGCTTTCGGGTAGCTCGACAGCAGCAGCGCCTGTGAAAGCGGAATCATCGGCCCGGCCACCAGGCCCTGCAGCACGCGCAGAAAGATCAGCGTGGTCATGTTGGGCGCCAGGCCGCACAGCCACGAGGTGATGACAAACAGGATGACGCTGGTGGTGAAAAGCCGCACCTGGCCGAAGCGCTGCGACAGCCAGCCGGTGAGCGGCACGGCAATCGCGTTGGCCACGCCAAAGCTGGTGATGACCCAGGTGCCCTGGTTGGGGCTCACGCCCAGGTCGCCGGCAATCGCGGGCAGCGACACGTTGGCGATGGACGTGTCGAGCACGTTCATGAAAGTCGCGGCCGACAGGGCCAGCGTGCCCCACAGGCGGGCAGAGCCCGTCAGCGGTGGCGGCTGGACATAGGCGGAGGCGGGAGCAGGTGCGGAAGCCATGAAAGCCTTGCGAATAAGGGGCTGGTGGAAACCGCTACGGAAAATCGCTGCGGTTGCGCGGGCCGGAGTGCGGGGTTGTGTGAGGCCTGTGACTTACGGCGCCACGCGGTTGCCAGCCAGCGACAGCGTGTGGCTGAACGCGAGGCGCTGCGCGTCGGCACCGGCCTGGGCGGGCGAAACGGCCCCACCCTGCGGCAGGGTCGGACTGACTGCGACGGCGGGCTTGGCCAGCTTCACGGATTTGCCGGTGTTGGCGGCAATGACGCGCTGCACATCCTTGTCGGCGGCATCGTCAGGTGTGCCGTAAGTCTGGGTGTGTGCCAGGGCGGCGTCGCGCGGGGCATCGGCCAGCGTCTTGCCGTCCTTGCTGCTCACGTCCACTTCGGCGTCCATCGACAAGCCCACGCGCAGCGGGTTGTCGGCCAGCTGCTTGGCGTCCAGCGCGATGCGCACCGGAACGCGCTGCACCACCTTGATCCAGTTGCCGGTGGCGTTTTGTGCGGGCAGCAGCGAGAAAGCCGCACCGGTGCCAACGCCCAGGCCGGCCACCTTGCCTTTGTATTCCACCTTCTTGCCATACAGGTCAGCTACCAATGTCACGGGCTGACCGATGCGGATGTTGCGCAGCTGGACTTCCTTGAAGTTGGCGTCGACCCAGACCTGGTTGAGCGGGATGATGGACATCATCGGCGCGCCGGCGGCCACGCGCTGGCCGAGTTGCACCGTGCGCTTGGCCACATAACCGTCCACGGGCGCCAGCAGCGCGGCGCGCTGTGTGGCCAGGTAGGCCTCGCGCACCCGGGCGGCTGCAACCTGCACGCTGGGGTGCTGCTCGACGCTGGTGCCTTCGGTCAGGGCCTGGTTGCTGGTGAGCTGCTCACGTGCGGCGACCACACCGGCCTGCGCCGCAGTCAGCGCACTTTTGGCGGTGGCCAGCTGCGTCTGCGCGTGGTTGAGTTCTTCCTTGGACACTGCGCCGTTGCCGGTGAGCGACTGGCGGCGGTTCAGGTCGTCGCTGGCGCGGGCGATGTCGCTTTGCGCCTTGACCACATCGGCGTCGCGCAGGGCAATCTGCGCGGCCAAGGTGCCGTTGTTGGCGTAGAGCGTGCGCACCTGGCGCACGGCCTGGGCCAGTGCGGCCTCGGCCTGCTCCAGCGCGACCTTGGCATCGGCCGGATCCAGCTGTACCAGCGTCTGGCCGGCTTTCACGAAGTCGGTGTCGTCGGCCATGATGGCCATGACGGTGCCGCCGATCTGCGGCGTGATCTGGATCACGTTGCCCTGCACATAGGCGTTGTCGGTGGACTCGTAATGGCTGGCCACCAGGTATTCATAGGCAGACCAGCCGAGCCCTGCAACGACCACCACGGCCGCAAGCGCCGTCAGCGCCTTTTTGCGTTTGGGGTTTCCTGCGGGCGGCTGTGCTGGTGCATCGGAAGCTGGGGAGTTGGTAGATGTTGTGTCGCTCATGATGGTGTCGGGTGTTGGTTGATTCGGGGACGTTGCGTGACGTTGAGCCGGCGCTTAATGCGCTGCAGGCACTTTTTCAGAATTAAAACCGGCTGCAGCCCAATCAGGACGGGCGCCAGCAGCTATTGTTTTTGTAGCGCCCTGCGCTTGCGGCGCCTGTGCCGGGGAACTGCCGTAGCCGCCGCCCAGGGCGCGTATCAATGCGACCTGCGTGTCGAGCGCGCGGGCCGAGAGGTCTACCGCCAGGCGGCGCTGGGCCAGCACGCTGGTTTCGGCGGTCAGCACATTGAGGTAGGTGCCCAGGCCGGCCTTGTAGCGCTGCACGGCGATGTCATAGGCGCCTTCTGCGGCTTCCTGCGCGGCGCGCTGCTCGGTTTGCTGGCGCGTGATGGCTTGCGATGACGCGACCTGGTCGGCCACATCGCGCACCGCGTCGATCACGGCGGCGTTGTAGCTTTCGACAGCGGCGTCCAGGTCGGCCGTCTTGCCGCGCAGGTTGGCGCGCAGGCGGCCGGCGTCAAAAATCGGCAGGCGCAGGGCCGGCCCGACACCCCACTGCTGGCTGCCGGAGTCGAGCAGACGGCCCAGGCCGATGCTGGAAAAACCGGCGAAGGCGACCAGGTTGACGTTGGGGTAGAACTGGGTTTTGGCGTTGACCACGTCTTTGGACGAAGCCTCTACGCGCCACCGCGCAGCGGCGATGTCGGCGCGCCGGCCCAGCAGGTCGGCGGGAATGGCCGTGGCGGTTGCTACGTTTTTGATAGCTGCTTGCGCCGGAAGGGAAAGGGCTGCAGTGCCATTTTGCTTGCCAATGAGGGCGTCGAGCGCGTTGCGCGTGAGGGCCATCTGCTCTTGCAGGGTTTCGAGCTGCAGGCGCGCTTCGGGAAGGCCGCCTTCGCTCTGGCGCAGCTCCAGGCGGGTGTCCAGGCCGGCGTCGACGCGGTCGCGCACCAGCTTGAGGGTTTCTTCACGCTGGGCGAGCGTGCGGCGGGCCACCGTCACCTGCTCGTTCAGGCGAACCAGCTGAAAGTAAGTGCGGGTCACATTGCTGGCCAGCAGCAAGCGTGCGGCCTGCGCGTCTGCTTCAGCCGCGCTGGCGGTGCCCAGCGCGGCATCCAGCGCGGCGCGGTTCTTGCCGAAAAAATCAAGCTCCCAGCTCACCGCGAGCTGCGCCGTACCGCTGTTGCGGATGGAGCCTGCCAGTGGTGCGGGCACTGCGCCATTGGCGGTGTACTGCTGGCGCGTCAGGTCCAGTTGCCCGGTGACCTGCGGCAATGTGGCCGCATCGGCAACCTCGGTGACGGCCAGTGCGCGCGCCAGGCGGGCCTGCGCGAGCTTCAAGGTCGGGCTGGTTTGCAGGGCCTGGTCGACCAGGTCGTTGAGCTGCACATCGCCAAACTCGCGCCACCATTCGGCGGCCAGCGGCGCCTGGGCCGGCGTTTGGCTGGCGGTGTCGGCAGCCAGGCCCAGCGAAGGCGCGTCACGCAGGCTGGAATGCGGCGCGATGCCCGACATGTCGGCACAGCCGGTGAGGCCGGTTGCCATCAGGCCCACAGCCACCACGCTGGCGGCAGCCACCAGGGCCATGCGGAAAGAGGCGCGCCAGAGCGGCAGGCGCGGCTCGGCGTGTTCGGCCTGGTTCACCGAAACGCAAGCCGAGGCGGAAGCGGATGCGCTGCAGAGGGTGTTGCTGTTATTTGTCATCTTTTTCATTCGCTGCTTGAAGGGCTTGAAGGGTCTGGGCTGTTTCAAGGATGCGGCGCAGGTAGCCTTTGAGGTTTTGCCACTCCTCGACCGTGAAGCCGGCCAGGTGGGCGTTTTGCACACGGCTGAGCACCGCGGGGATTTCTTTCGCCGCTTCGCGGCCTTCGGGCGTCAGTTCGATGTTGACCACGCGCCTGTCTTCGCTGGAGCGGATGCGGCGGCAAAAGCCCTTGGCTTCGAGCCTGTCGAGCAGGCGGGTCATGGAACCGGCGTCGAGCTGGCAGACACGGGCGAGTTCTGCCACCGTGGAGGCCTTGCCGAGGTAGATCTTGAGCATGGGCACCCACTGCGCGTTGGTGAGGCCCTGGGGCTCCAGTTCGCGTGTGACCTGCTGGGAGACGCTGTTGAGAATCTGGCGCATCAGCGCGCCGGTGCTCTGTCCGGCGTCGTAATCAGTCGCGCAATAAAACTCGGCCGGCAACCCACACAGGGGGACTGGGGCAGCTGGCGGACGGGTGGATTCGGGTTTCATGGACACGAATAATACATGCCTAGACAAACATTGTCAAGGCTGTGTTTGTACAGACATCTTTTATGGCTAAACTCCCCGCATGGCTACTTCTTCCCTTTCCAATGCGCCCAAAGGCGCACCCCGTTCCCTCTCCGGCCTCGTTCCCTTCCTGCGTCCCTACCGGGGGCGAATTGTTCTGGCGATGTTTTTCCTGGTGATGGCGGCCGTTGCCACGCTGGTGTTTCCGCTGGCCCTGCGCAGCCTGATCGACGGCGGGCTCAGCGCGGCGGACAAGGGCCAGCAGCTGATGGCGCTGCGCACCCATTTCTTTGAACTGTTTGGCGTGGCGGCGGCGCTGGGCCTTTTTTCGGCAGGCCGCTTCTATATGGTGAGCTGGCTGGGCGAGCGTGTGACGGCAGACCTGCGCAATGCTGTCTACGCACATGTGGTGCGGCAAAGCCCCGAGTTTTTTGAAACCACGCAAACCGGGGAAGTGCTCTCGCGCCTGACAGGGGACACGACACTGGTGCAGACGGTGGTGGGCTCCTCGCTCAGCATGGGCCTGCGCAATGCAGTCATGGGCGTGGGCGCGCTGGGCATGCTGGTCTATACCAACCCTTACCTCATGGTGCAGGTACTGGTGGTGCTGGTGCTGATCGTGGCGCCCTCGGTCTGGTTTGGCCGGCGTGTGCGCAAGCTGTCGCGCGCCAGCCAGGACCGCGTGGCAGACTCCAGCGCGATAGCGGCCGAAGTGCTTAACGCCATTCCGGTGGTGCAAAGCTACACCGCTGAAGGCCGCGAAGCCGCGCGCTTTGATGCGTCAACGACCAATGCCTTCAACACCGCGATTCGCCGCACCAGGGCGCGCTCGGTGCTGGTGGCCTTCATCATCATCGCTACGTCGGCGGCGCTGCTGTGGGGCCTGTACCAGGGCACGCAGGCGGTGATGCGGGGCGACATCACGGCGGGCCACCTGGGGCAGACGGTTGTTTACGTGATCATCCTGGCCAGCGCGGCGGCCGTGCTGGGCGAGGTCTATGGCGACCTGCTGCGGGCTGCGGGCGCCACCGAACGGCTGATGGAGCTGCTGACGTCGCGTTCACCCGTGGCATCACCGGCCAAACCGATTCCCGCACAAGTCACGCGGGCCGGCAGCGCGGTCAAATTTGATGCCGTGACATTTCACTACCCGTCGCGGCCTGCGCAGGCCGCGCTGACAAACTTTTCCCTGAGCGTGGCGCCCGGCGAAACGGTGGCCATCGTGGGGCCCAGCGGCGCGGGAAAGAGTACGGTGTTCCAGCTGCTGCTGCGGTTTTATGACCCGGCCTCGGGCCGCATCGAACTGGATGGCGTGCGCACGGCCGACATGGCGCTGCATGATTTGCGGCAGCGCATCGGCATCGTGCCGCAGGACGCCGTCATCTTTTCGACCAGCGCGCTGGAGAACATCCGCTACGGCAAACCTGAAGCCACTGATGAAGAGACCCGTGCAGCGGCCAGGGCGGCCTTCGCGCATGAGTTCATCACAGCCCTTCCCGACGGCTACGACACCTTCCTGGGGGAGCGCGGTGTGCGGCTTTCCGGCGGCCAGCGCCAGCGCATTGCGATTGCCCGGGCGATGCTGAAAAATGCCCCGTTGCTGCTGCTGGATGAAGCGACCAGCGCGCTCGATGCCGAAAGCGAGCGCATGGTGCAGGCGGCCCTGGAGTCGGCCATAAAGGACCGCACGACGCTGGTGATTGCGCACCGGCTGGCCACTGTGCAGCAGGCTGACCGCATCCTGGTGCTGGACCACGGACAGCTGGTGGAACAAGGCACACATGCCGAGCTGGTGAATCGCGGGGGCGTTTATGCGCGGCTGGCGGCATTGCAATTCACGGTGTGACGGCCTTGGCATGTGCGGGCTTCCCGGCTTTCGCCGCAGCTCCGGCGGCCATCAAAATCAGTGATATGCATTATTTGCATAGATTTTGCTCAACAATGCCTTGGACTATTTAGACCGGGGCTCTTAAGCTCCGTGCATTGATTCTTCCCGCAGACTTTCCCGCAAGAAATCCCACAAGGAGCTTTTTCAATGTCACACGCAGCCTCTTCCGTTCCCACCCCCGCCGGGTCTCACCCGCTTCCCTCTTACCTGCAGGCGGACAACCTGGGCCCCTGGGGCAACTACCTGCAGCAGGTAGACCGCGTCATTCCGCACCTGGGCAGCCTGGCGCGCTGGGCTGAAACCCTCAAGCGGCCCAAGCGTGTGCTGATCGTGGACGTGCCGATTCACATGGACGACGGCACCGTGGCGCACTTTGAAGGCTACCGTGTGCAGCACAACGTCTCGCGCGGTCCCGGCAAGGGCGGCGTGCGTTTCCACCAGGACGTCACGCTGTCGGAAGTGATGGCGCTGTCGGCCTGGATGTCGGTCAAGAACGCGGCGGTGAACGTGCCTTACGGCGGTGCCAAAGGCGGTATCCGCGTTGACCCGAAGAAGCTTTCGCGTGGCGAGCTGGAACGCATGACGCGCCGCTACACCAGCGAAATCGGCATCATCATCGGCCCCAACAAGGACATCCCGGCGCCGGACGTCAACACCAACGACCAGATCATGGCGTGGATGATGGACACCTACTCGATGAACACCGGCTCTACTTCAACCGGCGTTGTCACGGGCAAGCCGGTCGATCTGGGCGGCTCGCTGGGCCGGCGTGAAGCCACGGGGCGCGGCGTGTTCACCGTGGGCACCGAAGCGGCCAAGCACATCGGCCTCGATATCAGTACCGCACGGGTCGCCGTGCAGGGCTTTGGCAATGTGGGCGGTGTGGCGGGCAAACTGTTTGCCGAAACCGGTGCACGCGTGGTCGCGGTGCAAGACCATGGCGGCACGATTTACCGCGAAGCCGGCCTTGATGTGCCCGCGTTGCTGCGGCACGTAGAAGCCAACGGCAGCGTGGCCGGATTCACCGAAGCCGAAGTCATTGCCAACGACGCGTTCTGGGACGTGGAGTGCGACATCCTGATCCCGGCCGCACTTGAGCAGCAGATCACGGCGGCCAATGCCGGCCGCATCAAGGCGCGCATGATCATTGAAGGCGCGAACGGCCCGACCACGCCCGCCGCCGACGACATCCTGCATGACCGCAACGTGCTGGTGCTGCCGGACGTGATCGCCAACGCCGGTGGCGTGACCGTCAGCTACTTTGAATGGGTGCAGGATTTTTCCAGCTTCTTCTGGGACGAAGAAGAAATCAACAAGCGCCTGGTGAAAATCATGAAAGACGCCTTTGCCGGTGTTTGGGCCGTGGCGCAAGACCAGAAGGTCAGCCTGCGTACCGCCACCTTCATCGTGGCCTGCAAGCGGATCCTGCACACACGCGAGCTGCGCGGCCTGTACCCCTGAGTTGCTGAGGCAGCGCGAAACCCTTCGCGCTGGAGACCAAACTCAGTGAACGGTCTTTTCAAGCAGGGGCCGCAGAACCGGCTTTGCCGGGCTGCAGGCGCAGCGCCCCCTCGGGGGGGCAGCGCATTACACGAAGTGAAAAGCGTGGGGGCTCTATTGCTCCGCAGAACCGGCTTTGCCGGGCTGCAGGCGCAGCGCCCCCTCGGGGGGGCAGCGCATTACACGAAGTGAAAAGCGTGGGGGCTCTATTGCTCCACGGAACCGGCTTAGCCGGGCCGCAGGCGCAGCGGCCCCCTCGGGGGCAGGGAGTTACGCGAAGCGAACGACCGTGGGGGTCATTACTGCAACGTTTCCTTGATCCCAGGCAGCGAAGGCAAAGGCATGACGTCTATGCCTTCTTCGATCAGTTCCACGGCTTCGCGCGCACTGGTCTGGCCGCGAATATTGCGCGCCTCAAGTTCGCCATAGTGCATGCGGCGGGCCTGCTCCGCGAACTGGCTTCCGACATCTTCGGTATGCGCCATCACGTGACGCAAGGCCTTCAAGAACGCTGCCTGCTCTGCATGATTCTTTGCGGCCGGTATACCTGCCATGGCGATGGCCTCGCCTTCAGCGCCCCGAACCGGGTTCGGAATCGCAACTGATGAAGACGCAGCAGCCCGGCTGCCAGCGCTCACGATGTCATGGCCGCCCAGGTTGAGGCGTGGTGCACTGGGAAGTTTCTGGATGCTTTTGTCGGCACACATCGGGCATTCGATCAGGCCGCGCGACAGCTGGGCCTGGAAGTCGTCCTCGGACGCAAACCAGCCTTCAAATGAATGCTGGTGCGCACATTGGAGATTCAGGACTTTCATGGCCGGATTATCGCCGGGGGATCAGGGGGTTGCAGCTTGCCAGTCCAAAGCCCACGCACCGGACAGCACGTTTTGCAACCACAGCGCGCCTGTCAACGTTTTTGCATCCGTGACCTCGCCGCTGGCGCACCAGGCAAGAAGCTCAGGGAGTGTTGCCGTAAAGACGTCCAGAAACTCCCCGGCATCCAGCTTGCGCTGGCCGAGGGCCAGCCCACGCGCAAACCAGATATCAATGAATTCGGTGGAATAAGAAATCACCGGGTGCAGCACGCCTGCCCTCGCCCACTCACGCGCGGTGTAACCGGTTTCCTCCAGCAGTTCACGCTGCGCGCAGGCCAGCGAGCCTTCGCCTGGATCGAGCTTGCCCGCAGGAAACTCCACCATCACGGCACGCATGGGGTAGCGGTACTGGCGTTCCAGCACCAGACGCCCGTCGTCCAGTTGGGCCACGATCATCACTGCACCGGAGTGAATGACGTATTCGCGCGTTGCCTGCTTGCCGTCGGGCAGCCTGACGGTATCACGCAAGGCATGCAGGAAATTCCCTTTCAGGATCTCGACCGAGTCGATGCAGGTCTCGACGAGGTGCGCGTCGGCAATTGCACCGGCTTGATCAGGATCGGAAGACGCGCTCATGGGCGGTGCTTGAACAGGTAGCGCCAGGTAAATCCGGGAAACGCAAAGGTGATGAAGAGCGTGCCGGTGATGGCATAAAACTCCCAGCCTTGCGGTGCAATCTGGCCGCTCCGCTGCTCAAGGTATAAACCCAGACCGCCGACAACCAGGTACCAGACCACCAGCTCTGCGGCCCTGATTGCCAGGTTTTTCGGCAACTTGAGCGCGTAGACCGCGAACAGGCGATTGCTGATGAAAGGCAGGTTGGCTGCCAGCAAGGCCAGCAGCACGACCAGCCAGACTGAAGCAGTTTGGGTCATGGCAGGGGTCAGCTACCCAGTGATTTGACGATGCTGCTGATGGACTGCGCGCACAAGGTCATCAAACCGCCAGGCATGATGCCCAGGATCAAGATGAGCGCACCATTGATGGCCAGCACTGCCTTGGCATCTGCCGGCGCAGAAACCGGCTGGGCGTTATGGGCCAAGGGTGCATCAAAGTACATGACCTTGACCACACGCAAGTAATAGAAGGAGCCTACCAGCGACATGATCACCGCAAAAATGGCCAGCACGATGTAGCTGGTTTGTTGCGACGAAATCAGCGCCTGCAGGACGGACAGCTTGGCATAAAAACCCACCAGCGGCGGCAGGCCGGCCAGCGAGAACATGCTGATGGCCATCACACCGGCGTACAACGGGCTACGCTGGTTCAGGCCGGCCAGATCGACGATCTCTTCGGACTCGTGCCCGGCGCGTGCCAGCAGCATGATGATGCCGAAAGCACCCAGGGTGGTGAGCACATAAGTCAGTGCATAGAACATCGCTGCGCTGTAGGCCGATTCGGTGTTGAGCTGGTTGCCGTTGACCACGCCGGCTAGCAAGCCGAGCAGCAGGAAACCCATTTGCGAGATGGTGGAGAACGCCAGCATGCGTTTGAGGTTGGACTGCGCAATTGCGGCCAGATTACCCACCAGCAGCGAGCCGATCGCCATCAATCCCAGCATCTGCTGCCAGTCAATTGCCAGCGGCAACAGGCCTTCGACCAGCAGGCGGATACAGATCGCAAAGGCCGCGAGCTGCGGCGCTCCACCGATCAGGAGGGTCACGGCTGTAGGCGCACCCTGGTAGACGTCAGGCAGCCACATATGGAAAGGCACAGCGCCCAGTTTGAAGGCCAGGCCAGCCACGATGAAGACCAAGCCGAAAATCAGTACCTGATGCTTGACCTGGCGGCTGGCAATCGCGTTGAACACTTCGTTGAGGTCCAGGGAGCCGGTCGCGCCGTACAGCATCGAAAGACCATACAGCAGGAAACCCGAAGCCAGCGCGCCCAGCACGAAGTACTTCATGGCGGCTTCGGTGGCAGTGGCGTTGTCGCGACGCAGGGCCACCAGCGCATAGCTGGACAGCGTCAGCAATTCCAGGCCCATGTAGATCACCAGGAAGTTGTGGCCCGAGATCATGACGAACATGCCCAGCAGCGCGAACAGGCTCAGGGTGAAGAACTCACCGCCGCGCAGCATGTCGCGATCTGCCGCGTAAGGGCGACCATAGACCAGCGTAATCATCACGGTGATACAGGCAAAGCACTTGAGCCAGCCGCCCATGGGGTCGCTGACAACCATGTTGCCGAAACCATAGAAGGTCTGGCCTCCAGAGGCGTAGGCAGCCTCCATGGCCGCCACGACGGCCAAGGTCAACAGCGTGAGCACGTAGGTCAGCGTACGCTGCGGCGTCTTGACGCCCAGGTCCACCAGCGCAATCACGCAGGCCATTGTCAGGAGGACGATTTCCGGATAAACCGTGATCCAGGAGAGTTTGTCAATCATCTGAATTCTTTGTAGTTGCTTCAGTTCAGTTTGGAGGCCGCGACGTGCTTGAGCAGGTCCGCCACTGAAGTATTCATCACATCGGTAAACGGCTTGGGATAGATGCCCATGTACAGCACAGCGATGGCCAGCAGCGCCAGCATCAGGAATTCGCGGCTGTTGATGTCGACGAGTGCCTTGACGTCGTCATTGGCCACGGGGCCCAGGTAAACGCGCTTGTACATCCACAGGGTGTAGGCTGCGCCAAATATGAGTGCCGTCGCTGCCGCGCCGCCTATCCAGAAGTTGTATTTGACCGCACCCAGAATCACCATCCACTCGCCGACGAAACCGGCTGTGGCCGGAAGGCCGCAGTTGGCCATGGCAAACAGCAGCGCAAAGGCCGCAAACTTGGGCATGGTGTTCACCACGCCGCCGTAGCTGGCGATCTCGCGCGAATGGACGCGGTCGTACAGTACACCAATGCACAGGAACATCGCGCCCGACACAAAGCCGTGGGCGATCATCTGCACGATGCCGCCGGAAACGCCCAGGTCGTTGAAGATGAAAAAGCCCAGGGTGACAAAGCCCATGTGGGCCACTGACGAATAAGCCACCAGCTTTTTCATGTCCTGCTGCACCAGTGCAACCAAACCAACATAGATGACAGCAATCAAGGACAGGGCAATCATCAGCCAGGACCATTCATGCGCAGCATCCGGGGCTATAGGCATCGAGAAGCGCAGGAAACCGTAAGCGCCCAGCTTCAGCATGATGGCGGCCAGCACGGCCGAACCACCAGTGGGGGCCTCAACGTGCACATCGGGCAGCCAGGTGTGGACCGGCCACATCGGCACCTTGACGGCAAAGGCTGCGAAGAAGGCGAAGAACAGCAATGTCTGCACCGTGCTGCCCAGAGGCAGCTTGTGCCAGGTCAGGATGTCGAAGCTGCCGCCCGACTTGTTGTACAGGAAGATCAGTGCCACCAGCATCAGCAGGGAGCCGAGCAAGGTGTACAGGAAAAACTTGAAGGCCGCGTAGATCTTGTTGGGGCCGCCCCAGATGCCGATGATCAGGTACATCGGGATCAGCGTGGCTTCAAAGAACACGTAAAACAGAATGCCGTCCAGTGCCGCAAACACGCCGATCATGAGCCCGCTCAGGATCAGGAAAGAAGCCATGTACTGGTTGACGCGCGTGGTGATGGCTTCCCAGCTGGCGATGATGACGACCACATTGATAAAGGCCGTCAAAAGCACAAACCACAGCGATATGCCGTCAACACCTACGTGGTAGTTGACATTAAACCGCTGGATCCAGCTGCCCTTTTCGACAAATTGCATGGCCGACGTGTCCAGCTGAAAACCGCTGTACAAAGGCAGCGTGACCAGGAAACTGACGACCGCGCCTATCAGCGCAACCCAGCGAACGCTGCGCGCTTGCTCGTCACGGCCCAGCGCCAGCAGAACCACACCGAAAACAATCGGCGTCCAGATCGCAAGACTCAACAAACCCATTCTTGTTCTTCCTTGATTTTGTTGAAACTGATCAGCGATTGAGCCAGACGAAATACGTCATCAACACAAACACGCCAATGATCATGCCGAAGGCATAGTGGTAGATATAGCCGGACTGCAGCCGGCGCACTATGCCGGAAACCCAGCCGACCAGCTTCCATGAACCGTTGACCAGCGCGCCATCGATCAACTTCTGGTCGCCGCCCTTCCAGAGTGCGGTACCAAGTGCGCGCGTGCCCCGGGCCAATACGTTCTCATTGAACCAGTCAAGGTAGTACTTGTTCTCGAGCAACGTGAAGACTGGCATGCACATGCGCTTGATCGCGGCCGGCAGGGCCGGGTTGATCATGTACATGTACCAGGCCAGCACCGAGCCCGACAGGGCCAGCCAGAACGGCGCAGCCGTGAGGCCATGCAAGGCCATCTGGGCCGGGCCGCGGAACAGATGCTTGAGCTCTTCCATGGCCGGGTGTTTTTCGAGATTCACCACGATGGCGCCCTTGAAGAACTCGCCGTACAGCATGGGTTCAATTGTCATGAAGCCGATGACCACGGACGGGATCGCCAGCAGGATCAGCGGCACCGTGACGACCCAGGGGGACTCGTGTGGCTCGTGGTGCTCATCATGGTGGCCGTGGTCGTCGTGGCCATGGTGGTGCGCATCGGGATTCTGGTCAAAACGTTCCTTGCCGTGGAACACCAGGAAATACAGGCGGAAGGAATAGAAAGCCGTCACGAAGACGCCCGCCAGCACCGCGAAGTACGCGAAGCCCGCGCCCGCCAGGTGGCTTTCATGCACGGCTTCGATGATGCTGTCCTTGGAGTAGAACCCCGCGAACAAAGGCGTGCCTATGAGGGCCAGTGTGCCCAGCAGTGAGGTGATCCAGGTGATAGGCATGTACTTGCGTACGCCGCCCATCCAGCGGATGTCCTGGTTATGGTGCATGCCGATGATGACCGAGCCGGCGGCCAGGAACAGCAGCGCCTTGAAGAAAGCGTGCGTCATCAGATGGAACACCGCGACGGAATAAGCCGAGGCGCCCAATGCCACCGTCATGTAACCCAGTTGCGAGAGCGTGGAATACGCGACCACACGTTTGATGTCGTTCTGGATAATGCCGAGAAAGCCCATGAACAGCGCCGTAATGGCACCTATCACCATGATGAAGCTGAGCGCGGTATCGCTGAGCTCAAACAGCGGTGACATGCGCGCCACCATGAAGATGCCGGCCGTCACCATGGTTGCCGCATGAATCAGCGCGGAGATCGGGGTTGGGCCTTCCATGGAATCTGGCAACCAGACGTGCAAAGGGAATTGCGCCGACTTGCCCATGGCGCCAATGAAGAGGCAGATGCAGATCACGGTCACCAGCATCCAGCCGGTGCCCGGGAAGCTCAGCTTGGAAAGCTCGCCGGCCTTGGCAAAGGCCTCGCCGTAGTTCAGCGTGCCGGCATAGGCAGCGATCAGGCCAATGCCGAGGATGAAACCGAAGTCGCCCACGCGGTTGACGAGGAAGGCCTTCATGTTCGCGAAGATGGCGGTCGGCTTGTTGAACCAGAAGCCGATCAGCAGGTAAGACACCAGGCCCACGGCTTCCCAGCCGAAGAACAGCTGCAGCATGTTGTTGCTCATCACCAGCATCAGCATGGAGAAGGTGAACAGCGAGATGTAGGCAAAAAAGCGGTTGTAGCCCTCATCTTCTTCCATGTAACCGATGGTGTAAATGTGCACCATGAGCGACACAAAGGTCACCACGCACATCATCATGGCTGTGAGGCCGTCGACCAGGAAGCCAATTTCCATTTTCAGGCCGCCGACGTTCATCCAGGTGTAGAGCGTTTCATTGAAACGCGCGCCGTCGATGGCCACGCTCTTGAGCGTCATTGCCGAAATGATGAAGGCCACCAGCACGCCGAGGATGGTCAGGCTGTGCGAGAGGCGACGGCCTATCCAGTTGCCGCCGAAAGAGGTGCCGAGGATACCGGCCGCCAGGGCGCCGGCCAAGGGTGCCAACGGAACGGCCAGCAGAGTTGAAGCGTTGAGGGTTGATGCCATATTAGTTTTTTTCCGCCAAGCAAGTTACGCAGGCAAACAAGGAAGCCATGCCAGGGCCGCCACGGAACCGGCTTTGCCGGGCCGTCAGCGGCGCCCCCTTGAGGGGGAGGCGGCCGGAGGCCGCTTCGGGGGGGAGCGTCATCATTAGCCCTGGAGCGTATTGAGTTCGTCTACGTTGATGCTGGACTTGTTGCGGAACAGCAGCACCAGGATGGCCAGGCCGATGGCCGATTCAGCCGCCGCGACGGTCAGAATGAAAAACACGAACACCTGTCCGGCCATGTCGTTCAGGTAATAAGAGAAGGCCACAAAATTCATGTTGACGGCCAGCAGCATCAGCTCGATGGCCATGAGCAGCACGATCAGGTTTTTGCGGTTCAGGAAGATGCCGATGACCGACAGCGCGAACAGCATCGCGCCCAGCGAAAGAAAATGTCCCAGGGTGAGCGTCATGCCTTCTTCTCCTCGGCGGCAGCAGGTGCCGCGGCGACAACCGGTGCGGCCACAACAGATTTCATTTTGACCAGGCTCACACGATCTGCACGCTTGACCCGGATCTGCTCTGAAGGGTTCTGGTATTTGGAGTCCTTGCGTGCACGCAAGGTCAGTGCGATGGCGGCAATGATGGCTACCAGCAGAATCACCGCGGCGACTTCCAGCGGATAGAGGTATTCGGAGTACAGCAGTTTGCCGAGCTCCTTGGTATTGGAGACCTGCGCGCCTATCTGGCCCGCGGCGGTCGCGGCCTTGGGTGGCTCACGAAAACCACCCATCAGCACGTAAGACATTTCCAGCGCGATGATGGCGCCCACGGAACCGGCCAGCGGGAAGTGCTTCCAGAAACCTTTGCGCACACTGTCAATATTGATGTCCAGCATCATCACGACAAACAGGAACAGCACCATCACGGCGCCCACATAGACCAGCACCAGCGTGATGGCCAGGAACTCAGCCTTCAGCAGGATCCAGACGGCGGATGCCTGGAAGAATGCCAGCACGAGGTATAGCGCCGCATGCACGGGGTTGCGCGCGGTAATCACCTTGAATGCTGCAAACAGCAGCACTGCGGCAAAAACATAAAAAAGACCTGTTTTAGCGTCCATGTTGTTGTGGATTCTTTCTTGAGCCAGCGGCTTGGGATTCAGCGGTACTTTGCGTCTGCCGCGCGGTTGGCGGCAATTTCGGATTCATACCGATCGCCCACGGCCAGCAGCATCTCTTTGGTGAAATACAGGTCGCCGCGCTTTTCGCCGTGGTATTCAAAGATGTGGGTCTCAACAATGGAATCGACCGGGCAGCTTTCTTCGCAGAAACCGCAGAAGATGCATTTGGTCAGGTCGATGTCGTAGCGCGAGGTGCGGCGGCTGCCGTCTTCACGCACGTCGGATTCGATGGTGATGGCCATCGCCGGGCACACCGCTTCGCAGAGCTTGCAGGCAATGCAGCGCTCTTCGCCGTTCTCATAGCGGCGCAACGCGTGCAGGCCGCGAAAACGCGGGCTCAGCGGGGTCTTTTCCTCAGGGAACTGAACCGTGATCTTGCGGCTGAACATGTACTTGCCGGTCAGGGCCATGCCCTTGAACAGCTCGGTGAGCATGAAGCTCGACGCAAAGTCTTTGATGGAAGCTACGGCACTCATGATGATTTCCTGCGCAACTGAGTCATATAAGGGGTGCTCGCGAGAGGCTCTGCCCAAGCAGGGGCCGCGGAACCGGCTTTGCCGGGCCGCAGGCGCAGCGCCCCCGCGGGGGGCAGCGCATTACACGAAGTGAAAAGCGTGGGGGCCATGATCACTTCCAGATGTTGTACGGCGTCTGCATCCAGGCGCCGACGACCACCAGCCAGACCAGGGTCACGGGAATGAAAATCTTCCAGCCCAGGCGCATGATCTGGTCATAACGAAAGCGCGGGAAGGTGGCGCGCACCCACAGGAACATGGTGACCACCACAAAAGTCTTGGCGCCGAGCCAGATCCAGCCGGGGATGAAACTCAGGGCTTCGACAGGTGGCAACCAACCGCCCAGGAACAGCAATACGGCCAGAATGGCAACAAGCCACATGTTCGCGTATTCGGCGAGGAAGAACATCGCGAAAGCCATGCCCGAGTACTCGACCATATGGCCGGCCACGATTTCGGACTCGCCTTCGACGACATCGAAGGGATGGCGGTTGGTTTCGGCCAGGCCGGAGATGAAGTACACGACAAAAATCGGCAGCAGCGGCAGCCAGTTCCAGGACAGGAAAGTCCATCCGTTGCTTGCCAGCATGCCCTTGCCCTGGCTCATCACGATGTCGGTCATGTTCAGGCTGCCGGACACCATGAGCACCACCACCAGACAGAAGCCCATGGCGATTTCATAGCTGACCATTTGCGCCGAAGCGCGCATGGCGCCGAGGAATGCGTACTTGGAGTTCGAAGCCCAGCCCGCGATGATCACGCCATAGACCTCCAGCGAGGTGATGGCCATCAGGAACAGCAGGCCGGCGTTGATGTTGGCCAGCGCGATCTCGGGTCCGAAGGGAATCACGGCCCAGGCGGCCAGGGCCGGCATGATCGTCATGATGGGACCGAGCACGAACAGGCCCTTGCTGGCCGCCGTGGGAATGATGATTTCCTTGGTCAGCAACTTGAGCGCATCGGCAATCGGCTGCAGCAGGCCAAAAGGCCCGACGCGGTTGGGCCCAAGGCGGATCTGGGTGAAGCCGATGGCCTTGCGCTCCCACAAGGTCAGGTAAGCCACGAGGCCCATCAGCGGCAGCAGCACGCAGACGATCTTGATGAGGGTCCACAACACAGGCCATACCGTGGCCGGCCAGATGCCGCCCATCAAACCCTGGCCAAACGCGAAGATTCCATCAATCATGCCGTCACTCCTTCGAGCTTGGCGGCGGCCTGGCGGGCATCCGCCGTCAGCTGCAGCGATGTGGCGCGCCTGACCAGCCCGTCGAGCTGGTAAATGCTGGCCACCGCAGGCACCTGGACGATAGCAGCCGACAGGTCGATAGCGGCCTGGGTGCTGTTGCCGAGCTTGTCCGCGGGAAGCTGCGTCGCATCAGCATCCGCGACCTGCTTGAGCACGTCCTGCGACGATTCGAAATCAAAGCCGGGCAAGCCCAGCACGTTGGCGAGCACGCGCAGCACCTTCCAGGCCGGACGGGCATCGCCCAGCGGCTTGACGACGGCGTGAAAGCTTTGCACGCGGCCCTCGGCGTTCACAAAGGTGCCGGGCGTTTCGGTGAAAGGCGCAATCGGCAGCAGCACATCGCTGAAGCCCATGTTGGCCTTGAAAGGGCTCAGCGTCACGACCATCTGTGCGGCGTTGAGCGAGGACTTGGCGCTGGCGCCGGCAGCCGAGTCAAACTCGGGTTCGTTGTTGAGCAGGATCACGGCCTTGAGCTGGCCACCCAGCATCTGACCGGCGTTCAGGCCCTTGCCCGCAGGCAAGGCGCCGGCCAATTGGGCACCCACGGTATTGGCAGCTTCCGTGAGGTAGCCCACGGTGGCGCCGGTTTGCGCAGCGATCCAGTTGGCAAGCACCAGCAGGCTGGAGGCCTTGGCGTGGTGCGCCGCGGCGTTGCCCAGCAAAATGGCTTTGCGTTCGCCACCCAGCAAGGACTTGGCGACGGCCTTGGCGGCGTCGGTGGCCTGGCCGGCGGCGGGCGCTGCGACACCCTTGCCAGCGGCAATCGCGGCGGCCACATCGGCCAGAGCCTGGGCCCAGGCTTCAGGCGCTGCCAGCAATGTGTTGGCGACGGGCATGGCCCATGCGTCGGCGCTCGCCAGTTCGGTAGCGGAATTAATGACGCTGAGTGCCCCACCCTTGCGAACCGCCTGACGTATGCGCTGCGCGAACAGTGGATGGTCCTTGCGCAGGTTGGAACCGACCACGAGCACGCGCTGCAGTTGCGACAGTGAAGCGATGGAGGTGCCCAGCCAGCGGATGGCCGACGGCGCGGTGAATTCAGCGTTGCGCAGGCGGTAATCGATGTTCTCGCTGCCGAGACCACGCATCAACGAGGCGGCGAGGTAGAGCTCTTCGAGCGTGCTGTGCGGGCTGGCCAGAGTGCCAATGCTGTTGGCACCGTAGTCGGCCTTGATTTGTTTGAGGCCGTTGGCCACGTACTCGAGCGCGGTCTGCCAGTCGACAGCCTTCCATTCGCCGCCCTGCTTGAGCATGGGGCTGGTCAGGCGTTCGTCGCCGTTGAGGGCTTCATACGAGAAGCGGTCGCGGTCGGCGATCCAGCATTCGTTGACGTCTTCATTCTCGAGCGGCACGACGCGCATGACCTTGTTGCTCTTGACCTGGACAATCAGGTTGGCACCGGTCGAGTCGTGCGGGCTGACCGACTTGCGGCGCGACAGTTCCCAGGTGCGGGCGCTGTAACGGAAAGGCTTGCTGGTCAGCGCGCCGACCGGGCAGATGTCTATCATGTTGCCGGACAGCTCGGAGTCCACCGACATACCGACGAAGGTTTCGATTTCGGCGTGCTCGCCGCGATGCGACATGCCGAGTTCCATCACGCCGGCCACTTCCTGACCGAAACGCACGCAGCGCGTGCAATGGATGCAGCGGCTCATCTCCTGCATGGAAATCAGCGGGCCCACGTCCTTGTGGAAGACGACGCGCTTTTCTTCCTCGTAGCGCGATTCGCTGCCGCCGTAACCGACGGCCAGGTCCTGCAGCTGGCATTCGCCGCCCTGATCGCAGATCGGGCAGTCCAGCGGGTGGTTGATCAGCAGGAACTCCATCACACCCTTCTGGGCCTTGATGGCTTTGTCGTTCTTGGTGCGCACGATCATGCCTTGCGTGACGGGCGTAGCGCAGGCCGGCATGGGCTTGGGCGCCTTCTCCACGTCGACCAGGCACATGCGGCAGTTGGCGGCAATGCTGAGTTTCTTGTGATAGCAGAAATGCGGAATGTAGGTGCCGGCTTTTTCGGCCGCATGCATCACCGTGCTGCCTTCAAGCACTTCCACCTTCTGACCGTCGAGTTCTATTTCAACCATATTTTTTTCTTTCCGGGACTCAGGCTTGCGCGACGGCCGAAGCCTGGGATGCAGGCGGCTGATGGGCTGGCGTCTTGATCATGGCTTCAAACTCATGGCGGAAGTGTTTGATCATGGCGCGCACCGGCATGGCCGCGGCATCGCCGAGCGCGCAGATGGTGCGGCCCTGGATGTTGTCGGCCACCGAGTTGAGCAGATCCATGTCGGTCTGCTTTCCGTGGCCGTTGTGGATACGGTCCACGACGCGCCAGAGCCAGCCCGTGCCTTCGCGGCAAGGGGTGCATTGGCCGCAGGATTCGTGCATGTAAAAGTAGGACAGGCGTTTGAGCGACTCGACCATGCAGCGGCTGTCATCCATGACGATCACCGCGCCCGAGCCCAGCATGGAGCCGGCCTTGGCAATGGAGTCGTAGTCCATGGTGCAGTCCATCATGATGGAAGCCGGCAACACAGGCGCCGACGATCCGCCGGGAATCACGGCCTTGAGTATGCGGCCCTTGCGCACGCCACCGGCGAGTTCCAGCAGCCTGGAGAACGGCGTGCCCATGGGCACTTCATAGTTGCCAGGCAATTCGACGTCACCGGACACGGAATAAATCTTGGTGCCGCCGTTGTTGGGCTTGCCGCATTCGAGGTAAGCCTGGCCGCCGTTGCGGATGATCCAGGGCACGGCCGCGAAGGTTTCGGTGTTGTTGATGGTGGTGGGCTTGCCGTAGAGGCCGAAGCTGGCCGGGAACGGCGGCTTGAAGCGCGGCTGGCCTTTTTTGCCTTCGAGCGATTCGAGCAGCGCGGTTTCTTCGCCGCAGATGTAGGCGCCGAAGCCATGCGAGGCATGGAGCTGGAAGCTGAAGCCGCTGCCGAAGATGTTGTTGCCCAGCAGGCCGGCGGCGCGCGCTTCTTCCAGGGCTTCTTCAAAGCGCTGATAGGTCGCGAAGATCTCGCCGTGGATGTAGTTGTAACCCACGCTGATGCCCATGGCGTAGGCAGCGATCGCCATGCCTTCGATCACGCTGTGCGGGTTGTACTGCATGATGTCGCGATCTTTGCAGGTGCCCGGCTCGCCTTCGTCCGAATTGCAGACCAGGTATTTCTGGCCCGGGAACTGGCGCGGCATGAAGCTCCACTTGAGCCCGGTCGGGAAACCCGCGCCGCCGCGGCCGCGCAAGCTGCCGGCCTTGACTTCGGCAATGACCTGGTCGGGCGTCATGCCCTCGCCGCCATCCTGTTTCAGGATCTTGCGCAGGGCCTGGTAGCCGCCGCGCGCTTCGTAGTCCTTGAGCCGCCAGTTGCTGCCGTTGAGGTCGGCCAGAATTTGCGGGTTGATGTGCCGGCCGTGAAAGCAGGTCTGCACGCCGGTGGCCGAGAACTGGGACAGCACGCTCTGCGCGGCTGCGCTGTTGGGAGTCAGGGGTGCGAGCGTCATGGTTGTTTTGCCTCGGCGGATTTGAGACCTTCGATGAGCTGGTCCAGCTTCTCGTTGCTCATGAAGCTGCACATGGTGAGGTCGTTGACGAGCATCACCGGAGAATCCGCGCAGGCGCCCAGGCATTCGGACTGCTGCAGCGTGAAAAGACCGTCGGCGCTGGTTTCGCCCATGGCGATGCCCAGCTTGTGCTGCAGGTGCTTGAGCGCCTTGGCGCCGTCGCGCAACTGGCAAGGCAGGTTGGTGCAGACGTTGAGCTTGTACTTGCCCACCGGGCGCTGGTTGTACATGTTGTAAAAGGTGGTGACTTCGTGCACGGCGATCGGCGCCATGCCGAGGTACTCGGCCACGACCTTCTCGCTTTCGGCGCTGACGTAGCCGTGCTCTTCCTGCAGGATGGTCAGGCAGGCCATGACGGCCGACTGTTTCTGGTCCGCGGGGTATTTGGCGACTTCGCGATCGAAGCGCGCTCTGGTTTGTTCAGAAATCATGGGGGAAACCATCCGGTTTAGCGATCAATCTCACCGAACACAATGTCCATGGTGCCGATCACGGCGACGGCGTCGGCGATCATGTGGCCGCGCGACATTTCGTCCATGGCCGCAAGGTGCGAAAACCCCGGCGGACGGATCTTCAGGCGATAGGGCTTGTTGGCGCCGTCGCTGACGATGTAGATGCCGAACTCGCCCTTGGGGTGCTCGACCGCCGCATAGGCTTCGCCTTCGGGCACGTGGAAACCTTCGGTGAAGAGCTTGAAGTGGTGAATCAGCTCTTCCATGTTGGTCTTCATGGATTCGCGGTCGGGTGCGGCAACCTTGTGGTTGCTGGTAATCACGGGACCGGGGTTGACGCGCAACCAGTCGACACACTGCTTGATGATGCGGTTGGACTGGCGCATCTCTTCGATGCGGACCAGGTAGCGGTCGTAGCAGTCGCCGGTCTTGCCGACCGGGATGTCGAAGTCCATCTTGTCGTAGACGTCGTAGGGCTGCTGCTTGCGCAGGTCCCAGGCGAAACCGGAACCGCGAAGCATGGGACCGGTAAAACCGAGATTCAGGGCACGCTCGGGCGAGACGACACCAACGCCGACGGTGCGCTGCTTCCAGATGCGGTTGTCGGTCAACAGGGTTTCGTATTCGTCGACGTAACCGGGGAACTTGTTGGTGAAGTCCTCGATGAAGTCGAGCAGCGAACCTTGGCGGTTCTCATTGAGCGCGGCGATGGCCTTGGCGTTCTTGACCTTGCTGACACGGTACTGCGGCATACTGTCGGGCAGGTCGCGGTAGACGCCGCCCGGGCGGAAGTAAGCCGCGTGCATGCGCGCGCCGGAGACGGCCTCGTACATGTCGAACAGCGCCTCGCGCTCGCGGAAGCAGTAAATCAGGATGTTCATCGCGCCGCAGTCGAAACCGTGCGCGCCCAGCCACAGCAGGTGGTTGAGCAGGCGCGTGATTTCGGCGTACATCACGCGGATGTATTGCGCGCGCACCGGCACATCGACGCCGAGCAGCTTCTCGATGGCCAGGCAGTAAGCCTGCTCGTTGGACATCATGGAGACGTAGTCCAGCCGGTCCATGTAAGGCAGCGACTGGATGTAGGTCTTGCTTTCGGCGAGCTTTTCGGTGGCACGGTGCAGCAGGCCGATGTGCGGATCGGCGCGCTGGATCACTTCGCCGTCGAGCTCCAGCACCAGTCGCAGCACGCCGTGCGCCGCGGGATGCTGTGGCCCAAAGTTGAGCGTGTAGTTTTTGATTTCAGCCATGGGGATGTCTTCTGTCGACGCTGCTTACTGCAGGCCGCCGTAGTTGTCTTCACGGATCACACGCGGAGTGATCTCACGCGGCTCGATGGTGACCGGCTGGTAAATCACGCGCTTTTGCTCAGGGTCGTAGCGCATCTCCACATGGCCCGAGGTCGGGAAGTCCTTGCGGAAAGGATGGCCGATGAACCCGTAGTCGGTCAGGATGCGGCGCAGATCGTTATGGCCTTCGAAGATGATGCCGTAGAGGTCGAAGGCCTCGCGCTCGAACCAGTTGGCGGAATTCCAGATGCCGTTGAGCGAATCCACCACGGGGAAATCGTCGTCGGGGCAGAATACCTTGAGGCGCACGCGCTGGTTGAGGCTGACCGACAGCAGGTGCGACACCACGCAGTAGCGCAGGCCGTCGTACTGACCGTCACGGTATTCGGAATAGTCGACGCCGCATAGGTCGATCAGCTGCTCGAAGCGGCAGCCCGGCGCATCGCGCAGCAGGGTAGCGGCCGCAAGGTAGTCGGCGGCGGAGACCGCAAGGGTGATTTCACCGAGCGCCGTCGCCAAGGTTTTGACCTTGTCGCCAAGGACGGCATGAATCGTTTCGACGAGTTGCTCCATGGACACGGGAGAAGAGGACATGTCTTATGCCCTCGCAATCGTGTTGGTGCGACGAATTTTCTGCTGCAGCTGGATGATGCCGTACATCAGCGCTTCAGCCGTGGGCGGGCAGCCGGGCACATACACGTCAACCGGCACGATACGGTCGCAGCCGCGAACCACGGAGTAGCTGTAGTGATAATAGCCGCCGCCATTGGCGCACGAGCCCATGGACAATACCCAGCGCGGCTCCGACATCTGGTCGTACACCTTGCGCAGGGCCGGGCCCATCTTGTTGCACAGCGTGCCGGCCACGATCATCAGGTCGGACTGGCGCGGGCTGGGTCGGAACAACATGCCGAAGCGATCCAGGTCGTAACGCGCCGCGCCCGCATGCATCATTTCGACGGCGCAACAGGCCAGGCCGAACGTCATGGGCCAGAGCGAACCCGTCTTGGCCCAGTTCACCACCGAGTCGTAACTCGTGGTCATGAAGCCTTCGTTGAAAACACCTTCAAGTGACATACCCGTACCTTTGTGGCGAGACCCGCCTGGAAAACCCTCGGGATTCTTAGCTTCTTATTCCCAGTCCAGCGCACCCTTTTTCCACTCGTAGACAAAGCCCACGACCAGAATGCCCAGGAAAATCATGACGGACCAGAAACCGGCGGGGCCGACTTCCTTGAGCGCTACGGCCCAGGGAAAAAGAAACGCGATTTCGAGGTCAAAAAGAATGAAGAGGATGGCAACCAGGTAGTAGCGCACATCGAATTTCATGCGGGCATCTTCGAAAGCCTCGAAGCCGCATTCGTAAGGGGAATTTTTTTCGCTGTCGGGGCGCACAGGGCCCAACAAACGCCCCAGAACCTGAGGCACCACACCGACACCCACACCGACCAGAATAAACAGGAGAACAGGAAGGTATTGATCGAGGTTCATCGTGGATTCAACTTCTGAAAAGCCACCTGCGCGGTTTGTTCAGCTTGCCGTTTAAGGCGACAGCATCGCCGGAGCGCTGCTGCCGATGCTTGTTCTGGTGCGGACGGCGAGACTCGAACTCGCACACCTTTCGGCACTACCCCCTCAAGATAGCGTGTCTACCAATTTCACCACGTCCGCGGTATTTAACTGCCTGGATGGCATGAGGAACCTTGCGGTTTTTGGCTTTCCAGACAGTCTTAGAGTTTACCCCGAAATATTGCTGCTCCCGACTGCGGGCAACAGCAAAATCTCGTTATTTCGTCGGGATTTGCGCAGCACCGGACGCGGCAGGCGCAGGCGGGACAGGAACTGCCGTGCCGGCACTTGCAGGCGCAGAGGTTCCCGGAATCTGGGCCGCACCGGAAGCTGCAACAGCCGGCGCCGGAGCGGTCACGGCGGCCCCCTCCAGGACGCTGGAGCTGGTGCGTGCAGGAGCATTGCCAAAGTAAGCAAGCAGCAAGGTGCAGGCAAAAAACAACGCGGCGAGAACACCGGTAGTGCGTGACAGGAAATTGGCACTGCCGCTGGCGCCAAAAAGGCTGCCCGAACCGCCGCTACCAAACGCTGCGCCCATGTCTGCGCCCTTGCCGTGCTGCACGAGGATCAGGCCAATCATGCCGAGCGCCGAAAGCATTTGCACGGCGAGGACAATGGTTAATACAACGTTCATATTTACTCCTAAATTAATAGCATTCTGCGCCCGTCAGTTGCGGGCTGCAGCAATAATTGTCAAGAAATCAGGGGCCTTGAGCGACGCGCCGCCAATCAGGCCGCCGTCGATATCGGGCTGGGCCAGCAGCGTTGCCGCGTTGGCCGCATTCATGCTGCCGCCGTACAGGATTTTCACGCGGGCAAACTGGTCGGTTGCCGCCTTCAATTGGCTGCGCAGCACCAGGTGCACAGCCTGCGCCTCTTGCGGGGTCGCTGTCTTGCCGGTACCAATCGCCCATACCGGTTCGTAGGCCACCACGATTTCGCTGATGCAGTGGCCATTGGCGTGGATTACCGCCGCGAGCTGCCGCTTCACGACTTCCTCGGTATGGCCTGCCTCACGTTCGGCCAGCGTTTCGCCAACACAAACGATGGGGGTAACACCGCAGGCCAGTGCAGATTTTGCCTTGTCGGCGACCATCGCATCAGTCTCGCCGTGATACTGGCGGCGCTCCGAGTGACCAACGATGGCGAAACGGCAACCAAATTCCTTGAGCATGGCGGCACTGACTTCACCCGTATAGGCGCCACTGGCATGAGCGGACACATCCTGCGCGCCCAGTTCAATGGCAGACAGGCCGGGTTTTGCAGCTCGCAATAGCTGAACCTGTGCCAGGTAAGGCGCGGGAACACAAACCGCCACCTCGCATGCCGGGGGGCTGGCCAGCCCGCCCGCCAGAGCATCCAGCAAGGCTGCGTTGGCCTCCAGGCCGCCGTTCATCTTCCAGTTACCAGCAATAAGCTTCTTCATGGTGTCAGTGGCCAGGTTAAGACGATTTTGCCGACATGCTGGTTGGACTCCATCAATGCATGCGCCTTGGCCGCACCAGCCGCCGCAAACGTGCTGTGAATCACCGGCTTGACAGCACCGCTCGCAAGCAGTGGCCACACCTTATTCTTCAATGCATTCGCAATGGCACTCTTGAACTCAACAGATCGCGCACGCAGGGTTGAACCGGTGATGGTCAATCGCTTGCGCAATACCAATCCCGCATTGATCTCGGACTTGACCCCACCCTGTATCGCAATGATGACCAATCGGCCATCGTCGGCAAGGCAATCAACCTCGCGCGCCACATACCCACCAGCCACCATATCGAGAATGACGTCAACACCCTTCCCGTTCGTGAGCTTTTTGACCTCTTCAGAGAAATCACTGGTTTTGTAGTTGATGGCATGGTCAGCACCTAACGCAACACAGGCAGCGCATTTTTCGTCGCTGCCGGCCGTCACCAGCACCGTGACTCCCAGGGCCTTGGCGATCTGGATGGCCGTGACGCCGATGCCGCTGGAGCCGCCCTGGATCAGCAAGGTTTCGCCCGGCTGCAGGTAAGCGCGCTCAAACACATTGCTCCAGACGGTGAAAAACGTCTCGGGCAGAGATGCCGCCTCGATGTCGCTCAGCCCTGAAGGCACCGGCAGGCACTGCCCAACCGGCGCAACACACAATTCGGCATAGCCGCCACCCGCAACCAGCGCGCAGACACGGCCACCGATTTTGAGGCCGGCTGCGGCCATGGCAACGGCATCGCCGGACACGATCACACCCGCGACTTCAAGCCCGGGGATGTCAGATGCCCCGGGCGGTACCGGGTAGTGACCCATTCGCTGAAGAACATCAGGGCGGTTGACGCCACTGGCGCTCACGCGGATCACTACCTCGCCAGAGCCTTCGATGGGCGCCGGCCGATCGGCCAGGCGCAACACCTCAGGCTTGCCGTAGGAGGTAATTTCAACAACTTTCATGGCGTATCAAGGTCATTTGAGCCGCCAGCCCTCTATACAAGAGCGCAGGCAGCTACAAAATCAATAGCAGTATTGATCAGCCCCGGTCCTGGTCCTGGGCCGGGCGGTCCAGCAGGGCCTTCATCGACAGCTTGACACGGCCTTTTTCGTCGGTTTCCAGAACCTTGACCTTGACGATCTGGCCTTCGCTCAGGTAGTCGGTGACCTTCTCGACGCGCTCGTGGGCGATCTGGCTGATGTGCAACAGGCCGTCCTTGCCGGGCAACAGGTTGATCAGAGCGCCGAAGTCCAGGATCTTGGTGACCGGGCCTTCGTACACCTTGCCGATTTCGACTTCAGCGGTGATCTCGGCGATGCGGCGCTTGGCTTCATCGGCCTTGGCGCTGTCATTCGACGCGATGGTGATGGTGCCGTCTTCTTCGATGTTGATCTGCGTGCCGGTTTCTTCGGTCAGCGCGCGGATGACGGCGCCGCCCTTGCCGATCACGTCGCGGATCTTCTCGGGATTGATCTTCATCACGTACAGGCGCGGTGCGAAGTCGGACACTTCAGCCTTGGCTTCGCCCATGGCTTCCTGCATCTTGCCCAGGATGTGCATGCGGGCTTCCTTGGCCTGGGCCAGTGCGACCTGCATGATTTCCTTGGTGATGCCCTGGATCTTGATGTCCATCTGCAGCGCGGTGATACCGAAGGTGGTACCGGCAACCTTGAAGTCCATGTCACCCAGATGATCTTCGTCACCCAGGATGTCGGTCAGCACGGCAAAACGGTTGTCTTCCTTGATCAGGCCCATGGCGATGCCGGCCACGTGGGCTTTCATCGGCACGCCGGCGTCCATCAGCGACAGGCAGCCGCCGCAAACCGAAGCCATCGACGAGGAGCCGTTGGACTCGGTGATTTCAGACACCACACGCATGGTGTACGGGAATTCTTCCTTCGTGGGCAGCACGGCGATCAGCGCGCGCTTGGCGAGGCGGCCGTGGCCGATTTCTCGGCGTTTTGGCGAGCCGACACGGCCGGTTTCGCCGGTGGCGAACGGAGGCATGTTGTAGTGCAGCATGAAGCGGTCTTCGTAGTCGCCCGACAGCGCATCGATGCGCTGCGCGTCGCGCTCGGTACCCAGCGTGGTAACGACCAGAGCCTGGGTTTCGCCGCGCGTGAAGAGGGCAGAACCGTGGGTGCGTGGCAGCACGCTGTTGCGGATTTCAATCGCGCGCACGGTGCGCGTGTCGCGGCCGTCGATACGGGGCTCGCCGGCCAGGATCTGGCTGCGGACGATCTTGGCTTCGATGTCGAACAGCATGCCTTCAACGGCCACGCCGTCGAATTCAACGCCGTCAGCCTTCAGTGCGGCCATCACGTCGGAGGTCACCACGCGGCAGGCTTGCGTACGGGCTTGCTTGGCGCGGATCTGATAAGCGGCTTGCAGCTTGGCGCCGGCGAGTTCGTTGACCTTGGCGATCAGCGGCTCGTTCTTGGCGGGGGCTTTCCAGTCCCAGACCGGCTTGCCGGCGTCGCGCACGAGTTCGTGGATCGCGTTAATGGCGATGTTGCCCTGCTCATGGCCGAACACCACGGCGCCGAGCATGATTTCTTCGGACAGTTGCTGGGCTTCGGACTCGACCATCAGCACGGCGGCTTCAGTGCCGGCCACGACGAGGTCCATCTTCGAATCCTTGAGCTGGGTCTTGCCGGGGTTCAGAACGTATTGGCCGTCGATGTAAGCAACGCGGGCGGCGCCGATGGGGCCGTTGAACGGGATGCCGGAGATCGACAAGGCGGCGCTCGAAGCGATCAGCGCGGGGATGTCGCCTTCCACTTCAGGGTTCAACGACAGCACGTGGATCACAACCTGCACTTCGTTGAAGAAGCCTTCGGGGAACAGCGGGCGAATCGGGCGGTCGATCAGGCGGGAGGTCAGCGTTTCGAATTCGCTGGGGCGGCCTTCGCGCTTGAAGAAGCTGCCCGGAATACGGCCGGCGGCGTAGGTTTTCTCAAGGTAGTCAACGGTCAGGGGGAAGAAATCCTGGCCGGGCTTGGCATCGGTCTTGGCGACGACGGTGGCCAGCACCACGGTGCCGTCCATGTCAACGATGACTGCGCCGCTGGACTGGCGTGCGACTTCGCCGGTTTCCATCGTGACCTTGTGCTGGCCCCATTGGAAAGACTTGGTGACTTTGTTGAAAATGCTCATGTTCTTATCTCCACTAAATTCACGCACTTGAGGCAGTGCGGGAGGCCCGGAGCGGCGGCTGGCTGAACACGATGCCATTCCACAAAATGCCTGGATCAGGGGTCTGACCAGGGCTTTTCTTGTGGAATGACACAGCGCGTGCTCGTTTTGCCTTGCTCCGAAGTAAAAAGCGCCTGAGCTAGTGAACTAACTCAGGCGCTTTCAAATCGTTGTTACCGATTACTTGCGCAAGCCAAGCTTGGCGATCAGCGCGGTGTAACGTTCGGCATCTTTGGACTTCAGGTAGTCCAGCAGCTTGCGGCGGCGGCTCACCATGCGCAGCAGACCGCGGCGGCCATGGTGATCCTTGGCGTTGGCCTTGAAATGGGGGGTCAGTTCGTTGATGCGGCCGGTCAGTAGCGCCACTTGAACTTCAGGGCTGCCGGTGTCGCCGGCGGCACGTGCGTTGGCCTGAACGATTTCGGCCTTGATTGATTTTGCAATCATGTTTTTTCTTTCTTGCACCGAGGTGCGCTTGCGAGCGAAGCAGCGTTCCCGACATGGGAGTGAATAAACCGCTTTCGTCGTGTTCCGGCATGAAAAAGGCCCAAAAAGAGCCTCAAACTGCGCAGAGCCTTGGATTATAGCCCAAGCCAATGCCTGAGGCGGCCAACCCCCTGCCCCAGCCTGTCCACGTCCTGGCTGGCGAAGCACCAGCGCAGCCAGCCCTGGGCCTCTGGACCTGGATTGACCATGAATGCATTGCCGGGTGCCAGGCCCAAGCCCCCCTCCACCACCAGGCGCTTGGCGGTCTCCAGAGAGTCCCCGAAGCGCGCCTGGTCTTCCAGGCGGAAAAAGGCGTACATGCCGCCCTTGGCCGGTGCCAACTGCACGCCCGGCACGGCCTGTAGCAGCGGCACCAAGGTGTCGCGGCAGGTTTTCAGATGGGCAACCACCCGGGGCGTGATATCGGCCGTCCGCTCGATGGCCACCAGACCGGCCCGTTGCACGAACACCGGGGCACAGGAGGTATTGAACTCCACCAGCTTGCCCATGTGTGGCGTCATGGCAGCCGGCATCACCAGCCAGCCCAGGCGCCACCCAGTCATCAAAAAGCTCTTGGAAAAGCTGTGAACGACCACCAGCCGATCCTCGGGCGCGGCGATATCCAGAAAACTGGGGGCGCAACCATTAGGGGTGGGCTCGTAATAAAGCCGTTCATAGACCTCGTCCGCCAGAATCCAGGTGCCCGTCTTGCGGCAATGCGCCAGGATGACCTCCTGTTCGGCGCGTGACAGCGTCCAGCCAGTGGGATTGTTGGGCGCGTTGACGATGAGTAGTTTGGTTTTCGGCGTGATGGCGGCCAGCAGTTCGGCCACGTCAAGCCGCCATTCGCCTGCCACCGGCTTGAGGCTGACGCATTTGACCTGCGCGCCCATGATGGCCGGCTGGGCCGTCAGGTTGGGCCAGACAGGCGTCACGGCCACGACTTCGTCGCCGGCATCCACCAGCGCCTGCACCGCCAGCATCAGCGCGTTGACGCCGCCTGAGGTCACCGCAATGCGTTCGGCCGTGATCGGCGCGGCCCCCACACAGCGCAGGCCCGTCGCGTAATTGGCAATAGCCTCCCGCAGCTGTGGCAAGCCCAGGTTTTGCGCATAAAAAGTCTCGCCCTGCTGCAACGACGCAGCCGCCGCATCGCGGATAAAGGCGGGCGTGACCTCATCGCTCTCGCCAAACCAGAACTTGAGGACGTCATCGCGACCCATGCCCGCGTTGGCCACCTGGCGGATCATCGATTCTTCAAGATCTAAAACAGTTTTTCTCATGGATAGTCCGTCCGCCTGTGCCGGCTTCAATCAATTGTTCAATCAGCCCATTTGAACTCAGGGCCGGACCATCTTGCAGCTGTTGGGCTGCTCGGCCTTTTCGGGCGAAATAGTCTTGATGACGCGAAAGCCGTAGCCCGAGCCCTCGACATCAAATTTCACACCCGACGAGCCCTGCTTGCCCATCAGTGCCACAAGCAGCGGCTGCTGGAACTGGTGGTCGGCCGAGCGCATCGCGCCTTTGTGGCCCACGAAGGTGACCGAACTACGCTCCAGCTGCGCCGCCACCGCGCCGGCGTCAGCACTGCCCGCTTTGTCAAGGCTTTGGGCCAGCGCCTCAATCATGAGCTGCATGCGCATGTGCACATAGTCGTCCTGCGGCTTGGGAAAGCGCTGGCGAAAGGATTGGTAGAAGGCTTCGGACTGCGCGCCCGCCTCATTCGGGAACCAGTCGGCCACCGCGATCACCTTGCCTACGCCGGCATCGCCCAGCGCGCCCGGCACGCCCAGTGCGTTGCCGTAGAAGGTGTAGAACTTGCCCTCGTAACCGACTTCCCTTGCCGCCTTGATCAGCAGTGTCAGGTCGTTACCCCAGTTGCCCGTGAGCACTGCCTGCGCTCCGCTGGCCTTGATCTTCGCGGCATAGGGAATGAAGTCCTTGACGCGGCCCAGCGCGTGCAACTCGTCGCCCACGATCTGCACGTCGGGTCGCTGCGCGCCCAGTTGTTTGCGTGCCTCGCGCAACACGGCCTGCCCGAAACTGTAATCCTGGCCTATCAGGTAAATGCTTTTGAGCGCCTTGTCGTCCCGGAGCACATCCATGAGCGCGGCCATGCGCATGTCCGCGTGCGCATCAAAGCGGAAATGCCAGTAGCTGCACTTTTCATTTGTCAGGATCGGGTCGACCGCCGAGTAATTGAGGAACAGCACACGCTTGTTCGGCTCACGTTCGTTGTGCTTGTTGATGGCATCGATCAGCACAGCCGCAATCGCGGATGAATTGCCCTGTGCAATGATGGTCACGCCGTCGTCGATCGCCGAGCGCAATGCCGCCAGCGCCTCTTCGTTCTGGCCCTTGTTGTCATAGCGCTCAACCACCAGGTTGCGCGGCCCGCCCGCCAGCTTCACGCCGCCACGCGCATTGACGCGCTCAGTAGCCCAGACGAGGTTTCGGAACACCGCCTCGCCGGTATTGGCGAACGCGCCTGAAAGGCTTTCGATCAGCGCAATACGAACAGGTGCCGGCACAGGCGGCTGGCTTGCGGTCTGCGCGAACGCCGCCGCCGAGGCGCAAAGACATAAGGCCATGAGGAAGCGTTTCAAGTGTTTCTGCATAAAAAAATAGACCCTGGTCTTTTGCCTGATTTGGCTTGAATAAACCGCTTGCACACCTAACTGGGGTGCATGCGGCAATCACGGTGAGCGCCGCGCAGTGTAAGGGGAAAACACCCCTTGTTCATCCATCAAGGAATAGCCATGTTTTACTCTCTCGCCCATCGCCCTGCCCGCGCCTTTCATCGTCACTACGCACCTGTCGTGAGCAACGGCGCCCTGGAAAAATTCCTCAACGACACCTTCTCTTCGCTGTCTGACACCGGCACCGCCAAGGCCGCCAATGTAGAAGATCTTGAAAAGGCCTACACCCTGCAACTCGATGTGCCGGGCCTGGCCCGCGAACAGCTGGACATCGGCATCGAAGGCGATGTGGTCCGCGTCTCGAGCAAAGAAGACGCACCCCGCAAAATCAAGGCCGCATGGCGCTTCCCGCTGGAAATCGACACCACCAACAGCAGCGCCAAGCTCGAAAACGGCGTGTTGACCCTGACACTGGGCAAAAAAATCCCTGTCAGCAACGTCACCCACCTCGACATCCAGTAACCCGACCAAAGCCGGGTAGCCGTCCCTGCCAGCCAGGGCCGCGGAACCGGCTTTGCCGGGCCGCAGGCGCAGCGGCCCCCTCGGGGGGCAGGGGAGCTACGCGGCGCGAGCGACCGTGGGGGTCAAACTCCAGCGCGGCTTCACGTCAAAGGTGTAGCCGCGTTGCAGTGTTTCCAGGCCTGCCTGTAAGCGCATACCAGCCGCCAGGGCAATCATGGCGCCGTTGTCGGTGCACAAATGCAGCTCGGGGTAATGCACACGAATGCCGCGCTGCTTGCACACGGCATTGAGCTGGCTGCGCAGCAACGCATTGGCGCCCACGCCGCCAGCCACCACCAGGCGCTTCAACCCGGTTTGCGTCATGGCCGCCAATGATTTTTTCACCAGCACTTCAACAATCGCCGCCTGCGTGGCAGCTGCCAGGTCGGCCTTGCGGCTTTCCAGATCCGGCCCCAGTTTTTTGGCCTGCGTCAGCACTGCGGTTTTGAGCCCCGCAAAGGAAAAATCCAGGTCACCGCTGTGCAGCAAGGGGCGCGGCAGCTTGAAGGCCGCACCGTCGCCGTGCTCAGCCAGCTTCGACAGATGGGGCCCACCGGGATAAGGCAAGCCCATCAGCTTGGCCGACTTGTCAAAAGCCTCACCTGCCGCATCGTCAATGGTTTCACCGAGCAATTCGTAACTGCCAACCCGGTCCACCCGCATCAGCTGGGTATGGCCGCCAGACACCAGCAGCGCCACAAAAGGAAACTCGGGCGGGTCGGCGCTCAGAAAGGGCGACAGCAAATGCCCTTCCAGGTGATGCACACCCATCGCCGGCTTGCCCAGCGCCGCCGCCAGCGAGCAGGCCACACCCGCCCCCACCAGCAACGCACCCGCAAGCCCGGGGCCGCGCGTATACGCCACCACATCCACTTGCGCCAGGCTGCTGCCCGCCTCGGCCATCACCTGATGCGTCAAAGGCAAGACACGCCGGATATGGTCCCGGCTTGCCAGCTCAGGCACCACGCCGCCATAGGCCTGGTGCATGTCAATCTGGCTGAACAAGGCGTGCGACAGCAGACGCGGCACGCCGCTGCCACTGGCATCCACCAGCGCCACACCGGTTTCATCGCAACTCGATTCGATTCCTAGAACTAGCATCGTCCAAGTGTAGACCCACCCCCGTCCAGGCTCACTGCGTGTAGCCTGTTCCCCCCTCCAGGGGGCGGCGCCTGCGGTCTGGCAAAGCCAGTCCCGCGGCTGCCCGCTGGTACTCTTTAACCCAGCATGAGCCGTGGAACCGGCTTTGCCGGGCCACAGGCGGGCGGCACCCCTCGGGGGCAAGGAGTTACACGCAGTGAACGACTGTGGGGGCACGGTTCTTGCACCGCTTGGCGCATGACACCGTCCCAATCCCTGCGCCTTGTCATCATCGCCCCGGACCTGCTGGAGTCCGTGTCCGATGACGCCCATGCACGGGAGCTGGCCGAGCGCTCGCGCCAGCTGCGCATCGGCCTGCTGGAAAACGGTTACAACATCGTCGCGGTGCTCCCCGCCGATACCTTCCTGGATGAGCGCCTGGCGCAACTGCAACCCGACATGATCATCGTGGACGCCGAAAGCGAGGCCCGCGATTCGCTGGAGCATGTGGTGATGGCGACGCGGGACGCCCGGCGGCCCATCGTGCTGTTCACCAACGACAACGACACCAGCCACGTGAAGGATGCCGTCGCCGCCGGCGTGTCGGCCTATGTGGTGGCCGGCCTTTCCCCGGATCGAATCCGCCCCATCCTGGATGTGGCCATGGCGCGCTTTGAACACGAGCAGGGCCTGCGCAAGGAACTGGCACACGCCAAAACAGAGCTGCATGACCGAAAAGTCATAGACCGGGCCAAGGGCATGCTGATGCAGCGCCAGGGCCTGACCGAACAGGCTGCCTTCGAAAAGCTGCGCAAGGCAGCGATGGACAAGGGACTGCGGCTGGGCGAAGTCGCCCAGCGCATGCTCGACGCCCTGGATTTGCTGGGATGAATCCCGGGCCTGACGTCAGGTAACCCCCAATTGGTGCGCCGCACAAATACGGTGCAAACATCAAACCACCGCCTCGCACCGCCTTTCCCCGCAGCCACTGGTGCAGGCAGTGCATCCGGGGCACTTTCCCTTCTCAAAGCGACTCTCTTTCACAGCACTCAGCATCGCTGGCACAGCTTTTGCAATGCCCTAGGCATTGGTCAAAGATGGCCAACCGGCACAGCACTTCAATGGCGAAGTGTGTGGTGCCCCAAGGAACAAAGGCGTTCGCACCCTGCATCACGTTCAACGTGTTGCCCGGGTCGAGCGCCTTTTTTGTTTTTGTCTTTTGTTTTTAACTCTCAGGAGCCGCTGACATGACTGAACTGCTGAAATCTTCGCTGACACGCCGCACAGTACTGCAGGCCGCAGCCGTGGGCGCCGTGGGCATCAACCCCGCCCTGCGCGCTGCCGTCTATGCCCAGGGCTCAGACGCACCAGAGAAGAAGGAAGTGAAGATCGGCTTCATTCCACTGACCGACTGCGCCTCCGTGGTCATGGCCTCGGTGCTGGGCATTGACCAGAAATACGGCGTCAAGATCATCCCGACCAAGGAAGCCAGCTGGGCCGGTGTGCGCGACAAGCTGGTCAACGGCGAACTGGACTTCGCCCACGTGCTCTACGGCCTGGTCTACGGCGTCCACATGGGTACCGCCGGCCCCAAGAAAGACATGGCCGTGCTGATGACCCTGAACAACAACGGCCAGGCCATCACACTGTCCAAAAAACTCGCCGACAAAGGCGCGGTTGACGGCCCGGGCCTGGCCAAACTCATGGCCAGCGACAAGCGCGAATACACCTTCGCCCAGACCTTCCCCACCGGCACGCACGCCATGTGGCTTTACTACTGGCTGGCCGCCAACGGCATCAACCCGATGAAGGACGCCAAAGTGATCACCGTGCCGCCGCCGCAGATGGTGGCCAACATGCGCGTGGGCAACATGGACGGCTTCTGCGTGGGCGAGCCCTGGGGCCACCGCGCCATCATCGACGGCATCGGCGTGACCGCCGTGACCACCCAGGACGTCTGGAAAGACCACCCTGAAAAAGTGCTGGGCACCACGGCCGACTTCGTCAAAAAATACCCCAACACGGCGCGCGCCGTGACCGCCGCCATCATCGAGGCCGGCAAATGGATTGACGCCAGCCTCTCCAACAAGAACAAAATGGCCGAAACCGTGGCCGACAAGAGCTACGTCAACACCAGCGTGGACGCCATCAACCAGCGCATCCTGGGCCGCTACCAGAACGGCATGGGCAAGACCTGGGACGACCCCAATTACATGAAGTTCTACAACGACGGTGCGGTGAGCTTCCCTTACCTGTCCGACGGCATGTGGTTCCTCACACAGCACAAGCGCTGGGGCCTGATCAAGGATCACCCCGACTACCTGGGCATTGCCAAGCAAATCAACCACATCGACGTCTACAAGCAGGCCGCGACGGCTGCCAAGGCCAGCGTTCCCAAAGACATCATGCGCAGCAGCAAGCTGATGGACGGCACCGTGTGGGACGGCAAGGACCCGAAAAAATACGCCGACAGTTTCAAGGTTCACGCCTGAACACCCACGCGATATCCACGCTACACCCACCCAACCTTCCTACGTAAAGAGGTGACGCCATGGTCAGTGCCGTATTTCACAACCCGCTGGAGGCGGCAACCCCGGCAAGCCGCAGCAACGAAAGGCCCAGAGATGCTGCCGCTATCAATTCGATAGCTGGTGGCGCTCATCCAACGGGCACTACAGCCCAAAACAGCATGAACGCTCCAACAAAACCCACCCCCATCACCAAGCCATCCGGTGATGCCTCCTGGCTCTGGTTCAGCGTCCTGCCCCCCCTCCTGGGCCTGGGTTTGCTGGTGCTGATCTGGGAACTGGTTTTCATGGGCACGGCCGGCAGCATTCCCTCGCCCAAAGACACCTTTGTGCAGGCGGTGCAGATCTTCAGTGATCCGTTCTACAGCAAGGGGCCCAACGACCAGGGCGTGGGCTGGAACGTGCTGTCTTCGCTCAAGCGCGTGGCCATGGGCTTCGGCATGGCGGCTGTCGTCGGCATACCGGTCGGCTTCATGATCGGGCGCTTCAACTTTCTGAGCCGCATGTTCAACCCGCTGATCAGCCTGCTGCGCCCGGTCTCGCCGCTGGCCTGGTTGCCGATTGGTCTGCTGGTCTTCAAGGGCGCCAACCCCGCAGCCATCTGGACCATCTTCATCTGCTCCATCTGGCCGATGATCATCAACACGGCAGTCGGCGTGCAGCGCGTGCCCCAGGACTACATGAACGTGGCGCGTGTGCTCAACCTCAGCGAGTGGAAGATCGTCACCAAGATCCTCTTTCCCGCCGTGCTGCCTTACATGCTGACCGGCGTGCGCCTTGCCGTGGGCACCGCCTGGCTCGTCATCGTCGCGGCCGAGATGCTGACCGGCGGCGTCGGCATCGGCTTCTGGGTCTGGGACGAGTGGAACAACCTCAACGTCAAGAACATCATCATCGCGATCTTCGTGATCGGCATCGTCGGGCTGGTGCTGGAGTTCGCCCTCATCAAGCTGGCCACGGCTTTTACCTTCGAAGAAGTGAAAAATTAAGGAATCGCCATGACCTCTTTCACCACCAAATACATCGAAATCCAGGGCGTCGAGCAAACCTTCAAGACCAAAAAGGGGCCGTTCTGCGCACTGCAGAACATCAACCTCACGGTCGCCAAAGGCGAGTTCGTCACACTGATCGGCCATTCAGGCTGCGGCAAATCCACGCTGCTCAATCTGATTGCTGGCCTGACCACGCCGACAGAGGGCAGCCTGCTGTGCGCCAACCGCGAGATTGCCGGACCCGGCCCCGAGCGCGCTGTCGTATTCCAGAACCATTCGCTGCTGCCCTGGCTCACCTGCTTTGAAAATGTCTACCTCGCTGTCGAGCGCGTGTTCTCAGCCACCGAAAGCAAGGCGCAACTCAAGGCCCGCACCGACGCCGCACTGGCCATGGTCGGACTGACGCCGGCTGCGCAAAAACGTCCCGGCGAGATTTCGGGCGGCATGAAGCAACGCGTCGGCATTGCACGCGCGCTGTCGATGGAACCCAAGGTGTTGCTGCTGGACGAGCCTTTCGGTGCCCTTGACGCCCTGACCCGCGCCAAGCTGCAGGACGAACTGCTGCAAATCGTTGCCACCACGCAAAGCACGGTGGTCATGGTGACCCATGACGTCGACGAAGCCGTGCTGCTGAGCGACCGCATTGTGATGATGACCAACGGTCCCGCCGCCACGATCGGCGAAGTGCTGCCGGTGGAACTGCCCCGCCCGCGTTCCCGCGTGGCGCTGGCCGAAGACATCCGCTACCTGGGTTACCGCAAAGCCGTGATCGATTTCCTTTACACCCGCCAGGGTCACGTCGAAAAAGCAGCCTGAGTAAAGACTCGCCCCCGAAGCGCCTTTGGCGCCTCCCCCTCGAGGGGGCGCCACCAGCAGCCCGGCAAAGCCGGTTCTGCGGTGGCTCGCGACTAAACAACCAAGCAGGAGGTTTCCAATGTCTGCAGTTTTGCCCATTTCCGGTGCCGACAGAATCGCCCATGGTGCGTCGGCCAGCACACGGCCGCCAGCATCGCACGGCCTCTCCTCGCTCGGCAAGTACCGTGAAATCATCATCGCAGTCGCGTTTTTCCTGCTGTTTGACCTGGGGGTGCTGGTCCTGAACTTCTACACCTCGTTCAAGATCGACCAGGACACCGTGGCCATCAACCTTTCCGGCCGCCAGCGCTATGTTTCGCAGCGTGTCGCACGGACCCTGCTCGAACTCGACGCCATGCGGGTGGCGGGCACGCCTTACAAGCCCGAGACACTGGCCGAGCTGCGTTCAGGCGCAAAGATCTTCCAGGCCTCCCACGTCGCATTCCGCGAAGGCGGCACCATTCCCGGCGGCGACGGCAAACCGGTGTACCTGGAGCCCGTGGTGTCCAGCCGGGGCCGCGAGCTGGAGGACAAGGTTGATGCGCTGTGGAAACCCTATTTCGAGCTGCTCCAGCCCCTGCTTGCCGCTGACAACTTCACGCAGACGGAACTGGCCGCCGCACTGGCCTACAGCCAGGCCAACAACAGCAAACTGCTGGGCGTTGCCAACGACTTCGTGACGGAAACGCAGCAGATCGGCGCCTCGCGCGCCAGCGTGCTGCGCATGGTGCAAACCGTCGGCATCGTGCTGGCACTGTTGAATTTCGCCTTCATTCTGTTCAAGTTCCTGCGCCGCCTCAAAACTTCAGACGCCGCGATTGAAGCTGCCACCGAAGAAAACAGGGAAATTCTCGCCAGCGTGCGCGAAGGGCTGTTCCTGCTGACACCCCAACACCAGCTCGGCTCCCAGTTGTCCCGCTCGACCCACGCGCTGTTCGGCAAAACACTCGCGCCCGGGCAAAACTTTTTCTACCAGCTGTCCACCCTGGTTTCCGACAAGGCATTGACCGATGCGCGGGACTATGTCGAGTTATTGTTCTCCCCGCACGTCAAGGAGCAACTCATCCAGGGCATCAACCCGCTGTCGGAGGTGGAACTCACCGTCAGGAACCGGCTGGGCCAGGACACCAAGCGCTACCTTTCGTTCCATTTCAACCGGGTGCAGGACGGCGCCACGGTGCGGCACCTGCTGGTCACCGTACAGGACATCACGCAAAAGGTCGAGTTGCAGGCCCGTTTGACCGGCGAACGCCAGCGCTCGCAAAAAGAGCTGTCCATGATGCTCAAGGCTTTCGAGACGGAGCCGGCCATGATGCGCGCCTTTGTCGAGCGGGCTGAAGCGTCCCTGCTGGAAGTCAACGACCTGCTGCGAAGCACTTCATCGGCCGCCTCGGAAGTCCAGGTGCTCAAAGCTGTGGACGGCGCCTACCGCCGCATCCACGCCTTCAAGGGCGACGCAGCATCGCTCGGACTGGAAATCCTGGCCACACTGGCCCATCAGTTCGAAAGCGAGTTGCAAAAGCTCAAGGACAACGGCGCCGCCACCGGCGACGCCCTGCTGGCCCTGCCTTTGCCGCTCGAGGACCTGCTGGCCAAGGTCGGCGCCTTCAAGGCGCTGGGCCAGAAGCGCTCAGGCGGTGACACGGCGCCCGCCCCGGACGGTTCCGCATCGCAAGGACTGAACGCCGTGCTGACCCAGCTGGCGAACGAGGTCGGCACCGACTGCGGCAAACGCGTGGATGCCGAAGTGCGCATGGGCAGTGCCCAGGACATGCCGGCCGACAAGATGAATCTGCTGCGCGAAATCGCCATCCAGCTGCTGCGTAACGCCGTGGTGCACGGCGTGGAAGCTCCCTCCGTACGGCGCGCTGCGGGCAAGGCGGAGGCCGGGCGGATCGCCGTCAACCTCACCCGGAACGAAGACGGCCAGTGGCAGCTCAGCGTGCGCGATGACGGCGCGGGCCTGAATGCGGCCGACGTTCGCCGCCGTCTGCTTGAATTGGGCTGGTACACGCCTGAGCAGCTGCAAAGCTTTAGTGAGCAGCAGATCGTTGCGCATATTTTCAAGCCGGGCTTTTCCACGGCCGGCGCTACCTCTCGCCACGCAGGCCGCGGCGTGGGCCTGGATCTGGTGCAATCCAACGTTCAGAGTCTCGGCGCGCGCCTGCTGCTCTCCAGCACGCCCGGCCAGCACACCGAATTCAAGGTTTCTTTTTCCTGAATTTTCCTGAAGCAATCCAGCAATGGCCATCACAAACCCCACACAGGAGCTTCTCCATGCGACTGCTGATTGTTGACGACTCCAACATGATCCGGACCCGGATTTCGAGAGTGGTGCAAAACGGCGGCATCAAGGGCGTGGTGCTCGCAGGCCTGGCCAAAAACGGCCTTGAAGCCGTGCGGCTGGCCCGGGCAACCCGCCCCGAGGTCGTCACCATGGACCTGACCATGCCCGAGATGGACGGCATTGAATGCATCACCGCATTGCTGAAGTTCGACCCATCCATCAAGATACTGGTGGTCAGCGCCCTCAGCGACAAATCAACCGCCATCCAGGCGCTCAAGCTGGGCGCCCGCGGATTTGTTGCCAAACCCTTTACCGACGAAGAGCTGCAGATTGCATTGCTCGACGTTGCAGACGTGCGCTAAGGACACTGCGATGGCCACACTGAACGAAAACGACCTCAAGCTTTTTGTCGACTCCATCCGGCATTACCTCAAGATCACGACCCGGCAGGAGCCGCAGATCACCTCGGCTTATCTCGGCACGGGAGATATCGAAGCCTTTGAATTCAATGGCATCGTGACCTTTTCCGGAAGCCACAACGGACATGTGGTGGTGTCCATGCCGGGGAAACTGGTGCGCGAGATTTTGCTGCTCCAGCATGAAACCGACCTGGGCGATGGCAACCTGCTTGATGCAGTGGGTGAAATCGCCAATACGCTGGCAGGCAATGCGCGCAAGGCTTTGGGGTCCGAGCTGCAGATTTCAGTGCCGATCAAGCTACAGGGCGCGCAAGGCATGAAAGCCCGGGTACGCAAACGTCCCTACGTGATCACCTTGCGCTGGAACCACTACGCGGCGATGGTCTGCGTCGACATGGACCGCAAAAACTAGCCCGCGACCTCGGTCGGCTTGGTTGATTCGCACGGCTGCGCGCACGCAATGCGTGCGCCGCACCAAAAGAAACCGCAACTCAGGCCCAAATTGCGCTGCAAGGGTGCATTTTTAGCGCCCCAAGTTGGCATGCTTTTCGCACTGTTTCTGTGAATCAACCATCTTCACAGAAAGAGCTTGCACCATGGCGGGGTTTCGTAATTTTCTCAAGGCTGGCCACGCGCCCACACTAGGTGCAGCGTTTTTCTACTTCGCGTTTTCGTGCTGCATCTGGGTCATGAACGGCGCCATGGCGCCTTTCATTTCGGAAACCTACAAGCTCTCGCCCACAGAAAAAGGCGTGATGCTGTCGGTTCCCATCTTCGCCGGTGCGCTGATGCGCTTTCCGCTGGGCGTGCTGGCCCAGTACATTGGCCGCAAAAATGCCACGCTGGTGGAAATGGGCCTGATCATGGTCGCCCTGCTGTTCGGCTATTTCGTGGTCGATTCTTACAGCAGCCTGCTGGCCATGGGCGTGCTGCTGGGCATTGCCGGCGCCAGTTTCGGCGTAGCGCTCAGCCTGGGTTCGGGCTCCTTCCCTCCCCGCTACAAGGGCTTGGCCATGGGTCTGGTCGGTGCGGGCAACGTGGGCACCGCTGTCTCCGTGCTTGTCGCGCCGGCGCTGGCGCAGCGCTTCGGCTGGCAGTCGGTCTACGGCATTGCCGCCGTAGCCATGCTGCTGCCGATGATCGCGATGATTCTTTTTGCCAAAGAACCCGACGATGTGGACAGCCACGCCACCCTGCGCGAGCACGTGGCCTGCCTGTTTGAAAAAGACGGCTGGGCCTTCAGCCTGATCTACGCCGTGAGTTTTGGCGGTTTCATCGGGCTGGCGACGTTTTTGCCTTCCTACTACTACGACCAGTTCGGCGTCAGCAAGGTGCAGGCCGGGCAGCTGTCGATGCTGGCAGCTTTCATGGGCGCGGCGCTGCGCATCTTCGGTGGCTGGATCTCGGACCGCTGGGGCGGCGTGAATACCTTGAGCGTCGTGCTGCTCACCATCGCCGTCACACTCGTGGCATGCGGGCTGGCCAGCAAATCCCTGGTGGCCACCACCTTGCTGGTGATGCTGTGCTTTGCCGCATTGGGTGCAGGCAATGGCGCCCTTTTCCAGCTGGTACCGCTGCGCTGGCCCCTGGCCACCGCGGTGGCCGGCTCCATGATCGGGGAAATCGGCGCATTGGGCGGCGGCCTGGTGCCCAATGCCATGGGTATCTCCAAGCAATATGCGGGCACTTACATGTGGGGGTTCTTCTTTTTTGCGGCGCTGTCGCTGGGCATGCTGGTGATGCTGAGGGTGATGCAGATTCGGTGGACACGGACCTGGGCGGAGAAAGGTGGACGGGCGCGGACTGCTTGAGGATGCGCCTTTAGCTGAGGCCGCTGGCCGGGGGTTGCCCGGCCAGCTACCCTCAGCAAAGTGCGCGCTATCAATTCAATAGCTACTCGCGCCCGTCCCCATTGCCCCAGAAACCGATTCAATACTCAATCACCTTACCTGGGCAAAAACAGCAACCAGTAAATCAGCAGCACATTGACCAGCACACTCACACCCAGCAGCAGCTTCCACAACATCACGGGATCCCGCTGAATCAAAGGCGTGGCCTGCGGTGCTGTCAGCGGCCGCGAGGCGCCCCGCTCCAGCGCCAGCAACAATTCTTCGGCGGTTTCAAAACGCCTGCGCTTGTCGCGCGCCACGGCCTTGAGCACGATGTGGTCCAGCCAGATCGGCACTTCGGGGTTGATGCGGCTGGGTGCCACCGGGTCGCGGTAATACCGGCCGGCCTGGTAGGGCAGCACTTCACCGTAAGGAAGCCGGGCTGTTAACAACTGGTACAGCGTCACACCCAGCGCGAACAAATCGCTTTGCGCATCGGGCAACTCCTCCGGCCCATCTGCGCTGCTTGCGCTGAAGCCCCACTGCTCGGGGTTGATGAAGCTGGGCGTACCGGCGTGCAGCTTTCGCATGGCCTCCGGTTCACGTCCGCTCAATGCCACGCCGAGATCCAGCAGCCGCAGCACGCCATCTTCGCCCTGATGGAGATTGGCCGGCTTGATGTCGCGGTGAATGACGCACTGGCGGTGCAGCCGGCCCAGGGCCCGCGCGGCCTGGGTGGCCACGCCCAGCACCTGCTCTACGCTGAATTTATGGCGGCGGTCAAGCTGCTGCTGGAGCGTCTCGCCGCTGTGCCAGTCATACAGCAGGTAAAACGCGCTGCGCTCCTGGCCGTTCGGCAGGCGGTCATGCAGGTTCACCAGATGCCCTGCCGCCCTGCCCGACTGCATGCGCAGGGCCAGCCAGGCCTCGTGGGCCAGCATGGCGCGCTCTTCTTCGTCATGTGACCGGGCCGGGTTCAGCGTCTTGAGGGCATACAGCACCCGTGTAGCGGGGTCGCGCACCTGATACAGCACATTGATGCCGTTGTCGGCCACTGGCGCCGTCACGCTCAGGCCGTCCATCACCTCGCCCACCTTCAGGCGGGGCGGGATTGGCAGGGTCTGCGCAATGCGGTTGACGTCCTGCAGTGTTGCGTCGAGCAAACCGCGCACCCGCACCACCACAGCCGTCACGTTGTCGTTGCTGCCAGCCGCCAGGGCTGCCTCGACCAGGTTCTGGCTTGCAAGCTGGGCGTCGGCAGACGCCTCAAGATCGGCAAAACCCTGCAGCCGCACGTCACGCACCACGCCATGCACGCCATCCGTCAGCAGCACAAAAACGTCACCGACCTGCAGGTCACCCTGCATGTAGTCCACCACCACATGGTCCTCTGCGCCCACTGAACGCAGCAACTGGTGCCGAAAGTCCGGGTGATTGACTGCATGGTCGTGCGTAAGTTGCTGGGTTTTGCCGCCGCGCAGCAAATAGGCCCTCGAATCGCCGACATGCGCCAGCGTGTACGACTGCCCGCGCAGCACCAGCGCCGTGAGGGTGGTCAGGCCCATGGCCGGACTGCGGCGCTGGTTGATACCCGCCAGCCAGGCGTTTTGCGCCCCGATGATGCGGTCCAGGGCCACGGTGGTGTCCCACGTTTCGGGCGTGCCGTAGTAGTCACGGACCAGGCTGGTCACGGTGGTCTGCGCCGCCTCCCGGCCCATGCCGCCTGTGCTCACGCCATCAGCAATCGCCACGATGGAACCCATGCCCTCCTGCCCCGCCTCGGGCAGCATCGCTGCGCAAAAGTCTTCGTTGGTGTTCTTGCGGCCCGCAAGTGTTGCGAAGCCAATGTCCAGATCAAATGCCATGCACCAAGATAAGCAAGTTTAATGCCCGAATTTGGTGCATTGCAACAATGCACGCAGGCGTGCAGGCCCTAGCCCACCAGCATTTGCATACTGTGTTCGTACTGGGCCGACAGCTGCTCAAAGACGTCGAGGAGGTCTTCGCTGGCCGTCGCCAGGCCCTCCAGGCGCCGGGGGTCTTTGTCCATGGCAAGCGCACCCTCGCGCATGTGCTGCCAGCTGATGGCCGCCCGGTCCAGCGACAGGCGGATGTCCTTGCTGGTCAGCGGAATGTCGTTCAGGTACTGCAAGGCCTGCTCGAATGCCGCCTGGGACTCGGCCATGCCGGCCTCGCTGCGGGCCAGCGTTGCCTTGCCGCCGGTGGCCCTGAGCAGGGCATATTTGGCAAAACGCTGGCTCAGCATGCGCTGCCGGCCAGCCAGGTTCAGCATCTGCAGCGGCGGCATTGCGCCGGCGCTCTCCAGGCTGCTGGTCATGCGCTCGGCATCCTGCAAAAGCAGGTCTGCCAGTTCATCCAGGTGAGCCATGCTGCCAGCGGCGGGCGTGTCCTGCAGGGCAATCTTGAGCCGCCCCCAGGTAATGGACACCTGCCCGAGCAGATCTCCAAATGTGGGCTGCGAAAGGCTTTTTCCCAGTGAAACCAGGTTGGCGTCGATGCGCAGCACCGACTCTTTCAGCAGCTCTTTGGCCCGGGCGGCCTGCACCCCCGCAAGCTGCAGCAGGGCAAGCTTGACCAGCCGCTGCGACAGCATGCGCAACTGGCCGGAACGGTTGACATCCTCGGCGAAGCGTGCCGAATGGATGATGTGCTCCGACACCTGCCCCAGCCGCTGGTTGGTATGCATGGAGGCGGTCCGCAAAATATGGAAAGCGTCGTCGTCCGACATCTGCCGGGCCCGCATCAAAATACCTTTGGCCCGGTCAACCGCCTTGCGCTCTTCAAGCCGGCTGGCGGCCTCCTGCACCTGGGCACGCAGGGCCTGCTCGCGGGTAAAACGCGCCTGGGCGAGGTGAATGAGGGGCCGCAGGCGCTGCGCACCATAACCGTTGACCACATAGGCATGAACACCCACCTCGGTGGCTCGTGTGATCTTTCCCGCGTCTGTGTCGCTGGTGAAAACAATGACGGGACACGGCGCCGTGTCAGCCACCAGCTGTAAGGCCTTGAAAAGCTCATCGCCCGGAAGCGGGTCATGGCAAATCACCACATCGGGTGCCTGCCGGAGCACTTCCTGCACCAGTTTGCTGCGCTCACCGACAGGCCCCAGCACCTGGATGCCAACGGCTTCCAGGTCTGAGACCAGAGGATGTGCGCCACCGGGGCCGTTCAGATTTACCAATGCGGAGGTCATACAAATCAAGGGGTTAAGCGGGGAACAGCGACATAGTTCGCAAGTCGCAGGCCATGCCACCGCCACGCCGGTGCCGGGAAAGCCGCGAATCCCAATGATATGGCACAAGTCTTGCGTCATTTGCAGCGGGCGTAACGACGCGCCCAACCTTAGCGAATGCACTGCGGGTTCTGCGCACAACGACGTGCGTAATGGTGTGCCTCATACCGGGTTGACAGCCCGGATCCCTGTTTTTCCGGGAGAGAGCATCATGATTTCCACTCAATTTTTGACAAATCAGACAGATCCGCTGGTGTTGGCGAACTACCGCTGCGTTGCTGCGCCTCATCCTGGCGCCGAGGCCATTTACGCCGCTCTGCCCGCCCGTTGCCCATCTGCTGCCGCGTTCGCCGTGGCATGACGCTTGCACATTGGACCTTGAACATGACATCGAATCAATCTGGAGTAGCCCCATGAAAAAATCAAAACTGGTGATGGTCGGCAATGGCATGGCCGGCGTTCGCACCCTTGAGGAGCTGCTCAAGGTCGCCCCCGACCTCTACGACATCACGGTCTTCGGCGCCGAGCCCCATCCCAACTACAACCGCATCCTGCTCAGCCCCGTGCTGGCCGGTGAGCAGACGCTCGACGAAATCGTGCTGAACAGCTGGGACTGGTACAAGGACAACCACATCACGCTGCATGCCGGCAAAAAAGTGGTTGAAGTGGACCGCATCAAGCGCGTGGTCCGCGCCGAAGACGGCACCGAAGAGGAATACGACCGCCTGCTGATGTGCACCGGCTCCAACCCCTTCATCCTCCCCGTGCCCGGCAAAGACCTCAAGGGCGTGATTGCCTACCGCGACATCGCCGACACCAACGAGATGATCGCCACAGCCCAAAAGTACAAAAAAGCGGTGGTCATCGGCGGCGGCCTGCTGGGCCTGGAAGCGGCCAATGGCCTGATGCTGCGCGGCATGGAAGTCACCGTGGTGCACGTCATGCCCTGGCTGATGGAGCGCCAGCTTGACGACGTGGCGGGCAAGCTGCTGCAGAAATCGCTGGAAGACCGCGGCCTCAAGTTCATGATCGGCGCGCAGACGCAGGAACTCGTGGGTGGTGAAGACGGCCGCGTGACGGCGATCAAATTCAAGGATGGCATGGAAGTGGCCACTGACCTCGTGGTCATGGCAGTCGGCATCCGGCCGAACACCCAGCTGGCTGAGTCCATGCGCCTGCACTGCAACAAGGGCATCGTGGTCAACGACACCATGCAGACCGTCACCGATGCGCGCATCTACTCGGTCGGCGAATGCGCAGCGCACCGCGGCATTGCCTATGGCCTGGTGGCTCCGCTGTTCGAACAGGCCAAGGTTGCGGCCAACCACCTGGCGCAGTTCGGCATAGGCCGTTATTCCGGTTCGCTCACGTCCACCAAACTGAAAGTCACCGGCATCGACCTTTTCAGCGCCGGCGAATTCATGGGTGGTAGCGGCGCTGAAGAAATCGTGATGAGCGACCCCTTCGGCGGCGTCTACAAAAAACTCGTCATCAAGGACGACAAACTCATCGGCGCCTGCCTTTACGGCGACACCGTGGACGGCAGCTACTACTTCAAGCTGCTGCGTGATGGCCGCAGTGTGGCCGACATCCGCGACAAGCTGATTTTCGGAGAGTCCAACCTCGGCGACGCCGGCCACGAAGGCCAGAACAAGGCCGCACTGATGGCCGACGACGCCGAAGTCTGCGGCTGCAACGGCGTCAACAAGGGCACGATCTGCAAGGCCATCAAGGAAAAAGGCCTTTTCACGCTTGACGAAGTGCGCAAGCACACCAAGGCCAGCGCCTCGTGCGGCTCCTGCACCGGGCTGGTGGAGCAGATCCTGATGTTCACCGCGGGCGGCGACTACTCGGCCACGCCCAAGCTCAAGGCCATGTGCGCCTGCACCGACCACGGCCACCAGGCGGTGCGTGACGCCATCCGCGCCAACAAGCTGCTGAGCATCTCGGACACCTTCAAGTTCATGGACTGGAAGACGCCCAACGGCTGCGCCACCTGCCGCCCTGCCGTCAACTACTACCTGATCAGCACCTGGCCCAAGCAGGCCAAGGACGACCCGCAAAGCCGCTTCATCAACGAACGCAGCCACGCCAACATCCAGAAAGACGGTACCTACAGCGTCATCCCGCGCATGTGGGGCGGCGAAACCACGGCCAGCGAGTTGCGCCGCATTGCGGATGCAGTCGACAAATACAAGATCCCGACCGTCAAGGTGACAGGCGGTCAGCGCATCGACTTGCTGGGCGTCAAGAAAGAAGATTTGCAAAACGTCTGGAAAGACATCGGCATGCCTTCGGGCCACGCCTACGCCAAGGCCCTGCGCACGGTCAAAACCTGCGTGGGCAGCGAATGGTGCCGCATGGGTACGCAGGACAGCACGCAAATGGGCAAGGACCTGGAGCGCGCCATGTGGCGCATGTATGCACCGCACAAGGTCAAGTTTGCCGTGAGCGGTTGCCCGCGCAACTGCGCCGAGTCCGGCATCAAGGACGTCGGCATCATCGGCGTCGATTCGGGCTGGGAGATGTACATCGCCGGCAACGGCGGCATCAAGACGGAAGTGGCCCACTTCTTCACCAAGCTCAAGACCGCGGCCGAGGTGCTCGAATACACCGGCGCCTTCTGCGAGCTCTACCGCCAGGAAGGCTGGTACCTCGAGCGCACGGTGCATTACGTCAACCGCGTCGGCCTGGACTATGTGAAGAAAAAAATCCTGGAAGACCACGAAGGCCGCAAAGCCCTGTGGGAGCAGTTGCAGTTTGCGCTGGACGGCGAGCCGGACCCCTGGTTTGACCTGAAAGAAGCGTCGGTGGACGCCCGTCAGTTCGAAAAACTCACGCCCGCCTGACCGGCTGCCCGTCTTAAGCCCGAATTGAGAGATCACTATGTCTGAATGGAAAAAAATCTGCCTGGTCACCGACATCCCGGTGCTCGGCTCGCGACGTGTCTCACGCGCCAAAGGTATTGATGTGGCCGTGTTCCGCAATGACCAGGACCAGGTGTTTGCGCTGCTGGACCGCTGCCCGCACAAGGGCGGCCCGCTGTCGCAGGGCATCGTGTTCGGCACCAGCGTGGCCTGTCCCCTGCACAACTGGACCATAGGCCTGGCGGACGGCTGCGCCAAGCAGCCCGACGAAGGCTGCACGCCCAAATTCACCTGCAAGGTAGAAACAGGCCAGGTCTTCCTGGACGCTGTCGAGCTGGACACGCTGGCGCTGGATTTGCAGCCCCCTCGCGCCGGCCCGGGTGCAACCAGTGGCGCATTGGGCGACGAAAGCTTCAGCGTGCAGGCGCCTCACACGGCATAAGCCGCATCACCGGAATAAACGCGAAGGCTCCCTGAACATTCATGACTGATACCCGATCAACTTGCCCGTATTGCGGTGTCGGCTGCGATCTAACAGCTCATGCTGTTGATCGCTTTGCGATGCACGACAAAGGCCGCAGCCTTGGCTTCGTCCATCATGGCTGAGACCCGGTCAACTTGCCCCTATTGCGGTGTCGGCTGCGGCGTCATCATTGAATCGCAAGGCGACGAAATCACCGGGGTACGCGGTGACCCGGATCACCCGGCCAATTTCGGGCGGCTGTGCACCAAGGGCTCAACGCTGGCGCTGACCGCGACGGCGGCCGTTACGCGACAGACGCGCTTGCTGCAGCCGATGCGGCGCGAACATCGGCATGAAGCGCCCAAGCCGGTGTCCTGGGACAACGCGCTCGGCTTTGCCAGCGAAAGCTTTGCGCAGATCATCCGCGAGCATGGGCCCGATGCGGTCGGTTTTTACATTTCAGGCCAATTGCTGACGGAAGACTATTACGTCTTCAACAAGCTGGCCAAGGGCCTGATCGGCACCAACAACGTCGACACCAACTCGCGCCTGTGCATGAGCAGCGCGGTGGCGGGTTACAAACAAACGCTGGGCGCAGACGCACCGCCTGCCTGCTACGACGACGTGAATCATGCGCAGTGCATTTTTATCGTCGGCAGCAACACCGCCTACGCGCACCCCATCCTGTTTCGCCGCATTGAAGACGCCAAGGCCGCGAACCCCGCGCTCAAGATCATTTTTTGCGACCCGCGCCGCACCGACACGGCCGAGATCGCCGACCTCTACCTGGGCATACAGCCGGGCACCGATGTGTCGCTCTTTAACGGCATGCTGCACATCATGCTGTGGGAAGGCTGGGTTGACGCGGCCTACATTGCGGCGCACACCACGGGCTTTGACGCGCTCAAGGCCACGGTGCGCGACTACACGCCCGACCTGGTGGCCGAAACCTGCGGCATCAAAAAAGAAGACCTGCTGGCCGCGGCCAAACTCTTCGCCACCTCGACGGCCACGCTGAGCCTGTACTGCCAGGGCCTGAACCAGTCCAGCAGCGGCACCGCCAAGAATGCCGCACTCATCAACCTGCACCTGGCCACAGGCCAGATCGGCAAGGCAGGCGCCGGCCCCTTTTCATTGACGGGGCAGCCCAATGCCATGGGCGGGCGCGAAGTGGGCGGCCTGGCCAACCTGCTGAGCGCGCACCGCGACCTGGCCAACCCCGATCACCGCGCCGAAGTCGCTGCGCTGTGGGGCGTGCCATCGGTGCCAGAGACACCGGGCAAGACAGCTGTTGAAATGTTCCAGGCCGCGGCGGACGGCGAGATCAAGGCGCTGTGGATTGCCTGTACCAACCCGGCCCAGTCGATGCCGGACCAGGCCACCGTACGCCGCGCCATGGAGCGCGCCGAGCTGGTGATCGTGCAGGAGGCTTTTTCCACCACGTCGAGCTGCGACTACGCCGACCTGCTGCTGCCGGCCACGACCTGGGGTGAAAAGATCGGCACGGTGACCAACAGCGAGCGCCGCATCAGCCGCGTGCGGCCGGCCGTGGCTGCACCAGGCCAGACGCGCCACGACTGGTCCATCGCGGTGGACTTTGCACAGCGGCTTGAAAAGCTGCTGCCCAGCCGCGCGGCAGCCGGCGCCACCCTCTTCCCCTATTCGCTGGCCGAGGAAGCATCAGGCGCGGAAACCATCTGGAACGAGCACCGCGAATCCACCCGCGGCCGCGACCTCGACATCACCGGCTTGAGTTACGCACTGCTCGACGACGCACCGCAACAGTGGCCCTTCAAGACGGGCGACACGGCGGGCAAAGTGCGGCTGTATGAAGACGGCGTGTTCCCCACCGCCGACGGCAAGGCCCGCTTTGTCAACACGGTCTACAAGCCGGTAGCCGAGCCGCGCGAATCGCGTTATCCGTTTTCGCTTACCACCGGCCGGCTGCGCGACCAGTGGCACGGCATGAGCCGCACCGGCACGCTGGGGCGCTTGTTCGGCCACGTGGCCGAACCCTCGATTCAAATGAACGTGCAGGACATGGCGCGGCGCCTGCTGAAAGACGGCGATCTGGTGCATGTCACGTCCAAGCGTGGCTCCATCGTGGTGCCGCTGCAGTCTTCACCTGAAGTGGCAGTAAGCCAGGCTTTCATGGCCATGCACTGGGGCGAAGAGTATTTAAGCGGTCAGTCGACCGGCGGCACGCCGCTGGCAGGCGTCAATGCGCTGACCACGTCGGCTTATTGCCCGAGCTCCAAACAGCCCGAGCTCAAGCACGCAGCGGTGAAGATCCTCAAAGCCGAAATGCCGTGGACGCTGCTAGCGATGGCCTGGTTGCCCGAGGGCGATGCGCTGGCGGCGCGTGAGCAGCTCAAGCCGCTGATGGCGCAATTTCCCTTCACCAGCTGCGTGCCGTTTTCCAACAACACACCGCTGGCCGACCGCAGCCTCGAACGCACCGGCGTGCTGTTTCGCGCGGCCAGCCATGAGGCGCCGCCTGACGAAACACTGGCCGCGCTGGAACGCATTCTCGGGTTGGATGCGGCCGATGTGCTGCGCTACGCCGACCGCAAAAAAGGCCAGCGCCGCACCATGCGACTGATGCGCAGCGAAGGCGACGTCCACCTCGCCGGCTTTGTACTGGCGGGCGACACCAGCGCCCAGGCCTGGATCAAAACCTTGCTGCAGGACGAGCTGGCCGCGCAATCGTATGGACGCCTGTTGCTGCTGCCCGGCGCCAAGCCACCGGTGGCGGTGCAGTCGCGCGGCAAGCCGGTGTGCACCTGCTTTAACGTCAGCGACATGGCCATCGACGAGCACTTGTCGCTGTTAGTGGCCGGTGGTGGCGGCGCCGGCCATCTGGGCACTGATGAAGAGCGCCTGGCCTCGCTGCAATCCACGCTGAAGTGCGGCACCAATTGCGGCTCCTGTGTGCCCGAACTCAAACGCCGGGTGCGGTCATCGCGCAACGACGCGCCGCCTTCAGCACCCCGTACCGTGATCCCTATCCGGCAAGTGGCTTAAGCTCATAACAAGAAGTTATCTGCATTGGCGGACAATCACGCTTATGGGCATTAGCCAATACATCAAGGAAATCGGTCGCGGCAAGGATGGCGCCCGCGCTTTGTCACGCGAGCAGGCTACGGACCTGATGGGTCAGGTGCTCGACGGCACCGTGACTGATCTGGAAATCGGCGGCTTTTGCCTGGCCATGCGCATCAAGGGTGAAACGCCCGAAGAGATGGCGGGTTTCCTCGATGCGCTGCACCAGCGCCTCAATCATCTGCCCGCCGGCGACAGCCCCACGGTGGTGCTGCCCAGCTACAACGGCGCCCGCAAGCTGCCGGTGCTCACGCCGCTGCTGGCGCTGTTGCTGGCGCGTGAAGGCGTTCCGGTGCTTATCCACGGCACACCCACCGAATCGAGCCGGGTTTTTGCATCAGAAGTGCTCCTGGCCCTTGACATACGAGCGCAAGCTGCTATTAATAAGATAGCAAACGGCGAAGTGGCCTTTGCACCGACCGAGCTGCTGCTGCCTGCGTTAAAGCGCCTCCTGGACGTGCGCCGCGCCGTAGGCCTGCGCAACCCGGCGCACAGCCTGGTCAAGATCATGACGCCCTGCCTGGGCAAGAGCCTGGTGGTGAGCAGCTACACGCACCCAGAATACGCCGTGTCGATGGCGCAGACCTTTGAGCTGACGGGCGCCAATGCATTGCTGCTGCGTGGCACCGAAGGCGAAGTGGTGGCCGACGCGCGCCGCATGCCGCAGATGGACGCCTTTATCGGCGGGCAGCGCTCACTCCTGCAAGAAACCCAGGCCGGCACGCTGGCCTCCATCCCCGACTTTCCCAAAACAGTGGACGCAGCCGCCACAGCGGACTACATTCGCGCCGTGCTCGCAGGCGACGTACCTGTGCCGCCTTCGATCGCCCGTCAGGTGGAACATATCTTGCACTTGCTTCCTCAAATCAAGCCGCCTCACATCACGACATCATGAACAACGGAAAAGTCACTTTGGTAGGCGCCGGCCCCGGCGACCCGGAACTATTGACCCTCAAGGCCCTCAAGGCCATCCAGCGCGCGACCGTGCTGCTGGTGGACGACCTGGTCAGCGACGAGATCGTAGCGTTTGCGCGGCCCGAAGCCCGCGTCGTGTATGTGGGCAAGCGCGGCGGCTGCAAGTCCACACCCCAGGCCTTTATTGAAAAGCTCATGCTGATGGCCGCGCGCGAGGGCGAAGACGTCGTGCGGCTCAAGGGCGGCGACCCATTCATTTTCGGCCGCGGCGGCGAAGAAGTTGAGCACCTGCGCGCCGCGGGCATTGAAGTGGAAATCATCAACGGCATCACCGCCGGCCTGGCCGCCGTCACTTCGCTGGGTGTGCCGCTCACGCACCGCGAGCATGCGCATGGCGTGGTGTTTGTCACCGGGCATGCCAAACCCGGCGACACCGGCACCGACTGGAAGGCCCTGGCCGCCACCGCGCACAGCGCACGCCTGACGCTGGTGATCTACATGGGCGTCAGCGGCGCGGAGCGCATCCAGGACGAACTTCTCTCCGGCTTGCCAGCCTCGACACCGGTCGCCGTGGTGCAGAACGCCTCATTGCCGGGCCAGCGCCACATCACCGCCACGCTGGGCACGCTCGCGCAGGCGCTTGGTCAGGCCGGCATGGCCAGCCCGGCCGTGATCGTCGTAGGCGACGTGATCAGCGGCGTCGCACTGGCCGCCAGCCACCCGCACGCGGTACGCGCAGCCTGAGCTTCAGCGCCGCTAAGCTGGCGACCCGCGCGTCCCTGCGCCAACCGGGTATGCACGGCTACACTCCCGACATCAAAACAACAGCAGAGGGAACGGCGCGATGCTTGAAAAACTCAATGAATTGACGGAAAGCCACGGCGAGCTGCGCCGCGGCAAGGGCCTCATGAGCGGGGTGATCGCTCTCAGCCTGGGTGTGCTGTGCTTTCTGGGCGTGCTGGCCTTTCACTTTCCCGAATACCTCACCACGCCGGAACTGCGCAAAAGCTACAACGTCGACATCATCCGCATCGTGATGTTCACCTCGCTGGTGATTGCCGGTGGCATCTCGCTGGTCAACATCATCTTCAACCGCTCGCGCTGGCTGGCCGGCGCCGCCTTTTTGCTGGTGGTGGCCACCGCGCTGCTGGGCGGGCACAAGGTGCCGGTGAACGACTTCGCCGACAACACGCCTTACATCGGCCTGGACTGGTTCATCCTCGACCTGCTGGGCTCCTCGCTGATCTTCATCTTCATTGAAAAGCTGTTTGCGCTGCGCAAGGAGCAGCCGGTGTTTCGCGCCGAATGGCAAACCGACTTTCACCACTTCATCGTCAACCACATGATCGTGGGCTTTGTGCTGTTGGCGACCAATTTGCTGGTGCACAAGTTCTTCGGCTGGGCCGCCAACGACGGCCTACGCGGCTGGGTGCAGGGCCTGCCCTTCTGGGGCGGCGTGTTGCTGATCGTGCTGGTGGCCGACCTGGTGCAGTACTGGACGCACCGCGCCTACCACGAGGTGCCGGTGCTGTGGCGCCTGCACGCGGTGCACCACAGCGCCAAAAGCATGGACTGGCTCGCCGGCTCGCGCCAGCACATCCTGGAGCTCTTGATCACCCGTACGCTCATCCTGGCACCCATCTACGTGCTGGGCTTTTCCAAGGAAGTGATCGACGCCTACATCGTCATCGTCGGCTTCCAGGCGGTCTTCAACCATGCCAACGTGAGCGTGCGCCTCGGCCCGCTGCGCTACGTCATCGTCACGCCCAACTTCCACCACTGGCACCATAGCCAGGATCAGGAAGCACTGGACCGCAATTACTCGGCCCACTATGCCTTCATCGACTACCTCTTCGGCACAGCCGTGAAAAGCACCCGGCTCTGGCCGGAGCGCTACGGCGTGCTGGGCGACTACGTGCCGAATGGCTTTTTGAAGCAACTGAAGTTTCCTTTCACATGGAAAGGTTGAAGCGCCGATGATTTGCTATGGTTTTTATAGCTGCTTGCGCCCGTTCACATTGATCCAGAGGCTGATTTGACACATCAATTCGATGTGGTTGTGATTGGCGCGGGTGCTGCCGGCCTGTTTTGCGCGGCCCAGGCGGGCCAGCGCGGCTTGAAAGTGCTGCTGGTCGATCACAGCGAAAAGGTCGCCGAAAAAATTCGGATCTCGGGCGGTGGCCGCTGCAACTTCACCAACCGCGACGCCACGCCCGCCAACTTCCTGAGCGAGAACCCGCACTTCTGCCGTTCGGCCCTGTCGCGTTACACCCCGCAGGATTTCATCGCCCTGCTGCAGCGCTACAACATCCCCTTTCACGAAAAGCACAAGGGCCAGCTGTTTTGCGACCGTTCGGCCGAAGACGTCATCAACATGCTGCTGGCCGAATGCGATGCCGGGCAGGTGACGCGCTGGCAACCGTGCAGCATAAAATCCATCAAATATGGCCTAACCCCAATAAAGGCGGGCGCAAGCAGCTATCAAATTGAGAGCAATCAGGGTGGAATTGAAACACCGCAGGTGGTCATCGCCACTGGTGGGCTTTCCATTCCGAAGATCGGGGCCACCGATTTCGGCTACCGCATCGCCAGACAGTTCGACCTGCGGCTGGTGGAGCCTCGCGCCGCGCTGGTGCCGCTGACCTTCGACGGCGAAGCCTGGGCGCCCTATGCCCAGCTGGCCGGCCTGGCGCTGCCGGTGCTGATCGAGACCAGCCCCGCCGACGCGACGCCCAAGCAACGCAAAAAGGCCGTGGTTTTTTCGGAAGACCTGCTCTTCACCCACCGCGGCCTGAGCGGCCCGGCAGTCCTGCAAATCTCCAGCTTCTGGCGCGAAGGCCAGCCCATCCGCATCAACCTGGCACCCGGCGTGGACCTTCCGGCCCTGCTGCTGCCCGCCAAGGCCACTTCCAAAAAACTGATCGCCAACGAACTCGCCACCCTGGTGCCCAGCCGCCTGGCCGACGCGTGGGTCAGCCAGGACCCTGCCCTGCAGCGCCCCATCAGCGAAGCCACCGACAAGGCCTTGCTGGCCCTTGCGCAACGCCTGGCCGACTGGGAACTCACCCCCAACGGCTCCGAAGGCTACAAAAAGGCCGAAGTCACCGTTGGCGGCGTAGACACCCGCGATTTATCCTCCCAGACCCTGGAATCGAAGCAGCCAGGCCTCTATTTCATCGGCGAAGTCGTCGACGTCACCGGCTGGCTCGGCGGTTACAACTTCCAGTGGGCGTGGGCCAGCGCCCMCGCCTGCGCGGGGGCGCKGGCCGCCCGCGCGGTAGCCGAATAGGACCAAAAAGGCCACAAAACACAGCCCCAGCCCCAGGGTTTCATGCAAGCCAGGGCCGCGGAACCGGCTTCGCCGGGCCGCAGGCGCAGCGCCCCCTCGGGGGGCAGCGCAGTACACGAAGTGACAAGCGTGGGGGTGGTATATAATCCAAGGCTTTGCTAGCAAACCCGCGCCTGGCCTGATCCTGATCAGATCAATTAAGGCGCACCTTTTGGATCAACTGAACAATGACCACCATCCGTGTAAAAGACAATGAGCCCTTCGACGTGGCTCTGCGCCGTTTCAAGCGCACCATTGAAAAACTCGGCCTGCTGACCGACCTGCGCGCCCGCGAGTTTTACGAAAAACCAACGGCAGAGCGCAAGCGCAAGAAGGCAGCCGCCGTCAAGCGCAACTACAAGCGTATCCGCTCGATGCAATTGCCGAAAAAGCTGTACTAATCTTTAGTACCGCCTCACGGCAACAAAAAGCCCGCACGAGGACGCTCTGCGGGCTTTTGTGTTTTTGGCGCAATGCACCACCCCACCCTATTCGCTTCAGGAGCATCACCAATGTCAGCACTCAAAGACCAGATCACCGAAGACATGAAGACCGCCATGCGCGCCAAGGACAGCGAGCGCTTGGGCACCATCCGCCTGTTGCTGGCCGCCCTCAAGCAAAAAGAGGTAGATGAGCGCGTGGTGCTGGACGACGCAGCCGTGGTCGCCATCGTCGACAAGCTGATCAAGCAGCGCAAGGACTCGCTCGAAGCTTTCCAGAAGGCTGAGCGCAAGGACCTGGCCGACAAGGAAGCAGCCGAGCTGGTCGTGCTGCAGGCCTACCTGCCCGCGCGCCTGAGCGCCGACGAAGTCGCCGCCGCCGTGAAAGCCATCGTCGCCGAACTGGGCGCCACCGGCCCCGGCGACATGGGCAAGGTCATGGGCGCAGTGAAAGCCAAACTCGCCGGCAAAGCCGACATGGGCCAGGTCTCGGCAGCGGTGAAGGCCGCGCTGGCGGGCTAAACAGAGCAGCCGGCGGTTACACCCCTCTTAGGCCAGTCCGAGCCGCGGAACCGGCTTCGCCGGGCCGCAGGCGGGGCGCCCCCTCGGGGGGCAGCGCATTACACGAAGTGAAAAGCGTGGGGGCCCTAACTCCCGGCGACCTTCATCCGGTTGACGAGAATCGAGCCCACGGTTTTGGCGCCGTAGTTGTAGGCGTCCGCACCCACCGCCTCAATGCCCATCAGCATGTCCTTGAGGTTGCCCGCAATCGTGATTTCCTCGACCGGAAAGGCGATGCGGCCATTCTCGACCCAGAAACCCGAAGCGCCGCGTGAGTAGTCACCCGTCACATAGTTCACGCCCTGCCCCATCAGCTCGGTCACAAAAAGGCCGCGGCCCAGCTTGCGCAGCATGGCGTCCAGGTCGTCGCCCTTGCGGGTATGGCGGCTGGTCATGATGAGGTTGTGTGAGCCGCCGGCGTTGCCGGTGGTGCGCATGCCCAGCTTGCGGGCTGAGTAAGTGCTCAGGAAATAGCCCTCAACGCGGCCGGCTTCCACCACCTGTCGTGCCTTGGTCTTGACGCCCTCTTCGTCAAAGGGTGCGCTGCCCTTGCCCTTGCGCAGGTGCGGGTCTTCGGCGATGTCGATGTGTTTGGGAAAAGCCGGCTTGCCCAGGCTGTCGGCCAGGAAGGTGCTTTTGCGGTACAGCGCACCGCCGCTCACGGCCTGCACAAAGCCGCCCAGCAGGCCCGCAGCCAGCGGCGACTCAAACAGCACCGGGCATTGCGTGGTCGGGATTTTGCGGCTCTTGAGCCGTGCCAGTGCACGCTCGGCGGCATAGCGGCCTACCGCTTCGGGGGCCGCCAATTCACCCGCGTCACGCATGGAGCTGTACCAGGCATCTCGCTGCATCTGGTCGCCCTTGCCGGCAATCGGCGCCACCGAAATGCTGTGGCGCGAACTGGCGTAACCGCCGCGAAAGCCCTTGGTATGCGCACTGAAAAAATGGCTTTGCTGCGCCGACACACCGGCGCCTTCGCTGTTGGTGATCAGGCGGCTGGTACTCAGGGCGGCGGCTTCGCACTGCAGGGCGAGCTGGGCGGCTTCTTCCGAATTGATGGACCAGGGGTGAAAGAGGTCGAGCGCCGGATGCACGCGCGCGATGTCGCGGTCATCGGGCAGGCCGGAGGTTTCGTCTTCCGCCGTGAAACGCGCGATGTCGTAGGCCGCTTTCACGGTCTGTTCAATCGCCGCCTTGGAAAAGTCGCTGGTGGCGGCATTGCCGCGCTTTTTGCCGATGTAGACGGTGATGCCCAGCGACTTGTCGCGGTTGCGCTCGACGTTTTCAAGCTCGCCCTTGCGCACGCTGACTGAGAGCCCGCAGCCTTCGGAGGCTTCCGCGGCGGCATCGGTGGCCCCCAGTTTTTTGGCATGGCCAAGGGCACTGTCGACGAGTTCCTCGAAAAAATCGCGGTGGTAGCTGAAACCGGATTCGGGTTGGGCTGACTGGCTCTTGGGGCCCGGGACGGGGCGGGAAGCACTGCGAGTTGCGCCGCTGGCGCGAGAAGAAGCTTTTTGGGTCATATGGGTAGCTATGATACTGACTGCTATGAACAACAAGACTCCCAAGGCCATCAAGGGCTACTGGTCCAACGGCCGCTTCGTCAAACCCGAGGAAATCGCGCTTGAAGAAGTCGGCCCGCCCAGCAAAACCCAGCTCAAGGCCGAGGCCGACGAAAAACAGGCGCTCGGTGAAGCGCTGCTGACGCTGCGCGCCGATTTGATGGCGCGCCTGGATCTGCCCGACAAGCTGCGCGACGCAATTGCCGACGCAAAAAAGATCACGAACTTCGAGGGCAGGCGCCGCCAGATGCAGTTCATCGGCAAGCTGATGCGCCCGCTGGACCCTGACCCCATCCGCGAAGCGATCAACGAGCAGCTCAACGGATCGGCCGACCTGACGCTGGCCCTGCACCTGGCCGAGCAATGGCGCGACAAGCTGATCGCCGACGACGCCGCGCTGGGTGCCTGGCTCGAAGAACACCCCGGCACCGACTCCCAGCAACTGCGCGCGCTGGTCCGCCAGGCCCGCAAGGATGCCAAGCCCGAAAAACCCGGCGAAGCACCGCGCCACGGCAAGTCCTACCGCGAGATTTTCCAGCTGGTCAGGCAAGGCATGGCTCGAGGTCCTGAAGATGGCGAGGAGCCAGAAGCGTGAGCAGCGCCTTTGACGCGGTGAAGATTGGTATTGTCTCGGTCAGCGACCGCGCATCCGCCGGCGTCTATGTCGACAAAGGCCTGCCGGCACTCAAGGACTGGCTCACCCGCGCCCTGCGCAACCCCATCACCTTTGAAGAGCGCCTGATCCCCGACGAGCAGGCGGGTATCAGCGCCGCATTGATTGAGTTGGTCGACACCGGCTGCTCGCTCGTGCTGACGACCGGCGGCACTGGCCCCGCGCTGCGCGACGTGACGCCCGAAGCCACGCTGGCTGTTGCCCACAAGGAAATGCCGGGTTTTGGCGAGCAGATGCGGCAGATCAGCCTGAAGTTTGTGCCCACAGCCATTTTGTCGCGCCAGTGCGCCGTCATACGCGACAAATGCCTGATCATGAACCTGCCGGGCCAGCCCAAATCGATTGCGGAAACCCTCGAAGGATTGAAAAACGCCGACGGTTCCCAGTCTGTGGCGGGCATCTTCGCGGCCGTGCCTTATTGCATCGACCTGATCGGCGGCCCTTACCTGGAAACCGATGAAGCGGTGTGCCGGGCGTTCAGGCCCAAAAGCGCGGTGCGCCCGCCGCGCTGAACCTTGCCGCCCGCCGGTTTGGGCCTGGCCTCTTTCTCACGTAGTATTCGGGCTTTACAACACGAGGAGCTGAGATGGACGACCTGATTGAAACGCCGAGCAAGGAATCGAAAAACACCGCCGTGCTGATCTGGATCGGAACCCTGTTTCTGGGTTTCATTCCGGGGCTGATTGTCTACCTGGTGAAAAAGGACGACGCCTATATCCTGGACCAGTCCAAGGAAGCGCTGAACTGGTCGATCACCGCGACCATCGGCTATGTGGCGGCAATGATCCTGACCTTTGTGCTGATCGGCTTTCTGGTGTTCGCGGCGCTGGGCATCTGCCACCTGGTGTTCTGTGTCATGGGCGCGCTGGGCGCCTCCAACGGCAAGGCCTTCCGTGTGCCTTTCGCGCTTCGCCTGATCAACTGAAGCCCACCGGCGAAAACAAAAAAGGAAGGGCTCGCCCTTCCTTTTTTTTGCCCGTCTTATTCGCCTGCCTGTCTCACCGCCTTATTTACCGACCAGCTGATTGAGCTTGTCGGCTTCAAAGGTTTCCGTAAGCGCGGCGTCCTGCGGCACGCAATCCTTGCTCATGGCCGTCTGCGGTCCGGAGAGTTTCTCAATCGCTTGCCACAGCAGGGCGATCTGGTGCTCCTGGCCGGCGGCGCTGTCGATCAGCCCGCGCATGGCTTGGGACAGCGGGTCATCCTCTTGCGTGATGCCATAAGCCGAAAACTGGGTAATGGTGACGTCGGCGCTTTCCCCGGTCTTGGAGGGAATGATGCGCGCCGGGATGCCCACCGCCGTGGCGCCTGCCGGAACCGGCTTGATCACCACTGCGTTGCTGCCAATCTTGGCGCCGTCACCCACCAGGAAACCGCCAAGCACCTTGGCTCCCGCACTCACCACCACATCGCGGCCCAGTGTCGGGTGGCGTTTGGTGCCTTTGTACAGCGAGGTACCGCCCAGAGTCACGCCCTGGTAGATCGTGCAACCATCACCGATTTCCGCGGTTTCGCCAATGACGACGCCCATGGCATGGTCGAAAAACACACGTTCACCAATTTTGGCGCCGGGGTGGATTTCAATGCCGGTTACCCAGCGTGAAAAATGCGAAATGAAACGGCCCAGCCACTTGAAACCGTGGTTCCAGCACCAATGCGCCCGGCGGTGCAGCACCTGCGCATGCACGCCGGGGTAGCAGGTCAGTGCTTCCCAGGCCGTACGCGCGGCAGGGTCGCGGTCAAGAATGCACTGGATGTCGGAGCGAAGTCGGGAAAACATAGGCGAAGTCTACTGAGGCTGTGAACTGCTTGCTGGGACCACGCTTTTGCCCCTGGCTTCGGAGGCCTTCTGCAGCATGGCTTTGGCCACACCGCGCAGGATGTGGATTTCCTCGGGGCTGAGCTGGGCACGGTTGAACAGCTGGTTCAGGCGCGGCATCAGTTTTTTGGGCGAGGCCGGATCCAGGAAGCCGATGCCGGTCAAGGCCTCCTCCCAGTGCCTGAGCATGCCCGCCACTGCGGCCGCGTCGGCCAGCGTGGGTTCGGCCGTGGCCGGCTGCACGCTGAAGCCGCCCAGCGCCTGTCGCCAGTCGTAGGCGATCAGCTGCACGGCGGCGCCCAGATTGAGCGAGCCGAACTTCGGGTCGGTCGGAATACTCAGCGCCACATGGCAGCGGTAAACGTCCTCGTTCTGCATACCAAAACGCTCGGAACCAAATAGAAAAGCAACCGAATCGGGTCTTTGGGCAATGGTGACGGGCGCGAGCAGCTCCTCTTTTGATAGCAGACCTGCCTGACCCAGCAGCTGCGCAAAGTGCTGGCGCGGCGCCCGCGTGGGCGGGCCAAAGTCGCGTGGCGTCATGGCGGTGGCGCACAGGTGCGCCATGCCGTCCACGGCTTCGTCCAGGGTGGCCACGATACGGGCGTTTTTGAGCACGTCGAGCGCGCCGCTGGCCCGCTGGATGGTTTCTTCGCGGTTGAGCACATTGGCCCAGCGCGGCGCCACCAGCACCAGGTCGTCAAAGCCCATGGTTTTCATGGCACGGGCCGTGGCCCCCACATTGCCCGCATGGCTGGTATTGATCAGGATGAATCGCGTGTGCATGGAGCTGGATTGTCCTATGCCGGCGGCTTCAGGACGCGGAGCAATGCCTCCACCTTCGGCGACTTCGCCCCTTTGCGCCAGATCAGGTCCGTCTGGGCGCAATCGCTGCCCGGCGGTAATGCGTGGATACTGAGCCGGCCCCGCTCCGGAAAGGTTGCCAGCACGCTGCGCGGCACCAGCGAAATGCCCATGCCCACCACCACGCAGCCCAGCATGGCATGGTAGGACGTGATTTCAATCGTCTGCACCGGCATGCTGTTTTTCAGCAAGTACCAGGCTTCCAGCCGCGCGCGATGCGGGCAGCCCTTTTCAAAAGCCACCATGGCACGCGGCGGCTCGCTGTGGGTCGCCGTGACAGGCGGATGCCCGGCGCTCGCAACAATGACCAGTTCCTCGGTGTAAATCGCCTCCCGTTCAAAGGGACCCTCCGCAATAGCCCCCGTGACCAGCGCCGCGTCCATCTCCCCCGCCAGCACAGCTGCGGCCAGTTGCTGCGGGTTGCCGGTTTTAAGCGCGAGCCTGATTTCCGGATAGAGACGCACAAAATCGCTCAGAGGGGCCGGCAACCGCACAGCCGAAGTGCTTTCCATGGCACCGAGCACAAATGCGCCGCGCGGCTGCCCTCCCTGCACAGCATCGCGTGCTTCCTCAGCCAGGCTGATCAGGCGTCCGGCATAGTCCAGCAACACCTGCCCAGCTGGCGACAGGTGCAGCCGCTTCCCCTCACGGATAAAAAGCGGCACCCCGAGCTTTTCTTCCAGCTGACGGATACGCGTCGTGATGTTGGATTGCACGCGGTGCAAGCGCTCGGCGGCACGTGTCACACCGCCCGCCTCCACCACGGCACGAAAAATAACCAGGTCGCTCAACTCCATGATCTCTTATGAAGATATTAATTATCTTTATTATTCATTTTTCAGAATGAATTGTCACGCGTATCGTCCAGCCTTCATTACTTCACACCACCCAAGGAACAAGAATGGCAAAGGCTTATTGGATCGTGCGCGTCTCGGTACGCAATATCGAGGAATATCCTCGTTACCTCACGGCGGCGCGGCCGGCCTTCGAGAAGTTCGGCGCACGCTTTCTGGTGCGCGGCGGCACGTACCAATGCATGGAGGGCAACTCACGCGAGCGCAACGTCGTCGTGGAGTTCGCCGACATGGCGACCGCCCAGGCCTGTTATGCCAGCCCCGAATACCAGGCAGCCCGGGCAATCCGGCAGCAACACGCTGACACGGATTTCCTGATCGCGGAAGGCGCCTAGAACTGATTCCCGGGCGATTGGGACGCGATATCGACCCTGGTAAGGAGTTAAGAAAGGACGGTTCGCGTTTATGGGAAAATACCGGCATTGCCCGCCGCCCGCATCGCCGGCGCCGGTTCGTTCCGCTCTTCCCTACAAGTTATGTCCAGCAATCTCCACCCCATGCTCAACGTGGCCATCAAGGCTGCGCGCGCTGCAGGCGCCATCATCAACCGTGCGGCGCTTGACGTCGAATCGGTTCGCATATCGGTCAAGCAGACCAACGACTTTGTCACCGAGATCGATCAGGCCGCGGAAGCCGCGATCATCGAAACGCTGCTGACGGCCTACCCCGGCCATGGCATCCTCGCCGAAGAATCCGGTAGCGAGCACGGCGCCAAAGACTCCGACTTCGTGTGGATCATCGACCCGCTGGACGGCACCACCAACTTCATCCACGGCTTTCCCGTTTATTGCGTCAGCATCGCGCTGGCCGTCAAGGGCAAGGTTGAGCAAGCCGTGGTGTATGACCCCACCCGCAACGACATTTTTTGCGCCACCAAAGGCCGCGGCGCCTACATGAACGACCGCCGCATCCGTGTAGCCAAGCGCACCCGGCTGCAGGAATGCCTGATCTCGACGGGCTTCCCTTACCGTCCCGGTGACAAGCTCAAAAGCTATCTCAACATGCTCGGTGAAGTCATGAGCCAGTGCGCCGGCGTGCGCCGCCCGGGCGCTGCGGCGCTGGACCTGGCCTACGTGGCAGCGGGCTTCAGCGACGGCTTTTTTGAAACCGGCCTCAAGCCCTGGGATGTGGCGGCCGGCTCACTGCTGGTCACCGAGGCCGGCGGCCTGATCGGCAACTTTACCGGCGAGGCTGACTTCATCGACCACGGCGAATGCGTGGCCGGCAATCCGCGCATTTACGGGCAGATGGTGGCCACTTTGGGTAAATACAGCAAATTTGCCGGCGCCGGCGACAAAGCCACGGTACGGCAGGCCCTGCAGGAAGACACTGTGAGCACCGAGACCGCCGACGCCACCGCCCAGCCCGCAGACAAACCAAAGCTGACCGCCAAAAAGATCAAGGCCCCCGCGGCACGCCCCGACACCACACCGGACGCACCCTTCTAGCACCAGCCGTTGTAGGCAAAGGCCGCGATGAAGGCTTGAGCCGTATGGCCTCAGCTAAAATTTCCGCACTGCGCAGGGAGTCGCATGCACGCAGCGGCCCCGACCGAACTGTTTTCGCACCCGGTAATAACTAGTAATAAAACTATGCCTGAATCCACCGTAAAAACCTCTTCCACATCGGCTGATGCAGCCTTGCTGCGCGAGGTCGCGGAACTGGTGGTGAGCGCCCTCAACCTTGAGGTGAGCGCCGACGATGTACAACCGGACGAACCGCTCTACGGCGACGGCTTGGGGCTGGATTCCATCGACATCCTGGAAATTGCGCTGGTTGTCTCCAAGCACTATGGCCTGCAGCTCAGGGCGGACCACGAAGACAACCACGCCATCTTTCATTCGCTGCGAAGCCTGGGCGACCATATTGCCGCCTGGCGAACCCAGTGACAGCTGTGCTGGCGACACGGTTTACCCAAGCCTGTCGCTGGGGCGGCATCGCGGCTCTGGGAATCGGCTACGCCGTGCTTTCCCATCTGGCCGCGGCATCGACGGCGCCGGGCTTGCTTGAGGCGCTGGTCGCCGTGCTTCCGCTGCTGGTGCTGGCCGTTGTCCTGGCCTGGCGTTCACCGCAGCGCCCTGTCATGCTGGCCCTTTGTGGTGTGGCCTGCCTCGGGTTTTATCTGTTCAGGGAATGGCTGATCACCCATTACAACTGGGTTTTCCTGCTGCAGCATGCGGGCACGTATGCCCTGCTGTGCGGAACTTTCGGCCGGACACTCGTGCAAGGGCGCACACCGATGATTGCGCAATTTGCCCGCATCGTGCATGGCGAGCTTTCGCCTGCGCTTGTTTCGTACACGCGGTCGGCCACCTTGGCGTGGGCCTTGTATTTCGGAATCATTGCAGGCTTTTCATTGCTGCTGTTCTGGCTGGCACCCATTGCCGTCTGGTCCACCTTTGCCAACCTCCTGGGTATTCCCCTGCTCGCACTGATGTTTGCGGCGGAATATGCAGTCCGCTGCTACGCATTGCCGGCAGCAGATCGTGCCGGTCCGCTGGAAGCGATTCGTGCCTACCGGCGGGCTTCCGCAGAAAGCCGCGCACGCCGGCCATGACGACGTTTCCGCTCATCTCGCACACCCGGGCTGAAGACGTTGTGGCTTGCAGCCATGGCCAGGCCGTTACCGTTGAACATTTTCTGGCCGATGTCAGGCAGCTTGCAGCGGCCCTGCCCACAGGCAAGCATGTTCTCAATGTCTGCGCCGACCGCTACCGGTTTGCCGTGGGTATGGCGGCCGCCCTGCTGGCAGACAAGGTCAGCCTGCTGCCACCCACGCTGACGCCGGAAATGGTGAAACAGGTCCGCAGCTTTGCACCCGACGTGTTCTGCCTCGCGGACCAACCGCAGTCCCTGGCCTTGCCGTTACTGGGCTGGACGGATGCGATGACGCCACGTCCGCCGGGCACCGCAACTGGCATGCAGTGCGATATTCCACAAATTCCCGCATCGCGCATTGCCACCATCATGTTCACCTCCGGCTCGACCGGTACGCCGGTGGCGCATCGCAAGAGCTGGGGCGGGCTGGTTCGCAGCGCGCGGGCTGAAGCCGCCCGGCTCGGCTTGCTGGATGGCCGCAAGCACAGCATCGTGGCAACGGTGCCGCCGCAGCACATGTTCGGCTTCGAGTCCACCGTGTTGCTGCCGCTGCAAAGTGGTGCCATTCTGGTTGCCGCCCATCCGTTTTATCCGGCCGATATCTGCACCGCACTGGCGCAAGCGGGGCGCCCCCGCATGCTGGTGACCACGCCCGTGCATTTGAAAGCGCTGCTGGCTTCAGGCATGGACATTCCGCAGGTTGACCTGGTGCTTTCCGCCACGGCTCCCTTGCCACCCCAGCTGGCATTGGCCACCGAAGCCCGCTTGCAAGTCCCGCTGCTGGAAATCTACGGCTCCACCGAAACGGGACAAATCGCCACACGGCGCATGACCGAGGCTGTGGCGTGGACACTTTTTCCAGAAGTCACGCTGAGCATCAGGCAAGGACAGACCTGGGCCTCAGGCGGTCACGTCGACCAACCCACCCCGCTGGCCGATGAACTGGAATCGGTGTCGGACACACAATTCCTTTTGCATGGCCGGACTGCCGACCTGATCAATATCGCGGGCAAGCGAAGCTCGCTGGGCTACCTGAACCATCAGCTCCACGCCATACCGGGCGTGATGGACGGCGCCTTCTTCATGCCGGACGAGGGTTCCGGCGACACCGTGGTCCGGTTGATGGCTTTCGTTGTGGCACCGGGCCTGACGGCGCCGGCCCTTCTGGCGGCGCTGAGGGAGCGGGTTGACGCCATATTCATCCCGCGGCCCCTCGTGCTGCTCGACAGCCTGCCACGCAACAGCACCGGGAAATTGCCGCGCGATACGCTGGTTACCCTGGCGCGCAACCATCTTCAAAAGAAATCTCCCGTTCCGGGCGAAACCCGGTTTTCCATCGCCCCTGACCATCCGGCGCTTGCCGGGCATTTCCCCGGTACACCCATTGTTCCCGGTGTGGTGTTGCTCGACGCCGCCATACACGCGGTACAACACGCACGTACCGGCCATGCCACGGAGGTCTGCCAGATCAGCTCGGCGAAATTCCTCAGCACGGTGGGGCCCGGTGAGACGCTGACCATCTCCTGCAGCACCACCGCCTCCGGCAGCACGCGCTTTGACATTTCCAGCGGCGACCGAAAAGTGGCCACCGGAACCTTGCTGTTATCGCCGCAGCCATGAACACACCACGCGGAGCCAATGCGACATCAGGCGCCGAATGGCAGCAGCTCCCGGAACGCAGCAACGGCTTCATGCTGCGTGTCATGACCTGGATATCGCTGAACCTGGGCCGCAGCACCAGCCGCATCGTCCTTTACGGGATTGCAGCCTATTTCCTCGTTTTCGCGCCGGCGGCGCGCCGGACGTCGCGAAACTATTTGCGGCGCGTGTTCGACCTGCCGTCGCCCGCTGCGGTCGGCTGGCGTCATCTGTTCCGGCATTTCCTGAGTTTTGCTTCTGCCATTCACGACCGTGTTTACCTGCTGAATGACCGCTTCGAGCTGTTTGATATCCAGGTGCACAACCAGCAACTGATCGACAAGGTGGTGGCTGACGGAAGAGGCGTGTTCCTCATCGGTGCCCATCTGGGCAGTTTTGAAGTACTGCGGGCCATCGGGCGCCAGCAACCGGGCCTGCGCATTGCCATGGTGATGTACGAGGAAAATGCGCGAAAAATTAACGCGGCGATGGGCGCCATCAATCCCAAAGCGCAACTGGACGTCGTGGCATTGGGACATATCGATTCCATGATCAGGGTGCACGAACTGCTGGATGAGGGTGCCGTCGTTGGCATGCTGGGTGACCGGTCACTGGGTAAGGACGACACCTATTCCATCGAGTTCCTCGGAGACGCCGCCGAGCTGCCGCTGGGTCCTTTTCGCATGGCCGCCATCCTGAAACGCCCCGTGTTGTTCATGACGGGGCTGTACCGCGGCGGCAATCGTTATGACATTCATTTCGAACCTCTGGCGGATTTCTCGACGCTGCCTTCGCGCGGCCGCACAGCGGCGGTGCAATCTGCCATGACGCGCTATGCTGCACTGATGGCGCAATACTGCCGCAGCGCGCCTTACAACTGGTTCAATTTTTTTGATTTCTGGCGGCGCGCGCCGCGGCAGTCCGGCCAGCCTGAACAAAACACCTGAGCATATGACACACCTTATTCAGCAAACATCCACCCCCGCCTCGTCGCACATCACGCAACAGCCGTCACGGCCCGTCTTCGCGCTGGCCGCAGTTGTGATGGGTCTGGTGTTGGCCGCGTTGAGCCCGGCAGCGCTGGCCGCCTGGGACCTTCAGCAACTGATGGATTCGCTGGCGCAAACCAAGTCGGGCCGCGCCACCTTTGTCGAAAAAAAGAGCATTGCGCTGCTCGACAAACCGGTGGAATCGTCCGGCGAACTGCTCTATACCGCACCCGACCGGCTGGAAAAGCGGACGCTCAAACCGAAGCCTGAATCCATGGTCGTGAACGGCGGAGAACTGGTGATTGAACGTGGGAAGCAAAAATACCAGCTGCGGCTGCAGGCGTACCCCGAGCTGGCCGCGTTCATTGACAGCATTCGCGGCACCCTGGCGGGCGACCGCAACGCCCTGGAGCGTAACTACCGGCTCAGCCTTGAAGGCACGGCCGAACGCTGGACCCTGCAATTGCAGCCCGTCGATCCCAAAATGCAGGCGGTGATCCAACGCATCCGCATTACGGGTGTGCGTGACCAGTTGCGCAACATCGACATCGCCCAGGCCGATGGCGACAGCTCCACCATGACCATCGAGCAAGTGGCAGCCCCGTGATGAACGGCGCACGCGGCCGCATGGCAGCCATTGCGGTATGGCTGGCATTCCTGATCGGTTGCGGCATTGTCATCAGCCGCACACAGTTCACGACCGACCTGTCGGCGTTTTTGCCGCGTACTCCCACACCCGAGCAACAACTGCTGATGGACCAGCTGACCGAGGGCCTGGCCTCTCGGCTTGTCCTGGTAGGCATAGAAGGCTCCGATGCCCCTCAGCGTGCAGCGCTTTCCAAAAAGATGGCGCAGCAGTTGCGCACCGACTCCGCTTTCGCCAGCGTGGCGAATGGCGAACCCGTCAATAGCGAGCGGGACCGCAATTTCCTGCTCAACCATCGCTATCTGCTGAGCCCTTCAGTGACGCCGGAACGATTCAGCGCGGATGGGTTGCACACGGCCCTCACTGACAGCATCGAATTGCTCGCTTCGCCCGCAGGCCTGATGGTCAAGGCCCTGCTGCCCCGCGACCCTACCGGCGAAATGGTGCAGTTGCTGGGCCAGCTCAACGGCGGAAGCCAGCCGCAACAGGCCCATGGCGCCTGGACTTCCCGTGACGGCAAGCGGGCACTGATGCTGCTGCAGACCCACGCAGCAGGCTCTGACACCGATGCCCAGCAACGTGCCATGGCCGCGATTCGCCAGGCCTTCGATGCGGCGGGCGGTTCCTCAGCTGGTGCCAGCTTCGTCATGACAGGCCCTGGCGTATTTTCGGTCACGTCCCGCGAAACCATTCAAAGCCAGGTGAGCCACCTCTCGCTGATCAGCGTGGTGCTGATCGCGACGCTGTTACTGCTGGTTTACCGTTCTGTCAGCGCCCTTTTGCTCGGATTTTTGCCCGTGCTGAGCGGCGCGCTGGCGGGGATTGCCGCAGTCAGCCTGGGTTTTGGGTCGGTGCACGGCATCACACTGGGCTTCGGCACAGCGCTGATCGGCGAAGCTGTGGACTACTCCATCTATCTTTTTGTGCAGTCCGAAGATGCGGGCGCCGACCAGGCGCATTGGGTCAAGCGCTTCTGGCCGACCGTCCGGCTCGGCGTTCTGACCTCCATTGCCGGTTTTGCCTCTCTTTTGTTCTCGGGCTTTCCGGGTCTGGCTCAACTCGGCCTGTATTCGATTGCCGGACTGGTCGTGGCCGCCGCAGTGACCCGCTATGTGCTGCCGCATCTGCTGCCGCGCCATTTCCGCATCCATGATGTGTCGGCCATCGGGCGGGCGCTGGAGGGGCTGGTGCAACATGCGGCCTTGTTGCGATGGCCTGCCGCGGCCCTGCTGATAGCCGCCTGTGCCGTCCTTGTGGGAAACCACGCAAGCCTCTTCAACGACAAGATTTCCTCGCTCAGCCCGGTCTCGCAAGCCGATGTAGCGCTGGATGAAAGCCTGCGTGCCGATATGGGGGCGCCTGACGTGCGCTATGTGGTGGTGGTCTCCGGTACCAGCCAGGAGTCGGTACTCCAGACTGCTGAACAGGTTTCAACCCTGCTCCAGGCACAGGTCGAGCGCGGCGAGATTGCCGCGTTTGAGAGCCCCAGCCGCTACCTCCCCAGTGTGGCCACGCAACGCGCCCGCCAGGCCAGCCTGCCCGCCGCTGAGGTGTTGCAGGCCCGCATGACCCAGGCCACGCAAGGCCTGCCAGTGCGGCCCGGGGTGTTTTCACCTTTCCTGGCAGAGGTCGCCGCCGCCCGCAGCCAGCCCCTGCTGCAGCCCGCCGACCTTGAAAAAACCTCGATGGCCATGGCCTTGGCCGCATTGCTGATTGGTAAAGACGGCCGCTGGAGCGCCCTGCTACCTTTGACTGCGTCCCAGGGACGAAACATCGACGCCGACAACATTCGTGCCGCGCTGGCCACCAAGCCCTTGCCTGGCGTACTTTTTGTCGACATGAAAATCGAGTCTGACCGTTTGTATTCCAGCTACCTGCACGAAGCCATCGTGCTGTCACTGGGCGGGCTGGCAGTCCTCGTGGCCCTGTTGCTGGTGGTTTTCCGCTCCCCTTCCCGGGTGCTGCGGATCATTGCGCCGCTGGCGGCCGCGGTCGTCACAGTCACGGCCGGGCTGGCCCTGCTGGGCCAGCAACTGATCATCCTGCACCTGGTGGGCCTGTTGCTGGTCGTGGCCGTGGGCTCCAACTACGCGCTGTTTTTTGACCGGCCCGATCCCCATGCCCCGATAGCGCCCAGAACCCTGGCGTCCATGCTGCTGGCCAATCTGACTACCGTCGCAGGGTTTGGCCTGCTCGCATTTTCCAAAGTGTCCATCCTGCAGGCCATGGGTGTCACCGTTGCACCGGGCGTCATCCTGGCGCTGGTCTATGCCGCAATTTTTGCCAGGAAGCCCCATGCCTGACCTCCGGTGGAAGCCCAGCATCCTGGTACGTGCGAGCATCGCGCTACACGCGGCGGCACTTGCGGCCATCCTTGTTGATTCCGGCTGGTGGCGCTGGGCGCTTGCCGCCGTGGTCCTCAACCACCTGTTGCTCACCGTCGTGGGTATGTGGCCCCGCAGCCAGTGGCTTGGCCCCAACTGGACCCGCCTGCCCCAGGCCTCCGTCGCCAGGCGGGAAATCGCCCTGACCATCGATGACGGGCCCGATCCCGCCGTGACACCCAAAGTCCTGGACCTGCTCGACCAGTATGCGGCCCGCGCAACTTTTTTTTGCGTCGGTGACAAAGCCGCCCGCCATCCCGAGTTGTGCCGCGAGCTTGTGCGGCGCGGACATGCCGTCGAAAACCACAGCCAGCACCACCGCCACTACTTTGCCCTGACGGGCCCGCGCAGCATGTTTCGCGAGTTGCAGGCGGCGCAAAACACACTGAGCGGCCTGACGGGCCAGCGGCCCCTTTTCTTTCGCGCTCCCGCCGGCCTGCGCAACCCCTTTCTTGATCCGGTACTGGCCCGGCTCGGCTTGAAGCTCGCCAGCTGGTCCGTGCGCGGCTTCGACACCCGCGTCGCCAATGCCGAGCGTGTAAAACGCAAACTCACAGCCGGGCTGCAAGCCGGCGCCATCCTGCTGTTGCATGACGGCAATGCAGCACGCACACCGCAAGGTGTTCCGGTCATCCTGGATGTCCTGCCCGCCTTGCTGGAGTCCATTGCGGCCGCCAACCTGCGCACCGTGACCCTGCAGCAGGCCCTCGCATGAATCCTACGCAGAAAACCCGGCAGAGCCCGTGGTCACAAATAGGGCGGGTTATCTTTCAGCACATCTATCTGAAAGCCATTGGCACGATGCTTTTCATCGGCGTGTTTTTCGGCGCCTACTTTTACCTGCTCAAGCACCCGGCCTTTCCGATCGCGGTGATGCCTCTCACCTGGCCCGACCGCTTCATCGCTTTTGAACCGCTGGCCTTGCCGGTTTACCTCTCGCTATGGGTTTATGTCTCGCTGCCGCCCATCTTCTTTGGCGACCGGCGCGAACTCCTGCGCTATGGCGGCGCCATTGCGCTGACCTGCCTGGCGGGTCTGCTGGTTTTTTATTTCTGGCCCACGGCCGCACCCGCTCCAGACATTGACTGGCCGAAATACCCTCAGATGCTTTTCCTGAAAAACATGGACGCGGCAGGCAACGCCTGCCCTTCGCTTCATGTGGCAACAGCCTTTTTTTCGGGCATCTGGCTGCACCACCTGCTGCGCCGATTCTCCGTCCCCGCATGGTTGCTGGCGGTGAACGCCCTCTGGTGTTTCGGCATTGCCTATTCCACACTGGCCACAAGGCAGCATGTCGCGGTGGACGTTGCCGGAGGCCTGCTCCTGGGGGGGGTGGCAGCCTGGTTGTCCCTGCATCTTCACAAACAGCGCACCGCAGGCAAGTAACAGCTGGTGTCCGGCATCGCAACGGTGCCGGATTTGCCACGTGATTTGCTAAAGTGTCTTTTTCTTCAGATAGGTTTTTTCTCTGTATCCACTTTGGCTTTCCCACTTCACCGCAACCAGCAGCATGGGTCGCGGTCTTGCACAAACTCTCGACGCGTTGCGTACGCGGCGGAGCGGGCTCGCCCCATGCACTTTTGACACGGTCGACCTGCCGACCTTTGCAGGCGAGGTCACGGGCACCGACAGCGTGCAGCTTCCTGCGCAATGGGCCCGCTTCGACTGCCGGAACAACCGGCTCGCCCTGCTGGGGCTTCAGCAGGACGGCTTTACTGAAGCGGCGGCAGCCGCCAGCAAAAAATACGGCGCGCACCGCGTGGGAGTCTTCATCGGCACCAGTACATCGGGCATTTTGCAAACCGAACTCGCCTATCGCCGGCGCGACCCCGAGACCGGTGCCCTGCCCCCCGATTTCATTTACGGCACAACACACAATACATTTTCTGTCGCTGATTTCACGCGTCAGTACCTTGGGCTGACCGGCCCGGCCGCCGTCGTCTCGTCAGCCTGCTCTTCCAGTGCCAAGGTGTTTGCCTCCGCGCGAAGGATGATGCGGGCGGGTCTGATCGATGCTGCCGTGGTCGGCGGGGTCGATTCGCTGTGTCTCACAACCTTGTATGGCTTTAACTCGCTGGGCCTGATTTCCCCCCAGGCTTGCAGGCCATTCGACGCCGCACGCAATGGCATCACCATTGGCGAAGCGGCCGCTTTCGCCCTGCTGGAGCCCACGCCGGCACAACCCGCCCCAGGTGACGTGCTGCTCCTGGGCGTCGGCGAATCCAGCGACGCCCACCACATGTCTTCCCCCCATCCCGACGGCCTGGGCGCACGGCTGGCAATGCAGCAGGCACTGGACATGGCCGGCCTCACCACGGCCGGGATCGATTACATCAACCTGCACGGTACCGCCACACAAAGCAACGATGCCGCGGAAGCCAAGGCAGTGTCCGGGCTATTCGGCCCAGGCACCCCCTGCAGCTCCACCAAGGGCGCCACCGGCCACACGCTGGGCGCCGCAGGCGGGCTTGAAGCCGTGATCTGCGCGCTTGCATTGCAGCACGGCCTGCTGCCCGGCGGCATCAACACCCATGAGCGCGACCCGGCCCTGCCTGTCAACTACCTCCTGGACAACCAGGAGGCCGCCCCCCGGCATGTGCTCAGCAACTCCTTTGGCTTCGGCGGCACCAATTGCAGCCTGATTTTTGGCCGTGCCGGTTAAGGTCCCGACATGACACAAGCACAATCCCCATCCGCAACAGCGCTGACGGTCTTTGTCGAAGGTATCGGGCTACTGGGCCCCGGACTGGCGGGGTGGGCGCAAGGGCGCGAACATCTCAAAGGCAGCACCGCTTATCAAGCCACGCGCTGCGTTCTTCCGCCACCCATGGCTTTACCGCAGGCCGAACGCCGCCGGGCCGGCGCGGTGGTCAAGGTGTCGCTGGCTGTGAGCGAGGAAGCCGTTGCAGCTTCGGGCCTGCAAGCTGCCATGCTGGCATCCGTGTTTTCATCTTCCAGCGGCGACGCCGTCAATTGCCACGAAATTTGCAATGCACTGGCCTCCAGCGACAGGCTGATCTCCCCGACGCGCTTTCACAATTCAGTGCACAACGCCGCCTCCGGCTACTGGAGCATTTCAAGCGGCTCGATGGTTTCGTCTTCAGTGCTTTGCGCGCGCGATGCAAGTTTTTCGGCAGGCCTGCTCGAGGCCATGACCCAGGTAGCGGTGGACCAGGTACCCGTGCTGCTGGTCGCTTATGACACCGATTACCCGGAGCCGCTGTACAGCACACGCCCCATTCCCGACACCTTTGGCATGGGACTGGTGCTGACACCCTACCGCAGTGAACACAGCCAGGCGCAGTGGACGCTGGAACCAGACAACTGCCTGACGGCCTTGCCTGCCGACCGGCTCGATGACGCCGCGCTCGAACAGCTGCGCACAGACATTCCTGCGGCACGCTGCCTGCCGCTGCTGCTCAGCATCGCGCGGCAGCAAAGCGGCCGGATCGTGCTGGACTACCTTGACGGCCGGCAGCTGGCCCTGCAGGTGGCACCGTGACGCTTGCAGGCCTGATGCCCACCAAGGCCTGCAACGCGCCTTTGAGTCTTGAGCACGACGAGATCGCGCGCCGCATTCCCCATCAAGGCAGCATGTGCCTGCTTGAACGCGTCACGGCGTGGGACAACAGCCAGATTGCCTGCGAAGCCACCAGCCACCGCGCTGCCGGCAATCCCCTGCGTGCCTACGGAAGGCTGGGCGCCGCATGCGGGATTGAATATGCGGCGCAAGCCATGGCCGTGCATGGCGCACTGATCTCGGAAGCCGTGGCCGGTACCCAGGAAAACCACCCGCAGGCCGGCGATGCCGCCCCCTTCGGCTACCTGGTCAGCGTTCGCGGCGTCACCCTGCATGTCGAAAGACTCGACGACATCAACCTCGCGCTCACCATTCATGCCGAGCGCACGAGCGGCGACGCCGGCAGTATTCTTTATGGGTTTACGGTCCACGCGGGCCCTGCATTGCTTCTGTCAGGCCGCGCCGTGGTGATGCTCGGCGCACCATCCAAGGGGACTGCATGAACGCCTCCGTACTCAAACGCGCGCTGGTCACCGGTGGCAGTGGCGCCATTGGCTCGGCCATTTGCCGGCAACTGGCTGCCGATGGGTTTCACGTCATCGTGCATGCCAACCGCGGCCTTGATGCCGCCTTAGCGCTGGTGGCCTCCATCCAGGCGTCAGGCGGTCATGCGGAGGCTGTGGCGTTTGATGTCACTGATGCCGCCGCAACCGCCATTGCCCTGGAAACCCTGCTGCTGCAGGGGCCGGTCCAGGTGATCGTGAACAACGCCGGCATCCATGACGACGCGGTCTTTCCGGGCATGCAGCTGCGGCAATGGCAACAGGTCATTGACGTCTCGCTGAATGGTTTTTTTCATGTCACCCAGCCCTTGATGATGCCGATGATCCGTACGCGCTGGGGGCGTATCATCAACATCACGTCGGTCGCCGCAGTGGCAGGCAACCGCGGACAGGTGAATTATTCGGCTGCCAAAGGCGCATTGCATTCGGCCACAAAATCCCTTGCACTGGAGGTGGCCAGCCGCGGCATCACGGTCAATGCGGTTGCGCCCGGCATCATCGCAACGCCGATGAGCCAGGACAGTTTTGATGCCACTGCCATCGCGCAGCTGGTACCCATGAAACGAGCCGGCCGACCCGAAGAAGTCGCCGACCTCGTGAGTTTTCTGACTTCAGAGCGCGCAGCTTACATCAGCGGCCAGGTTATTTCCATCAACGGCGGCATGATTTAAAAAGGCACTCCATGACCATTCCTGAAAACACTCCCACGGTGCATGCACCCCATGTCCCGCTGACCGAGTATTACCAGACAGAGCAGGACCGGCAAACCTATCTGCGCAGGATTTTTGACAGCACGGCGCCGGACTACGACCGCATCGAGGCGATCCTGGCCTGGGGCAGCGGTTCACGCTATCGACGCGACGCACTGATTCGCGGCGGCCTGAAAACCGGCATGAAAGTGCTCGACGTGGGCGTGGGAACCGGCCTGGTTGCCGCCCAGGCGTGTCTCCTGGCCGGAGACCCCACACTGGTGACCGGCCTTGATCCCAGCCCCGGCATGATGGCCGCCAGCAAGCTGCCAAAAACCATGGTGCTGGTGGAGGGCCGGGCCGAGTCCCTGCCGTTTCCGGACAACCATTTCGACTTTCTAAGCATGGGCTATGCCCTGCGCCACATCAGCGACCTGGGTGTGGCATTTGCAGAATTTGAACGCGTGTTGAAGCCCGGTGGACGGCTCTGCGTGCTAGAAATCACCCAGGCAAAAAGCCCCTGGGGCCGCTGGTTGCTCAAGACCTACATGCGCGGCGTCATACCGCTGCTGACGCGCTTCGTTTCGCGGCAAAAGGAAACCGCGTCCATCTGGCGCTACTACTGGGACAGCATAGAAGCCTGCGTGCCGCCCGAACAGGTGCTGGCCACGCTGCGCGCGGCGGGTCTGGCGGATGTCAGGCAACACCTGGAAGCCGGCGTATTTTCAGAATACCAGGCAGTCAAGTCGCTGCCCGGCTCCGCGGCGCTGGCCTCAACTCATCACGATCGCTGAAACAGGCGCCGGGCCAGCAACACCGGCAAGCGCAGCACAAACCCGATGAAAAGCCGGGAATGCATCCAGGTGAGCAAGAGGTTGTCGCGCAAGTAGTTGAAGTGCGACACACCCCCTTCGTCGGGCCGAAAATACTTCACGGTGGCCGGCAGGTTGACTGGTTTCACGCCGCGCCAGCACATGCGCACCACCGCTTCCGGGTCAAAATCAAACCGGCGCATCCAGCGTTGCCCGGCCATCACATCACGCAGCGGCGCGATCGGGTAAACACGAAAGCCGAACAGGGAGTCCCCGATGCCGGCCCAGAGGGTTTCCAGGTCGGCCCATCCATTGGACACCTTGCGTCCATTGACCCGCAGGCGCGGGGCATCCGCGGCGAACACCGGCACGCCGAGCACCATAACAGCGGGTTGGGCCAGCGACGCGACCATGAACTCCGGAATCAGGTGGGCGGGGTGCTGCCCATCGGAGTCCATGGTCAGCACATGCGTGAACCCCTGGGCCGCAGCCAGCTCAATGCCGTGCAGCACCGCGGCACCCTTGCCCACATTGCGCGGCAACACCACGACACGCAAGCGCGCATCGTCTGCGGCCATTGCCAGCAGGCGGTCGGTGCTGCCGTCCGTGCTGCCGTCGACGACCACCCAGACCGGCGCCCACTGAGCAAGTGCACTGCGAACTGTTTCGTCAACTTTGGCACCGGGGTTGTAACTGGGAATCAGGACGAGGTGCGTCCTGGACATGTCGCGAAGGGAATCATTCATCGAGAGATTTAACTTGAACGGAAAACTGCGTGCAGCTTCACGCCGGCGGCGCAGAAGCAGTCAGGGAGGACGACCGGGTACGCCCCAGCTCGGTCTGGAAGTATTGCTCCAGCTCTGCGGTGAAGTGCGCCGTGTCGCTCACCGGCTCAAAGCATTTGCCGAGGCGAACACGGTACGTGACCGGCATTTTCGGCGTCCATAGCAGGGACCAGCCCTTGCCCAGAAACCTCGAATCGGTTTCGATAAAAACGGTCTGTACCGGTACGCCCGCGTATTTGGAAATCAGGCTGGTCGTTCCCTGCATGCGCCCCACAGGAAACCGCCGCGTGCGGGTGCCTTCCGGGAAAAGCAGCAAACTGCTGCCCTGGCGCAAGTCGGCGACGGCCAGCTGCACCATGGTGCGCAGCGGCGTATTGCGGATGTAGCCTACCAGCCGCGCACCGGCCCCAAAAAAAACGCTGTTGACGATGTCCGCCTTCATGATGCAGGTGGCGTCAGGCAAGCGCGACAGGATCATGATGGCGTCCAACAGGGAAGGATGATTGGGCGCGATGATCACCGCCGGGCCCGCCTGCAGCGCATCCAGCGCCGTCAGGTCGAACCGGCAGGCCCCCATCAACACCAGCAGGCGCAGGTAAGACCGGAACGTGGCCGCAACCAGCCTGCGCCCCCATCGTTTGCTCAATACCCTCGGCAACAATGGCCGCATAAGCACCGCCAGCAACGAGACCGCCAGGCTGACGCCGACAAGCACCAGGTAACCCACACAAAGACGGGCGGTTTCATGCACCGCCCTGCGGCCCTTATTGGCCAGGGACGGCTCGGCAAGCACGGTATCAGTCGGCTCCGCCCCGCTTGCGCTGTTGAAAGGCGAGATACTCGGCTCGGTCATTGCTTGCCTTTCGGTTGAGGTCGTGGGCCCTGGCGCAGACCGTATCCGGCTTGCTTTTTTGAATGGATGAATGCAAGTGAGTCTACCTCCTCACAAATACCGTTCTTTGGCAAATTGCCGGATTTCAGCGTAGGGCTTCATCCCGACTGAAGGCCGCACTCCAGGTTTTTCAGGCAGAAGCCGACCCTGACGGTAAGTGCCTGATAGTAAAGGACAATCAGGAGCCGGAAACATCGAGGAACGGCCCCTGAGATAGGCGCCAGGTGAGACGAAAATGCAAAAAGAAGGAAGCGCGCACGCGCTAGGTCATTGATGCAAAAAGAAACAATTCGCGGCAAAAACCCAACAGGCGGGGCGCCGGAAGACACACCCATGATGACGCAATACAAGCGCATCAAGGCGGAGTACCCCGACACCCTGGTTTTTTACCGTATGGGGGACTTCTATGAGGTCTTTTTTGCCGACGCGGAAAAGGCCTCCCGCCTGCTCGACATCACGCTGACGCGGCGCGGCCAGTCCGCGGGCGAGCCGGTCGTCATGGCGGGTGTGCCCTTTCATTCCCTGGAAGGCTACCTGGCCAAACTTATCAAGCTCGGCGAGTCGGTGGCCATCTGCGAGCAGGTCGGCGACGTCGCCACCAGCAAGGGCCCCGTGGAGCGCAAAGTGGTGCGCGTGGTCACGCCCGGCACACTGACCGACACCGAGCTGCTGAGCGACAAAACCGAATCCATCCTGCTGGCCGTGCACCAGGGCGCGCGCAATACCTGCGGCCTGGCCTGGCTCAGCGTGACGCAGGGCGAAATCCACCTGGCGCACTGCGCCAATGACGAGCTCGAAGCCTGGCTGGCGCGCGTGGCGCCCAGCGAACTGCTTTACAACGTCGATGTAACGCCGGCCTTCGAGCAACGCCTCAAAGCCCAGCGCTGCGCCGCCAGCGCCCGCCCAGCGTGGCAGTTTGATTCCGCCCTGGGCGCGCGCCGCCTGCTGGACCAGCTCAAGGTCGCCTCGCTCGCATCCTGGAATGCCGAAGCGCTGAATGAGGCGCACGCCGCCGCTTCGGCGCTGCTGGGCTACGCCGAACACACACAGGGCCGGGCGCTGTCGCATGTGCAGGGCCTGCAGGTGGTGCGTTCGGGCGAGCTGATCGAGCTGCCGCAAACCACGCGCCGCAACCTGGAACTCACGCAGACCTTGCGCGGCGAAGAATCGCCCACGCTGTTTTCATTACTGGACACCTGCACCACCGGCATGGGCAGCCGTGCACTGAAAAGCTGGCTGCTCACCCCGCGCCGCGATCGCGCACAGGCCGCCGACAGGCTGGATGCCATTACCCACCTGCGCAGCGGCTCCCAGCAAACCCTGCGCGCCAGGCTCAAGGGCTGCAGCGACGTCGAACGCATCACCGCCCGCATCGCGCTGCGCCAGGTGCGGCCGCGCGAACTCGTGGCGCTGAAAGACACGCTACAAAAAACAGAGCTGGTTGCGCCCGTCAGTATTGGGCTGCCGGCACTTTTAACCAAAATCTTTGAAGACCTGCAACCGCCGGAAGGCTGCCGTGAACTGCTCGGCCGCTATGTGCTGGATGAGCCTGCCGCGCTGATACGCGACGGCGGCGTCATCAACCACGGCTGCGATGCCGACCTGGACGAATTGCGCGCCATCCAGACCAACTGCGACGACTTTCTGCTGGACCTGGAAGGCCGCGAAAAGGCCCGCACCGGCATCGCCAACCTGCGCGTGCAGTTCAACAAGGTGCATGGCTTCTACATTGAAGTCACACAGGGCCAGCTCGACAAGGTGCCCGACGACTATCGCCGCCGCCAGACACTGAAAAATGCCGAGCGCTACATCACGCCCGAGCTCAAAGCCTTTGAAGACAAGGCCCTGTCGGCGCAGGAGCGCGCACTGGCGCGCGAGAAGTGGCTGTATGAACAGCTGCTCGACCAGTTGCAGGACTTCATTCCCGCGCTGAGCCGCCTGGCGCGCGCTCTCGCCTCACTCGACGCGCTGTGCGCGCTGGCCGAACGCTCGCTCACCCTCAACTGGGCCGCGCCCGTGTTCGTACGCGAGCCCTGCATCGACATCAGCCAGGGCCGCCACCCTGTCGTCGAAGCGCGCTTGGCCGAAACCGGCGGCGGCGCCTTCATCGCCAACGATTCCGTCATGAGCGGCAAGCACCGCATGCAGGTCATCACCGGCCCCAACATGGGCGGTAAATCGACCTATATGCGCCAGGTGGCGCTGATCGTGCTGCTGGCCAGCGTGGGCTCTTACGTGCCGGCGGCCAGCTGCCGGCTCGGGCCCATAGATGCCATCCACACCCGCATAGGCGCGGCCGATGACGTGGCCAACGCGCAATCGACCTTCATGCTCGAGATGACCGAGGCCGCGCAGATTTTGCACGCCGCCACCCCGCATTCGCTAGTGCTGATGGACGAGATCGGCCGGGGCACCTCCACCTTCGATGGCCTGGCGCTGGCCGGCGGCATTGCCGCCTACCTGCACAACAAGACCCAGGCCTTCACGCTGTTTGCCACGCATTACTTTGAGCTCACCGAATTCCCGGCGCAGCACCACGGTGCGATCAACGTGCACGTGAGCGCGGTCGAGTCCGGCGCCGACATCGTGTTTTTGCACCACATCGAGCCCGGCCCTGCCAGCAAGAGCTACGGGATTGCCGTGGCCAAGCTGGCCGGCGTGCCCGCCGCCGTCGTCAACCACGCCCGCCACGCGCTCAATGCGCTGGAGGCCCATCAGACTGAAGCGCGCGCCCAGGTCGACCTGTTTGCCGCCCCGCCCGAAGCCGCCGCGCCCGAGCAAAGTGCCGTGGACAAGGCATTGGGTACCATAGACCCTGATGCACTGAGTCCGCGCGAGGCGCTGGACGCCCTGTACCGCCTGAAAAAGATCTCCGCCTCACCGTGACCCAGCGCAACCCGACCGCCCCAACACTTCCAAGCCACCAAAGCCCCCTCATGACTTACTGCGTCGCCGCCAAACTCAATGCCGGGCTGGTGTTCCTGTCAGACTCCCGCACCAACGCGGGCCTGGACCACATCAGCACCTTCCGCAAAATGATCGTCTATGAAAAGCCGGGCGACCGCTTCATGGTGCTGCTGTCGGCCGGCAATCTGTCGATTTCCCAGTCGATCCGCGAAATCCTGCAGGTCGAGCAGCTCAAGGACCCCGACGGCGGCGAAGCCATCACGATCTGGAATGCCAAAAGCATGTTCGACGCTGCGCGCGTGCTGGGCTCGGCGATCCGCCGCGTCTACGACCGCGACGCCGAGGCGCTGAAAAACGCCGACGTCGACTTCAACGTCTCGCTGGTCTTTGGCGGGCAGATTCGCGGCGAGAACATGCGCCTCTTCCAGATGTATTCGGCCGGCAACTTCATCGAAGCGACCGACGAGACACCTTACTTCCAGGTCGGCGAATCCAAATACGGCAAACCCGTGCTGGACCGCGTACTCACCCCGGCCACGCCGCTGGCCGAAGCCGCCAAGTGTGTGCTGGTGTCCATGGACTCGACGATGAAGTCGAATCTCTCGGTTGGCCTGCCGCTGGACCTGGTGGTCTATGAGGCCGACACCTACCGGAGCGACAAGATCGTCTGCATCGACAACGACAACCCCTACTACCGCATGATGCACAGCAGCTGGGGCCAGAAGCTGCGCGAGGTGTTCGACAGCATCGAAGACCCGGTGTGGGACGACGCGCACACCGACATCCCGTTGAAGATGCCGGCCACGCGCCATGAGCCGTTGAAGAAGATCAGCACGCCTGACGAAAAACTGATTTAAGCCGTGCCCGCCAACGCAAAGCCGCTGGTCATTTTTTCCCACGGCAACAGCTTCCCGGCCAGTACCTACAGCGCGGTGTTCCAGAGCCTGAAAGCACGCGGCTTTCAGGTCAAGGCGATTGAAAAATTCGGCCACGACCCGCGCTACCCGGTCACCAGCAACTGGCCGCACCTGGTACAGCAGTTGGCCGACTTCACAGCCCGCGAGGTTGAAAAATCCGGCCAGCCGGCTTTCCTGGTGGGCCATTCGCTGGGCGGGTTTTTAAGCCTGATGTGCGCCGCACGCAACCCGGTGCTGGGCGGCCAAGCCGTCAAGGGCGTGGTGCTGGTCGACTCACCCATCCTGGGCGGCTGGCGCGCCGCAGCGCTGAGCGTGGCCAAGCGCGCACAACTGGTGGGCTCCATATCCCCCGGCGCCATCAGCCGCAAACGCAAAAACCAGTGGCTGGGCAAGGAGGAAGTGTTTGAACACTTTCGCAGCAAGAAGGCGTTTGCCGCCTGGGACGAACAAGTGCTGCGTGATTACATCGAGCATGGCACCCACGACGATGCCGACGAAGGCGAAGGCCAGCGCCTGCTGAGCTTCGACCGCGACGTCGAAACCGCGATCTACAACACGCTTCCGCACAATCTGGAAGGTTTGCTCAAACGCCATCCGCTGAAATGCCCCGTTGCCTTTATCGGCGGACGGCAATCGGTGGAGATGAAGCAGGTTGGAATGGCGATGACCGAAAAGGTGACGAAGGGGCGGATCATGATGCTGGATGGGAGTCATCTGTTTCCGATGGAGAAGCCGTTGGCAACGGCGGCTGCGATTGAGGCGGCTTTGAGGAATTTCCTCGAGTAGGCTGCTGTTGTTTCCGGCGGTGCGCCCTCTGCTGGGTGTTGCTGGCCGGGGGTAGCCCGGCGGCTACTCACTTTTCTTTTGCTTCGCCAAAAGAAAAGTAAGCAAAAGAAAAGGCGACCCTGCTGTCTGCGTCCCTCCGCTTCGCTACGCGCAACCTGCGGTGCTCGGTTCAGGCGGGGTCTCGCTCGAACTCGCCTTCGGCTCAGACAATCGCGATCCCTGATCCGCCTGAACCTGTGCTCCTCGGCGCAGACAGAAGGGGCGATCAGGAACGGGGACCGAAGACAAATACCAACAAGGACACGCCATGGCGTGTCCTTGTTTCTTCAGGTATTCGGGTTCTGGTATTCGGCTGTTCTGTATTCCTTCCCCCACCCCTTGTGGATGCGCCGAGGAGCGCAGGGCCAGACGGATCAGGGCAAAAACTTGTTTGAGCGAAGCGAGTTGTTTTTGCCCCCGGCTGGACCGAGCACCGCAGGTTGCCCGTAGCGCAGCGAAGGGACGCAGGAACCAGGGTCGCCTTTTCTTTGCTTACTTTCTTTTGGCGAAGCAAAAGAAAGTGAGTTGCATGCCGGGCAACCCCCGGCCAGCAATCCTCAGCAAAAAGCGCAATGCCGGAGCAAAATCCGGCCTCAAGGAACCGCTATCAATTCAATAGCTGCCAGCGCCCGTCCCTATTACCCAAAAGTCCAAAAACCACCTAAAAATGTAGATTTCAGCGATGTTGACGCTGCGGGGACTTACCCTTAAGACTGCGGTTCAACATTCGCAACAGACTGGATAAACTAGCCCAGCACATCCGGCAGCCCCTGTGCCGCACATCAGAACGACTCTCAGAGGAGGTTTCTCATGGCCCTGTCCTTTATCGTCACCCTTGCCGTGACCTTTCTAGCCTGGGCCGTTGCCGCGGTGCTGTCCCAAAGCATGGGCGACGCGATGACGCTGAGCGCATCCGTCTGGCTGGCCACGGGTGTCACCTTTGGCGCGCTGCTGGCCGTGAAGCCGCCCAAACGCCCCGCCGTGCTGGCGGGCGCCGCGCTGGCGGCCGTCGCGCTGGCTTTGCTGGACGGCCTGGCCGTACTGCCGGCCATCGCTTTTGGCCTGAACGAAGCACTCTGCGCCAGCCTGGGCGCCTGGGTGGCGCGCCTGCTGCGCAGCACCGGGCCCGACGGCGGCATGGAGCCGGGCAAGGCTTACGCCGGCGTGCTGCTGGGCGCACTGCTGACCTCCGCGCTGGGTGCCAGCATCGGCGTGATGCTCTGGAGCTGGGCCCTGCCGGAGCCCGTTGTCCTGCTGACCGAATGGCGCGTGTGGACCTGCACCACCTTTGTCGGCATCTTGCTGATTGCGCCGCTCATCACTGCGTTTTCCGGCTTCAAGGTCAAGCGATCGGGCGGCATGGCCACCAGCCAGTTCCTGGCGGGCGCCGGCACCTTCCTGCTTTTCTTTGTGGTGGCGGGGCTGATCTTTTCGAGCGATGTGTCCGACCGGTTCAGCGCATCACTGGGCCCCACCCTCACCTACCTGCCGCTGCCCTTCATGGTGGTAACCGCCATCCTCTGGAAGGAGCGCGGCGCCACGGTGGCCACGCTCATCGGCGCGCTCGCCCTGGTCGCCTGGACCAACGCCGGCGGCGGCCCCTTCGCCGAAGTGGAAGGCTTTCCCGGCGAAGCGGTGATCGAGATCCAGGGTTATGTCGCCGTGATGGCGCTGCTGGTGGGCGTGGTCAATGCCCTGGGCGCCACCGCCGCGCAAGCCCTGGCGCAGGCGCAAGACTGGCGCACCCGCTACCGCCAGGTGCTGGACTCCACCCGCACGGTAGTCGCCAATTTTGACGCCAGGACGGGCGCTGCCGAATGGGGCGAAGGCGCCAGCGAGTTGCTGCGCACCAACGCCAACGCGCTGCTGACCGTGCAGGACTTCATCGCCCACACCGACCCGCAAGAGCAGCCCGGGCTGCAAGCCGACTGGCGCGACCTGACCCAGGGCCAGCGCGACCACGTGCTGTGGAAAAACACCTTACGCTGGAGCGACGGCCGCGTGGCCAGCGTGAACGCGCGCCTGTCGGGTGTGCGTGGCGCCGACGGCAATGTCGAACAGGTTGCAGCGCTGCTGGAAGTCGAGGCCTGACGTGGCTCTGGACACTTCCAGTACCGCGTCCGCCGAATCGCCAGCGCCGGCCGTGGACAAAAAGACGCCGGCCGTTTTTCTTATCCACGGGCTGGGCGGCACGCAATACGATTTGGGCTCCATGCACAAGCGGCTGAAAAACGCCGGTTTCGTCACGCATTCGCTGACCCTGCCCGGCCACGGCACCACGCCCGAGGATTTGGTGAACGTGACGGCCGAGCAGTGGATGGATGCCGTTACGGCCAAGTACCACGAGGTAGCCGCGCTGCACGACAACTTCCACATCATGGGCATGTGCATGGGCGCGCTGCTGGCCACCGAGCTGGCCAAGCGGCAAAAGCACACGCGCGGCAAGCTGATCGCGCTGGCGCCGCCTATCTACATCGACGGGTGGGCCACCGCCTGGTACACACCGCTGCGCCACCTGATGTACCACGTGCCCGGCGTTGCGGCACGCATGAAGGTCGAGGAAGAAGACCCTTTCGGCATCAAGAACGAACAGCTGCGCGCCATCGTTAAAGCCAAATTTGCGCGTGGTGAAGCCTTTCATTACCGCTGGGTACCGCTGGCCTGCGTGCGGCAGGTAGACCGGCTTCGCGGCTGGGTGATGACGGGCCTGAAAGACATGGCCAGCGAAACCCTGGTGATCCATGCACGCGAGGACGAACTCACCAGCCTGAGCTCGGCCAACTACCTGGTCGAGCAGATCGGCGGCGCCAAAGCCCGCATGGTGGTGCTGGAAAACAGCTATCACATGATCTGCGTCGACAACGACCGCGAACAGGTTGCCCGCAACGTGCTGGAGTTTTTCGGCGCCAGCAGCGCGGCCTCACTGGGCATGGCGGTAGATGACCCGAAGATGAGCCCCGAAGCACTGGCCGCCTTTGCGCAAACGCTGCGCACGGCGCTCGAAGCCGGCGACTTCACCGGCATCTTTGCCAGGGGCGCTTCGGACATGGCATGGTTCCAGCCCGGCGCCAACCGCGCCAGCGGCGTCTACCGCGGCAACAAGGGTCTGCAAGCCATGCTGCCGTGGGCCGCTGCAGTGCGGTTCACCGCATTCGGGCAGCCGGTGTTCAATGCCGGTGTGGCCGTGGTACCCGCCACGCTCACGGCCGGCGGCCTGATGTCGCAGGGTGTGCTGGCCTTTGCGGTGCGCTCGGGCCGGCTGCTCGATGCGCGCTGGTTTCCCGACGACGTGGCGCTGGAAGACGCGCACTTCGGTGAACCGGTGGCCCCTGCCGGCCCCAGCGAAGCCGAACGCGCTTTTGAAGCCGCCGGCATCGCGGTGAAGACGCTGGCCCAACCACCTGACAACGAAGCCCTGCTGGGCCTCTATGCCCTGTACAAACAGGCGACGCTGGGCGACGCGACCGGCGAACGCCCCGGCATGATGGACGTGACCGGCCGCGCCAAATACGATGCATGGGCCCAGCGCAAGGGCATGGCCCGCGAAGACGCGATGGCCGGCTACACAGCCCTGGTCGAAAAGCTCAGGTCCGCCTGAGCGTTACCCCTCGCAAGCCTAGTCCATCAGGTCGGCGGGTACCTTGCCGCCGTTGGCTGCCAGCTTGTTCATGACCTGCTTGTGCAGCCAGATGTTCATGGTCGCGCTGTCATTCATGTCGCCCGTGTAACCCAGTTCCTTCGCCAGCTCCTTGCGTTCGCCCAGGCTGCTGTCCAGGTGCAGCAGCTTCATCAGGTCGACGATGGAGGTCTTCCAGTTGAGTTTTTCCGGGTTCTTGCTGGCCATGCCGTTGAGCAGGGCTTCGACATCGACCTGCTGCATGGGCGGCGCTGCAGGCGCCGGGGCAGGCGCTGCGGGGGCTGTGTCAGCGGGGGCGGCAGCCACCGGCGGCGCTGTGTCGGGCGTTTGCAGCGAGGGAAATATCTTGCCGAAAATTTTGCCGAGAATACTCATGGTGCGCCCCTGGGTGAAGTTTAAAAATCCAGCGTAACACCGGGACGTGACAGCTTTTGTCAGACGTCACGCCAATCGCAGCTTGGGCAACGCATCGCTCAACGGGCTGGCGCACTCACGCGTTTCAGGCCCGCTTCACCCGCTCGCGCCGCCGCATCGGGCTGCCACACCACCTGATCGTCTACCGCATACAGCCAGCACCTTGATTTTGCCCTCGCACACTGCTGGAAGGTCGTCGCGATCGCTTCGGGCTCGCCAGCGTTGAAGTACCAGCCGCCCTTTTCCGTCACGGCAAAGGCTTTGGGGGACGGCAAGGTACGGAAGTGGGCATAACGCGCCTTGCCGGCGTCGCTGAGCGGCACGGCCGCCGTGTCATCGGCCGCCGCAAAGCCGGAGGCAGGCGGCACCACGTAGTGATGCCCTTTGAAGCGCTGGGCGTGCGACAACAGCAAAGGCTGGCCCAATTGCGCCGAGAGAAACTCGAACATGCGCGCATGCGATGCTTCCCGCGCTGCGGGGTTGCCGCCCACCGTGGCCTTGCCGGTTTTGGTGTTGCCCAGGCCTTCCATTTGCTTGACAGGCCCGGGGCCGTCAAAGCCGTGGTAGCTGCCGGGGTAAACCGTCAGTTCCACCGGCGCATTGGCTTTGTTCTTTTGCAGGCGCCCATGCAGGGTGACGCATTCCGGGGCCAGTGTCCAGTCGTCAAGCTCGCCGATCATGATCAAAAGCGGCACATGGACTTCATAGTTCCACATCCTGTTGTTCAGCAGGCAGCCAGGGTAAAAAGCCACGGCTGCGCGCGGCTGCACCTTCTGTGCCTGCACGAATTTGTCTGTGGCGTCGATGGTGCTGAGCACTGTCTGCGCGCCATGCGACCAGCCCAGGACCACAATGCGCGAAGCATCCACGGACGGCTGCTTCACCAGCCAGTCGATGGCGGCGAACACGTCCTCGCGGCGGTCGCTTTCGTGGATGGTGCGAAGCTTGTTGGGCGTCTCGCAAATCGATTTCTGGCCACGCGGGGTGAAGCTGTCCAGCGCGAGGAAATGCATGCGCTCCGCGTTGAAGTACCCGCCATAGCGGAAGAGCCGCTCGGCAAAATTGCCTTTGCTGTCGAGCCCGCCGCCACAGCCATGCAGGCCGATGATGACGGGCCGCGGATCCTTGTCGCCGGTGTCGAACCAGTAGCCGGGAATCTGCAGCTTGCCGTCCTGCGACGGGATAAATACCGGGCCACTCGCATGCGACAGCTGTGCCAGCAGAAAGCCAAAAAGAAGAACAGAAAAATAACGAAGCCAGGTCATGGCAGTCCCCTCCTCTGCGTCTCTTTTACCGGACGCTCAGTTGTTTACGCCGCCCAAACCACCAGCCCGCTCCATGCCGTGGCCAGCACCACAATGCCGAACGCGATGCGGTACCAGGCAAACGGCACAAAGCTGTTGGTCGAGATGTAGCGCAGCAGCCAGCGCACGCAAAGCCAGGCGCTGAAAAACGAAAACACCAGGCCTACCGCGAACATGGGCATGTCGGCAGCAGACAGCAGCGCCCGCTCCTTGTACAGGCTGTAGGCGCCGGCGCCAATCAGCGTCGGCATGGCCAGGAAAAACGAGAAGTCGGTCGCGGCCTTGCGCGACAGCCCCAGCAGCATGCCGCCGATGATGGTCGCACCGCTTCGGCTGGTGCCGGGAATCATCGCCAGGCATTGCACCAGGCCGACCTTCACCGCGTCCATCACGGTCATGTCCTCCACCTCCTGGATGCGCGCAGTCGCGGTGTTCTTTTGCTGGCGCTTTTCGGCCCAGAGGATGATGAAGCCGCCGATGATGAAGGTGCTGGCCACCACCACCGGCGTGAAAAGATGGGCCTTGATGGCCTTGCCGAACAGCAGGCCCAGCACCACGGCGGGCACAAATGCCACCAGCACATTCAGCACAAACTGTTGCGCCTGTTTCTCGGTCGGCAGGGCTACGGCTGTGGCGCGGATCTTCTGCCAGTACACGAGGATCACCGCAAAAATGGCGCCGGTCTGGATCGCGATGTCAAACACCTTGGCTTTTTCATCGTCAAATCCCAGCAGAGCGCCGGCCAATATCAGGTGCCCTGTCGAGGAGATCGGCAGGAATTCAGTCAGGCCCTCGACGATGCCCATGACGGCGGCTTTGATCAACAGTGCAATATCCACGCGGTCTCCAAAAAAGGTTGCCGCGATTATCGCCGCCGAACATGGCCCCCACGGTCGCTCACTGCGTGTAGCTCCCTACCCCCCGAGGGGCCGCCCGCCTGCGGCCTGAAAACTGACACACCCCTATCGGGCTCGCTGCGTGTAGCCCTTTTCCCCCCTTGCAGGGGACGGCGCCTGCGGCCCGGCGAAGCCGGTTCCGCGGCTCCTGCTGGGTTGAAGAATTCAGTGGTGTAACCAGCGGGCGGTATTCACCAGTGGGGGCCGAGGGTCCGGCTTCGCCGGCCCCAGGCGCCGTCCCCTGCAAGGGGAGAACAGGCTACACGCAGTGAGCCTGGACAGGGGTGAATGTTTATTCATACAATTCGTTACCTGCATCGTTCGCCACCGCCGCCATGCAACTGACACCGCTGATCGCCATTCACCTGTTTGCCGCCAGCACCGCCATCGTCATCGGGCCGGTCGCGCTATGGGCGCGCAAGGGGCGCTTGCAGCGGCCCAAGCTGCACCGGGCTTTTGGTTATGCCTTCGTGACGATGATGCTGGTCACCGCCGCGACGGCAGTTTTCATCCGCGACTATGACTACCCCAATATCGACGGCTACACACCTATCCACCTGCTGGTGCCCTTCACACTGCTCAGCCTGAGCGGCGCGTTCTGGCATTTGAGCCGCGGCAACATTGCAGGCCACCGCCGCGCCATGCAGTCCCTCTACATTGGCGCATGCCTGGTGGCTGGCGTGTTCACGCTGATGCCCGACCGCTACCTGGGCAAGATGCTGTGGACGCAGCTCGGCCTGCTGTGACTTTCCACATCGCCCGGAAAAGCTGTAGCATTTTTTGACGAGCCCGTGGCAGGGCGGTCCGTGCACGGAGTCCGGTGAAAATCCTCAGACGCACACAATGCCCCACCCGGGCGCCCAGAAAAAGAAGGACCACCCATGCACCGTTATGTCCTGAGCGGCCTGTTGCTGCTCGCCGCCACCTGCGTGCAGGCCGGCATGGGTTTCACCGAACTGCCCGGCCTGCAGGACGATGGCCCCATCAGCGTTTTTTACCCTTCCGCCGGTGAAGACCGGCAGGCCCAGTTCGGCTCCTATTCCCTCAAACTTGATCGCGGTGGCCAGCCGGTGCGCGGCAATACGCGCCTGGTGGTGATCTCGCACGGCTCGGGCGGCTCGCCCTGGACCTACACCGACCTGGCACGCCGCCTGGTCGAAGACGGCTTCGTGGTCGCGTTTCCCCTGCACCGCGGCGACAACGCCAGGGACCCGTCCACTCCCGGACCCGACAGCTGGAAGCTGCGGCCCGCCGAAGTGTCCCGCGCCATTGACGCGGTAGCGCGTGACCAGCGCCTGGCACCGCTGCTGTCGCTGGACAAGGTCGGCATGTACGGCATGTCGGCCGGCGGACACACCGCCCTGACGCTCGCCGGCGGCCGCTGGTCCCCGGCGCTGCTGGCCCGGCATTGCGAGGCCAACATTGCCGAGGACTTTCACACCTGCGTCGGGCTGACCACGCGGCTCTCGGGCGGCGTGCTGGACGGCCTGAAAAAAACGGTGGCGCTGGCAGTGATCCGCCAAAGATTCAGCGACGCAGGCTGGCAAACCCACACCGATCCGCGCATTCGCGCCGTGGTTGCCGGCGTTCCGCTGGCCGCCGATTTCGACATGGCTTCGCTCGCCGCACCCCCCGTGCCGCTCGGGCTGGTGACCGCCCGGCAAGACCGCTGGCTGGTGCCACGTTTTCACAGCGACGTGGTGCTGCAGGCCTGCAAGCGCTGCGAACACCTGGCTGACCTGCCCACCGGCGGCCACGGTGCGCTGCTGTCGCCGCCGCCTCCGGCCGATGCCATGTCGGCGCTGGCCAAAGACCTGCTGCTGGACCCGCCCGGCTTTGACCGCAGCGAGCTTCCCGCCGTAGACCAGAAGATCAGCAGCTTCCTGCGCAGGCACCTGCTTCCTTAAATTCCCGGCGATGGGTTTGTGAAGGCTGGCCACAGGCACGCCTGGCGGTCACGCATCGAAGTGAACCAAAAATGAACGTTTCAGGTGCATTTTTGAGTCAAAAACGAACCAATAAGAACCATTAGTAAAACTTATCTACTCGTACATTCATTCGCTGATGGGTGAACCCTACTACCGCTTCATGAAGGTGAAATATACATTCAGTTACACCAACATTACCACCAAGGTTCTCACGATGAACAGCTTCACTTCCCGCCGTCATACCCTGGTCGGCCTGACCGCCATTGCCGTAGCCAGTGCCCTGCTCTCGGGCTGTGACAACCCGCCAGACACCATCAAGATCGGCGTTGCCCAACCGCTGTCGGGGAACCTCGCCGCGCTCGGCCAGGACTTGCACAACGGCGTGAAGATGGCCGTGGACGAGATCAACAAGGAGGGCTTCCAGATCAAGGGCAAGACGGTCAAGATTGAAATCGTGGCCATGGACGACCGGTCTGATCCGAAAACCGGTGTGGAAGTCGCGCAGCAGCTCGTCGATGCCGGCGTGGTCGCCGTGATCGGCAACCTCAATTCGGGCGTCAGCATCCCGGCCGCACCGGTCTATGCCGCCAAAAACATTCCCCAGCTGGCCATCTCGACCAACCCCAAGTTCACCGAGCTGGGCCTGGCCACCACCTTCCGCCTGGTGGCCAACGACAACCTGCAGGCCCGCGCGATCGGCTCCTTCGCCGCCAACCAGCTCAGCGCCAGCAAGTTCGCCATCGTCGATGACGGCACCACCTACGGCAAGGGCCTGGCCGCCGGTGCGGCCGTCGAGCTGAAGAAAGCCGGCAAGGCAGTAGTGGTCACCTATTCGTCCGACGACAAGACCACCAAGTTTGACGAGCTGGCCGGCAAGATCAAGGACGGCAACGTCGAAGTGGTCGTGTCCACGCAAGGCGACTTCCAGATCCTCGCGCTGATTGAAGCCCTCAAGAAGATCGACTACAACCAGCAGATCAGCATCCTGGGCGGCGACACCATCAAGACGACCGACATGCTCAAGGGCAGCGACACAGTCAAGGGCATCTACGCTACTTCGCCCATCCTGGACGCCAAAGAGTTCGTCAACGGCAAGGCCTTCCTGAGCAAGTACCAGGACACCTTCAAAAGGGAGCCGGCTTACGGCGGCCACTACACCTACGACGCGATGTACATCCTGGCCGGCGCCATGCGGCGCGCCAACTCGGTCAAACCTGAAAAGATCACCGAAACCCTGCGCACCTTTGACGGCTACGCGCCGATTACCGGCTCCATGAAGTGGGACTCGGTGGGCGAGCAGCGTTACGGCGTGGTCGGCGTTTACTCGATCCGCAAGGGTGTTTGGGACCTGCAGCTGCGCTCCGACCGCTGGTAGGCTAAGCTTTCGGTCGTCATGACCGAGCCCACTTCACTCCCTGGCGCATTCCCTGGCGCATCTTCCGGCGCGGCGCCTTCCCGCCACCACGCCACGCCCGCCGAAGTCCTGGACTTCTGGCTGGGCGACGGCGTCGAAAAAGACTGGCCCACGCAAGACCTTGGCAAACGCTGGTTTGGCGGCGGCGCCGAACTCGACGAAGACATCCGCACGCGCTTCGGCCTTGAGGTCGAGGCAGCCGTGGACGGCGGCCTGCAAGGCTGGGTGCAACCGCCCCTTCACCGCCTGGCGCTGGTCATCCTTTTGGACCAGTTCACACGCAATGTCTTTCGCGGCTCCGGCAAGGCCTTTGCCGGCGACGCGCGAGCCCAGCAACTGGTACTGGAGGCGCTGGCCGCCCAAACCGACCTGCAGCTGCCCTGGGCCGGGCGCGTCTTTTTGTACATGCCGCTGATGCATGCCGAAAGCCTGGCGCTGCAGGATGAATGCGTGGCGCGCTTCACCCGGCTGGTGGACGACGCGCCCGATTCACTCAAGCAGCGCCTGCGCGGCAATCTTGACTTCGCCCACCAGCACCGGGACATCATCGCCCGCTTCGGCCGCTTCCCCTACCGCAACGCGGCGCTGGGGCGTACCGATACGCCCGAGGAAGCCGACTTTCTCCTCAAGGGCCCGCGCTTCGGGCAGTAAGGTTCCCCCCTGTCCAGGCTCACTTCGTGTAGCCCGTTCCCCCCTCAGGGGGCGGCGCCTGCGGCCCGGCAAAGCCGGTTCCGCGGCCCCCGCTGGTGAATACGCCGAAGAACCGGCTCTGCGGAAGTTATGCATCAAATCGGCCTCCAGCCCAAGTGGAACTTGCGAAAGCAGCTACTAATTTGATAGCAAGCAACAGTAGGCCTCATCTTTCCTGCTTTTGAATCCATAGCCTCGGCTACGCCGTACTAGCAACGGGACGTCCCGCGCCACATCGCCAACAACAAGGGCGGACGTCCGGTACATGCCGGCCAGCCTGGCCGGTTCACAAAAACCCAGGAGTTCAAAAATGACTTTACGCACAGCCACCGCCTCAGCTTCAGTTCTGCTCGTGTCTCTGCTCGCCGCCTGCGGCAGCATGTCGCCCATGATGCCCACGTACTCGCAGGCCGGCCTGCCGGCGGCCGTGCAGGTGCCGGCTGGCAACAAGGTCGCGATGGAGACCGTCGGCGTGGGCGACATCACCTACCAGTGCAACGCCAAAAAAGACATGGCCGGCCAGTTTGAATGGGTCTTTGTCGGCCCCGACGCGAAGCTCAGCGACCGCAGCGGCAAGCAGGTCGGCAAATACTACGGCCCGCCGGCCACCTGGGAAAGCATGGACGGCTCCAAACTGACGGCGACGCAAATCGCGGTCGCCCCCGGGGGCATGGGCAACATCCCTTTGCAACTCGTCAAGGGCAACCCGGCCATGGGCAGCGGCGCCATGAGTGGCGTGACCTACATCCAGCGCGTGGACACCCAGGGCGGCGTTGCACCCGCCATGCCCTGCGCCGCCGGCAACATGGGAGCCAAACAGGTCGTGAAGTACCAGGCCGGCTACATCTTCTACAAGGCGATGTAAGCATGGGGAGGTTCCTACAGCCTCCCGCGCCCGATATCCTTCACCCGCATCTCCTCAGGGTGAGCTGCCAGCTCTGAAGTCAGGCGGGGCTGGTCTTACGCCCGCAGGCTCGCCGCAAGGCCGGCGCTGCGGGCTTTTTTACGGGCGGTTGGCCTGCCGCTTTGGCTGGTTGCCTGACTGTCTTTTTGACTTGCCGCCTGAGCTGTCGCATTTGCCCGCAAACGGTCCGGCAAGGCGCTGGCAATGAGGCTGCGCGGCGTCCTACAGATGTTTACATTTCAGCGGGCTTTACTGGCAAGCAGGCAAAACAACAACCCGAGGAGCCTTCATGAAAAGCACACACAACACCTTTTGGGCCTACAGCAAGAGCGTTGCCGTCACGCTGGCCATGGTCACCGGCACTGCCGCGCTGATCACCGCCTGCTCCGGCGTCGCGCCGCTTCCCAAGGAATACACGCAGGACCCGTTGGATACATCGGTCAAGGTGCCGCCCGGGCATGTTGTGGCGCTTGAGACCACCGCCAGCGGCCTGCTTCATTACGAGTGCAAGGCCAACGCGGACACGGCCGGCACCATCGGCTGGGTTCTCGTGAGGCCCGAGGCTGACCTGCTGGACCGCACCGGCAAAACCGTCGTGAAATATTCCGGCCCGCCCGCCACCTGGACACACATCGACGGCTCCAGCGTGGTCGGCACGCAGGTGGCGCTGGCGCCCCGCATAGGCGCCACCAACCTGCCGAACCAGCTTTCCACAGGTGCATCGGGCGCCACGCCTGGCGTCCTGCAAAACATCACCTACATCCAGCGCATCAAGACCAAGGGCGGGCAAGACCTGAGCAAGGCCTGCACGCAATCCGACCTCGGCGACAAGCTGACAACGTCTTACCAGGCCGACTATATTTTCTGGAAAGCCTCTTGAAGCAGAGTGGCAATGGAACCCAAAAGCCCGCAGGCCCCTGGTCTGCGGGCTTTTTTTCTGGCGTGGGCAGAATCCAACCTGCTACTGAATTTATAGCTGCTCGCGCTGGTTCTTATTGGGCTACAGCCAGATTTGGCACTGGGATGGAGCTGCATCACGCTACCGGCATTGGCACCGGCATGGAATACCGGCTGCACGCCTCAATGCGCCATCATCCCACCCGGTGAAACCTGCCGACCTTTGCCCGCACCCATTCTCTTCAGCGTCCTACAGCAGGCCTGGCTTATTGTGTTTTACTGTGCCTGAGACCATCGCTCCTCACCTGGAACCTGCCGTGAACACCAAAGCCTCTCGCGCTCCCTGCTTCGCCCTGCTGCGAAGCGTGCTCATGGTCACCGGCGCAGTGGGGGTGCTTGGCGCCTGCAGCGTACGCCTGCCCAACCCCTACAACGCCCAGCAGGCCCTGCCTGAAGCCATACGCGTGCCGGCGGGCCACCAGGCCGTGCTGGAAGCGCAGGGCAAGGGCGACCTCCTGTACGAATGCCAGGCCATCAAACGTGCGCCCTATGAATACGCCTGGCTGCTCCAGACGCCCGGGCTGCGGCTGCAAGACAGTTATGGCCAGACCGTCATGTACTACCCGGGTTTGCGCTCACGCTGGGTGCACAGCGACGGCTCCAAAGTCGCCGCGCGGGAACTGGTCGAAGTGTTCACCGACCGCAGCAGCCTACCGCTGCAGCGGGCCATGGTGAGCCCTTCAGACACCCCGGGTGCCCTCGCCAGCGTCAGCTACATCCAGAGCCGCAGAACAGCGGGCGGGGTTGTGTCGGCCACCCCATGCACCTCCGCCAGCCTGGGCATGCGGGTGTCGGTGCCTTACGAGGCCGACTATGTTTTTTGGCGCCCGGCCGCCTAGTACTGCAACCCACCAACCTTTCAGCGCCCAACAAAAAGCCCGCACGAAGCGGGCTTTTTGTTTGAGGGTTTTGGGGCGTGATTGACCGGCAGGATGCCTTTCAAAACCCCTTAACGATTCTTAGCGATATCCGTGGCCGTGACCATGTCCGCGGCCGTGGCCATGCCCCTGGTAATACACCGGGCGCGGACCATAGTAGCCGCCGTGCCTGGGGCCGTAGTACACCGGCTGCGGTGCGTAATACACCGGTGCAGGCCTGACGTACACAGGGCGCGGCTGGTAGTACACCGGCGCAGGCTGGTAATACACAGGTGCCGGCTGCACATAAACAGGCTGCTGGTACACCGGGTAGGCGTTTGTCACGCCGACCTGCACACCTGGGGCGGCAACCCCTACAGAAAAGGTCACGTTGTCGCGGGCCTGGGCTGCACCGGCAAAGCCGAAGGCGGCCAGGGCCAATGCGGCTGCGGCACCAGCCATGGCGACGGAGCGGTTTGCCTTGAATGCTGTCTTCATATGATCTCCTTAACAGGGCAGGAAATGCCCATGTGCTTATTAAACGCGCCACCCCCGTAACGGCGTACCGCATGCACAGTGAAGAGCGTAGCCAAACGTAACCCTTTCGGCTAACCCCTAAAATCACTCAATGACCACCCCCGTCCCCTCCAAAGCAGCCCCCGCCGACAAAGAAGCCCACAAGCCCAGCAACTTCCTGCGCCAGATCATCGAAAAAGACCTGGCCGAAGGCACTTATGCCAGCCGCCGCTGGGGCGGCAGCCCCGGGGACGCCGCCCACCATGCTGGAGGCCAGCCCGACCCGGCTAAAGTGCGCCTGCGCTTTCCGCCCGAACCCAATGGTTACTTACATGTGGGCCATGCCAAGAGCATTTGCCTGAACTTCGGCCTGGCGCGTGATTACGGCGGCGTGTGCCACCTGCGCTTTGACGACACCAACCCCGAAAAAGAAGACACCGAATACGTCGACAGCATCATCGAAGCCGTCAAGTGGCTGGGCTATGACTGGGCGCAGATCGGCAACGGCAAGGGCGGCGACACACCCTACCAGGCCAGCGACTACTTCGACTTCATGTACCGCGCGGCTGAATATTTGATTGAAAGCGGCAACGCCTACGTTGACGAACAAACCGCCGACGAAATGCGCCACAACCGCGGCGACTTCGGCCACCCCGGCACCAACAGCCCCTTTCGCGGCCGCACACCCGCTGAAAACCTGGCGCGCTTTCGCGAGATGCGAGACGGCAAGCTGCCCGACGGCGCCGCCGTGCTGCGCGCCAAGATCGACATGGCCTCGCCCAACATCAACATGCGCGACCCGGCCATCTACCGCATTCGCCGCGCACACCACCACAACACGGGCGACAAATGGTGCATTTACCCCATGTACACCTTTGCCCACCCGGTCGAAGACGCACTTGAGCAAATCACCCACAGCATTTGCACGCTCGAGTTTGAAGACCAGCGCCCGTTTTATGACTGGCTGCTCGACCGTTTGGCCGAAGGCAAACTCATTGCCACACCGCACCCGCGCCAGTACGAATTTGCCCGCCTGAACCTCACCTACGTGCTCACCAGCAAACGCAAGCTCGCGCAGCTGGTGACGGAAAAGCGCGTGAGCGGCTGGGACGACCCGCGCATGCCAACAATAGTCGGCCTGCGCCGCCGCGGCTACACGCCCGAGTCACTGCAACTGTTTGCCGAACGCATAGGCGTGACCAAGAGCGACAGCTGGATCGACTACAGCACGCTCGAAGGCTCGCTGCGCGACACGCTGGACCCGATCGCTCCGCGCGCCATGGCCGTGCTTGACCCCGTCAAGCTCGTGCTGACCAACTGGGACGAAGTCATGGGCGCAGGCAAGCTCGACGATTGTTCGGCGCCTGTACACCCACACCATGAAGACATGGGCAAGCGCCAGTTCAAGATCGGCAAGGAAGTCTGGATTGAGCGCACCGACTACGAAGAAACTCCCCCCAAAGGTTTCTTCCGCCTTTTCCCGCCGCACATCAACGCGAGCAAGCAAGCCATTGCCGGCAGCAAGGTGCGCCTCAAGTACGGCCACGTCATTGAATGCACAGGCGCGGTGAAAGACGCCAGCGGCAAGGTCACCGAAGTGCACGCCACCCTGATCCCCGACACCAAGAGCGGCACCCCCGGCTCCGACGCCATCAAGGTCAAGGGCGTGATCACCTGGGTGGGCGTGAACGACGCGGTGCAGGCCGAAGTGCGCCTTTATGACCGCCTCTTCACCACCGAACACCCCGGCACCGGCGACAAGGATTTCCACGATGAGTTGAATCCCGACAGCCTCAAGTCGGTAACGGCCTATGTTGAGCCGTCATTGACCAATGTGCCTGCCGGCACGCGCTTTCAGTTTGAGCGGCATGGGTACTTTGTGACTGACCTGGTGGATCACTCTGCCAGTAAAGCCGTATTCAATCGGGTCACGGGCATGAAGGACAACTGGGCCAAATAACTGGCAACCCGAAAGACGCAGCGCCAACGAAGCCCCAAAAAGCGTCCACAAAACAATTCGAATTACGAGGGAGAATATTTTGAAAATCTGGTTGCATGCCGTGCGCAGCACGATGTTGATGGGCACGCTCGGTCTGTGCGCACTGGCCGCGCAGTCCCAGCCGGCGCCTGCTACCCAGGGTCCGAACGAAGGCGTCAAGGAAGTACGGATTTCATCCGACAAATTCGAGCGCCAGGCGGCCCTGCCCAGTTGGGTCGAACCCATCACCAACCTGCCCGCCACGCAAAGCAAGGCACCAGTGGTAACCATACTGGCGGACACGCAGTTCATGGTGGCCGCACAACCTACCAGCTTTGTACACCGGGCCTGGCTGGCCAACACCAATGCCCCGTTGCAGTCGCTGGGCACGATGCAGGTGTCCTTCAACCCCGAATACCAGAGAGCCAAGCTCCATATCCTGCGCATTCACCGCGCAGGCCAGGTCCTTGACAAGCTCGCCACGGCCGAAATCCGCTTCCTTCAGCAGGAAACCGGCCTCGACATGGGCGCCTATAACGGCGAAACCACCGCATCCATCCTGGTTGACGACCTGCGCGTCGGCGACGTACTGGAAATGGCTTCCTCCATCACCGGGTCCAACCCCGTCATGGGCAACCGGTTTATTGACTACGCCAGTTGGGACCAGGGCGGCCCCGTTGAACGGCGCCGCGTCACGCTTAACCACCCTTCCGCGCGCAAGATCAATGCGCTCTTTTTGGGCGACCTGAACAAGGACTATCCAAAGCCTGTCGAGTCAGTCAGCGGTGCGATGAAAAAACTCCGTTGGGAACAACTCGCGCTGCCGGCCGTGGACTTTGAAGCGTCGGTTCCTGCCAGTTTTTATGTGGGCCGCTCCATGCGGTTCTCGGAGTTCCAGAGCTGGGCCGAGGTGTCGGACTGGGCTGATCAGCTGTTCCGTAGCAACGCACCCTTGCCTCCTGAAATCATGCAGGTCGTGCAAACGCTGGGCACCAAGCCCACCATGGACGAGCGCGTCTCCGGTGCACTGCAATGGGTGCAGAACGAAATCCGTTATTTCTCGGTGTCCCTGGGTGAAAGTTCGCACCGCCCCACGCAACCCGCGCTCACCCTGCAGCGCCGCTATGGCGACTGCAAGGACAAGTCATTCATGCTGATCGAAATGCTGCGCGCGCTGGGCATCAAGGCGCAACCCGTGCTGGTGTCCACCCGCGTGCGCGACGGGCTTTCGAAGAAGCTGCCTTCACCTTACGCTTTCGACCACGCCATCGTGCGCGCGGAAGTGGAAGGAAAAACCTACTTTCTCGACCCCACCCTGATCGGCCAAACCGGACGGCTGGACGCACTGGGCCAGCCGCATGAAGGCTCAGAGGTACTCGTTGTTCAACCCGGTAACAGCAGCTTCACCCGCATCAAGTCAGCTGATTACGCCGCGATCTCCCGCAACGAACTCACCGAAAAAATCACCCTGCCGAAATTTGGCGGCGACGGCACGCTCGAGAGCCAACACCTCTGGTCGGGCTACAGCGCGGAAGTGCGCCGCATCCAGCTGGCTGCCTGGACGACGGAGCAGCGCGACAAGGTGTTCCGCGAAGCGTATGAGCGGCGCTACCCGGGCATCCGTTTTTCTGCGCCGCTCCAGGTGCTCGACGACACCATCAATAATGTTGTAACCGTCAAAACCCAGTACACCGTTCCCAACCTGGCCATCCCGGCTGGCAGCGAGTGGGCGGTGCGCTACAGCGCCAGCAACATGGCAGGCATGGTGGTCATGCCGCCGTCGGTCAATCGCACCCAGCCGCTGTCCATGGAAGTCCTGCCGCGAAAAAATCGCTACTCGGTCGAGATTGAATTTCCGCCTGAGGTGTCTGTGGTGAGTGACCCCATCACGCGCTCCGTGCGCGACGACGCCTTTGACTACCAGGTCTCCGCCAGCTTCCGCGGTAACCGGGCATCGACCACCATCGAGCTGGCCGTATTGCAAACCCAGGTCGAGGCCTCACGCGTGCCTGCCTATGCGGCCGCTCTGCGCCGCACCGGCGAGATTTTTTACCCCATTGCGGTAGTGCGTAAAGACGACATCAAGTCATCCGGCCTGCTGGGCCTGGGCACAAAGACCCTGCGCAAGACGATTGAAGACCGCCTGAACGACCGCATCGGCAAGGTCGGCAAAGGCATCGACAGCGGCCGGCTGAGCGGCGACGACCTGGCAGATGCCCTGTGCGAACGCGCCGAAGCACTCACCGACCTCGGCAAACCCGAAGAAGCCCTGAAAGATGCGCAGCTTGCCATCAAGGGCAGCCCCAACTCTGCACGCGCCTATGCCTGCCGCGGCAATGTGTACTTTGGCCTGCGCGACTACACCCGCAGCGTTGCCGACTACAGCAAGGCCATTTCACTGGGTGACGAAAGCGACCATGTGATGTACCGGCGCGGCCATGCGCGTTTCTACGGTGGCCAGCTTGCGGCAGCGGCGGAAGACTTTGCCAAAGCAAGCCAGTCCAAACAGGCTGATGCCGACGCCGCACTTTATGCAGAGCTGTGGCGCGTATGGACACAAAAGCGGCTGGGCATCACGCCGGACGCCGCACAACAAGCGCTTGCCAGAGCCAAGCCTGGCGGTGACTGGCCCCGCCCCGCCCTTGCCATGCTGCACGGCCTGATGACGCCCGAACAAGCCCTGGCCACACTCGACAGCAAAAAGGGCGACGAGCGCGACATGGCTCTTGTGGAGGGCTACTTCTATGTTGGCCAAAACTACTATGCCCAGGGCGACAAGACAAAAGCCGCCGAGTTTTTCAACAAGGCCCGCGAAAAAGGCGTCCTCCTCTACATCGAGCACGTCGCAGCGGGCCTGGAGCTGCAACAGATGGGTGTCGCCAAGCCCTAGGCCCACATATGCTCCCATCGCCCTATCCCAAGCGCCTCCGGAATTTTCTGGTGATGACGGGATGGGCGGCATCCCTGCTGGTACCGGCCACCGGTCATGCCCAGTTCGGCCGTTTCGAATTTAGCGACACAGGCGATTTTTCAGAATCGGCCATCCTGCATGGTGTCAAGGCCACACAGGCGCAATGCGCAGCCGCCGCCAATACCGTCTGGGCCGCCACGGCCAGCTCGGGCGCTGAATGCCTCAAATACTGGAAGGCCGGCTTTGGCGACCAGCCCGTCAAACGCGCCATCGTGTTCTTTCATGGAGATGTCTTTGTAGGCGTAGGCAAGACCAGCAAAAACTACCTGGACTTGACCAATGCCCAGTTACAAAACTTCGCCGACGGTTGGGCCAAAACACTCGGCATGCCCTACATCTACATGGGCCGCCCGGGCACCCACGGCTCATCAGGCGACCACATGCAGCGCAGGCGCATTGACGAATCACTCATCATCTCGGCCGCGTTAGACGAGATCAAGAAGCGCTACGGCGTAGAAGAATGGGTCATCGCCGGACAAAGCGGCGGCGGCCACGTCACCTCGTCATTAATCACCGAACGCTCGGACATTGTTTGCGCCATCCCCACCTCAGCACCCTCCTCTCCCCGCATACGCTGGGAAATGATGGGCCGCACCAAAGACACCACCAACTACGCCGACTCCTACGAGCCGTGGAAATTTGTCGCCAAAGACAAGGTCAACCCCAAACTGCGCGTGTTCGTGCTGGGCAACCCCAACGATAAAAACGTTTTCTGGGCCTCTCAAACCGTGATGGCCGACGCCTTGCAAAAGGCGCAGATTTCGGTGCAGGTTTTGCAAGGTGAAGGGAGTGGGCCGGATGCGCATGGGCTGTCGAATTCGTCGCGCATTGTGGCGGGGTGGTGTGCGAAGGATCTGGGGACGGAGGAGATGGTGGCTCGGGCGGGCAAGGGGCTTAAGGGTTGAGGTAAACATTACTGCTCAAAGATGGACGTAATATCTATAGTCAAAATGCCCGTAACACTGCATGTCACGTTAATCCGCTTCGCAAATAACAGTTCGACCAGCAGCAACAGACTTCTGAGGAAAATAAAGCATGAAAGCAATATACGGTCCATCCATATCATCAGAAGATGCAATGTGGATCAGCGAGCCAAAAATACAAGCAGCATCTCTCTTTGATTCCGATATTGAAGAAAAGTACGCGTCGCGGGCGGATCGGATAGTTACAGAGACAAATCGCGAGAAATTGCGTAATTTTGCCGATGCGCTTAAACGACCTGGATACATGGAAACACGGCCGTTCTATCAAAGGAGAAATCGCTGGGATCCCCGGAGGCAGTCACAGTTGATCGAGTCAATCCTGATCAACATTCCTATCCCGCCCTTATTTGTTTACGAAACTGAGCCTGACAAGTATGAAGTCATGGATGGCCAACAGCGTATAACAGCCATTCGCTCCTTCTATAGCAACGAGTTGGTTCTAAAGGGACTTGATCGATGGCCAGAGTTGAACGGTCGCACGTACTCGAAGCTTCCTGAAACAATAAAAGCGGGAATTGATAGGCGCTCAATATCGTGGGTAACCGTTCTAAACGAGTCCTCCCGTGATGAGGAGGAGGCATTTCAATTGAAGCAGTTAGTCTTCGAGCGCTTAAACACTGGGGGCGTCAAACTAAGTGCGCAAGAAATAAGAAATGCACTATATGCAAGTTCATTTAATGACATGCTGCTTGACCTCTCTCGGCAAAGCATTCACCGCGAAGCATGGGGACTACCCAATTTCGAGAAGATCGAAGAAGAAGATACCCCTGAATACCTTCTGACTGATCGGCTTTACAGCGAAATGGGCGATGTGGAGGTAATCCTAAGATTTTTCGCTCTTCGCCACGCAAATCACTACCGAAGCGGTATGCGAGCCTTTTTAGATACTTATATGTTTCGCGCACGCAAGTTTGATAGGTCGGAGTTGGCATTCTTAAAGAACCTCTATCTTCGAGCGATAACGCTAGCGCAGAACATATTCGGAGACAAGCTTTTTCGCCCCTTCGATCCAAAAACTGGAACATGGAAAAAAGCTAAGCAGAAAGCATTGGCAGATGCGGTACTAGTAGCCCTCGTGGAATTTATAGATAATCCCGCGGACCTCATCAGTCACAGTGAGTCGATAGTCGACGCACTGCAATCGGCCTTTCAAAGTGACCAAGAGAGGAGCCTACTAACTGGTCGTGGGAATACTAAGGCTGACGTGCAAGCCCGTATTGAACTTGTCCGTGGGATCCTTGAGCAATACGCTTAAGTCCAATGATCCAAGCTAGTTTCATCGGTTTTCAGAAGGGGCTTCGCCAGGCCAAATCACTTTTTCATCTAAATGAATGGGTGCGGAGCCGCACGATATCTCTTCCCTCAGATGATCAACTCGGCATCACGATCGTTGAACGAAATGAATACTCTCGATACTTCGACTATTCAGGCGCATTGACGAGGCTATATGCCACCTATGAAGCATATGTATTTTCGATGGTCGATATTTGGTTGCGCTTTCTTGCAACCACGTCATATTCGATCCTCTCAGTTAAAGAGCTCGAGGCTATTCGAGAGGGATACCGGATGCGTGCGGGGTTTTGCCTTCAGTATTTTTCTCAGAAACGACTGGAGTCAATAGGCGTTGAGAAATTATTGTGGTCTACGTTGAAGACCGCCAGAGGCAGAGTCAAGGAACCTCTCATTCCCGAGGTTTTCTATTCAAATTTAAATAATCTGAGGCTCAAAGATTTAGTTTCACTTTTACATGATGTGAAATTGCAAAACGCAGATGGCTTCTTAGCAAAACGGCGTTATCTACAAGATTTTCTGGATGGAACAGAATACACGCTCGAATCATATCTCTCTGAGTTTGTGCAGCGCCGAAATGAAGTCGCGCACGGAACGGCCGAAGGCGATCTATTAGGACTGTCTTCGCTGATTGAGTTAGCAGATTTTTTAGAGCTGTTAGGGCGCGGAATCAGAGATCTGATACTGAATAATCTCTTGAGATCGCACAACTGCGTTCCCATCGGAAGATTCGACAAAAGTTATAAAGCAAAGCGCGTTTTGATTTTGCAATCAAACACTGAAGTACTCTCTATCACCGATCAAATCATTATTCAATCTGACAATGACTTGCTACTTGGAGAGATCGAAAGCATAGAGATAGAAGGTAATTCGTTAAGTTCTGCAAATCCCGGAAACCTCGAGTTAGTGGGCGTACGTCTGTCAGTAGTTCCACCACCGAGTGGAAAGGTATTTCGTATCCTCTTTCCTTTGCGGACGATGCTTTAGTACAGAAGCACCAACCACGCATAACCACAGCGCGCGATGCTTACTTTGAATTCAGTTCTCCAATGTCTCTTCCCAACTTCAGCCCCGCCGCAGACCGCAACAAGCAGCCCATCCTCGAGGTGCTGCGCGAAGTCTTACCTGCGCATGGCAGCGCACTGGAAATCGCCTCAGGCACTGGCCAGCACGTCACCTGGTTTGCCACTGCCCTTCCGCAATGGACATGGCAGCCCACCGATGCGATGCCTGCCTCGATGGACTCCATTGCAGCCTACATAGCCGAGCGGGGCTTGCGCAATGTGCGCCCTCCCCTAGTGCTCGACGTGATGGCACCCGAGTGGTTGCCGGGCACTGAACAATTCGACCTGATCTACTGCGCCAACATGCTGCACATCTCGCCTTGGGCGACTTGCGCTGCGCTGATGCAGGGCAGCGCACGCCACTTGGCGCCGGGCGGTGTACTGGTGACTTACGGGCCGTATCTGGAAGACGGCGTGCCGACGTCTGAAGGCAACCTCAACTTCGACCAAAGCCTGCGCGCGCAAGACCCGTCCTGGGGCATCAGGCGCAGGGAAGATGTAGAGCAGGAAGCCGCGCGCGCCGGCCTGCAGCTGCAAGCCCGGCACGCCATGCCGGCCAACAACCTGCTGCTGGTCTGGGGAAAATCACAGCAGTCGGCAAAACATTAACTGCGCACTCCTCGGCAGCAAGCTGAGCCCGCTATTATTTTTATAGCTGCTCGCGCTTGTTCATCAAGGGCTGCAGCATCATTTCCGTAAAATTCTCGTTCTAACCCGATTAGCGTGGCGATCAGCGGCTTTTCTCAACCGGGTTGGCGGTCAACCAATTAGCAGGATAGGCCCGCATGAACTCCTTGGCCTTTTCCGTGCGGGCGCTGAGCCAGGCATCGTAGGCGCCCTCGTTCAGGATCGCCAACATGCGTTTTTCGTTGCCGGGCTGTTGGTACCGGCTCATCAGGGCGTGGCTGTTGGCATTCACTGTAAGGAGTGCGTAGCTGACGATGACTTCGCCATCCGCGCCTGTCCAGCTCTCCCACAGGCCCGCCACACCCATGGGTTGGCCATCGACCCGGGCAATGCGGGTGGGCACGGCCTTGCCGCTGCGCCAGTCCTCCTCCATGAAGGCCATCATGGGCACGATGCAGCGCTGCCCGGCCAGCCACGCATCGCGGAAGTTGCTGGACGTGGTGACGGTTTCCGAGCGGGCATTGACCAGCTTGGTCGAACGCAGCTTAGCGTCTGACGCCGACTTGACCCAGCGCGGCACCAGGCCAAACTGCCCGGCCACCAGTTCATGCGAAAGCAGCGCACGCGCGGGCTTTTCAGCGTCTGTGGCCTCTTGAACCTCTTCCGCTTCCTCAGCTTCTTCGGCTTCATCGAGTTTTATCGCGCGGATAAAAACACCCGGCTTGCGCGGCCATACATTGCGTTCCACGGGCGAATCCGGGGCGGCCACGCCGAAGGCATCGGTATAAAGCGTGGCGGTTTTGATGCTCTCGTATTGGGTACTCATGCGGCGATGCTATCGCAGTGGCGCTACCAGGGCATGGTCCAATGACACCCATGCCCAGCCCCAGCTTCCCTCCGCCCACCGCAACCGGCATGCCGCCGCGCCTGATCTGCTTTAACAAGCCCTACGGCGTGCTGAGCCAGTTCACGCCTGAGGGCCGCTGGCGCGGGCTCAAGGACTTTATTGCCGTGCCGGAGGTGTATGTGGCCGGCCGGCTGGATGCCGACAGCGAGGGCCTGCTCCTGCTGACGAGCGACGGCGCGCTGCAGGCGCGCATCAGTGACCCGCGCTTCAAGATGGAAAAGATTTACTGGGTGCAGGTTGAAGGTGTGCCCGACGAAACTGCGGTGGATGCCCTGCGCCAGGGCGTGCAACTCAACGACGGCATGACGCGCCCCGCCAACGCGCGGCTGATTGACACACCACCGGGCCTGTGGGAGCGCGAGCCGCCCGTTCGTGTACGCAAGGCCATTCCGACCACGTGGCTGGAACTTGGCATTCGCGAAGGGCGCAACCGGCAAGTACGGCGCATGACGGCTGCCGTGGGCTTTCCGACATTGCGCCTGATTCGCGCTTCCATCGGCCCCTATGCGCTGCAGGGCCTGGCGCAGGGCCTCTGGCGTGAGGCGCAAGAGCAAGCGGAATAGAAGGCGGAATAGGGCAACACGCCACAGTAGTTACTGCCGCAGGATCTTCTCCATCGCCTTTCCTTTGGCCAGCTCATCAATCAGCTTGTCCAGCCAGCGGATTTTTTGCATCAGCGGGTCTTCGACCTCTTCTACGCGAACACCGCAGACCACACCTTTGATCAGCGACACGTTCGGATGCATGGCTGGGGCCTGGGCGAAGAAAGTTTCGAAATCGTTTTGCAGCTTGATTTGTTTGTTCAGCCCCTTTTGGTCATAACCGGTCAGCCAGCAAATGATCTGGTCGACTTCTTCTTTGGTGCGGCCTTTGCGTTCGGCTTTTTGAACCAGCATCGGGTAGACCTTGGCAAACGCCATCGTGAAAATCTTGTGTTGGGGCATGATCATTCCTTGCGGGCTGTCTTCAGCGCTAGCGCCACCCTGGGCTGAACCCCGCTATTTGGCCTTGGGCTTGTTCAGCGCCGCGGCTTCGCGTATCAGCGCCTTCAGCGCTTTCTCATCGATCTTGTCGCCCTCATGAAAGTCAATGGCGCGGCGGGTGTTGCCTTCGAGGCTTGAGTTGAAAAGGCTTGAAGGGTCTTCCATCTTTGCGCCTTTGGGGAAGGTCAGCTTCACGGCCTTCTTGTAGGTCTCGCCGGTGCAGAGGATGCCATCTTTAGACCAGACGGGAACGCTCCACTTCCATTCCTCGACCACATTGGGAACGGCCTGTGTGACGATGGCCCGGACGCGGGCGAGCGTCTCGCCGCGCCAGTCATCGAGGCCTTTGATCTTTGCGTCTATCAACTCAGAAGCTGAGCCTGATTCTTTTGCTTCAACCGGCGCGCTCTTGGTTTTGTTCACGTTGTTGCTCCATTCTTCATGCGTGGTGTTCGTTCACATCTTTTCGCCGGGCAACTGGCTGGCCTGTTTCACCCAGTCGGTGAGCTGCGCTTCGTCGAAGGGGTCATCTTCATGGATGTCGAGGTAGCGCGTGTCTTGGCTCTTGGATTCACCCGGCGGAACAGGCCGCAGCGACGTGCCGCAAAAAAATGCCACCTTGACGTACTTCGTGAAGCAATGGACGCTGAGGAACCAGCCTTGGTCCGCCACACCGTAGAAGGGTGAGTTCCATTTGACAGCCTTGTGCACACCGGGAACGGTGCGCACGATGAGCGCGTCAAGGCGTTGCCCGATGTCGCGCTTCCACCCCGGCATGGCTGCGATGTAAGCCTGTACAGGCGCGTCGCCCTCGCCTTTGGGGATCTGCGGGTTGCCGCCAGCGAGCAAGGCCGGCTTGCCTGCCTTTGCCGGCCCCCTGGTCGCATCGGGCTTCTTTTTGGCCATTGCATTCATTTCAATGCCTTGTGTCGAAGATCCGGGCAGTCAACCTGCCCGCGCCAGAACCTCTTCCAGCTTGGCAAAGAATTGCGGCCAGCCGTGTTTGGCGCCCTGGTAGGCCTGCTCCTGGTCCAGCCGGAAGCCCGATTGCTCCATGCGCAGGTGTGTGCCCGTGCTTGTGGGGGTAAGCGTCCAGGTGACGACGCTTTCAAGGCCATAGGCGGCCCAGGTGTAAGACAGTGTTTTGTCGGGCTCAATGGCCAGCACCTGGCATTCGACAGCGCCCCAGTCTGCGCGCAGGCTGAAACGCTGGTCCATGACGGGCTTGAAGTCGTTCTTCATGAGCCACTCTTCGATCAGGTGCGGCTGCGTGAGGGCGCGCCAGATTTTTTCGGGCGGGTAAGGAATCTCGCGCTCGACGACGACGGCGCGCGTTTCAGTGGAAGCAGTGGTGGTGTTAAGGGTTGCGGTGTTGCTCATTGGTCCATCCTTTTCAAAAGTGATTCGAGGTGATCTATGCGGTCGTTCCAGAAGGCGCCATAAAAGCTCACCCAGTCGCGCAGGACGGAGAGCGCCAGCGGCTGGGCGCTGTAATGCGTTTCGCGGCCCTCACGCCTGTCGTCAACCAGCTTTGCCTGTTTCAGGATGCGCAGGTGCTTGGACACCGCCGGCTGCGACACGCCCGCACGGTCCGTCAGCGCACGCACGGTTTGCGCCCCGTCCTGGGCCAGGCGCTCAAAGATCGCCCGGCGTGTCGGGTCGGCCAGGGCTTTGAAAACTTCGTTGGCAACCTCGTTGGAAACTGTTTGCATGCCGAAATCATAACCATATGGTTATTGGTTTGTCAACCCGCCCTGCATCCAGAAAGTGAAGGCCCCGGGGATTCAGCCCCGTCAACCTCAGCGTGACCTGAACGTGACAACCCGTTGCCATCATGGAAGGCAGTTCATGAACGCCGCCATTCAACAATGCCGCCTTTCTCTGACAGACAAACGCTTGCGATGCGTGCCAAATGGGTTTCAAGCGCCGCCGTTGGAGGCGCACATAACGACCCCTTCCAGGAGATAGCCATGCCCCAGTTCGCCATGATTACCGGTGACGTGACTTACACACCGGGTGACGGTACGCCCATCGAGATCCCGCGCGTGCGCGTGGAAGTCGCGCTGGAGCCTGACAGCGCCACGCTCAGCTGGGACGCCGGCGACGGTGTTGCCGCCGTCACGGCGATTCCGCGCATCCAGTTTGACGACTACGTGAGCAAAGGAAAAATCACGCTCACGCAGTAAGCGCCGCAGGCGTCGTTCGTCATTGCGGCTTCGTGGCGCCAGCGCTGCCACAGAGCCGCAATAATCGGGTCCATGTCCGCCAGCCATTCACACACCATCTCCCTGCCGTCCTTGCCCTCTTCACCTGCTTCGCCATTCACCCGCCGCTCGGTCTTGCTGGCGGGCGCCAGCATGCTGGCCTTGCCTGCCTCATGCCTTGCCGCGGCACCGGCGCCCTCGGGCGCCTGGCCCACCGCGTCGCAGGTTCCCGGCGGCATTGCCCGGCTGCCGCTGGGCCCGGCGGCAGTGCGGCCCGTGGCGCAGGCCGGCGGCGTGCCCTTGCTGGTGCTCGGTGACCCTGCGGGGTGGACAGCGCTGGTAGGCATTGCGCTGTCTGCAGAGCCCGGCGAGGCGAGCATCTCGGTGCTGGCCCCTGACGGCAGCCAGCAGCAGCTTGCCTACACGGTGGCGCCCAAGCACTACCTTGAGCAACGCCTGAAAGTAGCACCCGGCACGGTGGATTTGTCGCCCGAAGACCAGGCGCGCTACGAGCGCGAGCGGGCACACCAGGAAGCGGTGATGGCCACCTTTAGTGAGCCTTTGCCGCAAACGCCGCTGCGCATGCAGGTGCCGGTGCCGGGGCGCCGCTCCAGCTCGTTCGGGCTGCGCCGCGTCTTCAACGGGCAGTCGCGCAACCCGCACAGCGGCATGGACATCGCCGCCGCCACGGGCACGCCAGTGGTGGCGCCGCTGCCCGCCCGCGTCATTGACACGGGCGACTATTTCTTCAACGGCAACACGGTGTGGCTGGACCACGGCGGCGGCTTGCTGAGCATGATGTGCCACCTGAGCGCGATTGGCGTGGCCATTGGCGACACACTGAAGACGGGCGAGCGCCTGGGCGCCGTGGGCGCCACAGGCCGCGTCACGGGGCCGCACCTGCACTGGGGCGTGATGCTGAACCGCGCCATGGTGGACCCGGCGCTGTTTCTGGGTGCCCGGGCAGGCGGCGAGTAGCGGTGGGTAGTGGGAGGCCAGGGCAGGCTATTTAATGAAAAAAGTGGCCAGAACCCAATAAGTACGGGCGCAAGCAGCTATTAAAAACGTAGCACCTCCACACCAAAACCGGCTGTAACCGAATCTGGACGGGCCCCTCTAGCCCGGTAGGTCGCACTCACTAGGGAAAACATTGATGATGAATCATTGTTCAACCCCTTTGAAGGAAACATCATGACCGCCAAAAACCTGTCTACCGTTGCAACCGACCTCATCGAATCTTCCGGCAACACCGCCCGCCACGTGATCAACGCCTACCGCGCCGGCGGCGAGCGCGCAGTCATCCTGCTGGAGCAGCGCTGGAACCGCGCCCTGAAACAGTCGCGCACCGAGCTGACGGCCGAAACGGCCAAAAACGCCACGGCGGCACAACTGGCCTTCAGCGTGTACTACACCAAGGGCCTGATGCTGACGACCAACGGCGCACAGCAAGTGGTGAGCCAGCTGGTCAAGGTTCTGGAGAGCGGCGTGGAGCGTGCTGCCGCCAATGCCAGCCTGTTTGAAGAAAAAACCGGCGTGACCACCCTGAACACGCTGGCCCAGGCCACCGCACCGGGCGCCCTGGCACTGAGCAAACTCGCCGCGCAGATCGAGCAAAAAACCGCCCAGCTCGCCAGCAAAATTGCCGGCGACCAGGCCAGCACCGCCAAGCGCAAAACGGCTTTCAGCCAGCGCCGCACCGCCAAGGCTGCCTGAGCATTCCTGAATAAAAGGGGGCCATAGCCCTTTACTGACGGGCGCAAGCAGCTATCAAATCAGTAGCGTATTGAAGCAGTGCATTTGATCCCAAAGAAAAAGCCGCCCTTGCAGGCGGCTTTTTCGTGCGCGGAATTTGCCGGCTACTGGCTACTGACTACTGGCCCAGATAGATCTGGAAAATAATGCCGGTGTTGTTGGCGACCAGCACATAGTCACCGCCGGTTTGCACCCAGTGATAGCCGGGAGGCGGCGCGCTCAGCCGGTGGCCGCGCCAGTCGTCTACCCAATAGCCCCGGTCGCGGTATTGCGCCGGCAGGCGGCCACCGCGGTAGAAGTTGTGATCGGGGCCCGCACCACGCCCGCCGGCCTGGGAATGCGGTGGCGGGCCGGCATGGTGGTGTTTGGCTTTTTTGTGGCCATGGCCGCGGCCGTGGTCGCCATCCTTCCCCTTGGCCATTGCCAGCCCGCTGAAAGCGAGGGACGCTACCGCCAGAGCGGTCATCAAGGTTCTGGTTTTCATATGGATCCTTCTCTTTGTAGTGAAACTTGATTGTTCGCCCGCAAGAGGCCGGCACGCGTAGGAAAAGCGCCTGTTCACCGCGCTTTACCCGGCGTTTGCACGGATTTAACGCGGCCACCCGGCCAGGCGACCTCCGCCGGGGTAGGGCCGCCACCACCGCCGCGCTTGAAATGCCGGCCACGGCCCCCAGTTGCGCCTGATGACCGACCCTCTCCACATCGTCTGCCCGCACTGCCACACCACCAACCGCGTGCGCGCCGACCAGCTGGGCAGCGAGCCAACTTGCGGCAGCTGCAAGAAGGCGCTGTTTACCGCGCATTCCACCGCGCTGGACGAAGCCGCGTTTGACAAACACATCAGCCGCAACCAGATTCCGGTGCTGGTGGACTTCTGGGCGCCGTGGTGCGGGCCGTGCCGGCAAATGGCGCCGGCCTACGAGCAAGCGGCAGCGCAGCTGGAGCCGCAGGTACGCGTAGCCAAGGTCGACACCGAAGCGGTGCCCAACCTGGGTGCGCGTTTCAACATCCGCAGCATTCCCACGCTGGCGTTATTCAAGGGCGGCCGTGAAGTGGCGCGCCAGGCCGGCGCCATGGGCGCGGCCGACATCGTGCGCTGGGTGCAGGGCAATTTGCGCTGAGACCATCAGCCGGCGCTATGCTTTTCATAGCTGCTTGCGCCCGACTGTATTAGCCTGCCGGCACTTTTTTCAATAATTTTTCTGCGCGCCCGCGCCGGGGCGCGTTCACTGCGCTCAATCAGTCGAGCGCGGCGTCCGCCACCAGGTAGCGCCTCACCAGGTCAAAAAAGCGGTCGTAAAAGTCATCGGCCGTGATGGTTTCACTGCCCACCTTGACCATGGACTCATTGCTCGACGTGAAGGGCAGCGAGACGGAGCCAATGGCGCCCACACCCAGGCTGGCGGAGTTGTTGGTTTTTTTCATGGCGTAGCTGTCCTGCAGGGCCGTGACAAAACCCAGGCTTACCTTTCCATCGGGCGTCTCGGGGGCGCACACCACGCGAACCACCATTTGCAGGTGCGCCTCGGGCTCGGGCTGGAAGGCTTTTTGCCCTTCCACCAGTTCGGCGCTGGCCATGTTGATGATGTAGCCCTGGCTCAGCAACGCACGCCGCGAGGCCTCGCAGGTCCGTGCCGGGGTGGCGTCAAACAGGCGCGAATAGGTCTGGGTGGAGGCAAACTTTTCCTGCAGCGGAAATGCTTTGGCGCCGGTGACGCAGCCTGTCAGCAGGGGCAACAGGCCGCATGCTGCCAGCAGCACGGCGGGGAGTCGGCAGGATTTCCAGAGTTGCATCAAAAGGGAAGTTTCCACAGAGGTATCCACAGAGGTAAGAGGTGTCTCATGCACAACGTGTCACGATACCTCCAATACCTCCGTTAGAGGCACCGGCTCACGCATCGGGTGCGTCGCAGTTGTAGCAAATCGTTCGCGAGGCAGGCGGGCACGGCGCAAACCAACCCGCTATTTCCCGTCCTCGTTCGCAGACCAGAAGAGAGAGTTCCATTCCAGCGGATTGAGGCTCCGGTCGCGGTTGTAGTAGAGCGTGCCATTGGGTAAGGTCCAGCCCAGAAACGTAGAATTTGAGCGGTTGGCTTTTCCGTACTGCCCTACCACGCGATCAAGCCACCTGCCGTGCACCCACCAGGGAACATGCACCACGGTGGAAGTCAGGCGGCCCTTGCTGAAAAAGGCCACAAGCATCATGGCGGATTCCCCGTCGGCTTTGTCCACAGCCGCATGACAAAGCCGGTCGGTACCGGCAGGCCCGCTCCGCTCGTTGTAGCAGATCAGGAAAACATCCCCGAAATGCTTGCGCACGGCGGCTTCATCCATCTGACCGGAGAGCTGGGCATAACGCATCGTCACCCCCGGCGAGTCGTCGCGCAGGTAGTAGTAATACGATTCCAGGCGGTCAAGGCTCAAGGCGCCAAGGGCAGCAACCAGGCACACCAACACCGCCAATACCGCCAGCACGCCCCACTTGATCCACTTTCCGGTCACTGCATTCATGATTTAACCCTTGTTGCACCTCTGCTCCAGCCCCAAAGCATATCCGGCATCGCGGCCAGCGCCCGTGGCACACACGGCGGCACGGCAACCGGGCTCACAGGCTCATAATTGGCCCGCCGCACTGAAGCTGACTCCCATTGAAGACACCCGCATCACCTCCATGACCCAAAGCCCGCACCGCCGCCCGAATTCCGGCTTTGTCAGCCTGCGCTTTGCATTGGTGGCCTGTGCGCTGCTGGCGGGGTTGCACTGGTGGTTTTCACCCAGCACCTTCCGCGCGGCGGGTGTGGGCAACGACCTTGCCTGTCCGCTGCCGCCGCAGGTCAGCATCGGCGACGAGCCGCTGCAAACCAGTGTGCCGGGCGGCATGGCACCTTTCGTCCTGAAAGCCGCGACCCTGACGCCGCTGGCGGGCTTTAGCGTTGACGCGCGGGTGCTGTCGCGCGAAGACTACCGGATGGACAACGAGGCCACGCTGTCGCCCACCGACCTGGCTTTAGGCTGGCAGCGCATGGCCGACGACAAGGTGTTGTCGCAGCTGAAGATCAGCCAGTCGTCACGCTGGTACTACTACCGGTGGGACAACGAACCGCCGCTGCCGCCGCCGGAAATTGCACGCAGCAGCGCCAACATGCACCTGATCCCGGCCACGGACGCGGTTGCCAAAGCACTGACCCGCGTGAAGCGCAACGACCGCGTGCGCATCGACGGCTGGCTGGTGGAAGCGCAGAAACCCGACGGCTGGCGCTGGCGAAGCTCCACCGTGCGGGAAGACACCGGAGCCAGCTCGTGCGAGGTGGTCTACGTGTGTTCCATCAGCCGGCTGTAGCAAACGCCTGCCTTGTCCCGGCGGCTCAAGCCACCGCCCGGCCATTGATCTGCCCGGTGGGTACCTGGTAGTTGCGTTCGTCAAACAGGTCGATGCCGCATTTCAGCGATTCCGCCCAGTCAAAAAACTGGCCGATGGCCGGGCCTTTGAGCGGCGCGCCGTGCTGGGGCACCAGCATGGAAATATCCAGCCGGCGCGCCATGGCCACCCACAGGCGCAGGACCTTGTTCGACACCATGTAGCGCTTGTGAAAACCCTCCATCAACGGCAGATGGGGCTTCAGGTCAGTGACGGGCACCTGCGCCGTCCGGCCTGACATCATCGACACACCGAGATCACCGGTGAACAGGATGCGGCTGATGGGATCGTAAAAATGGAAGTTGCCTTCCGAGTGCAGGAAGTGCGCGGGCAGCAGCCACAGCTCGCTCTGCCCCAGCGGCAACCGCCCGCCGCCGTCGGGCACGCCGACCAGGCGCTGCTCGGTCTTGCCGACCTTGGTGAAGTGCGGCACAAAACGCTCCCACACACGCGAGATCACCAGCTGCGCCGGGGTGGACGTGAGCCAGCGGTCCAGCGAGGCAATGATGTCGGGGTCGGCGTGGGAGGCGATGATGTAAGACAGTTTTTGCGGACTGAAGTGGCGCGACATGCCCAGGAACAATTCGTTGAACGCCAGGTTGCCGCCCGGGTCGATCACGGCGCCGGTGCCGTTGTCGACAATCAGGAACTGGTTGGACTGGACGGCATGCGCGTCTTCTTCGATCAGGTCGGTGAACATCAGGCAGGCATGCCTGTCGTCACGGTAAAGTTCTATGGGCATGGCTGAATGCGTGCGGCGACGCAGAAAAAAAAGCAACTTTATAAGCCGTCCGCTGCTCGCGTATTGATGCAGGTCAATGACACGCCTGAAGCGCGCGCCGCCACCCACACCGGCGCAACACGCGCAATGCCGCAGGCAAAAAAAAACGCGCCGGCGCTTCAATAAGCACCGGCGCGCCTTGCTTGTGCATGGCAGCTGTCCCGGCACCGCGTGGCGGCGCCCGGAACAGCGCTCTACTTAACCGCTTAACCGCGGCGGCGGTTGTTCATCATGCGTTCCACGTCGTCGCGCAGCGATGTCAGCTCATTGCGCAGCTGGCGGCGCTCCTGCGCGGTCACCACGCCGTCGGACTTGAATTGGGACTCATGGCGCTCAATGCGGCGTTCACGCTGGTGCAGCTTGGCGGCTTCGCGCTGCGTGATGCGGCCCGTGCGGACGCCTTCGTCAATGCGCTGGCTGATCTGGAATTCACGGTTGTCGATGCCGGGGGTGTTGCCGGCATTGCCAGGCCTGCCCGCCACATCGCGGTTGTTCATCATGCGCTCCACTTCGGCGCTGAGGCCGTCCAGGTCGGCGCGGAGCTGCTGGCGCTCTTGCGGCGTGGCGACGCCGTTGGATTTGAAGCGCGCCTCGCGAGCCGCGATTTCCTGGTCACGGCGGTACAGCACCTGCGCTTCGGACGGCGTGATGTGGCCGGACGCCAGACCCTGCTGAATGCGCGCGCTGATGGCTTGCTGCGCCTGGTCAATGCCGGGTGTATTAACACCCTGCGCCATGGCGGGTGCAAACCCCAGCCCGGCGAACAGGGCTGAGGCCAGCAATGAGACAGTGAGGAATTTCGATTTCATGAGGTTCTCCTTGGAATGCTTGTGCGTTTGACTGCCAGCAACCCGGTGGGCAACTTGCGGTGGCGGCGATAAATCTCCGGTTCGGCAAGCGGCTGTCGGGGCTGCTCCTGAATCGCTGCTTTCAAAGGCCTTTGCGCTTCAGTGAAACCATTGTTGGCCCGCTCTTGTGAATGCCGTGTAAGGCAAACGGAGCTTTACCCCGTCATTACGCAGTGATTACCCTCGCATTACCTCGCGCTTGCAGTGGTGTCCAGATGCGCTTTGGCATGGTTAGACTGTGCGCATGCTGATCATCCCTTCGCTGAGCCGCAAGCAGCTGCATCCGGAAGACAAGACGCCGACCGCACACCCGGCTCCACCCGATAACCTGAAATAAACCGGCACGACGCATGGACTCGCATCACCAACCCCTTCGCCGCCAACTCCTGCTGGGTGCTGCCGGCTCTGCGCTGCTGCTGGCTACGGCTTGCTCCAGAAAGGCCGGCCCCAAAGGCAAGACCCTGCCCAAGGAGGCCACCCTGCTGTGCCTGGGCGATTCGCTGACCTTTGGCTATGGCGCCCCGGCGGGCAGCAGCTACCCGCAACAACTGGAACTGCTGACCGGCTACGTCACGCAGAACGCTGGCGTCAACGGCGACACAGCGGCCGGTGCACTGGCACGGTTGCCGGCGCTGCTGCAGGAAAACAAGCCCGGCCTGGTGCTCGTGTGCATTGGCGGCAACGACTTCCTGCGCAACATGCCGCTGGACAGCACCCGCGCCGCCATCAGGTCGATTGTGCAAACCGCCGCGGCCAGCACGCAGGTGGTGCTGATCGCGCAACCCAGGCCCGTGCTGCTTTCTGCCGCGATGGGCTCACTGAAAGACCATGAGATTTATGCCGAGGTCGCCGCGGAAACAGCCACCCCGCTTTTTTCAGATGCCTGGTCGTATGTGCTGTCCCGCAGCGAATTGCGTTCTGACCAGATCCACGCAAATGCGGAAGGCTACAAGGTCTTTGCCGGGCGTTTGGCCGACTGGCTGCGCGACAGGAAATTTGTCGCCTGACGGATTTATCAGCCGGTGCGGTCGCGCCTGGCTGCCGTTTCAAGAAACGCCGCGTGGCGCGCCGGGATCTGCGTGAGCGCATAGGCAGCCGCCTGTTCGCGGATGCCGTTGCGGTCACCGCTGAACCTGCGGGTTTCGGTGAACACCGCGTCCTCACGTTCATCACGCCCCGCAAACATCCAGGCAAAGCACTGCGTGCCGGCAGGAATCTTCGGGTCGGTGCCGTCGGTCACGCCGGTGTTGGCGATGGCCATGGTGGCCTCGCTCTTTTGCATCGCGCCGCGCACCATCTCGGCAGCCACCTCTTCACTGGTGAGGTTGCAGCGCTCGATGGTTTCTGCTTTCACCCCGAGGCAACGCTGTTTGGCCCGGGGTGAATACACCACGTAAGCCGACTCCAGCAGGGAACCCGCACCCGGCACGTCCGCGAGATGCGCGGCGATCAGGCCTGCGGTGCAGGACTCGGCGGTGGCCAGCACCAGCGAGTGATTTTTCATGTAAGCCGCGACAGCCCTGAGCTGGTTGCTGCTGGCGTCGCGGGAAGACTGGCGGGAAAGCGGACTTGCACTCTCAGGGGTCATGGCGAGCGGCCCAGGCGGCACCTGAACCTTTAGCGGAGATATCCTGACTATGCGTTGCCGGCGCCCGCGCGGCCAGAGCCTGTTGCTGACGGCCTTGTAGGAATGATGTGCGCACCAGCGCAGGACCCTGCCCGCTTTCGGCCCCGCCATCACCCTACACAAACAGGAACCCGCAGCGTCATGCTATTGATTTAATAGCTGCTTGCGCAAGGCCTGACTGGTCCGCAGGCTCACAGGGCTCACGGACTCGCGTCAGGTGCGTATGGCAGGCTACATGCCCGGGCAGGCTTCAGGTGTCGCCCAGCCCGATAGGCGCCGGCGCCTCCATCACAATGCGTGTGAAGAGGCGGTCATACACCGGGTCGGCTGCGTGCTTGCCGGCAAGCGGGTCGCGGTTTTGCTGGAAGGCGGCGTCCAGTTCCTTCCATTCGGCCTCGGTGAGCACTTTTTCAGCCTGCGGCAGGATGACTGTTTCTTCCAGCCGCATGTGCTCCAGGTAGAACTCGACATAACGTTTGCACTGCGCCTCAAACTCAGGCTTTCGCTGCTCGCCCAGCAGTTCCCAGGCCAGCAGCAGGTGCTGCAGTTCACGCACGGCCTTCTCGCCGCTCATGTGGTCGCGCTCCAGCTGCTGCACCGTGGCCATGACTGATGGCGCGGAGCGCACCACGCGGGGAAACAGCAGGTCCGACTCCTTCGGGTGATGCAGGCGCTCGGGGAACTCGTCGATATAAAACAGCATGGCCCGAAAGACGTCGAAGAACTGCTGCGCACGGTCACCCGGGCCGCGCGCCACCATGAGCAGCATGGAGCGCAGCATGGCGGAAAGGGAGGCGTGCTCATCGAGGATGATTTGCACGCTGGCATGTTTGTGAATGGCGGTCTCCGGCGGGTAAGTGCCACCAAGAATGCCACCGGGTTCCACCCCGAACTTGATGAAGATCAAATCATGTGGATTTTTCCTTCCGGTATCGCACCGGGGAACGCATACCGCCCCACCCCTTTCCCATTGAGGCGATGGCTTGACCTGCATCAAAGCCGTTTGGCGGCAGCAACCTAAAGTGGGACCGCCCTGCTCAAGGTTTACCGCGCCGGCGATGAGCCGCCCAGGATGACAAGGAGATTTCCCATGTTCAAACATATTCTTCTACCCACCGACGGATCGCCCGCTTCGGAACGGGCGATTGCACAGGCTGTGACCTTCGCCAGGGAAGCCCAAGCCAGGATCACGGGTTTGCATGTGATGCAGGAGTTCCACCTGCTGACCTACCGGGTCCAGATGCTGGAAGACACACGTGACCAATTCATGAGGGAATGCCAGGCGCAGGCAGAGGCTTTCCTGTCCGCGCTGAAAGACGCCGCCGACAAGGCGGGCGTGCCTTGCGACACCGTTTGCGTCGCAGGCGACCACCCCTACGAAACCATCGTCCGGATGGCGGACGGCAAAGCTTGCGACCTCATCGTGATGGCTTCGCACGGCCGCAAGGGCATCACCGGGTTCCTGCTGGGCAGTGAAACCCAGAAGGTGCTGTCGCACAGCAAAAAACCGGTGCTGGTACTGCACTAGAAACCACTTTGCCAAAGGAGCTCATCATGAACAAAAACGCCGGCACCGCCGACCGCGCGGTGCGCATCGTGGCGGGACTCGCCATCCTCAGCCTGTATTTTGTGGTGGACCCCGCCTGGCGCTGGTGGGCGTTGCTGGGGCTCGTGCCCCTGCTGACAGGGTTGCTGGGCTGGTGCCCGGCGTACACGCTGCTTGGCATACGGACCTGCAAAACAGGCCCCAACTGATCCCGCGCGCGGTGGCCGGTCTCAGGATTCTTCGAATCCGGATCTGCCGGATTTATCCGGCCGCGGAATCTTCTTGAACTTGATCAACCGGTTGGTTTCGATCTTGTCTTTTTTCACCTGGCGCTCGGCGTCGAGCAGCCGGCCGGCGGCTGCCCATTCGGCAAACTCGTCAGGCGTTTCCAGGGTCACACGGCCCAGCGTTCCCGCCCGGAACTCGTAGATCACGATCTCGGCGGCTTTTTGCAGGTTGACCCGGCCCTTGGAGAGCACCGCGCCGCGCTTGCGGCCGATTTCTTCGAGCAGCTGCTCGTCGGTGATGCCGGGCGTCACCTCGACCTTGTAGCGAGCCTCCAGCAAGGCGGGGTAGTGCTTGATCAGGTAATCCAGCAGCTCGAGCGCCACCTCTTCCTCATTAAAGGCGTTGCGGCCAATGGCGCCGCTGGCGGCCAGGTTGTAGCCGCTTTTGGCCACGATGATGCGAGGCCAAAGCATGCCGGGCGTGTCCCATAAATAAAACCCGTCGGCCAGCACCAGGCGCTGCTCGACCTTGGTGATGCCGGCTTCGTCGCCGGTTTTGGTGGCGCGCTTGCCGGTAAGGGTGTTAATCAGGGTGGACTTGCCGACGTTGGGAATGCCGCAGATCAGCACCCGCATAGGCTTGACCATGGTGCCGCGTGTTGGTGCCAGCGCGTGGCAGGCGTCGATGAGGCGGCGGGCGGGCGTGGTTTCGCTGGCGTCGAGTTCGATGGCGCGGGTGGCAGGCAGGCTGTTGTAGTGATCCAGCCAGAGCGGCGTGCGGGTGGCGTCGGCCAGGTCGCGCTTGTTGAGCACCTTGAGCGCGGGCTTGGCGCCGGTAAGCTCGGCCAGCATGGGGTTGGCGCTGGAGCCGGGCAGGCGCGCATCAAGCAACTCAATGACGACATCAATTTCCTTGATGCGCTCACTGATGGCTTTTTTGGTCAGGTGCATGTGACCGGGAAACCACTGGATGGCCATCGGGATCTTTTCTTTCTGGGGTTCGGGTTTGGGGGCATGGGGCGAAGACCCCTGCGATACCCCAATTGTCGCCGCATACCGCAAAATACCCTCCTGGCGAAGAAGGCACCACCAGCAGGGGCCGCGGAACCGGCTCTGCCGGGCCGCAGGCGCCGCCCCCTGCAAGGGGGGAACAGGCTACACGCAGTGAGCCTGGACGGGGGTGTACTTGTTAATAAGTGGTTAATCAGCCATCGGCACGATCAATGCATGGCGTGTACTGCGCCTGGCAGCTCCATCCTGTCACCCCACAGCGACCCGAAAGAGACAAATCCGTGCACCTGCTCCTGGTAGAAGACGACACCATGCTGGCCGAAGCGGTGTGCGATGCGGCGCGCCAGATCGCCTGGACGGTCGACCACGTCGGCGATGCGCTGGCCGCCAAGCTGGCGCTGGTGGACCATGTCTACGAAGCCGTGCTGCTGGACCTCGGCCTGCCCGGTGATTCCGGGCTGGCCGTGCTGCGCGCCCTGCGCGGGCGCTACGACGTCACGCCGGTGCTGATTCTCACAGCGCGCGGGCAGTTGAGCGAGCGCATCCTGGGGCTGGACGCCGGTGCGGACGACTACCTTGTCAAACCCTTTCAGCTCGATGAACTGTGGGCCCGCGTGCGCGCCGTGATACGCCGCAGCCAGGGCAAGGTGGTACCGGTGCACACCTACGGCGACGTCAGCCTGGACCGCAGCAAACGCGCCGTCACGCGCGCGGGCGTGCGGGTGGCGCTGAGCGCACACGAATACCGCACGTTGCTGGCCCTGCTGGAGCGACCCGGCCATGTGGTCACGCGCGACCACCTGGAAGATGTGGTCTACGGCAACACCTCGGCGATTGAGAGCAACACGATTGCGGTGTTCATCCACCAGTTGCGCCGAAAGCTGGGCGAGCACATGATCACCACCGTGCACGGCCAGGGCTACATGATCGGCGAGGCGCAACCTTGAAGTGCGTGTTCGTCAGGTCACTCAAGGGCCGCGTGCTGGCGGTTCTGGGCGCGACCATTACCTTGTGCTGGGCCTGCGCGCTCACCGTGCTGCTGGTGTACACCCTGCGCGGCCAGAGTGACCGCTGGGACAGCAAGCTGCAGGCCATAGGCACCAAGATCCTGACGGCCATCCCCAGCGGCGCGAAACTCAAACCTTCCTTCAGCCACGGCCTGCAATTGCGTAACGAGAACATGCCACGCGACGTCAACCTGACCTTCCAGGTCTGGACGAACCGCAAGGAGCTGATCGTTCGGGCACCGGATTCTCCGCGCGTCCCATTGCTGCCGTCCTTCAACGATGGCTTTACCAGTTCCACCGTCAACGGCGAGCGCTGGCGCATCTTCTCGGTGTCCGACAGCACCGGTGAGGTCAGCGTGCAGGTGGCCGTGCGGCACAGCGTGATCGACGAAGAAATACGCAACAAGATCTTTGCGTTGCTGGGCCTGACGACGATGCTGCTGACTGTGGCGGGCCTGCTCATGTGGTTTGCGGTGAACAAGTCGCTGCGCCCCCTGACGGCGCTGGAGGCCGCCGTGCGCAGCCGCCGCAAGTTTGACCTGACGCCGCTGCCGGTGGCGCAACTGCCCAATGAGATCCGGCCGCTGGTTGAGTCCTTCAACCACCTGCTGGACCAGCTGGACCAGGCGATGCAGGGCGAGCGGCGTTTTATCGGCGATGCGGCCCATGAGCTGCGTACGCCTTTATCTGCGCTCCAGGCGCAGGCCCAGGTCGCCTTGCGCGCGGCCACGGTGGCCGACAAGGACGCCGCCCTCGTCAAGCTGCTGGCGGTAGCCGAACGCAGCACGCGCCTGTCTGACCAGCTGCTGGACCTGGCGCGCATGGACGCTGGCGTGCATGCGCCGCAAAAAAGCCTGGCCGATTTGAGCGAGCTCATCATGCATGTGAGCCAAGAGTTCGACATGCAGGCCCAGCAGCAGCGCCGCAGCATCATCCTCGCGCTCACGCCCTGCCCCATTGAATGCGACGTCGACGAGATCGGCATCCTGCTGCGCAACCTGCTGGACAACGCGCTGCGCTACACCCCCGAGGGCGGGCGCGTGAAGATCAGCTGCGGTTACCGCGGCGAAGCCGGCAGGGAACGGGTCTGCCTGGAAGTGGCCGATGACGGCCCGGGCGTGCCCGAGGCTGAGCACGAAGCGATCTTTCGCCGCTTTCACCGCGTGGCGGGCAACGGCGGGCGCGGCAGCGGCATAGGCCTGTCGCTGGTGGCCGGCATCGCGCAGCTGCACGAGGCCGCCATCGAGACCGGGACCGGGCTGGACGGCAAGGGCTTTTGCGTGCGCGTGCTGTTTCCGCTGCCGGCCGAGGGAGCCGGCTCAGCCGGGGTAGGCGCGGTGCCTGCGCAACCAGCTTAAGGAATGTATCCACCCGCGCCAGGCTGCTTTCTTCACGAGATAGCCGCCGCAACTTCAAGTGCSGGGCCGCGGCCCGGCAGGCCCTGCAACGGGGTAGTCGAAGGACTCAGAATCGGTAGAGGTAACCCACACGCACACTGCTCTGGCTGGAACGATCCACCAGCGGGCTGTCCTTGATGCTGGAGCCCAGGTTGGTGGTGCTCAGGTCCAGGAAGATGCTTTGCCGCGGCGCGAGCGCATAACCCACGCGCAGCCCGGCTTCCAGGTTGACGGCCGAACCGCCCTGGTAGAAACGCCGGCCGGCGCGCACCTCGGCGGCGTTCACGCCGTAGTAGTAGGACACGTATTTGTCGTCGAGCCGGGTCGCTGCCAGGCGCGGCGTGATGTCGAAGCTGCCCGCCTGGAAGCGGCGGTCCAGGGTCAGCCTGAACTTCGTGCCCTTGCTGTTGCCAGAGGCGTCGCCCAGCAACTCGGCCGAGAGGTTGGCGATGTCGTTGCGCCAGATGGCCGCACCGCCCAGCCAGATGCCGTCCTTGCGTTCGTCCATGCCGGCCAGGAAAGGGGAGTCGGAAGCCTCGTAGCCTTCCATCGAATAGCGCGCACGCAAGCGGAAGGACACCGGGCCCGCCGAAGGCAGCTTGAAGTCCATGCCCGGGCCGAAGACGCTGACCCATTTGTTTTCATAGGTGAGCAACGGCAAGAGCCGGGTCTTGTTGTCAAAGTCGCGGTAGGGCTTGCGCTCCACGCCGACACCCAGTCCCAGGCCCCAGGAGGACTCGCCCTCGGCCTGCACGGGCTTCTGCTGGGCGGCGGCCGGTTGCTGCGCGAGAGCCGCGAGCAGGAACAGCGAAAACAGCGGCAGCGAGGCTTTAGCCGCTGTTACGCCAGGGTGATCGGCCGCTTGCCTCGCGCCAGGTTTGAGGCGGGTCGGTGCAGGTTTGGCGGCGGGTCGCGATGGACGGGATGTCATCTTCAGGTTCTCCAGGTGGTTAAGCTGGAATGGATGATGCCGACGCGAATTTAAGGACTTCTTAGCGGTATTAAGAAATCATTAAGGGCGGCCGGCCTTCCCCACGGCCATCCCTGCGCCCGTTCCCGGCGTGATGGAGGACAATCGGGGGTATGGACATAGCGGCCGCGAGCCAGCCGCTGCCAGCCGCTATGCACGAATACAGGCCGGGGCCGCAGCCAGCCGCCCCGCAACCCTTCCCCTCCTCTTCCCCATCTATCGAGCCCCTCCATGCCCCTGCCCGCAGCCCCTGACCAAAAACCCGTGATCCCGGCCCGCCGCCTGGCCGCTTCAGCCCTCAAGGCCAACAATGAGCTGATGATCAAAGGCATTCTGTGTGTGCTGATCGGCCTGGGTGTGGTGGTGTCGCCCTACTTCATCACCTCACCAGGCATGCAGGGCATCGTCGCCAAATCAGCCCTGGTGGGCTGGTTTGCACTGGTGCTGGGCTGTGCATTCATCGGCCTGTACCTTCGCCGGCGCATGGCAGCCTCCGCCAAACCCTGACAGGCGCCCACACCAGGCCCATGCCCGAAAGCCTCACTGACCACAACGCCGCCCTGGCGATCTTCAGCGCCCTGCAGGAGCGCGCCGCTGCTGCGGGCATCCGCTTGCGGCCACCTCCCCCCGAGCCCACCACCTGCTGCGGTCGCGGCTGCAATGGTTGCGTGTGGGAAGGCTGGTACGCAGCCGTGGCGTACTGGCGTGAAGACGCCGAAGAAGCGATTCTTAAATGCCAAATCGGGTCCTAGCCCAATACCAACCTGCGCCACCAGCTATTTAATTGATAGCAACCGCAGTAACCATGACACCGGATCAGCGGCGCCAGCAGGAGTGATTAATGCGGCCAGCAGGGGCCGCGGAACTGGCTTTGCCAGGCCGCAGGCGCCGTCCCCTGCAAGGGGAAAAGGCATTACATGCAGTGAATGCCGATAGGGGTTTGCCTATTTTTCAAGGGGAAAAGGCACTACACGAAGTGAGCCCCAACAGGGGTGCGCCCAGATTCCACTTCACGGCCCGGGATGCCCAGGCGTTCCGCGGAAACGTACTGCTGACGGTACTGCTCAAACGGCATGGTGTCCGAGGCTTCAATCTTCTTTTGTTCCTGGACGGAAGCCTCGGTCAGTGCAGCGAAGTGTGCCAGCTGGCCGGCCGACAGCGGCTGGGCCTGCAGGATGCCTTGCGTCTTTTCAGATTGCGCGCGGCTGAACCGGATGAAGGAGTTGTCGTGGCTGGCGGCCATGGCCGCCAGCACACGGGCAGAAGGCAAGGTGGACGGGTCCAGCAAGGCGGCGCTGGCCAATGTCAGGGCGTCGCTGTATTGCGTGCCGCCATGCGCGGCGTCGAGCGCTGCTGCGATAGGCGCGCATTGGCCCACCACCTCCGCACCCCAGGCCGTCAGCGTGATTTCATGACCGCCGCGCTTGAGTTTCAGGCCGGGCTCGCGCCCGCGCGCCGCCGTCTGGTGCTGGTTGTGCTTGAGCTCGGCGATTTCCTGGGGCGTGTCGTTCGGGCTGTCGCTGAGCAGGCAGTGCAGCAGGAACACATCGAGGAAACGCATGGTTTGCGCATTGATGCCGACGGGCTCGAAAGGGTCCAGGTCCATCAGCCGCACTTCGATGTATTCGACGCCGCGCTCGCGCAGCGCATGCAGCGGCCGTTCGCCGGGGAAGATCACGCGCTTGGGGCGAATGGTGCCGTAGAACTCGTTTTCAATTTGCAGCAGCGTGGTGGCCAGTTGGTTGTAGTCGCCGCCGGGGTTGCGGATGCCCACTGCCTCATAGGCCGGGTAGGGCCGGGTCAGCGCGTCCTGCAGCGAAGCGCCGTAACCATCCAGGCTGTTGTAGCTCACGGCAAGCGAAGCCTGCGCATCGCTCTGGTAGCCCAGGCGGCCCATGCGCAGCGAAGTGCCGTAAGGCATGTACATGGTGCTGTCGCTCAGGGTTTGCAGCTCGTGCTGGCGCCCTTCCACAAACGTGGAACACACCGCGGGCGAAGCGCCAAACAGGTACAGCAGCAAAAATGCCTGGCGGCGGAAGTTGCGGATCAGCGCGAAGTATTCCTTGCTGCTCACCCCGGGCAGGGACCAGTTGTAGTGAATGCCGGAAATGGTTTGCATGCGCCGGCCGTAACGGTGCGACAGGCCCATGCGGTAAACGCTCTTGGCGCGCCCGACATTGGACGAACCGAAGCGGGCGATGGGAATGGTTTCATCGGTCGGCAGGCCGCAGGGCATGCTGGACACCCAGAGCATTTCGTCGCCCAGCTCTTTCATGGTGCGGTAAGTGAACTGGTGCAGCTCCGTCAGTTCCTGCAGCGTGGCTTCAGGGCTGGGGTGGGCGCCGGTGACCAGCTCAACCTGCGATTCGCTGAAGTCCGTGGTGATGCCCGGATGCGTGAGGGCCGAGCCCAGGGCCGCGGGATGCGGTGTGAGGGCCAGGCCGCCGCCGGGTTTGGCGCGCAGGCTTTCCTTCTCGATACCGCGGCGCATGCCCTTGAGCCGGGCCGGGGTCAGCGCTTTCAGGCGGTCCTGTAGCGCGCCCGCAGGCGCCTGCAACTTGGTCATATCGTCATTCCCCCAGAATCTTGAATTGGCGTGGAAGTTATCACAGCACGGCGCTTTGCGCTGGCGCATCCGGGCTTGCCAGCACAGCCCGGGTGGGGTCTGGCGCAGGGTCTGTGCAGGCTGGCCGGATTTGGGCCATACGCCTTACTTTCCGGGCAGAAATCCACGGTTTGGTGGTCTGGATGTGGAAAGTGAGCGACGCCGGTGCGCCAGGGTGCAGAACTCCCTTGACTTGTCAGACAAGCTGGACGACGATAAAAAACATTCCGTAACACGGCTGTTTTACCCTTCAATTTCCGCCAAACTAAACGGTTTTGCGGTTTTTTAGCCCGAGGCAGCGTAGAGCTTGATCAAAAAATGAAAAAACTGCTAGCCAGCCTTTTCGGCGGTTCAACCCCCGCAGCGTCGCCCAAACGCACGGGCACGTCCAGCCGGGACAACCCGCTCACCATTGAAGACGGCTCGGACAACGCCACGCGCCGCCACCTGGTGCAGGTGCTGCTGCGCGATGCCATGCGTAAATACGGTATTCCCTTGCCCTGGATCGATTGCCAGATGCTGCTGGTGTCCAGCCGCAGCCGCGGCCCTGGCATGTATGTACGCCTCGTTGTGCGGCATTGGGACGACCGTCTGCTGAAGTACGCCTTCGCCTTCCAGAACGCCCTGATGGAAGAAATCACGCGCTTTGAACCCGGGGCGGCCAAATGGCTGCACGGCATTTCCTGGCAACTGGAAGTGGCAGAAACCTGCCCCAACCCGACCATGCCCGACAAGTCGTATTGGGCCGATCCCGTCCGGCCACCTGCCGGCGCATCGGTTCGCCCGCCACGCAGCGCGCCCCTGGCTTCCCTGGCCCCTCTTCCCGCTGCGGCAACAGCCTCTGCGGCGCCCGTGCCAGCCGCCCCCGTTGTGGCCGCCAGCCTGCCGGCCCAGCCCGCAGCACCGGTGGCACGGCCGGCCCCGGTCTCCGCTGCTGACGCAGACGCCATGAAAGACCTGGAGCGGCTCTTTCGCATCCGCGACCAGGAACTGGGCCAGCCAAGCGACAGCAACTCCGCCGTCGGTTACGAAGCCACGCGCCCTTCCCCGCTGTAACGCACCGGGCCCGGCCGGGCCATCAGCAGCGCAGTGGGGCAGCTGCTGGTGTACGCTTGCCTGATGAGCCCTCCCGTCACGCCCCCAGGCCCCGCAACCGCCGCGCAAGATTCCTCCCTCCTCATCGACTCACGCTACGCCGTAATGCGGCTCATGGTCACGCTGGCGCTGATGACCGTCGGCGCCTGCGGCATGTATGTGGTGGCCGTGGTGCTGCCCGCAGTGCAGGCTGAATTCAGTGTGACGCGGGCCGATGCCTCCCTGCCCTATACCGCGCTCATGATCGGCTTCGGCGTTGGCGGCGTTCTGATGGGGCGGCTGGCCGACCGCTTCGGCGTGATGGTTCCGTTGCTGATTGGCGCAGTGGGGCTGGGCCTGGGTTTTGCCCTGGCCGCCATGGCCGGCAACATCTGGATGTTCTCGCTGGCCCACGGCCTGCTGATCGGCTTTCTCGGCTCTGCCGCCACCTTTGCGCCGCTGCTGGCCGACACCTCGCTCTGGTTTGTACGGCGCCGCGGTTTTGCCGTGGCGGTGTGCGCCAGCGGCAACTATCTGGGCGGCGCGATCTGGCCACCCATCGTTCAGCATTTTGTCGAGGCCGTGGGCTGGCGCCAGACCTATCTGTGGCTCGGCCTTTTCAGTTTCGTCACCATGACGGCGCTGGCCCTTTTGATGCGCAAGCGCCCGCCAGTGGCCGTGGCGTCGGCGGTGGGCAACAGCGGCATCGCCGCCACCACCAGCAGCATGCCTTTCGGCCTGACGCCGGGCTCGGCGCAAATGCTGCTGTGCGTGGCCAGCGTGGCCTGCTGCGTGGCCATGGCCATGCCGCAGGTGCACATCGTGTCGTACTGCACCGACCTGGGCTACGGCGCGGCGCGCGGCGCTGAAATGCTGTCGCTGATGCTGGCCTGCGGTGTGGTGAGCCGGCTGGTGTCGGGCGCCATCTGCGACCGCATAGGCGGGCTGCGCACGCTGATGCTGGGCTCGGTGCTGCAAGGCATCGCGCTGCTGCTGTTTTTGCCCTTTGACGGGCTGGTATCGCTTTACGTCATCGCCGCGCTGTTCGGCCTGTTCCAGGGCGGCCTCGTACCGGCTTACGCCATCATCGTGCGCGAATACTTCGAGCCCGCCGAAGCCGGCGCGCGCGTGGGCACGGTGATCATGGCATCCTTGCTGGGCATGGCGCTGGGCGGCTGGATGTCAGGCAAGGTGTTTGACCTCACCGGTTCCTACCATGCCGCATTCCTCAACGGCATCGCGTGGAACCTGCTGAACTTCAGCATCGCGTTTTTCCTGCTGTGGCGCGTGCGGCGGATGGCACGGGCGGCCACGACGAAAACCGCGGCGGCCTGAACAACGTCCTGGCCTTGTCCGGATCGCTATGCTTTTAATAGCTGCTTGCGCCCGTTTTGTAAGGGCCACAGCCGTTTTTCCTTAAAATACCGTCAGGCCAGAACCCGGCACAACCATTGTTCCAGGTCGGTGATTTCCTGGGGGCAAACCGAGTGCTCCATCATGTACTCGTGCCACTCGACCGCGTAGCCCATGGCGCTGAGCGCATCGCGCGTGGCGGTGGCGCGCGGCAGCACCACCACGCCGTCGCGCGTGCCATGCGCCAGAAAAATGGGTACATCCTGGTTGGCGGCGCTGCGCTCGGCGGCCGTCTTGTCGGCCAGCGGCAGGTAACCCGACAGGCCCGCAATGCCGGCCAGCCGTTCGCCGTGACGCAGGCCCGTCATGAGCGCCATGGCACAGCCCTGCGAAAAGCCCGCCACCACGATGCGGCTGGCAGGGATGCCGCGCGACTTTTCCCGGGCAATCAAGGCCTCGATGTCGCCCTGCGACTTGCGCAGCCCGGCCTCGTCCTGCCGGCTCACCAGGTCGGCGCCCAGCAGGTCGTACCAGGCCGGCATGACGTAGCCGCCGTTGATGGTGACCGGAATGCTGGGTGCACTCGGAAACAGGAAACGCACATCGCCCACGCTGGACAGGTCCATCTGCTCTGCAATCGGCAGGAAGTCCCGGCCGTCGGCCCCGAGGCCGTGCATGATGAGAACGGTGGCGACGGGCTTGTCGCCCGTCTGGGCTTCAATGACTTCGAGGGGCATGGGGTGACGGGTCCAGGTGGTTGAAGGAACAGATGACGATTGAATGCTGCGGGCTTGAAGCTGCAAAGCATGCCAGCGGGGATTTTAAGACCGGCCTAAGCTGACCCGCGAACAATGGTTTCCGGCAGCGCTGAACACCTGGTGCACAAAGCCTGCTACGGTGTGATGACAAGGTAGCTGGCCAGGCCTTCGCATATCGGCAGGCCGCATGAAAACAGTGCCAGGCAGCACACTGCGCCGACTTGCTGCCCATCGTTGCAGAAGGAGCATGCTGAAATGAAAACCCTGACCCACAAGGCCGCCTCGGCCGTCCTCGGTGTGCTGATGGCGGGTGGCGCGCTGGCCCAGGCAAGCGCCCCTTTGCCGCCGGTGCGCACCAGCGGCCCGGTTGAATACCTGAGCGGCGGCATCGGCGCCGACGAATCCGCAGCGATCCGAAATGCCAGCGGGCAGTGGCCGCTGACACTCGAATTTGCCATCAAGGACAAGCAGCGTGCCGACTTCGCGGCCGACGTGAAGGTGCGGGTGCTCGATGCCCGGGGAAATGAAGTGCTTCAGGCCACGTCGGAAGGCCCCTTCCTGCTGGCCCGGCTGGCACCGGGCAGTTATGCCGTGGAGGCGACGCTCGCCGGCCAGACCCAGCGCAGGAAGGTTGACGTGAAGGCAGGCAAACCCTCCAAAGAGGTGTTCCTCTGGGGCACGGCCGCCGATAAAACCGGGCCGTAAGCACACCGGGCCTGCCTCAATTTAACTTTTCAAGCCAGATCATGCGTAGCGTCACCGAACTGATCCACGCGATAGACAACGGGACCCTGCCGGACGCCGAGCGGCGAAGCCTGCTGGTGGCTGCAACCGGCATCGCCGCCGGCGCCGGCCTGTTGGCTGCGGCCTATCCCTTCGCGGCCAGCCTTGCACCCTCTGAAGTGGCGCGCGCCCAGGGCGGCCCGGTGCTTGTCGATATTTCCACACTGGCGACAGGCGAGCTGCGCACCGTCGCCTGGCGCGGAAAACCGGTCTGGCTGATGCGCCGCAGCGAGGAGATGGTGCGCGCGCTGCAACAGCCCAATCCGGTATTGGCAGACCCGCAGTCCAGGCGATCCGAGCAACCGAAATCGTGTGCCAACGCGACCCGCTCCGAGCGCCCGGAAATCCTGGTGGCGGTGGGGGTGTGCACGCACCTGGGCTGCTCACCGACCCTGCGCCTGGACGACAGCGCGCTGAATGCCGAGCTTCACGCGCCCGGTGGATTTTTTTGCCCCTGCCACGGCTCGCGGTTTGACCTCGCCGGCCGCGTAGTGAAGAACGTACCGGCACCGACCAACCTGGACATCCCGGAATACCAGTTCATCGACGCCACCAAGCTGCAAATCGGCCAGACAAGCTAGTGTCACTGCGGCTTGTGCCACAGCAGAGGCTTTGCTAGCATCTGGCGTCAGCATTTTCTGACGCAGGTTGGAGATTCACATGAAGCTCATCATTGCCGCCGTCGCCCTGGCCACTTCGTCCCTGGCTTTTGCCCATAACTGTCCCAACGAGATGAAGGCGATCGACGCCAAGCTCTCCACCAACCCCAAGCTCTCGCCCGCCGATATGACCAAAGTGAAAGAGCTTCGCGCCGATGGCGAAAAGTTTCACAAGGAAGGCAAGCACGACGACTCCATGAAAGCGCTGGGCAGCGCGAAGAAGCTGCTCGGAATTTAAACCGCGCCGGCACCCTGGCGGTGCAAGGCCGCCGGATCGCCTGAGCAGAAACGGAGAAACGGCAACCCGCATGCCGGGATGCCGCCGCAATGACCTGCACCGCGATAATTCCCCGCAGGAGAATTGCCACATGACAGTGATGACAACCATGCCGCCCTTGTCGGGGCTGCAGTACTACCAGGTGGACGTGTTTACCCACGAGGCGCTGGCCGGCAACGGCCTGTCGGTGTTTCTGCCTGAAAGCCCCTTGCCGGCGCGCCAGATGCAACGCCTGACCATCGAAATGCGGCAGTTCGAGAGCATTTTCCTCACGCCTGACGGCCCCGGAAACCGCTTCGAAGCGCGCATTTTCACGATGGAAGAAGAGCTTGACTTCGCCGGCCACCCCCTGCTGGGCGCAGCAGGTTTGCTGCATCACCTGCATGCGGGGCATCACCCTTCTGCCGGCTGGACGCTGATGCTGGGCACACGGGCAGTTGCCATCAGCAGCACACGCAAAGAAGGCACACCGGGCACTTACGACGCCTGCATGAACCAGGGCGTGGCCCGCTTCGAGGCAGCCCTCAGCCATGCGGACAGCCTGCCGTTTCTCGCGGCGTTCGGGCTGGGCCCGGCACAGCTGGATGTGCGTTTTCCGCTGCAGGTGGTGTCCACCGGCCTGCCCTATCTGCTGGTGCCCGTGGTCGGCGGCCTGGAGCGCGCAAAAATTGTGCACCCTGATTTTGAGGTGCTGCTGGCCACCGTGGGCGCCAAATTCGCCTATGTGCTGGACGTGTCGGCGCGCGAAGGCCGCACTTGGGACAACGCCGGGCTGGTGGAAGACATTGCCACCGGAAGCGCCGCCGGGCCGGCAGGCGCCTACCTGCTGCGCCACGGCGCGGCGAAGGTGGATGAGGTCATCACGCTGAAGCAAGGGCGTTTTGCCGGGCGCCCCAGCCGCATCACGGTAGAGGTCAATGCGGCCGGTGAGATGCTGGTCAGCGGCGGCGTCGTGGTGCTGGCGCACGGCCGGCTGGTTTGAGGGATGGCATCCGTTGGCGCGCCGCTTGCGTACCTTCATCACCTTTAGCCACTGTGGCCATCGAATCCAGGAAAGATTAGCCCTATGACTGCTCGCCTGATCCATTTGAACTGTGTGCTGAACCGCATGGCCCGGCTGCTCGCCGCCGGCAGCGCGGCGCTGTTGCTGGTGTGCGCGGCGGTGCCGGCGAATGCAGCGCCCTTTACCTCGGCCGACGAGAAGACGGTGCGCACCGTGGTGCAGGCCCAGCTGGCGGCCTTCGCAAAGGATGACGCGGCCAAGGCGTTTTCTTTTGCGGCACCCAATGTGCAGAAGGCCGTTGGAACACCCCAGGGATTCATGGCGATGGTGCGCCGCGATTACCCGGTGGTGTACCGCCCGGCATCGGTCGCCTTTCTGAAACCCGACGGCAAGAACGACCAGGTGATCCAGCGGGTGCAAATGGCCGATGCCAACGGTGTTTCGTGGCTGGCGGTTTACAGCCTCGAACGGCAAAGCAACAAAGCGTGGCGCATCACCGGATGCGTGGTGGTCGAAAACAAGGGCCGTATGGCGTAGTACGCCAGTCCGCGGCGCCTGCTGATAACGGTTTTCCCAGAGGCGGGAGCCGTCCCGGGGACAGACATCATTGCCGTGGCCCGCATTGAAACACCACGCCAACCGGGCGCGTATGCGGCAAAGAGCACCGATACGTGGTTTACAGAGGGTTACCCGCTCCTGCACGCTGGCGGCTAAGGTGTTTGGTACTGCTGCGTTTGCGGCATTCCGGACTCTACCCATGAACATGCCCGCCACCTCACTTGAATTCCCGCGCCTGCCGGGGGATACGGCTTCGCCGTCGCGCAGGGAAAACCTGCAGGCACCACGCTATGCACAGCAGCGTCAGGGTGCGACGCAGCCACGCGAAGCGGCGCTCAAAATCAGGACACAGTGTCCGGGCTGCATGTCGGCGTCCCTCAACGTAATTTACGAGGAACCGTACGCCGGCGCGGGCGTTCAGGCCTATCTTGCAAGGCACTATGAAGGCCACGCGTCAAGGACTGCCGACGCAGGCGTTTATGCGCTGGCACGCTGCAACAGCTGCAGCCTGGTCTTTCAGCAACAGGTGCCCGACGACCCCTTGCTGGGCGAGATCTACAACGACTGGGTTCCCGGCACCGAGCTGGACCGCGAGCACAGAAATTACAGCCTGGACGAATACCGTTACCTGGCCGAGCAGGTCCAGTTCATCATTCAATACTTCGGGCTCCCGCCTGGTGAACTGGACGCGCTTGACTTCGGCTTTGGCTGGGCGCACTGGTCGAAGATGGCCATGGGATTTGGCTGCAATGTGTGGGGTGTGGAGCTTTCTGAAGAGCGCGCCCGTCACGGAAAATCCGTGGGGCTGCGGGTCGTCGGCCTGGCCGACCTGCCGGCCCGGAGGTTCAGGTTCATCAATACGGAGCAGGTTTTTGAACACCTGACGGAGCCCAGGCTGGTGCTTGAAAAACTGCGCGACGCCCTGTCAGGCGACGGGGTCATCAAGATCAGCGTTCCCAATGCGGCCGCCGCGCTGAAAAAAATCGGCCAGGGAAAAAATTTCGGCGCGCTGTCGCCCGACGACCAGATGCCCATTGCCCCGCTCGAGCATATCAACGCTTTCAGCCACGAGTCGCTGGTCGCCTTCGGGAAAGAGTTTGGCCTGAAACCGCTGCGCCCCAAGCTCTACAGGCTGTACAACAGCGCCTCGGGCCTGCTTCAGCCTAAAAACCTGGCGAGGGTCATTGCCCGGCCTGTCTACCGGCATATTTTCCCGGGCACCACGTTCATCTATTTTGTGCGCGCCTAGCGCTGCGGCTTCATTTTTGGCGGGCCTGGCCGTAGGACGGCGCCGGAAGACGGCCGAGCGGTGCCGCACGGCCTTTAAGATAAAAAAAGGCCGCACCGCATGTCGCGGTCCGGCCTGCTTCAGGTTGATTCAGAAAGCGAGGCACCCATGCTGATCAAAAAAACCATCACCATCGCCGCAACGGCCACTGCCATGTTTCTGGCCGGCGGTGTTGTCATCGCCGCACAAACAACAGACGCCGGTGTGAACACCACGGCCGGGAATCCGGAAGGCGCAAGGCTGGCGAGCCGCTACAGCGCATTTGCCGGCTCACCCCAAAACGCCGAGTCACTGGTCGAGGGGCTGCGCACGGGCACACCGATTTCGCTGAGCCCCAGCCCGACCGGACCCAACGCCACCGCGCCGGCGGCAAGCCTTTCGCCGGCCACCGGAAAAATGGGTTACGGCAACATCAACATCGCGCTGGCGCTGGCCAAGACTTCACTGGCCAAACAAGGCATTACCAACCCTACGCCTTCACAGCTCTCAGCCACACTGGGCGGGTTGCTGTCCCAGAAGGCCGACGGTATTGGCTGGGGCCAGATTGCCAACAGCATGGGCGTGAAACTGGGCGCCGTCGTGAGCGCTTCGCATACCTCCAAAAGTGGCAAGAAAGCCAATGAGAGTGTCCATGCCGTCCATGCCAGCAATGTCGCCACGGCCCACGCCTCCAGCAAAGGCCTGGGCGCCGGAAAAGAGTCCGGTAAAAGCGGCAACAACGGCAATGGCGGCCAGGGCGGAGGCAATGGAGGCGGCCATGGGGGTGGTAATGGCGGCGGCAACGGTGGCGGAAATGGCGGAAAGTAACGCGGGCATCTGTTCAACCGCGCGCCGCTAAACCACAAGCACCTGCGCAAGGCAGCTGCATAGCTATCGATTTAATAGCGGCTTGCGCTCGTCCTGACTGGCCTGCAGGCTCATTTCCCGTAAGAACAGCAGCCGCCCCCTCAACGCTTGCTCAATGGCCGCGCAGGCCGGGGCGCATTCCAGATGGGCCAGATGCAGGCCCCGCTTTCAAGTCGCTGAAGTCCAGTTGTGCAGGCATCGCGCCAGGCTGGATTCCCGTCATGCCGCCGCACTTCTTTCCCCGGCCTAAATCATCAATCGGTTACATAAAGAAACATTTAGCGAGAATTGCCGTTTACCGAGTGCAAATCCAGTGCAGCCCTCCCGGCGCTGCCAGCGTCTTCGATTGAAAATCCCAGCCGCGGCCAGTTCTCGCCTGTAGCGTCCACGTTGAATACTCACGAAGCACATCATTTTGGCCGCGTTTTCATGAAAAAATTCCGCTTTTAAAGAGCCCTCCGCTTGACTTGCGGACGCCAGTCGTCGACATTGTTAACACTTTGTAACACGCGGTGTTAGCCAAAGACAGAGCGCAAAAATACCTCTTGTCAGACAGCTGGCGCCACAACGCGATGCGGGCACCTCATGAAACTTCAACAGCTCTTTGGACTGAAAAGCCAGCCAAAAACGGCCTCAAGCGCCACCCACCCCGAATCGGAAGTCTCTGTCCCCGGCGACGAACACTCCACCATTGGCGTGCGGCAGCAGCTCATTCAGGTGCTGTTGCGGGACACCGCCCGGCGAGCGGGGATTCCGTCAAACTGGCTGGACTGCCAGATGTTGGTGACCGCCAACCCCACACGCGGCGAAGGCATGTACCTGCGCATCATCATGAAGCAGTGGGACCTGCGCCTGCTGACCTACGCGGCGGCTTTCCAGAAAGTGTTGATGGCGGACATCATGCGTTTTGAGCCGCGCGCCAGTGACTGGCTCCACGGCATTTCCTGGCAGCTTGACGGCGGCGACAGCTGCCCCCATCAGGAAATGCCCGACCCGACCATCTGGATGCAAAGCCCCACCCGGCCGCGCAGCGGCTACGCGCCCCGCGCGCCCGTAGAACCGGCTGCGCCCGGAGCGCCCTCGCTGGCACAAAGCCCGGCGCACTAGGCGCACCACCAGGGCCAGGCAGCAGGCACCCATCCCGGGTGCGGGCGATGGGCTCAATACGAGCCGATGTAATCTTTTTTGCCGACTTCCACGCCGTTATGGCGCAGGATGGCGTATGCCGTGGTGGTGTGAAAAAAGAAATGCGGCAGGCCGTAATTCAGCAAATAGGACTGGCCGGTAAAGCGCTTTTCCTTGGGCGTGCCGGCTTGTGTGACGATCTCCCGCGTGGCGGCATCGTCAAATTTCGCCACGTCCAGGCCTTCGACGAAGGCGAGGATGGTGTCAATACGCGCCTGCAGTTCGGCAAACGTCGTTTCCTTGTCTTCGATCTTCGGCACTTCCACGCCGGCCAGCCGGGCCGACACGCTCTTGGCGAAATCGCTGGCCACTTGCACCTGGCGCAGCAAGGGGAACATGTCAGGGAAAAGGCGAGCCTGCAGCAAGGCATTGGGGTCGATATTTTTGGCGGAAACGTGGGCCTCGGCCTTGGCCAGGACGCCCTTGAGGCCACCCAGCATCTGCTTGAAAACGGGGATGGACGTGGTGTAGATGCTGCTGGTCATGAAAAGCTTTCGGTAAAGGAATGGAGATAGCCTGCCGCGCCATGCGCGCGGCGCCCTGCATTCTCGCCGGATTGCGGCGGGAACGCTTTGCAGCCCGGCAATGGCCTGCGAGGACGGCGAAGCCCTTCGCAAAATAGTATGCTGTCATACCAATTTCCGCCCTCCCCAAAAGGCCCCACCATGAACGCCCCTCTCCCCGCCGCCGCCCGCCAGTCCGTGCAGGCCGCCGACCTGGCCGCCCTGCCCCTCATTGAAAAATGGGTGTCCTTTGCCTCCGTCTCGCGCGACAGCAACCTGCCCCTTCTTGACTGGACGCAGGCACGGCTTGAAGCGCTGGGCATTGAATGCCGGCGCACTTACGACGACAGCGGCAAGAAGGCCAACCTGTGGGCTACCCTGCCCGCCGAGAACGGCGAAACCAAGGTGGGCGGCATCGTGCTGTCGGGCCATACCGACGTGGTGCCGGTGGACGGCCAGCCCTGGGACACTGACCCGTTCGCAGCGCAAATCATTGGCGGCAAGCTCTATGGCCGCGGCGTGACCGACATGAAAAGCTATGGCGCCACCGCGCTCATGATGGTGCCCGAACTGCTCAAGCGCAAACTCAAGCGCCCGGTTCACCTGGCCTTCAGCTACGACGAGGAAGTCGGCTGCATCGGCGTGCGCCGCCTGATTGCCGACATGGTGGACCAAGGCTACAAGCCCGCCGGCTGCATCGTGGGTGAGCCCACCGGCATGCAGGTGGTGATTGCGCACAAGGGCAAGCATGCCTACAAAACCTCAGTGCGCGGCTTTGAGGCGCATTCATCGCTCACGCCGCTAGGCGTGAACGCGGTAGAAATCGCCTGCGAATTTGTGGCCCACCTCAAGACCATACACCGCAGGCTGGTGAAGGAAGGCCCCTTCGATCCGGTTTACGACGTGCCCTACACCACCATCCACACCGGGGTGATTGCCGGCGGCACCGCGCTCAACATCATTCCGCGCGACTGCGACGTGACCTGGGAGATTCGCCACCACCACATGAATTCGCCCGATGCGCTGTTCAATGAAGCCAAGGCTTTTGCCGACAGCCTGGTGCCGGCCATGCAGGAGGTGGCGGCCGACACCGGCATCACGCACAAGCTCAACTCGGTGCTGCCCGGTTTCGCCACCGATGCCGACAGCGAGATCGCGCAGCTGTGCTTCAAGTGCGCAGACGTGGGCGCAAGCTCCGGTGCAGGCAAGGTCTCTTTTGGCACGGAAGCTGCATTGTTCCACCAGGCCGGTGTGCCGACCATCGTGTGCGGCCCGGGCCATATCGCGCAGGCACACCAGCCGAACGAATGGGTCACGCTGGAGCAACTGGCCTGGTGCGAGCGCTTCATGCGCCGCCTGGCCGACGAGCTCTGCGTCAATCCGTCGTGAACTGAACCCTGCCCCCCCTACCTCACCCGAAAGAACACATGATGCAACGCAGAGATTTCCTGGGCACCGGCCTGGCACTCACCGCAGGCAGCGCACTGGCGCAGGCCAACCCCAAAATCGCGCGCATCGTGGTGCCTTTTGCACCGGGCGGCGTGCAGGACATCCTGGCCCGGTCCCTGTCGACCGAGCTCGGCCTGGCATTGGGCCAAACCGTGATTGTGGAAAACCGGCCCGGCGCGGGCGGCACCGTGGGCACGGGTTATGTCGCCAAGTCCCCGCCCGACAGCGGTGCGATGGTGTTGGCGGCCGCCAGCCACAACATCGCCGGCACGCTCTACACCAAACTCGCCTACGACCCGCAAAAAGACTTCACGCCCATGGCGCATATCGGCACCGCCGACTACGTGCTGATGATCCACCCCGAGGTGCCCGCCAAAACCGCGGCCGAATACATCCGCTACGCCAAGGCCAACCCGGGCAAGATGAATTACGCGACAGCCGGCGTTGGCAGCGCCACACATCTTTCCATGGCGTATTTCAACGGCCTGGCCGGCATCGACGTGGTGCATGTGCCGCTCAAAGCCACGGGCGAAGCCATCAATGAAGTGATCTCTGGCCGCGCACAGGCTGTGATTGCCGCCAGCATTGGGGCGCTGGCCTTCGCCAAAGACAGCCGCATCCGGTTGATCGGCGTGACCTCACCCAAGCGTTCCAGATACCTGCCCGAAGTCCCCACCATTGCCGAAAGCGGCTTGCCGGGCTACCAGTTTGATTCATGGTTTGGCCTGCTGGGCCCTGCCGGTACACCTGCAGCCGACGTCAACCGTGTCAACGCGGCCATCGCCAAACTGCTCAAGGACCCCGTCATCCTTGAGCGCCTGGACAAGCAGGGTATCGAACCCCTGGCGTTGAGCAACGCCGACTTTGCCAAACTGCTGGCAGTGGACTACAAGCGCATGGCCGAGGTCGTGAAGGCATCGGGCGCCAAGGTCGAATAGCGCCGGCAATACTTCACCGCCGGCCTATGCCAGCGTGACGCCGGCCACGGAGGCCAGGTATTTTTCCAGCACGGCCAGCTCGGCCACGGTGGGGGCGCCCTTGCCCGCGATGACGGCGTAAATGTGTCCCCTGAAACTGCCGCGCGGGTAGTAGCTGAGATAACCCCAGCCGATCAGCATCTGGCTGCACACACCCGGCGCCAGCGTGGCACTGGCGGTGCCCGCCTGCACCGAATTGATACGCAGCCTCTGCGCACCGGGTGCAGAGGTGAGCGCCATCACGGCAGGCACACCCGCAGTGAGTTTCGTGGCGCTGGTCAGCTGCACGGTCTGCCCCGCTGAGTCCACCCATTTGGCATACGGCTGGCTGTTGGTAAAACCCAGGTCCGAGGTGTAGAGCGTCTCGGTCTTTGAGGCCTGGAAAACCACGCCGGTATTGGTGGGCCCCGGAACACTGACCGCGGCAATGGCGAAATGGGGATCTTCAATGTTGTAGGGCACGCGGTTTTTCGGATTGGGTTGGATGCCGGCCATCGGCACTGATTTTTTGCACCAGAAGCCCGCCGTGTCGTAAACACTGTGGTCCGAATACTTTTTGCCGCCGGCGTTGACGCGCATCACCGGCGGCGCCATCGTGCCCATGTTGGGGCCGTCCCTGTTGATCCAGTTGATCATCTCCATGGCATTGCCGGGGCTGGAACCGTAACCCGAATCCGACACCGCGCGCACCGCCTGCCCGGCTGCGGCGGGCGCACCCAGCAGGTAGTCGGTGTAGCCATTTGCCATGTCCCATTTGCAGGCGTTGTATTTCGCGATGATGGCCAGCGCGGCATCGGCCAGGCTGGTGGCAGCGTAGGCCACCGGATCGGTCAGCGAGAACACCTTGCGCGGCGGCGGCACCTGGCCCGACAGCTGGCCGCCGCTGGTATAGGTCAGCGTAGCCACCCGATTGGCTGCCGGCGTGAAGGTAAAGGTGTCCTGGCCGTTGGCCCCCGCAGGAATGACAAGGCTGGACTTGCTCAACGCACCGCCATTGTTGGAAGCCACCGTCAGCGTCACGGGTTGCGCCAGATTGCCGCGGGCATACACCGTAAACGTCAGCGCTGCACCGGCGGGTGAATAGCCAGGACCGTCGTCGTACACGGTGGCCTGCACAATACCCACCGCAGCCTTCATCGGCCCCGAGACCAGCGGCTCGAGCGTGCGGTTCTGGTGCCAGCCCGGCACATGGTTGATGGCGTAGTTGTGGATGGGCCAATGGTTGCCGCCCATCCAGCTATAGACCTCGCAGTTGACCTGGCGCGCATAGTTGACGGCCTGGGCAAACATGGTTTGCCACCGCAGGTCGTCAATCGGCATGCCGATCTCGGTGAGCGCCAGCTTCGCACCCCGAGCCTGTACCCAGTCGGCCGCAATCTTCAGGCGGTCCATGCCCGTGGAAGCCTTGATGGGGCCAACACCAAAACCCGCGCTGTAGTTCTTGGCGACTTCCGTGTCGTAATCGAAAGAGGCACCGTTGCCGAAGGCATCAAGGTAGACGTGGACTTCATACACAAGATTGGCGCCTGTGACCGGGAAGCCGGGGTTCTTGGTGCCCAGCGATATGGCCGCGCTGTACTGGTTGCCGCCCACATAAATGGGGTTGACGGGGTCGATGGCCCGGATCGCATTGATGGCGGCTTGTGAATACGCCGCCATGATCGCCAGGTCTTCACCGCCCTTCACGGTTTCTTCATCCGAGGCGATAAGGCCACCCGGCTTGGGCAGGTCGTGCGGTTCGTTCATGAGGCCATAGCCGCCAAAGCCAGGGTGGCTCTTCCACTTCGTGGCGGCACGCGCCCAGAAATCCGCAAACTGGGACTGCTTGAGCGTGGCGCCTGCGGTCAACGAAAAAATCCTTACCTGCACCTGGCTTGCATCGGTGGTGTAGGGCCGCAGCAGCGGGTCGGACGGCACCGTCAGTCCAAGTACGGATCCGTCGGCCTGGAATTTGAAATCCTGGTAGCGCCCGTAGTTATGGTTGTCGATGATGCACTTCATGCCCGCCGCCGCATGGGCGTCCAGCACACCGGTGATATAGGCTTCATACGCAGCGTGGAAAACACCCGGATTGCCGATCGCCGCTTTGGCCGCAGCGTTGGCCACCGTGTCATGCAGCATGGGCTGCAGCAGTTCCCATTGAATGGGCAGCCTGTTTTTGGTGAAGCCACAGGCGGCAAGATAATCCACGTCGGCCTTGCGCGGCACTGTGAAATGGATGTTGGTTGCAGAACTCGTGTTGCGCCGCAAGCCGGTTTTTGCCCATTCCATGCCGGAAAGATTGGTCCCCATCGCTGGCGAGCCAGCCGCGGCAAGAGGCGCTGCGGCCTGGGCAAGCCGGGCCGTCATGAAAGGCCCAAAGGCGGCCACCGCGCCCGCCGCCACGGCGGCCTGTGAAAATTCACGTCTATGCATCGGGGTGCGCTCCTGTTCGTCCAAAGACCTCAGGTTAAACCCCGTATTGCGGCTTCATTACAGTTTGAATCAACACAGTGTCCCGCTTACATTTCGGCCCCTGTCAGGCCTGACAGGTTACTGCCGCAGTGCAAGCAAGAGACAGCGAGGTCAGCGACAATAAGTCACAGGTAATTTCTTTGCCGCCATTGCGCCCCGCCCTGGTGCGTTTTCAATGGCGGTTTTAACAGTGCCGTTTGGTGCAAGGCCCTCTTCCTTGTTACCGATACACAAAGCGGCTTGACTTCATTTCATTCATGACAAAAAGTTTCTTCCGGGCAGCCCTGGTGCTGGGTTTGCTGTCCGCCATCGGCCCTTTCGCCATCGACATGTACCTTCCCGCGCTGCCCTCCATCGGGCACAGCCTGGGTGCCTCCATGGGCGCGGTGCAAGCCAGCCTGATGGCGTTTTTCATCTCCCTCGGCATTGGGCAAATCATCTACGGCCCGGTCTCCGACATGGTGGGCCGCAAACCGCCGCTGTATTTCGGCCTGCTGCTGTTTGCCGCCGGCAGCATCGGCTGCGCGCTGGCGCCTGACATCCAGACGCTGGTGGTGCTGCGCTTCATCCAGGGCCTGGGCGCCTGCGCCGGCATGGTGGTGCCGCGCGCGGTGGTGCGGGACCTGCATACCGGCCATGACGCCGCGCGCCTCATGTCCCTGTTGATGCTGGTCTTCAGCGTCTCGCCCATCCTGGCGCCGCTGGCCGGCAGCTTCCTCATTGAGGCCTTCGGCTGGCGCAGTGTGTTCTGGGCCGTCACCGTGGCCGCCGCTGCAGGGTTGGTGCTGGTGGCCTTCACTCTGCCGGAAACGCGGCCTGCCGAACAACGCGTGGACAGCAGCTTTGGCAGCGCATTGACCGCCTACGGCGTGCTGCTGCGCGACCGCCATTTCATGGGCCTCGTGTTCATCGGCGCCTTCGGCATCTCGAGCTTTTTTGCCTACCTTGCCAACTCGTCCTTTGTGCTGATCAACCACTATGGCCTGACACCGCGCCAGTACAGCATCGCCTTTGCCGTTAACGCAGCCTCCTTCATCGGAGTTTCGCAGTTCACCGGCAAGCTGGCTGCGCGTTTCGGGCTTGTGCCCATCGTGAAAGTGGCCGTGACGGGTTATGCCGCCGTGATGGCTTTGCTGCTGGTACTCAACTTCGCAGGCATCGAACGGCTGGACGTGATGATTGCGCTGATGCTGGTCGGTTATGGCTTTTTAGGCCTGGTGGTGCCAACCACCGCCGTACTGGCACTGGAAGAACACGGCGCCATTGCCGGCACGGCCTCGGCCCTCATGGGCACCTTGCAGTTTGTCACCGGCGCGGTGGTGATGGCGGTGGTGGGCCTTTTTGTGGACGGTAGCGCCCGCCCCATGGTGGCCGGCATCGCCGGATGCGCCTTGCTGGCGTATGCCACGGCGCGCGTGACGCTGGGTGGCAAGCGCGCTGCCGCTGCACCGGCGCACTAGCGCCTCGCAAAAAGACGCGCCTAACGGGCTTGCTGCATGCGCAACCGCCGTGCTGCATCTTCAGCCCGGGCATCGTCAATCTCGCCTATCACGGCGCCAAGGTTGACCGGCCCGGTCTTGTGGGCAAAGCGGCCCGTCAGCACCGTCTCCGGCTGCAGCACGCCGCGCTGGTACAGGTCCCAGATCTCGCTGCCGTAGTCGGTTTGCAGCAGCTCCGGCGCGAAGCGGCCGAAAAAACCGCGCAGGTTCGCCACGTCGCGCAGCAGCATGCGGCCCGCGTGGTTGTTGCCGGCGGCGTCCACCGCCTGCGGCAGGTCGATGATGACCGGGCTGGGCTGGCCATCCGTCACGCCCAGCAGGATATTGAACTCCGACAAGTCGCCGTGCACGACACCCGCGCACAGCATCCGCACCACTTCCGTCAACAGAGTGGCGTGGTGCACGCGCGCATCTTCGGGCGTGAACTCCACGTCGTTCAGGCGCGGTGCAGCATCACCGTGCTCGTCGGTCACCAGCTCCATCAGCAGCACGCCATCACAAAAGTTATGTGGCTTGGGCACGCGCACGCCGGCTGCGGCCAGCCGGTACAGCGCATCGACCTCGGCGCTTTGCCAGGCCGCTTCGGTGGCCTGCCGGCCGAAACGCGTGCCCTTGGCCATGGCGCGCGCCTGCCGGGTGTTCTTGACCTTGCGGTTCTCGGTGTAGTCCACCGCCTGGCGAAAGCTGCGCTCGGTAGCGTCTTTGTAGACCTTGGCGCAGCGTGTTTCGTCGCCGCAGCGCACCACGTACACCATGGCCTCCTTGCCGCTCATCAGTTGCCGTACCACGGTATCGATCAGGCCTTCTTCGAGCAGCGACTGCAGCCTCTTGGGTGTTTTCATGGTGCCATTGTGCGCCGGGCTCAGCCTCCTGCCGTCAGCACCAGCTGCGACAGGCGTTTGACGAGAGGGTCCAGCAGCTCCGTCGCGGTGTTGCCGTAACCCAGCACGAGGCCGTTGTCTTCAGGCGCCGGCGCCATGGCGAACGAAGAAAGCGGCATGGGCGCCATCCCGTACCGCCGGGCAGCATCCGCAATGCGAGCATCCGCGAAGTCCGGCGGCAACCTGACAGCCAGGTGAAGGCCGCCCTGCCCGCCTTCAATGACGTGCGGAACGCGCAGGTGCCGCGTCAATGCTTCCCGCAAGGCATGCTGGCGCTCACGGTACAGCCGTCGCATTCGCCCCAGGTGCCGCACAAACTGCCCGGATTCGATAAAGCCGGCCATGGCAAGCTGCTCATGGCTATGGCCGCCGCGAAGCATCTCGCGCAAGGCGTCCTGCGCTGAAGCCAGCAGTGGCTTTGGCATGACCACGAAACCCAGGCGCAACGAGGGAAACATGGTTTTGGAAAACGTGCCGACGTAGAGCACAGGCGCATCGGCCACCAGGCCCTGCATGGCGCCTATGGGTTCGCCGGTATGCCGGAATTCGCTGTCGTAGTCGTCTTCAATGATCCAGGCGCCGTGCCTGCGCGCGGCAGACATCAAGGCCAGGCGGCGTGCCACCGACATCACCACGCCAATCGGGTACTGGTGCGAAGGCGTGGTGTAAATAAGCCGTGGTGTGCGTGAGCGCCAATCCGCCGCGCCGACGTGCAGGCCCTCGTCGTCCATGCGTTTGGGCACGATGCGCAGGTCACCCGCATGCATCGCTGCCTTGGCGCCCCGGTAGCCCGGGTCTTCCACCCAGGCCGTGTCGCCCGGGTTGGTCAGCAAGCGCACACACAGCATGAGCGCCTCCTGCGCCCCTTCCGTCACGATGACCTGCGCCGGCTCGCAATGCACACCGCGCGTGATTGCCAGGTGGCGCGCAATGGCAGTGCGCAGTTCAGCCTGACCGAAAGGGTCGCCGTAATGCAGCGCCGCCGGCAAGGCCTCGCGCACTGCGCGGTCCAGCGTGCTGCGCCAGACAGCCAGCGGAAAGTGGGAAAGGGCCGGCACGCCGGGCCGCAGGGCGGTGCTGGTGTCGAGCCGTGCGGGGCCCGAGCGGATGCGGGACAGGCGCAGTGCCACACGGGATGGCGCGGTGGCCTCGGGCTGCGCCTGCTGCGTGGCCGGGCGCAACACAGCCGCCACGGTGCTTCCCTGCCGGTCGGCTCGGACATAGCCCTCCGAAACAAGGTGTTCGTAGGCAATCGCCACGGTATTGCGCGAGACCAACAGGGTTTGCGCCAATGCGCGCGAGCCGGGCAGGCGGCTGCCCGCAGCCAGCTGGCCCTTGAGGATGGCCTCCTTGAGCCTGCGGTAAAGCTGGCGCTGCAAAGGCTCGGCGTCGGACCTGTCGAGCGGGGCTTCCAGGAAATCCTGTTGGGCGGAATGCGTTGAAGCGGACTTATTAGCGGGCTGGGTGGAGGGCATCGCGCAAGGGTCGTTGAATGGCGAAGAGTTCGGTCGCAGATCGTGGCACCACGAAATAACCATATTGTGGCACTTTATGAAGAGCCACAAAGATCTTAACCTAGTGCCTCAAACTCACAGGAGCATCGATGACCACACGCACAAACGCCTACGGGCAACCCATTGGCGAACCCATGCAGGGCTGGACAGCAAGGCAAAGGCCGCCGCGCATCACACTCGAGGGCCGGTATTGCCGTCTCGAGCCGCTGGACGCCAGGCGCCATGGCGACGACCTGTTCGCCGCCTACGCCGCCGCTCCCGATGGCCGGGCCTGGACCTACCTGGCCCCCGAGCCATTTACCGCGCGCAGCGATTTCGATGCCTATCTCGAACGCAACGCAGCCAGCGCCGACCCTTTGCATTACACGGTCGTGGACGCCGGCACCCAGCGCGCGGTCGGGACGCTGTCGCTGATGCGCATGGACACCGCCAACGGCGTCATTGAGGTAGGGCACGTCGTCTTCTCGCCGCTGCTGCAGCGCAGCCGTGCCTCCACCGAAGCCCAGTATCTGTTGATGAAGCTGGTCTTCGAAACGCTCGGCTACCGCCGCTACGAGTGGAAATGCGACAGCCTCAACGCGCCGTCACGCAGCGCGGCCGCCAGGCTCGGCTTCAGCTTCGAAGGCGTTTTCCGGCAGCTCCTCGTCTACAAGAACAGGACGCGCGACACCGCCTGGTTTTCCATCATCGACGTTGAATGGCCGCTCTTGAAGAAGGCCTTCGACAGCTGGCTTTCGCCGGGTAACTTTGATGCGGGGGGTGCACAAGTCCGGACGCTGGTTGATATCCGCGATCGCTTGATTTACAAAACTCCTGCGGCGATGGCGGCATAGTGGGAGCGCGCCGGGTATGGATTTCCCGGCGCCGCATCGAAAGTTCAGTTCAGCACCAGTTGCGCGATGACACCGGTGGCAATGGCGATGAGCGCATAGTCAGCACCCACCTGTACCCACTGCTGGCCGCGCGGCGGCGCATGAAGGTGGTGGCCGCGCCAGTCGCGCACCACATACTGCCGGCCGCGGTACTCGCGCGGGATGTGGCCGCCGCGGTAGAACTGACGGCCATGCCCGTCGAAGTGGCGGTCGTTGCGGTCGTTGCGGACGTAACGGCGGTCGTCACGATGGTCGAACCGATGGTCATCTGCGCGGCGATCCACAGGGTGATAACCGGGGCCGACAGACCCGCGCTGCTCAACACGAGGCGACTCACCGCGCTGGCCGCGCCCGTCGTAGCCTTGCGCAAACGAGAGCGAGGCAAAGCCCAGCGACGCTGCGGCAATGGCACACACAATGGCTTTTGATTTCATGATCGACTCCTTTGGATGGAAGAGCCTTCATGGTGTTCCGGTGAAGTGTCGGCGCAGCAAAGCCGCGGGGGTGTTTGTGTAAAGCCTGGTTGCAATCTGTGCAGAACTCAGGTCTTGGCCTTTCAAGCCAGTACGGGCAAAGGCAAGCGCGCGGAGAATTGCTCGCTCCCGGAGTCTTGCAGCAGCTGGGCCAGCCACTCATCAACCAGCACCGGATCATTCACTGTCTTGATCGCCTGGTAGGCAACCTCCGCTTCAGGAAACCGCCGACGCAAAAAATTGAGCCACTGCTTGAGGCGCCCAGCTCTCGCACGTGTCTCAAGCCGTGAGCAGACGATGTACCAGAACTCGACAATCAGCGGCAGCAGCGTGGGCCAGCTCACGGTCGCATGGTTGTGCTCACCGGCCATGTCGGCCTTGATCGCCAGCCCCAGGCCCGGGTCGCGCACCGCGCCGCGGCCGATCATCAGCACATCGCAACCCGAAGCTTCACGGCAGCGCCGCGCATCTTCCACTGTCCATATCTCGCCATTGGCCACCACCGGAATCCTGACCGCGGCACGGATGTCGGCGATGCGCTCCCAGTAAGCGGGCGGCTTGTAGGCCTGGGCTTTGGTGCGGGCGTGCACCACCAGTTCGCCGGCGCCGCCGGCTTCGATGGCGAGTGCGCATTCCACGGCACGCGCGTCGTCTTCGTAGCCCAACCGCATCTTGGCCGACACGGGCATGCCGGCCGGCACCGCCCGGCGAACCGCGCCGACAACGGCCGTCAGGGTTTCGGGCTCGCGCAGCAGCGATGCACCGCCGCCGTGGCGATTGACCACCGCGGCCGGGCAACCAAAGTTCAGGTCGATGCCTGCCGGACCTAGGCTTGCAAGGCGGGCAGCATTCTCGGCCATGCATCCCGGGTCGGAGCCGAGCAACTGCGCACGCACCGGCACACCGGCCAGCGTACGGCCGCCGTTGTGCAATTCAGGCACGATGCGATAGAACACCCGCTCGGGCAGCAACTGGTCGGTGATGCGGATGAATTCAGAGACGCAGCGGTCAATGCCGCCAACCCGCGTGAGGATGTCGCGCAGCACGAAGTCCAGCAGCCCTTCCATCGGGGCCAGCAGGACGGTAGCGCGTGCTTCAGCCTTCATCGCATGCAGAAGCTATTTGGCGGCCAATCGCCACAAGGACGTGACTTCCGCCGCGCGCGCCGCATGCAGCGCATCGCTCGCGTCCGAGGCCTTGGGATGATGCGGCTGCGCATCCAGCCGGTCCACCACCTTGAGGCCCGCTGCATCGATCGCCGCCAGCAGCCAGGCGCGCGTGCGCAGGCCCAGGTGCTCGGCAATGTCCGACAAGATCAGCCAGCCCTCGCCTTTGGGCTCCAGGTGCGCGGCAAGGCCATTAAGGAAACCCAGCAGCATGCGGCTGTCTTCGTCATACACCGCGTGCTCGATAGGCGAGCCGGGCCGCGCCGGCAACCACGGCGGGTTGCAGACGATGATGTGCGCCTTGCCTTCGGGGAACAGGTTGGCCTCACGCACCTCGACTTGCGGAAAGCCCAGGCGCTTGAGGTTGTCGCGCGCACAAGCCAGCGCGCGCGGGTCCTGGTCGGTGGCCACCACGCGCTGGATGCCGCTGCGCAGCGCCAGCACTGCGGCCAGCACGCCGGTGCCGGTGCCGATGTCAAAACCGGTCAGGTCGGCAGTGCCTTCAGGCACGGGCGCCTGCGCCACCAGATCGATGTATTCGCCGCGCACCGGCGAGAAAACGCCGTAGTGCGGATGGATGCGGTTGTGCGGGCCGTCTTCACCCAGCGCGGGAATCGGCACGCCCTTGCGGCGCCATTCGTGCGAGCTGATGAAACCCATCAGCTCGCGCAGTGATGCGACGGAGGGAACCGCTCCATCCCGGGCAGGGCCCCAGGCTTCGGCGCAGGCTTTTTTGGCATCGGGCGCACGGCGCAAGGGGATGCTGTAGTCCGCGTCAAACGGGATCAGCACCATGCCCAGCACGCGGGCACGCTGCGCCTGTGACTGACGGTGCAGGTGAAAGGCTTCCGGGAATACCGGTGCGTGTGCTGAAGCCTGCGTGCTGGCTTCCCCGGCCGTCTGGTCCTTGACGCGTTTCTCGCGCTTGGGCTTGGCCGGCTTGTCGACGCGGCGGGCCAGCGCCTGCAGCAGCAGCCTGGCATTCTGGAAGTCGCCACGCCAGAGCAGACCCGTGCCTTCACACGCCAGGCGGTAAGCCGCGTCAGCCGCGAGGGTGTCGTCAGCGATCACCACGCGCTTGGGCGGCGGCGCACCGCGCTCGGAACGCCAGCGCGCAGAACGCGCTTCGCCGCCCTCCGTCCAGTGGATGGTGGCGGGCTCAGGAAAGGAGATAACAGGAACGGCAGGTGAAGCGGACATCAGGGGCAGACACAAAGAAGGAAGAAGAGAGCCAAGTGTTTTAACAGATGGCCAGCCCCAGCGGCTGCAAGCGCTGCCTAATCACTATCAATTTAATAGCTGCTTGCGCCCGTCCTGATTGCCTCTCAGACACTTTCAATCCTGAAAAAACGGCTTTTTTGAGGGTCTCCAGGCTGTTTTGGGCGCTCAACAGGCTCCAAAAAAGGCTTTCAGAGCACTTTTCAGACCATTTTCAAGAACGATTTAGGCCTCAAGCCAAATAGGGACGGGCGCCAGCAGCTATGAATTAGATAGCAGTCGCATTGTCCAAAAAAGAGGTGTATTCCACAAGCAGGGGCCGGGGTCCGGCTTTGCCGGCCCCAAGGCGCCTGTCCCCTGCAAGGGGAAAAGGCGCTACACGAAGTGAGCGCCGATAGGGGTGTGCCTATTTCTCGTCAACAGGGGTGTGCAATCAAGCCCAACCGCCACCCAGCGCCCGGATCAGCCCCACCGTCGCCAGATACTGCGCGGTCTTGACCTGCAGGGCCTGGCGGCGGTTGCGCAGTTCGCTGCGCTGCGCGTCCAGCAGTTCGAGCTGGCTGACAAAGCCATTGCGGTAGCGTGAGTCCGACAGCACCGTGGCGCGTGTGGCCGAAGCGACCGAGCGCGACTGCGCCTCGGATTGCTCGGCCAAAAGGCGCAGGGCCGAGAGCTGGTCTTCCACGTCCTTGAAGGCGACGAGGATCTGTTCACGGTAGTTGGCCAGGGCGATGTCAAGTTCGGCATTCGCGTTCTGCACACCGGCCTTGCGGCGTCCGCCGTCAAAGATCGGCAGCGAGAGCAACGCGCCCACACCCCAGGCCTGGGTCGAGACCTTGAACAGGTCCTTGATCTCGGGCGCGGCATAACCGGCGTTACCTGTCAGCGAAAAGGTCGGGAACCACGCAGCCTGGGCGACACCGACGCGGGCCTGCGCGGCCTGCATGGTGTTTTGCGCGGCGGACACATCGGGCCTGCGCTCCAGCACGGTACTGGGCACACCGGCCGGGATGACCGGCAAGGCAGTCGACCATTCAGCAGGCGCGACGGCAAAGTTCGACGCCACCTCACCGACCAGCACAGCCAGGGCATGCTCCAGCACGGCGCGGCGCTGGTCGAGTGCCAGTGCATCGGACTCGGTCGAGGCGACCTCGGTGCGCACACGGGCCACGTCGAGCTCGGCCACATCGCCCTCCTTGAAGCGCACTTCCGTCAGGCGCAGCGTGTTGCGGTAAGCCTGCAGCGTGTCGCGCACCAGCGTGCGTTCGGTGTCGAGCGCGCGCAGGTTGAGGTAGGTTTGTGCCACATCGGCCTGCACCAGCAACTGGGTGCTGCGCAGCAAGGCCTCGCGCGATTTCGCGTCCAGCGATGCGGCATCCGAGTTGAGCGACAGCTTGCCGATCAAATCGACTTCATACGAAAAGTTGGCAGCGGCCGTCACCGTGGTCTGCGCGACGCGGTTGGTGGTGATGTTGCTCTGGCGCACCGCGCCCCCGCTCAAGCCCACTTGCGGCAGGCGGTCGGCGTCGGTGTTGCGCAGGATGGCACGCGCCTGGGCCAGCCGGCCCGCGGCCACCTTCACGCTGTTGTTGTTGGCGCCGGCCTGCTCGACCAGTTGGTCGAGCACCGGATCGGCGAACGCCTTCCACCAGGTGCCTTGTGATTGCGGAGCGGTTGCTGCAGGCGCCGTCGCGACGGCGGCAGCGTTTTCCTTGTAGGCGGAAGGCGCAGCCGGAATGCTCGCCGGATCAACCGACGCGCTGGTGGCGCAGCCGGCCAGCACCAGGGCGGCCAGCAAAGGCAGCAGCGCGGTGCGCAGTTTCGACGTTGTGTGGTTCATGATGAACTCCTGTACCTTTGATGCTTGTTGTTATTCGTGAAGCTTGAGGGGCGCTGCCGGCTGCGCGTGCGCACCTGCACCACCACTGCCCGCGAAGGCCTCGACGTGCGGCACTTCGCCATGCAGCTTGAGCGGACGGTTGCCCGTGAGGCGGCGCAGCGTGACATAGAACACCGGCGTGAGGAAGAGACCGAAAGCCGTCACACCAATCATTCCCGAGAACACGGCCACACCCATGGCGTGGCGCATTTCGGCACCGGCACCGGAGGACAGCACCAGGGGCAGCACGCCCATGATGAAAGCCAGCGAAGTCATCAGGATGGGACGCAGACGCAGGCGGCTGGCTTCAATCGCGGCCTGCAGCGGCGTGCGCCCGGCAAACTCCAGCTCGCGCGCAAACTCCACGATCAAAATCGCGTTCTTCGCCGACAACCCCACCAGCACGATCAAGCCGATCTGCGTGAAGATATTGTTGTCGCCGCCGGTCAGCTTCACGCCCAGCATGGCGGCCAGCAGGCCCATGGGCACGATCAGCACGATGGCGATCGGCAACGTCAGGCTTTCGTACTGCGCAGCGAGCACCAGGAAGACCAGCAGCAGCGCCAGCGGGAACACCCACATGGCCGAATTGCCGGCGATGATTTCCTGGTACGTGAGATCCGTCCACTCGTAGCTGATGCCGGGCGGCAGCGTCTCGGCCGCAATGCGAGCGACCGCGTCCTGCGCCTGGCCCGACGAATAGCCGGGGGCGGCGCCGCCGTTGATGTCGGCCGAGAGGAAGCCGTTGTAGCGCATGGCGCGTTCGGGGCCAAAGCTGGGCGTGACTTTCATCAGCGCCGAGAGCGGCACCATTTCACCGGTGGCCGAACGCACCTTCAAGAGGCCGATGTCTTCAGCACGGGCGCGGTAAGGCGCATCAGCCTGCACCCGCACGCTGTAGGTGCGGCCGAACTTGTTGAAGTCATTGGCATACAGGCTGCCCAAATAGATCTGCATGGTGTCGAACACGTCGGTCACCGGCACGCCGAGCTGGCGCGCCTTGGTGCGGTCGATGTCGGCATACAGCTGCGGCACATTGACCTGGAAGCTTGAGAACATGCCCGCCAGCTCAGGTGTCTGGTACGCCTTGGCCATGAAGGCCTTGGTGGCGGCGTCCAGCGCGGCATAACCGAGCGAGCCGCGGTCTTCCAGCTGCAGCTTGAAGCCGCCGGTGGTGCCCAGGCCCTGCACGGGCGGCGGCGGGAACATGGCGATGAAGGCCTCCTGGATGCCGCCGAATTTGCCGTTGAGCTGGCCGGCGATGGCGCCCGCACTCAGGTCGGCGGTGGTGCGCTGGTCAAACGGCTTGAGCGAAAGAAACACGATGCCCGAGTTGGAGCTGTTGGTGAAGCCGTTGATCGACAGGCCCGGGAAGGCAATCGCGTGTTCCACGCCGGGTTGCTTCATGGCGATGTCGCTGATCTTGCGGATCACGTCTTCGGTGCGGTCCAGCGTAGCGCCGTCGGGCAACTGGGCAAAACCGATCAGGTACTGCTTGTCCTGCCCGGGCACAAAACCGCTGGGCACTGCCTTGAAGAGGCCCGCCGTGGCGAGCACCAGCACCAGGTAGACACCCAGCATGATGGCCTTGCGCGAAATCGCACCCTTGACACCGCGGCTGTAGTTTTCGGAACCGCGGCTGAACAGGCGGTTAAAGCCTGCGAAGAAGCGGCCGAACACCTTGTCCATGCCGCGGGTCAGCGCGTCTTTCGGTGCGTCATGGCTCTTGAGAAGCAAGGCGGCGAGCGCCGGCGACAGGGTCAGCGAGTTGATAGCGGAGATCACCGTGGAGATCGCAATCGTCAGCGCGAACTGCTTGTAGAACTGTCCCGAGAGGCCGGTGATGAAAGCCAGCGGCACAAACACGGCGATCAGCACCAGCGCAATGGCGATGATCGGCCCCGACACCTCCCGCATGGCGCGGTAAGTGGCGTCGCGCGGACTCAGTCCCGCCTCGATGTTTCGCTCGACGTTCTCCACCACCACGATGGCGTCGTCCACCACAATGCCGATGGCCAGCACCAGCCCGAACAGGCTGAGCGCGTTGATCGAAAAACCGAACAGGTGCATCACCGCAAACGTGCCGATGACGGAAATAGGCACGGCCAGCAGCGGGATGATGGAAGCGCGCCATGTCTGCAGGAAGATGATCACAACCAGCACCACCAGGGCCACGGCTTCAAGCAGCGTATGCACCACGGCCTCGATGGAGGAGCGCACAAACTGCGTGGTGTCATAGACGATTTCGTAGTCCACGCCTTCGGGCATGCTCTTTTTCAGGTCCTTCATCACGGCCTGCACATCGTCGGAGATCTGGATGGCGTTGGAGCCCGGGGCGGCAAACACCGGCACGGCCACAGCCTGTTTGTTGTCCAGCAGCGAACGCAGGGCGTAGTCGGAAGCACCGAGCTCCAGACGAGAAATATCGCGCAGGCGCGTCACGGCGCCGCCCTTGTCGGTCTTGACGATGATGTCACCGAACTCTTCTTCGCTTTGCAAGCGGCCCTGGGCATTGATGGACAGTTGCATATCCACGCCGGGCAGACCGGGCGAAGCGCCCACGACGCCGGCGGCGGCCTGGATGTTCTGCTCGCGGATGGCGCGCACCACGTCGCCGGCGGACAAACCACGCTCAGCCACTTTTTGCGGATCGAGCCAGACTCGCATTGAATAGTCGCCCGAGCCGAACAGCTGCACCTGGCCCACGCCGTTGATGCGCGCCAGGCGGTCCTTGACATTGAGCACCGCGTAATTGCGCAGGTAGGTCATGTCGTAGCGGTCGTTGGGTGACAGCAAGTGCACCACCATCGTGAGGTCGGGTGAGCTCTTGATGGTGGTAATGCCAAGGCGGCGCACTTCTTCGGGCAGGCGCGGCTCGGCTTGCGAGACACGGTTTTGCACGAGCTGCTGGGCCTTGTCGGGGTCGGTGCCGAGCTTGAAGGTGACGTTCAGCGTCATCAGGCCGTCGGTCGTGGCCTGGCTGCTCATGTAGAGCATGCCGTCGACGCCGTTGATGGCTTCTTCCAGCGGCGTGGCGACGGTCTCGGCGATGACCTTGGGGTTGGCGCCGGGGTAGTTGGCGCGCACCACCACGGTGGGCGGCACCACATCGGGGTATTCGGCGATCGGCAGCGAGCGCAGCGCGATCAGTCCGGCAATGAACATCAGCAGCGACAGCACGCCGGCAAAGATCGGCCGGTCAATAAAAAATTTGGAAAGATTCATGGCAATTCTTCTGGTTCAGGTGAAGGAGCGGCTCAAGACTTGGCCGCGACCTTCACGGCTTTTTCGGTGAGTTCCGACTTGGCGGTCATCTCGACCGGCTGCGGTGTGATCAGCGCACCGGGGCGGATGCGCTGCAGGCCGTTGACGACGATGCGTTCGTTGGCGGCCAGGCCGCTTTTGACCACACGCAAGCCATCGACGGAAGCGCCCAGCATGACTTCGCGGTACATCGCCTTGTTGTCGGCGCCGACCACGAGCACAAACTTCTTGTTCTGGTCGGTGCCGACGGCGCGCTCGTTGATCAGCAATGCCTTGCCTTTGGTGGCCTGGCCCATGCGGATGCGCGCGAACTGGCCGGGAATCAACTGGCCGTCCTTGTTGTCGAACACCGCGCGTGCGCGCACAGTGCCGCTTCGGGCGTCCACCTGGTTGTCGACCAGCTGCAGCTTGCCTTCAAACGGCGTGTCGGCGCTTGCGGCGGTGCCCATCTGCACCGGGATGCGGTCCAGGTTGCGGCCGCCCGCGATACCGGCGTTGGCGCCCTGCACGTCCTTGAGGGCCTTGACCACGACCTGCTCGTCGGCGTCAAAGCTTGCATAGATCGGGCTCACGGACACCAGTGTGGTCAGCACGGGTGCGCCGGGGCCTGCGGCGACCAGGTTGCCCACCGTCACTTCGAGCTTGCCGACGCGGCCGGCCACCGGGGCGCGGACCTGCGAATACCCCAGGCTCAACTGCGCCGTTTGAAGGGCTGCCTGCGCGGCGCGCAGGTTGGCGTCGGCTTCACCCTTGCCGTTGGTGCGCTCGTCAAATTCGCGTTTGGAAATGGCCTGCTCGCCCCACAGGCGCTGTGAGCGCTCGTGTTCGCCTTTGGCCTGGGCCACACGGGCCTGCGCCGCGGCCACCTGGGCTTCGGCGCGCGCCGCTTCGGCGGCATACGGCGCCGGGTCAATCGTCAACAGCAGGTCACCCTTTTTGACCAACGCGCCTTCGCGGAAGTGCACGGCCTGGATGGTGCCGGCCACGCGCGAGCGGATGTCCACGCGCTCGACCGCTTCCAGCCGGCCCGAAAACTCATCCCAGGCGGAGACGTCGCTTTGCACGACGGTGGCCACCGAGACCGGCGTGGCCTGCGGCTCGGCAGGCGCACCCGACTGGGCACGCGTGCCCGAAACGCCGAAGATGACGGCCGTCACGCCCGTCAATGCCAGTACGGCCACGACGGTTGCCAGCAAACGGCGCTTGTTGTTGTGCAGATGAATCGATGTCATGGTGAAACCCCTCAAAAGAAAAGTAAAAAAAGGAACTGTGAAACTCAGGAATGGGTCGCATGCGCGGCCAGCGCATCAGCGAAAAAACGGGTGTACTGCTCATGCAGGACAGGGCCCCACGCAGCCTTGTGGTCGCAAGGCTGCAGATAGCTGCAGGGCCAGCCTGTCGGCACCGGCAACACGGTCTCGTGCGCAACCAGGCCTGCGGCGCGCAGCCGTGCGGCGTAGGCCAGCGTTTCGTCGCGCAGCGGGTCGTCCTGCGCCGTGATGAGCAGCGTCGGTGCCAGGCCGGCCAGGCGGAATGCGGCGCCGGGTGCGGCGTAAGGATGGCTTGCGTCTTCGGCCCGGGGCAGGTATTTGTGCCAGCCGTCGGCCCAGGTGCAGCCCACGGGCCCGGCTTCGGCGTCGCGCAGCGAAGCGGTCGCAAGGCACGGGTCCAGCATGGGCGACATCAGGATCTGCCCCGCCAGAGCCGGCTCATGCTGGTCACGCGCCATCAGCGCCACGGCTGCAGCGATATTGCCACCGGCCTCTTCGCCGGCCACAAAAACCGGCGCACCGACACCGACCAGCTTGTGGCGGGCCTTGGCGGCCCAAACCAGCGCGGCATAACCTATTTCGACTGCATTGGGGAAAGGGTGCTCTGGCGCCAGCGGATAGTCCAGCGACATCACCACTGCGCCGGCTTGGGCCAGCAGCCCGGCTACGCAGGAACCGCCTTCCAGCGACCCGCCCACAAACGCACCGGCGTGGAAATGCACCACCAGGGGTGAAACGCCCGTGCCGCTGCGGCGGCCGTAAAAGCGCACGTCCAGCGGCTTTTTCAGCGCCAGCTGGATCTGTTTTTCCACCCAGGGAGGGGTGTTTTTGTCGGCGCCTGCAGAGACGGGCTGTGGGCTATTCATCATGGCGAGCCGCACGCGGCTCCTCTTTGTTGCAATGCAGCAGAAGATACGCGCGGCAGGTCGCTTAATAAATAGCCGTTTTGTTTATACTTTATTTCACCAGTGCAACAATGAGGGGTAGCAAGCAGGCTTCTCCTCTGAAAATCACGGCCCCCCATGAAAGCTCCCATGAACATCCGAGCGCGGAGTTTCATCCTTCCCTGTGGGGCAAGGTCAATTGGGAGTTGGCAATCCCGGAAAGTTCTCAGGGCTATTTCGCGCCCCGCACCTGAACCGGCTGGGCTGGTCACAATCGCCCCTCGCCGTTTTGCCGATGAGCCCCTGTTGGCAGATGCATCTCTTCCCCGGCAGCCATTTTTAATTACCGCCCCGTATCCCTCTTGCGGCGCCCGCCAGGCAAGGCACGCGCTGACGGCCCTCACCAGAACAGGACTCTTTCATGGATAAATTTTCCGCAATGCAGGCCTTTGTACGGGTTGTGGAGGCCGGCACGTTTACCAAAGCGGCAGATTCCATGGGCATGCCCAAGCCCACGGTGACGCGCCTGATCCAGACACTGGAGCAGTCACTGGACACCAAGCTGCTCAACCGCACCACGCGCAAAGTCACGGTGACGGCCGACGGTGCGGCTTACTACGAGCGCGCGGGCCGCCTTCTGGGGGAAATGGAAGAGCTTGAGTCGAGCATGTCGCGCGCCAAGGCCAGCCCGCGTGGCCGGCTCAAGGTGGACATTCCCTCTTCATTGGGCCTTGCGGTGGTGATTCCGGCGCTACCCGACTTTTATGCGCGCTACCCCGACATCCAGCTGGAGCTTGGCGTAAGCGACCGGCCGATCGACATCCTTGCAGAAAATGTCGACTGCGTGATCCGCGGTGGGCAGATCACCGACCAGTCGCTGGTGGCGCGCCGCATCGGCGAGTTCTATTTGATGTCCTGCGCTTCGCCCGCCTACCTCAAGCGCCACGGTGTACCCCAACACCCGCGCGAGCTGCAGGCGCACAAGCTGATCCGCTATTTTTCGCCGCGCGACGGCAAGCTTTACACCGTCAACCTGCAAAAGGACGGAGAGGTGGTGGAGATCGGCGGGCACCACCAGCTCTCGGTGAATGACTCGAACGCGGGTGTGGCGGCGGCGCTGGCCGGCCTGGGCATCCTGCAGACGCTCACCTTTCTGGTTCAGCACCACATCAGCAGCGGTGCGCTGGAACCCCTGTTCAACGGCTGGTGCTCCGAGGCCAAACCCATCCATGTGGTGTACCCACCCAATCGCCACCTGAGCAACAAGGTGCGTGTGTTTGTCGACTGGATCGCTGACCTGTTCGCCAAACACGACCTGATACAGCGCAAGAGCAGCTTGCCGCAGTAAACGCGGCAGACGACGCGTCAGCCGCTACGCCGACGAATGCGTTGGCATTTCCCGGCGTCCCCAGCTTCCTACAACTGGCGTCATCCGCAGACTACACCGCAGGACACCCCAGGGGAGTAAGGTCAGTGGCTGTCCGGCGTTTTGCGCGCCAGCTTTCATACACTGCCTTTCTTCCCTGCGAAAGACCACCCATGCCAAGACCCAAAGTTGCCGCGCCCGATACCGAGAGCCGAAAGGCACTGGAGCAGCGCGCGCGGGAAGCAGCCATGCCCGCACCGCCCCGTGAAAAAGGCCGCTGGCCATTTCCGGTGCCGGACGACCAGCCCGCCGGCAAGACTGAAGGCCGCCACGAGGAACCGGAAAAGCCGGCCAAGCCAGGAAAGTCCGGCGACTGACTGCCGGATTCTCCATGCATTCTCTTCTCTTCTGTGTCAGCGGCGCGCCAGGACGCGCTTGACCAGCATGGCAACGAACAGCACCAGCGCACCGGCGATCAAGCCTGTGAGTGCGTCCATCAACAGCGGCGTGAGCGCGGCCAGCAAGGCACCTGCTCCGCCAATGGCCGACGCTTTTTGTGCGAGCACTTCGATCGCGTGATGCAGCGGCGCAAAGCCGTGCGTCAGAATGCCGCCACCCACCAGGAACATCGCGATGGTGCCCGCCACAGAAAGGCCTTTCATGAGCCAGGGAGCGGTCAGCAGGATGGCGCGGCCTGCACCGCGCTGCAAGCGGCCCAGGGCGCCGCCGCCTTCACGCCGGCTGAGGTAAAGCCCGCCATCGTCCAGCTTCACGATGCCTGCCACCAGGCCATAAACCCCCACCGTCATCAGAAGGGCGATACCGCCCAGAACAGCCACCTGCGTCACGAAGGGACTGGCCTGCACGGTGCCCAGCGTGATCGCGATGATTTCAGCGGACAGGATGAAGTCGGTGCGGACCGCGCCCTTGATCTTGTCTTTTTCCAGTGCCAGCACGTCTACGTCGGGGTTGGTCAGTGCGGCAGTCAGCGCCTCATGCTCGGCCGCCTGTTCGTCTGCGCTGTGCATGAATTTATGCGCAAGTTTTTCAAACCCCTCGTAACAAAGAAATGCACCGCCTACCATCAGCAGCGGCGTGACGGCCCACGGTATGAACGCGCTGATGGCCAGCGCAGCCGGCACCAGGATGGCCTTGTTGACGAAGGAACCTTTGGCCACAGCCCAGACTACCGGCAACTCCCGGTCTGCCTTGACACCTGAGACCTGCTGGGCGTTGAGCGCCAGGTCATCACCCAGCACGCCGGCGGTTTTCTTGGCGGCCACCTTGGAAAGCAGCGCTACGTCATCAAGGATGGTGGCGATGTCGTCGATCAAGGCGAGAAGGCTGCTGGCCATATGTAGGTTCCGTGTGCCGGCGCAAGGCCGAAGGGGGTGAGCAAAGCTTGCAAAGCCCGGCCGTGATGAGGCCGGGCCGGCAGGAGTCCGATGCTGCCGTTATGCGTTGTGGTAGCACCGAAGGGGAAGGCTTACTGTACCCAAATCCAGCGCAACAAAAAGCCGCCTCACGGGCGGCTCTGGACGGGCGTTTATGCGCCAGGCATTCAGCGTGCCGTGAGCCGTCCCAGGATAAAGCCCAGGGCCAGGGCGGCACCGACAGCCTCCAGGGGCCTTTCCTGGACCCACGACTTCGAGGCATCAATGGCCCGGCCTGGCGCTTCAGTCACCCGGCGGGTCTGGTCGGCAAAGCGGTCAGCCACAGTGCTGGCACCGCTGGCCAGCTTGTCGACGCCTTCGTGCGCGGCGGAAGACGCGCGGTCTACCGCACTGCGGGCCGGCTCAGCCACCTTGTCAATGCCGCTGTGGAGCGCTGCTCCGGCAGACTCGACGCCGCGCTGCAGGGGATTGTCAGTACCGGAAGCCGTACCGGTGGAGGCTGTGGTTTTGTCCATGATGCTTCTTTCAAAAAAATTCCGCAAAATACCTCTGCGATCCATCTGTGTCCCGGCGATGACGGTTATATGGTTGGTCATCCAGAGGTGTCTGCCGACATTAAGCGGCGGCAGGCATGCTGACTGTGCGCAGCGGGATACGCTGCATGTAGGACAAGAGAGTGTTGTGCGTGCCGCGCGGTTGTCGGCCCACACTGACAGGAAAAAGGCCGCTTGGCTTGGCAGCCCCTGTCGCGGTTGCCCGCATCATCGTCCTGAACTCACAAGCCAAAGGCATCCAGGCCAGGCACCGTTGATAAACGCCCTTCCAACGTTTTTGAAACTCCAAGGAGAAGCACAATGCCCAGAATTGGACGACCCGCCCTCAGAACCGGCGCAACCGACAACGGCCAGCCGCGTAACGGCCCACCCGAGGAAGGTCTGGATGAAGACGACGCACTGGAGTTGCCGGTGGAGCCCGACGAAGGGATGCCGCTGATTCCTGATGATGATGAGCGGGTGGTGAATGTGCCGTCGTGAGATGGCGCTCTTAAGGCCTGGTTTGTTCTGTCGTTGCGCTTTTTGCTGAGGGTGGCTGGCCGGGGGTTGCCCGGCATGCAACTCACTTTCTTTTGCTTCGCCAAAAGAAAGTAAGCAAAGAAAAGGCGACCCTGGTTCCCGCGTCCCTTCGCTGCGCTACGGGCAACCTGCGGTGCTCGGTCCAGCCGGGGTCAAAAACAACTCGCTTCGCTCAAACAAGTTTTTGCCCTGATCCGCCTGGCCCTGCGCTCCTCGGCGCATCCACAAGGGGGTGAAGACAGGAATACCAAACAGCCAATAACCGAATACCAGAACTCGAACACCTGAAGAAACAAGGACACGCCATGGCGTGTCCTTGTCGGTATTGGAGTTGGTATTTGTCTTCGGTCCCCGCTCCCGTCAGCCCCTTCTGTCTGCGCCGAGGAGCGCAGGGCCAGGCGGATCAGGGATCGCGATTGTCTGAGCGAAGTGCAACGTAGCGAGTTCGAGCGAGACCCCGCCTGAACCGAGCACCGCAGGTTGCCCGTAGCGAAGCGGAGGGACGCAGACAGCAGGGTCGCCTTTTCTTTTGCTTACTTTTCTTTTGGCGAAGCAAAAGAAAAGTGAGTAGCTGCCGGGCTACCCCCGGCCAGCCACCCTCAGCGAAGAGCGCACCGCCGGAGCAAGAGCCGGCCTAGCTCAGACGAATGTCAGACGCTCAATCAACCACCCGCTTGAGCCGGATCTCTTCCAGCTTGGCACTGCCAAAAGCCACAGTCTTGAGCGATGGCATCTCGCGCTTGAACCCCGCAGCGTGTTCATAAAAGCGCAGCGCACGCTCATTGCGCAACAGCACCCACAATGTGACCTGCGTGCAACCCTCTTCTTTCAGGCCCTCGCGCGCACCGTCCCACAGGGCCAGGCCTGCGCCCTTGCCCCAATGTTCTGGCAGCACATACAGCGCCCAGATCTCACCCACTGTTGATTTGGTGCCGGCATCGCGGGAACGGTCAAAGCCGACGAAGCCCACGATCTCATCTCCGTCCGTGGCCACCAGCAGTTGCGGCTCGCTGAATTCGATGGCTTCGCGCCAGTAAGGCAGGCGTTTTTCTACCGTGATCTTGCCGAGGTAGTCCTCGGGCATGAGGTCTTTATAAGCGGCCTGCCAGGTGGCGACATGAATTTCGGCAATGGTTTTGGCATCGCGGGGCGTAGCGGGACGGACGGAATAGCTGGACATGAAAAAAATCGCTTGTGAATCGGTGCGGGAAATGATCGGGGGAGCAGAATTGTCGCCCAAATCGCCTCCCACCCGGCAATACATTCGCTTCACGGCGGTCCGGCGGCAGGATGAATGCCCGGCTAGTGACTTTGGCGTCGGGTACATTCGTCGCACCCTAACACTTACAAGCGCTTGCAAATCATGGCCCAAGGTATTCAGTTTCCCCTGCAAATGTCCTTCAAACTCATCGCCTTTGCGCCGCAGTTTCTGGTCAAGGACGCGCACAGCCAGCCGGTGGCGTATGTCAAACAAAAACTCTTCAAGCTCAAGGAAGCCATCACGGTTTTCACCGATGAAAAACAGGACCGGCAGCTCTACCAGATCAAGGCGGACCGGATTATCGATTTTTCGGCGCTGTACCACTTCACCGATACCCAGGGCGCGGCGCTGGGCGGCATCAAGCGTCGCGGCATGCGCTCCATGTGGAGAGCCGGTTTTGACGTGCAGGACAACGGTGTCACCCACTTCAGCATCAACGAGAAAAGCGTGATGACGCGTTTTCTTGACGGCCTCTTCAGCCAGATTCCGGTGATCGGCATGTTTTCGGGCTACCTGTTCCATCCCGCCTACCAGGTGACGAGACCCGATGGCACACTGGTGGCCGAGCTCACCAAGCAGCCCGCCCTGTTTGAGGGCCGGTTCACCGCCGAACGGATGGCCCCTCTCAATGAACGCGAAGAGCAGCAGTTGTTGCTGTCCCTGATGACCGTGCTGCTGCTGGAGCGCCTGCGCGGCTAGCGCTGGCAGCTTCCCGCAACCCGAGGCAGCGATGGACGACCCGGCCCACCCTGGCGATCCGGCGAATGCGGTTCTGTTCAGCGTCCAGCTGAACCCGGAAGGGGTGCATTTCAGCGCCTCGCCGTCCCTGCCGATCCTGCAATCGGCGCTCCAGGCCGGCGTGGCGATGGACAGTTCGTGCAGAAACGGCACCTGCCGCACCTGCATCCGCCGGCTGGCCAACGGGCAGGTGGCTTACCGCATCGAATGGCCGGGCCTGAGCGCCGAGGAAAAGCAGACGGGCTACATCCTGCCCTGTGTCGCGTACCCACTGTCGGATGTGGTGATCGGGCCAGGGGATTGAACTGGCGGGATCTGCCGTAGACCCACGGGCAAAGCCCCGGGCGACGCGGCGCCGTCGCCCAGCGCACGCTGCATCAGCACCGTGTCCACCCACTGGCCGAACTTGTAGCCGACACTGCCCAGCGTGCCGATACGGGCAAAGCCCAAAGCCTCGTGCACCCTGAGCGAGCCCGTGTTGGCGCTGTTGCCGACCACGCCCACCATTTGCCGGAAACCGCGCTGCTCGCACTGGCGGATCAGCTCACGCAGCAGGGCGCTGCCAATGCCGGACTGGCGCATGCCGGGCGCGACGTAAATCGAGTCTTCCACCGTATGGCGATAGGCCGGCCGCGAACGGTAGGCACTGCCATAGGCATACCCCACCACCTCTGCGTTGCGATGCGCCACCAGGTAGGGGTAGCCGCCCTGCAGGATGTCAGCGCGGCGCGAGAGCATCTGAGCGACGCTGGGCGGCTCCAGCTCAAACGTCGCCAGGTTGGTGGCCACGTAGTGCGCGTATATCGCCTGGATTGCCTCCATATGGCTTTCGGCACAGGGACCGATCACCAGGGAACCCCGAGTTTCAGAGGAAGGATCGGGGCGGGTGGCCTGGGGTATGGGTGTGAGGTGCATGCCGCTATGGTTGCGCAACGGCATGCATAAGTAAATATGTCAAAACTTATCAGGTTGATTAGAATTTCTTTGCATGCTCAACCTGGACCACCTGCGCACCTACGCCCTCATCGTTGAAACCGGGAGCTTTTCCGGTGCGGCCGAAAGGCTGGGCCTTTCACAGCCCGCCGTCAGCCTGCAAATCAGGCAGCTGGAGCAGAAGCTGGGCGTGCGCCTGATCGAACGCGTGGCGCGCCGCGCAACGCCCACACCCGCAGGGCTTGACCTGATGGAAGAAATCCAGCATGTCAACACCGCCGTAGACGGCGTCATGGCCGCCATGGCTTCCCACTCCTCGAATGTGGCCGGCCGCATCACGCTGGGCATTGGCGCCACGGCCTGCCTTTATTTCCTGCCGCAAATCCTGCGCTCATTGAGGCTGCGGTTTCCCAATCTGAGCGTGGTGGTCAGCACGGGCAACACGGCCGACTTCGTCAAGGCGGTGGAAGGCAACATGCTGGACCTGGCGCTGGTCACGCTGCCCGTCAAACGGCGCGCGCTGGCGGTGACACCGTTGTTCAACGATGAGTTTGTGGCCATCGCACCCAAGCGTGATGCCGCCATGCCCGCCAGGATCACGCCGGCCGTCCTGGCAAAGCGCGAGCTGGTGCTGTTCGAGCCGGCGGCCAACACCCGCGTGATCATCGACCAGTGGTTTCAGGATGCGGGCCACGCTCCCAAACCCATCATGGAACTGGGCAGCGTCGAAGCCATCAAGGAAATGGTGGCGGCCGGCCTGGGCTGCAGCATCCTGCCCGCAATGGCGGTCACCGGCCCGGGACAGCATGCCGAACTCGTGGTCCACCCGTTGTACCCACGGCTGCAAAGGACGCTGGCCTTGATCATGCGCAACGACAAACCGGTGAACAAGGCCCTGCACCAGGTGATTGCCGCCATTTCACAGCGGGCGGGCGCCGAGCCGCGCCAGCCGGGCTCCCGGCCTTCCCCGCAAAACAACAAGCTGTAGCACGCCTGTCAAACAACTGTGCAAGGATGGGCGGATGCTCCCTCCGCCACTGAATAGCGCAGCCGACAGCCCGCGCAGCCTTCACAGTCCCTACAGCCTCACGCCGGCGCGGGATGCGGCGGCCAGCTTTTCGGAGATGGAAGAGCTCAAGACAATTTTGCTGGCAGGCAGCGCGCACTTTGACGTGGCCGTTGTGGCCGAAGCGCATACTGCCGGCCCGTCTTTTCCGCTGTATGTGGCGGGCATCGGCTCCCGCGACCCTGCGGCGCCCGCGGTCGGTTTCTTCGGCGGCATCCATGGACTGGAACGCATCGGCACGCAGCTGGTTTTGCATTACATGCGGGCGTTGCTGTTTCGCCTGGAGTGGGACGAGTTGCTGCACCGGCAACTCGAAAAGATCCGGCTGGTGTTCATGCCCATCGTGAACCCCGGCGGCATGTGGGCGCACAAGCGCGCCAACCCCCAGGGCGTGGACCTGATGCGCAATGCCCCCCACAAGGCCGACGCCCGTGTGCCCTTCCTGGCCGGCGGGCAAACCGTGAGCCCCCGGCTTCCCTGGTACTGCGGAAGGCCCGGCATGCCGATGGAAGTGGAAAGCGCGGCCGTACTGCAAGTGGTGCGGGAACAACTGGCCAGCCGGCCCTTCAGCCTGGCACTGGACTGCCATTCGGGCTACGGCTTTGAGGACAGCCTGTGGTTTCCGTACGCCAGGACGCGCCGGCTGATGCCGCACCTGCCGGAGATGTTTGCACTGCGGACCATGCTCGAGCAGTCGCACCCGCACCACGCCTACAGCTTCGAGCCGCAAAGCAACCAGTACCTGCTGCACGGCGACCTTTGGGACCACGCCTACGACCGCGCGCCGGCGGAGAACATCTTTTTGCCGATGACGCTGGAGCTGGGCTCGTGGTTATGGATACGCAAGAACCCGCGCCAGCTGTTTTCGCGCCACGGCATTTTCAACCCCATCAAGGCTCATCGCACGCGGCGCGTGCTGCGCCGCCACGCGGACCTGCTGGATTTCCTGACACGCGCCGCATTCTCCGCGCCGCGCTGGCTGCCTTCGGGCGAACAGCGCGTGCAACTCGCACGGCTTGCCGCGGCGCACTGGCGCCCGCGCAGGGTGTTGTGACATGACCTGGGTGTTGCTCAGGGGCCTGACCCGCGAAGCGCGGCACTGGGGAGATTTCCCGCTGCAGTTGCAGGAAGCCACAGGCCGCAGCCCCGGCCAGGTCATCACGCTGGATTTGCCCGGCAACGGTAAATGGTCCGGGCAGCGCTCCCCACTTTCTGTGGAGAAAATGGTCGAGGCGGTGCGCCGGCAACTGGCGGCGCAGGGCGTACGGCCGCCCTACGCAGTGCTGGCGATGTCCCTGGGCGGCATGGCGGCGGCCAGTTGGGCACAACGCTACCCGGACGAAATTTCGCGGCTGGTGCTTGTCAACACCAGCATGCGGCCCCACGCACATTTTGCGCAGCGCCTGCGGCCCCGCAGTTGGCTGACACTGCTGGCGATGGCTTCGCACTGGCGGAACATTGATGCCGTGGAACAAAAAGTCCATGAACTCACCTGCAAGCGCCAGGAGCAAAGGCAGCAGGATCTCACGCAGTGGCGCTTCATCCGCCAAAGCGCACCTGTGAGCGCAGCCAACGCAGCGCGGCAATTATGGGCAGCCACCCGGTTCACCTGCGCACCTCTTGCGCCGCGTTGCCCGGTGCTGGTCCTGTCTTCAGCCGGCGATGCCCTTGTCAGCCCGGCCTGTTCCGCGCAGCTTGCCCGTGCCTGGCAAACATCGCACCGGGAGCACCCCTGGGCAGGGCATGACCTGCCGCACGACGACCCGCGCTGGGTGTGCCAGCACGTGGCGCTATGGGACAACGCCTGCGCATGAATGGTTCCAGCCCTGCGGGCTGCGTGCCAGCGGGGCGGGACAAATAAGACCCGGCACGGGACAAAAACATCCCACCCCGTCAGGTAACGCAGCGACTGGGTTGGGGTGATATTCCTCTTCGAACGCAAGGGACAAATTGGTCCCGCAGCTCCTGTTTTCTGCGCCAAATACCTTTTGGATTCATGCACTTGCACGCGCTGCTCACCTGGCACAGGGTTTGCGAAGCTTTGCGGCAAAAGGAGCGCAGCCCACACCATGGCAGACCAAAGGATCAAACGGCACGTTTATCTTCCCGGCCTGGCGGCCTTCGACACCGGCCACCGCAAGGCAGCGGTGATGGAAATGGGACACACCGGTGCCAACAACGAGTTCAAACCAGGCACGGTTTTTGTCGACAACATCGAAGCCCAGCGCGCGGTGCGTGCGCACTACGAGGAACGCCATGCCAGCGTGATGGACAAGCTGCTCGCCGGCAACCTGACGATTCCGCAAAAGCAGCAACTGCAGCGCGAATACCGCGGTTTGAGCTCAGCGATCCGCAACGTCAGGGTCGTGCAGCCCGGCATGGCGCCGTACAACAACCGGGAAAACGGCCCCGCCGATGTTCTGTTCGTCAAGGGCCACGGCAGCCCGCGCAATCCCAACTCCATCACCACCGTGGCAACGCCGGTGGATGAAGACGAACACCACCCGCCGGGCCTGTTCGAGCAGGCAACAAAGGTCAACATCAAGCGCGGCTACAAGATGACGCACACGGCGCAGGACATTGGGACTGCGGTGCACAATATTGCCAATTCCGTGAACAGCCCGGGCCTGGACGTCCGGCTGACATCCTGTGGCAGCGCCGGTACGGTGTCGCGCGACCACGTGGCCATCGGCCCGCGCAATTTGGCCCAGACCTTTGCCGGGCAGGTTTCTGCCACGCTGGATGCCCAGCACGCCGATCCGCGTGTACGCGTCAGCGGGTTCCAGGGCGACAGCAACTCCACATTGCCCAGCCGGCAGGGCGCCGACGATGGTTTCGTCACGAAGATCAAGGAAAAACCCGAAAACCCCAACAACCTGCACCACTTTGTCGATGCCATGGAACGGCAGACAGCCAAGCTCGGGCCCTTGCATGAAGCACTTGAACCCATCAAGCAACCCCTGCGTGAAGTGGCGGTGGCGACCAGGCTGAAAGCAAACTTGCCGATGCCCCCGATAGCGTCCCTTGGTGTCGCACCTGCAATGCATGCAAATATGCGGCCTTTCACCAAAATTGTGACCACCGACAACGTCAATACCCAGCGCGTGGCGACCGGAACCCGGACGGCCGCGCTGACACCGATTGACAGGCACTAGGGCGGCACCACGTCCTCCGGGTCCTGTACTTCTTGTAGCGCCAAGGTAACCAGCAACTGAGGTTTGACAAGACTGGGGCTTTTAGACGCCACCGGATGCCTTCGTGACGGCCCTGGTGCAAAATCGGCTGTCTCCCGCCGACACCATGAACAAGCCCAACCCACCTGCTGCCAGCACAGCGCTACACGACACTGCGGCGGCCGAGCCACTTGCAGGTGCCACCACCCGCCGCAACCGGCGCATCTGGGCATTGGCGCTGGGCACCACCGCCGCCATCTGGCAACTGGACCCCGCCCTGACTGAAATGGCGGAAATGATCGGCATGATTGCCTGTGCCGGTAACAAGACCCTGGCCCGGGACGCCATCATGCAGATGCGGGCGAAAGCCGACGCGCTGCGTGCACAGATTCCGCCCTTGCCGGGCAGCGCATTGACCAAGGTGGTCCGGCGCGCGGAAGCAGCCTGCGGTGCGGTGCTGGACAAAGGCGTGCGCGTGAAGGAAGTGCAGACCAGCTGGGACCATTTTCTGGCCTGCGTCCGCGCGTTGCAGGATCCTCGCAAGTAGAGGCGCAAACCCGGCTCCCGCCAGCCGTGCGATTTACGACTGGGACTCTACTGTGGGGCCAGCGCCCCGTCATTTCACCCGTTTTTCATCCGATACGTTTTTCTGGAGGACACCTGATGCTGACACCGGCCACCCATGTGCGGCATGATGGCCCCATGAACCCAAGATCTTTCCCACGCTTTTGCAAGCGTGTGCTGGCCGCGCGGCTGTTGTGGGCCGGCCTTGCATTTGCCATGGCGGGTGCCGCCCAGGCAGCCCCGCCGCCGTTTGAAGACACCATCGCGCAGCGCACCATGGCCTGCACGGCCTGCCACGGGCCCCAGGGCCGGGCAGCACCCGACGGCTATTACCCACGCCTGGCGGGAAAACCGGCGGGCTACCTGTACAACCAGCTGCTGAACTTTCGCGACGGGCGCCGCCACTACGGCCTCATGACGCAGCTGATCGAACCGCTCAGCGACACCTACCTGATGGAGATTGCGCAATACTTCTCCCAACTCGAAGTCCCCTATCCCGCACCCCTGCCCGCTGCCGCATCGCCCGAGGCCATGCGCCATGGACAGCAGCTGGTCATGCAGGGCGACGCCGCGCGCCAGCTGCCGGCCTGCGTGCAGTGCCACGGCCAGGCCATGACCGGCGTGGCGCCTGCCATTCCGGGCCTGCTGGGGCTGCCACGTGACTACCTCAATGCACAGCTGGGCGCCTGGAAGGCCGGGCAGCGCCGCGCGCATGCGCCGGACTGCATGAAAAATGTGGTGGAAAAACTCACCCCGGAAGACATCAATGCCGTCGCCAGCTGGGTGGCGGCGCAGCCCCTGCCGGCGAGCACCAAACCGGCCACCACGCTGCCAGCGCTCACACCCGGCGCTGTGGCCATCACCTGCGGCAGTGCGGCAGACATGCCCGCTGTGCCGGCTTTGTCCATCAGGAAAACGCAAAAATGAAGACCCTCCTCAAATGGGCGGTGGGCCTTTCCACCCTGGCAGCCGCCGCGGTTTTACTGGTATGGGCGCTGAATGTGCGCGACGAAGTCGACGTGAAGGCGCCTGTGGCTACCGCGGCCCCCAGCGACAGCCTGATTGCCCGGGGTGCCTACCTGGCGCGCGCTGGCAACTGCCAGACCTGCCACACCGTGCAAGGCGGCCAGGCCTATGCGGGCGGACGCGGCATCGCCACGCCGTTTGGCACAGTGTTCACCTCCAACCTCACGCCCGATGACAAAACCGGAATCGGCACCTGGTCATCCGCCCATTTCTGGCGCGCCATGCACAACGGCCGCTCCAAAAACGGCCGCCTGCTCTACCCGGCCTTCCCCTACACCAGCTACACGCAGGTCACGCGTGAAGACTCGGATGCGCTGTTTGCCTACTTGCGCAGCTTGCCCGCTGCGGTGCAGCCCAACCAGCCCCATGCGCTGCGCTTTCCCTACCAGTCGCAGGCCGCGCTTGCGGTGTGGCGCGCCCTTTACTTCAGCCCCGGCGTGTACCAACCGGACGCCGCACGCAGTGCCGACTGGAACCGCGGGGCCTACCTGGTCAAGGGCCTGGGGCACTGTGCGGCCTGCCACACCGCGCGCAATGCGCTGGGCGCCAGCGACACCGGGCTGGACCTGGCTGGCGGGCTGATCCCCATGCAGAACTGGTATGCACCCTCGCTGACCTCGCCGTATGAAGCGGGCGTGGGCGACTGGGACAGGCAGCACATCGTGAGCCTTCTGAAGAACGGCGTCTCACCACGCGCCTCGGTCACCGGCCCCATGGCTGAAGTCGTCCAGCGCAGCACGCAATATTTGAGCGACGCCGACCTCGGCGCGATGGCGCAGTTCCTCAAAGAGCTGCCGCCCTCACACACCACGCACCCGGAGCCGACCCCCATCAAAACGCAGGGCGAGTCGGTGGAACGCGCCGCCAAACTCTATGAACAGCACTGCGCCCAGTGCCACGGCACCAAGGGCGAAGGCATTGCCAATGCCTACCCGGCGCTGGCAGGCAACCGCGCCGTCACCATGAGCCAGGCCGTGAACCTGGTGCAGATCGTGCTGAATGGCGGCTACGCCCCGGCCACCGCCGGCAACCCGCGCCCCTTTGGCATGCCGCCCTTCGTGCTGGTGCTGAACGACGCCGACATGGCGCTGGTGCTGACGCATGTCCGCCAGTCATGGGGCAACCGGGCAAGTGAAATCACGCCGGTGGAGGTGAATCGGATACGGGCGAATTCGGGGCGGTAGACGGATCAGTGCGTTTCGTCTGCGAGGCGGGGCGCAATGGTCGTAATCTGAATACAACAGAGATTAAGTCGCCAGCGCCTTCCATCTTGAGAGCGGCGACCCGCCAGCTGCGCACCTAAAATCACCTGCAGTGTGCAGCCCCGCTTCTGTTGATCTGGTTCATGGCGGAACTGCACCGCAACCGAAAGAGCACATGTCGGCAGTCGTTGAAACCTGGTTTGGTGAGGCCTTCGCACAACTGCACCCGTTGCTCCAGGAACTCCATCGGTCTGGAGGCACACTCGCTGGCACAGTCGACGTTCGGCTGGGTACTGGCCTGGCAGGTTGGGTGGGTCGTCGGCTTGCAAGAAAGCTTGGCGTTCCGCCTTGCGACGGGACTGCATCGATGAGTGTTGCCATCTTCAGCACTGACACCGAGCTTCATTGGAACCGTACCTTCAATGAAGCCTCCACGTTTGCCTCAACCTTCACGCCGACAGGTCGTTATCCATCGGGTTACTGGGTCGAGTCATCGGGCCTGCTTCGCCTCAACCTGGGTGTTTCCATTGTCAATGGCGGCTGGGTCTGGCGGCCCATCGGAGGCCGGCTAGCGGGCGTTCCCTTCCCCCTTTGGCTCCTGCCTCGCACGGCCGCATCGAAGCGCATCGACAACGGTCAGTATCAGTTCAACGTGGAAGTCGGCCTCCCATTGCTCGGTACAGTGCTCTCCTATAGCGGGAACCTGTCGTCTGAGCCTCTCATGTGAAAGCGTAGGTGGCTAGATGCATCCAGCCGGATCGAAAGTCGTACTCATATCCTTCAACGGTGCCCGGTGCGCGCCTGAAGATTGTCACCCTGCCGAGAACTATTGGCTCCTGATAGGGACCCGGGGAACCATCGCAGGTCCGGTCAACGCAAACGGCCGCGTGCTGGTCACATTCGATATCCCGGTGAGTGAAGTGGGCCTGACATGCCACAACCCCACACCCAACAGCCTCTACATTCTGGAAACCGACCTTGCGCATTCCCAATAAATTGTTCATGCGTCACAACAACAGCAGGCATCGTGCAGCATCACAGCCAATGCGTCCGTTCATTTTTAAATCAGGCCTTGATCATGCATTCACTACCACTTGTCAATGCCGTCCCTGAGAACGAAGACAAGGAGAAAATTGCGCAGCAGGCGCGCCAGAAGTTCTCAGGCTCGCTGGCGAACGACACTCAATGGAACGAGCTGATCACATACGTGCGCGGCCTTGAATGGAGACCTTCGTATCGCTCGAAGTGGGTCAACGGCCACATTTCGGGCTGGGATGTCGAATGGTTTTATCACCTGCCCTACCCGTTTGTGGGCGTGGAGTGGTTTGACATCGGCTTGCATGGCGAACTCCGCACGGGCCGCCTTCTTGCGCCAAAGATCATTGACTATTCGCCTGTGTTTCTCGGAAGGTTGAAAGAGATCGGCTTCGACTTTGAATACAGAGACGGTGTGGCCAGAATCTGGGGCTATTACCCAAAATCATATGAAGATTTTCCGCTTGGCACATCTGCTTAGTTCTTACGCCATGGATCCACACCACACCCGCATTACGTTGGCCTCAATATGACTCCTCAACAGAAAAAACGTCTCAGCTACCTGAAAGACCGTCGAAATACCTACGGCGAAAATAGCAAGGCTTCGCGCAAAGGAATACCGCTTTCCAAGGCGAGAGGCATCCGGTCTGAGCGACACGCGCAAGACCACAAACTGGCGCAAGTAGTGCGGACTGTTGACCCAGAACAACTCGACGCGCTTGAGAACCAGGTGCGCTCTACCAAGCCACGCCACTGGCGCAAATCTGCGGACGACCCATTGGGTGAAGTGCTGGCCAGTCGAAAGAGCGGGCGGGCGGTTCGAGCCAGCGTGAAAGCTAGTGATTGACCATCTTGTCCCGCCGAGACAGCGACGGAAACAGCCTGAACCACGCCGCAGCCACCAGCAGCGTACCCACCCCACCCGCCACCACCGAGCCCACCGGCCCCAGCAGCGCAGCAGTGGCGCCTGATTCAAACTCACCAAGCTGGTTGGACGCACCGATGAATACCGAGTTGACAGCGCTGACGCGGCCGCGCATTTCGTTGGGGGTTTCGATCTGCACCAGCGTCTGGCGCACCACCACGCTGACCATGTCGGCGCCGCCCGAGACGGCCAGCACCAGCAGCGACAGCACAAAACTGGTCGACAGGCCAAACACCACCATGCACACGCCATAAAGGGCGACTGCCGACAGCATGGTCGGCCCGACGCGTCGCTCCAGCGGCCAGCGGGTCAGCACCGCGGACGTCAGCAAAGCGCCGACCGCAGGGGCGCCGCGCAGCAGGCCCAGGCCCCAGGGCCCGACGTGCAGGATGTCTTTGGCGAACATGGGCAGCAAGGCCGTGGCGCCGCCCAGCAGCACGGCAAAAAGATCCAGCGACGCAGCGCCCAGCAGGGCCTTGCGCTGCCATACAAACTCCACACCGGCCAGCAATGTACGCAGCGTCACCGGCTCACGTGGCGGCGGCGCGTGGTCATAGCGCAGCACCGCGATCAGCACGCAGCCGGTGGCAAAGAGGCAAGCGCAGGTGGCATACACCGCCGTGGCGCCGGCCACAAAAATCACGCCACCCAGCGCCGGCCCGCCGATGACCGCCGCCTGCATGCCGGCCGAGCTGAAGGCCATGGCGCGCGGCAGCATGGCGGGCGGCACCAGCACCGGGGTGAGCGATTGCTGCGCAGGCATCTGGAAGGCGCGGGCCACGCCCAGCATGACCGACACCGCCAGCAACAGCTCGCGCGAAACCCAGCTGTGGTGTATTCCCCCAACTTGCCAGCCCTGTGTGGCCGCCATCAGGATCACCGCCACCGTGGCCTGCGTCACCAGGCAGGCCGCGATGATGCGCCCGCGGTGAGTCCGGTCGGCGACGTGCCCGGCCACCAGCGTCAGCAACAAGGCCGGCACAAACTGGTACAGACCCACCAGGCCAAGGTCCCATGCGCTGCCGGTCAGTTCGTACATCTGCCAGCCCACGGCGACCATCAGCATCTGGTTGCCTGTGGTGGCAAAAATCCGGGCGAACCACATGCGCATGTAGGCGCGCTGGCGGGTGAGTTCCTTGAATGAGTGTGTCGGCATGCGGCCCGAAGCTTAACAGCGCAGTGCCCGCAAAGTACGGCAAGGGGCTACTCTTGAGGGCACGCTTCGGCGGTTGCAATGCTATTGATTTAATAGCTGCTTGCGCACGTCCTGTATAGCAAAACCCAGAATTAGTGCATTAACTCATCCACAGGCATGAGGGCTCTCCCCGGAGCGGGATCATTTTTGCCCGAACCGGGAGACAAACCCGATAAGCCCGCCTGCTGGCCTGAAAATTAGGCCATTGGCTTTAAGTGGGGGGGCGTTTTAGGCGAAACAGGCAGTTAACATGGCGACATAACAGGGCCACCCTGGCACCAGGAGGAAGAAGTTATGCACCGCATCGTCATAGTGGGCGGAGGCGCCGGAGGGCTGGCGCTGGCCACGCAACTGGGCAAACGCCTGGGCAAAAAGGGCCTGGCCGAGGTCACCCTGGTCGATGCCGCCCGCACCCACGTCTGGAAACCGCTGCTGCACCAGCTGGCCGCCGGCAGCTTTGACACCCACGCCGAGGAAATTGAATACCTCGCGCAGGCCCGCTGGAACCACTTCAAGTTCCGCCTGGGCAGCCTGACCGGCGTGGACCGCCAGAACAAAACCCTGCAGCTGGCCGCCAGCCATGACGAAGCCGGCCGCGAGATCACGCCGGCCCAGCAACTGGCTTACGACACGCTGGTGATTGCCGTGGGCAGCCAGACCAACGACTTCGGCACACCCGGCGCGGCCGAACACACCATCAAGCTGGACAGCCCGCAAGCTGCCAAGCGCTTTAACGACCGCCTGATCAACGCCTGCATTCGCGCACAGACCGTACCGCGCATGGCCGGCAGCGGGCGCCTCACAGTCGCAATCGTGGGCGGCGGCGCCACCGGCGTGGAACTGGCTGCCGAGCTCCATGCCGCAGCGCGGGTGCTGGCCAACTATGGCTTTGACCACATCCACCCCGAAAAAGACCTGCAGATCGTGCTCGTCGAAGCCGCACCGCGCCTGCTGGCCCAGTTGCCCGAGCGCCTGAGCGAATCGGCCATGCGCGAACTGCGCAAGCTGGCCATCGAAGTACACACCAATGAAAAAGTGGTGGAAGTCACCGCCGACAGCCTGAAGATGGCCAGCGGCAAGGTCATCTCGTCCAGCATCACGGTGTGGGCCGCCGGCGTGAAGGCCTCCGACTTCCTGCGGACCCTGGGCGATGGCAACCCGCTGGAAACCAACAGGCTCAACCAGCTGGTGGTGAACGGAAACCTGCAAAGCACGGGCGACACAAACATCTATGCCTTTGGCGACTGCGCGGCATGCCAGCAACCCGACGGCACCTGGGTGCCGCCGCGAGCCCAGGCCGCCTACCAGCAGGCCATGTACCTGACGCGCTCGCTCTCCGACCTGATCGCCGGCAAGCCGGTGGCGCCCTTCGTCTTCAAGGACCAGGGTTCGCTGGTGTCGCTGTCGGAATACTCTTCCGTCGGCAGCCTGATGGGCAGCCTCACCAAGGGCAGCTTCTTTATTGAAGGACAGCTGGCCAAGTTCATGTACTGGGGCCTGCACAAGCAGCACCAGCTGGCGCTGGGCGGCTTCAAGAAAACCGCACTGATCACGCTGTCGGAAATGCTGGACCGGACCTATCGCCCGCGCATCAAGTTGCACTGATAATCACGGCATCCCTCTCGCGATTCTTTTATCAACCTCACTCAACCCAACGGAGAAAACCATGGCAAAAGGACAGCAAAACAACAACAAGATGGTCAAGAAGCCGAAGAAAGACACCTCGCCACCCAAGACGGTGTCTCCCGACGCGGTGCGCCCGACCATCGTGACGCAGGTACCACTGCGCGGCAAGCTGAAGAACAAATAAAGCCTTGATGGCCGGCTCTGGCGATTCGCCTGAAAATTTGCGGGAAGAAGTCCCGGCTGCTGCTACCGCACAGCCGGGCAATCCGCTGCACGGCGTCAAACTGGAAACGATCGTCACTACGCTGTCTGACCACTACGGCTGGGAAGAGCTGGGCCAGCGCATCAACATCCGCTGCTTCACCAGCGATCCCAGCGTGGCGTCCAGCCTGAAATTTTTGCGCAAGACGCCCTGGGCGCGCGAGAAGGTTGAAAGCCTTTACCTATTCATGCTGCGGGAAGTCAAGCGCAGCAGCCCGCCGGTTCACAACTTCCCGCCGCCTAAAGCCAAGCCCCAACCCTAGAGGGGATTGGCGAACAAGAGCATCATGGCGATGCCCACACCGATCAGGAAGTTGGCATCGATCAGCCCGGCCAGCAAAAACATCTTGACCTGCAGCGGCTCCATCATTTCGGGCTGGCGCACGGCGCCTTCCAAAAATCGCCCGCCCATCGCCCCTATGCCCAGGCAGGCGCCAATGGCGCCCAGGCCGATGATCAATCCACATGCAATGGCAATGGCACCTGCGTCAGTCATGATTTCTTCTCCTTGGTTAAAAACTTTTCGTTGACTGAATCATGAAGGCCGAGCCGCCGCAGAACAATTACCCCGCAGGTAATGTCATCGACATTCCCGGCGTGAGGCTGCTACACGCCGACGAATTCCTGATGGTGCTGGACAAGCCTTCAGGACTGCTCTCAGTGCCGGGACGCGGCGAAGACAAGCAGGACTGCCTGAGCGCCCGCGTGCAGACCGCCTTTCCAGACGCCCTGATCGTGCACCGGCTGGACCAGGCCACCTCCGGCCTGATGCTGATGGCGCGCGGCGCGGCCATGCAGCGGGCGCTGAGCCGATCGTTTGAAACGCGTGAGGTTGGCAAGCGTTACGTGGCGGTGGTTAGCGGCCGCTTGCCCGCACCGAGTGAGCCGAATGCCCCAGACAGCTGGGGCCTGATCGACCTGCCCATCATCGTGGACTGGCCACGCCGGCCGCTGCGCATCATCGACGGTGAACGCGGCAAACCCAGCCAGACCCGCTGGCGCGTGCTGGCGCATGACACGGCGGCTAACACCACGCGCGTAGAACTCGAACCTGTCACCGGCCGGTCACATCAATTGCGCGTGCACCTGAAAGCGCTGGGTCATCCGATTTTGGGCGATGCGCTGTATGCACCCGAAGCCGTACAGGCGGCTGCGCCGCGCTTACTGCTGCATGCTGCAGCGCTGCAGCTCACGCATCCGGCCAGCGGGCAGGCGATGGCATTTGAAAGCAAGCCCGGCTTTTAGACCGCAAGCAGTTCCATGGCACCGGCGCTACCATGCAACCATGGCACAAAACAACCACCTCACCCTGATCACAGGCGCCTCGCGCGGCATGGGCTTTTCCATGGCACGCCAGCTGCTCACCGCCGGCCACACGGTGCTTGGCATTTCGCGCACTGCCGTGCCCGAGCTGGAAGAACATGCGCAGCATGTCGGCGCTACGGTGCTGCAATGGGCGCATGACCTGGCGGACAGCGGCTCACTGAATGAGAGGCTGGAAAGCTGGCTCAAGGATTCACATGCCAGGAAACCCTGGACCAGCGTCACGCTGATCAACAACGCGGGCGTGATCCCGCAGATCGGCTCGCTGGACCAGATTGGTGAAGCCGACCTTGCAAGGGCGCTGCGTGTGGGGCTGGAAGCGCCGATGCAAATCACCGCCGCTTTCCTGCGCGCTACCGGCAGCTGGCAGGCGCCGCGCAAGGTGCTCAATATTTCGTCAGGCCTGGGGCGCCGCGCCATGGCTTCGCAAGCGGCCTACTGCGCCGCCAAAGCCGGCATGGACCATTTCACCCGCTGCCTGGCACTGGAGGAAACCCTGAAGCCCCACGGCGCCAAAGTCTGCTCACTCGCGCCGGGCGTGATCGACACCGACATGCAGGAGCAGCTGCGCGCAGCCGACCCCAAAGCCTTTCCGGACCGTGAGTCGTTTGTGGGATTGAAAACAGGCGGCGTGCTGACATCCCCCGAAGATGCAGCTGCGCGCATTCTGGCGTTTCTTGCCCGGCCGGACTTCGGCACCAATCCAGTAGCTGACGTGAGGGACTAATTAACTAGGCCCCCACGGTCGCTCACTTCGTGTAGCTCCCTGCCCCCCGAGGGGGCCGCCCGCCTGTGGCCCGGCAAAGCCGGTTCCACGGCTCATGCTTGCATAAAGAGTCACTGGCCTAACCAGTGGGGGTATTTCGCCAGTGGGCGCCGCGGAGCCGGCTTTGCCGGGCCGCTGGCTTCGCCCCCTGCAAGGGGGGAACAGACTACACGCAGTGAGTCTGGACGGGGGTGTTCAATATATTTCCGGTACGACGATGTTTTGTGGGACCGGAGTACGCACATAGTCCTCATGGCGCACCCGTTCGGGCAGCACGATGGGCGGGTGCGGGGTTTCCTGGTAGGGCATCTGCTGCAGCAGGTGGTGGATGCAGTTCAGGCGGGCTTTTTTCTTGTCGTCCGCCTGCACCACCCACCACGGGGCCTCGGGGATGTGGGTGCGGTCCAGCATGATCTCCTTGGCCTTGGTGTACTCCTCCCAGCGGCGGCGTGACTCCAGGTCCATGGGGCTGAGCTTCCATTGCTTGAGCGGGTCGTGGATGCGACCGAGAAAGCGCAGGTGCTGTTCTTCATCGGAGATGGAGAACCAGTACTTGATGAGCTGTATGCCTGAACGCACCAGCATCTTTTCAAACTCCGGCACAGTACGGAAAAATTCCTCGCACTGGTCGTCAGTGCAAAAGCCCATGACGCGTTCCACGCCGGCGCGGTTGTACCAGCTGCGGTCAAACAGCACGATCTCTCCGGCTGCCGGCAAATGGGACACATAACGCTGGAAGTACCACTGCGTACGCTCGCGGTCGTTCGGGGCCGGCAATGCCGCCACACGGCAGACGCGCGGATTAAGCCGCTGGGTGATGCGTTTGATCACGCCGCCCTTGCCGGCGGCATCGCGTCCTTCAAACAAAATCACCACCTTGTGGCCGGTGCTGACCACCCAGTCCTGCAGCTTCACGAGTTCGGCCTGCAGGCGGAACAGCTCACGGAAGTACTGGCGGCGGTCTTCTTTTTCCTGTGCCGCGTCCCTGGGGTTGCGGGCAGGTTGCTCTTCCCCGACAAGCTCGGCCACGGTGCGGTCTTCAATCTCCATCTCCAGCTCTTCATCGTAGCTGTCGATCAGGTCATTGCGGATCCGCCGCATCAATTCTTCGTCGCTTGAACTCAAGGCTCTCTCCTGCACAACCGGAAATCGGTCAACACCCCAGCGTACCCGCGGCACATGGCAGTTTGATGAAACGGCCGAAAACCGTTGGCCATATCACCGGCTTTTCAAGCAGCCCTGCAGGGCAGGAACGATATCAACCTTGTTTTCGCTTCCATTTTGATAGCTGCTTGCGCACGTCCCTATTGGGTTTCAAGGCAGTTTTCCTTAAAAATCAGGAATTCCCATGACGTGATCAGCTTTTCTTGAGGATCTGATAAATCTCGTCCTTGACCTTGAGCCGCCGCTTTTTCAGGTCTTCCAGCGCCTCGTCCGTGATGACACCCACGCCCTGCTCATACTTTGCAATCGCGTGGTTGTCCTCGTCGTAGCGCGCAAAGAGCTCGGCAAAATGTGGGTCAGACACCTTGAGGCTGCGCATCTTCTGCAGGTATTCCGGAAATTCATGTGCAATGTCGTGGTTCAGAAGGTCCATAAAAGCTCCTTTATCGGTGTCACGTCATCAGGAAACGGCGGCTCAGTCGCGCACCACCAGCACAGGCAGGTGTGCATGGGAAAGCACCTGGGCGGTGACGCTACCCAGTACCAGTTTTTCAAGCCCGCGGCGGCCATGCGAGCCCATCACGATCAGGTCGGCATTGATCGCCTCGGCGGTGTCGAGAATGCCGCGATAGATGGCATGGCCTTCCACCACCGATCCGGTGGCGGTGATACCCGCCTCCTTGAAAACCTGCTTGGCTGCGGTGATGGCCTCATTGGCTTCGGCCGTGGCAGCGCTCAGGTATTCGGCCTGCCCATAGGCAAAGTCGGCGCCCACCCCGGTGAAAGCATAGGGGTCTATGACGTAGACGACGGTCACCTCGCTCTTGAATGCCTGGGCGACTGCCAATGCATTGCCGATCGCCTTGCGCGAGGTGGAAGAGCCGTCTACAGGAACCAGAATGTGCTTGTACATGATGGAATCTCCTTGAGCCAGGAATGGATTCTGCGGCCGGCGCCCTTCGCGGGTCAATGCCGGCCAGCGCAGGGCCGCTACGGGCCCGCCATGCATCAGTTATAGGGTATTGGGTGACAGGCCGCCGTCAGACAAGGCGCCGAAACCGCAGCGCCTGCGCTGCGCGGGCGTCACAGCCCCGCGGCACTCATTCAGGTTTGATATTGGCCGATTTGGCCAGTTGCGCATAACGCGCCAGGTCCACCTTGATCAGCCTGGCAAGCGCGGCGCCGTCGCCGCTCAGAGGCTCCACGCCTGCTCCTGAAAGGTTTTCCCTCACGGCGGCTTCAGCCAGCACCTTTTGAACGTCCGCGTAAATTTTGGCAACCACCTCGGGCGGCATTTTGGCCGGGCCCATCAGCGCATACCAGATGGAAAAGTCCAGCGGCTTCAGGCCCTGCTCTTCAAAGGTCGGCACCTGGGGCATCAGGTCATAGCGCGTAGCGGTCGACACGCCAATGCCGTTGAGCTTGCCGGTCTTGATGTGCGGCGCAGCAAGGTTGGCGCTGAGGATGGCCAGTTGCACCTGGCCGCCCACCACGTCGGTCAGCGCAGGGGCACAGCCCTTGTAGCCGACATTGGTAGCACTGACACCAGACTTTTGCTTGACCAGTTCCATCACGAAATGCTGCGGTGTGCCGACGCCACAGGAGCCGTAGCTCAACGCTGCCGGATTGGCTTTGGAATAGGTGACCAGTTCCTGAATCGTCTTGATGTTGGTGCTTTGATGAGACACCAGCGCGATCGGCGTGAGGCCCAGCAGCATGATGGGTGTCAGGTCTTTTTCGGGGTCGTAGTTGAGCTTGCCGTTCACGGCCGGGTTGACCACCATGGTGCTGTTTTGCAGCAGCAGCGTGTAGCCGTCTGCCGGCGCCTTGACCACGGCTTCCGTGCCGATATTGCCGGAAGCGCCCGCACGGTTGTCTACCGCAATGCCCTGCCCCCACAGGGTCTGCAGACGTGCGCCGATCTGGCGCGCCAGGATGTCGGAGCCGCCGCCGGTGCCATAAGGAACAATGATGCGCACAGGACGGGACGGGTAGGCTTGCGCCAGCGCCTGCGTTGCTGTCATGCATGTCAGTGACATCAAGGTGGCCAGGGCCAGGAGCTTGGGAAATTTCATGGTTCGCCTCTTTCGTTTGTCGGGTTGCCTATTCAACGGCGCCGATGCGGCGGCTCCACAGTTCCCATGGCCGCATGACCTGCCCCTCGTTGGTTGCCATGGCCAGGTCCGCTTCTTCGGGCGTCAGGAACTCGATGGGGCCCAAGGCAGATGCCGTGAGCTGCAGCTTGGCATTTTCTTCGGCATAGACCGCCCGGTAAACCGCGCGCTCCAGCGAAGGCGCCACCACGGTCGAGCCGTGGCCACGCATCAGCACGCAGGTGTGCTGGCCCAGCGCCCTGGCGAGGTCTTTGCCCAGCCCCATGTCGCGGATCAGCAGGTCAGTGTTGCCGTTGGACTCGCGGATTTCATACAGCGACGAACCGCTGCCCAAAAAACCGCTCATGTGGAAGATGGGGCGCAGACGCTGGCCGGTCACGCCGAAAGGAATCACACTGGGGGAATGGCTGTGCACCACCGCCGTCACGTCAGGCCGCGCGCGATAGATTTCGCCGTGGATAAAGCGCTCCAGGTAAGAACGCAGCGTGGACTCACCCACCAGGTCCCCATTGAGGTCGTAGGTCAGGATGTCAGCTTTTTTGACCAGGCCGGGGGCGCGGTTGCAGGACAGCAGGAAATGTTCAGGTGACTTGTCGTGGCGCACGCTCACATGGCCGAAGCCGTCCACCACACCCTGGTCGTACAGGATGCGGTTGGCCATCACGAGTTTTTCGATCAGCGCTGGATCGGCCGCGGAAGGCGTCATGAAGTCTCCTTATTGGCAACGGCCCGGAAGGGTCATTTTTAATAAGCATGCATATTACATGGCAAATTTTCCAGGCAAACGCTGAAGATTCAGGGTAAACCCGCCCTCTTCAGGCGTTCATCGGGCCTCCCGGCAGCCGCCACCTCAGGCTGGTGCGTCAGGGCTCGATCTTCACGCCTTTCCAGAACGCAATATGGCCCTTGATGTTGTCGGCTTCGGGCTTGGGATCGGGGTAATACCACGCGGCATCGGTATTCATTTCACCGTTGACCAGCAACGAGTAGTAACTGGCCTGCCCTTTCCATGAGCACATGGTGTGGTGGTTGCTGAAGGTCACGTAGTCGCGGTTGAGCGCGCTTTCGGGGAAATAGTGGTTGCCTTCCACCACCACGGTGTCGTCGCTTTGCGCAATCACTGCGCCGTTCCAGATGGCTTTCATGGGTCTTTCTTTCTGCTCAAGCTGATGTTGAGGCGGGATGTGGAAATCGATCGATTGATCGGGAATTCGGAAGATGCAGGGCTCCATGCTAACCCTCCGCACAGGTCTTGGCCGACCCAGGGATTTATGAAGCCGCCCGACAAGAATGACGGCAAAAAAAAAGCGCCGGTGACAAACACCGGCGCTTTTTATTGAGGCCCCTTCTTAAGGCCAGCATGAGCCGCAGGGCCGGCTTTGCCGGACTGCCAGCGGGCGGCCCCCTCGGGGGGCAGCGCATTACACGAAGTGAAAAGCGTGGGGGCCCATCAAGCAAGACGGAGATTCTTGCCTTCAACAATCACCTTCGAACCCACTGCCACGGCGCTGGAAAGCTCCATGTTGCGCACGGTGCCATCGTCCATGCGAACGCGCACTTCGTACACGGTGACCTTCTTCATGTTTTTCTCGATCTGGTTGCCGGCAAATGCGCCGCCTGCAACACCCAGCACGGTCATGGCGGTTTTGCCATTGCCGCCGCCCATCTGGTTACCGACAAGGCCGCCGACAACGCCGCCGGCCACCGTGCCAAGTCCGATGGTGGTGTTGCCCACGTCCACGCCATTCACCTTGCCCTGGCGTTGGACAGGAGTCACAGCTTCGACGGTGCCGCAGGTTGCGCAGACATTGGCGCGCGGGGTGGCTTGCGCGACTACGACCGGATTGGTGTGCGGCTTGGTAGTTTGGGGGCGTTTGGATGTATCGGCCGCCAGCTTGGCGGTCTGCGCGGGTTCATTGACGGCAGCCGATCCACCCGGCTGCGCGTCGGACCGGTTGACGACCAGCGCGGCGGCCAGTGCCATGACGGTCACGCCGAGCACGGCGACGATGGCGACAAGCGCCTTGCTGTGCTGCAGGCGTTGCGAGAAGCCTGGCTGGTGGGCAGGCTGAGGTTGAACGGCGGGTTGATTAACTTGGTTGTTGGTGTCCATGATGGAACTCCTGTGTGTGAGCCCCGGTTGTAACAATACCCACGGATACATCCTGTAGGACGAAGTGACATTCGTAAGGAAAGCTTTCCGCGTTCACGTGAAAGTGTGCGCTTTTCCGCACTTCTGCATGTGTTCACACCGCCCTCATACAGCCTTCACCCAGGCTTTACACGTCTTTTTAGACGCCCCCTTGGGGATGGGTCGGGTCCACCCACAGCACCGTGTCCGGCTTTTCCACAGGATCAATATCGAGGTTGATAGCAACCGCTTCGCCGTCACTGCGGCACAGCACGCACTCCAGAACCTCGGTCGGGCTGGCGTTGATTTCCTGGTGCGGCACGTAAGGCGGCACATAGATGAAGTCGCCCGGACCGGCCTCAGCGGTGAACTCCAGGTGGTCACCCCAGCGCATGCGGGCTCTGCCCCGGATGACATAGATCACGCTCTCCAGGTGGCCGTGGTGATGCGCGCCGGTCTTGGCGTCAGCGTGGATGGTCACAGTGCCGGCCCACAGCTTTTGTGCGCCCACGCGGGCAAAGTTGATGGCGGCCCGCCTGTCCATGCCCGGTGTCTGCGCCGTGTTGCTGTCCAGCTGATTGCCGGCGATCACGCGCACGCCGTCGTGCTTCCACGGCGGGTCGGCTTCTCCGTGCGCATGGGGATGCTTGTGTCCGGGACCGTGGGAATGATCGTGGTCGTGAGGATGATGCGGAAGCGTGGGGTCATTGCTCATGCTGCCAGCGTACACCAGCGCCGTGCATTCAGTCCAGCACAACGGCCTCCCGCACTGCGCAGCGATGCCGCGCGCGCTGAGCGACCTTACTTGTAGCGTTCCCGCGCCAGCGCCGCACCGGCACCCAGCGCCTGCAACTTCTTCAGCGCAACTTCGCGGTCCATGGGCGCCAGGCCGCAATTGGTGCAAGGAATCAATCGGTTCCTGGGCACATATTTGAGCGCCTTGCCGATGGTGTCGGCCACCTGCTCGGGCGTTTCAATCTCCTCGCTGGCCACATCGATCACGCCGACCATCACGTCCTTGCCCTCAAGCAGCGCCATCAGGTGCGGCGGCACGTGGGAGTGGTAGCACTCCAGGCTGACCTGGCGGATGGTGCTTTTGGCCAGCGCCGGAAACACGGTTTCGTACTGCCGCCATTCCTCACCCAGGGTTTCCTTCCAGTCGGTGTTGGCCTTGATGCCGTAGCCGTAACAAATGTGCACGGCGGTCGTGCAGGTCAGGTCCTGCGCCGCGCGCTCAAGCGCCCTCACGCCCCAGTCGGCGGCTTCCTTCATGTAGACATTGAAGGCGGGCTCGTCGAACTGGATGATGTCGACACCGTCGGCCTGCAGCGCCAGCGCTTCCTGGTTCAGCAGCTCGGCAAACGCCATCGCCATCCTGACCTTGTCGCCGTAGAACTGGTCGGCCACGGTGTCGACAATCGTCATCGGGCCAGGCAAGGTGAACTTGATCTTTTTGGTGGTGTGCGCGCGCAGCAGGCGGGCTTCAGCAGCATGCACCCGGCCCTTGAGCTTGAGCTGGGACACCACCTGCGGCACCATCGCGTCGTAGCGGTTGTCGCGTATGCCCATCTTGACCTTGTGCTCGAAGTCAATGCCTTCAACTTGTTCCAGAAAACCGTGCACAAAGTGCTGGCGCGATTGCTCGCCGTCACCAATCACATCCAGGCCGGCGTCTTCCTGCGCCTTGATCCACAGCAGCGTGGCGTCGGCCTTGGCCTGCCTGAGTTCTTCGCCTTCACTTTTCCACTGAGGCCAGAGTTTTTGGGTTTCCGACAGCCAGCCAGGTTTGGGCAGGCTGCCGGCGATGGCGGCGCTAAAGAGCGGAGTGGCAGGAGGCGTTTGCATGGGTTGGTCCTTGTCTCGATATTTGTTCAGTGCTTTTTTGGGTAGCCGGTTTCATGTTCAGAAAAACTCCCGCGCCAGCAGTTCATAGGAGCGCCTGCGGGCGGCGGGGTCGTGTGTCCAGGTGATCACGACCAGCTCGTCAACCCCCAGTGTATTAGCCAGCGCCCTTAATTTGGCGGCAACTTGCGGGCCGCTGCCTACCAACGCATTGGCCCTGAGCCTGTCTGCCTCCATCTGCTCGACCGGCGTATATGGCCGCTGCGCCACCTCTTCGGGCGAGGGCAGAGCCGCCAGTGCACCTCGGTTACGGTCTATCTTCCAGCGCTCGCGGCCTGAGAAGTGGTGCCAGGCCTCGGCCTCGGTGTCAGCCGCCAGCGCCCACACGCAGAGCACCGCCTGCGGCGTGGGGTGGCGCGGGCTGGGCCGGTAGGTCGAGCGGTAAATCTCCAGCGCCTGCTCCACACCCTGCCCGTCAGTGATGAAGTAAGCAAACGCATACGGCAAGCCGTAGTGTGCGGCCAGCTGCGCGCCGTAGTCGGAGCTGCCCAGCATCCACATCTCCGGCGTGGTCGGGCCCATGGGGTTGGCCGTCACACCACGGCCCGGGTGGCCTTCGGGCAGGTCAACGCCCGCCAGCCAGGCCTGCAGCTCGCGCACCTGAATGGGAAAGTTCTCGGCCAACTGGCGCGGGTCGCTGCTGAGCAGGCGCGCCGTGCGCATGTCCGAGCCCGGCGCGCGGCCCACGCCCAGGTCGATGCGGCCGGGGGCGATAGCTTCCAGCACCCGAAACTGCTCGGCCACCTTGAGTGCCGCATAGTGCGGCAGCATGACACCGGCACTGCCCACACGGATGCGGCTGGTGGTGGCCGCGATGGCCGCCATCAAGACTTCGGGGGCCGAGCCGACGATGCTGGGGTGGCTGTGGTGTTCGCTGACCCAAAAGCGCTTGTAGCCCAGCGCTTCGCAATGGCGGGCCAGTTGCAGGGTTTCACGGATGGAGGCGTCTTCGGTGCGGCCGGTGACGGCGACGGACTGGTCTAGGACGGAGAGGCTGATCATCGGCAAACTATAGCCAGACCCCTTAAATCCCGCTCGGGCGGGGTTACCCCGGGACGACTTTGTTCCCGCTCTGTTCCAATAGAGGGTTCGTTCCCGTCCAGACCCGAGATAAAGAAGTACAGCTTATGGCACTGAAAGCCACCATTTACAAAGCCCAGTTAGCCCTGTCCGACATGGACCGCAGCATCTACGCCGACCACAGTGTGACCATTGCGCGCCATCCGTCGGAGGCCGACGAACGCATGATGATCCGCCTGCTGGCCTTCGCGCTGAACGTGCCGGCCGACGACAAAAAGGGCAACCTGGAATTTGCCAAGGACCTGTGGGACGTGGACGAGGCCGCGCTCTGGCACAAGGACTACACCGAGCAGATCCTGCACTGGATCGACGTCGGCCAGCCCGACGACAAGCGCCTGATGAAGGCCGCAGGCCGCGCCGAACGCGTGAGCGTCTACAGCTTTGCCAGCAGCACACCGGTCTGGTGGAAGAACATAGAAACCAAGCTCACCCGCGCCGCCAATCTGGTGGTCTGGCAGATCGACGCGGCAGAAAGCCAGGCCTTGGCCAAATTGGCCGAGCGCAGCATGCAGCTGCAGGTGACGGTGCAGGACGGCACCGTATGGATGAGCACGGCGCTCGGGTCGGTGGAAATCACGCCGCGCCGGTTGACGGCCGGCGAGTCTTAAACACCAGGACGCCGAGAGGACGCATCTTTCGCGTCCCTGGAATCCTTGTCCCGGTCTTGATGCTGATAAGCCGGCAGCTCTGCACCGCAATGAAAGCAAAAGTCTGCCTCGGGCAGGTGGCCTTCGGTCAGGCATTCATGGCAGGTGCGCGTGGTCGGCAAGGCCAGATGCTGCAGGCGCCGCTCCGCCGCCATTTCGGCTGTGACAATGCCGGTGGGCACAGCCAGAATGCCCCAGCCCAGCAACATCATGAAAGATGAGATTAGCCGGCCCAGGTCAGTCTTGGGCGTGATGTCGCCAAAGCCCACGGTGGTGACGGTGCTGATGGCCCAATACACAGAAGTCGGGATGCTGGTAAAGCCGTTGGACGGCCCTTCGACCACGTACATCACAGTGCCCATCACCAGCACCATCATCACCACGGCCGACAGGAACACCAGAATCTTGCGGCCGCTGGCAGCCAGCGCCCGGCCCAGCGACTGGTATTCGGCCACATAGGCAGCCAGCTTGAAGATGCGGAACACACGCAGCAGCCGCAGCACGCGCACATCGATGAGCGCATGGAGTTCCGGAAAAAACAGCGCCAGGTAAGTTGGCAACACGGCGACCAGATCGATGATGCCGAAAAAGCTTGTCGCGTACTGCAGCGGCTTGCGCACACACACCAGGCGCGCGATGTATTCGGCGGTGAACAGTAGCGTGAAAATCCATTCGATCATCGCGAACGCCCGGCCGTGCGAGGCATGGATCGCCTGCACGCTGTCGGCCATCACCACAGCGATGCTGACCAGGATAAGGGCGATCAGGGTCTTGTCAAAAAGCCGCCCGGCACGGGTGTCGGCCTCAAAGATGATGGTGTACAGGCGCAGCCGCCAGCCATCGAGGGGCTTGTCATCCAGGTCGGTCGAAGGAGGAAGAGGCGGAGCGGGTTTGGCCATGCAGGAAAGGCGCAGCAAGCGCCGCGTGTTCATTGGGTTGACAGAGCAGCACGATACCTGACCGGGAAAGCCTTCACGGACGCACAGGGATTTGCTGCTATTTTTATAGCTGCTTGCGCCCGTCCATTATGGCTCTCAGCCACTTTTTACTAAAAATCCGGGCAACATCAGGATGCCGGCTGGCGGTATCTGGCCCAGGCTGCTTCCGTGGGCGTGGTGCTGGCACCCGGCTGCTGCGGCAGGCTGAAGTGGCCGTCTACCACCTGCGCGGGCTCAAGAAAGCAGTCCTTGATCCAGGGAATGTATTCAAGCACCGCGCAGGCCGGGTGCGCGTGATTCAGGTGCACATGCACCTGGCTCATGTCGCCCGCGTGTGGCGCCACCGGCAACCGGAAGGAATGCGCCGTGTCGCACACCCGCAGCACTTCGGTGATGCCGCCCATACGCGTCACATCGGGCTGCACCCAATGAATGGCTTCCTGGTGGAAGAATTCAGCAAATGCATCGTGCGTGTAGAGCTGCTCGCCCAGCGCGACGGGAATGCTGGTGCTGCGCGCCAGTTGCGCATGGCCTTTCACGTCGTCGTACCAAATCGGCTCCTCGATCCAGTACAGATCAAACGCCTCTGCCGCGCGGCAAAAGCGCTGGCAGGTGGGCAAGTCCCATTTGCCGTTGCCGTCGGTCGCCATCGTGATGGCGGGGCCGATGGCGCGGCGTACCGCCTCCAGGCGTTTCAGGTCACGGTCGACGCTGGAGCCAATCTTGACCTTGATACCGGTGAAGCCTTCGTCGACTGCGCGCTTCGCCCCTGCCACCAGTTGTTCGTCGGGAATGCTGAGCCAGCCGATGTCGGTGTTGTAAGCGCGTACTTTCTCGCGCACCTGGCCGCCCAGCAGCTTCCACAGCGGTACACCTGCAGCCTTGGCCTTCAGGTCCCAGAGGGCGATGTCGATGGCCGCCTGCGACAGCGTGGTGATGCCGGCGCGCCCCACCCACTGCAGGGCCGGGTTGCGCGCCAGCTTGAGCCATAAACGCTGGATGTCTGCCGCGTCTTCACCGATTAACAGCGGCGCATGGCAGGTTTCAATGCAGCGCGTGATCAGCTGGTCGCTCGGCAAATGGGCATGGGTGCCGGTGAAGCCGTACCCGGTGAGCCCGTTGTCTGTGTCTATCTGCACCCCGACCACGCCCCAGTGCGAAATGGTATGGGTGCTGTCGGCAATCTGCGAGCCCGTAACGGGCACATGCAGGATAAACGGCTTGACCGATGTGATTTTCAATTTTGTCTCCGGGTGGCACTCAGAAGGCTCAGAACCCTCATCGTGCCAGAGTCTTCACCGTGCGCCCTGCTCCGCTTCCTGCAACGCGCGCCACATCACTTTGCCCGAGCCGCTCTTGGGCAGTGCATCGACAAACTGCACCACGCGCGGATATTTGTACGCCGCCATGTTCTCCTTGCACCAGTTGATGATGTCGTCTTCCGTCGTCTGGCCTTTGGCCGCGGCGCGCAGCACCACCACCGCCTTGACGGTTTCGCCGCGATAGGCGTCTTTGGTACTGATGATGCAGGCCTCCTGGATGGCCGGGTGCTTGAACATCAGCGCCTCGACCTCGGCCGGCCACACCTTGAAGCCCGAGGCATTGATCATGCGCTTGAGCCGGTCGGTGATGAAGAAATATCCCTGCTCGTCCATGCGCCCCAGATCGCCCGAGCGAAAGAAACGTTTGCCATCGAGCTCAATAAAAGCTTCGGCCGTCGCGTCCGGACGCTTCCAGTAGCCCTGGAATATCTGCGGCCCGCTCATGATGATTTCGCCCTGCTCGCCCTGTGGCACTTCCTTGAGCGTGACCGGATCAATGATGCGCGAGTCGCAGCTCATGAAGGGAACACCCAGGCATTGCTGTTTGGTGGCGTCATAGGGGTTGCTGTGCGAGGGCGCCGCGGTTTCCGTCAGGCCGTAGCCTTCGGCAAAGCGCAGGCCGTATTGTTCCCACAGGCGCTGGGCCACCGCCTGCGGCATGGCCGCCCCGCCGCCGCCGATGTAGACCAGGCTGCGAAGGTCGAAGCTGGCGAAGTTGGGACTACCCAGCAGGTCGATCACCATGGTGGGGATATTCGTCCAGTGCGTCACCCCCCATCGCGAGATCAGGCGCCCGGCCAGCTCGCGGTCCCATCGCGGCATGATGACCAGCGTCGCACTGCCGTAAATGGAAGCGTGCATGACCGACACCATGCCGGTGATGTGAAACATCGGCACCACAGACAGCGTGACGTTTTCAAACGTGCTGCCGCCCCACAGGCAACTGGCCACTGCGTTGTGCATGATGCTGGCATGCGTGTGCATGCAACCCTTGGGCAGGCCGGTGGTGCCGCTGGTGTAGGGCAGCACGGCCAGGTCTTGCGGCGTGACGGTGTGTGGGGGCAGCTCTGCGGTTTCTCCGGCGGTCATCGCATCAGTCCAGCTCATCACCGTGCCGCCGTCCAGTGCGGGCAGCGAGTGGCGCGTTCCCAGCCAGTCGCGCCAGGCGCCAGGCATCGCTGCATCGTCACCGCCGGATTGCTCCATGTCAAAAGCATCGCTGTAATGCGTGACCACCAGGTGCGTGAGCCGGTCGGTGGGTGCCAACTGTGCATTGGCCCTGGCCAGCTCGGACGCCAGGTCGGCCGTGGTGATGGCAACCCGGGCGTCTGGATCGGTGATGTAGTGCTTGAGCTCTTCGGCCCGGTTCATCGGGTTGACCGGCACCACCACGGCGTTGGCCCGCAGGATCGCAAAGTGCGCGATCACCCACTGCGGGCAGTTCTGCATGTTGAGCACCACGCGGTCGCCCTTGCGCACGCCCATGCGGTAAAGCGAGGCTGCCAGGCGCTCCGCCTGACGCATCACCTCGGCATAGTTGAGCACGCGGTTGAAGAAAACCAGCGCGGGCTTGTCCGGAAAGCGCAACGCGCTGACCGCCAGGTTGTGCCAGAGCGAAGTCGCCGGCGGCGTGATGCTGTGCGGCAGGCGCCTGGGCCAGACCTGGTGGTGCAGGTTGTGCGGAGTTGCTGCAGGGACGGCCTGGCCGGTGTTGGAATCAAGGGTCAAGAAAAAGGCTCCAGACAAGTACTGACTTGGGACCCAAGCCTACCCCGAGTCCACATTGCCCACATCCGGGAAGCTCCTGATAAAACACTGTCACTTGAGCGACCCGCGCTCACTATGATGGATTGCACCCCGTGCGAGAGCACATGCTTCCCCCCTTTCACGAAGGAAGTCCTTCCGGCCTCACCGTTTACACGCGGAAATAAAAGTAGAAACATCCAGGAGACACCATGACCCGATTTCTCGCCCTTCGACGCAAAACCCTGATGTCGGCTTGCGCGCTGGCCTTCACAGCGCTGGCCTCTGGCGCAGCGTTCGCGGCTTTTCCCGAAAAACCCATCCGCGTGGTGATCGGTTTTCCGGCCGGCGGGCCGCTGGACCAGCATGCACGCCTCTTGACCGAGCGCCTGCAGGCCGTGCTGGGTCAGCCCATCGTGATCGACTACAAATCCGGCGCCGGCGGCACCGTGGGCGCACAAGACGTCATGAAGGCCGCGCCCGACGGCTACACCCTGATGCTGGCCAACACCGGCGTGATGGTGATCAACCCCGCGCTCTACAGCAAGCTGCCCTACAACACGCTGAAAGACTTCACCCCGATTGCGCGCACCGCCATGCAACCGCTGGCGCTGCTGGTCAACCCCAAGCTGCCGGTCAACAACCTCAAGGAATTCATCGCCTACACCAAGGCCAGGCCCGGCCAGGTCAACTACGGATCGGCCGGCAACGGCGGCATCAGCCATCTGGTGCCCGAGATGTTCAAGAATGCCACCGGGCTCTTCATGGTGCACATCCCCTACCGCGGCAGCGCCCCCGCTTTTACCGACCTGATGGCAGGCCAGGTGCAGTTCATGGGCGAATCGATTCCGCAGGCCGCCAACTATCACAAGCAGGGCAAGGTCCGTGCGCTGGCCGTGACCAGCAAGGAGCGCAACCCCGCCCTGCCCGACATCCCGACGGTCATTGAATCGGGTATCAAGGGGTTTGAGGTGGTGGGCTTTTACGGCTTCCTCGCACCCGCCGGCCTGCCCAGGGACGTGACCGCCAAACTCAGCGATGCCTTCAGGCAAGTCATGGCCAGCCCGGACATCCGCAACCGCATGGTCACGCAAGGAGCCGATCCTGCCTTCATGGGCAGTGACGAGTTTGCCCAGTTCCTGGCCGCTGAAATGCCGCGCTGGGCCCAGGCGGTCAAGGCTTCGGGCGCCAGACTGGACTGACAGGATCCGGCGCGGTAGAGGCGCCGGCAGTCAGAACCAAGCGCCCACACCATTCCCCTTTCTGGTGCAGGCAGCCCCAAAACCTCGCAATTTTGGCCCGCAGGCACGCCAGTCAGGTGCACATAACTTGTATACCAGTTAATTGAACCAGTTTGGCGGCTGGCACGGGATATGCACTACAGGTGCATGGCCACAGCCTCCGACATCTCCAACCGCATCATTGAAGCCGTGATGGCGCAAAAGCTCGCGCCCGGCGCGCGCCTGGGCGAGCAACAACTGGCGATGCTGTTTGATTGCAGCCGCACCATCGTGCGCGAAGCCTTGACCCGGTTGGCGGTGCGCGGCATTGTCACTGTCAGCAGCCGGCGCGGCTGGTATGTCATCGAGCCTTCGCAGGAAGAGGCCCGCGAAGCCTTCGAGGCGCGCCGCGTGATCGAGATGGGCCTGATCCGCTGTACCGGTGACGTCAGCAAGGCCGCCATCAAGCAACTCAAAAGCCATCTCACCCGCGAGAAAGCCGCAGTCAAGGGCGACGACGTGGGCCTGCGCAGTTTTTTGCTGGGCGACTTTCATGTGTGCCTGGCCGAATGCCTGGGCAACAGCCTGTTGGCCGATACCCTGCGCGACTTCACCGCGCGCACCACACTCATTGCCATGCTCTACCAGTCGTCGCACGACGCGGCGCAATCCTGCGAAGAGCATGTGCAGATCGTGCAGGCCCTTGAAAAGGGCGACCTGGCCAAGGCTGAAAAGCTCATGCAAGCCCATATCGGCAGCGTGCAGGCCGCGCTCAAGCTGCAGGTCGGCGCCGGCGACCCGCTGTCGCATCTGCGCAGTGCATTAAGTCCACTGGATGCGCAGAGCCCCAGCAACAAGGCGGCGTCCTCGCCGCCCTCCCGTGTTCGCAAGCCCGGCCGTGCTTCGGCCAAACCCACTGACGATTCCTCAACTTACCTTGGAGCCCTGCTATGAATCCCAGCAAACGCGTTTTTTCTCTTGCCCTTGCCGCAGCCGCCGTGCTGGGCGCCACCGGCGTCCATGCACAGACTGCGCTGGACGACATCATGAAAGCCAAAGAGATCAAGATCGCCATCCCGACCGACTTCCCGCCCTACGGCATGGTTGGCACTGACCTGAAACCCCAGGGCCTGGACGTGGAAATGGCCGGCTACATCGCGCAAAAACTCGGTGTGAAAATCGAGCTCGTGCCCGTCACCAGCGCCAACCGCATCGCCTACCTGCAAACCAAAAAGGCCGACCTGGTCATCTCCACACTGGGCAAAAACCCCGACCGCGAAAAAGTCATCGACTTCACGGTGGCCTACTCGCCCTTCTTCCAGGCGGTGTTCGGCCCCAAGAGCGTCAGCGTCAAGTCGTTTGCCGATCTTTCCGGCAAGAGCATCAGCGTCACGCGCGCCGCCCTGGAAGACCAGGAGCTGAGCAAGGTTGCACCCGCCGGCGCGGACATCAAGCGCTTTGAAGACAACAACACCACCGTGTCGGCCTACACCGCAGGCCAGGTGCAACTGATCGCCACCGGCGCGTCAGTGGCCGGCAACATGATGGCCAAGAACCCGCAACTGAACACCGAGTACAAATTGCTGCTCGCCGACAGCCCCAACTTCATCGGCGTCGCCAAGGGTGAAGACAAGCTGCGCCTGAAGGTCAATGAAGTGATTGCCGAAGCCAAGAAAAATGGCGACCTGGACAAGATCGCGATGAAGTGGCTGGGTCGCCCTGCCGGGAATCTTCCCTAACCCCCGTTGAGGCTCACTTCGTGTAGCCTCCTCCCCCCTTTCAGGGGGCGCCGCTGGTGGCCCGGCAAAGCCGGTTCCACTGCGGCTGCTGGCATGACAGAAGCAAGCAGCGATTCTTTCAACAGAAAGTGATTCAGATGCGTGTTGAACTCGATTTCATGGCCGTGTTGTCGCAATGGCCGCTGCTGGCCATTGGCGTTGCGTGGACGCTGGGCCTGACGGCGATCTCGTCGGTGCTCGGCATGTTCATGGGCATGGCGTTTGCCTGGGCGCGTGCCAGCGGGCCAACGTGGCTGCGCTGGGTGGTCGGCACGTATGTGGAATTGATCCGCAACACGCCCTTCATCGTTCAGCTGTTCTTCATCTTCTTCGGCCTGCCGGCTGCGGGCTTCAGGCTGTCGCCTGAGACGGCCTCGGTGCTGGCGATGGTGATCAACCTGTCTGCCTACGCCACCGAGATCATTCGCGCGGGCGTTGAAGCCACGCCACGCGGACAAATTGAAGCCGCCGAAAGCCTGGCACTCAACCGCGTGCAGATTTATACCCGTGTGGTGCTGCCGCCGGCACTCAAGAAGGTCTGGCCCGCCATGGTGAGCCAGATCATCATCGTGATGCTGGGCTCCGCAGTGTGCGGGCAAATCTCGACGCAGGAACTCTCTTACGCCGCCAACCTGATCCAGGGCCGCAACTTCCGGGCGTTTGAGGCCTTCATCATCGCCACACTGATCTATTTGGTGCTCTCCGTTGCGGTGCGCAAGCTCCTCAACTGGATGGGTCCGAAGTTCCTTTTTGGTCGCTGACTATGCCCCCACGTTCGCTCACTTCGTGTAGCTCTCTGCCCCCCGAGGGGGCGCTGCGCCTGCGGCCCGGCAAAGCCGGTTCCGCGGCCCCTGCTGGCGTCAAGAATCCAGCGCTCAAAAGGAATCGCCGTGATTGAATTCTCAGTCTGGGACATCTTCCGCAACCTGCTGCTTGCAGCGCGCTGGACCGTTGTACTCTCACTCGTCGCCTTCATAGGCGGCGGCATCGTCGGCATGCTGTTGCTGGTCGGCCGGCTGTCCGCCACCCGCGCGGTGCCGGGCGCACAAAAGGCCGCGCTCATTACGCGGCGCGCGCTGGACGGCTATGTGCTGCTGTTCCAGGGCACGCCGCTGCTGATGCAACTCTTCCTGGCTTACTTCGGCCTGGCGCTCTTCGGCATCAATGTGCCCGCCTGGGTGGCCGCCGCGGTGGCGCTGACGCTTTACACCAGCGCCTACCTGGCCGAAATCTGGCGCGGCTGCGTCGACGCCATCCCCAAAGGCCAGTGGGAAGCCGCGCAAAGCCTGGCGCTCAACTTCGGCGAGCAGCTCAAGTACATCGTGCTGCCGCAAGCCGTGCGCATTGCCGTGCCGCCCACCGTGGGTTTCCTGGTGCAGGTCATCAAGGGCACGGCGCTGGCCTCGGTGATTGGTTTTATCGAACTGACCAAGGCCGGCACCATGATCACCAACGCAACCTTCAAACCCTTTGTGGTGTACAGCTGCGTCGCGCTGATGTACTTCGCGCTGTGTTTCCCCGTGTCCCTGTATGCCCGCAAGCTTGAGAGGAAAGCCCGAAATGGACGCTAACGTCGCACCACCCCCTGCAGCCGCCGCAACAACTTCGTCCGACAGGACTCTTGTCGAGATCAATCAACTTCGCAAAAGCTTCGGCGCCAACGAAGTTTTAAAAGGCATTGATCTGGAGGTCAAGGCCGGCGAGGTGATTGCCATCATCGGCAAAAGCGGCTCGGGAAAAAGCACGCTGCTGCGCTGCATCAACGGGCTGGAAGTCTTTCAGAGCGGTACGCTGCGCGTGGACGGCAAGCACCTGTTGCACGACAGTCCGCAGGTCATGCGCGAGCTGCGCCAGCATGTCGGCATGATCTTCCAGAGCTTTAACCTCTTCCCGCACCTGACGGTCGGCAAAAACATCATGCTGGCGCCCACGCTGGTCAAGAAGACGGCTGGCGCTCCCGCCGAAGAACATGCGCGTGCGCTGCTGCAACGTGTGGGCCTGGCCGAAAAATTCGAGGCCTGGCCCGACCAGCTTTCGGGCGGGCAACAGCAGCGCGTGGCGATCGCGCGCGCACTGGCCATGCAGCCTTCGGTGCTGCTGTGCGACGAGATCACCTCGGCACTGGATCCGGAATTGGTGGGCGAAGTGCTGCAGGTCGTGGAGAGCCTGGCCGCCGAAGGCATGACGCTGCTGATGGTGACCCACGAAATGAACTTCGCGCGCAAGGTGTGCGACCGCGTGGTCTTCATGCACCAGGGCCGCGTGCACGAGATTGGGCCGCCCGACGAAGTGTTTTCGAATCCACAAACCGCCGAGCTGAAGCAGTTCCTCGGGATGATCCAGTAATCCGGGAAATCCATGACACCTTGCGCGACACCTGGCACGCTGCATATTCCCGCCGGCCACGGCAAGGCGCTGCGCCTGCAGGCCGGGCAAGCTGTGAAGGTCATCAACACTCACGGCACGCAGGTGGTCGATTGCTGGGCATTCAATGCCTACGACCTGAACGAATTCATGTGCATGGAAACCACCCGCGTGTGGAACCAGCACCTCAATCCCGTCGTCGGCGACTCTTTCGTCACAAACCAGCGCCACCCCATCCTCACCGTGGTGGAAGACAGCACGCCCGGCGTACACGACACCTTCATGGCCGCCTGCGACCGCCGCCGTTATGAACTGCTGGGCGTCAAGGGCTACCACCGCAACTGCTGCGACAACATGTTTGAAGGCATGTTCGAGCTGGGCCTGACGCCGCCGCGCGCCATCCTCGCTTCGTTCAACATCTTCATGAACATCCGGGTGCAGCCCGACGGCATCACACTCAAAACCCTGCCCACGGTGACGAAAGCAGGCGACTCGATCACGCTGCGCGCCGAGATGGACTGCTTTGTCGCGTTTTCCGCCTGTCCGCAAGACATCGTGAAAATCCAGGGCGCGGGCGACAACACGCCGCAGCCGGTCGACCTGGAAGTGCTGCAAAGCAAATCAACCCTGCCCGCCAGCGGGCCCTGGGTCCCGCAAACCTGACGGGGCCGCGCCAGGCCGCCTTTCCCTCGCTCCTGCAGGGTTGGGTGAGTTCCCGCACAATAGTGGTGACGTCTTTTTGTTGCTCTCAATTTGATAGCTGCTTGCGCTCGTTCCTGTTGGGCTAAAGGCCGTTTTGTTGCCCAACCGTTCGTCTGCAACCATGCCTCCGCCCTGATCTGCCCACCGGACTCCTGCTGCCCATGACTGCCATGCCGCCCATTCTCTATTTCTTCGCCCTGTGCAACCTCGTGATCGGCAGCGGGGCTTTTGTGCTCGGCGGCATCCTGCAGCCCATGAGTGCCTCGCTGGGCATCAGCGTGGCGGCCGCCGGCCAGGCCATGACCGCATACGCCGTTGCCACCGCGGTGCTGGCGCCCCTGCTCATCATCCTCACCGCCAGGTGGCCACGCAAACGCGCCGTCCAGCTGGCACTCAGCCTGTTTACGGTGGGCTGCCTGGTTTGCGCCGTCGCGCCCAACTTTCCCCTGCTGCTGCTGGGCCGCGTGCTGATGGGAGCAGGTGCCATGTTCACCGCCGCGGCATCGGCGCTGGCCGTCAGCATGGTGGTGCCGGCCCTGCGCGGCCGGGCGCTGTCCATCACTTTCCTGGGTATGAGCATCAGCTACGCCGTCGGCCTGCCGGTCGGCGCCTGGCTGGGCTTTGAGTTTGGCTGGCGTGTGCCGGTCTGGCTGTCGGCCGGGGCCAGCCTGGCGGCGCTGACTGCGGCGAGCTGGCTGATCCCGGCCGACATGGCCAGCGCAGGCACCAGCTTTGCAGGTTTTCGCGCCGCGGCACGCCAGCCCGCCGTGCTGCGCGTATGGAGCCGAACGCTGCTGTATTTCATTGCCATCTTCAGTGTTTTCGCCTATGTCGGCCCGGTACTGCAGGCACTCAACCCCATGAGTTCAGCGCAGCTCTCCGCCACGCTGGCCGTCTTCGGCCTGGCGGGCGTGGCCGGCACGCTGATGGGCGGCTGGGCCACCGACCGCTTTGGGGCATTGCGCAGCATGCGCGTGCAACTGGCCGTGCTGGTGGCAATGATGTGCCTGCTACCACTGACGCGCGGCCATGTGCCGGCCACCATGGCCGTGCTGGTTCTGTGGGGCATCGCAGGTTTCGGGCTGATGGCGCCGCAGCAAAGCCGGCTGGCCACCTTGTCGCCCGCGCAGGCACCGCTGCTGCTCAGCCTCAACGGCTCCATGCTGTATGTGGGCACGGCGCTGGGCGCTGTGGTCAGCGGTGCGGTGCTCGATCAGGTGGGTTTTGCGCAGCTGGGCTGGGTCGGCGTGCCTTTTGGTTTGCTGGCCATGCTGACGCTGGTGTTCGACCGCATGCCGGCCCGGGTGCAGGTGTCCGCCGCCGCCTGAACGTCTCTTCAAGCGCCACAGCCAGACCATGACACCCCAACAGCAACTCGAAGCACTGCAAGCTGCGCTGCAGCAACTGCGCAGTGATGGCATTCGCGTGGGCACCTTTGCACAACTGGCTGCGCAGCAGCAAAGCCTTGCAGCTGCCTTGCCGGCCCGCTTCAATGATGTGCTGTCGCAACTGCTCAACCGGCTGGAGTCCGCCGCACTGTTCACCGAAGAAAGCTGCTCCTTCAGCCAGAAGGAATTGCTGGACAGCCTGCAGCTCTGGATCGACAAGGCGCAGCTGCAACTTCAGAAAGCCTGAGACCTGTTTGCGGTCTAAACGAGGCCGTCTTCTTCAACCGCCGGAATGCCCATGGCGGTGATGGGCGTCAGGGTAGTGCGCATGGCTGTGGGCCAGCGGCTCATGGCGGTGGCGATGTGAATGCATTCCTGGAACCGCCTGTGCATGCTCATGCGGGTGATGCGCGTCATGCACATGCAGGTGTTCATGTTCCAGCGCTTCGTGCCGATGCATGTGCGCATGATGCTCGGTCAGGTGCAGCCAGATGCCGACGGCCATCAGCAAGGCGGCGCCCACCAGTTGCCAGGTGACGGGCTCGGCAAGAAACACCACGGAAAACAATGCCCCCACAAAAGGTGCCGTCGAAAAGTAGGCGCCGGCCCTTGATGCCCCCAGGTGCCGCAAGGCCACCACAAAAAGCGCCAGGCTCACGCCGTAGGCCAGCAGGCCGACTGCCATCGCGGCGGAGATTTGTGCCGCACCCGGCAACGCCGCACCCGCCAGAAAAGCCAGCAGCAGATTGGTCACGCCGGCTGCCAGTCCTTTCACGCAGGCAATCCATGACGCATCCACCAACGACACCTTGCGCGTGAAGTTGTTGTCCAGGGCCCAAAAAAAACATGCCAAAGTCACGGCGAGCGTGGGCCACAGCGCGCTGAATGTTGACCCTGCAGTGGCCGCTGCCTGCTGCGGCCAGCTCAACAGCACGGCACCCGCCACGATAGCGGCCATGCCCGCCGCAATACGGCGGTCAAAGTTTTCCCTGAACACCATCCACGCAAGCACGGCGGTCAATACCGCCTCGGCATTGAGCAGCAGGGCCGCATGGCTCGAAGGCATCGCCGACAAGCCGTACATCAGCAGTACCGGCGCCAGGCCGCCGCCGCACAGTATGGCCGCGGCCAGCCAGCGCCCCTCGCCGGGGTTCAGGCGTGGCCGGGCAGCACCGCGCAGCCGGCGATAAAGCGCCAGCCCCAGACCGGAGCCCAGGTACAAAAGCCCGGCGAGTATCCAGGGATTGACCTGGCCGAGCAATGACTTGGCCAGCGGCGTGCCCGCGCCGAACAGGAAAGCCGAGGCCAGGGCGGCCGCGACGCCGGGCTTCAAGAGCATGGAATGAAATTTCAAAGAACGAACCTGCCTGTCATGAGTGATCAGACAGTTTCCACTGCCCGCCTTGCGATGGCAAGCTTGATGACTTGCCGTGCGGGAACTTTTTAGAAGCATCGCCTATCATTCACCCATGCGCCACCTGCTCTTCGTCCTGATGATCGCCCTGCTGCCCTTGCGCGGCTGGGTAGGCGATGCAATGGCGACGCAGATGGCGGCTGCCCATGTGCAACACGGGCAGCTTGCTTCCGCAGAACAGTCCGCTACCAAAACGATAGCAGCTCCCGCCCACCACATGGGGGCTGAAGGCCATTCAGGCCACGAGGAGACGTCGCCCGAAGCCACCATGGCCATGCACGACTGTGCCGGGCACACCTCCGGGAACACCCCCCAGTCGAGTGATACCGGCTGTGAATCCTGCGCGGCATGCCAGGCCTGCCATACGGTGGCGCTGTCGCTTGCTGCGCCGGACCACAGCCCCGTTTTCCAAGGGCGCAGCCTGCTGCGTCCAGCGTCAGACCAGTTCGCCAGCGCCGACGCCGCGCTGGGCCAAAAACCACCCATTTCCTGATCTCCAGGCCCGTACTGGGCCTGTACTTGCCGTCCGGCAGGGCCTTTCAGGCTCTTGACGCCGGATACCCGCGATTTTCCGCAAATCGCCCCGCTTGTATTCAGGAGATTCTTGTGACCATTCGTTTCATTTCCCGCCCGCGCACAGCGCTGGCCCTCGCGCTGTTTTTCATCGGTTCTGCCGGGGCCCATGCACAGGCAGATCCCTACCCCCGGGTGAACCCCCGACCCACCGAACAGGCTGCCAGCCCGGGCACGCCGGTGCCATCCACCGCGTACCAGTCGGTATTTGTGAACCGTCCGCAGGGCGTGGAGCCGGCCAGCGATGACTGGAAAAAATCCAACGCCACTGCGGGCCAGTTCAAAAAGGGGCATGCCGACCTGCTGAAATGGGAAGAGGCCCAGGCACCACGCACCGAACCTGCGGCGCCCGCCGCTTCGAAACCATGAGGCCCCGCATGACCTCCTCTGCCGGCCAACGCCACGTCGCTCCACGGCTGGGTTCGCTGGCGCTGCTCATGCTGGCCCTCGCGGGCTGCACAACGGCAGTGCCGGATGGCGGCGTGAGTGGCCTGCAGGCGCTGACCACCACGCAAACGGGCAGCTCCGGCACTGCGCCCCCCGTGCTCATCGCGCGGCCGGGCAAAGACACCAGCGCCGCCGTTGCCGATCTGCTGAAAGGCCCGCTCAGCCCAGAAAGCGCGGTGCGCATTGCGTTGCTCAATAACCCAGGCTTGCAACTGTCCCTGGCCGGCGAAGGCGTCAACATCACGGATGCCGTATCCGCCAGCCCGGCCAAACTCAAGGCCGCGCAAGATATCACCCTGCTGTCCAACGAAACCCGTAAAGCCTGGATCAACGCGGTGGCCGCCGCGCAGACAGCGCGCTTTATAGATGAAGCCAGGGAGAACGCGGAGACCGGCGGCGAGCTGGCGCGCCGCATGGCACGCGCGGGCAACTGGAGCAAGCTGCAGCAGGCCCGCGAACAACTGCTGCTGGCCGAGGCCACGGCGCAGTTGGCGCGCGCCCGGCAGGCCGCTTTCAGCGAGCGCGAAAAACTCGTGGTGGTGATGGGCCTGTGGGGCGCGCAAGCCGGCTTCACATTGCCCGAGCGGCTGCCCGACCTGCCCCCGAAAGCGGAAGACATGCCGGATATCGAAAGCCGCGTGCTGCAGCAGCGGCTGGACCTGCGCCTGGCGACGGCGCAATGGGCAGGGCAACGCGCCATCCGGCCCCAACCCGGTGCCGACGGCCTGTGGGACACCATGGGTGATTCGGCCCGCGTGCGCGAACTGGCGGTCAGGGCGCGCAGCGAAGCACGCGAGGCTTACCACGGCTACCGCACGGCTTACGACCTGGCACGCCACTACCAGACGGAGGTGATGCCGCTTTACCGCTTCATCCAGGATGAAACGGTGCTGCGCTACAACGGCATGCTCACCAGCGTCTTTGACCTGCTGGCCGGCGCCCGCGCGCAGGCGCTGGCTGCTGCCGGCACCATCGAGGCGCAACGCGACTTCTGGCTTGCCGAAGCCGACCTTCAGACGGTGCTTGCCGGCGCATCGCCCGGCACGGCCTCGTCCAGGTCTTCCGGCAAAAACGGCGCCGCCACAGCCGCAGCGCACTGAGCGCCCCCCCAACACAAGGAATCCCATGAATCGACGAAATTTCTTTAACCGCACGGCGCTGACGGCGGTTGCCGCCGCGTCCATCAGCAAGGTGGCGATGGCCGCGCTGCCGGAACCCGTGACGATGAACAAGGCCGACACCGCGCCGCCGCTTGCGCCGCCGAACGGCCGGCCCTACAACCCGGTCGTTACCCTGAATGGATGGACGCTGCCCTGGCGCATGAACAACGGCGTGAAAGAATTCCACCTGGTGGCGGAGCCGGTGGTGCGCGAAATGGCCCCGGGCTTCAAGGCCCACATGTGGGGCTACAACGGCCAGAGCCCGGGCCCCACAATTGAGGTTGTCGAGGGCGACCGCGTTCGCATATTCGTCACCAACAAGCTGCCCGAGCACACCAGCATCCACTGGCATGGCCAGCGCCTGCCCAATGGCATGGACGGCGTTGCCGGGCTGAACCAGCCGGCGATCCCGGTGGGCAAGACGTTTGTGTATGAGTTCGCGGCGCGGCGCCCCGGCACATTCATGTATCACCCGCATGCCGACGAAATGACGCAGATGGCCATGGGCATGATGGGTTTCTGGGTCACACACCCCAAGGAAAAACATCCGCTCATCGACGTCGTCGACCGCGACTTCGTGTTCCTGCTCAACGCCTACGACATCGAACCCGGCAGCATGACGCCGAAGATCATGACCATGCTGGACTTCAACCTGTGGAGCTGGAACAGCCGCATCTTCCCCGGCATTGACCCGCTGGTGGTGCGCAGGAACGACAAGGTGCGCATACGCGTGGGCAACCTCACCATGACCAACCACCCGATGCACCTGCACGGGCACGAGTTCACGGTGACCGGCACCGACGGCGGCCCCACGCCGCGGCCGGCCCGCTGGCCGGAAGTGACGACGGATGTTGCCGTGGGCCAGATGCGCCAGTTTGAATTTCTGGCGGACGAGGAAGGTGACTGGGCTTTTCATTGCCACAAAAGCCACCACACCATGAACGCCATGGGTCACGACGTGCCCACCATGATTGGCGTGGACCACCGCGGCCTCGTCAGGAAAATCCAGAAGGCTGTGCCCGACTACATGGTGATGGGCGAACGCGGCATGGCCGATATGGGGGAGATGGAGATGCCGATCCCCGACAACACCGCGCCCATGATGACGGGCAAGGGCCCCTACGGCGGCGTGGAAATGGGCGGCATGTTCAGCGTGCTCAAGGTGCGCGGGGACCAGAAGCCCGGCGACTACAAGGACCCGGGCTGGTACCGGCAGCCGGCCGGCACGCAGGCTTATGAATGGAAGGGCGCCCTGCCCGACCCGGCCCGCCCCCTGGCTGGCAATCCGGCCGCACCTGCGGGCGGCACTGAAATCAATATCCGCAAACCCCAGGGCCATACCGGCCACTGACCCCGAACCTTGAGGAACATCATGAAAACCCAAAACGCTCTTAAATTGATAGCTGCTTGCGCTTTACTGTCGGGTGCTACAGCCCTGTTTGCCCAACATGGCCAGACGAGGGGTGAAAACCCCGCAGCAAGTCCTTACGCGGGCCAGCAGGCGCGCAGCATTAAAGCCCTGTCGGCGGCGCAAACCGCTGACCTTCTGGCCGGCAAAGGCATGGAACAAGCCAAGGCGGCCGAATTGAACGGTTACCCGGGGCCCATGCACGTGCTGGAACTGGCCGGCCCGCTGGCGCTGAGCACCGCGCAAAAGCAGGCCAGCGAAGCACTGATGAACCAGCACAAGGCCGAGGCCCGCGCGCTGGGCGCCAGGCTGGTAGAGGCCGAGCGTGACCTGGACAGCGCCTTTGCCGGCAGGCAGGTGAACGCGGCACAGGTTGATGCCCTGACCCGGCAGATTGGCCTGCTTCAAGCCCAGTTGCGTGCCTCGCACTTGCATACGCACTTGCAACAGGCAGGTTTATTGACACCGCAGCAGATAAACCTTTACGCGGATTTGCGCGGCTACAGCGATGCGCCGGGCACAGCGGCCGGGCATCCCGGCCACCAACATTGATTTGACTTTGAATTTTTAACTCTTTAACTTCATCCACAAAGGACCACACCATGAACCCACTTATCACCATTCTTGCCGCCGCCGTTTTTGCAGCCTCGGCCGCGCCAGCCTTCGCCCACGGCGATGCTGCCCATAGCCCCAGTGCGGCCCCGGCCCCGAAGGAGCAAAAGCCCTGGGGCATCGCGGGAGATGCCAGTGCAGCCACACGCACCGTCACACTGTCCATGGACGACAACATGCGGTTCACACCAGACAAGCTCTCGTTCAAGCAAGGCGAAACCGTGCGTTTTGAAATCCGCAATCGCGGCAAACTTTTGCATGAACTGGTGATCGGGACCAAAAAGAATCTCGACGAACACGCGGCGATGATGGTGAAGTTTCCGGGCATGGAGCACGACGAGCCCTACATGGCGCACGTGCCGGCGGGCAAGTCGGGCGGGTTGGTCTGGACCTTCAATCGCGCCGGCGAATTCGACTTCGCCTGCCTGATCGCCGGCCACTACCAGGCAGGCATGGTGGGCAAGATCACTGTTGCGGCCCGCTGATCCGTTCACACAAGGAGTACACATGATGCAAAGACGACAGCTCATCCAGGTGACGGCCGCGCTTGCAAGCGCTTCAGCCCTCACCCCGGCACTGTGGGCCCAGACCCAAGTGCCCGTCGAAGTCTGGAAAGACCCTGACTGCGGCTGCTGCAAGGACTGGGTAGCGCACCTGCAGGCCAACGGGTTCCAGGTTCACATTCACGACAGCGGCAACACGGCGGCGCGGACCCGGCTCGGCATCCCGGAAAAGCTCGGATCCTGCCACACGGCGGAAGTCAGCCTGGCCGGCAAGCGCTACGCACTGGAAGGCCATGTGCCGGCCCGCGAGATCTATCGCCTGCTCAAAGAGAACCCGCAGGCCGTGGGCCTGGCCGTTCCCGGCATGCCGGTCGGCTCACCCGGCATGGACGCCCCGCTTTATGGCGGACGCAAGGACCCGTATGACGTGCTGCTGGTTCACCGCGATGGCAGCACCCGCATCTACCAAAGTTATCACCGCACCTGAAAGGATTTCCCGTGAAACGTTTTAACCGCATAGGGGCTGCCCTCATTGCCGCACTGGCCACGTCGCTTGCCCTGGCGCAGGCGGCCCTGCCGCCGACCGAAGGCGAAGTCCGCAAAGTCGACAAAGAGGCCGGCAAGATCACCCTCAAGCACGGTGAGATCAAGAACCTGGACATGCCCGGCATGACCATGGTGTTCCAGGTCAAGGACCCCGCGATGCTGGAAACCGTGAAAGCCGGGGACAAGGTCAGTTTCACCGTGGACAGGATCAACGGTACCTTCACGGTGCTGTCCATTGAACCCGGCAAGTAACCGGCTTGCCGGCGTGGCTGTCAATACGCTCCTGTTTTGATAGCTGTTTGCGCCCGTTCTGATTGGCCTGCAGGCCATTTTTACCAATAGACAAACTTTGCCTGCAGGCCGGCAGCGGCCCCATGCTATGGTTCGGCGCATGCCTAAAACCATTCGCTATACCCTGTTGTCCCTGCGCGATCTGTGGGTCTCCGCCGGCCCGTTCATCCTGCTGGCGGCTGCGCTGCTGGTATTGGCCTATTGGTGGCTGGACCCGAACCCGCCCAAGCGGGTGACCCTGGCGACCGGCCCGGCGCAAAGCGCCTATGAAGAATTCGGCAAGCGTTACGCCAAAGCGCTGGCGTCGGAGGGCATCCAGGTAGTCCTTGTGCCCTCGGAAGGCTCAGCCGCCAACCTGCAGCTGCTGCGGGAAGGCAAGGTGGATGTCGGGTTTGTCCAGGGCGGCACCAGCGACTACACCGCCCAGGATGAAGAAGACCTGTCGTCGCTGGGCAGCCTGTTTGTGGAGCCGCTCTGGCTGTTCTACCGGGAAGATGCGGCGCGCAAAGTAGCTGCCGCAGCACGGGCCGCGAAGGCGCCAGGCAGCCGACTCGCAGGGAAGGCAGACTCCGCGGACACGAGGGAAGACGCCAGCCTCACATCGCTCACGCAATTGCAGGGCCTGCGCGTCAACCTGGGCACGCCAGGCAGCGGGGTCCCCAGCCTGATGGCGAAACTGTTCGACAGCAATCGCATCGACCCCGCTACGATGAAAGTCTCGAGGCTGGAACAGACGCCCGCGACCGTGGCCTTTCTGGCGGGGGAACTGGACGCGATTGTGTTCGCGTCCGCCCCCGAGTCACTGATGGTGCAGATGCTGCTGCAAACCCCCGGCATCAAGCTCATGAATTTTGCCCAGAGCGAAGCCTATTCGCGGCGCTTTGCATTTTTGACGCCGACCCGCCTGCCACGCGGCGTGGTGGATCTGGCGGGCAATATTCCGCCCGATGACGTACGGCTGGTCGCGTCGACCACCTCACTGATCACGCGCTCCGGTATCCATCCCGCGCTGCAGCAGCTGCTGGCCCAGGCCGGCAACGACATCCATGGCGGGGCCGGCTGGTTCAAAAGCGCCCGCGAATACCCGAACCGCGACAACAGCGAATTGCCCATTGCCAAGGAAGCCGAGCGCGCCATCAAGAACGGCACCCCCGTACTGCAGCGCTACCTGCCCTTCTGGGTGGCCAACCTGGTCGAGCGGATGTGGCTGGCGATGGGCATCATCATCGCCATCATGCTGCCGCTGTCGCGCATCATCCCGCCGCTGTACGCTTTTCGTGTGCGTTCACGCATCTTCCGCTGGTACGGCCAACTGCGCGACATCGAAAACCGCGTGGAAATCTCTGGGGAAAACAGTGGCAACGCGGCCTTGCTGGAAGAACTCAACAACCTGGAAAGCCGCGCCGAGAAAATCACCGTTCCGCTGTCTTACACCGACGAGTTGTATGCGCTGCGCAGCAACATCCATCTGGTGCGCAAGAAACTGCAAAGGCTTTGAGGGCCAAAGGACGGGCGGCCTGAGCCTGTCGGGCACCCGCGACAACCGGGCCTGGCCAGCGCAAAGCCCACGGCACCGCACTGAAAGAAAGCCGTACGCAGCTCCCAAAAAAGACGCCGGAAGCGCCGATTTGGGGCGGGTTACGTGAGATTGCGGCAGATTGCAAATTTCTTTAACCCTAAAGTAAACCCCTGTGTCGGCACGACTGTTGCTCTGCTAGTATCGTCCGACACTTTTTCCTTTGGCCGATGCTTGCTTTTATTCTGCGCCGCCTGATTCAGGCCGTGATCGTGATGGTCGTGGTCGCCTTGATTGCCTTCATGCTCTTTCAGTATGTCGGTGACCCGGTGGTGTTCCTTCTGGGGCAGGACGCCACACCGGCGCAGATCCGGCAACTGCGTACCGACCTGGGCCTGGACCGGCCTTTTATCGTCCAGTTCTGGCATTTCCTGGTCAACGCCGCGCAGGGCGAATTCGGCCTGAGCCTGCGCCAGGGCGCCAAGGTGTCGCGCCTGATTTCCGAACGCTTCCCCGCCACGCTGGAGCTGGCGCTGGTGGCGGCCGTTTTGGCCTTGCTCATCGGTATCCCGATGGGCGTCTATTCGGCGCTGCGCCGCGGCTCGTTCCTGAGCCAGGTGTTCATGACGGTGTCCCTGCTGGGTGTTTCACTGCCCACTTTCCTGATCGGCATCCTGCTGATCCTGGTGTTCGCCGTGGGCCTGGGCTGGTTCCCGAGCTTTGGCCGTGGCGAGACGGTGCAGATCGGCTGGTGGAGCACGGGCCTCTTCAAGGCCGATGGCTGGCACCACATCGTCCTGCCGGCCATAACGCTGGCAGTCTTTCAGCTCACGTTGATCATGCGGCTGGTGCGCGCGGAAATGCTGGAGGTATTGCGCACCGACTACATCAAGTTCGCACGGGCCCGCGGCCTGCCCGACCGGGCCATCCATTTCGGCCATGCCTTGCGCAACACGCTGGTGCCGGTAATGACCATTACCGGGCTGCAACTGGGCGGGTTGATCGCCTTTGCCATCATCACCGAAACCGTGTTTCAGTGGCCGGGCATGGGCCTGCTGTTCATCCAGGCAGTGACCTTTGCCGACATCCCCGTCATGGCCGCTTACCTGTGCCTGATTGCGCTGATTTTTGTGGCCATCAACCTGGTCGTCGACCTGCTGTATTTCGCAGTGGACCCCCGGCTTCGCGTCGGCAATGCCGCAGGCCACTGATGGCGCAGGCCGCACCCCTTTCTTTCATTTTTTACACCCGCAAGTCCCCATCCCTTTCACAAGGAGTTCCTGATGAAATTCAAGTCCAATCTGCTTTCAGCCGCTGTGCTGTGCGGCCTCACGGCCACAAGTTTTATCGCTTCGGCGCAAACCCTGCGAGTCGCCAACCAGGGCGATTCATTGTCGATGGATCCGCACTCGCTGAACGAGTCACTGCAGCTGAGCGTGACGGGCAATGCGTATGAAGGCCTGGTCATCCGCAACAAGGACCTGAGCCTGGCGCCTGGCCTGGCGACCTCGTGGAAACAGACGTCACCTTCCGTATGGCGCTTCGAATTGCGCAAGGGCGTGCAGTTTCACGACGGCACGCCGTTCACCGCCGATGATGTGGTGTTCAGCTTTAACCGCACCCAGGCCGACGGCTCGGACATGAAGAGCTACACCAACGACTTCAAGGAAGTGCGCAAGATCAACGACCATGTGGTCGAGATCGAAACCAAAACACCCTTTCCCATCCTGCCCGACGTGATCACGCTGGTTTACATGATGAGCAAGAAATGGTGCGAAACCAACCAGGCGACCAAACCGGTGGATCGCCGCAAAGGCATTGAAAACGCTGCATCCTTCCGTGCCAACGGCACCGGCCCTTACCGGGTACGGGAGCGTCAACCCAATGTGCGCACCACCTTTGTCCGCAACGGCACCTACTGGGGCAAGATTGAAGGCAACGTTCAGGAGGTGGTCTTCACCCCCATCGGCAACGACGCCACGCGCGTGGCAGCCTTGCTGTCCGGTGAAGTCGACGTGATGGAGCCCGTGCCGGTGCAGGATATTGACCGTGTCAACAGCAACGCCGCGACCCGTGTTCTGGCCGGCCCAGAGCTGCGCACCATTTTCCTGGGCATGGACCAAAAGCGCGACGAACTCCTGTATTCCAGCGTAAAGGGCAAAAACCCGTTCAAGGACAAGCGCGTGCGCCAGGCCTTCTATCAGGCCATCGACATCGAAGGCATCAAGAAAACCGTGATGCGTGGCGGCTCCAACCCGACAGCGCTGCTGATCGGCCCCGGTATCAACGGCTTCCAGGCCGACCAGAACAAGCGCTTGCCCTACGACCCTGAAGCCGCCAAAAAACTGATGGCAGATGCCGGCTATGCGAGCGGCTTTGAAGTGTCCATGAACTGCCCGAATGACCGTTATGTGAACGACAGCCGGATTTGCCAGGCTGTGGCAGCCAATCTTTCACGCATCAACGTCAAGATCAACCTCCAGGCTGAAACCAAAGGCACCTATTTCCCCAAGATTTTGCGTCGCGACACCAGCTTTTACATGCTGGGCTGGACACCCGGCACTTATGACGCCCACAACGCCATGAATGCCCTGGTCGCCTGTGTCGACGACAAGGGCGCCGGCCAGTTCAATCTGGGCGCATATTGCAATCCGAAGTTTGACGAGCTGACCAGGAAGGTTCAATCCGAAACCGATAAGACCAAACGCAATGCCATGATCAAGGAAGCATTCGACATCCACGGGGCCGACATCGGCCACATACCGCTGCACCAGCAATCGCTCGCCTGGGGCATGAACAAGAAGGTCGAACTGGTCCAGATGGCCGACAACTTCATGTTCTTCAAGTGGATTACCGTGAAGAAATAAGACCCCCTGTCGCCTTTTCGCGTCGCGTAACGGCCTCTCCCCTGCAGGGGACAACAGCTGCGGCCCGGCAAAGCCGGTTCCGTGCTGTTGCTGGCACAGGACTCGCTTTACTCGACCCTAGTTAATACGGACTACGCATTCTTTTGATGACAAAAACTCTTGCGCGCTGGTTTGACAGCGATGTGGGCCACAGCTTTCGCACCTCGCCGGTTGCGATGGTGGCGGCAGCCATTGCGCTGGTCTGCATTTTCTGTTCGGTGTTCGCCGGCTGGGTGGCGCCGCATGACCCGTTCAACCTCAGCACACTGGAGCTCAGCGATGCGCGCCTGCCGCCGGCCTGGAGCGCGCAGGGCAGTTCGAAATACCTACTGGGCACCGATGACCAGGGGCGCGACATTTTGTCGGCACTGATGTATGGCGCGCGCATTTCACTGGTCGTCGGCGTGGCCTCTGTCATCCTGTCCATGCTGGCAGGCGTGTCGCTGGGCTTGCTCGCGGGCTTTCGCGGCGGCTGGATCGACGCAGCCCTGATGCGCGTATGCGATGTGATGTCGTCTTTTCCGCCCATCCTGGTCGCGCTACTGATCGCCGGTGTGGGCCGCGCGGTGTTTCCTGACGCGAGTCAGCTGCTCGCCATGGGTGTGCTGATTCTGTCTATTTCGATGGGGCAGTCGGGCTGGGTGCAATACGCGCGTACCGTGCGTGGCTCCACCATGGTGGAACGCAGCAAGGAATATGTACAGGCTGCACGCGTCACCGGTGTCTCGCCCTTGCGCATCATGCGGCGCCATGTGCTGCCCAATGTGATGGGGCCTGTACTGGTGCTTGCCACCATCCAGGTGGCGACTGCCATCATCACCGAAGCCACGCTGTCTTTCCTGGGCGTGGGCGCGCCGCCCACCTCACCCTCGCTGGGTACGTTGATCCGCGTCGGAAACGACTACCTGTTCTCGGGCGAGTGGTGGATCACCGTGTTCCCGGGCCTGATGCTGGTGCTGATTGCGCTGAGCGTGAACCTGCTCGGTGACTGGTTGCGTGATGCCCTCAATCCCCGTCTAAGGTAGGCCGAAAAATGAATGCCCCACGCATGTCACTACGTGTACTACGGGAGCGCATTTTTCCTTGGGGCGGCCCGGTGGAAAAACCTTACTCATCGCTCACTTCGTGAGCTGAACCGTCAATGAGCCTTTTACAAATCAAGAATCTTGTGGTCGAGTTTCCCGGCCGGCGTGGCACGCTGCGTGCGCTGGACGACATCACATTTGACATCGCCCCCGGAGAAATCCTTGGCGTGGTCGGTGAATCGGGCGCGGGCAAGTCGCTGACCGGCGCAGCCATCATCGGCCTGCTGGAGCCGCCCGGGCGCGTAGCGGGCGGCCAGATCCTGCTCGAGGGCGAACGCATCGACAACCTGCCCCATGAGCGCATGCGCCACATCCGGGGGCGAAAGATAGGCGCGATCTTCCAGGATCCGCTGACCTCGCTGAATCCGCTCTACACCATAGGCCGGCAATTGGTGGAAACCATCCAGGCTCATTTGCCTGTCAGCACGCAGGAAGCCCGGGCGCGCGCCATCGAACTGCTGGATGACACCGGCATTCCCGCCGCCGCACAGCGCATAGACCACTACCCGCATCAGTTCTCGGGCGGTATGCGCCAGCGCGTGGTAATCGCCCTGGCGCTGGCGGCCGAGCCCAAGCTCATCGTGGCCGACGAACCGACCACCGCGCTTGACGTATCGATCCAGGCACAAATCATCACCCTGCTCAAAAACATCTGCCGGCAGCGCGGTGCCGCCGTCATGCTGATCACCCACGACATGGGCGTGATCGCCGAAACCTGCGACCGTGTGGCCGTGATGTATGCCGGGCGGATCGCCGAGATGGGCCCAGTGCACCAGGTGATCAACCACCCTTCGCATCCCTACACCGCGGGCCTGATGGCCGCGATCCCCGACATCACCGTGGAGCGTGAGCGCCTGTATCAGATCGACGGCGCCATGCCGCGCCTGAACGCCATCCCCCAGGGCTGTGCCTTCAACCCGCGCTGCCCCAAAGCATTCGACCGCTGCCGTCAGGAACGGCCCGACCTGATGCCGGCTGGTGCCACGCGGGCGGCCTGCTGGCTGCATGACACGCACGCAGGGGTGGCGGCATGAGCGACATTTTGAGCACGTCCCAAGTCAGCGGAGAATTTTCCGCCGGGCCGCCCCAAGGAAAATCGGCCCTCTCGGGGGGCAGCGAAGCACGCGAAGCGACAAGCGTGGGGGCGTTAGTCCAAGCCCACGACCTTGCGAAAACCTTCGATGTGTCGCCACCCTGGCTGAACCGGGTGCTCGAACGCAAACCCAGGCTGCTGCTAAAGGCCGTCGACGGCGTGAGCTTCGACATCGAGAGAGGCAAGACGCTGGCACTGGTCGGCGAATCGGGCTGCGGCAAAAGCACCGTCGCCCGCCTGCTGGTGGGTCTCTATGAGCCGACGCGCGGTGGATTGACCTTTGACGGCCAGGATGCGCATTCCGCTTTCAAGACACCCCAGGGCCGGCAATTGCGCAGGCGCATCCAGATGATTTTTCAGGACCCCTATGCCAGCCTGAACCCGCGCTGGACGGTGGAAGACATCATCGCCGAACCGTTGCACGAGCACGGCATCCTGAGTGACAGTGCAGCACTCAAGGAACGCGTGGACGAACTGCTGAGATCGGTGGGCCTGTCTGCGCTGGACAAGCCCAAGTATCCACATCAATTCTCGGGTGGGCAGCGCCAGCGCATATCGATCGCACGCGCGCTGGCCACGGAGCCCGAGTTCCTGGTCTGCGACGAACCGACCTCGGCGCTGGATGTGAGCGTGCAGGCACAGGTGCTCAACATCATGAAAGACCTGCAACGAAAGCGCGGCCTGACTTACCTCTTCATCTCGCACAACCTCGCGGTGGTGCGCCACGTCAGTGACCAGGTCGGCGTGATGTACCTGGGCCGCCTGGTCGAGATGGCCGACAAGCACAGCCTGTTCGACACACCGCGCCATCCCTACACACGCATGCTGCTGGATGCCATCCCCAAGATGCACGACACCGGCCGGGCCCGCACGCCAGTGTCGGGTGAAGTGCCCAACCCGCTGAACCCGCCCAGCGGCTGCACCTTCCACCCACGCTGCCCGCATGCCAACGAGCGTTGCCGCAGCGAAAGGCCGGAGTTCCTTCAGCTTGAAGGCGTTCGTGTGGCCTGCCACGCAGTTGAAGAGGGCCGGATTTAGGGAACAAATACCAGGACCCAGGCACGGTCATGCAAAGCGGAACCGGCTTGGTTACTATGTACTTTTAGGGGACATCGCCATGAAAATCATTGAATCCATCCTGGCCGGAGCGGCCGACATCGCCGCCGTGCGCCGCGACATCCACGCCCACCCTGAACTGTGTTTCCAGGAAGTACGCACTGCCGACGTTGTCGCGCAAAAGCTCGAATCCTGGGGCATCCCGATTCACCGCGGCATGGGCACCACCGGCGTGGTCGGTATCGTGCACGGGCGTGACGGCGGCGCCTGCGGCCGTGCAGTGGGCCTTCGCGCCGACATGGACGCGCTTCCAATGCAGGAATTCAACAAGTTTTCCCATGCCAGCAAACACGTCGGAAAAATGCACGCCTGCGGACATGACGGCCATACCGCAATGTTGCTGGCCGCTGCACATCACCTCGCCCAAAACCGGAACTTCGAAGGCACGGTCTACCTGATCTTCCAGCCGGCTGAAGAAGGCGGCGGCGGCGCACGCGAGATGATCAAGGACGGCCTCTTTGAAAAATTCCCCGTCGAAGCGGTCTTCGGCATGCACAACTGGCCGGGCGCGGCTGTCGGCACTTTCGCGGTCAGCGCGGGGCCAGTGATGGCATCAAGCAACGAGTTCAAGATCACCATACGCGGCAAGGGCAGCCACGCCGCGATGCCGCACTTCGGCATCGACCCTGTGCCTATCGCCTGCCAGATGGTGCAGGGCTTCCAGACCATCATCAGCCGCAACAAAAAACCGGTTGATGCGGGCGTCATCTCGGTGACCATGATTCACGCCGGAGAAGCGACCAACGTGGTGCCGGACTTCTGCGAGTTGCAGGGCACAGTGCGCACGTTCAGCATTGAAGTGCTGGACATGATTGAAAAGCGCATGAAGGAAGTGGCCGAACACACCTGTGCCGCGTTTGAAGCACGCTGCGAATTCGAGTTCACGCGCAACTACCCGCCCACGGTCAACAGCGCCGCCGAGGCCGACTTCGCACGCCGGGTGATGAGCGACATCGTGGGGCCGGCCAACGTGCTGCCGCAGGAGCCCACCATGGGCGCCGAAGACTTCGCCTACATGCTGCAAGCCAAACCCGGCGCCTACTGTTTCATTTCCAACGGTGACGGCGCGCACCGCGACATGGGCCACGGCGAAGGACCCTGCACGCTGCACAACCCGAGCTACGACTTCAACGACGACCTGATCCCCCTGGGCGGCACCTACTGGGTCCAGCTGGCTACGCGCTGGCTGGGCACGGTTCCTGAGGCGCGCCCCTGACAACGCCAACAACACCATGAACACACACGCGGCTTTTTCAGCCAGTTATGCGGCTGCGCGCGCCAAATTCCTCGAGGCGGCTCGCGCTGCCGGCATGGCGCTTCGCGCCTATGAACACCCGCTGAAGGGCCGCGAGGGCGAAACCCTGGCCATGGACGTCGCCCTGGACGGCTCACCTGACGCAAACAAGCTCTTCATCATCAGCAGCGCTTGTCATGGGGTGGAAGGCTACTGCGGCTCAGGCGTGCAGGTGTATGCCGCACACGATGCCGAGTGGCGCGCCAAGGCCCGCGCGGGCGGTGTGGCGGTGCTCTACATTCACGCGATCAATCCCCACGGCTTTTCCCATGCACGGCGCACCACGCACGAAAACGTGGACTTGAACCGCAACTTCCATGACTTCGGCCAGCCCTTGCCTGTCAATGAGGCTTACCGCGAGCTCCACGATTTGCTGCTACCCGCGCGGTGGCCCCCTACAAGCGAAAACCAGGCCGCCATTGCGGCCTACATTGACACCCGTGGTGTGGCACGCTACCAGGCGGCCGTGTCGCAAGGCCAGCATGAATACGCCGATGGCATGTTTTTCGGAGGGACGGAGCCCACGTGGAGCAATCGCACCTTGCGCGAAGTGCTGCAAACCTTCGGGCAACGGGCTAAACGCATCGCCTGGATGGACCTGCACACAGGGCTGGGCCCCAGCGGGATTGGTGAGCGCATTTTTGCCTGCGACAACGACCCCATAGCCCTGGCACGTGCGCGTGCCTGGTGGGACGGCGGCGGCGCCACCCCCGTCACCTCGTTCTACGACGGCTCCTCCAGCTCGGCGCACCTGACGGGTTTGATGTGGGCGTCGGTTCCCGACGAATGCCCGCAGGCCGAATACACCGGCATGGCCATGGAATACGGTACGGTGCCCATTCTGGACGTCATTGCCGCCCTGCGCGCCGACCACTGGCTGCACAATCATCCTGAGATGCCCGCGGAGCAACAGGCGACGATCAAGCGGCAGATGATGAACGCGTTTTATGTCGACACGGACGAATGGCGCTCACAAATCGTGGCTCAGGCGCGCCAGGCCATGTTCCAGACCGTGGGCGGACTGAACACCCCCTGAACCAGGGCCGCATAATGACTCGGGTGCAGCCATTGCAGCAGCCCTCTTTTCAACCTGAGCACGAAAGCCGCGCCATGCCGTCCGACGCCGACCTGCAACTTCAGCTCAAGCAGCTGCAACAGCAATACCAGGCGTTAGAGGCCGACTACCGGAATTTGCAGCTTGAAAAGCAGAAGCAGGAGACATCCGCCAACCTGTGGCTGGAACAGCGAACCCGCGAACTTCAGGTCGAAGCACTGGAGCAAAAAAAAGCCGAAGCCCTGCAACGGGTTTTTTACCGCATTGCCGAGCGTGCAGCAGCAGACCTCTCTTTCTACGATTTCCTGCAGTCGGTTCACGGCTTGCTGGGAGAGCTGCTATATGCCAAAAATTGCTATGTGTGCCTGTACGACGCGCAGAAACACCGAAAGGATTTCCCCTATTACGTGGACGAGCGCGATGGCGATGCGCTGCAACTGAGCAATGTGCCGTACCGCAGGGGTCTGACCGAATTCGTCCTGAGTACCGGCAAGCCGCAAATTATTGACGCCATGCGCCTCAAGGTACTGGAAGCCGCCGGTGATGTGACGGAAGGCAGTGGCGACATGACTTTCAGTTCCTGGCTGGGCGTGCCCATGCACATACGCGGCACCATAGGCGGCGTGCTCGCGGTGCAGGGCTATGAACCGGGCGTGGCCTACAGCGACACCGATGCCGACATCCTGTCCTTTGTCGCCAACCACGTCAGCAGTGCGATTGAACGCTATCAGGCGCTGGATGAATTGCGTAAATCGGAAGAGCGCTACCGCACGGTGATTGAAAACGTCGGTGTCGGCGTGGTGGTGGTGCAGGACGGCCGCATGGTATTTGCCAACCCCAGCCTGGAGCGCATCGTGGGCCACCCGCGGGAGTACCTGCTGTCCCAACCCTACACTGCGACCGTCCACCCCGACGACCTGCCGCTCATGCGCGATCGCCACGAACGCCGGTTGCGCGGCGACGAGGTGGATTCGATGTACGGATTTCGCGTGATCACCCAGGCCGGCGAAGTACGCTCGCTGGAGCTCTCCGCCGTGCAGATCGAATGGGGCAAGCGCGAGGCGACCCTGATCTTCGTGGTAGATGCGACGGCCCGCTTGCAGGCCGAACTGACGCAGCGCCAGACCCTGCAGCGGCAAACCGAGCTCAATGACATGAAGTCGCGCTTCATCTCGGTGGCTTCCCACGAATTCCGCACGCCGCTGGCCTTTATCCTGTCGTCCGCCGAACTCCTCAAGCACTACGGCGACCGCCTGCCCGAACCCGAAAAAGCCGACGTCATCGCCACCATAGAAACCGGCGTACAACGCATGACCCAGATGCTGGACCGCGTGCTGCTGCTGGGCAAGGTGGAGGCCCAAATGCTGGCGTTCCAGCCGGCGGAGATCAATCTGCAACTGCTTTGCCAGAACCTTGTGGAGGATGCGCGCATCCAGCATTCAGAGGCGGGCTGCGAGCTGGCCCTGGAATTCGGGGCCCGGCCGGAGACCGGAATTTTTGATGAAAAGCTGCTGCGCCATATCTTCGGCAACCTGCTGTCTAACGCCATCAAGTATTCGCCGCAAGGCGGAAAAGTCTCTTTTCGCGTGTTTTCGTCGGAAGGACGTGTGGCCTTTGAGGTGGCGGACCAGGGCATAGGCATTCCGGCCGAAGAGCTTCCCCACCTCTTCGAATGGTTCCACCGGGCCAGCAATGTCGGCGAAATCCAGGGCACGGGCCTGGGCCTGGCCATCGTCAAAAATTCGGTCGACCTGCACGGCGGCCACATCAACGTAACCAGCGTCGTGGGCCAGGGCACGCGCTTTACCGTCACGATTTGAGTCGCGGAACCTGGTCGAACCAACCGGTGCACCAGGCAGATTGGGGAAACCGGGGTAAGGCTATAAGATGGACACCAGCCCGGCACGGCGGCAGAGCCCGCCGGGTGGTTCAGGGAAATCAGCCCCGTCGACGGTGAAACGCGGGGCCTTCAATGCGAAAGAAAAATGGCGCGCATTCTGGTGATTGAAGATGAATCCCATATCCGGGACAACCTGCTGCGCTTTGTCCGGCTGGAGGGCCACGAAGGCCTGGCAGCGGCAGACGGCCATGCCGGCCTGCAAGTGGCCAGGGAGCAGCAACCGGACCTGATTTTTTGCGATGTGATGATGCCGCTGATGAACGGCATGGAGGTTCTGGCCGCGCTGCAATCGGAACCTGCCCTCAAGCAGGTGCCCTTTGTGTTCCTGTCGGCCAGCGCGGAGTCAGAGCGGCTGGAGGAAGCCTTGCGCCTGGGTGCCAGCGGCTACGTGACCAAGCCCTTTAATTTCGCGCAGCTGCACGCGGTGCTCAAGCAGCACTTGCCCAAATAAGGCCTCAGCGTTACAGGCCCAGCGCCTTCCAGCCCGCGTGGCCCAGCTTTTCGAGCGTCTGGATGTTCTGCTCAAAGATAGCCTCAGCCTCGGGAAACGCCTCCACGGCCCGTTCCACGCTTTCCTCGCGCAGCAAATGCAGGATGGCAAAGGGTGCGCGGTTCGTGTAGTTGCCAATGTCGTCGGGCTCGGTGCCATCGAACTGGAACTGCGGATGAAAGCTGGCCAGCTGGATCACGCCTTCGAGGCCATGCTCATCCACCACGCCTTCGGCGATTTCCAGGAAATCGTTGAAGTCCAGGAAGTCGTCAAATAGCGTGGGATGAATCAGCAGCGTGGTGTCAACCTCTTCAGCCGGCGTCGCCGCCAGCAAATCCAGTTCGCGGTCCAGTTCTTCGAGCAGGCCGTCCGCGTGTTTCGCATGGCTCACCACCAGCCGCACCTGGTTCTTGACGTAGACGGCCTTGGCGAACGGGCACAGGTTAAGCCCGATCACGGCTTTTTCGAGCCAGTGACGGGTTCGGGTCAGGACTTCATCATCGGTCATAGCCGTCTCCAGGGAACTACACGCAATGAGCAACGCGAGGGCTCTTCATTTCAGCAGGGGCCGCGGAACCGGCTTTGCCGGGCCGCAGGCGCAGCGGCCCCTCGGGGGGGCAGCGCATTACACGAAGTGAAAAGCGTGGGGGTCTAATGCAGTGCTTTGAAACGCACACGCTTCGGTTTGGCGCCCTCTTCACCCAAGCGCTTCTTCTTGTCGGCTTCGTACTCCTGGTAGTTGCCGTTGAAGAAGGTCCACTGGCTGTCGCCTTCGGCGGCCAGGATGTGGGTGGCGATGCGGTCCAGGAACCAGCGGTCATGGCTGATCACCAGCACGGAGCCGGCGAATTCCAGCAACGCGTCTTCGAGCGCGCGCAGGGTTTCCACGTCCAAATCGTTCGAGGGTTCATCAAGCATCAGCACGTTGCCGCCCGCGATCAGGGTCTTGGCCAGGTGCAGGCGCCCGCGCTCTCCGCCCGACAGCATGCCGACGCGTTTTTGCTGGTCGGCGCCGTTGAAGTTGAAGCGGCCGGCATAGGCGCGGCTGGGCATGGTGAACTTGCCGACGGTCAGCATGTCCAGGCCGCCCGAGATGTCTTCCCAGACGGTTTTTTCATTGGCCAAATCATCGCGGTGCTGGTCGACGAAAGCCATGCGCGCGGTCTTGCCGATGGCGACTTCGCCGCTGTCCGGCGTTTCCTTGCCGGCGATCAGCTTGAACAGCGTGGATTTACCCGCGCCGTTGGGGCCGATGATGCCGACGATGGCACCGGCCGGCACTTGGAAGCTCAGGTTGTCGATCAGCAGGCGGTCGCCGAAGGATTTGCTGACATTCTTGAATTCGATGACTTCATTGCCCAGGCGCTCGGCCACAGGGATGAAAATTTCCTGGGTTTCGTTGCGCTGCTGGTATTCGAAGTCGGAGAGTTCCTCGAAACGGGCCAGGCGCGACTTGCTCTTGGCCTGGCGTGCCTTGGGATTCTGGCGCGACCATTCGAGTTCTTTCTTCAGGGCCTTGGCGCGGGCTTCCTCGCCCTTTTGCTCCTGTGCCAGGCGCTCGCCCTTCTGGTCCAGCCAGCTGCTGTAGTTGCCCTTCCATGGGATTCCGTGGCCGCGGTCCAGCTCCAGGATCCACTCGGCGGCGTTGTCCAGGAAATAGCGGTCATGGGTGATGGCCACCACAGTGCCTGAAAAGCGCTGCAGGAACTGCTCCAGCCAGTCCACCGATTCGGCGTCCAGGTGATTGGTGGGTTCGTCAAGCAGCAGCATGTCGGGCCGGGACAGCAGCAGGCTGCACAGGGCCACGCGGCGTTTTTCGCCGCCCGAGAGCACGCCGATCTTGGCGTCCCAGGGCGGCAGGCGCAGCGCGTCGGCGGCGATTTCAAGCTGGTGCTCGGAATCGGTGCCGGCAGTGGCGATGATGGCTTCCAGGCGGGCCTGCTCGGCGGCCAGCGCATCGAAGTCGGCATCAGGCTCTCCGTAGGCGGTGTACACAGCTTCGAGCTGGGCCTTGGCGGCGAATACCGCGCCCATACCGGCTTCCACGCTTTCGCGCACCGTGTGCTCGGGGTCCAACTTGGGTTCCTGCGGCAGGTAGCCGATGTTCAGCCCCGGCATGGGAGTGGCTTCGCCCTCGATTTCCGTGTCCAGGCCGGCCATGATCTTGAGCAGCGTGGACTTGCCGGAACCGTTGGTGCCCAGCACGCCGATCTTGGCGCCCGGGAAGAAACTGAGCGACACCTCTTTAAGGATATGGCGCTTGGGCGGCACGATTTTGCCGACCTTGTTCATAGTAAATACGTACTGAGCCATCAGAATTAACTTTGGTAAAAATGAAAAACAATGCAGGAAAACGGGCTGCTTGCCGCCTGTACATGCTATTTCTACAGGCTGTCAGCAGGCTTTCTTGCGGGCTGGAACGACACGCCGCGCCTGGGCGCAAACGCCTTTTGGCAAAGCGTGTTTTATGCGTGAATGCCTCCATTATCGTTGCTGTGCGACAATACAGGCGTTGCTGGCTCCAGTTGCCTTCAACATTTGGGCACATCCGGGTACCGCTTCAAGTGGCTGCTTACGATGTAAAACGTAATGTTTAGGGCCCACTTTCTGACCCCATCTGCCTTTGACTGGCGGGTTTGCCTTTCAACAAGGCGCCCAACAGGCCGATCTAAAGCGCCACACAGGCGCAACATCATGACATTTGAAGAATTGAATCTGGCTCCGGCCATTCTGAAGGCCGTGCTCGAGCAGGGCTACGACACCCCCACCCCCATCCAGGCCCAGGCGATCCCCGCCGTGCTCAAGGGCGTCGACCTGCTGGGCGGCGCCCAGACCGGCACCGGCAAGACCGCTGCCTTTACGCTGCCCTTGCTGCAGCGCCTGTCCACCGAAGCGCGCCTGACCAACCGCCGCGGCGTCAATGCCGTACGTGCCCTCATCATGACCCCGACCCGCGAACTCGCGGCCCAGGTCGAAGAAAGCGTACGCACCTACGGCAAATACACCGACCTCACCTCCATGGTGATGTTCGGCGGCGTTGGCATGGGCGCTCAGATTGAAAAACTGCGCCGCGGCGTCGACATCCTGGTCGCCACCCCCGGCCGCCTGCTGGACCACGCGAGCCAAGGCACGCTGGACCTGAGCCAAGTACAGATCCTGGTGCTGGACGAAGCCGACCGCATGCTGGACATGGGCTTCATCCACGACATCAAGAAGGTGCTGGCCCTGGTGCCCAAGCAAAAGCAGTCGCTGCTGTTCAGCGCGACCTTCAGCGATGAAATCCGCGAGCTGGCCAACGGCCTGCTGAAGAACCCCGAATCCATCCAGGTCACACCACGCAACACCACGGTGCAGCGCATCACGCAGACCATCCACCCCGTGGGCCGCAGCAAAAAGAAAGCGCTGCTGACCCACATCATCAACGAACACAACTGGAGCCAGGTGCTGGTGTTCACCCGGACCAAATTTGGCGCCAACAACGTGGCCGAGCACCTGACCAAAAACGGCATCCCTGCTATGGCGCTGCACGGCAACAAGAGCCAGACCGCCCGCACCCAGGCCTTGGCCGATTTCAAGAGCGGAACGATTCGCGCCCTGGTGGCCACCGACATCGCCGCCCGCGGCATCGACATCGACGAGCTGCCGCACGTGGTGAACTACGAAATCCCGAATGTCAGCGAAGACTACGTGCACCGCATCGGCCGCACCGGCCGCGCCGGGAACAGCGGCGAAGCCGTCAGCCTGGTCTGCCTCGATGAAGAAGGCTTCATGCAGGACATCGAGCGCTTCACCAAGCAGAATATCGAAAAAGTCATCGTCCCCGGCTTTGAAGCGGAACCCGGTGAACGCGCCGAGCCGCTGGCCATGGGTCGCCAGACCATCTGGGGTGGCCTGGGCAAGCCGCCTAGCCGCGACGTGATGCAGGCTGCCGCCAAAGCGGCCCGTACTGAAATGATGCAGCGCATCCGCGATACCAAGGGGGCACAGCCCGCGCGCGGCGCAGGCGGTGGCAACGGGGGCGGCAACGGCGGCGCCCGTGGACGCGGCCCCGCCGGCGGTGGCAATGGTGGAGGAAATGGCGGCGGCCGCGGCCCGCGCACCCCCAACCCCGGCCAGCCGCGCCAGGCTTCCGGTTATTCGCAGAACGGTCAGCCGCCACGGCAGGCCCAGGCGCCGCGCCATCGCGACGACCAGCAGCCGCGCGCGCCCCGCAACGAGTCAAGGGAGCCACGCAATGACTTCGACAACCAGCAACCTGCCAGCCACGCCTCCTCCGGCTTCCCATCCTCCGGCCAGCCCACAGGCGGCAACCGCGGCAACTACCGGGGCGGCAACCGCTCCGGCGGTGGCGGCGGTTCGGGTGGCGCTGGTGGCCGGGGCAACGGGCCTCGTCGGCCAGGCGGTCCTGGCTCGTTTACTGGCCGATAAGCGCTATTCGGCGGTTCACTGTGTAGGCCGCCGTGCGCCTGTGCAGCACGACGCACGGCTGGCCGTGCACCTGACCGATTCATTCGCGGACTTCACGGCGCCGCCAGTCGATGATGTCTTCATTGCACTGGGCACCACGATCAAAACGGCCGGCAGCCAGGCAGCTTTCAGGGCCGTGGATTTCGACGCCGTGCTGGCCGTAGCCCGCGCTGGCCGCATTGCCGGCGCTACACGGCTGGGTGTGGTCAGTGCCATGGGCGCTGATTCGCACTCCGCCCTCTTCTACACGCGCGTTAAAGGCGAAGCGGAAGAAGCACTCGCACTACTGGGCTTTTCCACTCTGGTGGTGGTGCGGCCCTCATTCCTGGCGGGTGAGCGCGAGTCTTTGGGCCAGGCGCCGCGCGCCGGTGAAAAAATCGCACTCGGCCTGAGCCGGCTCCTAAGCAGGGTGATCCCTGCCAACTACCAGTCCGTTTCAGCGGAAAGCGTCGCACGTACGCTGGTTGAAGAAGTGGCCGTTCGCCGGGGCCAACACGTGGTGCTGTCGGGCGAGATGCAGCAACGCTAGGGTCTGTTCAGGCAGCTTTCAGTTGCTTGGCCGGGTCGCTCAGCTTGGGCAAACGGCGCCGCGAACCGAGCACCAGTTCGATATCCTCGCGCGCACCGTCAATCAACACCAGAATCGCTTTTTCAGCTTTGGCCGGGTTGCGTGCAATCACGGCGTCCAGCACGGCACGATGCAGCGGGAGTGAAAGCTTGGGCCCGTCCTTGCGGCTCGTGGAAATCTCAAAGCTGGTACGCAGCAGCGCACTCAAGGCTTTGCTCATCTGGACGAGCATGCGGTTATGGGCGGCCCGCAATAGTCCCTGATGAAAGCGCAGATCATAGGTGACATAGTCGCCGCCGCCTTCAATGGCACGCTTCATGCCTGCATAGGCATCCTCGATTTCAGCGACTTCTGCGGCTGTTGCCCGCTCGGCTGCCATGCGTACGGCAGCAGGCTCCACCAGGCGCCGCAACTCAAGCAGGTCACGCAAAAATTCGGGTGTGATGCCGGCCTTGGCCTTCCAGGCGATGACGTCGGGATCGAACCAATTCCAGTGCTCCTCGGTCAGCACGCGGGTACCCACTTTGGGCCCGGTGGTGACAAGGCCCTTGGCGATCAGCGACTTGACCGCTTCGCGCACCACCGTGCGGCTCACGCCAAGCTCCTCACAAAGAATAGGCTCCGGTGGCATAGACATGCCTGCGGCATAACGCCCCGCGACAATGGCTTCCCCGATGTGGTCAACCGTGTTGCCGTGGACGTTTTTCATGGTGGCCATGGTGTTGCCTTAACCCCGCACAAACAGCGTGACCAGCGGGTCCGGCCCGACCTGGCGACTCCAGTGGCCGTGCAGGGCCGGGTCAAAGGTGGCGCCGGTCGGTAACACGTCGGCCGAGTAGAAATGCTGGCCCGGCTTGAAGATGCGGGAAACGCCGCCCTGCAGGCCGATTTCCATCTCGCCACCCAGGATGAACACCCACTGCGGGTTCGGCGTGCAATGGAACTGACTGCGAAACCCCGGCGGGCTGTGGCGCAACTGGTAACCGCCCGAAGCAAACAACGTGGACAGCATGGCCTGCGGCGAGCCTTCGCCAAGCGGGATCGTCTCATCCCGGAATTTGGCCCGACCGTCGGTATCGGTGTAGAGAATGACTTTGGGGAAAACGGTCACAAGGGACTCCGGTGAATGGATATGAAAAGCAGGCGCCTCATGAAGTTTCGCCGCCGAAGGCGATTTGCACTTTCATGGATTGGCGCTTGTCGCCGGCGAGTGTAAAGGCATGCGTGGCCTGATCGAAGGCGACGATGTCAGTGATGACGGGCCGCCCGTCGATGAGCCGCCGGTTCAGGAAGGCCACCGCCACAGCGAATTCAGGATGGAAGCGGAAGGTGCCGCGCAACTCCAGTTCCTTGGCGACCAGGGTGTTGAGCGGCAGGGAGATATTGCCACCCAGACCCACCGTCACGATGACGCCGCGCGGCGCCACCACATCCAGACCGGCGACCAGGGCTTTCTCATTGCCCGAGGCCTCGAACATCACATCGAACTGCCCCTTGCCGGCGGCAAAGGCCGCCAGGGCGTCGGGTTCCTGGGCCAGGTTGATGGTCTGGTCAGCGCCCATTTTTTTGGCGCAGGCAAGGGGAAGCTCGGCAATGTCGGCCGCGACGATGCGGGCCGCACCCGCGCGGCGCAGGCCGGCAATCAGCAAGGCGCCTATGGGTCCGCAACCGGTGACCAGCACCTGCTTGCCGAACACCGAGCCGGCCCTCGAAATGGCGTGCAAGCCTACCGACAGGGGCTCGGCCAGCGCGGCCTCGGACAAGGGAAGGTCATCAGCCACCGGATGCGCCTGGGCGGCCTCTATGACCAGGGTTTCGCGGAAAGCGCCCTGGATGTGCGGAAAGCGCATTGCGCTGCCGTAAAAGCGCATGTCCATGCAGTGGTTGTGCAGGCCTTGCTGGCAGAAACGGCAGACGCCGCAAGGCCGGGACGGTGAAATTGCGATGCGCTGGCCGGCGCGCAGGCCGTTAACCTCACTGCCCACGGCCTCGATCACGCCCGACACCTCGTGGCCCAGCACCATGGGCTCCTTGATGCGCACCGTGCCGAAACCGCCGTGCTGGAAGTAATGCAGGTCGGAGCCGCAGATTCCGCCGAAAGCCACCCGTACCCGCAACTGCTTCGGACCCAGGTGTTCGGTATCCAGCGCGTCAAGACGCAGGTCTAGGGGTGCATGACAGACAAGTCCACGCATGATGTTTCTCCCTGGTTGCGCGGGCTGGCGGCGGCTTCACAGCGTCGCCGTCACCCCGCCGTCGACATACAAAACATGGCCATTGACAAAGCTGGAGGCATCGCTGGCCAGGAACACGGCAGCGCCGGCCAGTTCTGCCACTTCTCCCCAGCGCCTGCTGGGCGTCCGCGCGGTAAGCCAGGCGCTGAACTGCTCGTCGGCCACGAGCTTTTCCGTCAATTCGGTCTTGAAGTAGCCGGGGCCCAAGCCATTGACCTGGATGCCATAGGGGCCCCAGTCAATCGCCATACCCTTGGTCAGCATCTTGACCGCACCCTTGCTAGCCATATAGGGCGCGATGTTGGGCCGCCCCAGCTCGCTCTGCACCGAACAGATATTGATGATCTTGCCGCTGCGGCGTTCAATCATTTTTCGGGCTACAGCCTGCCCGACAAAAAAGACACTGTCGACGTTGGTGCGCATCAACTCATGCCAATCTTCAGCCGGAAAATCCTGCAGGGCCATGCGTCGCTGCATGCCGGCGTTGTTCACCAGAATATGGACAGGGCCTATTGACGATTCAATGTCATCCACTGCGGCCTGCGCGGCCGATGCCTGGGTCACGTCAAATGCGCGCGTGTGAATAGTCAACCCTTCGTTTCGCAGCGTGCTTGCAGCTCGCTCCAGCTTGAGGCTATCGCGGCCGTTAAGCACCACGGCAGCGCCGGCCTGAGCCAAACCACGTGCCAGCGCAAAACCAATGCCGCCGGAAGACCCTGTCACCAGCGCCAGTCGACCATCAAGACTGAACATGCCTGCAGCCATTGCGCCTCAATCCAGACGGGCACCGCTGGCGTCGTCAAAGACATGGCTCTTGCCGGTCGCGATTTCGAGATGAACGATATCGTCTGGCCGCACCGCTGTTCGGCCGTGCATCACCAGTATGACGTTGGCGCCACCGACATCGAGCAAAAGTTCAGTTTCAGCACCGGTGGGCTCCACCACAATCACCTTTGCAGGAATGCCCTGCCCGCTTGTCGATAGCGAGATGTCACCGGGCCGTACGCCATAGTGCACCGGCTGGCCGTCGCGCGCCTGCGAAATCGTGCCAATGGGCCACCGGTGTCCTTGCGCCTCTACCCAGGCTTGTCCACCCGATTGGCGCAAAACGCCCTTCAACACATTCATGGACGGGGAACCAATAAATTGCGCAACGAACAAATTACCGGGCCGGTCGAACAGCTCCAGCGGCGTACCTATCTGCTCGATGATGCCGTCGTGCATTACCACGATGCGGTCGGCCATGGTCATGGCCTCGATCTGGTCGTGGGTGACATAGACAGTCGTGGTCTTCAGGCGCTGGTGGAGCGCCTTGATCTCGGCACGCATGGCCACACGCAGCTTGGCATCCAGGTTGGAAAGCGGCTCGTCGAACAGGAAAACCTTGGGGTCGCGCACGATGGCCCGGCCCATGGCCACGCGCTGGCGCTGCCCGCCCGACAATTCGCGCGGGAAGCGATCCAGCAGCGGGTCCAGGTTAAGGATACGGGCGGCGTCGCCGACGCGCTTGTTGGTGAGCTCGGTATCAGCCTTGCGCAGCTTCAGACTGAAAGCCATGTTGTCGCGCACCGTCATGTGCGGGTACAGGGCGTAGCTCTGGAACACCATCGCGATGTCGCGGTCCTTGGAATCCAGCTCGTTGATGACTTTGCCGTCAATCGACATTTCACCGCCGCTGATTTCCTCGAGTCCGGCCAGCATGCGCAGCAGCGTGGACTTGCCGCAGCCCGACGGCCCCACCAGTACGACGAATTCGCCGTCGGAGATGTCGAAGCTGATGCCGTGAATGATCTTGACCTTGCCGAAGGCCTTCTCGATATTGCGAAACGATACAGATGCCATGAGATTCCCGTTATTTCCTGATAAAGACCGAGCCCCAACCGGCGCCGGGCCGCCCCAAGCCGGCTGCGGCGCCCTCAGAGGGCGGCGCAGTACACGAAGTGACAAGCATGGAGGCCATATTTTTAGCTTTTCACGGCGCCGGCCGTCAGGCCGGACACCATGTAGCGCTTGAATGTGTAATAGATAGCCGCCGGAGGCAGCGCGTAAATCAGGCCGGTGGCCATCAGCAGCTCCCAGGGTGAATCGTCGGCCGCCAGGAAATTACCCAACGCCACCGCCAGCGTCACGCTGGTGTCCCTGGACAGCAGCAGGAAGGCGTAGAGATACTCGTTCCAGGCCAGCAGCAGCGCATAGGTGCCAACCGCCACCAGCGACGGCACCATGAGCGGCAGGTAAACCAGCCGAAACAGCTGCATCGCGGTAGCGCCGTCCATCTTGGCCGCCTCGTCGAGTTCGTAAGGTAGTTTGTCGGAGGCCTGCTTGAGCACCCAGATGCAATACGGCGAGGCGATGGTCACCATGGCCAGAATCAGCGACCACTGGTGGTTGAGCATGCCGTAGTTACCCATGGTCTTGTACATGGGAACGGCCAGGAAGGCGGCCGGAATGAAGTAGGTGAAGAGCGCCATGTTCATCACCGTGCGGCCGCCGCGCACTTTGAGACGGCTGATCGCAAATGCCGCAGTGGTGGAAATCACCAGCGTCAGCACGCCCACAGACAGCGCGATCACCAGCGAGTTGCCCAGTTGCACCCAGAAGTGGTCGAGGTAGAAATGCTTTTGCCAGAACACCGTCTCGAAATTGCTCAATGTAGGATTTTTAGGCCAGAGCCGCCCCGTCGTGGCTTCGTTTCTTGGTGAAATTGCAAACAGCACCATGTGGTAAATCGGAATCAGCGTCCACAGCAGCACCGGAATGCCAATCAACAGCAATCTGGCCTCGCGGCTCACCTTGCGAAGTGTGATGCGGCTCATTTGGACAACCTTTTCATCATGAAATACACCAGCGGCAAGACGAGGGGAAGGGCCACGACAATGGACGCCAGCGACAGATCCACCTGGTCCAGGCGCAAATAGCGGATGCCGAGCGTAGCCAGCACATGGGTCAGATCGGCGGGCCCGCCGCCCGTGAGCAGGTAAACGCTGTTGAAGTCGCCCAGCGTCCAGATCATCGACAGGATGGTCGACGTCAGGTAGAGCGAGCGCATCGACGGCCAGGTGATGAACCGGAACTTCTGCCAGATGGTGGCACCGTCTACCGACGCCGCTTCATACTGTTCGGCCGGAATGGCCATGCGGCCGGCAAGCAAAATCAGCGTCCAGAACGGCAACGACTTCCAGATGTGGGCCAACATCGAAAAACACAGCGCCAGCGTCGGATCATTAAGCCAGTTGGGCCCGTCAACGCCGGTCATCTTGTAAATGAGCGTATTGATGACACCCCACTCAGGATTGAGCATGAAGCGCATGGACAGGATGGTCGGAATCGACGGCACCGCCCAAGGCAGGATAAATACGACCGACAGGCTCTTGACCCACCAGCGCGTGTTCAGGAAAAAACCCGACAGGAATAACGCGACCACCATCTTGACGTTGACCGCCACGACGATAAACACCACGGTATTGACCAGCGAGCGGAAGAATATCGGGTCGGCAAAAAGCCGGACATAGCTCTCGGGATGGCGTGCGAGCCACAAACCATACCCTACCGGGTAAATAACAAAAACCAGAAATATCAGCAGGTAAGGAATAACCAAAACCAGCCCCCACTTCTCCCATGAAGTCATGGCTCCGCGCTCTGCGCGCAAAGAGGGGCCGGCCTGGTCGATGATTGCAGTGCTCATGCTTTTGGTACGCGCGCCACCCGTCTGGGCGATCCAGTCCGGGCAGCGCGGCTTTCTTCAGTCAGCGAAAGGTCAGTTGGCCACGGTTTTGATGCGGGCAATCATTTCATCAACAGCCTTGTCCACCGGCACTTTTTCATTGATGACGCGGTTGGCCGCCTTGGCCCAGACGTTCTCATTGTTCAGGATGGTGAACTTGTAGTTCTTGGTGAACTCAAAATTGACCGTGCCGTTCATGAACTGGTTGTAGACCGACTGGCGGTGCGCGTCAGCCTTCCAGAACGGTCGCTGCTGCGCAGTCTTGGTCACAGGGAACCAGCGGCCCAGCGAGCCCTCCACGTAAGGCGTCAGGTTTTCCTCCTGCATCAGGAAAGAAACGAACTCTTTGGCGCGGGCCTTGTTCTTGGCCTGATTGAAGACTACACCGACTTTGACGGCGGCACGGTAAACCATCTTGCTGCCATCCGGCTTGTTAGGGAATCCTGCCGTGCGAATCCGCTCGGTGTAATTCTTTTTCGCAAGCTCACGCTCCTCCGGTTTCAGGGAAGCGTTGTTCATGTCGTCCAGCCATTTCGCGGCGATGGAGATCGTGGCGTTATGGGTCAGGATGGTGGTCTTGTTGTGGAAAGCGACATTGTTGTCCGGGTCTTTCCAGCTGGTGGACGACGGTGGCGTACAGCCCTTGGCATATGGCTGCGTGTAGTCGGTCAACGCACTGATCAGGCCGGCACGGACTTTCGGGTCATCAACCAGCAGCTTGCCGCTGTCGCTGACCAGGCTCACGTTATAGGCGTCCATAAAGGTCAGGAACGAATAAAAGGAATCGCTCGAATCCACGCCCAGCGGCTGGCCGATACCGAAGGTGCGATTGCCGCTCTTCTGACGATAAGCCGGCTGCACCTTGTCGCACCAGAATGACCAATAGTCCTTCCAGCCGGTAGGAATGTCGGACTCCTTGAAGCCGGCTTCGTTGAGCATGTCCACCCAGTACTCGATGTGCATGGTCTGCTGCTTCATCGGAAAGGCGTAATAGGCCCGATTCTTGGCGACGTCGTTATAGAGAAATGCGGTTTCAACCGTGTTGGGTGCAAAACGCGCACGCATGGGGTTGATCACGCTGCTGATGTCTTCGAGCTTGCCGTCAAAGGCCCACTTGCCTGCAACCTGGAAGTCATAGACGTCGGCATAAGCCACGTCGGGCGGACTGCCGGAATCGAGGGCCGCGACGGTTTTCGGGATCATGTCCTGCACCGGGTACTGCGACAGCTCGATCTTGACGCCTTTGTGCTTGTCTTCATACTTCTTGATGGCAGCAAACAGGGCGTCGTCTTCGGCCTTGTAAAAGCCTTTGACCCACCAGACGGTGAGCTTTTCCTGGGCGGCAGCCTGCCCCGCCGTGATGAGGCCAGCCGCGACCATCGCGGCGGCCAGAATTGTCTTGAGTCTCATTGGGTTTGTCTCCTCTGCGGGTGGGTTGTTGAACGGCAAAAAACTCAAAAGGGTTCGTTGACGCATTGTTATCATATGATGATTAAACCCCGATTCTTCTATGGAAAACCCGAAGCATCCCGCCCCTGATTCAATGCCATTCCGGCACAGGGGTAAAGAGGGCTTGCCCGGAAAAATGGGCATGCAGGTTGTTCACGGCCAGGTTGGCCATGGCATGGCGCGTCTGCACTGTTGCGCTGGCCATGTGCGGCGTCAGCACCACGTTGTCCATGGACCAGAGCGCCTCCGTGGGATGCGGCTCCTTCTCGAACACATCAAGCGCCGCACCGGCGATTACGCCTTGCTGCAATGCGGCAACCAGGGCCGCCTCATCGACCACCGAACCGCGCGCCACGTTGATCAGGTAGCCCTCGGGCCCGAGGGCCTTGAGCACCTCCGCATTGATCATGTGGTGCGTTCCGGCACCGCCCGGCGTAATCACGATCAGGAAATCCACTTGCGCGGCCAGTGCGTGCGCAGTGGGGTAAAAGGTGTAAGCGAGTTCCGCCTTCGCGCCGCGCCCGGTGTAGGCGATCGACATGCCGAAGGCCTCCGCCCGGCTCGCGATGGCCTGGCCTATGCGGCCCAGGCCGACGATGCCCAGGCGCGCGCCCGAGACCTTGCGCGCCAGCGGCATGGACCCTTCCTTTGCCCAGCGCCCGGCCCGCACATAACGGTCCGCCAGCGGTATGCGGCGCGCCACCGACAGCATGAGGCCTATGGCCAGGTCAGCCACCTCGTCGTTGAGCACGCCGGGCGTGTGGGTAACCGGAATGCGTTTTTCCAGCGCGGCGGCGACGTCCACACCGTCGTAACCCACGCCCATGATGGAAACAATTTCCAGCGCGGGCAGTTGCTCCATCAGGGAACGCGGTACCTTGGACTCCCCGCCTCCGGCGATTCCCCGAATCAGCGGCGCCACCCTGGCGAAAGCCGACGGATCGCTTTCATGCAGCCTGTCATGGACTTCATAAACCGCCTGCAGCGGCTCCATCAGGAAGGGCGGGAGCTTGGCGACGGTAAGGATGTGCGGACGGGTGGACGGGGCGGACAAGGGGCGAGCTCCTGTGGTCATGGTTTTCACTAAGATAGCCCGGCCAATGGTATGACGATAATATGTTTGACGATTTAAGGACTTTCCCGCATGAGCACACCACCCAAGAAAAAACCCGCCCACGAACTCCGCAGCCAGCAATGGTTCGGCCGCCAGGACCGCGACGGCTTTGCCTACCGCAGCTGGGTCAAGGGCAAGGGCGTTCCGCACGACCAGTTCGACGGCAGGCCGGTCATCGGCATCTGCAACACCTTCAGCGAGCTGACGCCCTGCAACTCGCATTTCCGCACCATCGCCGAGCAGGTCAAGATCGGCGTCTATGAGGCCGGCGGCTTCCCGCTGGAATTCCCGGTGATGTCGCTGGGCGAAACCCTGCTGCGTCCCACCGCCATGCTCTACCGCAACCTGGCCAGCATGGACGTGGAAGAAAGCATTCGCGGCAATCCGATCGACGGCGTGGTGCTGCTGATGGGCTGCGACAAGACCACACCCTCACTGGTGATGGGCGCCTCCAGCGTCGATCTGCCTACGGTGGGTGTCAGCGGCGGGCCTATGCTCAGCGGTAAATGGCGCGGCCAGGAGCTGGGCTCGGGCACCGGCGTCTGGAGCATGAGCGAGCAGGTGCGGGCCGGCACGCTCAAACTCGCCGAGTTTTTTGAGGCCGAAAGCTGTATGCACCGCAGCCACGGCCACTGCATGACCATGGGCACGGCATCAACGATGGCCAGCATGGTCGAGGCGCTGGGCATAGGCCTGCCCGGCAACGCAGCGTATCCGGCAGTGGACGGCCGGCGCAATGTACTGGCCCGCATGGCCGGTCGACGTGCTGTCGAGATGGTGCACGAAGACCTCACACTCTCGAAGATTCTCACGCGCGAGGCGTTCGAAAATGCCATCAAGACCCTGGCTGCCATTGGTGGCTCCACCAACGCAGTCATTCACCTGATCGCCATCGCCGGGCGCATCGGGGTCAAGCTGACGGTCGATGACTTTGACCGCCTGGCCAGCGAGCTGCCCTGCCTCGTCAACCTGCAGCCTTCCGGCAAATACCTGATGGAAGACTTCTGCTACGCCGGCGGCCTGCCGGTCGTGATGAAGGAAATAGCGCAGCATCTGCACACCAGCGCCATCACAGCCAACGGCAAGACCATCGGCGAGAACATTGCTGATGCGGAAAACTACAACACTGATGTCATCATGCCGCTCTCCACACCCTTCAAGGACAAGGCCGGCATCGCCGTGCTGCGCGGCAACCTGTCGCCGCGCGGCGCGGTCATCAAGCCCAGCGCGGCCACACCCGCACTCATGGTGCACAAGGGCCGTGCCGTGGTCTTTGAAACCATTGAAGATTTCCATGCGCGCATCGACGATGAAAACCTGGACATCGACGAGAACTGCGTGATGGTGCTGAAGAACTGCGGGCCCAAGGGCTACCCCGGCATGGCCGAAGTCGGCAACATGCCGCTGCCGCCCAAGGTGCTGCGCAAAGGCATCACCGACATGGTCCGCATCAGCGACGCCCGCATGAGCGGAACAGCGTATGGCACCGTGATATTGCACACAGCGCCCGAAGCCGCGGCAGGCGGACCACTGGCCCTGGTGCAAAACGGCGACATCATCGAACTGGATGTGCCCAACCGCAGGCTGCACCTGCATGTCAGTGACGAAGAGCTCGCCAGGCGCATGACCAGCTGGAAAGCACCCGAGCCACCGCTGTCTTCAGGCTACTGGAAGCTGTACATCGATCACGTGCTGCAGGCCGATGAAGGCGTAGACCTGGATTTCCTGGTGGGCAAGCGCGGTTCGTTCGTGCCGCGCGACAACCACTGAACCGGGTACAGCGCGGGTACGGGGCCGCCCCGGCCCGCGGGTACCATCGGGGGTTTGAAGCGCGACGTGCTTTCAGGTTTTTCTTCCCTGAAAAGCCCCGCGCCGGGATGCCGGAAGAAGCCAGGAAACCCAATCAATGCAAGCCAGAAAATTCGATGTCGTCGCGCTCGGCGAAGCCATGGTGGAATTCAACCAGACCACTGCCGGCCAGCCTAACTACCTGCAGGGTTTTGGCGGCGACACCAGCAACGCCGTGATCGCGGCGGCGCGCGCCGGCGCCAACACCGCCTATCTCACCCGCCTGGGCTGCGACACTTTCGGCCACTCGCTAATGGCCTTGTGGACCGCGGAGAAGGTTTCCACGGAAGCGGTCCAGCAGGACAGCGAGGCCAGCACCGGCCTGTACTTCGTCACCCATGGCCCCAAAGGCCATGAATTCAGCTACCTGCGCGCGGGCTCCGCGGCCAGCCGCATGACACCGGCCTGGCTGCAGCAGGCCGGCGCGGCCGATGCCGTGCGCCAAGCCAAAGTCCTGCACGTCTCGGGCATATCGCTGGCAATTTCCGCGGGTGCCTGCGATACGGCTTTTGCCGCCATGAAGCTGGCCAAGGAAGCCGGCACGCTGGTGTCTTTTGATTCCAATCTTCGGCTCAAACTCTGGCCGCTGGACCGGGCGCTTGCCTGCACCCGCCACGCCGTTTCACTGTGCGACATTTTCCTGCCGAGCCTGGAAGACATCACCACCCTCAACGGCATGACAGACCCCGACGCGGTGATGGACTGGGGCCATGCCCTGGGCGCCAAAACCGTGGTGCTCAAGCTCGGCGGCGACGGCGCGCTGGTCAGCGACGGCACGCGGCGCGAGCGCGTGCCCGTGCACAACGTGAAGCTGGTGGATGCCACCGGTGCAGGCGACTGCTTTTGCGGCAACCTGCTGGCGCGCATTGCGGCGGGCGACAACGTCTTTGATGCGGCCCGCTATGCCAATGCAGCGGCCGCCCTCACGGTGCAGGGCTACGGCGCGGTCGCTCCGCTGCCGCGTCCCGAACAGGTCAGGGCCCTGCTGTGAACCGCCTTCTGGCAGTCGACTGGGGCAGCTCTTCACTGCGCGGCGCGTTGATCGACGGCGCCGGCACAGCCCTGGACGAGCGTTCCTTCGCACGCGGCATCCTGACTGTCGCTCCCGGTACCTTTCCGGAGGTTTTTGCAAGCTGCTTTGCCGACTGGATGACGCCTGGCACGCTGTGCCTGACCTCCGGCATGGCCGGCAGCAAACAGGGCTGGCGCGAAGCGCCCTACTGCGCCTGCCCCGCCGGCTTTGACGCGATCGCCGCCGCACTGGAATGGGTGGAGCCCGGCCGCATCGCCATCGTGCCCGGCCTGAGCATAGACAAGGGCGGCGTGCCCGACGTCATGCGCGGCGAGGAAACGCAGATCTTTGGCGCCTTGCAACTGTTGGGTCTGACCCATGCCCGGCTGGTGCTACCCGGCACGCACAGCAAATGGGTCACCGTCGAAAACCGGCAGGTCACAGATTTTTCGACCTGGATGACCGGCGAGTTCTATGCGCTGCTGCGCCGCCAATCCATCCTCGCACGCATGCTGCCCGACGACGAACCCGCGCTGGACGCCGCCGCCTTCGATCAGGGCGTGGCCCATGCGCTGGCCGGCCCCGGCCTGCTGAACACCGCCTTCAGCACACGCACCCTGTCGCTCTTCCAGCGGATGACCACCGAGTCCCTGCCCAGCTACCTGTCAGGCCTGGTCATCGGCGAGGAACTCAAATCCCAGGCACTGCCGCGCGGCGAGCCTGTGGTGGTGATGGGCGCGGAAGTCCTCACGGCCCGCTACGAACAGGCACTGGCCCAGATCAATGTGTCCGTGAAGCGCGTGGGCGCGGGCGCCACCTGGCGCGGCCTGCGCGCCATCGCCGATACCCTGGCCTGACCGGCGCAGTATTGCGCCTCAACCCACAGAACACCATGAACAACGCACATCAAAAATTTTCCCAGGCCCTCAACGCCCTGCCCCTGGTGGCCATCCTGCGCGGACTGACGCCGGCGGAGGCCCAGCCTGTCGGCCAGGCACTCGTTGCCACGGGCTGGACGCTGATCGAAATTCCGCTCAATTCACCCCAGCCGCTGGACAGCATTGCCGCCATGGCCAGCGCCTTTCCGCAGGCCCTGGTCGGTGCCGGCACGGTGCTGACTCCTGAGGCGGTGCGTGACGTGCACGCAGCGGGTGGCCAGCTCATCGTTTCGCCCAATTTCAACCCGGCGGTGGTGCGTGAAGCTGTCCGCCTCGGCCTGGTGTGCCTGCCCGGCATCATGACTGCCAGCGAGGCATTTGCTGCGCTCGAAGCGGGTGCGACAGGGCTGAAGATTTTCCCGGCCGAAATGATCACCCCGGCGGTCGTGAAAGCCCTTCGCGCGGTACTGCCCGCGCAAGCCGCAGTGCTACCGGTCGGCGGCATCACGCCCGCCAATATGGCGCCCTACCTGGCCGCGGGTGCCAACGGTTTCGGTATCGGATCGGCACTCTACAAACCAGGTTCTTCCGCCGCCCAGGTCTCCGAATCTGCTATGGAATTCATAGCTGCTTGCGCTGGTACCATAAGGGCATGAGCATTATTTCATCTACAGATACTGCCCAGGTATCGTTCGGGCTGGCGGGCCGCGTCTGCATCGTCACCGGCGGTGCCCAAGGCATCGGCGAGGCCTGCGCACGGCGTTTTTCGCGCGAGAAAGCCGCGGTCGTCATCGCCGACATCGACGACGCGCGCGGCGCTGCGCTGGCCACCGAACTCGGCGGCCTCTACGTTCATTGCGACGTGGGCGACAAGGCCCAGGTCGATGCGCTGGTGGCTCGCACCGTGGCCGCGCACGGCCGCATCGACGTGCTGGTGAACAATGCCGGCATATTCAAGGCTGCGGAGTTTCTGGACGTGACGGAAGCCGATTTCGACGCCGTACTGCGCATCAACCTCAAGGGATCCTTCCTGGTCGGGCAGGCCGTGGCGCGCGTGATGGCGGCCGCCGGCAAGGGCAGCATCGTCAACATGAGTTCGGTCAACGGCGTGCTCGCCATTCCCACCATTGCCAGCTACAACGTCAGCAAAGGCGGCATTAACCAGCTCACGCGCGTGATGGCGCTGTCGCTGGCCAGCCAGGGCGTGCGCGTCAACGCGGTTGCCCCCGGCACCATCGCCACCGAACTGGCCGCCAGGGCCGTGCTCACCAGCGACGAGGCCAAGGCCAAAATCATGAGCCGCACTCCCATGAAGCGCCTGGGCGAGCCTTCGGAGATCGCCGACACGGTGGCCTACCTCGCCAGCGACGCCGCCAGCTACATCACGGGCGAAATCGTCGTGGTCGATGGTGGGCGCATGACGCTGAACTACACCGTGCCGGTGTAGCCTGGCATGCACGCGAAAGCGTGCCGGTTTTCCGCTTTCAGTTGACGTGGATCATGCAATCCACCGCGGAAGGCGCTGAAGATCACCAGAGCCTTGCAGGGGAAACTCTCCTCCAATCCAGAGGGACTTGACCTTCCCACAGGGGGAAGGTCTACCCTTGTTCATGGGCCTGGTCCAGGTCTGCAGAACACCAAAGGAAGCCCTCCATGAACCACACCTCCCACGCCACACCGGGAACCACACAGGTAAATGCTCACCTGCCGCCCACCACCCCGGACGGACTGAAAGACCCGGTCTGCGGTATGGACGTCACCACGGCATCCGCGCACCATCTTGAGCACGAGGGAAGGCCTTACTACTTCTGCAGCGCCGGCTGCCTGAAAAAATTCTCCGCCGACCCGACGGCCTACGTCAACGGGCTCAAGGCAGCGCCCGCCACCGAAGCAACGCGCGAACCCGATGCCGGCCAGACCGGTGAAACCCTTTACACCTGCCCCATGCACCCGGAAATCCGGCAGGACCATCCCGGCAACTGCCCAATCTGCGGCATGACACTGGAGCCCGTCATGCCCAGCCTTGACGAGGACGAAAACCCGGAACTCGTCTCCTTCACCCGCCGCTTCTGGTGGACGCTGCCGCTCACTGTGGTGGTGACGGTGCTGGCCATGTTCGGCCACCAGCTCGGCTGGTTCGACATGGCCGTCCAGAGCTGGATCGAGCTGTTGCTGAGCCTGCCGGTCGTATTGTGGGCAGGCTGGCCCTTCTTCGTGCGCGGTGCGCAATCGCTCGTCCACCGCAGTCCGAACATGTGGACCCTCATCAGCCTGGGGACGGGCGCCGCCTTTGTCTACAGCGTGGTCGCTACCCTCGCGCCCGGTGTATTCCCCGACTCGTTTATCTCCATGGGCCGTGTAGCGGTGTATTTTGAAGCGGCGGCCGTGATCATTTCCCTGACGCTGCTCGGCCAGATGCTGGAGCTGAAGGCGCGTTCGCAAACTTCCGCCGCAATCAAGTCATTGCTGGGGCTGGCGCCCAAAACCGCACGGCGCATCAAGGCCGACGGCACCGAGGAAGACGTTCCGCTGACCCACGTGCACGTGGGCGACAGCCTGCGCGTGCGCCCCGGCGAAAAAGTGCCCGTCGACGGCGTCGTTACCGAGGGTGGCAGCGCCGTCGATGAATCGATGCTGACCGGAGAACCCCTGCCCGTGAGCAAGCGTCCGGGCGACAAGCTGATAGGCGCCACGCTCAACACCAGCGGCGCGCTGGTCATGCGCTCCGAGCGCGTCGGCGCGCAAACCATGCTGTCGCAAATCGTGCAGATGGTCGCGCTGGCCCAACGCTCGAAGGCACCCCTGCAGCGTATGGCTGACCAGGTGGCTGGATGGTTTGTCATGGCCGTGGTGGCCGTGGCCGTGCTGACCTTTCTGGGATGGGGATTTTTCGGCCCGCAACCGAGCTGGGTTTACGGCCTGATCAACGCGGTAGCAGTGCTGATCATCGCCTGCCCCTGCGCGCTGGGCCTGGCCACGCCGATGTCCATCATGGTCGCCACCGGCAAGGCGGCTGGCCAGGGCATTCTTTTCCGCGATGCGGCGGCGATTGAACACCTGCGCACCGTCGACGTACTGATCGTCGACAAGACCGGCACGCTGACGGCCGGCAAGCCGGCGTTCGACCGCGCGATTCCCGCCGACGGCTTCCGTGCTGATGAGGTGTTGCAGCTGGCCGCCAGCCTGGACCAGGGCAGCGAACACCCGCTGGCCGAGGCCATAGTAGCCGCAGCGCGCGCTCGCAGCCTGCCGCTGGACACGCCAGAGAACTTCGAGTCCGCCAGCGGCATCGGCGTCAGCGGGCATGTGGCTGGTCGGCTGCTCGCGCTAGGCAATACGGCGTTGATGGCGCAGGCTGGTGTTTCAGTGGATTCGCTGCTGGCCCAGGCGGAAACCCTGCGTGCCGAGGGCGCCAGCGTGATGCACCTGGCGGTCGACGGCCGGCTTGCGGGCCTGCTCGCTGTGGCCGATCCGGTGAAAGCCAGCACGCCCGAGGCGCTGGCGGCGCTCAAAGCCGCCGGCCTGCGCGTGATCATGGCCACAGGCGACGGCCTGACCACAGCCAAAGCCATCGCCGGGCGCCTGGGCATTGACGAAGTGCACGGTGGCGTGCAGCCGGCAGACAAGCTGGCACTGGTCAAGCGCCTGCAAGATGAAGGCCATATCGTTGCCATGGCCGGCGACGGCATCAATGACGCCCCGGCCCTGGCCCAGGCCAACGTGGGCATTGCCATGGGCACGGGTACCGATGTGGCCATGAACAGCGCCCAGATCACGCTGGTCAAAGGTGATTTGCGCGGCATTGCACAAGCCCGGAAAATCTCGGAAGCGACGATCGCCAACATGAAGCAGAACCTCGGCTTCGCCTTCGTCTACAACTCGCTGGGGGTGCCGCTGGCCGCGGGCTTGCTCTTTCCCTTCACCGGCTGGTTGTTGTCGCCCATGATTGCGGCCCTGGCGATGAGCCTGAGTTCGGTGTCGGTGATCAGCAATGCGCTGAGGCTGCGCGGAAAGCGTTTGTAACCGGCGCTTATCAGGGCTGACTTCGCCCGGTTTGATTGCTATGCTGCAATGACAAGGTGCCACCCCGGCGCCAGCCAGACTGGGGTCACCATGGCCACGATCTACAAGGAATTCACGGTCGACGCGGGCATAGGCAGCGTCTGGGACGCGCTGTGCGATTTCAACGCGGTGCACCGGCGCCTTGCGCCGGGCTTCGTGGTCGACTGCAAGCCCGGCGAAGGCGGCCGGACCGTAACCTTTGCCAACGGGATGGTTGCGCACGAAGTGCTGGTGGGCATCCATGAAGGGATGCACCGCCTCAGCTACACCGTGGTCGGCGGCAAGGCCACCCATCACATGGCTTCGGCGCAGTTGTTTTCCGAGGGCGAAAACCGCACCCGCTTTACCTGGGTTACCGACGCGCTCCCCGATGCGCTGGAGGAATACATCGACGCGATGATGACCCAGGGCGCGGCGGTGATGCAGCAGGCACTCGGCAGGCCGGCCGCCTGAATTCAGGCCGGCCGCTTGGCCAGCAAGGCCCAGACGCCCGCCATGGACAGCAGCGAGCCGCCCGCGAAATTAAAACGCCGCTGGGCGCGCGGCGAGGCCAGCAGCGTGCGGGCCGACGCAGCAAACACCGCGTACAGCGTGGCGTTCAGGCTGGCCATCACCACAAAGGTCACCGCCAGCACCCAGAGCTGCCGCGTCACGTCGGCGCCGGGGTTGATGAACTGGGGCAGGAAAGCCACGAAAAACACAATGCCCTTGGGGTTGAGTGCGGTGACCAGGTAGGTATTACCGAACAGCTTCCACAAGGAGCCCGGCGCCTCGGGCGCTGCCGCCTGCATAGGCGAAATTCCGGCGCGCAGGAGCTTGATGCCCAGGTAAAGCAAATACAGGCCGCCCGCCCACTTGACTACCGTGAACCAGAAGGCCGATGCCGCGAGCAAGGCGCCCAGGCCGAACAGCGAGACTACCAGGGCCGTCGAGTCACCCAGCGCCACGGCGCCCACCAACGGAATGTTGGCACGCTTGCCGTGCGCCATCGAGTAGCTGATGACCGTCAGGATGGTCGGGCCCGGGATGATGAGCAGGACGGTGGTTGCGGCGACGAAAGCTAGCCAAAGCTGGATGGACATGGTGCGTTGTTCCGAAGTTGTGGATCGATGAGAGGGAGCGTGCTTCATGATACTGCCGGGCGGCAAAAGATGAGTCACCTCACCCGCACAGCCCTGCCCGCATTTGCCTAAAATTGCCCATGCCTTCCGCCATCCCGCCCAAGCGCCTCAAAGTTGCACCCTCGCCGGCTACCAGCCTTTTTATCGATGACACCCACACCGCGCGCTGCGCCTGGTGCCAGGCAACGCCCCTTTACCGCAACTACCACGACAGCGAGTGGGGCTTTCCGGTGGACGATGAACGCCAGCTCTTCGAAAAAATCTGCCTTGAAGGTTTTCAGGCTGGCCTCAGCTGGCTGACCATCCTGAACAAACGCGAATCCTTTCGCAACGCGTTCGCCAACTTCGATGCCGAGCAGGTGGCCCGCTTTGGCGAGCGTGACATCAAACGCCTGGTCAATGACGCGGGCATTGTGCGACACGCGGGAAAGATCGCCTCGACCATCAACAATGCAAAGCGCGTCATCGAGCTGCGAAAAGAATTTGGCTCACTGGGCGCTTTTGTCTGGCGGCTGGAGCCCGAGGCCAAGAGCCGGCCCGCACGCATCACGCACGAGGCCGTGAAAGCCATGCCGACTTCTCCGGCCTCCATCGCACTGTCCAAGGATTTGAAGAAACGCGGTTGGAGCTTTGTGGGCCCAACCACGATGTATGCCTTCATGCAGGCCATGGGCCTGGTCAATGACCACATCGAAGGTTGCGCCAGCCGCAAGCCCGCGCTGGCAGCGCGCACGGCGTTTACCCCGCCTCGCGTGTCGTAACTTAAAGCCAGCGTGCGCGCTTGAAACGCCAATAGAGTAATGAGCACGCCACCACAATCATGCTGATGGCCATGAGGTAGCCGTAGCGCCATTTGAGTTCGGGCATGGCTTCGAAGTTCATGCCCCATATGCCGGCAAACGCCGTGCAGACCGCAAAGATACTGGCCCAGGCTGCGAGTTTCTTGGTGACTTCACTCTCTTCAATCGTCACCATCGCCAGGTTCACCTGGATGGCCGTGCCTATGGTGTCGCGCATGTTTTCGATCAGCGCGTTGATGCGCGACAAATGGTCGACCACATCGCGAAAATAGTCCTGTACGCCGCTGCAGATCTGGGGAACCCGGCCGCCGTAGAGCTTGCTCGCGCCTTCCAGCAGCGGTGCTACTGCGTGCTTGAGCACCATCACGCTGCCCTTGAGTTCGTAGAGCCGTTCGATGTTCTTTCGCGCAGCACCGGGCGTGAAGATTTCCTTCTCGATCAGCTCCAGCTCGGTTTCAAGCGCATCAAGAATGGGAAAGTAGCGGTCGACCACCGCGTCCATCAGGGCGTACAGCACAAACCCCGAACCGTTGCGCAGCAGCTCGGGTTCGCGTTCGCAGCGTTCGCGCACACCCAGAAAACCTTTTTGACTGCGGTTGCGCACGGAGAGCACATAGTTCTTGCCGGTAAATACATCCACCTCGCCAACGTTGAGCTCGCCCGGCTTGTCGGCGGAAGGCTCGATCAGGTGCAGCACCGAGAACAGCGAAGCGCCGTATTCCTCGATCTTGGGCCGCTGGTGGCCGTGCCGGGCATCTTCTACCGCCAGTTCATGCAGGCCGAATTCCTCCCGCATTTCCTCGAGCTCTTCTGGTGTGGCGTCTTGCAGCGCCACCCAGACGAACGCGTCAGGCCGGCAAATGTACTCGCTGATCTCGGTGACCGGGATATCGGCGAGCTTGGTGCCGTTCTGGTAGACCACACAATTGATGAGCATCTGATGTTTCCCCGCAAGTTGCTTGCAAGGATTCTGTCACAGCGACTCTCAAGTGCAATAGCGGGGACACCTCGTCAAGCGCCTTCAGGCCGCCGCCTTGGCGGCCATTTGCCGCGGCAACAAGGCTTCACGGATAGGCAGATTCACCAGCGCGGCGCCGACAGCCAGAACAATGTCGATGTACCAGACCCAGTCGTAGCTGCCGGTGGCCTGGAATATATAGCCGCCCAGGTAGGCCCCCAGAAAGCCACCCACCTGGTGCGACAGCATGACCACACCGAACAGCATGGCCATGTTGGCCGTACCGAACATCTTGGCGACCAGGCCCACCGTGGGGGGAACGGTCGAGAGGAAGGTCACGCCCATGACGGCGGCGAAGATCAGCATCACGGCCGGCGTTTTGGGCGCGAGCAGGAAGATGAGCACAGCCAGGCCGCGCGTCGCGTACAGCAGGGCTAGCAAGGACTTCATGCGCCATTTCCCCACGGCCCAGCCCATGGCCAGGCTGCCGACGATATTGAAGAGGCCGATCATCGCAAGCGACCAGCCGCCGATTTCAGGCGGCAAACCGCAGGCCGCTATCACGCCGGGGAGGTGAGTCGCCAGAAATGCCACATGAAAGCCGCAGACCAGGAAACCCGCAGCCAGGTAACGATAGCTGGGCGTGCCTATTGCCTGACTGATAGCCTGGCGCGCGCTGAGTGCTTTCGTGCCTGAAGCTGCTGCGGCCTGCGCCGCCAACGCTTTCGAATTGCCCTTGAGCACCAGCGCCGCAGGCACCGCCAGCAGGATCAGCGCGCCCAGCCATTGCATGGCGCTGGCCCATCCGACAGCGGCGGTGAGGCCGATGGCAATCGGCGCCATCGCAAACTGTCCAAACGAGCCGCCCGCATTCACGATGCCGGTCGCCAGGCCGCGCTTTTCCGGTGGTACCAGACGCGTGCTGGCCGCCATCAGCACTGAGGGGCCCGCCATGCCGGCGCCGCCCGCGGCCAGCACACCGATGGCAAAGATCAGGCCGGCCGTGCTGGTCATCAACGGAGTGATGATCGTGCCAATCGCCACCAGCACCACACCCAAAAAGATCACACGGCCTGTGCCGATGCGGTCAGCCACCGCGCCGGCAAAGGGCTGCGTCAGCCCCCACCAGAGCTGGCCGAAAGCAAAGGCCAGGCTGATGCTGCCGATGCCCAGTGCGGTAGAGGTGTTCAGCGCCGACAGGAACAGGCCCATGGTCTGGCGAACGCCCATCGTCAGGGCGAAAGTGCCGCCGGCTGCCAGCAGCACCAGCCACATCGCGATGCGGCGCGCGGGCAGGACAGCGGAAGACGCGGCGGGATTGGAAGGCTCGGGATTACTCATCATCAACTCCGGATTCGATGGGGGACAAAAGCTCTAAAGATTCATTGATCAGGTTGTGCAAGGCCAGCACACGCCCGGTGCCCAACAGCGCGTTGAGCTGCTCCTGCGCCGCCCTCCACCGCGAGCGGGCTTCTTCACGCTTGGCGCGGCCTGCGTCAGTCAGCACCACGGTTCGGCTGCGCGCATCGGTGCCTGCTGCGAGTTCAATCCAGCCGGCGTCGATCAGCGGCTTGAGGTTGCGCGTGAGGGTGGAGGCACTCATCTTCATGCCACGCGCCAGCTCGCCCGGTCGCATGGGGCCCAGCTTCAGCACATAAGTCAGCAGGGAATACTGCGTTGTCTTCAGGCCCGCCTTGATCATTTCAAGGTCGTAGTGGTGCGCGACGCGGCGCATCAGCTGGCGCAGCTTGACATTGGTGCAGCCCTGCACTTTGAGTTCGGCCTGGGTTGACAGGCGGGTTTTCTCGCTCATAATTTAATTGTAGCTACAATCATTGTATATGCAACATTTATAAATACCATGACCCTGCAAGACACATTGACTCAATGGATGGAACAAAGCGCCGCGGTGCGCGCCCGCATGGTCGGCGGTGGCGGCAAGCCGGGCCTGGCACGGCCGGAAGACGTGACGGGCAAGACCGGCATGGAAGTGATGCAGGCAATGCTGGCCGGTGAGCTGCCCTACCCCCACATTGCCGAAACACTGGACTTTGCGCTGATTGAAATCGAGCCCGGTAAAGCCACCTTTCAGGGCACACCGCAGCTCAAGCACTACAACCCGCTGGGCACCGTGCACGGCGGCTGGTACGCCACGCTGCTCGACTCCGCCGTAGGCTGCGCCGTGCACACCATGATGCCGGTGGGCCGGGCCTACACCACGGCCGAGCTGAGCATCAACATCGTGCGCGCCGCCTCACACAAGACCGGGCCGCTGCGCGCCATTGGCACCGTCATCCACTGCGGCCGCCAGCTGGCCACCGCCGAGGGCCGCATCGTGGGGCCGGACGGCAAACTGTATGCACATGCGACGACGACTTGCCTGGTGTTTGAGGTGCCGGCACCGATGGTCGGCTAAGCGACACCCAAGGCGTTGACAGGAATCTTGAGATAGCTCACGCCATTGCCTTCAGGCGGCGGCAAGCTGCCCGCCCGGATATTCACCTGGATGGAAGGAATGATCAGCGTGGGCATGCCCAGCGTCGCATCCCGGGCCGCGCGCATGGCGACAAAAGCCTCTTCGGAGATGCCGTCATGCACATGGATATTGGCGCGGCGCTGCTCACCCACAGTGGTTTCCCACTGAGGCGCACGTTCTCCAGGCGGGTAGTCGTGGCAGACGAAGATCCGGGTTTCTGCCGGCAGTAATAGCAGCTTGCGGATAGAGCGGTACAACTGGTGGGCATCGCCGCCCGGGAAATCCGCGCGGGCGGTGCCTACGTCGGGCATGAAGAGCGTGTCGCCCACAAACACGGCGTCACCCGCAAGGTAGGCCATGTCCGCGGGCGTATGGCCGGGTACATGCAGGGCGCTCATCTCCAGGTTGCCCAGCCTGAATATCTCGCCGTCCCTGAACAGGTGGTCGAACTGGCTGCCATCCGGCGCAAACGAATGCTCCAGGTTAAAAATCGATTTGAAGGTGGCCTGCACGGCGCGTATATGTTCGCCAATGGCAGTCCTGCCGCCGGCCTGCGCCTTCAGGTAGTGCGCGCCCGAGAGATGGTCAGCGTGCGCGTGGGTTTCCAGGATCCACTCGACCTGAAGGCCCTGCCGCGCCACATGGGCCAGCACCTGGTCGGCCAGTTCCGTGCTGGTGCGCCCCGATTTGAAGTCATACCCCAGCACCGGGTCGATGATGGCCGCCTGCCCTGTGCCGCTGTCCGCCACGACATAGGTGACGGTCCCGGTCACGGGATCAAAAAATGCCTGGGGATCCAACGGGCTTGGCATGGACTGTTCTTTCATCGGAGAGGCTTTTCTCCACATTATATGTTTTCATATAATATCAAGAAGCCCCAACGTACGGCCATGAAATCATCCCCTCCCGTTTTGGACCCCGGACTGCTTCGCGACGCGGCTGCGCAAGCCGTGGGTGTGCTCAAGGCACTGGCCAATGAAGACCGGTTGCTGCTGCTCTGCCAGCTCTCGCAGGGCGAGCGCTGCGTGAGCGAGCTCGAGCAGGACCTGGGCATACGCCAACCCACGCTCTCGCAGCAGCTCGGTGTGCTGCGCAATGAAGGCGTGATCATCCCGCGCCGGGACGGCAAGAACATTTATTACCGCGTGGCCGAACCCGGGACGCTGGAAATCCTGGCGCTGCTCTACCGCCTGTATTGCCCTGAAGGACGCAAGCAATGACCCTGGACTGGAACGCTTTCACACCCTGGTCCGCACTGGCGGGCGGCCTGCTCATAGGCCTGGCCGCCGCGATGTTCGTGCTGCTCAACGGGCGCATCGCCGGCATCAGCGGAATTCTGGGTGGATTGCTCAAACCGGTACGCGGCGACGTCGGCTGGCGGATAGCCTTTATCGCCGGGCTCGTCGGCGCTCCATGGGCTTATGCCGCATTCTTGGCCTTGCCCCCCATGCGGGTGGATGCCGGTTATGGCCTGCTGGTCACCGCCGGCTTGCTGGTGGGCATCGGCACGCGCTATGGCGCGGGCTGCACCAGCGGCCATGGCGTGTGCGGGCTTTCAAGGCTGTCGCCGCGTTCGCTGGTGGCCACGGTGACCTTCATGGGCGCCGGTTTTGCTGTGGTGTTTCTGGCGCGCCATCTGTTCAAACTTTAGGAGAAAGACCATGCTACTGCTGTCTTCCCTGCTGGCGGGCCTGGTGTTCGGCCTGGGCCTGATCGTCTCGGGCATGGCCAATCCCGCCAAGGTCCTCGGCTTCCTGGATCTTGCCGGCCCCTGGGACCCGTCGCTGGCCTTTGTCATGGCCGGCGCCATTGCCGTGGGCCTCTTCGCTTTCCTGCTGGCTAAAAAAAGGCGCCGTTCCCTGTTGGGCGCCGATATGAAACTGCCGGCTGCGGGCCCTGTGGATCACAGGCTGGTGGCCGGCAGCGCCCTCTTCGGGGTGGGGTGGGGGCTCGCCGGTTTTTGCCCCGGCCCGGGCCTGGTGGCCCTTGGCATGGGTGAACCCAAAGCCGCCGTGTTTGTGCTTGCCATGCTGGCCGGGATGGCGGTCTTCGAGTTGCTCGAAAGACGGCGGCTCTAGCCCCCACGCAACTACGCCACTTGGCCGGCATGGCCCTCCAAAAAGCCGGTTCGATGATCTGACCGAAAGATATCCTTGAAGAAGGGCTCGCACCAGGACCAAAGGTCCCGGCCGACTGTCCGCATGCAGACAATTTATGTTCTTTTTTCGATTCGACCCGCTATTCAAGCGGAATATGCGGGGAAGCCCCTGTTATATCTGACAGGGTAAGGCTTGATTCAGCCTTGCACGGCGCATAGACTGCGCGAACATCAAAAGAAGAATAAGAGCATTTGGCAAGACAAGCACTCAACCTGGAAATGCAACGCAATGATTACCTCCCCGAACGACCATGCGCCAACCCCCTTTCAGGTTCTGCACCAGCCGATGGATGCTCCAGGCGCCATTTTCCTCACCGGGGGAACACCCTTCATTTCGGCATCTCCCCGGGGAAACTTCGTCGAGGAAATCACGCTCTGCCATCTGGATACTCCGTTAAAGATGGAAAAGGTCCAGAGCCTGCGCGGCCACATCAACCTGCCGTCCGGATGCCGTGACGCGCGGTTTTTTGAACAAGAAAAAAAAGAGACGAATTGGGCTTTGTGTTTGCGTTTGAGTTCCAACGCGTGGTGATTGGCACCTTGAGGCTGGTTCCCATGCACAAGGGGCTGACCTCACTTGAAAAGCTGTTGGCGGAAAAACAATTGATTGAGCCAGAGACCTGCCGAAACAGCTGGGAAATCGGGCGCCTTGTGCTCAATCCCGATTACAGAAGCGGCCCCGATCTTGTGAAGCGATGCATATTTTTGGGTGTTTCGTATCTTGCGCGGCATACTGATGGGCAAGACCTCTTTGCCTCCTGCACGCCGGTGCTGAGCCGCTTGTACAGGCGTTTCGGGTTTTCCACCATCGCCAACAATATACGGGTGGATGGGGCGGACGAATCGTTTGCCCTGATACATGGACAGGTACCGGACATTCTCAAATCGTCTGACTGTCAGTAAGTCATGCACGGGAATATTTCATATTGCAGCCGCATCCTCCACCAGAGACCGGAAGAGGCTGCTGTTGATGGTTTTCCCGCGCCAACAGAATTGAAATATATATGGGCTGGTTAAAAAGACTCTTTGGCCACTACGAGGCTTACCACGCACATGGAAGGCCGTTGCTCAAATACATTGGCATCGTAGGCGCCCTGACCTATGTGGTGTTTTACCTGATACGGTTCACGAAACCCAATCCTCGTCCCTACGATGACCTGGGAATGCGGGTGCTGGTCGTAATTCTCTTTACCGTGCTGGCCATGAAAAATCACTGGCCACAGAAACTTAAAAAATACTACTTTTCCTACTCCTATTGGGCATTGATTTATTGCCTGCCATTTTTCAATGTCTTTCTTTCGCTGAAACGGCACGGAGGCATCCCCGCGATCTCCAACTGTTTTATCGCGCTCAGTTTTCTGGTCATGATCGCCGACTGGCGCAACACAATTGCCATGTTGGTGATCGGTTGCGGCAGCGCGGCGTTGCTGTACGTCGCCATCACGCCCAACCCTTCAATACCCATGGACATGGTGGCCCAGCTTCCGGCCTACCTGCTGATTCTTATCGGTGGCGCCGCATTCAAGCTTTCGGAAAAGCAGATAGATGCCGAAAAATTGCGCATCGCAAACTCCCTTGCCGGCTCGATCGCCCATGAAATGCGCAACCCGCTCGCACAGGCCAAGATGAGCCTGGAGAGTATCGGGGAAATGCTGCCCGCGAACGGTATCGCGGTCTCCGCCGAACACACTTCCCGCATGCGCCAGTTTGTCAACATGGGGGAGATCGCTGTACACAGGGGTAACCAGGTGATTGACCTGATCCTGGGCTCCTTCAAGTCCAGCGCGGTGGACCGAAGCAAATTTGAGTATTTATCCGCCGCAAAAATAACTCAGAAGGCGGTGGACGAATACAGTTTTTCCGATCGGCACCTGCGCGGTGATGGTGGCAACTTACGTGACAGTGTCACGGTGAATGTCGTGAAGGACTTCACCTTTTACGGAGACGAAACCCCTTATGTTTTTGTGCTCTTCAATCTGATCAAGAACGCGCTCTATTACCTCGACCAAAAGTCCGGCGCAACAATCGTACTGACGATAGACGATCACAAGGTGACCGTCAGAGACACGGGCCCAGGCATCGACAAGGAGGTGTTGACGCACCTGTTCGAGTCTTTCATGACCTCCGGAAAAGCCGAGGGGACAGGCCTTGGGCTGTCGTACTGCAAACGCACCATGCAAAGCTTTGGTGGTGACATTCATTGCGACTCCGTGGTCGGTGAATTTACACAGTTCACGCTAACCTTCCCCCCAATACCGCAAACCGGGATGGGCAAGGCCGCCATAGCTCCGGAAGTGCCTCGGCAGGCAGCCAGCCCGGCCATCCCCGGCAATGTGCTGGAAGGCAGAACCGTCATATTGGCCGAAGACGACGAACTTAACCGCATCATGGTGGGCGAGCGCTTGAAAAGCTGGGGCTTGACAGTACTGGAAGCGGAAGGGGGGCGCCAGGTTCTGGCCCACCTGGACAGCACACCATGCGTCGATTTGATCTTGATGGATATGAACATGCCCGGTTTGAACGGCGTGCAGACGACTCAGGCGATTCGCTCACGGGATTGGGAGCATCAGGGTATTTTTATCCTCGCACTTTCCGGGAACTCCGATGAGCTTGATGTCAGGACAGCCTTGAACGCCGGCATGAATGGCTACATCCTGAAAAATGGCGACATGAAGTTGCTGCAAGGAAAAATGCTGGAGGCTTTGGCGGCAACAAGGTAGCCCCGGGGAGAAATCCAACCCCGCGAAGCCCCCCATCGGTCATTGCGCAGCATGCATCGCCATCGCCTTTGCATCCCTACGCAAGCGGCCTGCACAGGGAGCGAAGATTGGCGACAATGGGCAGTCCGCCACTCCCCACCTTCATCACCATGCGACTCCTACACACCATGCTGCGCGTTGGCAGTCTCCAGCGCTCCATCGACTTCTACACGCAGGTTCTTGGCATGAAGCTGCTGCGCACCTCGGAAAATCCCGAGTACAAATACAGTCTGGCCTTTGTCGGCTATGAAGGCAACCCGGCGCAGGCCGAAATCGAGCTGACCTACAACTGGGGCACCGAAAGCTACGACATAGGCACGGCTTTTGGCCATATCGCGCTGGGCGTGCCAGACGCCTATGCGGCCTGCGAGAAGATCAAGACGGCGGGCGGCAACGTCACGCGCGAGGCCGGCCCGGTCAAGGGCGGGACCACGGTGATTGCCTTTGTGACGGACCCGGACGGCTACAAGATTGAGCTGATCCAGCGTGATGAAAGCGCTGCGGGCGCTGGCCTGCGTTAGTTCATTGCGCTCCGCTGCTATTCTTTTAATAGCTGCTTGCGCTCATCCAGAAAGGCTGGCAGCGCTATTTTCCTCATAAATAGCGGGTGGGCTGCCTAGCTCAGGCAGCATTGCGTGCCAGCTGGCAGGCCTGAAAAGCCAGCGCGGTCACGTGTGACCAGTTGCCGCGAGCCAGCGTGTCCGCAGGGGTCAACCAGGAACCGCCCACACACACCACATTGGGCAGCGCCAGAAACTCAGGTGCATTGGCCACCGTGACGCCACCCGTGGGGCAAAACCGCACGTCGCCGAACGGTCCGTTCCAGGCCTTCAACATGGCCGGGCCGCCCGCCTGCATGGCCGGGAAAAACTTGAGTTCCGTCAGACCGTCCTCCTGCGCCATCATGATCTCGCTTCCGGTAGCCACCCCTGGCAGCAGCGGCAGGCCGGCATCCTTGCAGGCCTGTCCCATCGCACGGGTGTAACCGGGGCTCACCGCAAAGCGTGCACCGGCCATGGCGCAGGCCTGGGCATCGGCGGCGCTGCGCACAGTGCCGGCACCCACCACGGCTTCCGGCACATCGCGCGCAATGGCCTCAATGCAGGCCAGCGCTTGCGGCGTGCGCAAGGTGACTTCGAGCATCCGAATGCCGCCGGCCACCAGCGCACGTGCCAGCGGCACCGCCTGGCTCACGTCGGTCAGCACAATCACGGGTATCACCGGGGCATCCTGCATGATCTGCAGGGGGCTCAGTTTTCCGCTGACGTTCAGGTTCACATCCACGATAAAGCTCCTTCTTCAGCCGTCAGCGCGTGACGGCGCATACCGGCAAACAGCTCCCGTCCCATACCGATGCCGTTGGCCGCGCGCAAATCGGCAGGCATGGTGTCGACCGGCCTGGCGGTCCATTCTGCATCGTTTACCAGTACCTTCAATTCGCCGGTGATGGCATCCACACGAATTACATCACCGTCGCGCACTTTCGCCAACGGGCCGCCGGCAGCGGCTTCGGGCGACACATGGATGGCGGCCGGCACCTTGCCCGAGGCGCCGCTCATGCGGCCGTCGGTGACCAGCGCAACCTTGAATCCCTTGCCCTGCAGCACGGCCAGCGGCGGCGTCAGTTTGTGCAGCTCGGGCATGCCGTTGGCTTGCGGGCCTTGCCAACGCACCACGCAAATCACGTCACGCTCCAGTTCGCCGGCACTAAAAGCCAGATGAAGGGCTTCCTGCGAATCAAACACCCGGGCTGGTGCCTCGATGACATGGCGGTCGTCGGGCACGGCGGAGACCTTGATCACGCTGCGGCCCAGGTTGCCCTGCAGCAGCTTGAGTCCCCCTGTAGCGCTGAAAGGTTTGGCTGGCGTGCGCACGATGGCCTCGTCTTTGGAAGCGCCCACGTCGTGCCAGGCAAGCGCCGCGCCGGCCAGCGCCGGCTCGCGTGTGTATTCGCGGATGCCGCCTTCACGCACCGTGAGCACGTCTTCATGCATGAAGCCCGCGTCCAGCAATTCGCGAATGATGAAGCCGGGGCCGCCTGCGGCCTGGAACTGGTTCACGTCGGCGCTGCCGTTGGGGTAGACGTGGGCCAGCGTCGGCACTACGTCGGAGAGGTCGGAAAAATCATTCCAGTCGATCACGATGCCGGCCGAATGCGCGACGGCTACCCAATGGATCAGGTGATTGGTGGAGCCCCCGGTGGCGAGCAGGGCCACCATGGCATTGACAATGGCTTTTTCATCGACGATCTGGCCGATGGGCGCAAAGCGCTTCGCCTTGACGATGCCCAGCACGGTGCGTGCCGCCTCGCGCGTGAGCTCCTCACGCAGCGCGTTGCCGGGGTTCACAAACGCGGTGCCCGGCACGTGCAGGCCCATGGCTTCAAGCAGCAGCTGGTTGCTGTTGGCGGTGCCGTAGAAGGTGCAGGTGCCGGGGCTGTGATAGGACTTGAATTCGGAATCAAGCAGGGCCTCACGGCCGACCAGGCCTTGCGCGGCCTGCTCGCGCACATGGGCTTTTTCCTTGTTCGGAATGCCCGACGTCATGGGACCGGCCGGCACAAACACTGTGGGCAGGTGGCCGAAATGCAGCGCGCCTATCAGCAGGCCCGGCACGATCTTGTCGCATACACCCAGCATCAGCGCGGCGTCGAACATGTCGTGCGACAACGCAACGGCCGTGCCCATCGCAATCACGTCGCGGCTGAAAAGGCTGAGTTCCATGCCGCTGGTGCCTTGCGTCACGCCGTCGCACATCGCGGGCACGCCGCCCGCAACCTGCGCCGTGGCACCCAGCTTGCGCGCCTCGTCCTTGATGAAGGCCGGGTAGGCCTGGAGCGGGGTATGCGCCGACAACATGTCGTTGTAGGCAGTGACGATGCCAATGTTGGGCTTGCGCTCGGTCACCACCTTGAAGCGGTCGTCCAGCGGCATGCCGGCAAAGGCATGCGCGACATTGGCGCAACCCATGCGGTCCAGGCCGGGTTCGCGGCTGGCGGCAGCGCGCAGGTGCGCAAGGTAGGCGCTGCGCGTGGGAAGGCTGCGCTCTGCGATGCGGGCGGTGATTTTTGAAACTGCGGGGTGAAGGGCCATGTTGTAACTCCGGTCATGGTCAAGTCACTGGGTATGTAACTTTATTACTGACTCTATGGTAACGGGTTACCGGCCTGTTTACCGCCGCACGGTTACCAGGTGGTTACGAAACGCAGCCGCAAAAGCTGTTCTGCAAAGTTCTGAAACAACCCGTGGGTGCGGCTTTACTGGAGGGTAATTTCCACACGCCGCGCTTCGGCGTCGCTGCCGCCACCCACAAGCTGCTCGGGTTTTTTCAGCACGATCTGGCGATCGGAAACACCGGCCTGCTTCAGTGCCTCGCGCACGGCAAGGGCGCGCTGCCGGGCAAGCGCTGCATTTTTCTGGGCGTCCCCTGTGGCATCGTGAAAACCGGTGATCACCAGCGTGCGGCCAGCCTTGGCGGCCTTGACCACTTCACCCAGGGCAGCACCCGCACCGTCCGCAAGGTCTGCATCGCCCGAGGCAAAATAAAACCGCACCGCGCCCTGCTCCACCTTCACGCTGGCGGCGTCGGCCGCAGCCTGCGAAGCCTGGCCGGCAATGCTCGCGGCACCGTCCACGGTGCTGGCTGGCAGGGCAGGCATCGGCGCCACCTCCGGCGCTGGCATAGGCTGGGGTATTTGGGCAGGGGCAACAGCGGCGGAAGGCGCCCGGCTGAGCCGATGCATGCAAAGCCCCACCACCAGCGCGATTACGAAAGCCACGAGGCCGAGAACGACCGCCAACACCAAGCCTTGCTGGCCCTCATCGTCCTGAGAAAACATTGCCCCACTCCCGTCACTAAATCCGTCACAAAAACTCAACGCATTGTAAAGTGCGGCTGTGGAAAATTCAGCCAAACAAGCCGCCAGCCCAGGCATCAGCGTTTCCCGCAACCCGGACCACATGCTTGAGACCGTCATCCGCGAATGGGGCGGTAAAAGCGATCTCTGGATCTTCGCCTATGCCTCGCTCATCTGGCGTCCGGAGTTTGAACATGCCGAGGAACGTTTTGCGACCATCCACGGCTACCACCGCGCCCTGAAGATGTGGAGCCGCCTGAACCGCGGCACGCCGGAGTGCCCGGGCCTGGTGTTTGGCCTCCTGCACGGCGGCAGCTGCAAGGGGATGGTGTTTCGGATACCGCAGGCGCAGGTTGCCGGCGCCCTGCCCGCGCTGTGGGAACGCGAAATGCCCAACGGCGTGTACGACCCCAAGTGGCTGCGTTGCCAGACTGCAGAGGGCAATGTGCGGGCGCTGGCCTTCACCTTGTCCAAGCGCAGCCCCAACCATACGGGCGTGCTCAGCGCAGACGTTTACCGGCAGATTTTTTCGGACTCGTGCGGGCGCTACGGCACCACGCGCGAATATGCGCAACTCACCTACGACAAACTTAAAACCCTGGGAATTCACGACCACGCACTGGGCAAGCTGCTGGAGCTGGCCAAATAGGTCCAGACAGCGGAGGCCCCGGCCTTGTCAGCAGGGGCAAGGCGCCCTACAGTCAGCCATTGAATCAACCATCAGGAGACCTGCATCATGAAATACCACCCGGCACCGCTCGCCACCGCCCTTGCCGCCGCCTTTGTACTGGCCGCTTGCGCCTCATCCATGAACGGCCCGCGCGCCGCGGCCCAACTGCAAAGCACTACCGGCAATACCGCCTCCGGCACCGTCAGCTTCGTGCAGAGCGGGGACAAGGTACTGGTTTCGGGTGAGATACGCGGGCTCAAACCCAATGCCGAGCATGGCTTTCATGTGCATGAAAAAGGCGATTGCTCCAGCGGCGACGGCATGAGCGCGGGCGGGCACTTCAACCCCACGGGCCAGCAGCACGGCAGCCATGCCGACATGGCCCACCACACCGGCGACCTGCCCAGCCTGAAAGCCGATGCCAGCGGCGTCGCGAAATTCAGCTTTGAATCAAAGACCCTTTCAGTTGGCAACGGCACGACCGACATCGTCGGCAAGGGCCTGATCGTTCACCGCGACCCCGACGACTACAAAACCCAGCCCACCGGTAACTCCGGGCCACGGCTGGCTTGCGCGGTGATTAGAAGCTAGCCCCCACGTTCGCTCGCTTCGCGTAGCTCTCTGTCCCCCGAGGGGGCGCTGCGCCTGCGGCCCGGCGAAGCCGGTTCCGCGGCCCCGGCTTGGATGAGCCCGCCACGGCGGTTCGCCGTCTCTCGGGCTGGCGTTTACTTCGCAATCAGCGCGTGGAGAATCGTTCCCCAGCGCGGCGCAGGTCGTCCAGCGTGTCGATATCGGTGACTGCGCCTTCATCGGCCACGTCAATGAATGCTACAGAATTGATAGCTGCTTGCGCCCGTACAACGGGCGCCGCACCCTGATTTCCCTTTAAATCCAGCAACGCATCGCGGCACGCGGCCGAAAACCCGACCGGGTGGCCGCGCGTCCCCTTGAACATCGGCACCACCACCGCATGCTGCGCCAGTGCGTCGGCCACCGCCTGCAGCGTGGCGCTCTGCACCAGCGGCAAATCACCCGGCAAAATCAACCAGCCCGCAGCTTCGGGCGTGGCCCGCACGGCGGCCGCGATGCAGTCGCCCATGCCCGGGTGGCCGGCATCTTCCAGGTGCCAGGGCAAGCCGCTGGCAGCCACGGCGTCCAGCGTGTGCTGCAGCACCGGCTTGCCGGCCAGCAGCGCCTGCAGCTTGTGCGTGCCCCCGCCCGACGCGGCAAAGCGCTCACCCCGGCCCGAGGCCAGCACCAGCACCGTGGGCTTGCCGCCTGCCATCACGCCAGCTTGAAAGGCAGCTCGCGCGGCGCCGGTTTACCGGTGAGCTTGGCGATCGCATTGGCAAAGGCGGGGGCCAACGGCGGCAGGCCGGGCTCGCCCAGACCCGTGGGCGCATCGGCGCTAGGCACGATGAAGACGGCAACCGTCGGCATGTCGGTGATGCGCGGCACCGGGAAGTCGCCAAAGTTGCTTTGCTCGACCACACCGTCCTTGAGCGTGATGGCCGCACCCGGCAGGCACATCGACAAGCCCATCAGCGCCGCGCCCTGCACCTGCGCTTCAATGCTGGTCGGGTTGATGGCGAGGTTGCAATGCACGCCTGCGGTGATGCCGTGCAGCACCGGCGTGTTGTCCTTGACGGATGCCTCGACCACATAAGCCACCACGGTGTTGAACGACTCATGCACCGCCACACCCCAGGCGCGCCCGGCGGGCAAAGTGCGTTTGCCGTAACCGGATTTGTCGACCGCCAGCTGCAGCGCGGCCGCGTGGCGCGGGTGCTTGCTGCCAAACTGCTTCATGCGGTAAGCCACAGGGTCTTGCCCGCTGCTGCGCGCGACTTCGTCAATCAATGTTTCCATGACGTACGCCGTGTGGGTAGAACCCACGCTGCGCCACCAGAGCACCGGCACATTGAGCTTGGGGTGATGCACAGACAGACGCATCGGAATATCGTAAGGCTCTTTCATGCCTTCAACCATGGTACCGTCCACGCCGTCCTTGACCATAAAGGCTTCAAACGGCGTGCCGCCGACGATGGACTGGCCGACGATGACGTGGTCCCAACCCAGGATCTCGCCTTTGTCGTTAAAGCCGATCTCGGCGCGGTGCACATGCATGGGACGGTAGTAACCGCCCTTGATGTCGTCTTCGCGGCTCCACAGCGTGCGCACCGCAGCCGTCAACCCTGCGCCGCGCGCCGCCTTCGCCACATTGCAAGCCTCCACCACGTAATCGCTGGTGGCAATCGCGCGCCGGCCAAAGCCGCCGCCGGCCATCTGCACACTCATCTTCACGTTTTGCGGCGCCACGCCCAGGGCCTTGGAAGCGGCCATGGTGTCCAGGCCTGGCATCTGCGTGCCCAGCCAGAGTTCGGCCTTGGCGCCTGCGCCCTCGCCGCTCAATTGCACCGTGCAATTGAGCGGCTCCATGGGTGCATGGGCGAGGTAAGGAAAGACAAACTCGGCGCTGATCTTCCTGGGTGCAGACACCAGCTTGCTGATGTCATCCTTGTACTTGAGTGCGCCGGTTTTCTGCGCCAGCGCGCGGTAGCTGGCCAGTTGCTGCATGCTGTCGACCTTCTCGACGCCGCTGGTGTCCCACTCGACCTTGAGCGCATCACGGCCCTGCTTGGCGGCCCAGTAGCCTTCGGCCACTACCGCCACGCCTTCGCCGCCGCGGTCCAGCGGCACGCGCAGCACGGCCTTCACGCCGGGAATGGCTTTGGCCGCGGTGTCGTCCAGTGACTTGAGCTTGCCGGCAAACACCGGCGGGTGCGCCACCACTGCCGTCAGCATGCCGGGCAGGCGCACGTCGATGCCGTAGCTTTGGTTGCCGGTGGATTTGGCGCGTGCATCCAAGCGCCCTGTAGGCTTGCCGATGATGCGGAACTGTTTCGGGTCCTTGAGCGTGACGGCCTCCGGCACCGGCAGCTTCATGGCCGCTTCGGCCAGCTCGCCGTATGTCAGGCGCTTGCCGCCGGGGCCAATCACCACGCCTTGTTGGGTGCGCAGGCTGCCGGCATCAACGCCCCACTGCGCCGCGGCTGCCGAGACCAGCATGGCGCGGGTGCGCGCGCCCAGCTCGCGGTACTGCGTGTACGAGTTTTTGATCGAGCCCGAGCCACCCGTGAGGTGCATGCCGAAAGCCGGGTCCACATAGGCCGGATCGGCGTTGCCATGCTGGCTCTTCACAAGGCTCCAGTCCGCGTCGAGTTCTTCGGCCAGGATCATGGGAAGGCCAGTCTGCACACCTTGCCCGAAGTCGAGCCGGTTGATGGTGACGGTCACCGTGCCGTCCTTGTCGATGCGCACGAATGCGGATGGCTGCTGGGTGGGCTTCAGGCTGGAGGCAGCGGGTGCGCCGGCTGTGGCCATGGTTTGCGCTTGCGTCAACATCGGAAAAGCGCCGAGTGCAAAGCCACCGGCGGTCGCGACCTTGAGAAAGCTGCGCCGCGGCAGTTCAGCATCTGCTATGGTTTTGGTAGCTGCTTGCGCCCTATTCATAAGGGCCTGAAGACCTTTTGGCAGTTGAGAAGCGATATCAAAGGTGTCTGGGGAATTGGAATACATGATGTTGTTCTCCTTCTTTAAACCAGTTAAGCCAGTGCCTGGGCGGCGTCTTTGATGGCGGCGCGAATGCGTACATAGGTGCCGCAGCGGCAGATGTTGCCGGCCATGGCGCCGTCGATGTCGGCATCGCTCGGTTTGGCATTGGACTTGAGCAAGGCGGTGGCGCTCATCACCTGGCCGCTCTGGCAATAGCCGCACTGCGCCACGTCATGTTTGACCCAGGCGTCCTGCACGGCTTTGCCGACGCGGTCGGTGGCAACCGCTTCGATGGTGGTGATCTTCTGGCCAGCAGCGGCAGAAATCGGCGTGATGCACGAGCGTATGGCCGCGCCGTTGAGATGCACGGTACACGCGCCGCACAGCGCCGCACCGCAGCCGAACTTGGTGCCGGTCATGCCCAGCGTGTCACGCAGGGCCCAGAGAATGGGGGTCGATTGGTCGGCGTTGACGGATACGTCCTTGCCGTTGATGTTGAGGGTGGGCATCGTGGAACTCCTTGCGGTTTTTGTTAGGGGGAAATCAAAAGGGAGAAAAAGGGAGCGCTACTTGTCGAATTTATATTCGCTTAAATCAGGGTTTTATCCGTAAAAACTTGGGCATGCAGAAATGAGGGGTATTGCCTTTCAGAGGCGTTTCAAAGATTCAGGCCTTGATGGCGTCCCAGCAAAGGGTAAATGCCGCCTGGTGCACCGCCTCGTCATCGGGCAGCACCTGGGTGCGTATCAGGTTGGCGGTTTCCCGCACCGAGCCCACCAGGGTAGCCGTTAACAACGGCAAGGGCACAGGCTTGAAAATCTCCTGCTTCTGGCCCTCCTCGATCAATGCAAAGAAGCTCGCCGCCAGCCGGGTCGACAACTCGCGGTTTCCCTGCGTAAACCAGGGAGAGTTGTAGTACTGCTCCTGGAACACGACCTCGGCATAACGCTCCAGCCGGTGCCGCAGCAGGTTGCCCCAGAGTCGGCGTACCCGGCTGCGCAGAGGGGTCCCGGGCACCACACCATCCATCAGGCGCAGCATGGTCGCGGTCTTGGCTTCTTCATAAAGCTGGCTGATCAGCTCGTCTTTGGACGGGTAGTAGACGTACAGCGTGCTGGTGGCGATGCCGGCGGTGCGGGCAATGTCGGCCATGGTCAGGCCGCTCAGGCCGGTCTGGGCCACCAGGTTGAAGGTGGCCTCCGCAATGGCGCGCTGCTTTTCGTCGTCTTTGGGCTTCATGGAAGGGTGTGAATATAAACGAATATTAATTCGGTATCAAGCCCGCCCTCTGTCGAGGTCTACCGCAGGCAAGGACATGGCCTGTGCGGGCACAATCAGAGCCATGAGCCAGCCCACCCTCTCCATTGCCGACCTGCGCAAAAGCTATGAACGCGCCGAACTCAACGAAGACGCATCAGCCGCAAACCCGCTCCAGCAATTCGACCAGTGGCTGAAAGAAGCCATCACCGCCGAAGTGCCCGAACCCAACGCCATGACGCTGGCCACCGTGGCCAGCAACCTGCGCCCCTCCACCCGCATCGTGCTGATCAAGGGCTATGACGAGCACGGCATCAGCTGGTTTACCAACTACGACAGCCGCAAGGGCCAGGAACTGGCCGGCAACCCGTATGCGGCATTGCAATTTCACTGGGTAGAGCTTGAACGCGTGGTTCGCATTGAAGGCGTGGTCGAAAAAGTCTCTGCCGAAGAAAGCGACGCTTACTTCAGCACCCGCCCGCTGGATTCGCGCATAGGCGCCTGGGCCAGCCCGCAAAGCGAAGTGATCGCCGGACGCAGCGTGCTGGTGGCCAATGCGGCCAAATACGGCGCCAAATTTTTGCTGCAACCCCCGCGCCCGCCGCACTGGGGCGGCTACCGCCTGAAACCCGACAGCTGGCAGTTCTGGCAAGGCCGCAAAAGCCGGCTGCATGACCGGCTGCGGTACACGCTCCAGGATGACGCGAACTGGCTGCGCGAACGGCTGGCGCCCTAAGGCTGAAATGAAGTGGATCGCAAAGGGGTTTCTTGTTGCGGCCGTCGGAGCTGGAGTGTTTGCTCTGCATACCCTCCTGCAGACTTTTCTTCACGGCGGCCCCTTCAGTGGCCTGCTCATGTGGATTGCAACTTCCGGGTGTTTTGGGTTTCTCGTGGGCGGCATTCTTGCATTCGACCCTGAGTCCCCATGCAAGGTCAAAGAGAATTCATTCGCGCGCACTCTTATCGGCGCTGCCTCAGGCGCAGCCTTAGCCTTCCTCTGGAACTGGTCTGGCGATGCGCTAATGTTGGCCACTCTGCTCGGCGCCATTCTTGGATGTATGGGAATGATTTGGGCCAAGTATCTCCAGCATCTGTAAATGTCAAACCATCTACCTGCTTAGGTGCGGTCAATTAGGTGGTCCAGCCGCGTTATGGACTGATGCGCCACTCCCGCCAACTGCTCTGCGCTGACCCATTCAGGCGCGATCTCCGCCAATGGCACCAGTACAAAAGCCCGCTGCCTCATGCGCGGGTGCGGCAGCGTAAGGTGCTCTGACTCCATACGGGCGCTGCCGTAGAGCAGCAGATCCAGATCCAGTGTGCGGGGTGCGTTGCGGTACGGTCTTTCCCGGCCGGCCTCCTGCTCGATGTGTTGCAAGTGATCCAGCAATGCGGGGGCGGTCAAACCAGTTTCGAGTTCGACTACGGCGTTGAGGTAATCGTTGCCGGGGGCCGCAGATTCCTCGTCCGCATCGGTATCCAGCGGCGCTGTTTGATAGAGGCTGGAAGATTGGCGGACCTGCGTGAGCGGCAGCTGGCCTATCGCCTGAACGGCTTGCCTCAAGGCCGCCGCAGCATCACCGAGGTTGGCGCCCAGGGCAACGTAGGCGCAAACCATGCGGCTATCAGGCGTTGGGAGTGCTGTCCGATGAAGGCGAAGCAGCAGCATCGCCGCCTGCACCTCCGGCCCCGCCTGCTCCACCACGGTTGGCTGGCTTGCGGCGGCGGCGGCGCTTTTTGGCGGGGGCGGCGTCGCCCTGCTCGCCAGAGACATCCGCCGCATCGGGCGTGGTGCGTTCGGCTTGCGCTGAGCCAGGCTCGGCATCCGGGCGCTTGACACGCACACGCGGTGCCTGCGGCTTGTTCTGCTGCGCCTGGCGCGCCTCTTCAATCATGGCGTGGCGCTCGTCGTCGTAGGCGGTGCTGAATTTTTCCCACCACTCGGCGAGCTCCATTTCGATCTCGCCGGTCTGCGCGCGCAGGCGCAAAAAGTCAAAGCCGGCGCGAAAGCGGGGTTGGTCCAGCAGCGAATACGGCGCGCTGCCGGTGCGCTTTTCAAAGCGGGGCTGCATGGTCCAGATCTCGCGCATGTCGGTGCCCAGCTTGCCGCGGCCCGACACGTCGCCGATCTTGGCGTTGAAGGCATCGTCAATCGCGTCTTGCAAAGCCGGCATGAGGTGTTCGCCGCGCTTTTTGCGCCGCTCCCAGCCTTCGCGCACGTCAAACCACAGCACGCACGACAACAGGAAGCTGGGCGCCACCGGCTTGCCTTCGCCGACGCGGCGGTCGGTGTCTTGCAGGGCGAGCTTCAGAAAAGGTTCGTCAGCGTTTTCCACCACCACGTCGAGTAACGGATAAATGCCGGTGCCCAGCCCGAGGAATTTGAGCTGCGCGATGCTGGCCAGTGAATGGCCGGTCTGCAGCAGCTTGAGCATTTCGTCAAAAAGGCGTGACTGCGGCACATCAGCCAGCAGGCCCTTCATCTCGCGCAGAGGGGCCACCGTCTTGTCTTCAAACTTGAAACCCAGCGCGCTGAGCTTGGCGGCAAAGCGCACAGCCCGGATGATGCGCACCGGGTCTTCGCGGTAACGCACGGCCGGGTTGCCGATCATGCGGATGATCTTTTTCTTCGCGTCCTTGATGCCGTTGTGATAGTCGACCACCACCTGCGTCTCGGGGTCGTAGTACATCGCATTGATGGTGAAGTCGCGGCGCGCGGCGTCTTGCTCGATCGGGCCCCAGACGTTGTCGCGCAGCACGCGGCCGGAGGCGTCAACCGCATGCTTCATGCCGGCGAGCTCGCTCTTGCTGGTGCGCTCGTTGCCGCCAACCTGCTCGGCCAGGCTGCTGTCAAGGTGCGCGCGGAAGGTCGAGACCTCGATCACTTCATGCTCTCGTCCGCGGCCGTAGATGACGTGCACGATGCGAAAGCGCCGCCCGATGATGAAGGCGCGGCGAAACAGCGACTTGACCTGCTCGGGCGTGGCGTCTGTGGCAACGTCAAAGTCCTTGGGGCGCAGGCCGACCAGCAAATCACGCACCGCACCGCCCACGATGTAGGCCTCGTAGCCGGCGTCTTTCAGCGTGCGCACCACGTCCATGGCGCGGTCGTCCACCAGCGAGACGTCAATGCCGTGTTCCTTGACGGTGACATCCTGACGCTGACCGAAAGGTGATTTTTTGACCCGCTTGGTGCCGGACTCTGTGCCGTCTGATTTGCCAAACAGCTTGTCGATAAATTTTTTGATCATGGATAACTAGATAAACAGGTCAAGTATGCGCCATCCGCGCTCTGCCGCCAGGGCCCGCAGGCGGGCGTCCGGGTTGGTGGCGACGGGGTGGGTGGCCTTCTCCAGCAGGGCAATATCGTTCAGGGAGTCGGTGTAAAACGTGGTTTCCACGTCGTTCCAGCCGAGGTCTCGGGCCGCCAGCCATTGTTCCACGCGGGTGACCTTGCCTTCGCGCGCCGAGGGTGTGCCGCTGATCTCGCCGGTCACCCAGCCGTCGGCGTCGCGCTCCAGCTCGACCGCGATCAGCTCTTTCACCCCGAAAGCGTCGGCGATGGGCCGCGTGACGAACTCGTTGGTGGCAGTGACGATGACCAGTTCATCGCCCGCGGCCCTGTGGCCATCTACCAGCGCCAGCGCCTGTTTTGTGATGGCTTTTTGCACCACGTCCCGCATGAATCGGGCGTGACCAGCTCCTGAATTGATAGCGCCCTGCTTGCGGATGGCTTCAGTGGCAAAGCGCACGTATTCGTGGATGTCGAGCGTGCCGGCGCGGTAGTGCTCAAAAAATTCATTGTTACGGCGCTTGAACTCGGTGCTGTCGCACCAGCCCAGCGCAATGGTGAATTCGCCCCATTCGTAGTCGGAATCGATGGGGATCAGCGTGTGATCCAGGTCAAATAAAGCAATCTTGCGGGAAGCAGTCATTTCGCAGTCACAGTCACTTATTCACTCTCCAGCATCGATTTGATCAGGGGAATCGTGATAGCCCGTTTGGTTTGCAGGGCGTATGCATCCAGTTGGTCAAGCAGCTGCATCAGGCTGCCCAGGTCGCGCGAAAAGCGGGTCAGCATGAAATCCATGGCCTCGTCGCTCAGGAACACGCCGCGCGCATCGGCCTCGCGCCGCAGCACGGCGCGCCGCTCGGGTTCGGTCAGGGCTTGCAGGGCAAACACATGGCCCCAGCCCAGGCGGGTGCGCAGGTCTTCGCGCAGCGCCAGGTCGGCCGGCGGCATCTGGCCGGCGGCCAGCACCCAGCGCGGACGTCCGTCGGGCGCGCTCAGCGCATTCACAAACCAGTTGAAGGCCGCCTGCTGCTGCACCGCGGTGTAGAGATGGCAGTCGTCCAGGATGACGGCCGCCCAGGATTCGTTGAACTCGGGCGGCTCCAGCATGGAGGCGTCCATCCAGCCGCTGGCGGCGCCCTGCTCGCGCAGCGCTTCGCGCACGGCTTTCAGCAAATGGGTTTTCCCGCTGGCGGCTTCACCCCAGAGGTAGGTAGGCACCGGCGAGCGCAGCGTGTTGCCGGCCCACAGTTCCAGATGCCGGAGCGCGGCTTCGTTCGGCCCGCCAAAAAAATTGGCGAACGACGGAGCTGAAGCCAGCCCGATGTCCAGCGCAATCTGTTTCATGCCCGCCATGCGTTCATCCTGACCCTGTTGAGCCTTAGCCGGCCTTGTTGTAAAGCCGGCTGGCCATATAGCTGGCTTTAATGCGGCGTATGCCCACCAGCAGCACCGCACTGGCCGGCAGCGCCACCAGCACACCGACAAAGCCGAACATCTGGCCGAAAGCCAGCAAGGCAAAAATCACCGCCAGCGGGTGCAGGCCGATGCGCTCGCCCACCAGCCGCGGCGTGAGGTACAGGCTTTCCACCAGTTGCCCGATGCCGTAGACCACGGCGACCATGACGAGCGCCTTGAGCGAAGCGAACTCCAGCAGGCCGGCCAGCACCGCGAGCATCAGGCCCAGGCCAAAGCCCAGGTAAGGAATGAACATCGCCAGGCCGGTAAAAACACCGATGGGCAGGGCCAGGTCCAGGCCGAACAGCGCCAACCCCACGGCATAGAACACCGCCATGATCAGCATGACCAGCAACTGGCCGCGCAGGTACTGGCCCAGCACCGAGTCGGCTTCGTCAGTGAAGCTGTCAAAACCCGCGCGCAGGTGCGGCGGCACCAGTTCGAGCACGCGAGCGACAAACTTGTCCCAGTCCATCAGCAGGTAAAACAGCGCCACGGGAATCAGCACCGCATTGCCGATGATGGCCAGCGCCACGCTGCCGCCCAGCTTGAGTGACGACATCAGCGAGCCGAACAGGTCTTCAAAATTGGCATTGAGGTATTTGAGTACAAAGGCCTTGATGCTGCCCACGTCCAGCGCGACATGGATGCCGAACTGCGCCAGCCACGGCGCCAGGCTGGTGTTGAGCCTGTCGGCCAGCAGCGGCACTTGCTCGCGCAGCACGGGCAGCTCCTTGGCCATGATGGGCACAATCAGCAAAAAGAGGCCGAGCAGCGCCACGATGAAGAGGAACTCCACCAGCACCACCGCCACCACGCGCGGCAGGCGGCCCTTGCCCATGTCGTCCAGCCGGTTCACGAGCGGCGTCAACGCATAGGCCAGCACGGCTGCAATGACAAAGGGAGCCAGCACCGGCCCCAGCAGCCACAGCGCCAGGATGACCAGCGCGGCGATGGCGCACCAGGCGGTGGCGCGTTTTTGGGTGGTGGTGAATTGCATACAGCCTTGGGTTGAGCTTGCCGGAAGGAACCTTGGAAAATGTCCCTGGAAAGGCCCGAAAGGCGCCTGATGGGCAGCCTTTAGAATCTCAGGCTGAATTCTATCGGGCTTGCAGGCCGCTTCCGGGCTGCAAATCCGCCTTCTGACCGCCTGCCCTCCCACTGCATCAAAGCCGACACATGACCACCTCCTCCACTTCCCCCCTGAGCTACAAAGACGCAGGCGTCGACATCGACGCAGGTGACGCGCTGGTCGAACGCATCAAGCCGCTGGCCAAAAAAACCATGCGGGAGGGCGTATTGGCAGGTATTGGCGGCTTTGGCGCCTTGTTTGAGGTGCCCAAGCGCTACAAGGAGCCCGTCCTGGTCAGCGGCACGGACGGCGTGGGCACCAAGCTCAAGCTGGCCTTTGAATGGCAGATGCACGACACCGTGGGCATTGACCTCGTGGCCATGAGCGTCAACGACGTGCTGGTACAAGGCGCCGAGCCGCTGTTTTTCCTCGATTACTTCGCCTGCGGCAAGCTGGATGTGGACACGGCCGCGGCTGTGGTGGGCGGCATCGCCAGGGGCTGTGAGCTGAGCGGCTGCGCCCTGATTGGCGGCGAGACCGCCGAAATGCCCGGCATGTACCCCGCGGGCGAATACGACCTGGCCGGCTTTGCCGTGGGCGCGGTCGAAAAGTCCAAGATTTTGACCGGCAAGGACGTGAAGCCCGGCGACGTGGTGCTCGGCTTGGCCAGCAGCGGTGTGCATTCCAACGGTTTCAGCCTGGTGCGCAAGTGCATTGAACGCGCCGGCGCTGCGGCTCCGGCAAAGCTGGACGGGAAACCCTTCAAGCAGGCCCTGATGGAACCCACACGCCTGTACGTCAAGAACGTGCTGGCCGCGCTGGCTGCCCACCCGATCAAGGCGCTGGCCCACATCACCGGCGGCGGCTTGCTCGAAAACATTCCGCGCGTGCTGCCCGAAGGCACGGCCGCCCATCTCAAAAAGGGCAGCTGGCCACAAACCGAGCTGTTTGCCTGGCTGCAGAAAACCGCCGGTATCGACGACTTCGAGATGAACCGCACCTTCAACAACGGCATCGGCATGGTCGTGGTGGTGGACGCCGCCAATGCGCAAGCCACAGCCAAAACCCTGCGTGACGCCGGCGAGCAGGTGTATGAAATCGGTGTGATCGCGCCCAAGGGCGACGGCGCCGCCGTCACCGTCGGTTAAATCTGCCGCAACCGCCCTCTCGCGCCCCACGATCCGGGGCCGTCCGCTCCTTCGGCCGGGCCGTTTTGCTACAAAAACACTAGCTGCGTGCGCCCATGGCGCTTGGGGTCACTGGACTTTTTGTTAGTTATGTATCAAACTGTTCCATCGATCCGTCTTTGGAGCAGTCATGCCGGTTATCGCAGTCGTCAACCGCAAGGGAGGCAGTGGCAAGAGCACGCTGGCCGCGCACATCGCCGCCTGGTGCGCGCGCAATGGCAGCTCGGTCATGCTGGGCGATGTAGACCGCCAGCAGTCGGCGCGAAGCTGGCTCAAGCGCCGGGACCCCGCGCTGCCCGCCATCGCGCCCTGGGCCGTCGACCAGAAAAACATGCTGCGTGTGCCCACCGGCATCACGCACGTGGTGCTTGACACGCCGGGCGGCATGCACGGCTTTGAGCTGGCGCGCGTGGTGATGTTTGCCGATGTCATCGTCATGCCGGTGTGCAATTCGATGTTTGACCGTGAATCGGCCGCGCAGTGCCACGCCGAGCTGATGGCCATGCCGCGCGTGGCCAGCGGCCGCTGCCGGCTCGCCACGGTGGGCATGCGCATCGACGGGCGCACCAGTGCCGCAAAAACGCTGCAGGCGTGGTCTGAAAGCCTTGGCATGCCTTTTCTGGGTGCCCTGCGCGAAACCCAGTTGTATGTACGCAGCCTGGAGCGCGGCATGACGATATTTGACCTGCCGGCCAGCGCCGCAACGCAAGACCTGCAGCAGTGGCAACCGATCCTGGAGTGGCTGCGCCCCACGTTGTATCCGCCGCAAGCCGCCAACGACGCGCCCGAAAGGGGGCACGCGACGGTGCCGGCCAAAGCCCCGGTCCGGATGATCGCGCCCCTGCCCTCGACCGCCGCAACGCTGGGTGCCCGGCTGCTCAACCCACCGCCCGCTGCCAAAGCCGCGTCCGCGCGCCTGGGCAGCTCGCTCCCCAACAGCCTCATGCCCGCGCAGGAATCCCTGGTGCATGGCGCGCGCATGTCCGCACAAAGCACCGCACGCGCAGTCGGCCGGCCTGTGCAGGTCAGTACGGCGCCGGCCATGTCGCGCAATGTGGACTCTCCTGACGGCATGCAGATTCCGCATTTCCTCAAGCGCGGCACCTGACTCGACCCTTCCTCCCGGCGTCCGGCGCACCGAGTCAGGAAGCCGCCAGCTCCTTACGCACTTCTTGCGCGGCCCGCACCATGTTGCCGAGCGCCGCTTCGGTTTCCGGCCAGCCCCGCGTTTTCAGCCCGCAGTCGGGATTAATCCAGAGGTTTTCCGCCGGGATCACGCTGGCGGCCTTTCGCAGCAAGCGCACCATGGCGTCCACGGTCGGAACACGCGGTGAATGGATGTCATACACACCCGGCCCGATTTCGTTCGGATACCTGAAGGCGCCAAATCCCCGCAGCAGTTCCATGTCGGAACGGCTGGTCTCGATGGTGATCACATCGGCGTCCATTGCTGCGATTTCCGGCAGGATGTCGTTGAATTCGGCGTAGCACATGTGGGTGTGGATTTGCGTCTCGTCGCGCACACCCGAGGCACTGATGCGAAAAGCCCGCGTGGCGGCGCGCAGGTACGCGGCCCAGCTCGCACGGCGCAGCGGCAACCCTTCGCGAATGGCTGGCTCGTCGATCTGGACGATGCCGATGCCGGCCTTCTCAAGGTCCACCACCTCGTCGCGTATGGCCCAGGCAATCTGCTCGCAGGTCAGGCTGCGCGGCTGGTCGTCGCGCACAAAAGACCATTGCAGGATGGTAACGGGGCCGGTCAGCATGCCTTTCATCGGCAGCTTTGTCAGGCTCTGCGCATGGGCCGTCCATTCGACCGTCATGGGTGCAGGTCTCGCCACATCGCCGAAGATCACCGGCGGCTTGACGCAGCGCGAGCCGTAGGACTGCACCCAGCCGTTGGCAGTGAAGGCAAAGCCGTCAAGCTGCTCGCCGAAGTACTCCACCATGTCGTTGCGCTCGGCTTCCCCATGCACCAGGACGTCAAGGCCCAGTGCCTCCTGCTTGCGTACCGCCAGCGCAATCTCGGCTTCCATCTTTTCACGGTAGCCCGCCGCGCCGAGTTCGCCGCGTTTGAACGCTGCGCGCGCAGCGCGGATCTCCGGGGTCTGCGGGAACGAGCCGATGGTGGTGGTGGGCAGCGGCGGCAGCGCAAGGCGGGCACGCTGCAGGACCTGGCGCACCGGAAAAGGCGAGCTGCGGCAGTCGTCGCCTGCAACGCTGCGTGCAAGACGCAACGCCACGTCGGCCCGGTGCACACGGGGGCTGCGCCGGCGCGCCGCAACAGCTGCGCGGGCTGAAGCAAGCTCCCTGGCAACCAGAGACTCTTCTCCCGTGAACGCCGCACGCAACATGCGCAGCTCGCCCAGTTTTTCCACCGCAAAGGCGAGCCAGGCGCGCAGTTCCGCATCCAGCGCACTCTCGGCTGCAAGGCTGAAAGGCACGTGCAGCAGCGAGCAGGAGGGCGCGATCCAGAGTTCGCCCTGGTGCCTGGCAGTGGCCGCGCGCAGCTTTGCCAGCGCCGTGTCGGGGTCTGTGCGCCAGATGTTGCGGCCGTCCACAATACCCACCGACAGCACCTTGTGCGCAGGCAGCCAGTCGGCCACCCCCACCAGTTCCTCGGGCGCACGCACCGCATCGACATGCAAGCCCGCCACCGGCAGCTGGCAAGCCAGCCTCAGGTTGTCGGCCAGCGGCGAAAAGTAGGTGGCCAGCAGCAGCTGGGGTGCGTTGCGGGCAAGCTGCGAATAGCTGCGCTCAAAGGCGTAGCGCCACTGCTCGGGCAAATCCAGGCCCAGGATGGGCTCGTCCATCTGCACCCACTCCACACCTTGCGCCTTCAGCCGCCCGAGAATCTGCGCATACACCGGCAATAGTTTGTCGAGCAGGCTGAAGCGGTCAAAGCCGGGCTCATCGCCGCCTGTCTTTTCCTTGCCAAGCCACAGAAAGCTCAGTGGCCCGAGCAGCACCGCCTTGACCCGGTGGCCGGCGCCCTGGGCCTGCGTCACTTCATCGAAGAGGCGCTCCGAAGCAAGGCTGAATTGCGTCCCTGCATTGAATTCGGGCACCAGGTAGTGGTAATTGGTGTCAAACCATTTGGTCATTTCCAGCGCGAAGCTGCCGCCGCCCGCCTTGCCATCCGCGCACGCACAGCCGGCACCGTGTGTATGGTCGCTGTGCGCATTAACGCCGCGCGCCATGGCGAAGTAGCGGCTGAGGGCAGACTCCTGACCGGTGAAGCCAAAGCGCGCCGGCTCGCAACCCAGCATCTGGATGTGATTGGCCACGTGGTCGTAAAAAGCGAAGTCGCCTACCGTGACAAAGTCCAGCCCGGCTTCTTCCTGCACGGCCCAGTGCCGCTCGCGCAGGCCGGCTCCGGTGGCTTCCAGCGCAGCCAGGTCAATCTCGCCGCGCCAGTGTTTTTCCAGCGCGAATTTCAGTTCCCGGTTCGCGCCCATGCGCGGAAAACCGAGGGTATGTGTGTGGACCATCCAGTTATCTCCCAATGCGAATCACAGAAGAACGCATGGTCGGCCAGATTCAACTATTATTCAAACGAAAGAAATTGCCTTTCAACATGAAAATAATTGATTCACCGATTAATTTGCTAATTGATCTGCAGGGAACAACTGATGAGCCCGTCCATCCTTGAGCTGCGCCACCTGCGCACGCTGACCGCCCTGCGCGACAGCGGCAGCCTGGTGCGCGCGGCGCAATTGCTCAACCTCACGCAGTCGGCACTCTCGCATCAGGTCAAGCTGCTTGAAGAGCGTTACGCCACGCCGCTGTTCGAGCGCAAGTCCGTCCCCCCGCAGTTCAGCACCACGGGCCTCAGGCTGCTGGCGCTGGCCGACGCGGTGCTGCCGCAAGTCGAGGAAGCCGAGCGCGATGTAGCGCGGCTGGCCACGGGGCGTTCAGGACAGTTGCGCATCGCTGTGGAATGCCACACCTGTTTTGACTGGCTGATGCCGGCCATGGATTCGTTTCGCTCACGCTGGCCCGAGGTGGAGCTGGACATTGTTTCGGGCTTTCACCCCGACCCGATTGCACTCGTGCTGCAGGACCGCGCCGACATCGCCATCGTCTCGGAAGAAGACGCCAGCGAAGCGGTGGATTTCCACCCGTTGTTCCGCTTTGAAATCATGGCGCTGCTGGCGAATGAGCATGCGCTGACGGCGAAAACGCATCTCACGGCCAGGGACTTCGCCAACGAAACCCTGATCACCTACCCGGTACCCGACGAAATGCTCGACGTGGTGCGCCAGGTGCTGGAGCCGGCCGGCGTCAGGCCTGCGCGCCGTACGACAGAGCTGACAATTGCCATGCTGCAGCTGGTAGCCAGCGGCCGCGGTATCGCAGCCTTGCCCAAATGGGCCGTGCAAAGTTACCTGGACAGAGGTTACGTGAGCGCAAGGCCGATCGGCAAAAAGGGCCTGACTGGGCGCCTCTATGTCGCGTGCACGCAAGCCATGTCAGGCCGGCCCTGGCTGGAAGACTTTGTGGCGATCACACGGGAAAGCTGCTTTCTCACGCTCAGCGAGATCGAACTTCTTTGAGAAAAGTGCCTGCAGCGCCCTGTGGACGGGCGCAAGCAGCTATTAAATCAATAGCAATGCCGGAGCAGACAAACCGGGGACGCAGCAGGGCAACTCAGTGGCGGCTCTGGCGCAGCTGGGTCAGCCGCTCGGCCATTGTGTCAATGTCAAGCGCGTCTTCGGCGTTGGCAAGATAGATTTCCAGGTCGGCAATGGCACGCTCGGGCTCGCCATGCGCGGCCCAGGCCAGGCCGCGGTCGCGGTATTCGGTCCATGCTTCGGGCTGCAGAACGATCAGGCGGTCCTGCACGGGAATCAGGCGCTGCCAGTCTTCCTGAGTCTTGTGGATTTCCTTGAGATTGCGCAGCATGCGGCTGATGATTTCGCGCGGCGGCGCCGACTGCAGGTACAAGCCCATCGGCACTTCAAACTCTTCGTCGGCGCTGCTGCGTTGCCGGAAAGGCTCCAGCCGCTCGGACAGTTCTTCGCGGCTGAGCGACTGGCCGCTGAACGGATCAATCACAACCTGGCCTTTGGGCAGGTTGACCTTCACCATGAAATGCCCGGGAAAGGCCACGCCGCGCGCGTTGAGGCCCAGGCCCAGGGCCAGCTCAAGCCATAGCACCGCCAGCGTGATGGGAATGCCGCGGCGTGTGCGCAGCACGGCATTCAGGTAGCTGTTGTCGGGGTCGTAGTAATCATTGACGTTGCCGCCAAAGTTCAGGTCGTGAAAAAAGAACTGGTTCAGTGCCCGCAGGCGCTGCAGCGCGGGAGCATCGGCAGGCAGGCGGCGCTTGAGGCGGGCCAGCAGCTGGTCTACGTCGCCCAGCACCTGCTGTACATCAAGGTCGGGGTATTCGTCCTGCGCCAGGCTGACGGCGGCCTCCAGCAGGGGGAAATGCTCGTCGCTTTCCACAAGGCTGGAGAAATACTGCAATGGAGACGGTACGGTCAGATTTAATTGCATACCCTACTGTCTCATAAACCGGCGCAAAAAGGGAATCAAGGAATGCCCTTGAAGAGTCTGAAAAAGGCGACAATTCAGTGTTTCAGGAGTTTTCGCACCTTCAGGCCCGACGCCCATAGCGCTATAAAATAAATAGCGCCTGACGCAATGAGGACAAGCGCCAGCAGCCCTATTCTCTCCAGGTACTGGCCTTTCAGGCCGACCCAATTCACAGCCCCGGCCGCCCACAGCAGGAAAACTGCCAGCAACGCACTCGCGCCCACCACCTGTGCCGAAAACATGCCCCAACCGGGCGCCGGCGTGTAGCTGCCGCGCCGCTTTAGCCCCCACAACAACCAGAGCGCGTTGATGAGCGCGCCAATACCGATGGCCAGCGCCAGCCCGGCATGTTGCAAAAACGGCACCAGCGCCAGATTGAGCAGCTGTGTCACCACGAGCACGACCACCGCAATGCGCACCGGCGTCTTGATGTCCTGGCTGGCATAAAAACCGGGCGCCAGCACCTTGATGGCCACCAGTCCCAGCAGGCCCGCGCCGTAACCCATCAAGGCCGTGGTGGTCTGCTGCACGTCGCGGTCGGTAAAAGCACCATAGTGATAAAGCGTGGCGACCAGCGGCTGGGCAAACGTCATCAGGGCCACGGCACAGGGAACAGCCAGCAGCACCACTATGCGCAGGCCCCAGTCCAGCATGGCCGAGTAGCGGGCCGCATCGCCGGCGGCTTTGGCGGCCGACAGCTGCGGCATCAGCACTACGCCGATGGCCACGCCCAGCATGGCGGTCGGGAACTCCATCAGGCGGTCGGCATAAGTGAGCCAGCTCACGCTGCCGGGCGTGAGGTGCGAGGCAATCTGCGTATTGATAAGAAGCGAAATCTGCGCCACGCTGACGCCCAGCAAGGCTGGCACCATGAGTCTGGTGATGTTTTGGGTGGCCGGATCAGCCCAGGCCGCCTTGATCGCGGAAGGGTTCCAGCCGATGCGCGGCAGCAGCCCCAGCCTGAACAGCGCTGGCACCTGCACCGCCAGCTGGAGGATGCCGCCCACCATGACGCCGCCGCCCAGGGCGTAAACCGGCTCGATCCCGTGCGCCTTGAACCAGGGAGCGCCCAGCCAGGCCGCCAGAATCATGGAAAGGTTGAGCAATACCGGCGTGGCAGCCGGCACGGCAAACCGGCGCCAGGTGTTGAGCACGCCCGAGGACAGCGCGACCAGCGACATGAAGCCGATGTAAGGAAACATCCAGCGTGTCATGAACACGGCAGCTTCGAAACCACGCGCCTCCTGCTTCAGGCCGCTGGCCATGGCCCAGACCAGCACCGGGGCTGCCGCCACGCCGGCCACACAGGTCAAAAGCAGCGCCCAGGCCAGTAAAGTGGCGACCCGGTCTATCAGCAGTTTGGTCTCGGCGTCGCCGTTTTGGGCCTTGCTGGCGGCCAGCACCGGTACAAAAGCCTGGCTGAAAGCCCCTTCGGCAAACAGCCGCCGGAACAGGTTGGGAATGCGAAATGCCACATTGAAAGCATCCGTCATGGCGCTGGCGCCAAAAGTCGAGGCAATCAGCAGTTCCCGCACCAAACCGGTGATTCGGGAGACCAGGGTCAGAAGGGAGACGGTAGAAGCGGATTTGAAAAGTGACACGCATGGAGTTTAGCCCCCGCCAGTCGCCCAGCCCCCTCCCATACCAGCAGGGGCCGCGGAACCGGCTTTGCCGGGCCGCAGGCGCAGCGGCCCCCTCGGGGGGCAGGGAGCTACACGCAGTGAGCGACCGTGGGGGTATATAATCGTGGGCTTTGCTGCAACATCCACAGACTCCTCCCCAGGATTAAAGGAATACATATATGGCTACCGCCAAACCCAAGAAAAAGAACCCGCGCCTTGCGTCGGGCCGTAAACGCGTCCGCCAGGACGTCAAACTCAACGCTGCGAACACCTCGCTGCGCTCCAAATACCGCACCGCTGTGAAAAACGTCGAAAAAGCCGTTGCAGCCGGTGACAAAGACAAAGCCAAGGACCTGTTCGCCAAGGCCCAAAGCATTGTGGACACGGTTGCCGACAAGGGCATCTTCCACAAGAACAAGGCAGCGCGCGACAAGAGCCGCCTGTCCGCCAAGGTGAAAGCCCTGGCACTGGCCCCCGCAAAGGCCGCCTGAGCAATCAGGAAAATCGCCCGGACGGCATCTTGAAAATACCGTCCGCCGTTTTGTAGGGTGCGCTGCAGCAAAGCAAAAAAGCCGTCGAAAGACGGCTTTTTTGTTGGGCGCTTCGAAAACCTCAGTCTTTGCGCGGGGGATCCGGAATTAAACAGGCTTCGGCCACCTGTAAATCGTTGTCTTTGGCAAAGTTGATGGCGAAGTCCCAGGCCATGGGCTCGGCCTCGCGCAGTTCTGAGTTAACGACCACACACTTCACGCCGTTGATGACGGTGGGCACGCACCAGGGGGAGTAGGTCAGGTGGCTGCCAGGCTGCGGGCCGCCCGGGCGGAAATGACTCATCACGCCGCACAACCTGTCAGCCCAGTCGCTGGGCCGGAAGGTTTTGCCGTCGCGGGTAATACCCTGAATGAAGACTTCTTTGGCGGTGTTGGAGACCATCGGATGGAGGGTTTTTTGCGGCGCCTGACGTGGGAGGGGGGATCGTATTCAACCCATGCTGCACCGCACAACAATTCTATCTTATTTGCGACTCTTATATAAGACTTGGCATTTCATTTTCAACATCCGCAGACGCCAGGCGCCTGCATTGCAGTGATGCAGGATCGTCACAAAAGCCTGCAAACTCTGCGCCTAAAATCAGCCCAGGCCTGCTTCACTTGTTGCGGGCCTCCGATTTTCAGCCCTGTTACAGCCCTTGTTCCGGAGTTCTCCATGACCGCAGCCCTTCCCAAGCACATCGAAGCCGCCTCCCCTCACGTGATGAACACCTACGGCCGCCTGCCCATCGCGCTGGACCATGGCCAGGGTTGCCGCGTGTGGGACGTTAACGGCAAGGCCTACCTCGACGCACTGGGCGGCATCGCCGTCAACACGCTGGGCCATAACCATCCCAGGCTGGTGCCGGCCCTGCAGGAGCAGATCGCCAAGCTCATCCACAGCTCCAATTACTACCATGTGCCGCTGCAGGAAACCCTGGCGGCCAAACTGGTGGAGCTGTCGGGCCTGGAAAACGTGTTTTTCTGCTCCACGGGCCTGGAAGCCAATGAAGCCGCGCTCAAGCTGGCGCGCAAGTTCGGCCATGACAAGGGCATTGAGCGTCCCGAAATCGTTGTCTATGAGAAAGCCTTTCACGGCCGCAGCATCGCCACCCTGAGCGCCACCGGCAACCCCAAGGTGCAGGCCGGCTTCGGCCCGCTGGTGGAGGGATTTATCCGCGTACCGCTCAACAACATCGATGCGCTGAAAGCCGCTACGGCCAATAACCCCAATGTGGTCGCCGTATTCTTTGAAGCCATCCAGGGCGAAGGCGGCATCAACAGCATGAAGGACGAATACCTGCGCGACGTGCGGGCGCTGTGCGACGAGCGCGACTGGCTGCTGATGATCGACGAAGTGCAATGCGGCATGGGCCGCACCGGCAAATGGTTTGCCCACCAATGGTCGGGCATCATGCCCGACGTGATGCCGCTGGCCAAGGGCCTGGGCTCGGGTGTGCCGATTGGCGCGGTGGTGGCCGGTCCCAAGGCTGCACATATCTTTGGCCCCGGCAACCACGGCACCACTTTTGGCGGCAACCCGCTGGCAATGCGTGCGGGGGTGGAAACCATCCGCATCATGGAAGAAGATGGCCTGCTCGCCAACGCCGTGAAGGTGGGCGACCACCTGCGCGCGGCGCTGACGCGCGAGCTGGCCGGCGAAAAAGGTTTGAAAGAAATCCGCGGCCGCGGCCTGATGCTGGGCATTGAGCTGACAGTGCCGTGCGGCGAGCTGCTCGCCCGCGCCGCCGAAAACGGCCTGCTGCTGAGCGTGACCGCTGACACCGTGATCCGCATGGTGCCTTCGCTGATCATGACCACGGCTGAAGCCGACGAAGCGGTGGCCATCCTGGTTCCGCTGATCAAGCAGCTTTTGAAAGAGAAAAACGCGTGACCACTGCGATCCCCTCCACGCCTGCTGCCGTGCGGCACTATTTGCAGTTCAGCGACCTGAACGCGGCCGAATACGCCTATGTTTTCGAGCGCGCCGCCATCATCAAGAAGAAGTTCAAGGCCTACGAAAAACACCAGCCCCTGGTCGACCGCACGCTGGCGATGATTTTCGAAAAAGCTTCGACGCGCACGCGCGTGAGCTTTGAAGCCGGCATGTACCAGTTGGGCGGCAGTGTGGTGCACCTGACCACCGGCGACAGCCAGCTGGGCCGTGCCGAGCCGATTGAAGACAGCGCCAAGGTCATCAGCCGCATGGTCGACCTGGTGATGATCCGCACCTTCGAGCAAACCAAGATCGACCGCTTTGCCGAGCACTCACGCGTGCCGGTCATCAACGGCCTGACCAACGAATTCCATCCCTGCCAGATCCTGGCCGACATATTCACCTACATCGAGCACCGCGGCTCCATCAAGGGCAAGACAGTGGCGTGGGTGGGCGACGGCAACAACATGGCCAATACCTGGCTGCAGGCCAGCGAAATCCTCGGCTTCAAGGTGCATGTGAGCACCCCGGGCGGCTACGAGGTCGACCAGTCCATCGCCGGCATCCGTTCGGCCGAAAGCTACAAGGTCTTCAAGGACCCGATGCAGGCGTGCGCTGGTGCCGACCTGGTCACCACCGACGTATGGACCAGCATGGGCTATGAGGCCGAAAACGAAGCACGCAAGAAAGCTTTTGCCGACTGGTGTGTGGACGCCGAGATGATGGCCGCAGCCAAGCCTGATGCGCTTTTCATGCACTGCCTGCCTGCCCACCGCGGAGAAGAAGTCGAAGCCGACGTGATCGACGGCCCGCAGTCCGTGGTGTGGGATGAAGCTGAAAACAGGATGCACGCACAAAAGGCACTCATGGAGTTCCTTTTGCTCGGTCAGATTGCGTAAACGCTGAGGGATCAACGATAGAGCGTGAGTTCTATCGGCACCGCGAGCCGCGTCACCCGTCTCGCGGAACACCAGGCGCTGAAGCGGGCGGACTGTCCAACGCAATTGCGGCACCGCGAAGCGCAGGTGATTGCCCGGACTGAATGACGTACACCGGCACGTCTGCCAGGAACTGTGCAAAGCGGCCCTTTGCCTTGAAGCGTTGCCCAAACGCCGTACGCTCGAAAACTTCTCCCATGCGCGGAACGATGCCGCCGCCGATAAATACCCCGCCGCGAGCGCCGAGCGTCAGCGCCAGATTACCCGCGACCGTTCCGAGGAATGCGCAGAAAAGATCGAGTGCCTCGCGACACCAGGGATCACCCCCATCCAGTGCTGCCGACGCTACGGTCGCAGCATCAAGCCCGGCGTCAGGTGCACAGCCGTCAACTTCTTTGATAGCCAGGTAAATATCGACCAAGCCCTGGCCGCACACGGCTCTCTCGGCCGAAACATGGCCGTAGCGGCGGCTTAGCCAATGGAGTACCGCTTGCTCACGCGGGGTGCAAGCCGCCAAAGTGGCATGCCCTCCCTCCCCCTCGATCGGAATCCAGCCGCCCTGCCCGTCGGGCAACAGCCCCGAAACGCCCAAACCGGTACCGGGCCCGATCAAACCCATCGCAGCGAAAGGGGCGGCCTTTGTGCCCTGAACCTGACGCAACTCCCCTGGCTTCAGCGTGGGCAGCGCCAGGGCCAGCGCCGTAAAGTCATTCAGCACCCGCAGCTTCGCGAATCCGAATTGCTCTTTCAGCGCCTTGATCGAGAAAGTCCAACGATGGTTGGTCATTCGCACCTGATCCCCATGCACTGGATTGGCAATCGCGATTGCGCAGCCAGGAGGGGGGCTTCGCCCCACAACGCCCAGGTAATGCCGGATTGCATCCGCAAGGCTGGCATATCCGGCACAAGGCAATATCACCAGGTCATCGATGGATGCCCCGGCACCGGCCTGCCACGCGAAGCGTGCGTTGGTCCCGCCGATGTCGGCCAAAAGCCGCCCACCGCCGCCAGGACTACCGGGCAATGCAGTCATCTTTTTTTATCGCAACCGGGCCAGGATGAGCCGCTTGTCATTCCATGGTGATTTTTGCGGTCTTCACAATATCGCGGTACAGCGCGGCCTGAGGGCCGACGAACGCACGAAGCTCACGGCCGGTCATCGGAGCGACCGTGATACCGGCTTCCGCCAGCTTTGTGCGCACGTCGGGCTGCGCGAGGGCGTCCAGCAATGCCTTTTCATAAGCGGCCACGATAGAGGGGGACGTTCCCGCTTTCACAAACAGGCCTTGCCAGAGCGGCAGTGAAATTCCGTTGAAGCCCTCTTCCTCGCCAATGCGCCTGACATTCGGCAGTTGCGGGACGCGTGCACTATCCGACACCGACAGGGCCTTGATCTTGCCCTCCTTGAGAAAGGGCATCGCCGTCGACAAGACCAGCACCGCACTGTCCACCTGGCCACCAACAAGGTCATTCACGATCTGGGCACCACCACGGTACGGGATATGCAGCATTTCCACCTTCGCCCGCTTATTGATCAGCGACCCGTAGAGATGTTGCATCGTCGCAATTCCGGGCGTTGCGTAATTGAAGTTTTCTTTCCCGCTTTTGCGCAGCGCGCCTGCCAGGTCGGAAAGCGTCGCGTGGGGCGAACCCGCGGGAACAGCGAATATCAGGGGCACCGTGGTCATGCGCCCAACCGGCAGAAGGTCCTTCTCCCAATCAAGCCTGGTCTTCGGATTGACCATGGGCACCAGCACGGTATCCGTGCCTCCCATGTAGATGAGGTTACCGTCGGCTGGCGCATTGAGCACTTTTTGCGCGGCAATCATGCCGCTGGCGCCCGCAACGTTCTCGACGATGACCTGACGCCCCAGGCGCTTTGACAACTCGGTACCCACAACGCGGGCGACCAGGTCGGCGCTGCCGCCGGCAGAGTACCCGACTATCAGCGATACAGGCTTGTCCGATTGTGCGCGGCCAATGCCCGGTAATAACGCGCCGGCGCCCAGCAAGGCAAGCTGGTTCAACAGCCTGCGACGCCCGGCGCGCTGGCGAGCAAAAAGATCTTCCATGACGTGTCTCCATGTTTTATGTATCCGCTGAATGCAGGGAAATTATATTGTATTTATATTTATTGTAATTGTATTAATTTTAAATTTATTCTATATAAAACATTGAATTACACAAATACAATATGCATCAATAAAAAATTTGTCGGGCATGCCAATAGGCTTGCCGCGTCACAACCCAAGCGTCCATGAATACCAGTATGTTTGAATCATTTATTACCGGCCACTGGTTCAGCGGCGAAGCCAAGCGCATCTGGAGCGACAGGGCCACGTTGCAGGCATGGCTCGATGTTGAAGCGGCACTGGCTCATGCCCAGGCCGAACTCGGCGTCATTCCCACCGAGGCTGCGCAAATCATCGGGAAGAAGGCCGATGCCCGGCTCTTCGATCTGGATCGCCTGTCCAGGGACATCGCGTTTGCACAACATCCACTCGTTCCCGTCCTGTCCCAGTTCGAGGAACTGTGCGGTGAACCAGCCGCGGGCTATATCCATTGGGGGGCGACGACCCAGAACATCTTCGATACCGCCAGTTCACTGCAGATGCGTGAGGCACACCACTTGTTGACGGGTCATCTGGATGCAGCCATCGCCGCACTTGGCTGGCTGGCGCAGGAACACCGGGCAACAGTGATGGCGGGCCGTACACACGGCCAACATGCGTTGCCAATGACGTTCGGCTTCAAGCTTGCCGGCTGGATTGACGAACTGGACAGGGACCGCGACCGACTGATGCGGCGCCTGGCGTCGTCGTTCGTCGCGTCCATGGGCGGTGCGATAGGCACTTTCGCGGCGATGGGCAGCAAAGGCCGGGCCGTGGAAGCCCGCATGGCTGAGCAACTCGGGTTACCTGCAGCCGGACTGCCCAGCCGCTCGTCCTACGACCGCGTGTGCGACTACATTTCGGCACTGGGATTGCTTGCAGGTACTGCGCAGAAAATCGCGCAAGACATCGTATTCATGCAGCGCACAGAAATCGGGGAGGTTGCGGAAGCGTTTCACATGGGCAAGGTAGGCAGCTCGACCATGGCGCAGAAACGCAACCCTTCCACCGCGCTGCTGCTGGTCAGCCTTGCGCGCATGATGCGGATGCGGGTGCCTGCGGCCCTTGAAGCCATGGTGCGCATGGATGAAGGCGATTCGTCGGCAACCAACGTGACCGACACCTTGCTTCCAGAAATCGCCATCATCTCGGCGTCCATTGCCGAGACCCTTGCCAGGCTGGCAAAGGGTCTTACCGTGAACACTGAGGCGATGCGGCACAATCTTGAACTATCGAATGGCCTGATCGCTTCGGAAGCCGTCATGATGCGGCTGACCAGGCTGATGGGACGCCACGAGGCGCACAAGGTGCTCTACGAAGCAGCACAACGGTCCCAATCGGAAGGGGTTCCGTTTATAACAAGCATCGGTGAGCATCCGATGTTTGCAAAACATGGGCTTCCCGAGGGCCTGGCCCAGGCACTTGTAGCGAGCAACTATGTGGGCGAATCGGCGGCAATCACGATTGAGACGGTCGAGCGCGTGACGCAACCTCGATAAGCGGTCAACCTAAAAGGGGCACCTAGTGCTTAAAACTCTCTCCGTTGGCATCGTCGGTTACGGTTACGCGACCAAAACGTTTCATGCGCCTTTGATAGCTGGAGTCCCGGGGCTCAGACTTGCCGCGATTTCAAGCAGCGATCCTTCCAAGGTGTATGCGGATTGGCCCGATGTGCAGGTCGAAGCAACTGCAGAGCGGCTTTTTGCGCGTCCGGACATTGACCTTGTGGTGATACCAACACCCAACGACACACATTTTTCGCTCGCTTGCGCAGGGCTGGCCGCAGGCAAGCATGTGGTGGTCGACAAACCCTTTACGGTCACGTTGGACGAAGCGCGGCAATTGCAGGCAAAAGCACAAGCCACTGGGCGCTTGCTTTCGGTCTTCCACAACCGTCGCTGGGATGCAGACTTCCTGACGCTGCGCCAGGTCATTGCCTCCGGTGAGCTGGGGAAAATCGTTCATTTTGAATCCCACTTCGATCGCTACCGGCCGGAAGTTCTTGCCCGTTGGCGTGAACAAGCCGATACAGGCGGCGGACTGTGGTACGACCTTGGAGCACATTTGCTGGATCAGGCGCTGCAGCTATTCGGGCTTCCCGAATCGATTGCGCTCGACCTCGCACAGCAACGCGATGGTGCAAAGACTCCCGACTGGTTTCACGCCGTGTTGCGCTATGGCCAAAGCCGGATCATTCTGCATGGCAGTGCCCTTGCTCTGACCCCGGGGCCGCGCTTCACAGTGCATGGAAGCCTGGGCAGTTTCGTCAAGATGGGTCTTGATCCACAAGAGGATGCGCTGAAGGCCGGAAAGCGTCCGCCCGCCCTGGACTGGGGAGTTGATCACTTGCCTGCCGAGGTTTCAGTTTGGACTGATGGCGCTTGTGCAAGGCGCGAAATAAACTGCGTTGCGGGTGACTACCCTGCCTACTACAGCGCAGTACGCGATGCCATCCACGGCAAGGGAGTCAACCCCGTCACGGCCAATGATGCGATGCAGGTCATCGGTTTGATTGAGCTGGGACTGCGGAGTGCACGAGAGGGTCGCACCATGCCCGTTTCTGCCATCGAATTCCAGGCATGACAGCACGCGTTCGGCAAAATGATCAGGAACCGGTAGCAAGCGCCTCGCCGCGAGTTTTGGCGGACTTCCGCAAACCCTGCTCGTGCGGCTCACCAGCCATCGGCAGGGTGGCTATCGATTGGCCGGCGTAAGTCGTTACAGGAATCAGGCGTACGCCATAGGGGATTGAGGGGTCGGCCCATCGTGCATTGATGGCCTGATACAAATAGTCGATCTGATCGGCCACGCTGCATCCGATCGTGTCAAAGAAGTTGGCGTGCTCGTTCGCAAGATCCGTACGTCCCAGCAACACCACGCTCAGCAGTGCGGGTATGCCAACGCCAGCCTCTTGCAGCAGTTCCCGAAATCTGGCGCCATCTTCGATGCCCCATGCCACCAACGCGGTGAAAGGTAGCTGCCCCGAGGCATCCAGACTGGCCTTGACCATCCTCACAAGCACCGCTTCGTAGTTCTCGTCAGGCAGGTGCGGCACGGTGATCGTCTGCAGCTCAATTCCTGTCAGGGTGGTCTGCAGGTAGTCGAACCGCCGCCGTCCCATCTGGGTTGCCAGGAATGGGTGCGACGTCGTTGCATACGCAATGCACCTATGGCCTTGCTGCTGCAAAAGCGTGATCGCCGCAGCCAGCGGCTCTCCCCATTCCATGCCGACCACCTCGACGTCGGCTCCAGCGAGGGCCGCGCCATCCACGGCCAACGCATCACATTTCTCTTTCAGCGCTGCGAGTAAATCAATCGTGATGGTTTTGTAGCTCGACTGAACCACGCAGGCGTCAAAGCGGGGCGAGCCCTTCAATACAGTCCGCGCGTGGGCGGGGTCGGTGTAGGAAACTTCCAGTACGCGGTGGCCGTCGGCGGTAAAGCGGCGCTGAAGCCCTTCTATCAACACACGGCCGCGGGCAATGCTGATGGAACGGCGCAGCAGCAGCACCGACCTTCCGGCCGGCGGCGAGACGCCCGGGCCGACACCAGCTTCGCCTTCCACGCGAAAATAGGTCCCCCGCCCTACCTGCGATGCAATCAGCCCCCTGGCTTTCAGGCCCTGAAAGGCCCGCTGAATCACCATCTGGGACACCGCGAACCGGCGCATCAAATCCCGAATGGTCGGAAGGCGATCCCCGGGGTGGGCAGTACGTGCCAACTCTTCGAGGTACTGTTCCAGATCAGATGCTGTATTGCTCATATACATACAATACAACACATTTCACGCAACCCTCAATTGCCCTGGCTATGCGCCATGCATACCTTGAGCAATATGCGCCGGGCTCAACACAACATCCCTCAACCGCGGCCCACAAACGGCATCTTCGTGGCCATGATGGTCATGAACTGCACATTCGTTGACAACGGCAACGATGCCATGTGCACCACCGCATCGGCCACTTCTTTCGCATCCATCATCGGCTCAATGGCGATCTCGCCGTTGGCCTGGGGCACGCCCTTGGCCATGCGGGCCGCAAGCTCCGTCATGGCATTGCCGATATCGATCTGGCCGCAGGCAATGTTGTACTTGCGCCCGTCCAGCGAGATCGACTTGGTCAGGCCCGTGATGGCGTGCTTGGTTGAGGTGTAGGGCGCTGAGTTAGGCCGTGGCGCGTGGGCGGAAATCGAGCCATTGTTGATGATGCGGCCGCCCTGGGGCAACTGGTCTTTCATCAACCTGATGGCGGCCTGCGCGCAGAGGAAGGAGCCGGTCAGGTTGATGTTGACCACATTGGTCCACTGCTCAAACGTGATGTCTTCGAGGTTGACGGGCGGCGCGCCCACACCAGCGTTGTTGAACAGCAAGTCCAGCCGGCCGAACTTTTCCTTGACCCTGGCGAATGCCGCCGCCACGGAGTCGGGCTGGCTCACGTCGGTCGGCAAAGCCAGCGCGCGGTCTGTGCCCGACTCTTTGGCAACCTCGTTGAGCGGCTCGGCGCGACGGCCCACCAGCGCCACGCTGTAGCCTTCACGCAGCAGGGCCAGGGCCACAGCCTTGCCAATGCCGGTGCCCGCGCCGGTGACGAGTGCGACTTTGCCGCTGAACTTGTTCTCGGAATTCATGTTGTGCCTTTGTCTCTTTGAAGGGGTTGTAAAGGCGCTCTGGTCAATCGGTGCCGCAACGAGCGCTACAGCCTTTAATTGTGCCCGAGGCTGACGGGTTCCACAGGCCGCACCCGACGACTGCGCGGCCCGCTTTTGCCGGGTACTTTAGGTTTCAACTATTTTTGAGATTGTTGGAAATAACCGACACCACGGCTTTTTTGCCGGTGCTACCTTTGCACCCATGACAGCCCGCACCTCCGCTTCCACCACTTCACCACCGCGAAAACTCTGGGACATCTCACCGTCGGTGGATGAAAACGCCGCGGTGTTCCCCGGCGACACGGCCTATTCGCAGCAGTTGCATTTTTCACTGGCGCCGGACTGCCCGGTCAACGTCAACAGCATCACACTATCGCCCCACACCGGCGCGCATGCCGATGCGCCGCTGCACTATGCCAACGGTGAAACCAGCGTCGGCGAGCTCGACCTCGCGCCCTACCTCGGGCCGTGCCGCGTGATCCACTGCATGGACTGCGGCCCGCTGGTGCAGCCGGAACACATCGCCCATGCGCTGGAAAACCTGCCGCCCCGCGTGCTGCTGCGTACCTCAGCGGCAGCCAGTCAGTCATGGGGATCATTTACGGCCATAGCCCCCGCCACGCTTGCGCTGTTAGCTACCAAAAACATAGCACTTGTCGGCATTGACACGCCCAGCGTGGACCCCGCCACCAGCCAGGATCTGCCCAGCCACCACCAGTTGCTGGCGCACGGCCTGCGCGTGCTCGAAAACCTGGTGCTCGACGACGTGGCCGAAGGCGACTACGAACTCATTGCCCTGCCGCTCAAACTCACCCGGGCCGACGCCTCACCCGTTCGCGCAGTCCTGCGTGAACTTCCATGAAGACCACTCCATGACCACTCTGCAAGACTGCCGCGCCCTCGATGCGCAAGACCCGCTGCGCACGCTGCGCCAGCAATTCACATTGCCCGAAGATGTGATCTACCTCGACGGCAATTCGCTGGGCGTGCTGCCCAAAACGGCTGCCGCCCGCGTCGCTGAAGCTGTGACCGCCGAATGGGGCCAAGGCCTGATCCGCTCATGGAACAGCGCCGGCTGGTTTGAACTGCCACAACGCCTGGGCAACAAGATTGCCCGGCTGATAGGTGCTGCCCCCGGCGAAGTGGTGGCCACCGACAGCACCTCCATCAACCTCTACAAGGTGCTGAGCGCCGCACTGCACATCGCGGCCCAGGACGCGCCCACGCGCAAGATCATCGTCAGCGAGCGCAGCAACTTCCCGACCGACCTCTACATCGCCGAAGCCCTGTGCCGTGAACGCGGCTTTCGGCTGCGACTGGTCGAGCCCGAAGAGATTGCCGCCGCGCTCACCAGCGAAGTGGCCGTGCTGATGCTGACCCACGTGAACTACCGCACCGGCGCCATGCACAACATGGCCGCCGTCACCGCCGCAGCGCATGCAGCAGGCGTACTCACCGTCTGGGACCTGGCGCACAGCGCGGGCGCCGTGCCGGTAGACCTGAATGCGGCGAAAGCCGATTTCTCGATTGGCTGCGGCTACAAATACCTTAACGGGGGCCCCGGCGCGCCGGCCTTTGTCTGGGTCAACCCCAAACACGCCGACCGCTTCTGGCAACCACTCGCCGGCTGGTGGGGCCATGCGGCGCCATTCGAGTTCACGCCCGACTACCGGCCCGCCACAGGCATCTCCCGCTATCTCTGCGGCACCCAGCCCATCCTGAGCATGACGGCGCTCGAATGCGGGCTGGACACGGTGCTGGCTGCCGAAGCGATGGGCGGCATGCAGGCTTTGCGCAAAAAATCGCTGGCACTGACCGATCTGTTTATTCAACTCGTGGAGGAACGCTGCGCAGGCCACGGCCTGGGTCTGGCCACGCCACGTGAGCACGCAATGCGTGGCTCGCAGGTTTGCCTGACAAGAACTCAGGGCGCGTACGCCATCGTGCAGGCGCTGATCGCGCGCGGCGTCATCGGCGACTTCCGCGCCGGTGACGGCGATGTCGGCAAGCACCTCGACATCCTGCGCTTCGGCTTCACACCGCTTTACATCGGCTTTGAGGACGTCTGGAACGCGGTCGAGCATCTAAAGCAGGTGCTGGAAACCGCCGAATGGCAACAAGCCCAGTTCAATCAGAAGCACGCGGTCACATGATGACATGGGCCCCATGGTCGTCCACTGCGTGCAGTCTGCGGCTTCTCCCTGCCCCTTTCATCACAAGAGGGACCGCTGCGCCTGCGGCCCGGCAAAGCCGGTTCCGCGGCCCCTGCTTGTTTCAATACCCAGATTGCTTTTCCGTGAAAGATCATCCATGAACACACAACGGCCGGCAGACATCGTGCGCGACGAAAAAGCGCAACTCGACTTCAGTCAGTCGATGAGCTATGGCGACTACCTGCAGCTCGACGCGATCCTCGGCGCGCAAAAGCCGCTCTCGCCCGACCACAACGAAATGCTGTTCATCATCCAGCACCAGACCAGCGAGCTCTGGATGAAGCTGATGCTGCACGAGCTGCGTGCGGCAATAGCCAATGTGGCCAAAGACGAGCTGGGCACCGCTTTCAAGATGCTGGCCCGCGTGAGCAGGATCATGGAGCAGCTGGTGCATGCCTGGGACGTGCTGGCCACCATGACACCGCCCGAGTACAGCGCGATACGCCCTTACCTGGCCAACTCCAGCGGCTTTCAAAGCGCGCAGTACCGCTGCATCGAATTCGCGCTCGGCAACAAGAATGCCGCCATGCTCAAGCCCCATGCGCACCGGCCCGACCTGCTCGCACAGGTACAAGCCGCGTATGAAGCTCCATCGCTCTACGACGAAGCCCTGCGCCTGCTGGCCCGCCGCGGCCTGGCCGTGCCGGCCAGCCACACGCAGCGCGACTGGACGCAAGGCTATGCCGAAAGCGATGAGGTTGAGCAGGCCTGGCTCATGGTGTATCGCGACCCCAAGAAGTACTGGGACCTGTACCAACTCGGCGAAGAACTCACCGACCTGGAAGACGCCTTCCGGCTCTGGCGATTCCGGCATGTGACCACGGTGGAGCGCGTGATCGGGTTCAAGCGCGGCACCGGTGGGACCGGTGGAGTGAGTTATTTGCGCAAGATGCTGGATGTGGTCCTGTTCCCGGAGATCTGGAAGTTACGGACTGACTTATAGGCGCGATGGATACAGGTGGGGGACCCGGGGCTTTGGTGATCAGCAAGCGCCGCTGGCGCGATTACGCGCTGCGGCCGCTGTCCTGGAAATGCCCCGGGTCGATCCGGTATGCCTCTGGACTTCCTTCCCCGACAGACGCCCTGAGCTGGCGAGGATTTCCGCCTGTTCACACCGCAAGCTGTTGAGTGCGGCTATGGGGCCCATACTGAAGTTTTCCGCAAACTTGCGCTGAAAAGTGCGCCGGGACATATTGCACATATCCGCCATCTCGTCGACGGACCATTCATGATCAAGCCGGGCCTGCAACAACTCGATCAACTGGCGAAATGGTGCAACGGCCCGATCCTGAATCCTCAGGGCCTGGCTGTACTGGCGCTGATCGCCGTCCCTGCGTAAATAGACAAGCAGCCGCCGCGCAACACGCTGCGAGATGTCGGCGCCATGGTCGCGCTCGATAAGGGCCAGCGCGAGGTCGATACCGGCGGTAACACCCGCCGTGGTCCAGTACTTGCCGCTTTCGCAGTAGATCTTGTCGTCGTTAACCCTGAGGTCCGGGAAGTCCCGCTGCAATCTCTCGGCGGATCGCCAGTGGGTGGTGACCTCCCGGCCACTCAACAGCCCGGTGGCGGCGAGCAGGAAGGCCCCCGTGCAAACGCTGCAGGTTCTACGTGTGGCCTGGTCTCTTTCCCGCAGCCAGTTGACCAATTGAAGATCGGCACATGCCGCATGGATACCGCCACCGCCCGGCACCACCATCGCATCGATCGGCAAAGCCGCGGTACCCTCCAGATCATGGTCCACATGGATTTTCAGTGCACCATCGGCGCTCGTTACAGCGCCCTTTTGTGCCACGGTGATCAGGCGATACGCCGGAACGCCCACCTCTTCATTTGCCGTGGCAAATGCCTGCCACGGCCCGGCGAGGTCAATGGGCTGGAAGCCGTCAAACAAAAGAAATGCCACCCATTTTGGCGCACATTCGCCCGCTTTTGGCACTTGCCCTGCAGCACCTGGCCTTACCGTCAGCGTCTTAAGGAGGGTGTTCATGAAAGTTAATATTATTCTCTTCAATGCCTTGACACAACTTGATTTGACAGGGCCTTTTGAAGTCCTGGCACGTGTGCCGGGGGTGCATGTCGAGCTCGTAGGGAGGTCACTGGAGCCAGTCCGCTCGGACCGCGGCCTCATGTTGATACCCACCACGACCATCGCAAACGCACCGCCCTGCGACCTCCTGGTGGTGCCGGGGGGACCTGGAACCGACGACGCCATACTGGATGCCGAGTGGGTCAATTTCACCCGCCGGCAAGCAAAGTCGGCGAAGTACATCTTCGGCATCTGTACGGGCTCGCTGCTGCTCGGCGCCGCGGGCCTTCTCAAGGGCCGGCGAAGCACCTGCCACTGGCAGGCCATTGATTTTCTGCCGGCGTTCGGTGCCATCGTCACCAGAGAGCGCATGTGTGTGGACGGAAATATCTTCACTGCTGGCGGCGTGACATCCGGCATCGACATGGCCTTGAAAGTCGTCGCAACGCTGATGGGAGACGAAGCAGCCAAGCAAATCCAGCTCCAGATCGAATACGACCCCAAGCCGCCCTTTCCGGGTGGTACACCCTTTACATCGGAGCCGGCCATCATCGAGAAATGCCTGGCAGCGACTCAGGCGCGACGGGCCCTGCGGGCCTCGGCTGTCGGCCATGCGGCCCTTCGCATGCCAGCCTGAAAAGTACCGGTAACCCTGGAGAAACTTATGAGCAAGAAACTGTTTTCACTGGTTTTTTGGGCCTTGCTGGCATGCGGCATGGGCGCGCAGGCGCAAGGTGTTTACCCCTCGAAACCGGTGACATTGATTGTTCCCTACCCCGCAGGCGGTCCTATGGACAAGCTCGCGCGGGAGCTGGCCTTACCGCTGGAAAAGCAGTTAGGGCAATCCGTCATCATCCAGAACCTGTCAGGCGCCGGAGGCAACCTGGGCAGTACCATCGCCTTGCGTGCGACTGCCGACGGCTATACCCTGCTGTTGAACCACATCGGGATGGCGACAGCCCCTGCGCTATACCGCCGCCTCGGTTTCAACCCGGAAACAGATTTCGAACCTTTGGGCATCATGGCTGAATCGCCGCTGATGCTGGTGACGCGTCCACAGATAGCTACGGGCTCAGCGGTTGAGCTGGTGCGGTGGATAGCCACGCAACCACAGGTCAAGCTTGCCAACGGCGGCATTGGGTCGGCGTCACATCTGTGCGGCCTTCTCCTCCAGTCTTCGCTGGGCATCGGCATGACCACCGTTCCCTATCGTGGGACCGCTCCGGCGTTGGCGGATTTACTGGGGGGCCATGTAGACCTGATGTGCGATTTGACAGCCAATGTGCTCCCTCATGTATTTAACGGAAAAACCAGGCCCGTCGGCGTGACATCAGCCAAGCCGCTCAACGTTCCCGGTGCCTCGGCGATCCCGACGCTCGAGAAATTCGGGATTCCCTCCGTCCGGCTTGGCGTCTGGTACGGCTTGTATGCGCCGAAGAACACGCCTCAGGCGGTACAAACCAGAATCAACGCTGCTTTGCTGGGCGCAATCCAGACGGACGCATTCAAACGGGCACAGCTCGCTTCAGGAATCGATGTGGTTCGGGATGCGCGCAACACGCCCGCGGGTCATCGCGAATACTTGCGCAGCGAAATTGCACGCTGGACGCCGGTGATCAAGGCAGCAGGGGCGTACGCGGACTAGGGCTGGCCGGAAACGTAATCCATAACAACCGAAGAAAATCCAACATCTTCTCCCCCAACACCTTCATCGCCACATCCCGCCCCATCGCACCATCCCGCGGCCCACGGCATGCTGGCGGGCACCCGATCAGGTTGCGAATCAGCGTGCCGGCAATGGCGTAGGCCACCACCAGCAGCGGCATCGGCGGCGTCAGCTACCTGCGCAAGATGCCGGATGTCGTGTTGTTTCCCCAGATATGGAAGCTGCGCACGGATTTTCAGGAAATCCGTAAGAATAGTAGCCAGAGCCTTTGCAGGACGTGCGCAAGCAGCTACTATTTTTATAGCAAATACCATAACAAAGCGTTCCAGAAATCGCCATTTTCATTGTCGATCTACCATTGCAATGCATCATCCAGGATGACGCGAGTCGGGGGGGAAACCTCGAGCGCCGACTTTGCTTTAGGGTGATTCGATCCATGCTTGAACGCAATCCTGTCCCGTTGTGCCAGTCAAAATAGTCAGCGATACTTCGGCGGTCCGTTTCAATTCTTGACTGTATTTCACGATAGCTGCCCTTCCATCAGCAGACTTGTTCGTCTGTTGCCTTAAATACCTGCACCCATCTGATCCATGAATTTTTCGACGCTATCCAGGACCAAAAAGACTTTAGCGGCGCTTGCATTGCTTGTGTTTGCGCTCGCCTGTTTTTTTGCCAAGAACGATTTTGAATATTTCAAACACTACGTCTACGACTTTACGCACGAAGCGGATAGATATGCCGTGTTGGCGGATACGACAGGAAATACAACGGGAAATACAACGGGAGATGCGGCGGCAAGGGCTGTCGCCGAGTCAAAGACACTTGCCATTTTTACCGGTGATACCGGTCATATCACCAAGGGCAAGCTCCTGGATGCAAGCTACAAAAAAGAGTACGACCAGCTTCCTGAAAAACTCCACACCCTCAGTTTTGGTGAAACCATTTATTGCGCTACCTGCAAAGACGGCAAAGGCGAAAAGCAACGCGGGTACTCCGTGATTGAAACAAATACGCTGCAGGATCTGGAAAAGTATCAACCGAAGGTCGGCCAGGAAAACTGGAAAGCGTATTTAAAGCTCGCGATGAAAGGGGCTGTCGAATACCCCACCCTGCTGCCCGCCCTGCTTAATGACAACTACCTGATTTCAGCAGAAGACTTCAGCAGAAAATACGGCAGCGACTTCGATGCGTTTTATCTCAAGGAATTGCCGTACGGCGTCAAGGAAAAGCTTCTCGATTTCTATTCATCCGATGAAGGAGCGGCCTATCGGTTCGTGAATTCCGGAAATCTCAAATACTCAAGCCTGTTAAGGGAAGGCGATTTCAGCGGCCAGGACAAGAAAGAAATCGCCATTCTGCTCAAGGACACGCGGGAAGGACTGAACGATGCCTACCTCCTCCTGGTACTCCTCAGAAAGAACGATCCCTCCCTTCATCCGGAGTACTACATCGCATTTAACGAAGTTTTCCCAGGCAAGGTCATCATCGAAACTGTTTATAAAGACCCGGAAGAGCGGTGGGATCACAAGATTTTTATGAACACTGAAGAGAAAGTGGAAACCAGGTACAACAGCTTGAGAATTCTGCGGCCCGAACAGAGGGACGTTGTGCTGGTTTACGATGAAAAATTCGACAGGATGAGGAAGTACATACAAGTTCCAAAGTCCGAGAAAAACAAGATCCCGTGAATAAATAGCGACCGCATCCGAGCGTCCCCAAAACTTCACCCAGGCGTGACCGCGGTCCCGCGAATTTTTTCCCAGTCCGGGCGGAATTCCTTGCCGTCATGAAGCCCGGACCACAAATTGACGCACCGCCCGCGGTGAAAGCGCGTATCAACCGTGCAAGGCCTGCGCAAACAGCCGTCGTCCTATGGGCTCAATGCCCATCAAGGTAGGTTGGGCTTGCCCCGTAGAGCCAGGGCATATCCAGCAGCTTCTCACCCAACAGACGCATTGCGGTATCCCTGCCCCACCGTGACACCCCACTGGCGTGAAATATCTGCCCATTACGCAAAGCCCGCGCCTGCACGCGCGCATTGCGCTGCCAGCGGTTGAGCGCATAGCGCTGCATCATGGTGGGTACGTCAAACGCCGGATCCAGCGCCTGGGCCAAAACATGGCCTAGCTCGGCGGCGTCTTCGATCGCCATGCCGGCGCCTTGCGCGAGGTAAGGCCGCATCGGATGGGCGGCATCGCCCAATAAGGCCACACGGCCTACGGCGTGCTGATGGGCGCCTTGCATGGGCGGGCGGTCGTGCAGCACCCACAAGCGCCAGCCCCCGATGGCATCCAGTACTTCGCGCAGCGCGGCACAGCAGCCGGCCGTCGCCGCGCCCAGATCGGAGGTGTTGGCACTGTGGTCCCAGAGGTCGGCTTCGGCAGCGGCTTCACCCTGCACGATGGCCACCACATTGAGCCATTCACCGCCGCGCACCGGGTACTGCACCACGTGCATGCGCGGCCCCAGCCAGACCGTGATCTGCCGGCTCCTGAGCAATTCAGGTAGATCGGATTGCCGCACCAAGGCGCGGTAAGCCAGGTGGCCGGTGCGGCGTGGCAGACCGTCACCCAGCAGCTCCTGGCGCACTGTGCTCCAGATGCCGTCAGCACCTATGAGGGCGTCGCCTTCAATGCCAGGACCGTCGTCGGCCTGCACCGTGACGGCTTGCGCGGTCTGGCTGAAGGACTGCAGAGGCCGGCTCAGGTGCAGCCTTACGTCGGCATGCTGCTGCACGGCCTGCAGCAGCAGGCCGTGAAGGTCGGCGCGATGAATGGAGAGATAAGGCGCGCCATACCGCTGGACCATTGCCGCACCCAGGCCCAATTCACCCAGCTGCTTTCCGGACATCGCACTGCGTATCTGCAAGCGTTCCGGAAAGGCGGCCACGGCCTGCAGTGCATCAGCCAATCCCCAGCTGTGCAGTATCTTGACCACATTCGGGCCGAGCTGAATGCCGGCACCGACCTCACTGAACGCGCTTGCGCGTTCAAACAGGCGCACATCCCAGCCCGCGCGCGACACTGCCAGTGCAGCCGCGAGCCCTCCGATGCCGCCACCGGCTATCAGGGCTTGTCTGAACATCAAGCGAGCAACTGCCGCAGCACAAAAGGCAAGATGCCGCCGTTGCGGTAGTAATCCACCTCGATGGGCGTGTCGACACGCAGTATCACGGTCACTTCTTCACGCGAACCATCGGCGCGCGTGATGACCAGTTTGGCTTCGCTTTGCGGCTTGAGCTCAGGGTGCGGAATCACGTCAATGACTTCATTGCCGGTGAGCTTCAAGGTCTGCCACGAATCACCCGGCTTGAACTGCAGGGGCAGCACGCCCATGCCGACCAGGTTGCTGCGGTGGATGCGTTCAAAGCTGCGCGCCACCACGGCCTTGATGCCGAGCAGCTGCGTGCCTTTGGCGGCCCAGTCGCGCGACGAACCTGTGCCGTATTCCTCGCCGGCAAAGATCACGGTGGGCGTGCCTTGGTCCATGTACTTCATGGCGGCGTCGTAGATGAACATCTTTTCGTTGCCGGGCTGGAACAACGTGACGCCGCCTTCTTCGCGCGAGCCTTCCGCATCGGGCGGGATCATCAAATTCTTGATGCGCACATTGGCAAACGTGCCGCGCATCATCACGTCGTGGTTGCCGCGGCGCGCACCGTAGCTGTTGAAGTCGGCCTTCTGCACGCCGTTGGCCTGCAGCCAGAGGCCTGCCGGCGAGCTGGCCTTGATGGAGCCGGCCGGCGAGATGTGGTCGGTGGTGATGGAGTCGCCAAACAGCGCCATGATGCGCGCGCCCTTGACCGACACGCTGCCGGCCTCGCCCGCCTTCATGGTGAAGTCCTTGAAGAAAGGCGGCTCGGCGATGTAGGTGCTGGCCGGCCAGGTGTAAGACGTGCCTTTGACGCCCTTAATGTTTTCCCAGAGCTTGCCAGGCTCGGTCTTGACCTTGGCGTAATTGGCGCGAAAGGCCTTGCCGTTCATGGCGTACTTCATGAGCTTGTAGATTTCGTCGCTGGTCGGCCAGATGTCGCCCAGGTAGACGTCCTTGCCGCCCTTGCCTTTGCCGACGGGTTCGGTCATCAGGTCGCGCATCACCGTGCCGGCAATGGCGTAAGCCACCACCAGCGGCGGGCTGGCCAGAAAGTTGGCCTTGAGGTTGGGGTGGATTCGAGCCTCGAAGTTGCGGTTGCCCGACAGCACGGCCGCGCAGACCAGGTCGCTCTTGCTGATGGCCTCATTGAGTTCGGGCGTCAGGTCGCCGGCATTGCCGATGCAGGTGGTGCAACCGTAGCCGGCCAGTGCGAAGCCGAGCTTCTCCAGGTAAGGCAGCAGGCCGGTCTCGGTGAGGTACTCGGTCACGATGCGCGAGCCGGGCGCGAGCGAGGTCTTGATATGCGGCTGTACCTTCAGGCCCGCTTCCACCGCCTTCTTGGCCAGCAGGCCCGCGGCCAGCAGCACACTGGGATTGGAGGTGTTGGTGCAACTGGTGATGGCGGCGATCAGCACATCGCCGTTGCCTACCGTGATGCCGGGGGCGGAATGCACCACCTCGGTCTGTGCCTTGGCGGGCGCGTCGGTGGTGTTGCTGGCGCGTGCGTGCGCCAGCGTGGGGCGGTTGCCTTCCATCTCCATCACGGGGCGTGCGGCACCGGCCGGTGTGGGCGGTGCAGACGGCAGCGTGTCCAGCCGGCCTTCGTCGGTGCGGCGCACCAGGTGGCGGGTGTTGAGCATGCCGGCGGGCTGGTTAAAGCCGTTCTCGGCAATCGATTTGCTGAAGAGCGATTTGAACTGGCTTGCGACGTTGCCAAGCTCGATGCGGTCTTGCGGGCGCTTGGGGCCGGCCAGGCTGGGCGTGACGTCGCCCAGGTCGAGTTTGACCACGTGCGAATAATCAATCTCGCCGGCCTTGGCCACGCCGAAGAGGCCCTGCGCCTTGAAGTAGGCCTCGAAGGCTTCGATCTCTTCCTTGGTGCGGCCCGTGCCCTTGAAGTAGTCAATGGTTTTTTCGTCGACCGGGAAGAAGCCCATGGTGGCGCCGTATTCGGGCGCCATGTTGCCGATGGTGGCGCGGTCCGGCAGGGCCAGCGTGCGCGTGCCTTCGCCGAAAAATTCGACAAACTTGCCGACGACCTTTTCCTTGCGCAATTGCTCGGTCACACGCAGTACCAGATCGGTGGCGGTGACGCCTTCGCGCAGGCGGCCGGTCAGCTCAAAGCCGACCACGTCGGGCGTGAGGAAGTAGACCGGCTGGCCCAGCATGGCGGCTTCGGCCTCAATGCCGCCGCAGCCCCAGGCCACCACACCGATGCCGTTGATCATGGTGGTGTGGCTGTCGGTGCCCACCAGCGAGTCGGGGTAGTACACGCCATCCTTGCTTTTATGCACGCCGCGCGAGAGGTATTCAAGGTTGACCTGGTGCACGATGCCGAAGCCCGGCGGTACCACGCCAAAGGTGTCAAAAGCCTGCATGCCCCATTTCATGAACTCGTAGCGCTCGCGGTTGCGCTGGAACTCCAGCTTCATGTTGAGGTCCAGCGAATTTTTCTTGCCGTAGTAGTCGACCATGATGGAGTGGTCGACCACCAGGTCGACCGGTACCAGCGGCTCGATGGCTTTGGGGTTCTTGCCCAGCTTCAGCGCCACGCTGCGCATGGCGGCCAGGTCGGCCAAGAGCGGCACACCGGTGAAATCCTGCAGCACCACGCGCGAGACAACAAACGGGATTTCTTCGGTGCGCTCGGCCTGGGGCAGCCAGTGGGCCAGTTGCGCCACGTGTTCGGCCGTGACCTTTTTGCCGTCGCAATTGCGCAGCACCGACTCAAGCACGATGCGCATGGACACTGGCAGGCGGGAAACTTTGGGAAACTGTTTGGCGAGTTCCGGCAGGGAGTAGAACTTGCCGGTTTTGCCGGAGGCGGTCTTGAAGCTTTTGAGCGTGGAGGAAAAAGCGTGGGGAGGCGGTTTGGCCATGGCGGACTCCTTTTTATTGACGGCAGCCCCCATTCTGGCAGGCACTGCGGCCCCGTGGGAGTCCGGCGCCGCATACCCTGCCCCTCTACCGAGTCTTGTGCGTTCTCACCAGGCCGGCTGCGGCGCTGCGCGGCGCAAGCCGAAGTACTGCAGTTCGGCCAGCACCGCCACCGTCAGAGCCTGCATCACCACATAGGCCACACCCAGCATGGAGGGCGACACACGGCCGCTGGCCAGCATCAGCACGCAGGCCAGCGCCCAGCCGATATTGCCCGCCACCAGCGCCCAGATAACGCCACGCGGCAAAGGATTACGCGTTGAAACAAACGCAACGACTGCCGCATAGACCAGCAGGAACTCCCCGGTGTAGGCAATCAGCCCCTCGGGCAGGTTCAGCAAGCGGGCCATCGCAGCCGGAAAGGCGACCTGCAATACACCGCAAGCAATGCACGACAGCGCATCCACACGCAGCACATTGCGCAGGAAGTTGGGAGAGGAAAGGATGGAACTCGAAGACATGGCAAAACTCCTGAAAGTAGCAGCCGGTGATATTGATCAGCGCTCCGGGCCGCCGGTCGGTGCGCATGGAGGTCATCATTCCTGCGCAGCAGCGACCCGTCGATAACCTGGCAGGTAATGGAAAACTGCTCACATAGCTTTACGATGTGACCATGACCGCCAGCACCCACCACCCCAGCCGCCCCGCGCAGCGCAGTGCGCCCCAGCCTTTTGGCGACCACCTGCGCCACTGGCGGCAGCACCGGCGCCTGAGCCAGCTGGACCTGGCCCAGGAGGCGGACATTTCGACACGCCATTTGAGTTTTGTGGAAACGGGGCGCTCGGTGCCCAGCCGCGAGATGGTGCTGCGCCTTTCAGAACGGCTGGACATCCCGCTGCGCGAGCGCAATGCGCTGCTGGTGGCGGCCGGCTACGCACCCATGTACCGCGAACGGCCGCTGAATGACCCCGCGCTGGATTCGGCCCGCCAGGCGGTGGAGCTGCTGCTCAAAAGCCATGAGCCCTACCCGGCGCTGGCGGTGGACCGGCACTGGAACCTCGTGGCTGCCAACCGCATGGTGCCGCACCTGATGGAGGGCGCCGATGCCTCGCTGCTGCAGGGGCCAGTGAATGTGTTGCGCCTGAGCCTGCATCCTTTGGGCCTGGCGCCGCGCATCGCCAACCTGCTGCAGTGGCGCGCGCATATATTTGAACGGCTGCGCCAACAGGTCGCGGCCACCGCCGACGCGGTGCTGGCGGCCTTGCTCGAGGAACTCAAGGCCTACCCGGTGCCTGACGAAGCGAAAAACGAACACCTCGAAGGCGAGCACCCGGGCGTGGTCATGCCTTTCCTGTTCAAGACACCCGCCGGCATGCTGAGCTTCATCAGCACGACCACCATCTTCGGCTCACCAGTGGATGTGACGCTGCAGGAGCTGGCGATGGAGACCTTTTTCCCGGCGGATGATTTCACGCGCCAGGCGCTGCACGCGCTGGCGGCGCAGAGCTAGAGCCCACGCGCCCGGGCTTTAAAGCTCGACGATGGTCTTGAAGCCGCCAAAAATCATCCGCTTGCCATCGAATGGCAGATTCTTCGGATCCATCATGGCCTCCAGGCGTGGGTCGGACATGACCTTTTTGTTGACGCTGTCGCGCTGCTTGCGTGACTTGTAGGTGATCCACGAGAACACCACCACCTCGCCGGCCTTGAGCTTGACGCTTTGCGGAAAGGACGTGACCTTGCCGGGTTTCACGTCGTCGGCGATGCACTCGGTGTATTCGATCGCGCCGTACTCCTTCCAGATCTTGCCGGCCTTGCGGGACAGCTTGCGGTAGTCCTCCACTTTCTTGGCGGGGACGGCAACAATGAATCCATCTACGTAACGGGCCATGGGAAATCTCCTTGGGTAAGCGGTTGTCACCTGAAACGCTGCAACAACCGATCAAGCTGCCGGCGTGCAAGTGCACAACCATTAATTTGTGTACACCGTACACAATATACCCAAAGACCTGTGTAAGACGCCTTAAAGATTCGTAACAAGGCATGTACTGGTCGAGCCATGCCCCTTTGCGCGGGGCGTGCCGGGTAAACGTCCGCCTCCAGCTGGGTTCATCGCATCCGTAGAAGTAGGAAAAATGCTATTAATTTAATAGCTGCTTGCGCCCGTTCTTATTGGGCTACGGCCACTATTTGCTTAAATTCCCGGGAACCGGCACGCAGGCCGGTCTATCCGAACACATGGGCCTGGCCAGCCACCGTGATGCGGACCATGGCGCCCGGCGCCGGGACATGCAGGCCGGAGCTGCGCACCAGCAGCGGCGCGTCCCACGCAGCAAGCTCCGTCGCCGCGGGTGTTTCTTCTGCCGTGCCCAGTCCAGCGCCGCGCACCAGGCGCACCGACAGCACGCAGACCGGACCGCCAAAATCGCTGTCGATGACCGCGCCGTAGCACGCGGCGGCATCCGCACTGTGCGCGGCCGCCTGCGCCGGGACTTCAGCCACCTGCAGTTGCTCTGGCCGCAGCATGATCTGCGCCGCACCACTGCGCTGGCCGTCGTTGACCGCGATTCGCCCCAGCGCGCAGTCGGCCCAGCCGCCCGCCAGCTGCGCGGGCAGCACGATGGCTTCGCCCAGGAAGCCGGCCACCGCGGCATCACGGGGCCGCAGATAAAGATCCACCGGGCGGCCAGCCTGCACCAGCTGTCCTTCACGCATCACGGCCACCTGGTCGGCAAATGACAGGGCTTCCGCCTGGTCGTGCGTGACCAGGATGGTGGTGATGCCGGCACCGCTGAGCAATTGCGCGACGGCCTTGCGGGTGCTGGCGCGCAGGCCCGTGTCCAGGGCGGAAAAAGGCTCGTCGAGCAACATCAGCTGCGGGCGCTGGGCCAGCGCGCGGGCCAGCGCCACGCGCTGCTGCTGGCCGCCAGACAACTCATGCGGGCGACGGCTGAGCATGGCGATGTCGAGCGCGACCATGTCCATCAGTTCGGCAATGCGTTCAGCGCGCCGGGGCGTATTGCGCGGCAGGCCAAAGCCGACATTGCCCTCAATCGTCAGGTGCGGAAACAGCGCGCCGTCCTGCGGCACAAAACCGATGCCGCGCTGGTGTGCCGGCACGGCTTCCGGCCCGTCTGCCAGCTGCCGCCCACCCAGCACGACGCGGCCGGCGTCGGGCACTTCGAAGCCGGCAATGATGCGCAGCAAGGTGGTTTTACCGGAACCCGACGGACCCACGATGGCGGTGCGGCTGCCGGCCGGCACGTGCAAGTGAACGCCGCACAGTGCTTCCACGGGACCATAGTGTTTGCGCAGGCCGTTCAGTTCAAGAGAAGTTGTCATCGTCCCGCCGTGCGTTTGGATTGGGTATAGAGCAGCCAGGTCATGGGCAGCGACAGCAGCATCATGATGAGCGCATAGGGCGCGGCGGCGGCGTAGTCGATCTCGCTGCTGTAGGCCCAAAAGGAAGTTGCCAGGGTACGCGTGCCGTTGGGCGCGAGCATCAGCGTGGCGGTGAGCTCATTGGTAATGCCCAGGCCCACCAGGGCCGCGCCGGCCGCTGCGCTGGGCGCAGCCAACCGCAGGGTGATGGCCCACAGCGCCTGCGCGGGCGTGCGGCCCAGGCTGCGCGCGGCCTGCTCCAGCTCCACCGGGGCCTGCGCAATGCCGGCGCGCAGGCTGATGAGGGCGCGCGGCAAAAACATCAGCAGATAGGCCAGCAGCACCGTGATTGCCGTCTGGTAAATCGGCAGGCGCACCGTCACCGTGACGAGGGCCAGCGCCACCACCACACCGGGCAGCGAACCGACCATGTAGTTGCAGGCCTCCAGCACACGCTGCAGCCGGCCCGGTGAGCGTATCGACAGCCAGGCCATGGGCACGGCAGCCAGTGTGGTCAGCAACGCACCGGCCAGCGCCAGCCCCAGGGTCTGGAAAATCGCCGGGCCGATTTCATCCACGCGCCATACGGCAGCCCCGCCGGCCACCAGCCAGCGGCCCAGGGTAACCAGCGGCACGCCCAGCGCCAGAGCGGTGACCAGCGCGGGCAGCAGCAGGCACAAGCCAGCAAAGCGGCCCAGCTTGCGTTTGAAAGGCATGCGCGCCGCGCCGGAACCTACGCGCGCATAACGTTCCTTGCCGCGCGCGACCGACTCCAGGCCCAGCAACGCGAAGCAGCACACCACCAGCACGCCGGAAAGCATGTTGGCCGCAGGCCCGTTGTAGGTCGACTGGAACTGGTCGACGATGGCCGTGGTGAAGGTGTCGAAGCGGATCATCACGTAAAGACCGTACTCGGCCAGCAAGTGGAGTCCCACCAGCAGCGAGCCGCCGCATACCGCCAGCCGCAGCTGCGGCAGCACCACGCGGAAAAACACCGCCAAAGGGCTCAAGCCCAGCGAGGCGGCGCTGTCTTCCATACCCGGATCCAGCCGCCGCAAGGCTGCGGCCACAGGCAAATACAAAAATGGAAAGTAAGCGATCACCGAAACCATCACGCCGGCGGGCAAGCCGTGCAGGCCGGGGGCGACCGTCATCCAGGCATAGCTGTGCACAAAAGCCGGCACGGCCAGCGGCGCGACGGCCAGCCAGGCCCAGGTGCGTGCACCGGGCAGGTCGCTACGCTCAGTGAGCCAGGCCAGGGCCACGGCCAGCACGGCGCATAACGGCACTGTCAGCGCCACCAGCAACGCAGTGTTGACGAGCAGTTCACCCACACGGGGCCGGAAGATCAACGCAAAGGCCGTGTCCCAACCCGCCTGGATGCCGACCCAGATGACAAAACCCAACGGCAACAAAGCCAGCAACGAGACCAGCAGGGCCGCGCTACCCACCCACGACAGGCGCCAGCCGCCGCGCCCGGCCGCAGGCAAAGGCCGCAGAGCCACACTCGCCGGCTTCAGGGAGTCGGCGCCGACATCAAAGGGCAAGGCACTCAAGGCAGGTGTCAGATCCGCGGACCTGAAATGGTTGGAAGCGATTGGAGGTGGTTTACAGCAGGCCGGCCTGGGTCATCAGGTCGGTGACTTTTTTGCTGTTGAGTTTGGAAGGCTCCACCTTGGGCGCCTGCAGCTCAGCCAAAGGTACCAGTTTGGGGTTGGAGGCCGCGCCCGTGCCCACGGCGTACTCATACGCGTCGCCGGTTTTCAGGATGTCCTGTCCGCCTTTGCCGGCGATCCACTTCACGAAGGCCTGGGCTTCGGGCTGGTGCTTGCTCGAGGCCAGCACGCCGCCACCGGAAATGCTCACAAAAGCGCCAGGGTCCTGGTTGCGGAAGTAATGCAGCTGGGCGTTGTTGCTGTTCTCGCCGGTCTTGGCCTGGTCGCCGTAGTAGTAATAGTGGTAAATCACGCCGCCTTCGATCTGGCCGGCATTGACGGCCTTGAGCACCGTGCCGTTGCCTTTGTAAGGCGTGGCGTTTTCCTTCATGGCCTTGAGCCAGGCGGCGGTGGCGGCCTCACCTTTGAGCTCGAGCAATGCGCTCACGATGGCCTGGAAGTCGGCGCCGGAAGGCGATGCGGCCCAGCGGCCCTTCCAGGCGGGCGTGGCCAGGTCCAGCATGGACTTGGGCAACTGCGCCGGCGTGAGCTTGGCCTTGTTGTAGACAAACACCGTGCTGCGCGCGGCGATGCCCGTCCAGCGGCCGTGCGCGGGGCGGAAGTTGGCAGGCACTTCAGACAGCGTGGCCGCGTCCAGCGGAGCGAACAGCCCTGCCGTGTCGACCAGCGCCATGGCGGGCGAATTCTCGGTCAGGAACACGTCTGCGGGCGAGGCTTTGCCTTCCTGCACGATCTGGTTGCCCAGCTCGGTGTCGCTGCCGTTGCGCAGGGTGACCTTGATGCCGGTTTCCTTGCTGAAGGCTTCAGCCCAGGCCTTGGTCAGGCTGACATGCTGGGCGTTGTAGACCACGATGCCTTCGGCGGTGGGCGTGACGGTTTGGGCGGTGGAGGCCAGAGGCGCGGCCAGCAGGCCGACGGCCAGCACGGCGCCGGCAAAAGAGGGGAACGACAGTTTCATGAAACACCTTTTAGAGATGAAAGCGGCCCGGTTCGCCCGAACTGGGCCGGGCGCGAAGGCCTTGAAGCCCTTGGGCGTCTGTAAGCAAGCCGTAATACAAATACGAATTACTTGCATCTATCTATATGGTAACCGCTCGCGCCATTAGTTCCCCTGTAGAGCGATGGTTTACACAGGCTGCGGCTGGAAGCCGGGGGCTGTCGGCACTTGCTGACAGCTGCCCGCGCCGCCCGCTGATGAGCGGCCCGCGGCATGATGCCTAGCATCGACGCATTGGCCACCACCCACGGGAGTTTTCATGAGCACAACAAAATCAGACCACGACACCCTTTGGGAGCTGATCCAGGGCATCAAGTTCGGCATGCTGACCCACCGCCAGGCCAGCGGCATGTTGCACGCCCATCCCCTGACCACGCAGAACCAGTCGCTTGACGCGGAATCGCATCTGTATTTCTTCATCTCACGCAAAAGCGAGATGGCCCAGCGGCTGCAGCAGGACGGCAATGTCAACGTGTCCTACGCCGACCCGGGCGCCGACAGCTACGTATCGGTGTCGGGCCAGGCGGCGATCGCGGAAGACCAGGCCAAAAAAGAAGAACTCTGGTCACCGCTTGCCCGCGCCTGGTTTCCTGCGGGCGTCAACGACCCGGACCTGGCGCTGCTGGAAGTGCGCATTCATCACGCCGAATACTGGGACGTGAAGGAAAGCAAGATGGTGCAGCTGGCCAAAATGGCCAGGGCGGCCATCCTGGGCGAGTTGCCGCGCAAGCTGGGTGAGCACAAAGAGCTGCATATTTCCTGAGAATTCGCCCGAAAACCTGTCCCCAACCGGCCCTATCCATGCCCTTTATCTCTTTCAACAAAGCCACTGAGCCCAGCGCCCCCGACGATTTGCGCATCAATACCGCGGCAGTCTTGTACATAGAAGCCTCACGTCCCGACCTGATGGGCCAGACCACCATCCACATGCTGGGCCAGGGCACCACCGTCAATGCTGTCACCGAGTCGATAGGCACCGTGGTTTCCACCATAGGCGGGTTGGTGGCGGTCAAGCGCCACTACCTGGCACCCCCGCCCGACGACGGCGCGAGCACGGTCTATGTGCTGCCCGCCAATGTCAGCCACATACGCCCCAACCTGCCGCTGTCACCGGAGTTCTGGTACCTGAAGTTTGTCGACGGCTCGGAATTGCGGGTGGTAGACCCGCTGCCGTCGGGGCTATAGCCTCCCCCAATGAAAAATCCCCGCAGGAAACTGCGGGGATTTTTTGCATACGCAAGGGGCAAGCCCACTTCACTTCTTTTCAGTCTGCGCCGGCACATAGCGCACGGGCTCATCACCCACGCGCAGGTAATTCACCACGCCCATCACGTCATCGACCAGCCAGACGGCTTTTTCAAGCGCCTCTGATTGCTCGCGCGTCTTGACGCAACCCTTGAGAAAGACCAAACGCCGCTCGCCCTGCACCCACACACTGGTGTCGTCGAACCGGCCGTCAAGCTTGATGTATTGCGATACGCGCGGAATGATTTCCTGGTCGTACCAATACGAGTTGGCCAGGCGGCAACGCCCCACCCGATAGCAACTGCCGCCGTGCTGCGCCCGCACATGGGCCACGTCGCGCACTTCCTGCTCGGTATAGAGCGGCCCCTCCGGCACAGGGCATGGGTTGATTGCCGAAGTGACCTGCAGGAAGGGGTCATTGAAGGCGTTCTTGCGCGCTTCCTGAGCTTGAGCGGCTGAACCGGTGGCAAAAAAAAGAACAAAAAAAAGGAAGGAAAGAAGTGACGGTTTCTTCATCACTTCATCCTTCCATTTCAGCTTGCGGCTGTCAAGCCGCCGGCAGGGTGTCCACTTAAGCGGCCACGCCGTCCTTCACAGTGTCAGCCATGTCGGTGTAGTCCTTGACCTGGTCGAAGTTGAGGTACTGGTAGATCTTGTCGCTGGCGGCGGTCAGCACACCCATGTCGGCCATGTATTCGGCCTTGGTGGGGATGCGGCCCAGCTTGGAGCAGATCGCGGCCAGCTCGGCGGAACCGAGATAGACGTTGGAGTTTTTCCCGAGTCGGTTCGGGAAGTTGCGGGTGGAGGTGGAAAACACCGTCGCGCCCTCTTTCACCTGCGCCTGGTTGCCCATGCACAGGCTGCAACCCGGCATTTCCATGCGGGCACCGGCCGAGCCGAGCACGCCGTAGTGACCTTCTTCGGTCAGCTGCTTGGCATCCATCTTGGTCGGCGGCGCCATCCACAGTTTGACGGGGATGTCGCGCTTGTTTTCGAGCAGCTTGGAGGCCGCGCGGAAATGGCCGATATTGGTCATGCAGCTGCCGATAAAGACTTCGTCGATCTTGCTGCCGGCCACTTCGCTCAGCGTCTTCACGTCGTCAGGGTCGTTCGGGCAGGCCACGATAGGCTCATGAATGTCGGCCAGATCGATCTCGATGACGGCGGCGTATTCGGCGTCCGCATCGCCCTTGAGCAACTGCGGGTCGGCCAGCCAGGCTTCCATGGCGGCGATGCGGCGCTTGATGGTGCGCACATCCGAGTAACCCGTCGCGATCATCCATTTCAGCATGGTGATGTTGCTGTTGATGTATTCGATGATGGGTTCCTTGTTCAGGTGCACCGTGCAGCCGCCGGCAGAGCGCTCTGCGGAAGCGTCGGAGAGCTCAAACGCCTGTTCGACCTTCAGGTCGGGCAAGCCTTCGATTTCCAGGATGCGGCCGGAGAAGATGTTCTTCTTGCCTTGCTTGGCGACCGTCAACAGACCGGCCTTGATGGCGTACAGCGGGATCGCATTCACCAGGTCACGCAGTGTGATGCCGGGTTGCATTTCACCCTTGAAGCGCACCAGCACGGATTCAGGCATGTCCAGCGGCATGACGCCGGTGGCTGCGCCGAAAGCCACCAGGCCGGAACCCGCGGGGAAGCTGATGCCGATGGGAAAACGCGTGTGGCTGTCGCCGCCGGTGCCAACGGTGTCGGGCAGCAGCATGCGGTTGAGCCAGCTATGGATGATGCCGTCGCCCGGACGCAGTGGAATGCCGCCGCGGTCGCTCATGAACTCGGGCAGCTCGTGGTGCATCTTCACATCGACCGGCTTGGGATAAGCCGCCGTGTGGCAGAAAGACTGCATCACCAGGTCGGCGCTGAAACCCAGGCAGGCCAGGTCTTTCAGTTCGTCGCGCGTCATCGGGCCGGTGGTGTCCTGCGAGCCGACAGAAGTCATCTTGGGCTCGCAGTAAGTGCCGGGGCGTACGCCCTGGCCTTCGGGCAGGCCGACCGCACGGCCAACCATTTTTTGTGCCAGCGTAAAGCCGCGGCCGTTGTCGGCCGGATTCTGCGGCAGGCGGAACTGGGTAGACACGGGAAGGCCCAGCGCAAAACGTGCCTTGGCCGTGAGGCCGCGGCCGACGATCAGCGGAATGCGGCCACCGGCGCGCACTTCGTCAAACAGCACGTCGCTCTTGAGTTTGAACTCGGCGATGACCTTGCCGTCTTTCAGCGCCTTGCCGTCGTAGGGGCGCAGTTCGATCACATCGCCCATGGCCATCTGGCTCACATCGAGTTCGATCGGCAGCGCGCCCGAATCTTCCATGGTGTTGTAGAAAATCGGGGCGATTTTCGAGCCGAGGCAGACGCCGCCGAAACGCTTGTTCGGCACATAGGGGATGTCTTCACCGGTGAACCACAACACCGAGTTGGTCGCGGACTTGCGCGAGGAGCCGGTACCGACCACGTCGCCCACATAGGCCACCAGGTTGCCCTTGGCTTTCAGCTCTTCAATGAACTTGACCGGGCCGCGCTTGCCGTCTTCTTCGGGCGTCACGCCGGGGCGGGCATTCTTGTGCATGGCCAGCGCGTGCAGCGGAATGTCGGGGCGGCTCCAGGCATCGGGTGCGGGCGACAGGTCATCGGTGTTGATCTCGCCGGCCACCTTGAAGATGGTGAGCTTGATCGACTCGGGCACTTCCGGACGGCTGGTAAACCACTCGGCATCGGCCCAGCTTTGCAGCACGGCCTTGGCGTATTTGTTGCCCTTGCCGGCCTTTTCCTGCACGTCGTGGAACTGGTCGAACATCAGCAGCGTGTGCTTCAGGCCGTTGGCCGCTTGCGTGGCCACGCTGTCTTCTGCGTCGTCGAGCAGCTCGACCATCGGGCTGATGTTGTAGCCGCCCAGCATGGTGCCAAGCAGTTGCACGGCTTTTTCGCGCGAGATCAGTGAGCACTTTTCGGTGCCGTGCGCCACGGCAGCGAGATAGCTGGCCTTGACCTTGGCGGCCGCATCGACCCCGGCCGGCACGCGGTGCGTGATCAGCTCCACCAGAAAGGCCTCTTCGCCCTTGGGTGGGTTCTTCAGCAGCTCAATGACCTCACCGGTCTGCTGGGCCGACAACGGCAGCGGGGGAATACCCAGCGCGGCGCGCTCGGCCACGTGGTTGCGGTAGGTTTGTATGAACTCGGGCATCATGGTTTTCTTCTCCTGTACTCAAATATTTGCACGGTCGATGCGCGTGCGGTCGCGGTCTGTGTCTGTATTGGGCTTTATGGGGCTTTACGGGGCTTTGGCCGGGGCAGTTTCTGGCTGAGCAGAACCCGTGCCAGCCTGAGCTGGCGCGGCTTTGGCAGGCAAGGCCTCCAGAATGCTGGTCGGGGGGTTCTTCTTCATGTCGTCGGCAAAAGTCACCTGCGCCGGGCTCATGCACTCGTCAGCCAGACGCTGGCCCATTTTCTGGCTCATCAGCATCGACTTGTTGCCCAACTGGAGCCACATGGCGCCTGCACGGCCGTCTTCCAGGCGGATGGCACCGGTGCGGCTTCCGACCGGGTGCATGCGAAAGCGCATCTTGCCCGTCTGCACCAGGAAGAAGCCCGGGCGTTTTTCATTCGGCGTGATGGTGACGGAGGCACCCAGTTCGCAGGGAATCGTGCCGATGTAAACCCGCTTGGCGAGCTCCAGGTCTTCAGGGGTCAAGGTGACAGACGGGTCATCGTCAATGGGCGTCCTTTCTTCGACCACCTTGGCGGCAGAGCGCCTGATCGGTGCGCGCTTGGCGGCCTGGGCGGGCTGGTCAGCTGTGGCGGCAGCCTTGGGCGCGGCAGCTTTAGGGGCTGCCGTCTGGGCCAGCAACAGGGCCGGGGCGGCCAGCATCAGGGCAGAGAGAGCGAAATGTTTCATGGGGGTCCTTTGGAACGGTCAACAGTCAATCGGGGAAATCAGTGAAGCGGCGCAGAAAAATACGCCTGCGCCTCGTGCGGCAAAACACGGCCGGTCTGGTGCGCGCGCTCCAGAACCTGCCAGAAGTAGCGGTAGCTCGCGCGGTCGTGCAGCTTGCCTTCAAAACTGATGGGAGCCCAGTCTGAACGTGCGGCAGCAGCTATTATTTTTGTAGCACTTTCAATCTCGCCTTCGGTAGGCGCAAAAGCCGCCAGGATAGGCCGGATCTGGTTGGGGTGGATGCTCCACATGCGGGTGTAGCCCAGTTCACGGGCAGCATGGCGTGCGGCGGAAGTCATGGCCTCAGTGTCATTGAACTCTGTGACAACACAATGCGACGGCACTTTGCCGTGGGCATGGCAAGCCGACGCGATTTCGAGCTTGGCGCGCATCACCAGCGGATGTGTGAACTGGCCGCGGCTGCTCATGCCGTCGGCGGGAATCGCACCGCCATGCGCCGAGACAAAATCCATCAGGCCAAAACTCAACGACTGCACGCGCGGATGCGCCGCAATGTCGAAAGCGTTTCGCACCGCGAGTGGAGACTCGATCAGCACGTGCAGTGGCAGGCCGCCGGCCGATGCCGCGAGCAGAGCCTGCTCGGCCCGGACTACATCGGCAACCGACTCCACCTTGGGGACCATGATGTGTGAGAGATGGCGGGACAGCTTTCCGGCAATGACAGCCATGTCGGCATCAAAGGCGGGGTGGTCCACCGAATGGATGCGTACCGCAACGCGGGCCTTGTCGCTGGCCAGGGCCGCCAGCGCCACGACCATTGCGGCATGGTCGGCTTCGCCGCCCACGGGTGCGCCGTCTTCGCAATCCAGCGTCACGTCAAACACGCAGGCGCCGAACTCCTCGATCATTTCGGCCTGCAACTGCAGGCTTTTGCGCATGCGGGCTTCGACACCGCTGTAGTGATCGCAGACCGGAAGAAACCCGGCTTGCGCTTGGGCACCCAACAGAACGTCGCGCGGATGTTTCATTGAATAAACGCAAGTTCTCGGGCCGTAGCGAGCGGCTCGCGGGCCAGGCGCGGGTGGCAGGCAACCGGAGTGCACTTAAGGTGCATGAGGATTGCCTGACGGGCTCCGCAACAACGCCCCCGAGTCGCGCAGTAGGCCATTACAAGAGGTGTTTGACGCCGTCTTGCTCACCCTTAAGCTCGTCCAGGGTCTTGGTGATGCGTTCCTGGCTGAACGCATCGATCTCCAGGCCTTCGACCAGTTTGTATTCGCCGTTTTCGCAGGTCACGGGGAAGCCAAACATGACATCCTTCGGGATGCCGTACTGGCCATCGGACGGGATACCCATGGTGACCCACTTGCCGTTGGTGCCCAGGGCCCAGTCGCGCATGTGGTCGATGGCGGCGTTGGCTGCGGATGCAGCCGAGGAGAGGCCGCGCGCTTCAATGATGGCGGCGCCGCGCTTGCCGACGGTGGGCAGAAACACGTTGGCGTTCCATTCCTGGTCGTTGATCATCTTGGCGACGCTTTCACCCTTGATGGTGGCAAAACGGTAGTCAGCATACATCGTGGGCGAGTGGTTGCCCCAGACGGTGAGTTTTTCAATGTCGGCCACGGCCTTGCCGGTCTTGGCGGCAATCTGGCTGGCGGCGCGGTTGTGGTCCAGGCGCAGCATGGCGGTGAAGTTCTTGCGCGGCAGGTCAGGGGCGCTCTTCATGGCGATGTAGGCATTGGTGTTGGCGGGGTTGCCGACCACCAGCACCTTGACGTTGCGGCTGGCCACGGCGTTGAGCGCCTTGCCCTGCGCCGTGAAGATGGCGCCGTTGACGGCCAGCAGCTCGGCACGTTCCATGCCGGGGCCGCGTGGGCGCGAGCCGACCAGCAGCGCGTAGTCGGCGTCCTTGAAGGCGGTCATTGGGTCGCTGTGGGCTTCCATGCCGACCAGCAGCGGGAACGCGCAGTCGTCGAGTTCCATCATCACGCCCTTGAGCGCTTTTTGCGGGCCTTCAACCGGCACTTCGAGCAGTTGCAGGATGACGGGCTGGTCTTTGCCGAGCATTTCGCCGGAAGCAATACGGAACAACAACGCGTAACCGATTTGGCCTGCTGCACCGGTGACTGCAACGCGGACGGGTTTTTTGCTCATGATGGGAGGACTCCAGGAAGTTGAAAATCGGTTGAATGAGGGATGTAGCGTGAGATGTCTGGCGCGACCCTGGAATATCTGGAAGTGATTGCTAACGGGTCTTATGCTTTTACCCGTCAAAATCACCGCAAAACAGCAGGCCGCGCGCTGGCTCAGCCAAAGATTTTACGCTTGAAAAGCAGCGGGCGTCAATTTGTCTTATGTCTTATATAAGATATGATACGGCCAGCCAGAATCCAACCCATGACCGCCATTCCCGCCCTACCCGCCGATGACTTTGCAGGTGCCACGCCGGCGTTCAGTCCGCTGTACCAGCAGATCAAGGCCCTGATCCTGCAAAGCCTGCAATCAGGCGAATGGAAACCGGGCGAAGCCATCCCTTCCGAGATGGACCTGGCAGCGCGCTACCGTGTCAGCCAGGGCACGGTGCGTAAGGCCATCGACGAGCTGGCCACCGACAACCTGGTGGTCCGCCGCCAGGGCAAGGGCACCTTTGTTGCCACCCACGCCGAGCAGCATGTCCAGTTCCGCTTTCTCAAGCTGGTCCCCGACAGCGGCACGCCGGGCAGCGAAGGCCCGGCCCAACGCGACATCATCGACTGCCGGCGCGTGCGCGCCAGCGCCGAGATTGCACGCACGCTGGCCTTGCGCACCGGGGACGCCGTGCTGCAGGCCCGACGCGTGCTGAGCTTTGCCGGCACACCGACCATTCTTGAAGACATCTGGCTTCCCGCCGCGCCCTTCAAGGGCCTGACGGCCGAGCGGCTGGCCGACTACCACGGCCCCATGTATGCGCTGTTTGAGACCGAATTCAACGTGCGGATGGTTCGCGCCGAAGAGAAAATACGCGCCGAAGCAGCCACCGACGGGCGCGAGCTGCTATTAAAAGTAGAGCACGGAGCACCGCTTTTGAGCGTGGAGCGCATCGCCTACACCTACAACGATGCGCCCATGGAGCTGCGCCGCGGCTACTACCGCACCGACACACATCACTATCACAACACCCTGAACTGAACAGCGCCAGCAGGCTCAAGGGCAACAGAAAACCCTGCCAGGCAAACCTGCCGCGGCATGGCCGCGAGAGCCCGGCGGTGCAACCATAACAACATGACCGACGATGAAATCCCTTCAAGCCATGACACCGCCGAAGCGCCAGCAACGGCATATGCGCGCCGCTGAATTGCCGTCCGGATGGGGTGATTTGTAATCGTCATGTCAGTTACGACGACCTTCGCGCAGCAATTGCGAACTGTTGTGCCGGCAAACGCGCTTTTCCCGACAAAAATTTCCGGCCATCACCCGAAGCAGCCGGGATTGTTGCTGCATTGCAATAGAATTTCGGGTTGAGCCGCTTTGGCAGTTACAAAGCCGTTACTCAAAAACACAGAAAGCCAAGTATGTCCGAATCAGCGACAACCGTAGCGAAGAAGCGGCCCGAGTTCCGCAACATCAACGCCCTGACCGATCTCCCCTCCTATCGCCTCCCCCTCGCAGGCATTGTCTCCATCCTTCACCGTATCAGCGGGTTCATCATGTTTTTGCTGATGCCCTTCATCATCTGGATGTTCGACACCTCGATCTCTTCGGAAATCTCCTTCGAGAAATTCAAGGCAGCCTTCAACGTCGGCATGCTGGGCCTTCCCGGCATCATCTGGAAGCTGGTGGCACTGGCCCTCATCTGGGCTTACCTGCACCATTTCATCGCCGGCCTGCGCCACTTGTGGATGGACGTGAGTCATGCCGCCGTCAGCAAGGAGTTCGGCAAGTCGTCCGCCCTCTTCACGCTAGCCGTGAGCGTCATCCTGACGCTCGTCCTGGCCATCAAGCTGTTCGGCTTTTACTGATCTGAAGGAGCACAAAAAATGGCAGTTAACTACGGCTCCAAGCGCATCGTTGTCGGTGCCCACTATGGCTTGCGCGACTGGCTCGCGCAGCGCATCACGGCCGCCCTGATGGCCCTCTTCACCTTGCTGGTCCTGGCCCAGGTCATCTTCAGCAAAGGCCCCATCGGCTACGACAAATGGGCCGGCATCTTCTCGTCCCAGTGGATGAAGACGCTGACGTTTGTGGTCATCGTCGCACTGCTTTACCACGTGTGGGTCGGCATGCGCGACATCTGGATGGACTACGTCAAGCCGGCCTCCATCAAGCTGGTCCTGAATGTTTTCACGATTGTCTGGCTGGTGGCCTGCGCCGGCTGGGGCATCCAGGTCCTGTGGCGCCTTTAAGCCCTCGCTGACTCCACAGACCCGACAAGAAGACCGACACCCCACAAAAATCATGACAGCAACATCCAAACTCCCAAAGCGCAAATTTGACGTCGTCATCGTCGGTGCCGGCGGCTCCGGCATGCGCGCATCGCTGCAACTGGCACGCGCCGGCCTCAACGTGGCCGTGCTTTCCAAAGTGTTCCCTACCCGCTCGCACACCGTTGCAGCCCAGGGCGGCATCGGCGCATCGCTCGGCAACATGAGCGAAGACAACTGGCACTACCACTTCTATGACACCGTCAAGGGCTCCGACTGGCTCGGCGACCAGGATGCCATTGAATACATGTGCCGCGAAGCACCCAAGGTCGTGTATGACCTCGAGCACATGGGCATGCCTTTCGACCGCAACCCCGACGGCACGATTTACCAGCGCCCCTTCGGCGGCCACACCGCCAACTACGGCGAAAAGCCCGTGCAACGCGCCTGCGCGGCGGCCGACCGCACCGGCCACGCCATGCTGCACACGCTGTACCAGCAAAATGTCAAGGAAAAAACCAGCTTCTTCGTCGAGTGGATGGCGCTGGACCTGATCCGCGACTCGGCTGGTGACGTCGTGGGCGTGACCGCCCTCGAAATGGAAACCGGCGACGTCCACATTTTTGAAGCCAAGACCACGCTGCTGGCCACCGGCGGCGCAGGGCGCATTTTTGCCGCGTCAACGAACGCCTTCATCAACACTGGCGACGGCCTGGGCATGGCGGCACGTGCCGGCATCCCGCTGGAAGACATGGAGTTCTGGCAATTCCATCCCACCGGCGTGGCCGGCGCCGGCGTGCTGCTGACCGAAGGCTGCCGCGGCGAAGGCGCAATTCTGCGCAACAGCAACGGTGAGCGTTTCATGGAGCGTTATGCGCCCACGCTGAAAGACCTGGCACCGCGCGACTTCGTCTCGCGCTCCATGGACCAGGAAATCAAGGAAGGCCGCGGCTGCGGCCCCAACAAGGATTACATCCTGCTGGACATGACCCACCTGGGCGTGGACGCCATCATGAAGCGCCTGCCCTCGGTGTTCGAGATCGGCCACAACTTCGCCAACGTCGACATCACCAAGGAACCGATTCCCGTGGTGCCCACCATCCACTACCAGATGGGCGGCATCCCGACCAACATCCATGGCCAGGTTGTCACGCAGGACGCCAACAACCAGAGCCAGGTGGTCAACGGCCTGTATGCGGTGGGCGAATGCTCCTGCGTCAGCGTGCACGGCGCCAACCGCCTGGGCACCAACTCGCTGCTCGACCTGCTGGTGTTCGGCAAGGCCGCCGGCAACCACATCGTCGAGTTCGCCAAGACCACCACGCACAAACCGCTGCCGGCGGATGCCGCCGACAAAACCCTGGCCCGCATCGCGCGCCTGGACAACGCCACCGACGGCGAATACGCGCAAGATGTGGCCAACGACCTGCGCGCCGCCATGCAGCAGCACGCCGGTGTGTTCCGCACACAGGCCATCATGAACGAAGGCGTGACGAAAATCGCCGCGCTGCGTGCCCGCGTCAACAGCATCGGCCTCAAAGACAAGTCGAAGATTTTCAACACCGCGCGCATCGAAGCGCTGGAAGTGGAAAACCTGATCGAAGCAGCGCAGGCCACCATCGTGTCCGCCGCAGCCCGCCAGGAAAGCCGCGGTGCGCACTCCGTCGACGACTACGGCGACACGCCCGCGCACCCGAACGGCCGCAACGACACCGACTGGCACAAACACACGCTCTGGTACAGCGAAGGCAGCCGCCTGGCTTACAAGCCGGTGCAGATGAAACCCCTGACGGTCGATTCGGTACCGCTCAAGACGCGTACTTTCTGAAGACGTTGCCCTGACTGCCCTGACGCCCTGCGACCCCACAAGAAGCGAGAACCCCATGACCAAACGCACCTTCAAGATCTACCGCTACGACCCGGACACCGATGCCAAGCCCTACATGCAGACCATCGAGGTGGAGCTCGACGGCCACGAGCGCATGCTGCTGGACGCGTTGATGAAGCTGAAGGCGCAGGATCCGACCATCAGCTTTCGCCGCTCGTGCCGCGAAGGCGTGTGTGGCTCCGATGCGATGAACATCAACGGCAAGAACGGCCTGGCGTGCCTGACCAACATGCGCACGCTGCCCGAGGTCATCATCCTCAAGCCCCTGCCCGGCCTGCCTGTGGTGCGCGACCTGATCGTCGACATGACGCAGTTCTTCAAGCAGTACAACTCGATCAAGCCCTACCTGATCAACGACAACGTGCCGCCCGAAAAAGAGCGCCTGCAAAGCCCCGAAGAGCGCGATGAGCTGAACGGCCTCTACGAGTGCATCTTGTGCGCCAGCTGCTCCACCTCCTGCCCCAGCTTCTGGTGGAACCCCGACAAGTTCGTCGGCCCGGCCGGCCTGCTGCAGGCCTACCGCTTCATCGCCGACTCCAGAGACGAAGCCACCGCCGAGCGCCTGGACAACCTGGAAGACCCGTACCGCCTGTTCCGCTGCCACACCATCATGAATTGCGTCGACGTCTGCCCCAAGGGCCTGAACCCGACGAAAGCCATCGGCAAGATCAAGGAAATGATGGTTTTGCGGACAGTCTAAATATGGCCCCCACGCTCGTCACTTCGTGTACTTCGCTGCCCCCCGAGGGGGCGCGTTTCGCCTTGGGGCGGCCCGGCGGCGAAACCTCCACGGTCTGAACGATATGGAAACCACCGACGCCCTGTTGGACGAGCGAGCCCTGAGCAAGCTCAAGTGGCGTTGCCGGCGCGGCCTGCTGGAAAACGATTTGCTGATCGAGCGCTTCTTTTTGGCACACGAAGCCACGCTAACCGTCAGGCAGGCTAAAGGGTTAAATGATTTAATGGATTTGTCCGACAACGATTTGCTGGACCTGCTGTTAAAACGAAAAGTTGCCGGCCAGCTGCCCGATGAAGCGGCCAAGGCAAGTGCCTCTACTTCTGAAGCCCATGAAGTTTTAAAGTTGCTGCAGCCCGCAGCGCCGGCCCCCGATTACGCGTCCGTCCTCCATTGACACTGATACGAAAGAAAGAAGCACGAAATGAAGCTAGCTGACAACAAAGCCACCCTGTCCTTCAGTAACGGCAGCCCCAGCATCGAGTTGCCGGTGTACCAGGGCAGCGTTGGTCCGGACGTCGTTGATATCCGCAAGCTGTATGCCCAGACCGGCATGTTCACCTATGACCCCGGTTTCCTGTCGACCGCCGCCTGCCAGTCGGCCATCACTTATATCGACGGCGACAAGGGCGAGCTGCTGTACCGCGGCTACCCCATCGAGCAGCTGGCCACCAACTGCGATTACATGGAAACCTGCAACCTGCTGCTGTACGGAGAGCTGCCCAATGTCGAGCAGAAGAAAGATTTCGTCAGCCGCGTGACCAACCACACCATGGTCAACGAGCAGATGCAGTTTTTTCTGCGCGGTTTCCGCCGTGACGCGCATCCGATGGCCATCATGACCGGCCTGGTCGGCGCCTTGTCAGCCTTCTACCATGACAGCACCGACATCACGAACCCAGAGCACCGCGACATCTCCGCCATCCGCCTGATCGCCAAGATGCCGACACTGGTCGCCATGGCTTACAAGTACACCGTGGGCCAGCCCTACATGTACCCCAAGAACAACCTGAGCTACGCCGGCAACTTCCTGCACATGATGTTCGCCACGCCGTGCGAAGAGTACAAGGTCAACCCGGTGCTCGAACGCGCGCTGGACCGCATCTTCATCCTGCACGCCGACCACGAGCAAAACGCCTCGACCTCCACGGTGCGCCTGTGCGGTTCGTCCGGCACCAACCCGTTTGCAGCGATTGCCGCCGGCGTGGCTTGCCTCTGGGGCCCGGCACACGGCGGCGCCAACGAAGCGGCACTCAACATGCTGGGCGACATCCAGAAAGCCGGCGGCATCGAGAAAATCGGTGACTTCATCAAGCAGGTCAAGGACAAGAACTCCGGCGTCAAGCTGATGGGTTTTGGTCACCGCGTCTACAAGAACTACGACCCGCGCGCCAAGCTGATGCAGGAAACCTGCAAGGAAGTGCTCAAGGAAATGGGCCTGGAAAACGATCCGCTGTTCAAGCTCGCCATGGCGCTGGAAAAAATTGCCCTGGAAGACGAATACTTCGTGTCGCGCAAGCTCTACCCCAACGTCGATTTCTACTCCGGCATCGTGCAGCGTGCCATCGGCATCCCGGTGCCACTGTTCACGGCGATTTTTGCGCTGGCCCGCACCGTCGGCTGGATTGCCCAGCTCAACGAAATGATCGGCGACCCCGAGTACAAGATCGGCCGTCCACGCCAGTTGTTCACCGGCTCCACGACCCGTCAGGTGTTGCCGCTGGCCAAGCGCTAAGCCGCCTCGCGTTGACACAAAGCCCGCCCGTGGCAGCATCGGCGGGCTTTTTTACGCCCCAGGCTTTTTATCGCGCAACCCAAGAAGTCGCGATATACCTGTCATTTGCTATACTTTTGATAGCTGCTTGCGCCCGTCGTTATTGGGCTTTAGCCTTAAAATATCCAAAATTTCCGGCGATCTGGGCTGAAAACGCCTCTCGGCAAGCAGGTCATCGCGTTTTGCGATGGCAAAACACCAAGCGCAGTTGCAAAATAGCGCCTACCCATCGTTCAGCACGATGACACTGCGCCCATGCCCATGAAAAGCTCCGAACGCAACTTTGCCCGCCGCATTGACCTGACCTCGCTTCAGCTCTTTGTGGCCGTGTGCGAGCTCGGCAGCATCGGTAAAGCGGCCGAGCGCGAATTCATTGCCGCCTCAGCCGTGAGCAAACGCCTTTCCGACCTCGAAGCCACGCTGGACACGCCGCTGCTGTACCGCCACACCCGCGGTGTTGACCTGACGCCCGCCGGCGAAAGCCTGCTCCACCACGCACGCTCGGTGCTGTTCAGCCTCGAGAAAATGCAGAGCGAGCTCAGCGAATACGCCGACGGTGTGCGCGGCCATGTGCGCGTGCACGCCAGCATCTCGGCCATCGTGCAGTTTTTGCCGGAAGACCTGGGCGCCTTCACCCGTGAGCATTCGGGCATCAAGATCGACCTGGAAGAGCATCTGAGCACCGAGGTGGTCCGCGCGGTGCAGGAAGGCGCGGCCGACCTGGGCATCTGCAATACTGCCGACGGCGCGGGTGACCTGCAGGTACTGCCCTACCGCAGCGATAAATTGGTGTTGATTGTGCCAAGAGGCCACGCCCTGTGTTCGCAAGGCGCTATCAAATTTGAAGCAGCACTGGACTACGACCAGGTCGGCCTGCACTCCAACAGCTCGATTTACCTGGCCATGCGCGAAGCGGCCGCCCGGCTGGGCCGCACCATCAAGCTGCGCATCCACGTCACCGGCCTGGACGCCATGTGCCGCATGATCCACAACGGCCTGGGCGTGGGCGTGATGCCGCAGCGCGCCTTTGAGCTCATGCATGGTGTCGGCGAGCTCGAGTCCATCCCGCTGCTGGATGCCTGGGCCGAGCGCCAGATCCAGCTGGTGGCGCGCGACTTTTCCACCCTGCCCCTGACGGCGCGGCTGCTGGTGGAACACCTCACGCAGCCCGCCGCACCGCACACCAGTGCAATCCAACCCGCCAAAACCGCAGCCATGGCTGCGGGTGCAGCGGCCTAAAATCACCCCCCTACGACAGACGATAACGAGAGACCACGAAAGAAACCCATGGGACGCACCCTCTACGACAAAATCTGGGACGAGCACGTCGTTCATACCGAAGACGACGGCACGGCCATCCTCTACATCGACCGCCACCTGGTGCACGAAGTCACCAGCCCGCAGGCTTTTGAAGGCCTGCGCGAGGCCAGCCGCAAGGTCTGGCGCATCAGCTCCATCGTCGCCACGGCCGACCACAACACGCCGACCACCGGCTGGGAGCTGGGCTACGACGGCATCACCGACCTGGTGAGCAAGGAACAGATCACCACGCTGGACAGCAACATCAAGGAATTCGGCGCGGCCGCCTTCTTCCCCTTCCTCTCCAAACGCCAGGGCATCGTGCACGTCATCGGCCCCGAAAGCGGCGCCACGCTGCCCGGCATGACGGTGGTCTGCGGTGACTCGCACACCTCCACGCACGGCGCTTTCGGCGCGCTGGCGCACGGCATCGGCACCAGCGAAGTCGAGCACGTGATGGCGACGCAAACCCTGCTGGCCAAAAAAGCCAAAAACATGCTCGTGAAGGTTGAAGGCAAGCTCGCCCCCGGCCTGACGGGCAAGGACATCGTGCTGGCCATCATCGGCAAGATCGGCACGGCAGGCGGCACGGGTTACACCATTGAATTCGCCGGATCGGCGATTCGTGCGCTCAGCATGGAAGGCCGCATGACGGTCTGCAACATGGCGATTGAAGCCGGCGCCCGCGCCGGCCTGGTGGCGGTCGACCAGAAAACCATTGATTACGTCAAAGGCCGCTTGCTCTCGCCCACCGGCGTCGAATGGGATATGGCCGCCAAATACTGGAACACGCTGCACTCGGACGCCGACGCGAAGTTCGACGCCGTCGTCGAGCTCGACGCCAGCCAGATCCTGCCGCAGGTCACCTGGGGCACCTCGCCCGAGATGGTGCTGTCGATTGACGACCGCGTGCCCGACCCCGACAAGGAAAAAGACGCCAACAAGCGCGATGCCATCGAACGCGCACTGAAGTACATGGGCCTGGAGCCCGGCAAGGCGCTGAACGACCTGTACATCGACAAGGTGTTCATTGGTTCCTGCACCAACAGCCGCATCGAGGACATGCGCGAGGCAGCCGCCGTCATCAAGAAGATCGGCCAGAAGGTTGCCAAGAACGTCAAGCTCGCACTGGTCGTTCCGGGCTCAGGCCTGGTCAAGGAACAGGCCGAGCGCGAAGGCCTGGACAAGATTTTTGTGGCCGCCGGCTTTGAATGGCGCGAACCAGGCTGCTCGATGTGCCTGGCCATGAACGCTGACCGGCTGGAGCCGGGCGAGCGCTGCGCATCGACATCCAACCGCAACTTCGAAGGCCGGCAAGGCGCTGGCGGGCGTACGCATTTGGTCAGCCCGGCCATGGCCGCGGCGGCGGCAGTGCACGGTCACTTCGTTGACATCAGAAAATTCTCTTAAAGAGCCGCACCATGCAGAAATTCACCGTACACAAGGGCCTCGTCGCCCCGATGGACCGCGAGAACGTCGACACCGACGCCATCATCCCCAAGCAGTTCCTCAAGTCCATCCGCAAGACGGGCTTTGGCCCCAACCTGTTTGACGAATGGCGCTACCTGGACGCGGGCTTTCCCGGCCAGGACCCGGCCACACGCAAGCCCAACCCCGACTTCGTGCTGAACCAGCCGCGTTATGCCGGCGCCTCCATCCTGCTGGCGCGCAAGAACTTCGGCTGCGGCTCCTCCCGCGAACACGCGCCCTGGGCGCTGGACCAATACGGTTTTCGCGCCATCATCGCGCCCAGCTATGCCGACATCTTCTTCAACAACAGCTTCAAGAACGGCTTGCTGCCCATCGTGCTGCCCGAAGCGCAGGTGGCCCAGCTGTTCGACGAAGCGCTGGCCTTCCCCGGCTACCAGCTCACGGTCGACCTTGAACGGCAAGTGATCGTCAAGCCGCAGGGTGAAGAACTGCCGTTCGACGTGCAGGCTTTCCGCAAGTACTGCCTGCTCAACGGCCTGGACGACATTGGCCTGACCTTGCGCCAAAGCGACAAGATCAAGGCCTTTGAAGCCGAGCGCCTGGCAACCAAACCCTGGCTGAACCACACGGTGGCGGGCTAAATTAACAACAAAATCGCGCTCCAGCCCAATAAGGTCGGGCGCAAGCAGCTATAAAAAAGATAGTAAAAATGAAAATCGCAATCCTCCCTGGTGACGGCATCGGCACCGAAATCGTCGCTGAAGCCGTCAAGGTATTGAAGGCGCTCGACCTGAAGTTTGAAACCGAAAGCGCACTGGTCGGCGGCGCAGCATACGAGGCCCATGGCCATCCCTTGCCCGAAAGCACGCTCAAATTAGCCAAGGAAGCTGACGCCGTGCTGTTTGGCGCGGTCGGCGACTGGAAATACGACACGCTGGACCGGCCGTTGCGGCCCGAGCAGGCCATCCTGGGCCTGCGCAAAAACCTTGGCCTGTTTGCCAACTTCCGTCCGGCGATTTGTTATGCCCAGCTGGTAGATGCTTCCAGCCTCAAGCGCGAGCTGGTGTCAGGCCTGGACATCCTCATCATCCGCGAGCTGACCGGCGACATCTACTTCGGTCAGCCCCGAGGCCGGCGCGTCTCACCCGACGGGCATTTCCCCGGATCAGAAGAAGCTTTTGACACCATGCGCTACTCGCGTCCCGAGATCGAACGCATCGCCCACGTCGCCTTCCAGGCTGCCCGCAAGCGTGACAAGCGCGTCACCAGCGTCGACAAGGCCAACGTGCTGGAAACCTTCCAGCTCTGGAAAGACGTGGTCACCGAAGTCGGCAAGCAGTATCCCGACGTCGCGCTGGACCACATGTATGTGGACAACGCCGCGATGCAGCTGGTGAAGGCGCCCAAGAAGTTTGACGTGGTCGTCACCGGCAACATGTTCGGCGACATCCTGTCTGATGCCGCCGCCATGCTCACCGGCTCCATCGGCATGCTGCCTTCGGCCAGCCTGAACGACAAAAACCAGGGCCTGTACGAGCCCAGCCACGGCAGCGCACCCGACATTGCCGGCAAAGGCGTGGCGAATCCACTGGCCACCATCCTGAGCGCGGCCATGATGCTGCGCTTCAGCCTGAACCAGCCCGAAGCCGCCGCCCGCATCGAAAAAGCCGTGGACGCCGTGTTGAGCCAGGGCCTGCGCACGCCTGACATCTATAGCGAAGGTACGACAAAAGTCGGCACGGTGGAGATGGGCAACGCAGTCGTAAAAGCGCTGGGATAACTGGAGCCCCCACGCTTTTTCACTGCGTGTAATGCGCTGCCCCCCCGAGGGGGCGCATTTTTCCTTGGGGCGGCCCGGCGGAAAAACACCTCTGACGTTTTTTTGCAGCAAACCACCTCAAACCAGCGCCAAAACACGGGTTTGAGGCGGCTGTCAGCCCCGATAAAGCCAAGCCTGGCTACAATTAACACCATGCGTAAAAACCCCGCACCCACCCGCCTGATCGCCGCTTCGCGCGCGATCGGCGCTGCGCCGGTTTTTGCCCAGATCACCAAAACGACCACCATTAAAGGCTAGCAAGCCTGGTTCGTCGTGCCCTGCCGGCTCGATGAGCCGGGCCAAAAAGCCTTATTTTTGACTTTTTGAAGGGCAGTTCCAATGAAACTCAAAGGCAACCTCACAGGACTCGTCGGCTGGCGCGGCATGGTCGGCTCGGTCCTGATCGACCGCATGCAGGCCGAAGGCGACTTCGACCTGATCGAGCCGGTTTTCTTCTCGACCTCCAACGCCGGCGGCAAGGCCCCGGCCCAGGCCAGGAACGAAACCACGCTGAAAAACGCCTTCGACATTGAAGCCCTGAAGAAGTGCGACATCATCATCACCGCCCAGGGCGGCGATTACACCTCCGAGGTTTTCCCCAAGTTGCGTGCAGCCGGCTGGAACGGCCACTGGATTGACGCCGCCTCCACGCTGCGCATGAACGACGACGCCATCATCATCCTGGATCCGGTTAATCTCCCGGTCATCCAGAACGCCATGGCCAAGGGCGGCAAGAACTGGATTGGCGGCAACTGCACGGTGAGCTGCATGCTGATGGGCGTGGGTGCGCTGTACAAGGCGGGCCTCGTCGAATGGATGACCAGCATGACCTACCAGGCGGCGTCCGGCGGCGGCGCCCAGCACATGCGCGAGCTGCTGACGCAATATGGCACGCTCAATAGCGAAGTCCGCGCCTTGCTGGACGATCCCAAATCAGCCATCCTGGAAATCGACCGCCGCGTGCTGGCCAAACAGCAATCACTGAATAGCGATGAGACGGCCAATTTCGGCGTGCCGCTAGGTGGCTCGCTGATCCCCTGGATCGACAAGGACCTGGGTAACGGCATGAGCAGGGAAGAATGGAAGGGCGGCGCAGAAACCAACAAGATTCTGGGCCAGGGCGCTGGTTTCGGCACGGCCGAAACGCCGGTCGACGGCTTCTGTGTGCGCATAGGCGCGATGCGCTGCCACAGTCAGGCCCTGACCTTCAAGCTGAAGAAGGACGTGCCGCTGGCCGATATCGAGGCCATGATCGCCGCAGACAACCAGTGGGTCAAAGTTGTACCCAACACACGCGAGGCCTCCATCAAGGACCTCACACCAGTCGCCGTGACGGGCACCATGCAGATTCCGGTGGGTCGCCTGCGCAAACTGGCCATGGGTCCCGACTACCTCGGTGCCTTCACCGTGGGCGATCAGTTGCTCTGGGGTGCGGCCGAACCGCTGCGCCGCATGCTCCGTATACTGCTTCAGGGGTGAATAATTCGGGGTGAGCGGTTGCCAACATGCGGCCACTCATCCGTAACCACTTGTTTCCGTGCGTTGTCGTCTGACAACATCCTGAACATGTAAGTTGATGCTAACTCGATGTGTCAAAACTTAAGTGGTGTCTTAGCTTGTCAGCCTAATGCCTTGATGTTAAGGTTGTTTTTCGAAAATTCGCATCGAGGTTTTTGTGCGCTTAAGCAGAATAAAGTTACATGCAGACCGAGCACTGGAGGCTCCCAACCCCATGAATAAACGCGGTCGTTGGCGTATTGGCGCCCTGGCGAGTGCCATTGCATTGCTGGGCAGCCTGGCAAGTCTTGAAGCCCATGCGCTTGCGCTGGGCCGGATCACCGTTCAATCGGCACTGGGTGAACCCCTTCGCGCCGAAATCGAGATCACGGACCTCAAGCCCGATGAAGCAGCCAGCCTTCGGGCCGGCGTTGCACCGGCAGAAGCCTTCAGGGCAGCAGGCATGGAATACGGCACGGTGGTCACCGGCGTCGAAGTCAGCCTGCAACGCCGGACGGACGGACGGTCTTTCCTGCGATTGAGCAGCAACCGCCCCGTTACCGAGCCTTTCGTGGACCTCATCCTGGAGGCCAATTGGTCGAACGGGCGAATTACACGCGACTACACCATGCTGTTTGACCCGCCGGCCCTGCGGTCCGGCAGTAGCGGCACAGCAGCTGCGCCAACTGCACCTGTGCTGTCGCGCCCCGGTTCGCCCAATGCCGCGCCGCCCGCCAAAGGCATTTCGTCCATCCCCTATTCCCCGTCAGGCCCCGGCTCCAGTGCTACCAGGCCCGCCCCCGTAGCCAAGGCACCTGCGGCAAAGGCGGAAAAAGCCCCCGCCGGCGACACGCAGGTCACCGTCAAATCCGGTGACACCGCAGGCAAAATCGCTGCCCAGAACAAGCCGTCCAGTATTTCACTGGACCAGATGCTGGTCGCCTTGCTCCGAAGCAACCCGGATGCCTTCATCGGCGGCAATGTCAACCGCATCAAGTCCGGCGCCGTGCTGGACATCCCGACCGCCGAATCGGCCGGCGCCGTCTCCCCCGGCGAGGCTACCCAGACCATCGTCGCGCAAAGCAAGGACTTCAACACTTTCCGCCGAAAACTCGCAGAAGGCGTGCCGGCGGCACAGGTAGCCGGCGCAGACCGCCAGGCCGGCGGCAAGGTAGAAGCCAAGGTGGAAGACCGGGCACCTGCCAGCACCACCCCCGACAAGCTCACCCTGTCCAAGGGAGCCGTCAAGGGCAAGGCAGCGACAGCCGCCGAAGAAAAGATTGCCAAGGAACGGCAAGCCAAAGAAGCCTCGACACGGGTCGCGGAGCTGTCCAAAAATATCAACGAGCTCAACAAACTCGGAAGCGGTCCGGCAGCGGCACCCGCGGTCAGCGCGGCCAGCGCGGCCAAAACGCCAGGTGTGGCTGTTCCAGCCCCGTCCAGCGTCACGGTGCCCGCGGCGGCTCCGGCAGCTTCGGCGCCTTCCATCGCCGCATCATCGGCAACCTCCACCAAAGCAGCCGCTACAGCCACACAAGCGGCCAGCGCAGCAGCAGTTGGCACGACGCCTGCGATTGCCATGGCACCCGCCTCTGCAGCCTCAGCGACGGCCGCAAGCGCCGAGCCGCTTGTAGCGGCTTCACAACCAGCCCCTGCGGCCAGTGAACCCGCCGCTCCGGTCGCAGCCGCTCCAGTAGCGCCCAAAAAGCCGGTTGTTGCGCCACCGCCGCCGCCACCTGAACCCAGCCTGCTCGACGAACTGATGGAGAACCCCCTGGTATTGCCGGGCGTAGGCCTTCTGGTCGCGTTGCTCGCCGGATTCGGCTTTTACCGGTACCGCCAGCGTGCCGGCGGGGCCCAGGTTGACAGCTCTTTCCTTGAAAGCAGGTTGCAGCCCGATTCTTTTTTCGGCGCCAGCGGCGGCCAAAGAATTGACACGAATGAAGGCAACGCCACGGGCTCATCCCTGGTGTATTCGCCCAGTCAATTGGACGCCGCTGGCGACGTAGACCCCGTAGCCGAAGCCGATGTGTACCTCGCTTATGGACGCGACCTGCAAGCGGAAGAAATCCTCAAGGAGGCGATGCGCACCAGCCCCATGCGCGTGGCAATTCACGCCAAGCTGATGGAAATCTATGCAAAACGCCGCGACGGCAAGGCATTTGAAACTGTCGCCATCGAAGCCTTCAACCTGACCCACGGCAATGGCCCGGAATGGGCGTACATCACCGAGATGGGCCGCGAGCTCGACCCTTCGAACCCGATGTACCAGCCTGGCGGACAGCCCGCCGGCACAGCCTCTGCCGCCGGGACATCGGCGTTCAGCCCGGGCGGTACCGTGGCCATGGTGGCTCAACCGGTCAATGTCCCTGCGCCAACACCCGCCGTGGACGTTGATCTTGACCTGGATTTCTCACTCGGTGATGAGCCTGATACAGCCACAACCCCTGCGGCAATATCAGCGCCCGTTGCACCAAAACCAGTTGCCCCGCCCGTTGCCAAGAAACCGGAACCCGCCGCCCTGAACATGGATTTCAGCAGCGCAACGGTTGCCATGCCTGCGGCCACGCCACCGGCACCTGCTGCGGCCAAGCCCGCCGAAGCTGCCCCCGAGATTTCCTTTCTGTCCGAAGGCCTGAACTTCGAACCCGAGCCGTTCGTCCCGCCAGCCAAACCGGTCCCGCCGGTCAAGGCTGCTCCGGCCCCGGCCCCGGCAGTAGCCGACAGCGGCATGCTGGAATTCGACCTGGGCGCGCTTTCACTTGACCTGAATGGCCCAACAACGGAGAGTCCCGCTCCTGAGTTTGAAGTATCTTCTTCGTCGGATGACCCGCTTGAAACCAAGTTCATGCTGGCCGAAGAATTCCGCTCGCTGGGCGACACTGACGGTGCCCGCTCGCTGGCCGAAGAAGTGCTGGCCGAAGCCAGCGGCCCGCTGAAAGTCAAGGCGCAGGCGTTTCTGAACGCCTTGGCGTGAGCGCAGCCTGAACGCACCGCGTTCACTGCGCGCCGGCCGGGGTTCAACCGTGAGGATTGCCCTCGGCGTCAGCTACAGCGGTAGTGCTTATGAGGGCTGGCAAAGCCAGCTCTCGGGCAATACCGTGCAAGACAAGCTCGAGCTGGCTTTGGCCAAGTTTGCTGCCCAGCCAATCCGTACCCTCTGCTGCGGGCGCACTGACGCTGGCGTGCATGCGCTGATGCAGGTCGTGCACTTTGACACGCCGCTGCAGCGCGACATTGCCTCATGGGTGCGCGGCACCAACACCTTTTTGCCCGGTGACATCGCAGTGCAATGGGCACGCGAGGTTCCCGACGAATTCCATTGCCGCGGCAGCGCCATCGCACGCAGGTACGCCTACGTGGTGCTGGAATCGCCGGTGCGGCCCAGCGTGGAAGCCGGGCGTGTCGGCTGGGTGTACCGGCCACTGGACGGCGCTGCGATGCGACAGGCCGTCACGCACCTCATTGGCGAGCACGATTTCAGCTCTTTCCGGGCTGCGCAGTGCCAAGCCAAGTCTCCCGTCAAAACCATCAGCCGGATCGACATTTCCGAGCGCGCGGGTCATGGGTCCAAATATTGGCGCTTCGAGTTCGAGGCCAACGCCTTTTTGCACCACATGATCCGCAACATCATGGGCTGCCTGGTCGCAGTCGGCCAGGGCAACTATCCGCCGGGCTGGCTGGCCGAGGTAAGAGACGCGCGCAGCAGGGATGTTGCGGCGCCCACCTTTTCACCAGATGGCCTGTACTTCCTGGGACCGATTTACGAAGACCACTACGGCCTCCCAAATCGCACAGCAGCCTATGATTGGTTGCCATGACACCCACCACCCGCACCCGAATCAAGATCTGCGGCCTCACCCGTGAGGAAGACGTGGATGCAGCCGTGGCGGCCGGAGCCGATGCGGTCGGCTTTGTGATGTACGAGGCCAGCCCACGTTACGTGACGGCCGGACGCGCTGCCGAGCTGGCTCGGCGCCTGCCCCCCTTTGTCACGCCGGTGCTGCTTTTTGTGAATGCGCCTGCTACAAAAATCATAGCTACGTGTGCAGGCATACCAACGGCTTTACTGCAATTTCATGGTGATGAAACACCCGAAACCTGCCTGGAGGCGGGCCGGCCCTTCATGCGCGCCGCACGCATCCCATTAGGTGAAGAAAACACTGAAAACACGCCGAAAACCCCTGCCGGCTTCGATCTCGTAAAATACGCACAAGACTTCAAGGCCGCACAAGCCATCCTGCTCGACGCTCATGTCGAAGGTTATGGCGGCGGCGGGAAAACATTCAATTGGTCACTTCTTCCTCCAAACGTCAACGCTCACCTCGTTTTGTCTGGTGGATTGACGCCTGCAAACGTGATCGATGGCATTTTGCAAGTCAGGCCGCGTTGCACAACGCTGGCCGTTGATGTCAGTTCGGGCGTCGAGATTTCCAAGGGAATCAAAAGCGCCGACAAGATCAACCAGTTTGTAGCGGCCGTTCGCGCCGCCGACGAACTACTTGCAAAGAGTCTTAACCATGTACGAGTACCACCAGCCTGACGTTTCAGGCCATTTCGGAATTTACGGCGGCAGTTTTGTTTCAGAAACCCTGACGCATGCCATCAACGAGCTCAAAGACGCTTACGCCAAATACCAGCACGACCCGGAGTTCCTCGCTGAATTCCACTCCGAGCTGGCGCATTTCGTAGGCCGCCCCTCTCCGATCTACCATGCCGCACGCATGAGCCGTGAACAGGGGGGCGCGCAGATTTACCTCAAACGCGAAGACCTCAACCATACCGGCGCGCACAAGATCAACAACACCATAGGCCAAGCCATGCTGGCACGCCGCATGGGCAAGCCGCGTGTCATCGCCGAAACCGGCGCCGGCCAGCACGGTGTGGCCACGGCCACCATCTGCGCGCGCTACGGCCTCGAATGCGTGGTCTACATGGGCAGCGAAGACGTCAAGCGCCAAAGCCCTAATGTCTACCGAATGAACCTCCTGGGCGCCACCGTGGTGCCGGTCGAAAGCGGCAGCAAGACGCTCAAAGACGCGCTCAACGAAGCCATGCGCGACTGGGTTGCCAACGTGGACAACACCTTCTACATCATCGGCACGGTGGCGGGCCCCCACCCCTACCCCATGATGGTTCGCGACTTCCAGAGCGTGATCGGCACGGAATGCCTGCAGCAGATGCCGGAGTTCATCGGCACCAAACAACCCGACGCAGTGATCGCCTGCGTGGGCGGCGGCAGCAATGCCATGGGCATCTTCCATCCCTACATCCAGCACGCCAAAACCCGCCTGATCGGCGTCGAGGCTGCCGGTGAAGGCCTGGACAGCGGCAAGCACTCGGCGTCGCTGCAGCGGGGCTTGCCCGGCGTGCTGCACGGCAACCGCACCTATGTGCTGCAAAACGACGATGGCCAGGTCACTGAAACACACAGCATCAGCGCGGGCCTCGACTACCCGGGTGTCGGCCCCGAGCATGCCTTCCTCAAAGACATCGGCCGTGCCGAATACGTCGGCATCACCGACACCGAAGCGCTGGAAGCCTTTCACTACCTGTGCCGCACCGAAGGCATCATCCCGGCGCTTGAATCCAGCCATGCCGTGGCCTGCGCGATGAAGATGGCGCGCACCATGCGTCCTGACCAGAGCCTGCTCGTGAATCTCTCGGGCCGGGGCGACAAGGACATCGGAACCGTGGCGGATCTCTCAGGCGCTGAGTTTTACGACCGGCCTTCCATGCGCGGCTTTTCCGTCAAGGGCGGCGCGGCTTCGGCCGCATCGTTCGACGCCAGCGGCGCCAAGGGCAGCGGGGTGCAATCATGAGCCGCATAGCCACTACTTTCTCCGCGCTGAAGAGCCAGGGCCGCAAAGCCTTGATTCCTTATGTCACGGCAGGCTTTCCCTTTGCCGACATCACCCCCGAGCTGATGCACAGCATGGTGGCTGGCGGCGCCGACGTCATTGAGCTGGGCGTGCCTTTTTCCGACCCGAGCGCCGATGGTCCGGTCATCCAGAAGGCCGGTGAAAAGGCCTTGTCCCTTGGTATCGGCCTGGCTCAGGTGCTGGAGATGGTGCGCCAGTTCCGCACCAAAGACAGCACCACTCCCGTGGTGTTGATGGGTTACGCCAACCCGGTTGAGCGCTATGACATCAAGCATGGCGACAGCAAAACCGAAAGCGCCTTTATCCGCGATGCCGCGCAGGCCGGCGTGGACGGCGTGCTCATCGTTGACTACCCGCCTGAAGAGTGCGTGGAATTCGCCGCCCGGCTGCGCGTCCACGGTATGGACCTGATCTTTCTGCTGGCCCCCACCAGCACCGATGCACGCATGGCCCAGGTGGCCGAAGTCGCCAGCGGCTACGTGTATTACGTGTCGCTCAAGGGCGTAACAGGCGCCGGCACGCTGGACGTGGACGCCGTGGAAGCCATGCTACCGCGCATCCGCAAGCATGTGAACGTGCCCGTGGGCGTGGGCTTCGGCATCCGCGACGCTGCCACAGCCAAAGCCATCGGCAAGGTGGCCGACGCCGTCGTGATCGGCAGCAAGATCATCCAGCTGATTGAAAACCAGCCGCGTGACAAGGTGGCGACGGTCGCCCATGACTTTTTGAAAGAAATCCGTACTGCTTTAGGCTGACTTTCGGTGCCTCTTTTACTGGGTGAAACCGGCGCATAATTGCGCTTTTCGCCCGGCAAAAAGCCCAAAAGGCATTGAAGCGATAGGCGCCCAGGCGCTGCACGACACAACAAGGACTGACACATGTCTTGGTTAGAAAAACTCCTCCCGCCCAAAATCAGCCCCACTGACCCGACCGAGCGCCGCAGTGTGCCCGAAGGCCTTTGGATCAAATGCCCGAGTTGCGAGGCCGTGCTCTACAAGACCGACCTGGAGAAAAACCAGAATGTCTGCCCGCAGTGCAGCCACCACCACCGCATAGGGGCACGCGCCCGGCTGGACGCCTTTCTGGACCCCGAAGGCCGCTATGAACTCGGCCAGGAAGTGCTGCCCGTAGACGCCCTCAAGTTCAAGGACAGCCGCAAGTACCCTGAGCGCCTGAAAGAAGCCCTCGAAAACACCCAGGAAACCGACGCGCTGGTGGTGATGGGCGGCGCCGTTCACAGCATCGGCGTGGTGGTCGCCTGCTTTGAGTTTGACTTCATGGGCGGCAGCATGGGCAGCGTGGTGGGCGAGCGCTTTGTGCGCGGCGTGCATGCGGCCATTGAGCAAAAAGTGCCCTTCATCTGCTTTACCGCCACCGGCGGCGCACGCATGCAGGAAGGCCTGCTAAGCCTGATGCAAATGGCCAAAACCAATGCATCGCTGACCCGCCTGGCCAAAAAAGGCCTGCCCTACATCAGCGTGCTGACCGACCCGACCATGGGCGGTGTGAGCGCCGGCTTTGCTTTCGTGGGCGACATCGTGATCGCCGAGCCCAAGGCCCTGATCGGTTTTGCCGGCCCGCGCGTCATTGAGTCCACCGTGCGCGTCACGCTGCCTGAAGGCTTTCAGCGCGCCGAGTTTTTGCAGACCAAAGGCGCGGTTGACCTAATCTGCGATCGCAGGGAACTGCGCAGGACCGTGGCCAATTCCCTGGCCATGCTGCTGCGCCAACCGGCTGATGCCGTCAGCTGAGAACCTCCCCTCGAAAAGCCCCTGGAGCAAAGCGTATTAGACGCACGAGAAGTTCACCGCTCGGGTCACATGGGATGATGTGGTTCACCGCACTCCAAAGCACGATGAGACCATGCCAGAAGCCTTGACGCTGAGCTCCCTCCCCCTCTTCCCGCTGGGTGCGGTGCTGTACCCCGGCGGCGTGCTGCCGCTGCGCATCTTTGAGGTCCGCTACCTTGACATGATCGGCAAATGCCACAAGGCCGGCGCGCCTTTCGGCGTTGTCTCGCTCACCGAAGGCTCCGAGGTGCGCCGGCCCGCCGATGCCGGAGCTCCCACGGGCGACGGCTTTGCAAACGAGGCCTTCAGCACCGTGGGCACCCTGGCCACCATCACTGAATTTTCCATCCCCCAGCCGGGCCTGATGGTCATACGCTGCACCGGTGCACAGCGCTTTGAAATCACCCGCCGCGAAAAACTCAGGCATGGCCTGTGGATTGCCGACGTCACCCGGCTCCAGGACGACCAGCCCGTCGCGATTCCGCCCGACCTGCAGGGCACCGCCGACGCGCTGGGCAGTTTGATCAAAAGCCTGCAGGTGCGCGACATACCGCAGGCCCAGATGCCGCTGCTGGTGCCCTACCGGCTGGACGATTGCGGCTGGGTGTCCAACCGCTGGTGCGAGCTGTTACCCATCCCGCTGGAGCTCAAGCAGCGCCTGATGGCGCTGGACAACCCCTTGATGAGGCTGGAGCTGGTGAGCGACATTCTGGAACGCACAGGAATTTCGCTGTAGGATCTCAATAGATTTGGGGGCGATATTCCGGCAAGTGGCTGCAGAGCCAAGCCCGAAGATCGCTACTCAGAGGCGACGGACCCGCCTTAGCGATCCAATCCGTTACGCTTTCAATGGCAACCGCTTGACGCCCCGATATCTTGGCAATGCGCAGTTTGGGATGGGGTGTCGGTTCGGTAGTCTCGTCATCAGCCAATAATTCCTCATAAAGCTTTTCTCCCGGTCGCAAGCCGGTAAATGCGAGAGGGATATCCTGTTCAGTCTTTCCGGAAAGTCGAATCATCATGCGCGCGAGATCGGCGATCTTGACCGGCTCACCCATGTCCAGCACGTATATTTGCCCGCTTTTTCCCATTAGCCCAGCCTGCAGCACAAGCTGGGCCGCCTCCGGTATGGTCATGAAATAGCGCACGATATCAGGATGGGTGACAGTGATCGGCCCTCCCCGTGCAATCTGCTCCGTAAATAGTGGAACAACCGAACCACTGGAACCAAGCACATTGCCAAAACGGACGGAAACAAATTGGGTTGTTGAGTGATCCAATGCAACCCCCCCCACGACCAGTTCGGCCATGCGTTTGGTTGCACCCATGATATTGGTCGGATTGACCGCCTTGTCCGTAGAAATCAGTACAAACCGCGCAGCGCCGCATTCGCCAGCGACTTTCGCCACATTCAAAGTCCCCAAAATATTGGTGCGGACCGCTTCGATTTCATTGTGATACTCCATCAATGGCACATGTTTATAGGCCGCGGCATGGAACACCACAGATGGTTTGTACAGCACCGCGATAGCGCGTATGCGCTCGATCTCGCGCACATTTGCCGTATAGTAAAGACCCTGCATTTGGGGATAGGCCTGCCGCAAATCCTGTTCCAGCTTGTAAATCGCAATCTCGGAAGAGTCTATGCACACCATTCGCGCGACGCCGAGCCGCGCGATCTGGCGGCACAATTCAGAGCCAATAGACCCCCCCGCACCCGAAATCATCACCGTCTTACCGGAAAAAAGCTCTGCGAGGGTTTTGACGTCGAGTTGTACCGAATCCCGACCCAACAAATCCTCGAGTTCGATTTTTCTGACGGCATTGTCTCCACCTCCAAGCCATTCGTCAGCCCGCGGCATTGTCAGCAAAGGCAGTCCGGCTGCGCTAGCTTGAAGCATCAGGGCTTGCCGTCCCAGTGTTCCCTGTGGGCAAGCAATCAACGCTGCTTTGGCATCAGTGGTCTTGACAATATCTGCAATGTTTTCGGCCACTCCCAAAACTGGAATCTGGTGCACATAACGTCCCTGCTCGGACATTAGCGGCGACACGATACCGACCGGATACCATTGCCGCGACTGACGCAACGCGTTAAATGCTGACGAGGCATTTTGCATGGTACCGACTATAAGAATAGGGTTGGCACCGATGATTGAATGCTTCTGCTCAAAAAGCATCCGCCAACCAACGCGTGTTCCACCAAGCAGCATCAACACCAAAATCGGATGCAATAGCAGCACCGAACGCGGAAAACTGGGTAAGCGCAGCATAAGTACGATGGCAGCTGTCAGCAACGAACCGACGACGCAGGCCATCATCAATCGTCGTAGCTCAGGAATGCCCGTGTAACGCCAGACATGGCGATACAGGCCTCCAAACATCAGGGGGATACCGTAGCCAACAACGACCAGAGCGTAACTGCTGCGGATTAGAGCGTCAAAGTCCTCTGGAATATCGAGGTTGAAGCGAAACCAGAATGCCAACCACCAGCTGACCAGCAAAAACGCTACATCAAACGAAAGCATGGAAAGGCTGGCAGAGTGATAGTTTATTTTTTTCACGCTTTTAATTCCGAGGCGATAAAAACCGCAGGCGCCCAGCGGCCATTCATATAATGGCCAGGACTTCATACATTGTGCTCGTACCCGCTATCCTCCTGAGCTAGGGAGCATTTATCCGGCCATCCTATGCTGAACAACAAATCCATTCTAATTACCGGCGGCACGGGGTCGTTCGGCAAAGCTTTTGTGCGAACAGTGCTGGAGCGCTACCCCGAGGTACGCCGCCTGGTGATCTTTTCGCGCGACGAACTCAAGCAATACGAAATGCAGCAGGTATTTTCGGAACGCCAGTATCCAGCCCTTCGGTATTTTATTGGCGACGTCCGTGACGAGTCGCGTCTTACTCGAGCGCTGGAGGGCATCGACATCGTGGTTCACGCTGCGGCACTCAAACAAGTGCCAGCCGCCGAATACAACCCCTTTGAATGTATTAAGACCAATGTACTTGGCGCACAAAATCTGATCGAAGCTTGCTTCTCCAACGGCGTTCAACGCGTTGTGGCGCTATCGACCGACAAGGCTGCGGCGCCGATCAACCTATATGGAGCGACCAAGCTTTGCTCCGATAAGCTATTCACGGCTGCAAACAACATACGCGGCAACCGCGACATACGATTGTCAGTTGTGCGCTACGGGAATGTAATGGGAAGCCGGGGTTCTGTAATTCCTTTTTTCCTCGAGCGGCGTAAAACCGGCGTTCTGCCAATAACCGATGAACGTATGACCCGTTTTAACATCTCCCTACAGGAAGGTGTCGATATGGTGCTGTGGTCACTTGAGAATGCCTGGGGTGGCGAAGTACTCGTTCCCAAGATACCGTCCTATCGCATTACGGATGTGGCCACGGCGATTGCGCCCGAATGCCGTCAGGAGATAGTCGGGATTCGGCCCGGTGAGAAGATCCATGAAGAAATGATCACGTCGAGCGACGGTCCGAATACGGTCGACATTGGCCGTTATTACGCAATTCTGCCTTCGGCCGGCGCTTTCTCGATCGAGTCCTATTGCGAGGCTTTCAAGGCCAGCAGGGTTCTCCCCGGTTTTGCTTACGACAGCGGCAGCAACCCTGACTACCTCAGTGTAGATCAGCTTAGACGATTGATCGGAGAACAGGTTGGGAAGATCGAGGCATGAAAATCGCCATTATTCCCGCGCGTGGCGGCAGTAAACGCATTCCACGCAAAAACATCAAGCCGTTCTATGGCACGCCAATGATCGCGCGCACGATATCCTCTGCACTACAAAGCGGCCTGTTCGAGCATGTGGTGGTCTCGACTGACGACGCCGAAATTCTGGCGATTGCACGTTCGGCCGGAGCCGAAGCGCCGTTCACACGGCCAGCCGAGCTCGCTGATGATTTCACGCCGACCGTACCGGTGATCGCCCATGCGGTGCAGGCCTGCAGGGATTATGGCTGGCAAGTCGAACATGCATGCTGCATCTACCCCTGCGTGCCGCTGCTCAGCGGCGAAGACATGGCTCGCGCGTTACGCCTTTGCCTGGAGCGCGACGCCGACTTCGTGTACCCGGTGACCGAATATGCGCACCCGATCCAGCGTGCTATGCGCCGGCTCGACAGCGGGCAGATGACATTTTTCAGTCCGGAACACGAAATGACGCGAACCCAGGATCTCGAGAAGAGTTTTCACGACGCCGGCCAGTTTTACTGGGGCAAGGCCGCAGCCTGGTTGGCGCACAAAAAAATGCATACGGCAGGGCTTGGGCTGCCGATTCCACACTGGCGCGTCGTCGATATAGACTCTGAAGACGACTGGCGCCGCGCTGAACTGATTTACCAGGCTCTCGGCTCCAGTCTGCGTTGACGATGAAGATATTGGTGCTAGGCGCAAGTGGCATGCTCGGTACCTGTCTCGTGCCGCACCTGACGGCGCACGGCCACAGCGTTGGCAGCCACGGCCGATGTGGCGCGATGGCCGCCGATCTGGGCGACGCGGTCGCGACCTTGGCGCTGATGCGCCGGGTTTCTCCGGAAGTGGTCATTAACTTAGCTGGATTGACCGACGTAGACCGCTGCGAGACGCATCCACAGGAAGCCTGGCGGGCCAATGTCCTGGGCGCGGAAAATGCCGCAGCCGCTAGCACAGCAGTCGGCGCGCACCTGATCCATATCTCGACAGACCAAGTCTACAACCGCGATCCTTCGAGCGATGAGAGCCAGGCTTGCCCCGGTAACTACTATGCGATGAGCAAGTACGCAGGCGAACTGGCTGCGCTGGGCGCAGATGCAACCGTGCTGCGAAGTAATTTTTTTGGCCTGAGCCGGCATCCGACCCGGCGCAGCTTGACTGACTGGCTATTCGATGCGCTGAGTGAAGGCCGGCCGCTGCAGGTATTCGACGACGTACGCTTTTCTCCCTTGTCGATGGCCACCCTTTGCGAGATGATTGCAATTGTCGCGTCGCAGCGTAAGCACGGTGTCTTCAATCTGGGCTCGCATGGAGGCATGAGCAAGGCGGACTTTGCGTTCGCGTTCGCCACTGCTCTCGGCCTGCCGACCGCAGCGATGAGCCGGAGCCTTGCTGCCAATGCGACCTTTCTAAAAGCTTGGCGGCCCAAAGCAATGTGCATGGACAGCCGTCGTTTCGAAGAGATCTTTGGCCAAGCCTTACCTAACCTCGGATCCGAGATTCAACTCGCCGCAAAGGATTACCGTGAGCTTCACTGAAAACACCCTCAATATCAACGGCAAGGCGATTGGCAAGGGCTTCCCAACCTACTTTATCGCCGACATCGCAGCCAATCACGACGGCGATCTCAAGCGCGCAAAGGACCTGATACATCTTTGTGCCGAGGCCGGTGCCGATGCCGCCAAGTTCCAACACTTCACCGCCGCAACGATTGTCAGTGACCACGGTTTTCGGAGTCTGGGCGGGGACCAGTCGCACCAGGCAAGCTGGAAAAAATCGGTGTTCGAGGTCTACAAGGACGCGAGCGTGAGCCTCGACTGGACTGAGACGCTCAAGGAAACCTGCGACCAGGCTGGCATCGCTTTTTTCACGAGCCCCTATTCGATGGCGCTGGTCGAGCATATCGACCCCTTCGTGCCGGCCTACAAGATCGGCTCGGGCGACATCACCTGGACCGCGATGGTCGAATACATCGCTCGCAAGGGCAAGCCCTATATCCTGGCCACTGGTGCATCAACCTTCGACGACGTGCACCGCGCGGTGTCGGCCGGACTCGCGATCAATCCACAGATGTGCCTGATGCAATGTAATACCAACTACACGGCCAGCCTCGAGAACTTCCATTACATCAAGCTCAACGTGCTGAACGCCTACCGTTCCATGTACCCAGACCTTGTGCTCGGCCTGAGTGACCACACACCCGGCCACGCGACGGTGCTCGGCGCCGTGACGCTAGGTGCGCGCATGATCGAAAAACATTTCACCGACGACATCGGCAGGATTGGTCCCGACCACAAGTTCTCGATGGACCCTCGCAGCTGGCGTGAGATGGTCGAGCGCACGCGCGAGCTTGAGAACGCGCTTGGTGACGGCGTCAAGGTGGTCGAACCCAACGAGCGCCAGACAGTCGTACTGCAGCGCCGTGCGATCCGCGCGAAAGCTGCGCTGGGCGCTGGCGCGCTCCTCACGGATGCCGACCTTGAGGTATTGCGGCCCTGCCCGGCCGATGCCATCCCACCCTACCACCTGTCCGAATTGCTTGGACGCAAGCTGCGTCACGACGTTGCCGCCGGAGGCCACCTGAAGTGGACCGATCTCGAATAGCCCTTGTGATCCCGGCGCTCAACGAGGCGGCGAGCATCGCCGCTGTAGTGAGCGGTGCGCGCTGCTACGGTCAATGCATCGTCGTCGATGACGGCTCCACCGACGATACTGCCGAAGCCGCGCGTGTGGCCGGTGCGCTGGTCGTTAGCCATGCGGTCAATCGCGGCTATGACGCAGCACTCAGCAGCGGGTTTGCCCAAGCCGACCGGCTCGGATGCGAAGCCGTCATCACACTAGACGCCGACGGTCAGCACAATCCGGAGCTTCTGCTTGACTTCATCGCCGGCCTCGAATCCGGCGCCGACGTGGTGCTCGGCGTGCGCGACCGAAAGCCGCGGGTGGCAGAGCATGTGTTCGCCTGGTACACACAGCGCTTCGGCATCGCCGACCCGCTCTGCGGCATGAAGGCCTACCGCATCGGTGTTTACCGCGCACTCGGACATTTCGACGCCTACCGCTCGATCGGTGCGGAACTCGCGCTATTCGCGGCGCGCAATGGCTACCGGCTCGCGAACGTGCCGGTCAAGGTACGCGACCGGACAGGGGAGCCGCGCTTTGGTCGCAAGCTCTCGGCGAACCTGAAGATTTTTCGCGCGCTCGCGCTCTCCTTATGAACGAAAAGGCAGACAAACTCCGGGTGTTGCTGATCGGTTGCGGCAATATCGCCGGTGGTTTTGACGCTGACACCGCAACCGGTGCCCCACCGCGCACGCACGCCGGCGCTTACCTTGCCCACGGTGGTTTCAGCCTTGACGCATGCGTGGAACCCAACGCACCGAAACGCGCTGCCTTCATGCGGCGCTGGGGCGTTGCGCTTGGCTATGCGAACATCGCCGAAGCCAAGTCGGCCGGCGCCAGATTTGATGTAGTCAGCATCTGCTCGCCCACTGCAACCCATCACAATGATGGCATCGCAGCGCTGGCGTTGGACCCGCGGCTGCTATTCTGCGAAAAACCGGTCTGCGCCGGCCTCCCGCAAGCGGAAGACTTGGTGCAACGCTGCGCCACGCAACAGGTGCTGCTTGCAGTCAACCACAACCGGCGCTGGGATGCCGAGGTGGTGCGCTTGCGCGGCGAACTCGCGAGCGGCCACTGGGGAGCGCTTCGTTCGGTCAGCGGCCACTACAACAAGGGCGTGCTCAACAACGGCAGCCACATGATCGACCTGCTGCACGACCTGCTCGGCCCGCTCGAGGCGCGCCACGCGGGCGCACCGCTTTACGATCACTGGCCTGCCGACCCGACTGTGCCAGCGCTGCTGCGCACACGCGACGGCGTCGAGGTCAGCCTCAACGCCGGCCACGCGGCCGACTATTCGCTGTTCGAATTGCAGTTCGTGACCGAGCGCGCAGTGATCGCGATGGAGGACGGCGGCATGCGCTGGCGCCACCGGCTTGCCGAACCGAGCCCGCAGTTTGCTGGCTACCGCGCGCTGCCCGAAGGCGAAATCCGACCCGGCGGCTACCTCGCGACGATGTCGAACGCAGTAACCAACATCCATCGAGCGCTGCGCGCGGACACCGCGCTCGCCAGTGACGGCGACAGCGCGCTGATTGCGCAGCGCCTCTGTGAACTCCTGCGCGCCATGTCACTAGAATCATCACCGTCAACCCCCCCCGGGACACCCGGACCCTTTCAGGCCACCGCATGAACACACAGACCCTCGCCCTGCTCGGCGGCACCCCCGCAGTACAAACCCATTTCAAGCCCTTCAATACTATCGGCGAGGAAGAGCTCGCGGCCGCAACCGCAGTGATCCGCAGCGGCGTGCTGTCGGCCTATATCGGCGCGCCGGGCGCGGCATTCATGGGAGGTCCACGTGTGCGCGCATTTGAGGACGCCGCCGCGAAACATTTCGGCGTCAAGCACGCAATCGCTGTCAACTCCTGGACCTCGGGCCTGATCGCAGCGGTCGGCGCGATCGGCCTGGAGCCCGGCGACGAGGTCATCACCAGCCCCTGGACCATGGTCGCAACCGCGACCGCGGTGCTGCAGTGGAACGGCATACCGGTATTCGCCGACATCGATCCGCAGACCTTCAACATCGATCCGGCAAGCGTCGAAAAACTCATCACGCCGCGCACGCGCGCGATCATGGCGGTCGATATCTTCGGCCAGTCCTGCAACATGCGGGCGCTGCGCGAGATCGCTACGCGCCACAACGTCAAACTGCTCTGCGACACTGCACAGTCCCCCGGCGCGACCTACTACGGCCAAGCTACCGGCACGCTGGCCGACATCGGCGGCTTCAGCCTGAACTACCATAAACACATCCACTGTGGCGAGGGGGGCATCCTGGTCACCGGAGACGACCGCTACGCCGAGCGCCTGCGCCTGATCCGCAACCACGCCGAGGCCGTGATCGACAGCAACGATCCGCACGAGCTCTCCAACATGCTCGGCTACAACTTCCGGCTCGGCGAGATCGAGGCGGCGATTGCTACCGAACAACTCAAGAAGCTTGGCCCCAACATCGAGGGCCGGCAGCGCGTCGCGGTCCAGCTCAACGCCGGCCTGGCCGCGCTGCCGGGCCTGACCACACCAAAGGTTTCCGACGGCTGCACCCATGTCTACTACGTCTACGGCATCACGCTCGATACCGCCTTGCTCGACGTCCCGCGCGAGAAGATCGTCGCCGCGCTGCGCGCCGAAGGCCTGCCCGGCATCATGAACGGCTACCAGAACGTCCACCTCTACCCACTATTCCAGAACCGCATCGCCTACGGCAGCAAGGGCTTTCCATGGAACTCGCCGTACTGCGAGCGCGAGGTTAGTTACGCGCACGGCATCTGCCCTGTCGCCGAAAAACTCCACAGCGAGACCTTCATGGGCATCAACATCTGCCTCAACGATTACTCGAGCGACGACGTCAAAGTCGTGATCGGCGCGTTCGAGAAGGTCTGGCGTAACCTCGACGCGCTGCGCGCGGCGACCTGAGCCCGATGTCACAGCCGTTGATCGAAGGCGACAAGGTCGTGCTACGGCCGTTCAGCGCGCACGACATCGCCGACGACTACCTTGGCTGGCTCAACGATCCGCTGCTGATGCGCTACAGCAACCAGCGCTTCGTGCGACACGACCGGGATAGCAGCCTGCGCTACCTCGCTTCATTTGAGGACTCGCCGAACTTTTTTTTCGGCGTGTGCGATCGGGTCGACGAGCGCCTGCTGGGCACCATGACGGCTTATGTCGCGTCCCAGCACGGCACCGCCGACATGGGCATCATGATCGGGGCGCCCGCCGCGCGCGGCCGCGGTTTCGGCTTTGACGCCTGGTCGACCCTGATGACCTGGCTGCTCGAGGCACGCGGCCTGCGCAAGGTCACGGCCGGCACGCTGGGCTGCAACACGCCGATGCTGCGCCTAATGCACGGCTCCGGCATGCAGCCCGACGGCGTACGTCGCGGCCAGGAGATCGTGGACGGCGCAGCCCAGGACATCCTTTATTTCGCGCGTTTCGGCGATGCTTGAGCTGCCCGCTCCGGTCGCCGTGGTGTGTCACGACGCGGGCGCCGCCAACATCATCGTCGCGGCGCTGCGAGTCGAAACCCAAAAGGTCTGGTTGCCTGTGATGCAAGGGCCGGCCGCCGCGATCTGGCGCGCCAGCGGCTTGGCGCCGCTGCAGCCGCTCGAGCTCGACAGCGCGCTCGCCAGTGCCGGCTCGCTGCTCAGTGGCACAGGCTGGGCCAGCGATCTCGAACATGAGGCACGGCGACGTGCGCGCTCCTTAGGCCTGCAGAGCGTCGCGCTGATCGACCACTGGGTAAACTACGCGGCGCGTTTCGAACGTGCCGGCGAGCGGGTGCTGCCCGACGAGATCTGGGTCGCCGACGCCGACGCGCTGGCGATCGCCGCCAGCACATTCCCCGGCATGCCCCTGCGGCAGGTCGAGAACCTTTATCTGCGTGATCAGGTCGCGGCGATCGCTGCGCCGGCACCGACGCAGGCCGGTCGCATCCTCTATGTGCTCGAGCCTCTGCGTTATAGCTGGCCTGGCCTGGCTCAGCCCGGTGAATTCGAGGCGCTCGATTATTTCGTCACAAATCTGGCGCGGCTCGGCGCGCGGCGTGACTGGTCGATTCGGCTGCGTCCGCACCCGTCCGACGAAGCCGGTAAATACGACGCCTGGCTGACACGCCAGAATGGCCTGGACGTCGCACTCGACGATGCGCCCAACCTCGCAGAGGCCATCAGCCGCGCTGAATGGGTGGTTGGCTGTGAAAGCACGGCGCTGGTGATTGCGCTGGCCGCCGGGCGCAGGACTCTGTCGACTCTGCCGCCGGAAGCGCCACCCTGTAGGCTACCGCAGGCCGGCCTGTGCCACATGCGCGAGCTCGTCGCGCTCTAGATTAGACCGGCGCGGTCGGCGTCAGCAGCCCATGCGTACCGGCTTCAGCGATAAAGCGGAACAGCAGGGGGTCGTTGTACCGGCGCGCCACCAGTTGCAACCCGAATGGCAGACCCTCGGGCGACGAAAACACCGGCGCGCTGACGGCCGCAAGCTGCGTCAGGGTCCACATGAGCGCCGAATCGGGCGCCTCTTCCTGATCGCGCGGCGGCGCCACGCCGGCCGTGCTGAGCGTGACGATCACGTCGGCATCGGCGAAGAAGGCGTCCATGTCGCGCGCCATCGCGACCTGCTCGTCGAGCGCTGCCTGGTATTCGGCCGGCGTCACGAGCTGGCCGGCCGTGATGAGGCGGTTCATCACAGGCGAAATCAGCTCGGCGCGCTTGAACTCTTCCTGGAAATAGTAGGCCAGCGCCTTGTTGTAGATCGTCTCGTGCACGATATGCGAACGCAGCATCGACGGCGGCAGCGCCGCCTCGCACAGCTCGAAGCGCGGGTTGCGGGCCAGGCGCGAGCACCAAGCGTCAAACGCCTTCGTCGCGTAGGCTGGCGCGTGACGCCAGACATGCGGGCGCACCACAGCGATCCGCCAGGGCCGGCCGACGGGCGCCGCCTGACGCGCCACGTCGCTGAGCGCCGCATCGCTGATTGGAAAGTTGCGACCATGCACGCGCAGCGCCTCGAATACCGGTTCGAGGTCGGCTGCGTGGTTGACGAAGAAACCGATGCTGTCTAGGCTATCGGTGGTTTTGAGGGTACCTGTGCGCGGTACCAGCCCGAACGAGGGCTTGCAGCCCCAGATACCGCAGAAGCTCGCGGGTCGGATGATCGAGCCGGCAGTCTGCGTGCCGAGAGCGACCGGTGCCATGCCAGTGGCGACCGCGACTGCCGAGCCGCTCGAGGAGGTGCCCGGCGTGCGGTCAGCCGCGTGCGGGTTGATGGTCTTGCCGAGCGAATGCACGGCGAACTCGGCCGTCACGGTCTTGCCGGGCACGATCGCGCCGAGGCGCTTGATGTCGTAAAGCACGCGCGCATCATTGCCAGGGGTGAACCCGCGCCAAAGTTCGCTACCCATCTGGGTCGGGAAGTCGGCCGTGTTGAAGATGTCCTTGACCGCGAACGGGATGCCTTCGAGCGCGCGCGGCGCCTCGCCCGCGTGCAGGCGCTCGGTCGCGGCACGGGCGGCCGTCAGGAACAACTCAGGGTCGAAGCATTCCCAGGCGTGGTAGCGCGGCTCCTGCGCGGTGTAGACCTCGATGTAATGGCGCGCGACGTCGAGCGGTGTCAGGCTGCCGTCGCGGTAACCCTGCAGGATCGCGGCGATGCTGGGCAAGCGGCCGCTCATGCGGCGGCCTCGTCGTCAGCCGCTGGCGCACCGGTATCGGCCTGCACGCGCGCTATCAGCTGCTGCGGATGCGGCACGAGTTTTTCTTCGTTCGGCGCCGGCTTCGGGTAAATAGGGATCACCACATTTTTCATTTCGGGCCGACGGTGGCCTTCCATCGTGGCATGGAACTCCCCTTCGGTCATACCGGTGATCTTCAGGTAATAGTCGAGGCCCTCGGGGCGCACGCCGTCGTTGTCCCGAATCAGCTGCCAGGCCTCGTCGCGGCTCAGCAGGCCGGCGCGCACGTCGACGCTCGAATGGAAGGTCGCCCGGCCGTAACCGCGCTTGAGGTAGTTCGTGTAGTCGTGCACGCCCGGCATGATGCATTCGGCGCTCTTGTAGCGCTTATAGGATCCCTCTATCTGGGTTTCACGCCAGCCATAAACGTCGCGCACGAATTCGGTCTGGCGCTCGTCGTCCCAGAAGATGTAGTCGCCGAGGTGGATGCCGTAGACGCCGACGCGCTCGCACTCCTCAGCCGATGGCACGTTGAACGGGTAGAGATCGCGTTCGCTGAGGTCGTCGCGCACCATCTGGTCGGGCCGCAGCTTGGCCGAGACCTTGGTGAAGTACTCCCTGTCGAACTTGCGCACCGGATTCTTGTAGGAGGCACGGCCCGAGCTCTCGGCGATCGACTCGCCCCAGACCAGCAGCGGAATGTTGAAGCGAACCGCCGCCTGGAGCGGGAATGCGCCGACGCCGGCATGGCAGTGCCAGCAGGAATCACCGATGCCGGCCAGCGAATGTTTCGCGATGCGGTTCACGACGCTTCGGTTCGGCGTGAACATGATGTGGTCAACGTTGAACTGCTCGAGCGAGTTTTGCAGGTTGTACCAGCCAGTCTCGCTGTACCAGTTGTGGCTGAAGGTCACGGCCAGCGGTTTCATGCCGTAGATCTTGGTCAGCACATGCAGCTGAAAGGTGCTGTCTTTTCCACCGCTGATCGGGATGATGCAGTCGTAATTATTGCCGGCCGAGGCCTTCGCGGCCTCCAGGGTCGCGCGCAGGTCGCGCTCACGCGCGGCCCAGTCGATGTGGATCTTCTGCTCCGCCGACTGGCAGGCCTGGCAGACGCCAAGCTCGTCGAACACTACGCCCTCCTGCGTCTGCGGCACGCAGCAGCGTACGCAGTACTGGAGATGAGGGAAAGGTTTATCGGCAAACGGTGGGGTCATGGAGCGCTCGCTGAAAATAGGGATATCAAGTCGGAAGCGGAAACTGCCGGTCACGCGCACTGGCCAGTGCCAGGATCTCCGCCGCTACGCGCGGCGTCGCAAGCCCCGGCGGCGGAAACACAGAACGGTCGATCGGACGAAACGGCTCGCGTTCGAGAGTCGGCAGCAGATCCGCGGCGCATGCCACGGATTCTCCCAAACCGAGCCGACCATAGTCAAAATCAAGGTTAATGACCATCGGCGACCAGGACAGGCTCAGCACGCGCCGGCCGATCAGTGCTGCCTCGAAACCGACCGTGCTGGTCTGCACCACCAGCGTGTCGGCCAGGTGCAACTGCGGCGCCAGTGCGTCCTCTGTCGGCACGCTCCGGTAGATCCGGGGATGCGCGCCCAGGTCCGGAAACAGATGGTATTGGCTCGGATGATAGCGGATCAACAACGCGACGTCGGGACGCGCCTCGACCCATGTGCGCAGCCGGCGTTCGACGTCGAGCGCCAAGCCTGTACCGAGGTTCTCCGCGCTCACACCGGGGCCGGGTTCCTCGAAATTGCCGGCCCACATGACCGCCTTGAGGCCCTGCCAGCCAAGAGTGCGGCGAAGCACCTCGCCGGCCAGCGCATGCGCCGGATCGAACAGGCCTTCGTAGGCGGGACAGCCAGTCACCGCAATGCGCGAATCGGCGATCCCCGCGGCCAGCAAGTTGCGCCGCACAAAATCCGACAACACCGTGATGCGGTCCGCGAACACCTCGTTGCGCAAGTAGGCGTCGTGCGGCAGGCCGAACAAGTCGACCATCGTCAGGCTGGGCACGCCGCGCTGAACGGCGGCCTCGATCGCGGCCTGTTCGGAGCGCGGCGACCCGGTGCTCACGACCACCGCAGGGCGCAGTTCGTCAATCACGCTGCCGATGAAGCGCACCGGCAGAAAACCGCGGCGGCCCGTGCTGGCGTATCGGCGTGCGGCCTCGGCCTCACCATGGGTCTGCACCCACTCCTCGTAGTTGATCCCCAGATAACACTGACTTTCGAACGGGTCGACGTCGGGGTGGCTGTTGCCATCGAGCAATTGGCGGCCGCGCGCGAGCACCGCTTCGCGGTCGACCAGGTGCAGGAAATCCGCGTAGCCGCGCGGCTCAACACCAAGCCGCCGAGCTTGCTGGTAGCCCAAGGTCAGCGCCAGTAATTCGCAACGGGCGCCCAGTGACTGCAGGTGCTTCATGACTGGAGCCACCTTGCCGATATGGCCGCTGCCGTAGACCACGAAAAGCACGTCGCAGCCGGTGGCGGAAACAGCGACATCGCTCATGAGATCGGCCGGTCGGGCATCTTCAGAAAAAATCGACGTAACGCCGGAACTCGGCCGGCGATACATTGAGCAGCAGTTCGTCGCATTCGAGGCGCTTGAGCCTCGCGAATTCGTCGACGAACCGCTGGCCGAGAGCGGCGCACAGGGCGGTGTCGGCTTCGAGAGCATCAAGCGCGTCGGGTAGCGAGGCCGGCAGCCGCGCGATGCCGCGCGCGGAGAGTTCGTCAAGGTTCAACGCGTAGAGGTTTTCGTTGCAGGCTTGGCCCGGGTCGAGCTTGCGGCGGATGCCATCGAGGCCGGCGTGCACGATCGCCGCCGTCAGCAGGTAGGGATTGGCCGAAGCGTCCGGTACGCGCAGTTCGAGCCGGCCGCCCGGCACCCGTACGAAAGCGGTGCGGTTGTTGTCGCCCCAGGCGATGTTGACCGGCGCCCAAGTCGCGCCGGAACGCGACCCGCGTGAGACCAGCCGCTTGTACGAGTTGACACAGGGCGCGGCGATCGCGGTCAGGCCGCGCGCGTGCGCCATCAGACCGCCAAGGAAATGGCGAGCGAGCGCGCTGAGCCGCATGCCGCTGGGGTCAGCTGGATCCTCGAACGCGTTATCGCCGAAAGCCTTGCCGGCCGACATGTGCATGTGCAGACCACTGCCGGAGCGTTCGGCGAATGGCTTCGGCATGAAGCTGCAGAGCATGTCGTGCTTCTTCGCGATCGCCTGTGCAGCCATCTTGAAATAGGTCAGGTTGTCTGCCGTGCGCAGCCCGTCGGCGTAAGTGAAGTTCATCTCGAACTGGCCGTTCGCGTCCTCATGGTCAATCTGGTAGACATCAATGCCTGCGCCCTCGAGCGCAGCACGAAGTTCCATGAGGAACGGCGTAACCGAGGAAAGGTGGCGGAAGTCGTAGCAGGGTTTGTCGAGCGACTCAGACTCGGTGGCAACGGCATAGGAGCCGCTATCGTCCTTGCGCAATAGGAAGAACTCGGGCTCAAGGCCGGAGAAGAAGGTTAGCCCGGTCTCCTCACGGAATTCGGCCAGCGCTTTCTTCGCAATCACGCGCGAATCGAGCGCGTGCGGCTTGCCCTGGACATGACCATCGCAGGCGACGACCGCAGTACCCGGCAACCAGGGTACCGGCCGCACATCGCCGCGATCGCCGATCGCCATGAACTCCTGGCCGTGAGGCCCCATGCCCATGCCGGCAATGGCAAAGCCGGCAAAGCCGGCGCCGGCGCCAAAGATCATGTCCTTGTGCTTGCCGGGTACCAGTTTGGCCTTGGGCCGCCCATGAATGTCGACAAACTGCGCCAGGTAGTAATCAAAATCCGCCATGTCCAGCCTATGTTTTTGTTTATGCGTTTTCGGGAAAAAACTCCTGCAGCCAGAGTTTGGTCATCAACAGAGTACGCAGCTGTTTCGTGTGGTTGTGTAGACCACTACGGTGCTCCTCCAGCATTACCAGCAGCTCATTACGGTCGAAACGGCCACCATCAGGCAGATTCAGTACATCGCGTGCCCAGGTATAAAGTGGTCCTTTGATCCATTCGCCAATCGGCAGGGTCGGCATGGTCTTGGGGCGGAAGACGAAATCGTGGTCGAAATAGCTCGCTGCGGCCTGCTTCAGAAAATGCTTGCCGATGCCATCACGGAATTTTGAAGTCACCGGAAGGCGTGCAAACATTTCGCTAACGCGGTGGTCGAGAAAAGGCGCGCGACCCTCAATTGACCAGCAGGCCCCCATACGGTCACCCTTGACCGAATTGTTGCCCGGCATCAGCGAGTTGAGTTCATAGGCTGCAACCTGCTCTGCCGGCTCAAGGTCGCCGAACGGTTCGATGATTTCCATGAATCTGTCGAGGGCGCCCTGAGTGTGCGGGAAAAAAGTCGGGCTCATCATCCGATGACGGTCTTTTTCGGTGCTGTAGCTGATCAGGTCGAAGTAGCTGCGCATCGGAAAATTGGTGCGTGTCATTTCCGAGAAAAACTGTTCGTTGTGACGGAAGCCGAGCATGACCTCGTCAGGCCCGTCACCCGTGAACATCACGATCTTCCCCTGCTTGTGAGCCTCGCGTGAGAGAAGGAAGAATAAAAAGAATGAAAAATCACCGTGTGGCTGTTCCGCGTGCCGCACCACAGTTTGTGCAATCTCAGGAATGTCGGCTGGCTTGATATCAAGCGGCTTCAGATTGATATCGAGCTCCGACGCCACGCGCTCAGCATAGGAGTACTCCGAAAATCCTTTGTCCTCGATGCGCAAGCCGATTGCATCGAGCTGCGGCCGGTTCCATTGCGGCACCAGCCGATTGGCGATCACCGACGAGTCGACACCGCCAGAAAGAAACAGGCCACCGTCGACGTCAAACCTCATCTGCAGCTTGATTGCCTCGTTGAGTGCCTGCTCAAGCTGTTCCTGAGACGCATCAACACGAGGGCCATCGAGAGGCCAGTTCCAGTAGCGCACCGGCTCGGAGAGCTTGCCCGCACCGTAACGCATAAAAGTGCCGGGCGGCAGATGGCGAATGCCCTCAAAGCAAGTCTCCGGCGGAGGGCAATAGTTGAAGGTAAAGACATTGCCAAGCGCGGATTCATTGACTTTGCGTTTAAATTTCGGCAACGCAAGGATGGCCTTTATTTCACTGGCGAAAGCCAGGCCCCCTTGATAAGAGGCATAAAAGCACGGCTTGATACCTTGACGATCTCGCGCAAGCATGCCGGTTTCCGTTCGCTGATCCCAGATAAAAAAAGCGAACATGCCGACCAGGTCGTCGAGCATTTTTTCGCCCTTTTCGCACCACAGATGCACCAGCACCTCGGTGTCGCAGCGCGACTTGAACTTGTAGCCCTTGGCCTTGAGCTGTTCGCGCAACTCAATGAAATTGAAGATTTCGCCGTTGAAAACAACCCAGACCTTGCCGTCGGTACTCGACATGGGCTGCATGCCGTTTTCGGGATCCACCACCGCAAGTCGTGCGTGACCCAGCACCGCCTGCCCAAGGTCCTCCACACCCTGCTCATCGACCCCACGATACTTGATGCAGTCGATCATCTTCCAGACATCATCTTTGGTCGTACCCGCAGCGTTGACCACGCCAGCTATTCCACACATGGCAAATCCTTAAGTCTTCAAATCAATTCGTGCAATTTTTCGGCTCAGCGGTGCACTTTCGACAAGCGCTTCGTCGGTAGCATCCTCATCAAAGACCCGCTGGAAAATTTCCACCTGGTAGTCCAGGCTGGCCTTGGTCTCTGTTTCGGTCGGCTCGATCAACATCGCAGACTTGAGGTCACCCGGGAAATAAACGCAGCCCGCACCTACCAGCGTTGGCGGATGGATGCCGTAATCGATGAGCCGCTTGGCGAACTGGCGTGCCGATGTATTGAGCTTCTCGCCCGACAACAGGGTTTCATGCTTGCAGAACTGGTCGTAAACCGGCGGCAACATTGGCGCCAGCCGGTGCTGCAGGTAATTGGCATTCAGCACCGCGTTTTCGGACGCCTGTCGCAAGCCGGCCCCACCCATAGTGCGCAAGTAGCCGTAAGCACGCAGCAACACACCAACATGGCCGTGGAAGTTTTTCATGCGACCGATGGAAAGCGGCCTGTCATCGTCTCGTTGAGCCACGCCGTTCTTTCGAACTGCGACCGGGCTCGGCAGATAGGCAGCCAGCGCGCCCTTGACCGCGACCGGACCGGCGCCCGGTCCACCGCCGCCATGCGGCGTTGAAAAAGTCTTGTGCACATTGACATGAACCACATCAAAACCCATGTCGCCGGGACGCACGATACCCATCAACGCGTTGAGGTTGGCACCATCGTAATAGAGCAACGAGCCATTGGCATGAACCGCGTCAGCAATCTCGACGATCTGGTCCTCAAACAGGCCCAGGGTTGAAGGATTGGTCAGCATGAAAGCCGCGACATCGGGAGTCAGCATTCCGCGCAGCACTGCAAGATCGACCCGGCCCTTGACGTCGGATGGCACGATACGGCAGTCAAAACCCGCCATGGCAGCCGACGCCGGATTAGTGCCATGCGCCGAGTCGGGTACCAGCACCACTGGACGACGGTTATTCAGCTGTGCAAAATGTGCGCGGATCACCAGCAGGCCTGCGAGTTCGCCATGGGCACCGGCAGCGGGCGCCAGGCAGCAGGCGTCCATACCCGTAATCTCGCAAATCATGGCCTGCAACCGCTCGTACATCTCCCATACGCCGCCCAGCGTGTCGGTGTCCTGCATCGGGTGGGCATTGGCAAAGCCCGAGAGGCGTGCAAGCTCGTCATTGCGCTTCGGGTTGTATTTCATCGTGCAGGAGCCAAGCGGATACGGTCCGTTGTCAACGCCGTGCGACTCCTGGCTCAGGCGGGTGAAATGCCTGACGACGTCGACCTCGCTGACTTCGGGAAGTCCAATGGCGGTACGGGCTCGTGCAAAAGCCGGCGGCGCAGGGGTCTTCCCGGACAGGCGTCCGGCAAAAACATCGCTGGCCGCGCCAGAGCGGTGCAATTCAGTGATGGTCTGGGAAGCGGACGTAGCGGCCATCTCAGCACTCCTGCAGGCAAGCCCGCGCATGCGCGGCATAAGCCTCGATATCGGCGCGTGATTTGGTTTCAGTGACCGCAACCAGCAGGCCACGCTCGTGGCCCGCCAACTCAGCCGCGACTGGCACACCCGCAAAAAGTCCGAGCTTGCGCATGCGCGCACAAAAGACCGTGGCGGCAACAGGCAACTCGATCGAAAATTCGTTGAAAAAAGCGCCACTGCGCAGCGGCTTGACGCCGTGAAGCGCAACCAGCAGTTCATGCAGCAGGGCCGCATTGGCCGCATTGGTCTCGGCGATTCGCATGAAATTTGCATCACCCAGACAAACTAGGTAGATCGCAACGCGAATCGCATTGAGTGCCTGGTTGGAGCAGATGTGGCTGGTAGCCTTGTCGCGTGCCACGTGCTGCTCGCGGTCTTCCTTGACCAGCGCATAACCAAGTTTGCCGTTGAGGTCGTGCACCCGGCCGACAAGCCGACCCGGCAGATACCGTTCAAGCGGCTTGCTGCAAGCAATGATGCCGACATAAGGCCCGCCTGCACTGAGCGGCAAGCCAAGAGGTTGGCCTTCGCAGACGACGATGTCGGCTCCGAGTCTGCCAGGCGCTTCGATCCACCCGCAAAGCAGCGGGTTGACACATACGCCAAGCAGTGCCCGCCCCTGTTTGCAAATCGGGGAAAGTGCTGCAACGTCCTCGATAACGCCAAGGGCATTGGGGCTTTGCAACACGACGCCGGCAGTATCGCCGGACGCCAACAATGCGGCCACGGCCGCCGCGTCGATCCGGCCAGTGCCAGCGTCATTCCCTACGCTGTCGAGCCGCACACCACGCGGCTCCAGATAGGTTGTCAGCACTTCGCGGTATTCGGTCCAGAGGGCTTGCGCGACCACGATGCGGCGCTTGCCGCTGGCTGAACACATCATCCAGCACGATTCGGCAAGCGCCGTCGCGCCGTCATAAACCGAGCAATTGACGGATTCCTGGCCCAGCAACCTGCCCACGAGCACCTGAAACTCGAACAGGGCTTGCAACAGGCCCTGGCTCATTTCGGGTTGATAAGGCGTATAGGCCGTTAGGAACTCGCCGCGGGAGACGATGGCGTCGACAACGGCTGGGATGTAATGTTCGTAGGCACCGCTACCGAGAAAATTCGAATGCGTGAGCACTGTCTGGTTCAGCCCGGCCATCGCCATGACATCACGCATCAGCTCCCATTCACTGAGCGCGGGAGGGATGTCAAGCTCGCGCCGAAGGCGAACCTGCTTCGGCACGTCCGCAAATAACTGCTCCACCGAAAAAAGCCCTATGGCCTCAAGCATCGCCCGCCGGTCGGAGCCCGTGTGAACGTTGTAGCCGATCGGCTTTTGCTCCATGACGGATTCAGCTTGTCTTTGGTTCACGTAATTGCAGCGGTCGAGGCGCTGTTGGGAATCGCGATAGCCGGATTATAGGGTTTGGCACCTGAGTATGCGCCGTGCACGCAACGATGGACCGTTCAGTTGGACTGCTTCCCACCGAGCTGGCGCGCGGTCATCCACATAATCTGCAAGTCGCGCCACCAGGTTGCCTGGCCGACGTATTCAAGATCAAAGTGTAGACGCAACTCGAACGTACTGTCCGAACGGCCATTCACCTGCGCCAATCCAGTGATTCCTGGCCGCACACTACAGCGCCGCGCCCAGTCATCAGCGGTATAGAGGCCACGCTGGGCCGGCACATCGGGCCTCGGGCCTACCAGGCTCATATCGCCGCGCAGGACATTGATTATTTGAGGCAGTTCGTCAATGCTTGTACGGCGGATTAGGCGACCGACCCGGGTTATCCGGACATCATTTGTCTCGGTGAAATAGGGGCCGGTGGCCGCGGCATTCTTCCTCATGCTTCGAAATTTGAACATCTCGAACTCGCGTCCGCCCAGACCAATACGAGTCTGCCGGAAAATCACCGGGAAACCCCCTTCCATTGCGATAGCCATGGCCGTCAGAATCAATATCGGGCTTAAGGCAAGCAACGCGGCCAGCGAAAAGACAATATCCATCAGCCGCTTCATGCGCCTTGTCCAACAGGTTTAGCCAGCAAGCGGATCAAGTCCGCAATTCTGGCGCGATCAGCCTCGACCTGAGCAACGGTCCGGTCTGCAAGCGCCTGCTCGGCTTTGCGAAGTTCCTCAACCCCCTGGCGGAAAGAACGCTCCCCGCCGCCGCCGCTGAAGGTGCGAGACAAGATAACCGCCCGCGATCCCAGCCGCAGGTGTTCGGCCAGCACGTCCTGCCCCGGCAACTGTCCCTCCCCGACACGCGCAATGCCGCCAAAGCCAAAACGGAGATTTTGTTTGTGCGCGGCAACCGCAACCCGCTCCACGTGCCCTCGCAACAGCGGTTCGAACATAAAGTGGTGTCCCAATGAAAGGTGCAGGTCGTTAAGGCCCACGAAGACCTCATGGAGCCCTGGCGTGGCTATCCATTCATCCAGCGACGCCAGCGCTCCTGCGGTTTCCAGCAATGCCACAACAGGCACACGCCCAGCCACCAGACCAATAAACGCCTGAAGTTCACTTGCATTGGTAAACATCGGCAGCATCACCAGGTCAGCACCTGCAGCAAGCACTTCATCCACCTCGGTTTTACTGGCGTTCGGGTCCGATGGTTGGTAGGGATTGACGCGAACCATCAGCGGCGACCGCTGCAGTACATCCCGGATGACCGACACATCATCCATCCGGTGCGTACTGATAAAGGTGTTTCGCCCTGCCTGGCGTTCTGCCTTGCCGTTGCGTTCTAGGTCCACAAAGATGCGTATGCCCGGCATCTGGTCGCACTGTTGCGCGAAGTCGGCTTGGTTGGTAATGGCTAGAAAATCAATCATGGGACAGCTTTGGCGCAATTATTGAACACGTCCGGCCGCTTTATGCCCTACTCTGGAGAGAACCAATCCCCGCAGAATTGGGCTGGCCGCCACCGCAGCAGCCATCACGGCAGTCGCATATAAAAAGCAGGCCAGCAACATCCCTGGCTGGCTCCATATGGGTAACCAGGGTTTCAAGGCGACCAGCCCTACGCAAACCAGCAGCGGCGCCAGCATAGCACCCCATGGCAAGGCCCGAGAAAGGCTGCGGCGCTCGATCAGCATCATCATGACCGCCACACTGCCAAGCACTGTATTAAGGGTCCACATGACCCGCATCCCGCTGGCCAACCCGGCCCAGGCAGTAAGGGCCAACGCCAGAGCACCGGCAGCATATGCCCAAACCGCGATATGCATACGCCGCTCTGTAGCCATAACGGTCAGCAGCACGGCCATCAGGGCCTGCGGCAGCAATGACCATATACCAACAGCGCCCCCATCTGCAATTACCTGCAAATACGCAGCATTCATGCGGCCCCAGCCAAACAGCACCGCGGCGATCGGGAACGAAAACGTGGTAACCACAGCGATCGACATGCAGGCCAGCGTCCAGGCCAGCAAAAAGGCCGTCTGCAGTGCCCTCTCGCGCGCGCCCGTGCCTGACTTGGTACGTGCAATGGCGGGAAAGGCCAGAGCGGCTACCAGCTGTATCGCCAGCACCAGCGGCAACTCCACCAGCTTCCACGCATAGTTAAAGCTTGCCAGTACGCCCTCCCCGGCCTGGGAAGCCATACTGCGGCCCATCAGTGGAAGCAATAGCAGCAACCCTGAAGACAGCGCGGCCCAAAGCCAGATGCTAGCGCCGGGCAAGGAAGCGGCAGGCTGATCGGCATCTACGGTATCGCGGGCCGCTTTCGGCAGCCGCCAGGCAAGCCAGCCGAGGCGGCCCGCCATGGCCAGCCACAGCACGCAGCCTAGTCCCATCACAATCTGCCCGCCCGGCACTGCAGACGGAACAAGAAACAATGCGCCCACCAGCATCAGGTTGATGATCAGGTTACCCGCATACATACCGGCAAAATCGCGCTCGTGTTGCAGGCGTGTGGCCCACAGAGCCCCAAGAAGGGCCAGCGGCAAGGCGGCTGCGCTCCATCCCAGGGAACTGGCACCAAGTGCCGCCATCTCGCCGCGAAGGCCCGGCGCCAATGCACAAACCACAGCATCCCGGAGCAACCAGATCAGCAAAGCCAGAACAAGACCGGTTCCGAGCAGCACCCGCGCAACCTTTTTCTGGCTGGCATCCTGTTGCGCAGGCGTTTGGCGCGCCCATTCCGGCAACAACACATAACCCAGGGCGCCGCTGAACAATATGCCGACCAGCAAGTCCGGCAGGGTGAACATCACAATCACCGCGTCGCCAAGTCCGGTGGCGCCAAAAGCAGCGGCCTGGGCCGATTCCCGCAGGAGGCCGAGCAGGCGGCTGGCCATGAGCAAACCCAGGGAAAAAACGCCGGCGCGCAGGTACATAGGCGGGATTATCAAGGCTTAAATGGGGGCAGCCGGCCCTGAATGGGGAAACCAGCCACTTAAAAAACTAAAATCAACGGTTTGGCGCTTTGTCCGCAACAGCTGCAAACCGGCTTTGGCAGCGCCCCCGATCGTTTTTACACCTTCTGACCATGTCCGATAACAACACCGTGCCCCCTGTCCAAGACGAGAACCAGCTGATCGCCGAACGCCGCGAAAAGCTCAAGGCCATGCGCCAACGGCAGGCCGAAGGCCGGGGCGTCGCCTTCCCCAACGACGTCAAGCCGACGCACCGGGCGGCAGAGGTTTTCGAAAAGTACAGCGACAAGACCAACGAGGAACTCGAGCCGCTGGCGATCAAGGTTCATGTCGCAGGCCGCATGATGCTCAAGCGAGTGATGGGCAAGGCGAGCTTTGCGACGCTGCAGGATGCTTCGTTCGGCCCTACCGGCGGCCGCATCCAGCTCTATATCAACAATGAGGGCGTCGGCGAGGAAGTCCACAGCGCCTTCAAGCACTGGGACCTGGGCGATATCGTCGAGGCGACCGGCACGGTGTTCCGGACCCGGACCGGTGAACTTTCGATCCATGCGACCAGCCTGCGCCTGGTCACCAAAAGCCTGCGCCCCCTGCCCGACAAATTCCACGGCATGGCCGACCAGGAAGTCAAATACCGCCAGCGTTATGTCGACCTGATCATGGATGCGGACGCGCGCAAACGGTTCATGGCGCGCAGCAAGGCGGTCAGCAGCATCCGTGAATTCATGGTCGCAAACGATTTCCTTGAAGTCGAAACCCCCATGCTGCACCCCATCCCGGGCGGCGCCAATGCCAAGCCGTTCAAGACGCACCACAACGCGCTGGACCAGGAGATGTTTTTGCGCATCGCGCCTGAGCTCTACCTCAAGCGCCTCATCGTCGGCGGTTTCGAGCGTGTTTTTGAGATCAACCGCAGCTACCGCAACGAAGGCATCAGCGTCCGCCACAACCCCGAGTTCACCATGATGGAGTTCTACGCCGCCTGGTGGAATTACTCGGACCTGATGACGTTTACCGAAGCGCTGATCCGTGACGTGGCACAAAAAGTTTGCGGGTCGCTCGAGCTGAACTATGGAACCGGCCGGCTCGGGGGACCAATTGATCTGAGCAAGCCCTTTGAACGCCTGACGATCCGTGAAGCCATCCTCAAGCACACCGAGGCCGGCAAGCATGTGGACGATGCGGCCTGGCTGATGAACGCCCTCAAGAAGCTCGGCATGAGCGAGGAAAAAGACCGCCTCTCGACCCGTTCGCTGGCCAGCCTGCAGGTGCTTTATTTTGAGGAAACGGTGGAAGAAAAGCTCTGGCAGCCGACCTTCATCATGGAGCACCCGACCGAAATCTCCCCCCTGGCACGCGCAAACGACAGCCGCCCGGAGGTGACGGAACGCTTTGAGCTCTACATCACCGGCCGCGAATTCGGCAATGGTTTCAGTGAGCTGAACGACGCTGAAGAGCAGGCCGCGCGCTTTAACGCCCAGGTAGCCGCCAAGGACAGCGGTGACGACGAAGCCATGTTTTATGACCACGACTTCATCCGCGCGCTGGAATACGGCATGCCGCCGACCGGCGGCTGCGGGGTCGGCATAGACCGGCTGATGATGCTGCTGACCGACAGCCCCAGCATCCGCGATGTGATTCTGTTCCCCGCGCTGCGACGTGAGGTTTAGCCCACGATCGCGCACTTCGCCATACGCGATTCCACACCAGCAGGGGCCGCGGGACTGGCTTTGCCAGACCGCTGGCGCCGCCCCCTTGAGGGGGGAACAGGCTACACGCAGTGAGTCTGGACGGGGGTGAACCATATGCCACTCAAATACCTTCTCGGCTACCCCGACAGTCTTCAGACGCAGGTGCGGCAGCTGCTGGCACAAGGCCGGTTGGGTGCGATGCTGCTTGCCAAATACCCCCTCGCCCATGGCGTGCGGACGGACAAGGCCCTGTACGACTACGTGATGGGGCTCAAAAGCGAGTTTTTGCGCAGCTCGGAACCGCTCTCCAAAGTCGCGTTTGACAGCAAGCTGCACGTGATTGCCCATGCGCTGGGCACGCACACCACCGTCTCCAGGGTTCAGGGCAGCAAGCTCAAGGCCAAGCGCGAAATCCGCGTGGCCACGCTGTTCAGGGAAGTGCCCGAAGAGTTTTTGCGGATGATTGCGGTGCACGAACTGGCCCACATGAAGGAAAAAGCGCACGACAAGGCTTTCTACCAGCTCTGTACCCATATGGAGCCGCACTACCACCAGTATGAATTTGACCTGCGGGTGTACCTGACGCACATGGATGCGGTGGGCCGGCTGGAGTGGCCTTCAGCCTGAAGATGACGGCTCCGTCAGGTTCGATTCGTACGGACCTGCAGTGGGGCCATATTTATGAAAAATAGGCCTGAAAGCCAATGCGAACGGGCGCAAGCAGCTATATATTTAATAGCAACCTGGAGCCGCCTCAAGGCACTCTCAGGGAATCAGTCCCATCGCGTGCATATAGGCAGGGTGCAGCATCAGCTCATCCCATTCGTGGGCAGGCGTTGCAGGCAGCAGGTCCAGCCGGCGCAGCTCGCTGGACTCCAGCGCTTCCCACCGACCCTTGAGCAGCGCCTCGGCCATACCGTCCAGCAGTTCGTCCACCGGCTTGCCCTCCCCTACCGACTGGTTGCACAGCAGGACCATGTCGCAGCCGGCGTTCAGCGCAGTGATGGCAGCCTCGGTGTAGCTGACTTCCTTGCCGTCGATGAGCCGGGCGCCAGCCATGCTCAGGTCGTCGCTGAAAATCGCGCCGCCAAAACCCAGCTGGCCGCGCAGGATGTAAGTAAGCCATTTTTCCGAAAAACCTGCCGGCCGGGCGTCCACCTTGGGGTAGATCACATGCGCCGGCATCACGCTGGTGAGCGTGGTGTTCAACCATTCATAAGGCGCGGCGTCGTCGGCCAAGAGGGCCTTCAGGCTGCGTTTGTCGACCGGGATGTCGGTGTGTGAATCAGCCTTGACGAACCCATGGCCGGGGAAGTGCTTGCCGCAATTGGCGACGCCGGCTTGCAGCAAGCCGTGCATCAGGCTTTTGGCCAGCAGCGTGACGACGCGCGGGTCGCGTCCAAAGGCGCGGTCGCCGATGACGCCGCTTTCACCCCAATCGAGATCCAGCACCGGCGTGAAACTGAAATCAACGCCGCAAGCGCGCAACTCGGCGCCCAGCACGTAGCCACAGGCGGTGGCGGCGTTGGTGGCCGCAAGCTGGTCCTTCATCCACAGCGAGCCCAGCGCGCGCATGGGCGGCAGGTGGGTAAAACCATCCGTCCTGAAGCGTTGCACGCGGCCGCCCTCGTGGTCCACGCAAATCAGCAAGTCCGGCCGGATGCTCTTGATCTCAGCACAGAGCGCGCTCAGTTGCCGGCGGTCTTGCCAGTTGCGGCCAAACAGGATGATCCCGCCGGTCAATGGGTCCTTGAGGCGCCGGCGGTCGGCTTTGGTCAGCGTAAGGCCGGCGATGTCGATGATGAGGGGGGCGTGCTGGGTCATGGGATTGAAACTCAGGAATGAATTACTATTAAATTGATAGCTGGTGGCGCACGGCTGGCGGGCGCTAGAGGCTGTTTTTCTCTACAACCACAAAACTGGCGGCGTAATCGGTTTCATCGGTGACGGACACATGGGCGGTGAGTTGGCGGGCTTCAAACCAGGCCTTGAGCGTGCCGTGCAGCACGATCTCGGGTTTGCCGCTGGGCGCCTTGGCGATTTCGCAGCTGCGCCATGTCATGGGCATGCGCATGCCGGTGCCGATCGCCTTGCTGAAAGCTTCTTTGGCCGAAAACCGGGTGGCAAGGTAGCTGACGCCGCGGTCGGGCCAGCGCGCGCTGCGGTGTTTCCAGGTGGCGAGTTCACCGTCGCTCAGGATCCTGCGGGCAAAACGTTCGCCATGCCTCTCAAGGCTGGCGCGGATGCGGCGCACGTCGCAGATGTCAGTTCCAATACCGTAAATCATCTAGCACCCAGTCGCCGCAAAGTGACACGCAAAAAGCCAGCATGAGCCGTGGAACCGGCTTTGCCGGGCCACAGGCGGGCGGCCCCTTTCGTGATGAAAGGGGCAGGGAGATGCCGCAGGCTGCGCGCAGTGGGCGACCGTGGGGGCTCCAATCATGCGGGGGCAAACGCCTGGGAGATGCAATGCAGGTAACGCCTGGTGGTCGCGGCGTAACCCAACTCGAGCGCGTCGGCAACAAAAGCGTGGCCTATCGACACCTCCAGCACGTTGGGGACTTCGCGTACAAACTCCGTGAGGTTGTCGCAGTTCAGGTCGTGGCCGGCGTTGATGCCCAGGCCGGCTGCGGCAGCGGCCTGGCCCGCACGGGTAAAGCGTGCGAGGACTTCGGCCTTTTCAGGGGTTGCCCAGGCGCGGGCGTAGGTTTCGGTATAAAACTCCACCCGGTCGGCGCCCACGGCCTTGGCCGCTGCCATGGCTTCGGGAATCGGGTCCATGAACAGACTGACCCGCACACGGCGGTCATGCACCTGTTCTATCAGGGGCAGCAGGCGCTCAGCATCTTCGGGGAAATTCCAGCCGTGGTCGCTGGTGAACTGGTCCTCGCTGTCCGGCACAAAGGTGCACTGGTGCAGCGGCAGGCCCCGGGCGGCCAGGTCGTGCACAAAGCCCATCAGGTTCTGGAACGGGTTGCCTTCGATGTTGAATTCGCGGTCGGGCCAGTCTTTCATCAGCGCAGCGAGTTCAAAGACGTCGTCAGGGCGAATATGGCGCTCGTCGGGCCGCGGGTGCACCGTGATGCCCTGGGCCCCAGCCTCCAGGCAAAGCTCGGCGGCGCGGCGCACGCTGGGAATATCCAGGTGGCGGGAGTTGCGCAGCAAGGCGACCTTGTTGACATTGACCGACAGTGCGGTCTTGTCGTAGGTGTGGGACACGAGGGGAGCGGGTGAAAGAAGTTTCATGGCGGTTGCTCGTTAGAAAGCTTGCAGGTCCATCATCATCTGCCGGGTTTTCAGGACCTTGACGCCACAATGGTAGTGCAGCAGGCTGCGCAACTGGGTTTTGAGCTCATTAAAACCGGGGATACAGGCCCGTACGGTGTCGGAAAACAGGGCCTCGTCGCCCAGCGCCTGCTGCAGCGCCTGCCATTGCCCGCCGGGCAGGCTGACGCGGTCGTCGTCATGCGCCTGCCGTAGCCCGGCCTCGGGTACAAGTACATAGCGGGTGCCCGGGACCAGCGGCGCCAGCGTGGCGGTTTCGGCGTCCAGCAGGGGTAAAAGACCGATGTCGCGCAGCAGCCGCAACTCGAATGCGCGCAGCGCCAGCTGCAGGGTTTCGGCACTTTGTGCAGCGATCAATTGCACCGTGGCGGCGTAGGCGTCAAACAGCACGGGATGCGGGTCGTCACGCGCCATCAGGCGCATGAGCAGCTCGTTGAGGTAATAACCCGACAGCAAGGCATCGCCAGTGGGCATGACATGGCCACCCTGCCATTCGGCGCTTTTGAGGGTACGGATTTCTGCGTCACCGCCGAAGGCGATGTGCAGCGGCTGCAGCGGCAACAAGATCGGCCGGAAACTGGAACTCGGCTTTTTGGCCCCCCGCGCCACCAGAGCCACCCGGCCATATTTGCGGGTGAACACCTCCAGGATCAGGCTGGATTCACTCCAGTCGTAGCGGTGCAGGACGTAGGCGGGCTCGTCACCTATACGCTTGGTGGCCATGTTCAGGGATTCAAACGGTTTAAAGAAGGCAGGCCAGCATGAGCCGCGGAACTGGCTTTGCCAGGCCGCAGGCGAGCGGCCCCCAAGGGGCTGGAGCCCGCGGCTCCGAGCCTGCCTGCGCAGGCTTGGACGGGCGACAGAGGCGAAGCGTCTCGCGAGCCGCGGCCTGCAAGGCCTCGGGAGCTACACGAAGTGAGCGACCGTGGGGGCCTCATTCATACCCGAAGGTCTTGACCCTTGCCTCATCGTCCGCCCAACCCGAGCGCACCTTGACCCAGATCTCCAGGAACACCTTGCCGCCAGTGAGGGTTTCAAGCTCATGCCGGGCTTCAGTGCCGATGCGTTTGAGCTTTTCGCCCTTCTCGCCAATGATCATGCCTTTGTGCCCGTCGCGCTCCACCACGATGGTGGCGGCAATCTTGCGCAGGGCACCCTCTTCTTCATACTGGTCAATGATGACGGTGGAGGTATAGGGAAGCTCGTCGCCCGTCAGGCGGAACAGCTTTTCGCGGATGATTTCGGCCGCCATGAAGCGATCACTGCGGTCGGTCAATTCGTCGGCACCGTACATCCAGGGCTGCACCGGCAGGTATTTTTCGCAGATGCCGAACAGGCGCTCGATGTCCTTGGCATTGTTGGCCGACATGGGCACGAACTCGGCGAAATTGTGCCGCTCCTGCATTTCCTTGAGCCAAGGCGCGATTTCGGCACGGCGGTGAATCAAATCGAACTTGTTGGCCAACAAAATTGCGGGTGTCTTTTCGGGCAGCAGGGCCAGAACCTTGGCGTCGGCCTGGTTGAACTGGCCGGCTTCCACCACAAAGACAATGAGGTCCACATCATTGACGGCACCGACCACGGTGCGGTTCAGTGAACGGTTCAGCGCGTTGCCGTGCCGGGTCTGAAAGCCCGGCGTGTCCACGAAGACATACTGCGTCCCCTTGACCGTGCGCATGCCGGTGATGCGGTGGCGCGTGGTCTGGGCCTTGCGTGAGGTGATGCTGATCTTTTGCCCCACCAGGGCATTGAGCAGGGTGGACTTGCCCACGTTGGGCTTGCCGACAATGGCGATCAGGCCGCAACGCTGCTCGCCGGCGGGAGGTGTGCCAGTGCCGGTGGGCACGGCCGCGCCGCGCGAGGACAGCGCCTGCGCCAGCATGGCTTCCAGCGCATCGGGCGGCTGCACGGCTTCCGGGGCTTTGGCTTGACGCTTTTTCGGCGCGACTGCAGAGGGAGTCGCCGCAGCAGCTACCGGGGTTTTCGGTTCTTTTTTACCTGTACTCATAATCTTGGTGTGTTGGCCTGCGGCCTTCGGGCGGCTGCCGGCGAGGAGTCAGGAATCCAGTGTCTTGACAAACATCAGCATGGCGGCGGCGGCGGCTTGTTCGCCGGCCCGGCGGGAGCCGCCGATCCCGCGCTCGGCCCGGCCATACTCGGTGATCTCGCATTCCACATCGAAGGTCTGCTTGTGGGCCGCACCCATGGTGCCCACCACGCGGTAAATCGGCAGGTTCATTTTGCGCCCCTGCAGCCACTCCTGCAATTCGGTTTTCGGATCTTTGCCGATGGCCTGCATCTGGGGGTTGATTTCCACGTCCTTGAACAGCCGGTGCACCAGCAGGTTGGCCGCCTCAAAGCCGGCGTCCAGGTAAACGGCGCCTATCACAGCTTCCAGCGCGTCAGCGAGGATGGAGGGCCGTTTCTGCCCGCCGGATTTCGCCTCACCTTCACCCAGCCGTACCAGGTCCGGCAAGCCAAGCACGACGGCAAGTTTATGCAGGGTGTCCTGCTTGACCAGGTTGGCCCGTACGCGCGAAAGGTCGCCCTCAGGCAGGGTACTCAGTTGCTCGAAGAGCAGCCCCGCGACAGCCAGGTTCAGGACGGAATCGCCCAGAAATTCGATACGCTCATTATGGTCGGTCGAGAAGCTGCGGTGCGTCAGCGCCTGCTGGAGCAGCCTTGGGTCGGAAAAATCATGCTGCAGGCGCTTTTGCAGTGCCAGCAGACCAGGACTTGAGGTAGCACTCGCTCGCACTTACTTGGCACGGCCGTTGTACTTGAGCAGCAGATAAGCTGGGCCAACCATGTGAATTTCCTTGTTATAGGCGAAAGCCACCACGGTTTTGTCGCCCTCCTTGGTCACTTCCAAGTCCTTACCGGTAATCGACTTGATATCGTCAATCTGGGCGGCCTTGTCAAATATTGACTTGGCTTCGCCGACAGTGCTGCCCTCCCTGGCTTTGCCCGCAGCTTTAAGAATGGCCTGGTACTCCACCAGCGTCGGAAGAACCTGGGCGGCCAGAATACCGCTACACACCAGAACGACGCCTACAAACAGAATGCCAATAAAGGAAATTCCACGTTGACGATGTTTCATTTTTTCTCCTGCTTTGACTAGGAAGTTCTGTCGCATTGCCTCTTGGTACACCAAAGTGTGCCAAAAAGGGGGCTATTCGAAAGAACCGATACGCTTGAGGTTGCCGAAATTCATCCAGACAAAAAAGGCCTTGCCGACAATGTTTTTATCGGGAACAAACCCCCAATAGCGGGAGTCCAGCGAATTATCGCGGTTATCGCCCATCATGAAATACTGCCCCTCAGGCACCTTGCAGACAACGCCCTCGCTACTGTAACGGCAATTTTCCTTGAAAGGAAAGTCCATGACCTCCCGCTCATCGAGGCCCGCCCGCCGGGAGTCGTCATTCAGCAAGCGGTATTTCTTTGTCCCATTGACCTCTTCGAACTGTTTGGCGTAACGCAAAATATCTTCGTCAAAAAAGTCGGGCAAAGGCGTCTTGACCAGAGGCTTGCCGTTAATGGTCAGCTTCTTGTTCAGGTAGGCCACCTCATCCCCGGGCACACCCACCACCCGCTTGATGTAATCCAGGCTCGGTTTTGGGGGATAGCGAAACACCATCACATCCCCGCGCTGCGGGGTGTTGTTGTCCAGTACCTTGATATTGAGCACCGGCAGGCGAACGCCGTAATGGAATTTGTTGACCAAGATCAGGTCGTTGACGAGCAGCGTCGGGATCATGGAGCCGGAAGGAATCTTGAAGGGCTCAAACAGGAAGGAGCGCAACAGGAAAACCACCACGATCACCGGGAAAAGACCGGCGGTCCAGTCCAGCCACCAGGGCTGCATGATGAGGCGGGTTCTGGCTTCGTCAACATGGTTGTCGACCTGGCTGATGCCTTTGCCGGCGAGTTCAGCCTGCCGCCTGGCAGCACTTTCCTCGAATGCCGCCGCCGCACGGTAGCGCTGCGGCAAAAAGTAAAACCGCTCGGCCAGCCAGTAAATCCCGGTGACCACCGACGCCAGAAACAGCAGCAGGGAAAAGTTTCCGTCCACGACGCCGAAGTACCAGGCAGCGCCATAACCCACAAAGGCGGCCAGCACCACGGCCGTGATCGTGCTCATTGCGCCGCGCATCAATCTTCCACCTGCAAAATGGCCAGGAAGGCTTCTTGGGGGACTTCAACGGAACCGATTTGTTTCATGCGTTTTTTACCCGCTTTTTGTTTTTCAAGGAGCTTGCGTTTGCGTGAAATATCGCCTCCGTAGCACTTGGCGATCACGTTTTTGCGCAGCGCCTTGATTGTCTCACGCGCAATAATGTTGGCCCCGATCGCCGCCTGGATGGCCACATCGAATTGCTGCCGGGAGATGATCTCGCGCATTTTGGCCACCACCGCCCGGCCGCGGTAGGCTGACTGGCTGCGGTGGACGATGATGGACAGCGCATCGACCTTCTCGCCATTCAGCAGGATGTCCACCTTCACCACATCGGATGCCCGGAACTCCTTGAATTCGTAGTCCATCGACGCATAGCCGCGGGAGACGGACTTGAGCTTGTCGAAGAAGTCCAGCACGATCTCGCCCAGCGGCATTTCATAGGTCAGCATGACCTGCTTGCCGTGGTAAGCCATGTTCAGCTGGACGCCACGCTTCTGGTTGGCCAGCGTCATCACGGCGCCCACGTAGTCCTGCGGCATATACAAGTGCACGGTCACGATGGGCTCGCGGATCTCGTTAACCTTTCCACCGTCGGGAATTTTGGAGGGATTTTCAACCTTGAGGAGGGTTCCGTCGGATTGGAGAACTTCATAGACCACACTGGGGGCCGTCGTGATCAGATCCTGGTCGAATTCCCGCTCGAGCCGCTCCTGGACGATCTCCATGTGCAGCAGCCCCAGGAACCCGCAGCGAAACCCAAAACCCAGCGCCTCGCTGACTTCCGGCTCATAGTGCAGCGACGCATCATTGAGCTTGAGTTTTTCCAGTGCGTCGCGCAGGGATTCGTATTCACTGGCCTCTGAGGGATACAGGCCGGCAAACACCGCAGGCTGGATTTCCTTGAAGCCGGGCAAGGCCTCGGTGGCAGTAAAGGCTGCGCCGCCTGTCCCGGGCTTGATCAGGGTCACGGTGTCGCCGACCCGCGCCGCCTGGAGCTCCTTGATCCCAGCGATGACAAAACCCACCTCGCCGGATTCGAGCGCCTGGCGAGGCTCGGTATGCGGAGTAAAGACGCCTAATTGCTCGGCGTTGTACATCGCCTCGCTGGCCATCAGCTTGATACGGTCACCCTTGGCAAGCCGGCCGTCCACAACACGCACCAGCATGACGACGCCCACATAAGCGTCGTACCAACTGTCAATGATCATGGCGCGTAACGGGCCGCCTGGATTACCTTTGGGCGGCGGAATCCTGGCAACGACGGCCTCCAGGATTTCATCGATGCCCATGCCCGTCTTGGCACTACAGGGAATCGCATCGGTCGCGTCGATGCCGATCACTTCTTCGATTTCCTGCTTGGCGTTATCAGGGTCGGCTTGCGGCAAGTCCATCTTGTTGAGCACCGGCACGACTTCCACGCCGAGGTCCAGCGCGGTGTAGCAGTTGGCGACGGTCTGCGCTTCCACACCCTGGCTGGCGTCCACCACCAGCAGCGCCCCCTCGCATGCGGACAGCGAGCGGCTCACTTCATAAGAGAAGTCGACGTGGCCCGGCGTGTCGATCAGATTGAGGTTGTAGACCTCGCCGTTGAGTGCCTTGTATTTGAGCGCAGCGGTCTGCGCCTTGATGGTTATCCCACGCTCTTTTTCAATATCCATCGAATCCAGAACCTGCGCACTCATCTCTCTGTCCTGCAAACCGCCGCAACGCTGGATGAGACGGTCAGCCAGCGTGGATTTGCCGTGATCAATGTGGGCAATGATCGAAAAATTTCTGATGTGATTCATCAACGAGAACGCCTAAGTACTTGAAAGTATTGCGAAGAGATTGGATGGAATTCGCGAGGGCCATAAAAAAGGGCGCGTCGAGTAGCGACGCGCCCTGAACCAACAATCTATGGCAACTGCGATAGTTGGAACTTCATTGTAGGCAAAAAGCTGGAGCCGAACAGTCCCGAAATGGCCATATTTTTGTCGTTGCAGGCTAGCAACATGGATCTTATGCACAACTTATTCACAATTTTATACTGCTTGTCTCTGGACAACTTGTGGGTGATCTGTGGAGCGTTCGGTATTACTCAAAATAAAGAGAGAAACCGGGTCTTTAGCCATTCCGATATATCGAAATAGCGCAGAGGGGAGCTCATATTCTACCGAAAATGGTCCATGGACCACTTTATTGTGAGTAATCACTAACAAAAATCAGGTCTGGTCCCTCGCAAAAATATATTTTTGCGAAGCACCAGATTCCGCGTCAGGCGGCAAAAACCCCCATAGCCCGGCAGGGTATGGGGGTTAAAGGCAGCTTCACACGCTCCTTGCCGCGCCGCCGCGGGAAAGCGCCCCTAGGTAGCGCCTTCAGCGGGAAGGCCTGATCAATGCGTATTGCGCCCACTCGCCCCGGCGGAACAATACGTTGATGGCCTTGGACTTGTCGATTTTGGCAAGGGCCGCTTCAAATTCCTTGACGCTGGTGACTTCGGAGTTGGCAATCGCCACAATCACGTCGCCTTCTTTCAGGCCGGCCCGCGCAGCAACCCCTTCAGCGGTGTCCACCTTGACGCCACCCTTGATCTTCAGCTCTTTCTTCTGCGCGTCGGGCACTTCACTGACGGCCAGACCTAAAGCTTGTGCGGCCCCCGCCACCGGAGGCTTGGGTTCGGGTCCAGCCGAAGCCTTGCGCGCGGGTCTTTCGGCCTCGACCTCACCGATCGTGACCGAAAGGTCCTTGCTCGCACCGCGCCTGAAGACAGTCACCACGGCCTTGGTACCCGGCTTCACGTTGCCGACCATGCGCGGCAAGTCGCTGGATTTTTCAATCGGCTTGCCGTCGAACTTGATGATGATGTCGCCAGCCTCAATGCCCGCTTTTTCTGCAGGTGCGCCGCTCTCAACACCCCTGACCAGTGCACCCTGGGCCTTGCCCAGGCCAATCGATTCCGCCACCTCTTTGGTGACCTGGTCGATCTGCACACCGATACGGCCCCGCGTGACCTTGCCGCTCGTGCGCAGCTGATCGGACACGCGCGCTGCCTCATCTATGGGAATGGAAAAGGAAATGCCCTGGAAGCCGCCGGAGCGCGAATAAATTTGGCTGTTGATGCCAACCACCTCACCGCGCATATTGATCAGGGGCCCGCCGGAGTTGCCGGGGTTGATGGCCACGTCGGTCTGGATAAACGGCAGGTAGTCGCCGGTATCCCGCTGCTTGGCACTCACGATACCTGCGGTCACGGTGTTTTCCAGGCCAAATGGCGAACCGATGGCCATCACCCATTCCCCGACCTTGAGGCGGTTGATGTCGCCGATCTTCACTGCGGGCAGCCCCGTCGCCTCAATCTTGACGACGGCAACGTCACTGCGCTTGTCCGCACCGATGATTTTGGCTTTGAATTCGCGCTTGTCGGTCAACGTGACGATGACTTCATCGGCGCCTTCGACCACATGCGCGTTGGTCATCACAAAGCCGTCGGCCGTCAGGATGAAACCCGACCCGACGCCGCGTGGCTGATCTTCGTCAGGCTGAGGGCTGCGGTCCGGCCGGGGTGCGCGGGGCATATTGGGGGGGATCGGTATGCCAAAACGCTTGAAGAATTCCAGCATCTGTTCGTCGGCACTTCCGGAAGCCGCTGCCTTGACTTTCTCCAGGGTGCGGATATTGACCACCGAAGGACCCACCTGCTCCACCAGGTCCGTGAAATCCGGCAATGTGCGGTTCTGCGCCCAGACCGGCACGACCGGCAGCACCGCCAGGACCGCAGTGCTTCCCACGATGGCCGCCGTCAGGCAGGAGCGCAGGGGTTTCCAGTTCAATTCAAGCATCATCAGCCTCGTCATAAATGTTGTCATCCGGCAATCACACCCGGCGGCAACCCAAGGCCGGCGCCGGAGAAAACTGTTGCTGCACGTGGGCCCCGAGAAAGGTATCAGGACACCAGAGCATATTATTTCTTGCGCTCCAGCCCGCCCGCAAAAAGCTTCAAGGTACCCATGGGGACTTCACCCATCACGGTGACCCAATAGGCGTCGAGCTGCCGGGTAATCGTCTGGGTGGCGCCCATCGACAGGCTCGATTCCTGACCGTGGCGCTGGCGGTCGAATGGTTCTACAAAAATCGACACCGATGCCAAACCATCCGAAAAAATCCACTGCAGGGGCTCTTCACCGGCCGCAGTGCCAGCAGGCGCCAGTGCCGTCGCCGGTCGCTTGTAGCAACTCATGGGTTTAAAGCCCGCCACAGGCGCCTTCAGGAGCCAGCCTTCCGCGCTTGCCGTGGTCTTCATGAGAACAGGCTTTTCCACACGGTAACCGTCGACCTTGCCCATCATCTGGAGGAGCTTGTCCATTTTGACCGGAGCATCGAGCTGCAATTCTGAAAATGCCGCCTGTTCCAGGACCTTGCCGTCGGTATCGAGCGTCTGCAGCTTCACGACCAGGCCTTTCTTCTGTTCTGTCCAGACCCGGTAGCCAAACCGCATATTGTCTTTGGGCGCCAGCAGCACGATATCGGCCTCGACGCCCGCCACGCGCTCGGTACCCTCCTGACGGACCTTGTAATAGTCGGCAATCCGGTTATCGGTTGACTGCAGCAACTGGGGGAACATACCCAGCGACTCACGCTTTTCACTGCGAACCACCTTGTGGTCCGGCATGAAGGTGACCACCTGGTCGTTATGGCGAAAAATCGAGCGTGGTGCCCCCGTCAGCGTTTCTACCCGCTCCATTTGCTGGTCGCCCTCGCAAACATGCCAAATCTTCGCACTGGACATGGCGCCACCGGAAGAGACGACAAAGGTGCCAATGTACGAGCGCTTTTTGGAAGCCTCGTGCATGCGCATCAGCCAATCGTTGATGTTGCGGGATTCCACGGGCGTCGCAGCAGGGGCCGGCGGCGGCACCTGTGCCGCTACAAAATTCATAGCTGGCAGCGCACATCCCGCAAGGGCTAGAAGGCGAAATAGCTTGAATTTCATGAAGTTTCCAAAGCCCGGCAGCAAGCAAGCGTCCGCTCAGCGTCCTGCATTTTGCGGCGTTTCAAAGGTGGCATTGCGCAAGAAACCCGAAGGCTCCTGCAGGGCCGACGTGCCCCCCAGCTGCTTGTGCGCAGCCAGCAGTTCCTCCAGCCGGGCATCCCGCACCATTGGGCCTTGGGGCGAAGCAACCAACACCTGTTGTGACAGTGGCGCCTGGGCAAGCTGCGGCGCCGAGCCAGGTGCCAGCAAGCCAGAGGCATTCCACGCAATGGCAGCCACCGCGGCGAGTGAGGCAAATCCTGCTACCAGCTTCCAGCGGAAATCGCTGTCATTGGCGGCTTCGCCATGCGGTTGAGACATTGCTTGCACGGGGACCTGAACAACATCCAGAGCCGGAGCACCAGGATGAAAACTCGAACCGGCCGGAGTTTCCTGGGCAAGGCGCTGGTTCAGGCGCGCCAAAAAGGCCATGTCCGCCCCTTTGGTCCGAAGCGCAGGAGATCGCAAAGCATCGCCAATCAGGTGATAGGTGTCCCAGGCGGCGACCGCTGAATCGTCGTGCCGGCTGGCATCGAGCGCAGCCACAAGTTCTTCCCCGTTCAATTGACCATCGGCCAGGGCAGACATGAGTTCACTGGTTTGCATTGACGGTTTCATCATGTTCGTGGGCAGCGGAACTGCCGTTTTGAAAGGCTCAAAATACAGGATCTGATTCGTGGGTTCATAGATGGCTCCTGGGTGCTGCGGCTTCACCAGCGCTTGCCGCTCTGGTTTTCCAGCAACGGTTTCACCTTCTGCGAAATTGCCTCGCGCGCCCTGAAAATCCGGGACCGCACTGTACCGATGGGGCAATCCATCGCCTCTGAAATCTCTTCGTAGCTCAGCCCTTCTATTTCACGCAGGGTAATGGCCTGGCGAAGCTCCTCAGGCAAGGCTTCCATGGCGGCATTGATGATTTCCGCAATTTCCTTGGTGGCCAGCACGGCTTCCGGCGTTTCCGAGCTTGTTAGTTCGTTTTCAAGCGGGGAAGTTTCATCGCTTTCATCGCTTTGGCCCGATTTAAAGGAGTTTTCAGAGACGGTTGGATCCCGTTTAAGGTCCATCAGGGCCTTTTTGGCGGTATTCACCGCAATCCGGTAAAGCCATGTGTAGAACTGGGCCTCGCCCCTGAACTGCGCCAGGGCCCTGTAGGCGCGGATGAACGTTTCCTGGGCGATATCTTCCACCAGGTCCACATCGCGCACCATACGGCCTATCAGGCGCTGGATGCGCCGCTGGTATTTGATGACCAGCAGCTCATATGCCTTCTGGTCGCCTGCAACGGTGCGCTCCACCAGCATGGCATCGCTGTCGGTTGCTTTTTCCAGTTGCGGCGGAGGCAGGTCAGCGCTCATGGGTTTTGTGACGTGACTTCAACTGGGCGCATAGACCCCGATACTGCCACAGCCGGCACGGGTTCTGCCGGCAGAAAATCGTGCGGCGATAAGGTGGAAGATGACTTGTGCGGCGAGTAGACCGCCCGGCGCAGGTCCAGCCATCGCTCCGGCATGACACCGCGCTCCACCCAAAGCCACAGCCGTGCGTGAACAGAATTTTCAAGCCGAAGCAGTAAATAGTGCTGAAAATCGGCAAGGACTGAAAGCTCATATTCGGCAACGCCCGCCTGGTAACCCGGGCCCTCCCAGCGCCACACTTCGCCATCCCATGCCAAGTGGCCCGCCGGAGAATTTCGCCAACCAATATGTGCTGCCACACCAGCGCCTAACGCGGCAGTAAGTGCCAGGCCGATGCGCCAATCCAGCTGACGGTTTCCATTGAAATACCAGAGCATGGCTAAAAGCAGCCCGGACAGCCATAAACCCAACAAAAGAGTACCCAGAAAACGCGAACGCCCCAGCGGATAAACAACCGGCGGGGCGTTGTGCAGGCTCAAGGCAGGCTGTTGGACGTGCGTGAGCCGGGAAATCAGGCGCGCTTGAAGACCAGCGTACCGTTGGTGCCGCCGAACCCGAAATTGTTTTTGACGGCAACCTCGATTTTTGCGTCACGCGCGGTATTGGCACAGTAGTCCAGGTCGCACTCGGGGTCCTGGTTGAAGATATTGATGGTCGGCGGAATTTTCTGGTGATACAGCGAAAGCACCGTAAACACCGACTCAATGCCGCCGGCGCCGCCCAAAAGGTGACCCGTCATGGATTTGGTCGAGCTGACCACCATGTTTTTAGCGTGGCTGCCGAACGCAGCCTTGACGGCGTTTGTCTCGTTCAAGTCGCCCAACGGCGTGGACGTGCCATGCGCGTTGAGGTACTGGACTTCGTCGGCATTGACACCTGCGTTCTTCAACGCCATGACCATGGAGCGACGCGGTCCGTCGACATCGGGCGCTGTCATGTGATATGCGTCTGCGCTCATGCCGAACCCGGTCAGTTCAGCATAAATTCTGGCGCCGCGCGCTTTGGCATGCTCGTACTCTTCGAGAACCAGCACACCGCCGCCTTCGCCCAGCACAAAACCATCACGGTCCTTGTCCCAGGGGCGAGACGCTGTTTTAGGGTCTTCGTTGCGGGTGGACAGGGCACGCGCTGCGGCAAAGCCGCCTACGCCCAGCGGAGAGACGCAGGACTCAGCGCCACCGGCCACCATCACGTCGCAATCGCCATATTCAATCATGCGAGCCGACAGGCCGATGGCATGAAGTCCCGTCGTACAGGCCGTTACGACCGCGACGTTGGGGCCTTTAAAGCCGAATTTGATGGATACATGCCCGGAAATCATGTTGATGATCGAGGCAGGTACAAAGAACGGAGACACCCGGCGCGGGCCGCGATTGACCAGCTCGGAATGCATTTGCTCGATCATCGGCAAACCGCCTATGCCCGAACCTATATTGCAGCCAATGCGGGTCGCCAGTTCGCCGTCGAGCGCCTCGCCTGTCGGCAAGCCGCTGTCGGCCACCGCCTGGAAAGCTGCAGCCAGACCCAGATGAATGAAGCGATCCATGTGCCGCGCTTCTTTTTCGGGAATGTAATCCGCGATATTGAAGCCTTTGACCTCACCGGCAAATTTGCAGGCAAAGTTGCTTGCATCAAACTGCGTGATCAGATCGATTCCGGGCACACCGGCAATCAGATTGGCCCAGGATTCAGCCACGGTATTACCTACCGGGCTGACACAACCCAGACCTGTCACGACGACACGACGACGGCTCATTCAGAAATCCTGAGAAAAACCCGAAAAGTCCTGGAATGACTTTTCAGGCTTGATGACGGCGGAGGCAGGCGAAAGCCTTGCCTCAAGCCTTTTGATGGGTGTTTGCGTAGTCAATCGCGTTCTGGACGGTGGTGATCTTCTCGGCGTCTTCGTCGGGAATCTCAATGCCGAACTCGTCTTCCAGAGCCATAACCAGTTCTACGGTGTCAAGGGAGTCAGCGCCCAGATCGGCCACGAAGGCTTTTTCGCTGGTGACCTGGCCTTCTTCCACGCCGAGTTGTTCGGCAATGATTTTCTTAACACGTGCTTCGATATCGCTCATAGTTCCCTCTGAGGGTTGTAAATTAATCCGTGATTTTACCGCGTTAGAGTCGTTTCCCTAAGCACCGTGCCGGACGGATAAAAACCGGCTTCGATTTCCCGTGTTTTACCACTGTCAGCCTGCCGTTTTCATGAAACTGCGGGGCTGACGCCTCAAGAGCTACATATACATGCCGCCGTTGACGTGAATCTCCTGGCCTGTGATGTAGGCCGCCTGCGGACTCGCCACAAAGGCCACAGCGTGCGCAATGTCTTGCGGCTTGCCAAGATGGCCCAGCGGGATCTGCCCCAAAAGTGCTTTTTGCTGCTCTTCCGGCAAGCCGGCGGTCATGTCGGTCTCGATAAAGCCCGGCGCGACGCAATTAACGGTGATGTTACGCGAGCCTAGCTCGCGCGCCAGTGCGCGCGTCATGCCGGCCACGCCGGCCTTGGCTGCCGCGTAATTGGATTGGCCCGCATTGCCCGAGGCACCAACGACGGATGTGATGCTGATGATGCGGCCGTAGCGCTGCTTCATCATGGTGCGCATCACGGCGCGGCTCATGCGGAACACGGCCTTGAGATTGGTGTCCAGCACCGCATCCCAGTCGTCATCCTTGAGCCGCATTGCCAGCATGTCGCGTGTGATGCCCGCGTTGTTGACCAGCACCTGCAGGCCACCGTGCTCTTTGACGATGGCGTCGATCAGCGCTTCGGCGGCGGTAACATCGTTCACATTCAGGTTTTTGCCGGCGCAACCCGGGAAAGCCGCAAGGGCCTGGCCGATTTTGGCCGCGCCTTCATCGCTGGTCGCCGTGCCTATCACTTTGAGGCCTTTCTGGGCCAGCTCCAGCGCAATGGCCGCGCCAATACCGCGCGATGCGCCGGTGACCAGTGCGACCTGGCCTTCAAACTTGACTTCGCTCATGCCAGTAACTCCTTCACTTCCGCCAGGGAGGCGGGATCAAACAGGGGGACACCCGTCAATTCGGGATCGATTCTTCTGGCCATGCCGGCGAGCACCTTGCCAGGCCCGCACTCGACCAGCGTCGTGAGGCCGCGTGCCTTGATGGCCTGCACGCATTCCACCCAACGCACGGGGCCGAAAGCCTGCCCGTACAGCGCCGCACGAATGCGGTCAGCGTCGATCTCGACGGCGACCTCGATATTGTTGATGACGGGGATCTGCGGCGCCGCGAAATCAACGGCGGCCAGCTTTTCGCGCAGCTTCTCGGCCGCGGGCTTCATCAGGCTGGAGTGGAAGGGAGCTGACACCGGCAGGGGCAAGGCGCGTTTGGCACCGTTGGCCTTGAGCACTTCGCAGGCCTTTTCAACCGCAGCCTTGCTGCCCGCGATGACGGTTTGCATCGGGTCATTGAAATTGACGGCTTCGACCACTTCGGTGGTGCGGGTCCCGAAGCTGCGCGCGGCCTCGGCACAGCCTTCAATCACTTTGGAAGCGTCCATGCCCAGAATGGCCGCCATCGCGCCTATGCCGACCGGTACTGCGTCCTGCATGGCCTGCGCACGAAAGCGCACCAACGGCGCGGCTTGCGCGAGTGTCAGCACACTCGAGGCCACCAGAGCAGAGTATTCGCCCAGCGAGTGACCCGCGACGGCGGCCGGCGCGGTACCGGTTTCGGCCATCCAGGCACGGTAAGCCGCCACACCGGCGACCAGCATGACAGGCTGCGTGTTGGTGGTCAGCGCCAGCGCCTCCTTGGGGCCGTCCTTGATCAGCCGGCCGACATCCTCGCCCAGCGCCTCGGAGGCTTCGGCCAACGTCTGCGCAACCACCGGATGGTCGCCCCAGGCGTCCAGCATGCCGACCGACTGCGAACCCTGGCCGGGAAAAACAATAGCAAACGATTTCAAATGATTACTCCATGGGTCGAATTCTTGGATTGCTGAAAAGCATCCGCATGCATTTTAAGAAGATGAACGGTCATTTTTTGAAGCACAGCCTGTCAGACTGACGACGGCATAGCGCCATTGTGCGCACCACGCAGCCGTGCAACCCCCCATCCGACAGCCGATTTGACGCACTGATAAATTGCCGCAACGGCCAGCCAGGGGTCTATCAGGTAGTCCCACAGATTGGTGGACTCCAGCGCCCCCGCAGTCCAGGCCAGTAAAGCCAGAGCGGCCAGCACGGGCAGCAAACGAAATCCCCCGGCCCAGCATGCCAGCGACAGCGCCAGAAGCGCCGCCCAGAGAACTGGCGAACCCCAGCCGAGCCGGTAGGCATCCCAGTCACCCCAGCCCAGGGCCAACGGGTACAAAAACAATGCGCCCACAGCAAAGACAACACTCACCAGCATGCACTCGCGGTTATCTGTCAAGCGGACGCCCGACAGGCGCTGATACATGCCCAGGCAGGCGAGCGCCACCAAAGAAATGCTCAGGTCGGAACTGATGCCGCGCACATAGGCCACGAGCGGTAAACGGGCCGGCCCCACCGGGCACCACAGAAGTACAAACACCGCGGCAGTAGCAAACATGCCCCACGGCGCGACGCCACGCCGCCAGCCCAGCAGCCGCAGGCAGCCGGCGCTGAGCACCAGATCAATGCCGAGCAAGGCGATCAGATCATTTGCCGGAGGAAGCATGGCCGGTCGCCGCTTGCGCGGCCTGGAGGGTTTGCAGGGGATCCAGCCGCACGTGCTTGATGCGCGTGCGATGCCAGGTATAGACGAGATGCAGGTAGCCGTCGCGGGTTTGCAGCAAGTAAGGATAAGAAAATTCCTGGGAGCAGCTCTGGTCTCCGCACAACTGGCGCCGGGCACTGGCTACATAGGACTGGGCTTCGCCGTCACTGGCGCCGCGGGCTTTGAGCTCCCGAGTCAGCAGGCGCTCATAGTCGACGAGGGACGTGCGCGACTGCGGGTTGGCTGACGATTCGACGATCCATGGGCTTAGCCCATCAAACGAGCCACCCGCCGCCGTTTGCAGCAAGGCCAGCATTTCGCGGTTTCGGGGCGCCGGGTTCAGGGCCAGCCATTGCGTACCGGTGTTCGTCACGACGCCGGCCACAGCGGAGTCCGGATTGGGCCAGGTGCTTGCATGCGCGCGCGACCAGGTCTTGCCGGCATCCGTGGTATTTGAAGCCATCAGCGCCGTGGCATTGCCTGAGCGCATATAGACCTGCGCCTTCTCTGGCCCCGAAACCAGCACAACCGGCTGCAGACCGGTGCGACTACCGGGAACGCGAACTTTGTCGACGACCTGGCCCAGAGCATTGATGCGCAGGACTTCGCCGAATTTGGTGACGAACTCGTGGTACACCGGCAAGCCGATCTCGCCGCTTTCAAAGCTCACGGGTGCTCCTTTGACCAGCGTACTGATGTTCAGGAAGGGCGACGTCACCAGGCGGCGCGGCACGCTCCAGGTCGCGCCATCATCCGTGGAACGCGCCCAGCTGATGGAGCTGCCCGCCCATCCGCCCAATGAAACGTTGACCATCCACAGGCAGAGTGAGCCATCGGCCGCGCGGGCGATCACCGGATTGCCCAGCTTCTTGACATAGCGCCACAGGCCCTGCTGAAGTGTTTGACGGTTAAACAGCGTGCTTTCCGCACTCCAGCGCAGACTGGCGGGGTCCATCACCGCGGTCTGGATGGTGACATCCCCCGCGCCTTCGCGCGTGCCCGAAAACCAGACCGCGCGCAAGCGACCATCGCGCAACTCCACGAGGGAACCTGCATGCACAGCCTGGCCGGGAGAAGATGAGACAAATTGCGCGTCAAAACGAAAACGGCCATCCGGCGAAAGTTGCTGTGCCGGCAAGCCGGCGCGAGGCAAGGACTTGACAGCATCAGCTGAAGGGCTGGACGGCAATGCCGCAAAAGGGGTGGCCGGCGAGCGCTGCAGGATTTTCCACCCAGCCAGGGCAAAGGCCAGCACCAGCAAGGCTGCTGCAAGGCGATCCCATGCACCGGAAGGTCTGAAGTTCAAATGCCCACCTGTCTGTGAAAGCCTGGCAGATGGGTGGGAGCCACTCAGTAGTTGAGAAGCACCGCACCCCAGGTAAAGCCGCCGCCCACGCCTTCGAGCATGAGGGTGTCGCCTTTTTGGATCTTGCCGCTGCGCACGGCCACATCCAGCGCGAGCGGGATAGAAGCCGCGGAGGTGTTTCCATGCTGGTCGACGGTGACAATCAGCTTCTCGAGCGGCATCTTCAGTTTTTTGGCCGTGCTTTGCATGATGCGGATGTTGGCCTGGTGGGGAATCAGCCAGTCGATGTCGGCATCGGTCATGTTGGCTTTTTCCAGCGTAGCGCGCGCGGCGCTTTCGAGCACGCCCACAGCCAGCTTGAACACGGCTTGGCCATCCATCTTGAGCAAGGGGTCGCCCAGGATCTGACCACCCGAGACATTGCCCGGCACACACAGGATGCCGACATGCTTGCCGTCGGCATGCAGGTCGCTGGCAAGAATGCCCGGCGTGTCCGAGGCCTCCAGCACCACGGCGCCGGCGCCGTCCCCGAACAGCACGCAGGTGGTGCGGTCCGAAAAGTCCAGGATGCGCGAGAACACTTCCGCACCGATCACCAGTGCTTTGCTGGCCGAACCGGTGCGAATCATGGCGTCGGCCACGGTCAATGCATACACGAATCCGCTGCACACGGCCTGCACGTCAAAGGCCGGGCAACCAGCGATGCCCAGTTTGTTCTGCAAAATGCAGGCAGCGGACGGAAACACCATGTCCGGGGTCGACGTCGCCACGATGATGAGGTCGATGTCGGAAGCCTGCAAGCCCGCGGCTTGCAAGGCGTTTTTGGCGGCTTCCACGCCCAGATCGCTGCTGGTCACGTCGGACGCGGCAAAGTGGCGGGCCCGGATGCCGGTGCGCTCCACAATCCATTCATCGGAGGTTTCCACACCCCGGGTCGCCAGGTCGGCGGCCAGTTCGGCATTGGTCAGTCGGCGCGGCGGCAAATAACTACCGGTGCCGGTGATGCGTGAGTAACGGGTCATTAATAAGTGGCCGGTGTTGAGACTGCTGAGTCAACTGGCATTGAGGAGGTGTCGACAGGCGCATCAGCAGGGGGCGCCGCCTGCGCTGCCACCAGCAAGGGGGCCGCATGGGCTATGCGTTCGCGCACTCTCTCAAGCAAATTGTTCCGAGCCGCATCATAAGCCCGATTCAGCGCCGTCTCAAAAGCAAAGGCGTCCGCTGAGCCGTGGCTTTTGAAAACCAAACCTTGCAGACCGAGCAGGGCGGCGCCGTTGTACCGCCTGTGGTCAACCCGATTTTTAAACGCAGTTAGCACCGGATAAGCAATGATGGCCGCAGTTTTTGTCAAAACATTGCGGGAAAACTCAGCTTTTATGAAGCCGCCGATCATGCTTGCAAGACCTTCGCTGGCCTTGAGCGCGACGTTGCCCACAAAACCGTCACAGACGACGATATCGGTCGTTCCCTTGAAAATATCGTTACCTTCGACATTCCCGTAAAAATTCAAATCACCGGAATTAGACGCAGAACGCAACAATTCGCCGGCTTTTTTTATAATTTCACTACCTTTTATCGCCTCTTCGCCAATATTGAGCAGACCGACACTGGGCGTGGGGTTGCTGGTGATGGCTGCCACCAAGGCGGATCCCATCACTGCAAACTGCAGCAGGTGATCTTCGGTGCAGTCGACATTGGCACCCAGGTCCAGCACCGTGGTGGCGCCGCCCAGGGCATTGGGCAGCTGGGTAGCAATGGCCGGACGGTCTATGCCCTCCAGGGTTTTGAGGACGTAGCGGGCAATGGCCATCAAGGCGCCGGTATTGCCGGCCGATACGGCCGCTTGGGCCACACCATCCTTGACCTGGTTCATCGCGACCCGCATCGAGGAGTTCTTCTTGCGCCGCAAGGCGATCTCGATGGGATCGTCCATGGTGACGATCTCGCTGGCCGGAACGATCTGGCAGCGCGGATGGGCTTGAAGGCGGGGGTACAACGGGTGCCCCGCGAGGACTTCAGGCTGGCCGACCAGCACCACAGCAGCATCCGGATGGCCATCCAGGAAAGCCAGGCTGGCCGGGAGCGTGACGGCTGGGCCGATATCGCCGCCCATGGCATCGACAGCGATCCTGATCATGGGGCGACCGGTGCAGTCAAGAGAGAGTGGAATTCAGGCAAAAGAAAGGCCCGCAGGATGAGTGCGGGCCCATGCTCAAAGCGTGGAATTACGCTTCGGATTTGGTTTTCAGCACCTTGCGGCCACGGTAAAAACCGGTAGGGCTGATGTGGTGGCGCAGGTGGGTTTCGCCGGTGGTGGATTCCACGGCAATGCCTGGCACGGTGAGTGCGTTGTGCGAGCGGTGCATGCCGCGCTTCGAAGGTGACTTTTTGTTCTGCTGGACGGCCATGATCCGCTCCTGATGGGGTGTAAGGTTGGTAAATTACGCACCAAAATCCGAGTTCAGACAGCTGGACCTGAATATCGGCCCAAGGCGGTCTAAACGCCATGTAACCGTATTCACCGCATTGGTACGCGAAGCCTTTGATTATAGCTCGATGCGAGACAAATTTCATCACCTTAACCCGCGACTGGTGAAATGCCGACAAATGCAGGAGCTTTACCTGAGAAATAAGTAATTCTAAATTACTACTTTTTTGCTTTAAGCTGCGCCAGAACCGCAAAGGGATTGGGTTTTTCACTACCCTCGCCCACCGAATCTGCGTTGTCACCAAGGTCGCCCGCCTGCAGTTTGGGCGCGACAGGACACACCTCGTGCATGGGCACCAGCGGCAGGGCCATCAGCAATTCATCTTCCACCACAGCGAGCAAATCGAACTGGGGCTCCATCACCAGCAAATCCTCTTCAGACTGGTCGTCCTCGGCCATGGCAATGTCTTCATTGGCCACAAAGCGGTACCACTGGTCCACCTCTACAGGTGTGGCAACCACACCCATGCAGCGCTGGCAGGTTAAAGGAACAACAGCCTCAGCCGTCAGATGCAGCCATACGTCGTCTTCGACACCCGGGCGCGGGCGCAACTCGCCGACCGCCTGCCATTTCACTGCTGAATCAGCCTGCAACCCTTGCGCTTCGTGCGCAAGGCGCTCCATATTTCGTAGCAAAGTAGTCTCGGAAAGCGCCACGCCATCCTGGGCGAAAGCGGTCATGTTGAGTCGGTTGGGCTGCAGGGATCTGGACATGAGTGCAGTGTAAGAGAATCAAGGCATGAATCCTGTCCCCGACCTCGCCGCAATCGCCAGACACACCGGGCAAAACCGCCCCCTGATTTTGGGCTCGACCTCCCGCTATCGCCGGGAATTGCTGCAGCGGTTGCATATTCCGTTTGAGGTGGTCGCGCCCGACGTGGACGAAACGCCCCATGCCGGTGAACTGCCCGGCCCACTGGCCCAGCGGCTGGCTCTGGCCAAGGCCCGAGCTGTCGCCGAGGCATTTCCCGGCGCGGTTGTTATCGGTTCCGACCAGGTTGCAGACCTCGACGGCCAGCCGCTCGGCAAGCCGGGCACCCACGAAAACGCCGTCATCCAGCTGCGCCGGATGCGAGGGCAAACCGTCATTTTTCAGACGGCTGTGGCCGTCGTGTGCCTGGACAGCGGTTATGAAGCGCAAAGCCTGGCCGCAGTGAGGGTGAAATTCCGCACGCTGACAGATGACGAAATTGAAAACTACCTGCGCACCGAGCAACCGTACGATTGCGCGGGCAGCGCCAAAAGCGAAGGCCTCGGCATCGCGCTGCTTGAATCGATCGACAACGACGACCCGACTGCGCTGATCGGCTTGCCGCTGATCCGCACCTGCAGGCTCATCGAAGCCGCAGGCGTCAAGCTGCTTTCAGCCCGTGGGAGCCAGCCATGAGCGGCGCGACAAAAGGGAAACTTTACCTGGTGCCTGCGCCGCTTGACTTCGGCTGCGACGACCTTGCCCCTCTGCAGGATGTCATGCCGCTGGGCACCGTGCAAATCGCCGCCAGGCTCTCCTGCTGGATCTGCGAAAACGCCAAAAGCACGCGCGCTTACCTCAAGCGTATCGACGCGCTGCAGCCGCTCAGCACGCCGCTGCAGTCGCAGCAAATCCAGGAGCTGCCACGGGAGGTTCACAAAAAAGGCGACCACACCGGCAACTTCGACGCACGCCCCCTGTTGATGGCAGCCGTGGAAGGCCGCGACATGGGACTGGTCAGCGAAGCCGGCATGCCTGCCATTGCCGACCCCGGATCCTCCGTGGTACGCGCCGCCCATGACCTGGGGCTGGAGGTTGTACCGCTGACGGGCCCGATGTCGCTGATGCTGGCGCTGGCAGCGAGTGGTCTGAACGGCCAGAATTTTGCGTTTACGGGCTACTTGCCGCAGGCACCGGCCGAGCGCGTCCAACGCATCCGCGAACTGGAATCCCTGGCGCTCAAATCCGGCCAGACCCAGCTCTTCATCGAAACACCCTATCGCAATGCGGCCTTGTTCCAGTCACTGCTGCAAACGCTGCAGGGCAACACCCGGCTGGCGCTGAGCTGCGGCCTGACAATGACCAAAGGCTGGTCCCGCAGCGCGCAGGTCAGCGGCTGGAAATGCGACAAACTCCAGGCACCACTGGAATTGCCAACCGTTTTCTGTATCGGCCGCTAAAGCGCCAGACACGAACAAAAAAGCCCGCGCGAAGCGGGCTTTTTGACAATGACCACGCTTTCTCAAGTCGCCCTAGCGAAGCGCCGGGATCGCCTTGAAGGCCTTCATGGCACCCTCGCCCATCGCCGCGCCAAACTTCTTGGCCAGCCGTTCGGCTACATTGTCGCGGCGGGTGTAGTCAATAATCTCGTCTGTCTTGACCACTTCTCGGGCCACATACTCCAGGTTGCCTAGCTGATCGGCCAGCCCCAGTTCCACCGCCTGCTGGCCGCTCCAGAACAGGCCGCTGAACATTTCGGGCGTTTCCTTCAGGCGTTTACCACGGCCGGCTTTGACCACCGCGATGAACTGCTGGTGGATCTGGTCAAGCATGGCCTGTGCAAAGACCTTTTGTTTTTCGCTTTGCGGACTGAACGGATCAAGGAAGCCCTTGTTTTCGCCGGCCGTCAGCAAGCGGCGCTCCACGCCCAGTTTGTCCATCAAGCCTGTGAAGCCAAAGCCGTCCATCAGTACACCGATGCTGCCCACAATACTGGCCTTGTCGACGTAAATCTTGTCGGCCGAGACGGCGATGTAATAAGCGGCGGAAGCGCAGGTTTCTTCGACCACAGCGTAAACCGGCTTCTTGTGCTTGGCCTTCAGGCGCAGGATTTCGTCATTCATCATGCCGGCCTGCACCGGGCTGCCGCCGGGCGAATTGATCAGCAACACGACCGCCTTGGCGCCTTCGTCTTCAAAGGCGGCACGCAGCGCCGCGTTGACAAACTCGGCGCTGGCGTCGGCGCCCGCGGCGATTTCACCCTTGATTTCCACCACGGCCGTGTGCGGAACAGTCGCATCGCTGGCAGGCGTGCCGCGGTGCAGTGCCATCCATACCAGGGCGATGAAAAACGCCAGCCAGGACAGGCGCACAAAGGTTTTCCAGCGCCGCGTCGCCTTTTGTTCGTTGAGCGCAGCAAAAGCCAGTTTCTCAAGCGTCGCGCGCTCCCAGCCGGGGGTGGCGGAAGGGTCAACGGCGGATTTTCTGGCCTGGGGATAAGGCGGGACGGATTCCGGCTGGTTGGGCCGGAAATCCGATTCGCGCAGCGAATCAGAGTCCATGGGAGGGTCGGGGCGATGGGGGTCGTTCATGGGCGATAGTTTAGAGAGGTATTAGAACTGTAGCGGTTTAAGGTTGTAAGCAGAATGCCAATAAACAACCCCTTCGATTTCTGAAAGCTCGATTTTCACCAGGCCTCCCTGGCAAGGCCCACCGGCACATTGGCCGGTATCAGGACGGTAGGCGGCGCCGTGGCTGGCGCATAACAGCCACTGCCCCCCGGCATCAAACACCCGGTTGGGCTGCCAGTCCAGCTCCATCGCGACATGGGTGCAGCGATTGAGATACGCGTGGACCATTCCCTCGTAACGGACCGCAAAGGCGCGGCAGGTCTGCCCGGCATAAATGACATCGAACGGCACTGCCAACCCGCCTTCAAGCAGGTCGCGGCTATTGCACAAAGCTTGCCGGGGGTCCGTGGACGTCATCGAAAGGCTACCCGTTGGCCAGCAGCCAGTCGTGCAGTTCCTGCACCGAATGCGCGACATGGCGCGGCGACAGCGCGGTAAATGTGTCCGGCTCATGCGCGCCATAACTCACCCCCACACTGGCACAAGCAGCATTGACCGCCATCTGGAGGTCATGGGTGGTGTCGCCCACCATCAGCACGCGCCCCGCGGGAATACCGAACTCCGCCATGAGCTCATGCAGCATGCGCGGATCGGGCTTGCCTGCCGTCTCGTCAGCCGTGCGGGATCCGTCGAACACGCCTTTGAGCTCCACGGTGCGCAGTACTTCGTCAAGGCCGCGGCGCGACTTGCCGGTGGCCACCGCGAGCAGGTGACCGCGCGCTTTCAAAGCGTCGAGCAGGGGAAGCACGCCCTCAAACAGGCTCAGGTCGTCGTAATGCGCAGCATAGTGATGGCGGTAGCGCTCGCCCAGTTGGGGATACTTTTCAGGCGGCACATCAGGCGCTGCGTGAGCCAGCGCCTGCATGAGGCCCAGGCCGATGACGTAGCCGGCTTCCTTGTCGGTGGGGACCGTGCCGCCCACATCACGCACTGCGGCCTGGATACAGCGCACGATGATTTTGGTCGAATCAAACAGCGTGCCATCCCAATCGAAAGCGATCAGGTCGAAATTTCGGGTTTGCATGGGGATATATTGTCTTAGGGAACGCCGGCCTATGCGCGCACATGGACAAACGTTGAAATGCAGGCGTCAATTGTTCCGGTTTTTACGGAGCCACCACGACGAGAACCCGTGAATTGCGCCCAAGAAGACGCTTGCCAGGCCGAGCACCGTCAAATGGAACAGCGGTCCATAGTTTTCAAGAAACCCCCACCCTGAGTCGTCGAACGGATGCCGGTTGTGGGGGTTGTAAAAATACAGCGCATCCCATCCTTGTGTCACTGTCCCCGGATTCAGGGCCACAAAAGCGCACACACAAACCACCAGGCAGATTGCCGATCTGGAAACAACAAAACGAAATGCAGACACGGCGTTCAAGGAAGGCACCACCCGCCTGTTCAACAGCCAAAAAACCGCGGCCGCCAAAAGGGTGGGGAGCGGAAACAGAAGCATCGTTTCAACACGCCCCCACGACACCCAGAACATGAACTCCGTCAAAAGCGGCCAAAAGATGACCGAGGGCACTTCGCTCCACCGGAATTCGCCGCGCCCCAGCTCACCTGCCACCAGGTAATACGCCACACCGTACAGGGCAGGACCGGCAAAAACAAACATCAGCACTGTTCCGGCCAGGCCGCTGAACTTTCCCCGTATCGGCTTGGCTGCGCTGTTTGAGCCAAGCGCTTCAGGGCCCCCGCGAATCATGTAAAAACCTGCGCCGGTAAAAACTGTTGCAGTTCAGGCGGCAAAGGCGCCTGCAGGTGCACGACCTTGCGCAGTTTGGGGTGGTTAAATTTCAGGCTCCAGGCGTGCAGAAACATGCGTTTGAGCGATACCGTGCCCGGGGCGGACCTCTGCAGCGCCCGGTTCAGTTCAAAGTCGCCATACTTGTCGTCGCCGGCAATCGGATGACCTTCATTGGACAGGTGCACGCGGATCTGGTGGGTGCGGCCGGTCTTGATCGTGACTTCGAGCAAGGTAAAGGGCGTTGCGGGCGCCAGCAGACTGGCGGGAAAAGCCGACTTGACCTTGACCAGCGTCACCGAGCGCATGCCGTCGGGGTGATCGTTGGGCACCACTTTCACACGCCGCTCGCCATCGGGCAACAAATACTTGTGCAACGCCTTGTCGATCACGCGGTGATTGGCCGGCCAGTCGCCTCCGACGAGGGCCAGATAGACCTTGTCGGTTTCACGCTCACGGAACTGCTCCTGCAGCAGTTTGAGCGCCATACGTCGCTTGGCGATCAGCAAGATGCCGCTGGTTTCGCGGTCCAGCCGGTGCACCAGCTCCAGAAAGTCAGCCTCGGGCCTGGCCATGCGCAGCTGTTCGATCACGCCGAAGCTCACGCCGCTGCCACCGTGCACCGCCACACCGGCCGGTTTGTCGATAGCCAGCACAAAGTCGTCTTCAAAAAGAATCGGAAATTCGCGGGACGGCGCATAGCCACCCGTGGTCGAACTCGCACCGTGGCGGGCGATTTCCTGGGCCATGGCCTCGGCCTTTTGACCGGCCCGCTCGGAAGTGCGAACCGGCGGCAGGCGCACGATGTCGCCGGTTTCCACCCGCGTATCGGCCTGCGCCCGGCCTTTGTTCACCCTCACTTCGCCGCTTCGGATGATGCGGTAGACATGGGTTTTGGGCACGCCCTTGAGTTGGCGGATCAGGAAATTGTCGAGGCGCTGGCCCGCATAGTCTTCATCTACCGTCACCAGCGTGGCCTGCGGCGCAGCCGGGGCCGCCGCCTGGGGATTGGATGGTGCCGGGGTGGGCGCGGACACGGCTGCGGGCGGCCATACCGGTGTTTTCCCGGGTTTCCTTGCCAAGCCCTTTGCTGACCCTATAATGTGTTTCACTAGCGATGCGCTGTAAGTGGTTGATTTGTCTGGAGTTTAGTCCACGCAAGTCCCCGGCCCTGAAAAGGCAAACAAGCAGCCTCGCTGGAAGGTCGATGCCCACGCCGGCAATTGCCCGCAAGCGACGAGTGCCAGGCACCTCGCGGCGAGCGTCTTTGCACGGTAGAAGAGTCGACGTTTTGCGAACACAACCACGGAATACCATGTGTGCAGCCCAAGTCATGAACAACAGGCTGCATGCGGATCCAGTCGAGATCAAGTCCTTAACGGTAGCCCTCTGATGACAACACTGGTCAGTCTGATTTATATGTGCCTGCGGCGCCTCACGACATTCGTGGGCCCTGCTTTTGGCATAAATCAGCCGCCAGCCCTTGTACAGTGGGCGCAAGCAGCTACTCTTTTTGTAGCACCCACCCGTTTGACCCCTGCTCGCTCCATCCACGCGCCTACGCCCAGACCACGTCGCTGACCGATTCACTTCGGTCGGCCGCGCGCTGTCAAAAGCTCTCCGGCAATTCCTCCAGTTCGCACTGCGTCCCTCCGGCGTCGTTGGCCCATTTTGGGCATGTGATTGATGTTCAAGAGATGACATCAAAACGAAGAACGATAAGGAAGGCTACCCATGAAACGGATGCTGGTAAACGCCACACAGGCTGAAGAACGCCGTCTGGCGATCGTCGATGGACAAAAACTCCTCGACTACGAAATTGAAATTGAAGGGCGCGAACAGCGCAAGGGCAACATCTACAAGGCCGTCGTCACCCGCGTCGAGCCTTCGCTGGAAGCCTGCTTCGTCGACTACGGCGAAGACCGCCACGGCTTCCTGCCGTTCAAGGAAATCTCCAAGCAATACTTCGCCCAGGGCGTGCCCGTCAACCAGGCGCGCATCAACGATGTGATCCGTGAAGGCCAGGAACTGCTGGTCCAGGTCGAAAAAGAAGAACGCGGCAACAAGGGCGCAGCCCTCACCACCTTCGTGTCGCTCGCAGGCCGCTATGTGGTCCTGATGCCCAACAACCCGCGCGGCGGTGGCGTCAGCCGCCGCATCGAAGGCGAAGACCGGGCCGAACTCAAAGAGAACATGGATCAGCTGGAGTACCCCAACGGGATGTCCATCATTGCGCGCACCGCCGGCATTGGCCGCAGCGCGCCTGAGCTGCAGTGGGACCTGAACTACCTGCTCAAGCTCTGGACGGCCATTGATGGCGCCGGCAAGGGCGGCAAGGGTGCTTACCTGATTTACCAGGAATCCAGCCTCGTCATCCGCGCGATCCGCGACTACTTCAACAGCGACATCGGCGACATCCTGTTCGACACCGACGACGTTTACGAGCAGGCCCGCCAGTTCATGGCGCACGTCATGCCGGAGCATGAGCACCGCGTCAAACGCTACCGCGACGACGCGCCTCTGTTCAGCCGCTTCCAGATCGAGCACCAGATCGAGTCTGCCTATGCCCGCACCGTGCAGCTGCCTTCGGGCGGCGCCATCGTCATTGACCACACTGAAGCTCTGGTGTCGGTCGACGTGAACTCGGCCCGCGCCATCAAGGGCGGCGACATCGAAGAAACCGCCACCCGCACCAACCTTGAAGCCGCCGATGAAGTCGCGCGCCAGATGCGTTTGCGTGACCTGGGCGGCCTGATCGTCATCGACTTTATCGACATGGAAGAGTCGCGCAACCGCCGCGACGTGGAAAACCGCCTGCGCGACGCGCTGCGGCAAGACCGCGCCCGCGTGCAGTTCGGCACCATCAGCAAGTTCGGCCTCATGGAAATGAGCCGCCAGCGCCTGCGCCCCGCCCTGTCGGAAGGCGCATCCATCCCCTGCCCGCGTTGCGGCGGCTCCGGCCATATCCGCGACACCGAAAGCTCGGCGCTGCAGATCCTGCGCATCATCCAGGAAGAGTCCCTCAAGGACAGCACGGCCTCGGTGCTGTGCCAGGTCCCTGTCGACGTGGCCTCTTTCCTGCTGAACGAAAAGCGCTCCGAGATCGCCAAGATCGAAGTCAAACAGCGCATCAATGTGCTGCTGGTGCCCAACAAGACGCTGGAGACCCCCAACTACCGCCTGGAACGCCTGAAACACGACGACCCGCGCCTGGACAATATCGCCGCCAGCTACAAGATGGCCGACGAAATCGAGGATCCGACCACCGTCACGCGCCGCAGCCAGGAAAAGCACAACAAGCAGGAGCCCATCATCAAGGGCGTCTTGCCCGACGCACCCGCGCCTGTGGCCCCGCCCAAGCCGGAAGTGGCGCCGCAAGCGGCTCCCAAGCCCCAGTCACGCCGCCCTGCCCCGGCAGCGGCCGCCCCTGCAGAAAAAGGCTTCTTCGGCTGGATCAAGAGCCTGTTCGGCGGCGCGGAAGCACCAGCTCCGGCACCTGCCGCCAAAGAAGTGAAAAAAGACGAGCGCGGCGAAGGCCGGCGTGAAGGCCGCGATGGCCGTGGTGATGGACGCGGTGAGCGTTCGGACCGTGGCGGCGAACGCGGAGGCCGCGACGGCCGCCGCGGTGGACGTGGCCGCAGCGAAGGACGCGGCGGTGAAGGCCGAGGCGAAAACCGCGAAGGACGCGAACCTCGCCCAGAAGGCCAGGCCCAAGGTCGCGGCGAAGGCCGCAATGAAGGCCGTGGCGGCGAGCGCCGTGAACGCAACCCGGAAGGCCGCAACGAAGCCGGCCGCCAGGAACGCCCAGCCGGTGAAGCCCGCGGCGAAAGCCGTCCTGAAAATGCCGGCGACCAGCCCCGCAGCGAAAACCCCGGCCGCGAAGGCCGCGGCCGCCGCGAGCGCGGTGAACGTGGCGAGCGCGGCGGCGAGCGCATCCAGCGCGACCCCGTCGAGCAGGACCTCGCACTGGCCAACCAGGCCGCCATGGCAGCCGCCATGGGTGGTGAAGCCGGCGAGCCGCGCCAGGAACGCGCGCCGCAAGATGGCGAGCGCCCACAAGGCAACCGTGAACCGCGTGGTGAGCGCGGTGAAGGCCGCCGTGACCGCGGCGACCGCAACGGCCGTCGCAACGACCGCCGAGGCGACCGCCCTGAAGGCGCAGCCGAAGGGCAGAACGCTGCCGCCGAAGGCAGCGCCGGCTTCAACCCTGAAGCCGCAGCGGCAGCCCCCGTGCTGGATGACGCCGGCAATGTGATTGCACCCGCTCAAAACGGCCAGGGCGACGAACAGCGCCAGCCACGCGAACGCCGCAGCCGCGACCGTTATGGCCGTGACCGCCGCGAACGTGGTGAAAACGGTGAGCGCAATGAGCAGCCCGCAGAAGCCGGTGCACCCGCTGCCCAAGGCGAGTTTTCAGAACCAAATCAGCCGCAAGCCCATGAACAGCGTGCGCAAGCAGCTCCTGAATTTGTAGCAGATGTGGTTGCCGCCGCTCCTGTTGCAGCGCCTGCCCCCGCCTATGTGGCACCTGTCGCCGTGGCTGCGCCAGCACCGGTCGCAGCGCCGGCGCCTGCTCGCGCACCCGCTCCAGCCGCTGCGCCGCAAGCCGCCACCCTGCCCAAGGTCCAGTCTTACGACTTGCCTCTGCAGGACCTGGTTCAGGTCGCCCAGTCTTCAGGCTTGCAGTGGGTCAACTCTGACGCTGCCAAGATCGCCGAAGCCAAGGCCGCTATCGCCGCCGAAGTCAAACCCGTCCACGTGCCGCGCGAGCGTCCACCGCTGGTGGTGTCCGACGAAGGCCCACTGGTGCTGGTTGAGACCAAGCGCGACCTGGGCGCTGTGAAGCTGCCTTTCGAGCAGTCAGCCGGTCAGTGAGCACCCTCCTTTAGCCGCGTGAACGGCTGATCTCCCAATAGGCCCGCAGACGCGGGCTTTTTTTATGCCGTGAAACAGGCTCTAGAATCAGCCAATAAAACCGGCAAGAGGGAGAGGACGATGGACAACCCGCAGCACGATGCGCGCTACGCGCCGCCGCAGGCCAATGTGGAAGATGTAGCCGCAACGACCGAAGGCCCGCAACTGGCCGGCCGCGGCCAGCGGCTTGGTGCCGTCATACTTGATACTGTTTTCCTGAGCCTGGTGCTTTGGCTGGTGTCGGTACTGACACCCTACAACCCTTGGGACACCTCAGGGCGTAGCGCGTGGTCCGCCGTCGATCCCGTGGGCATGGTCGTCAGTACCCTGCTTTTCCTGCTGCTCAACGGCTATCTGCTCGCAACGCGGGGGCAGACGATTGGCAAAGTCCTGCTCAAGATACGCATTACCAGGCCTTCGGGCGAAGCCGTTTCCAACGTGCGCCTGGCTTTGCGCTATGGCGTGGGTTACGCGGCCAGCCTCATAGCGGTCGTGATCTGGATCTATTCGCTGATCGATTGCCTGCTGATCTTTCGCAAGTCCCGCCGCTGCCTGCACGACGAGATTGCCGACACCATCGTCGTCAAGGCCTGAGCCCCCACGCCCGTGACAACCGCGCGCCTCGATACGCTGTACACGGCCGAAACGCCGGAGGGCATCACATTGTCCTTACGGCCCGCCGGCATCGTGGCACGCGGGCAAGCCTACCTGATCGACCTGGCCATACGGTCCTGCCTGTTTATCGCTGTGGCCGTAGTGGTCGGCGTAATGGGCAAGGCGGGCGCGGCAATCCTGTTGGTGACCTACTTCGGCCTCGAGTGGTTTTATCCCGTGGTGTTCGAGTTGACCCGCGCCGCAGCCACCCCTGGCAAGCGTGCAATGGGCTTGCGTGTGGTGATGGATTCCGGCCTGCCGGTAACGCCCGCCGCCTCGCTGACCCGCAACCTCCTGCGGGCCGCCGACTTCATGCCGGCGCTATTTGGTGCCGGGCTGCTCTGCGTCCTCTGGCGCAGCGACAGCAAGCGGCTGGGTGACCTGGCCGCCGGTACCCTTGTGGTGTTTAGCGAATCCGTCAAGCTTCATGGCGATGTTCCCTTGGCTGATCCGCTGGCCCCCGCACGGCCGCTATCCGCGACCGAACAGGCCTCGGTGCTCTCCTGGGCCGGCCGTGCAACGCGATTAACCCCTGAACGTTTCGGCGAACTCGCAGCGCTGGCAGAGCCCGTGCTTGGCACGGGTGTGCCAGGCAGCAGCGCCACACAACGCCTGCTCGGGCTGGCGCAATGGCTGATGGGCCGGCGTGAAGGAGACGCGCGCCGATGACGCCTCTGCAATTTGAAGCCCTGTATGCGCCCCTCTGGACCGAACTCGAGACGGTGATCGGTATCGCCGAAACCCAGCGCAAGTTCGACGGTGCGCGGCTGGCCACCCTCTACCGCCGTGTTTGCGAGCACCTGGCGCTGGCGCAGGCTCGCGCCTATCCCGTTCACCTGACGCAAAGGCTCGAAACATTGACGCAAGGCGCGCATCGGCTGATCTACCGGCAGCACGACTACGGCCTGGCGCGCCTTGGACGGCTGGCGCTGGTTGACTTCCCGCAAGCCGTACGCGCACACCGGGCCTACCTGCTGGTGGCGTTCCTGCTGTTCGTGCTGCCGCTGCTGGCTGCCGGCCTGGCGACTTACCGCGACCCCGGCTTCATCCTGCACTTGATGGACGCGGCGCAAGTGCAGCAGTTCGACGGCATGTACAGCGACAGCGCAAGGTCCTTCGGGCGCAACCGCGACGCCGGCGGCGACTGGCAGATGTTCGGCTATTACGTCATGCACAACATCGGCATCGGTTTTCGCTGCTTCGCGGCCGGCATCTTCGGCGGGGTCGGCAGCGCCGGCGTGTTGCTGTTCAACGGCGTGCAGATAGGCGCCGTCGGCGGCTACCTGATCGCCGCCGGCCACGGGCAGAACTTCTGCTCCTTCGTCATCACCCACGGCGCCTTTGAACTGACCGCCATCGTGCTGGCGGGCGCGGCAGGACTCAGGCTGGGCTATGCACTGATCGCGCCGGGCCGGCATACCCGGCTAGAGGCGCTCCGGCTGGCGGCCCGCCACGCTATCGTGGTGATTTACGGCGTCATCGGCCTCCTTCTGATCGCTGCCGCCGTCGAGGCCTTCTGGTCTTCGGCGCGATGGGTCACGCCCACTGTGAAATATGGTGCGGGCGCAGCCTGCTGGGCGCTGGTGCTGGCTTACCTCGGGTGGCAGGGAAGGCCGCGCGCCGTCCCCGCGGACCCCGGAAAACACCATGCAGGTTGATGCACTCGCCGTCGCACTGCGGCCGCGGCCCATGGCCGAAGCCGCCGATCTGGGCGTCGCACTGGTGCGTCGCCATGCCGATTCCATCTGGCGCACTTTCCTGCCCATGTATGTGGTCGTCATCGCGCTGGTTCTGTGCACGGCGGAGTTTGCCGGCTGGCTCCCCGGGCTGTTGATTTTCTGGCTCAAGCCCTGGTTTGACCGTACCTTGTTGTTCATCCTGTCACGCGCGGTGTTCGGCCAGCCCACGCGGTGGAACGACCTCTGGCAGCGCCGTGGGATGGTTTGGGGCGGCCAGTTGCTCCGGACACTGCTGTGGCGGCGCCTGTCCCCCTGGCGTTCATTCACGCAGGCCGTCGATCAGCTCGAAGGCCAACGCGGCGGCGCCAGGCGCAAGCGGCGCGACCAATTGCTGCGCGGGCGCCGTGGTGCGGGCGCCGGCATGCAGATGATTTTTGCCAATGTCGAGATCGCGCTCGAACTCTCGATCCTGTCGGCGCTGCTGTGGTTCGCTCCTGAAGGCAGCTTCGGAGACGTCTGGCGTTGGCTGCTCGACTCGGAGGCTTCAGCGCAAAGCCTGCTTTTTGCCGCGGTGTACGCTTTCGTCGTCGGTTTGATCGAGCCCTTTTTTGTGGCCGCCGGATTTGCGATGTACCTGAACCGGCGCGTCGAGCTCGAGGCCTGGGACATCGAACAGGAATTCCGCCGTGCTTTCACCTCCGCAGCGGCTAAAGGCCGGCCATGATGGCTTCTCGCCACGCCGCCGCAAGGTGCTTTTCATGGCGATGGGCCGCGGCCTGCGTCGTGATGGCGGGTATGCCATCGTGGGCCAACCCGGCTGCGGCGCCAGCCGAGCCGCCCTCGCGCCAGCAGGTGCAATCGGCCGCCGACCGGGTTCGTGCCGATCCCAACTTGCCCGGCAGCAAGAGCGAAAAATCCCTGCGCTTCAAGAGCCAGGACAAAAAGCCGGAAGACAAAAAGAAGGATCGCGACAGCCTCAACTGGCTCAAGGATTTGGTGGCCAAGGTGTCCGAGGGCGCGCGCCTGCTGGTGTGGGCGCTGGGCGCGCTGGCCCTGGCCTGGCTGGTGGTCGGCATACGGCGCTGGGTGAAGGTGCGGGCCGGCGGCGGTCGGCACCGGATGGCGCCCCTGCCCAGCCATATCGGCAGCCTGGACATACGGCCTGAAAGCCTGCCCGACGACGTGGGCTCCGAGGTCGCCTCGCTCTGGCAGCGCGGCCAGCGGCGGCCCGCGCTGTCACTGCTTTACCGCGGCGCGCTCTCGCGCTTGGTGCACCTGCATGCGGTGCCCATCCGCAACGCCAGCACCGAAGGCGAATGCGTGACGCTCAGCGAGGGCCGGCTGGCGCCCATGTCGCTGGAGTTTTTTTCGCGGCTGGTAGCCGCCTGGCAGCTGGCGGCCTACGGCGGGCGCCTGCCGGCCACGGCCGGCGTGCTGGCGCTGTGCGCCGAATTTGACGCCCGGCTGGGCGCACCGGCCGGGCCGGCGAAGGCGGCGGCATGAGAGACCGGCTGGTGCTGGTCCTGCTGGGCGTGCTGCTGCTGGCGGGCGGCGCCTGGCTGATGTCGGCCACTGAATGGGTCGATGCCGACACGCCCACGCCGGCCAAGGGCGAAGCACTTAGCAACCCGCTTTACGCCACCGAAAAACTGCTGGTCGCCCTGGGTGCGCGGGTCGTGCGACACAAAGGCCTGGATGCCATGCCGCCGCCGCAAGCCCGGCTGGTGCTGGTGTCGCGCAACTGGGACCTGTTCCCCGAACGCGCGCAGCGCCTGCGTGCCTGGGTGGCGCAGGGCGGGCACCTGGTCATCCCGGGCTTCCTGGCCAGCCATAAATCGCTAAAGGACTGGCTACCCGTCACGGAGCAAAGCCCCTTGAAGTGGGAGTCGCCCGCGATGCCGCCGCGCCCATTGGCCAAACCCGTCAAGGACATGGACTGCCGCGCGCTGGAAGAGCCCGCCGAGGTCATCGCGAGCTACGGCGACAGCCGTGTCTATCGCGCCTGCGGCGCATATTTCAGCCCCCAGTACCTGCCGGTGAATCGGCTGGCCGCACCGCTGTGGTCCCTACGCGGCACGGCCGGCACCGAGGCCGTGCGCGTGCAGGTCGGCCAGGGCACGGTCACCGTGCTCGGTGGATGGAACCTGCTTGACAATAGCAACCTGCTGCGCGCCGACAATGCGCAGCTGGCGGCCGCGGCATTGCAGGCGCGCGCCGGCACTGAATTCTGGTTTGTCGCCGAAGAGGCCCGGGAGCCCTTCATGCCCTGGCTGTGGCACCAGGCCTGGGTTGCCCTGTTGCTCGGCTTGCTGGCACTGGCGCTGGCACTGTGGCGCGCCAGCGTGCGCTTCGGGCCGTTGGCAGCGTCCGCAAGCGCTCACCGGCGCTCGATGGCGGAGCAAGTGCGCGGTACGGCGCGTTTTCTGCATATGCACGGGCCGAAGGCCTTGCATACAGCGCAGCTTCGCGCGCTGCACGAGTCGGCCACCCGGCAATTGCGCCGGTTTTCACAGCTTGATCCGAAGCAACGCACAGTCGAGATCGCACGCGCCACCGGCCTGGACGCCCTGTTGCTGGAACGCGCCCAGGCAGTCAGGTCGCGCAACCCCGGCGTGCTGGCCGCCGACCTGGAATTGATCGAAACCGCCCGCCGGCGCCTCGACGCCACGGGGCCCGACACGCGGCCGCCAACAGCTTTCACGTCTCCCGTTTCACCTGGCGCCTCACCCAGCACCTCATCTGCCGCTTCATCTCCTCCTTCATCCTGAACCGAGAAACACCATGTCATTCATTCCCAACGAAGAACTGAGCCGCGCAGCCGAGTCGCTGCAAACCCTGCGCCAGGAGGTCGGCAAAGCCGTGGTCGGCCAATCGGAAGCCGTCGACCAGACCCTGGTGGCGCTGGTCGCATCCGGCCACGTCCTGATTGAGGGTGTACCGGGACTGGGCAAGACATTGCTGGCGCGCGCATTGGCGCAGGCCATGAGCCTGCGCTACGCCCGCGTGCAATTCACGCCCGACCTGATGCCTTCGGACATCACGGGTCATTCCGTGCTGGACCCATCGACCCGGAGCGAAGCCGGCATCGGCACGCTGCGGGTACACCAGGGGCCGGTCTTCACGCACCTGCTGCTGGCGGATGAAATCAACCGCGCACCAGCCAAAACCCAGAGCGCCTTGCTTGAAGTGATGCAGGAATACCAGGTCACGCTCGAAGGAAAGGCCATGCCGCTGCCCCGTCCCTTCATGGTGATGGCGACACAAAACCCGATCGATACCGAGGGCACCTACCCTCTGCCGGAGGCGCAGCTGGACCGGTTCCTGCTCAAGATCAACATCGACTTCCCCAGCCATGCTGAAGAAAAGGCGATCGTGCAGCTGACCACCGGCCAGCGTGCCGGCAACCAGTTGCCGCTTGATGCGGTCAGGCCGTGCCTGGACGACGCGCAGGTGCTTGAACTGCAGCGGCTGGCCAGCCTGGTGCAGGCGCACGAGCAGGTCATTGACTATGCGGTCCGCATCGCCCGCGCCACACGCGACTGGCCAGGCCTTTCGTCGGGGGCAGGGCCGCGCGGCACCATGGCCCTGGTACGGGCTGCGCGGGCCGGCGCGCTCATGCACGGACGGGACTTCATCACGCCCGACGATGTGGCACGGCAGGCCCTGCCGGCCTTGCGCCACCGGGTGATGATTTCGCCCGATGCGCAGCTGGAAGGACTGGGTGTTGACGACTTGCTGCGCAGTGCCTTGGGCAGCGTCCAGGCCCCCCGTCTCTAGGCCGCAACTCATGCGCTGGTTGGTGATCCCCGCAAAAACGACTGTCAGGGTGCTGGCTTGCATCACGGCGGCCGCCGCACTGGCCTTGCTCGGGGGGTTGCCGGTTGACCGGGTCGCGATACTGGCCGGCGCCGTCTTGCTGGCGGCGCTGGCAGGCGCCATTTTTGATCTCTGGCGCAGCCTGCGCCTGTGGAGGACAGCGCCGCTGCGCATTGAGCGCACGCTGCCCGGCGCTTTTTCACTGGGCGTGCCAACGGTGCTGACACTGGCGCTGGTCAATGACGGTCACCTGGCCTGGGCAGTGACGGTGTTCGATGAGGTCGATCCGCGGTTTACCTTTGAAGGCCTGCCACAGGCCGTCACCGTACCACCGGCTTCGCGCGCCGAGTTGCGATACACAGTGACCGCGAGAGAGCGTGGCGTCGCCCTTTTCGGCACGACCCAGCTGCGCTGGCACACCCGCGGCGGCTGTTTTGAGGTGCAGCAGGCGCTGGGCCAGCCCGGGAAGCTGCGTGTCTATCCCAACTTTGCAGCACTGGCCCGCTATGCGTGGCTTTCCGGTGACCGGCGGCTCGCCCAGATCGGCATTAAGACCTATGTCCAGCGCGGGCTGGGCACTGATTTCCGCCAGCTTGCTGATTACAAAACCGGGGACTCCCTGCGGCACATCGACTGGAAGGCCACACTGCGCCACCAGCGGCCCATCGTGCGTGAATTCCAGGACGACCGCGATCAGTGCGTGTTCTTCCTGCTCGACTGCGGCCGCCGCATGCGCGCTGATGAAAGCAGCCCGGAGCAAGAGCTGCGCGGCAGCAGCCATTTCGACGAGGCCCTCAACGCCCTGATGCTGCTGAGCTATGTCGCACTGAAAGAAGGCGACGAAGTCGGCGCAATGACTTTCGGCGGTTTGCCTGGGCATCGGCGTGACTTTGCGCCCCGCAAAGGCGCCGCCACACTCAATGCCCTCATGAACCGCCTGCACGACATCCAGCCCGGCGCCATGCATTCGGACTATCTCATGGCGGCGCAGGAACTGCTGCGTGTACAGCGTCGCCGTGCACTGGTGATAGTGCTCACAAACTTCCGCGACGAGGATTCGGCTGAGCTGCGTCCCGCGCTCAAACTGTTACGCCGCAAGCACCTCGTCCTGGTGGCGAGCCTGCGCGAGCGGGTGCTTGGCCGCATCGCCGGCCAGGCGCTGTCCAGCCCGGCGGATGCCGTGGATGTCGCGGCGGCCCACCTGTTCGGGCAGTCGCGGCGCGATGCCTTTGCGCGGGTGGTCGGCAATGACCCGCTGTCGATGGATGTGGAACCGACGCAACTGGCCGTCTCGCTGGTGAACCGCTACCACGCGGTCAAACGCGCCGGCCTGCTGTAAGCGGGCATTGCATTCAGCCCGGCAGCGGTTATTCTTCGTTTTTCAACAACAGGAGGGAAAGAGAAATGTCTGAAGCCATGAATCCTTATGCCGCACCGCGCGCGGCTGTCGCTGATGTCTATGACCGTGAGGGAGATACACAACCCGTCAAGTGGTTCTCTGCCAGGGGTCGCGTCGGACGCATGCGGTATCTGGCCCGCACCTTTGTCGGCTACCTGCTTTTGCTGGTAGGCGTCTTCGGACTCAGCATGCTGGCAGGCGCTGCCGGCGCCGGCGCCGCAGCGGGCATTGTTGGTTTCGTGGTCATGATTCCCTATTTTCTTTTTCTCATCCTGCTGACTATCCAGCGCAGCCACGACATGGGATGGAGCGGCTGGACGGCGATCCTGGCCTTCATCCCCCTGGTGGGATTGGTCTGGATTTTCAATTCGGGAACCCAGGGCAGCAACCGCTTTGGCGCCCCTCCGCCTCCCAACACCACGCTGGTCAAAATCGGCGCCCTGATGTTTCCCATCATCATGGTCATCGGCATCATCGCCGCCATCGCTTTGCCGGCTTACCAGGGTTATGTGCAGCGGGCCAAAGCGGCCCAGATGGTCAAGCCCTAAACCTGCCACGGCGGGCGGCATGCCCGCCAGGAGCGAGGCGCGCGCTCAGAGCCTGTCTTATATCTGCGCGGCGCGCTTGTAGGCTTGCGCAGCGCCCGCCTCGTCCTCACGCTGCTCAGCCAGCAGCGCCAGGGCGCGCCAGGCATTGCGGTGAAGCGTTACATCCTGAAGCGCCGGTGCCGCCTGCGTCAGCAACTGGCGGGACTTGCCCCAGAGCTGGCGGCTCAGGCAAGCCATGCCCGCCAGGTACTGCAGGTTGGCATCGCGTGGACGGCTGAGCTGTGCGTTTTCAATGCGGGCCAGCCAGGCCGCGTCCAGCGAATCCAGGCCGGCTTCGAGGACACCGATCAGCTTGATGCGCAGGTTGTCGCCGATCTCCGAGCGCGGCTGCATCGTGCGGTCCCAGACCTGCAGGAGCCAGCTGCGGGCCAGTTCCGGGTCACCGTGCAGCGCCATCAGGCGCGACGCCGCATGCACCACCAGCTCGGGCATGGCGCGTTCGGTGTCATCCAGCGAGAACCAGGCCTGCTGCAGCTGCGCGGGGTCGTGCGCATCGTTCAGCAGCTCCAGGGCCAGGCCGCGCACAATGCTTTGCGCCGCCGCCTGTGAAAAAGCGCGGTGCTTGGCCAGCAGGCGCGCGGTTTCCAGCGCTTGCGCCGTGTGCCGCGCATGCCGCGAGGCGCGCAGCTTCATGCGCAGGGCCAGCGTGCGGCGCGATGCCCCCTGCGGAAGCTGGCCCAGCCAATCCAGTGCCGCACCCGCGTCACGATCGTCCAGCGCCCAGCGAGCCGCACGGAACTGCACGCCCTCGCGCACTTCCTGCGCATGGCGTGAACTCTTCAACGCCAATTGCAGGTGCTGGTCGCGCAAGCTCTTGTTTTGGAGCGCCTGCGCGGCTTCGGCCACCAGAAGATGGGCCAGCGAACGCAACTGTCTGCCGCGGCTGGTGCTGTGGCCTGTCACATGGCCGGATTCGTCGGTCAGCAGGTTCAGGCTCTTTGCCTGCGCAAGCGCATTTTGTGCCGACTTGGTCGAACGGATGTAGCGCCCCGCCAGCAGATGCGCCAGAGAATCCATGAGAGCGCCGTACATGGCACGCTCTTTTTGCTGGGCACGCCAGCGCCTGGCTTCCGCCGGCAGCGAAAACACCGCCGACAGCGCGCGCAAGGCCAGATACAACACCAGGAAAAGCGCTGCCAGCAGCATCACCATCAGGTTGAAGGAAATATCGACACGGTGCGGCGGCCAGAAGATGGTGACCACGGCCTGGTTGTTGCCCGTAAACAGGGCCACGGCAACAGCCACGCCAAACAGGGCCAAAAGCCAGAGGGCGGCGCGCATGCTGGTTCCTGCCTTTTCCCGCTCAGCGGCCTGCGGCCGCTGTGGCCAGCGCGGCCATGGTTTCGTCCAGGCGCGGAAGCTCGCTGGTTTTCAGCTGGCCCTGGACCTGGGCCAGCAGCTGCGCTGCGGCCTGCGTTTTGCGGGAAGAAGCATCAAAATATTTGCCCAGCCAGGCATTGGCACTGCCAAGGTCAGCGCGCACCGAATCCGTCTGCCGCGACAACAGGCCCAGGCGCGCATTGAGCAGACGCAGCTTGAGGTTCTCCCGCAGGAAAAACGACTGCTCCGGCGACACAAGGGCGGCCTCGGGCTGGTCAATGCGGCTCACGCGCAGCAACTTGCGTGCTTCTTCGCGCAGGTTGTCCAGCGTGCGCTGCGACCAGGCGTCGAGAGCCAGCTTGTCGAATCCCAGCATGGAAGACTTTCCGGCGGAAGACGCGGCCGACGCTGCAGTGCGCGGCGCGGAAGCCGGCGCGGCCGCAGCGGGCAATGCACGCTGGCCGGCTGCCACCATGGCGTTGGCTACCGGCAGGTCGTCTGCCATGCGGACCAGTTCGTCGAGCTTGAGCATGAGAACCGGCACGTCGGTCAGCGTTGCGGCCTTGATGCGGTCCATGTCCTTGGCAATGGCGCGTTGCAGCGGGTTCAGGCGCGGCTGCGCGGCACGCGACAGGCGCTGGTCGGCCGACTTGAGCGCGGCCAGCAGCGGTTCGGCGCTGCCGGTGAGCTGGGCCTGCTGCTGGGCCAGGCGCAGGGCCGACTCCACATCAACCACCAGATTCTCATCGCGCGAGCGCGACAGGCTCTGCATGAGTTCTTCAAGCTGGGTGCGCTGCAGGCTGACTTCACTGATGCGGGTTTCCTGGATGGCCAGCCGTGCGGAGAGTTCGCGCGTACCTTCCTGGGCCTGGCGCGCCAGTGTGCGCGCTTCAATGGCCTGCGCGCCGGAATCAATGCTGCGGCGGGCCAGCTCTTCCTGGATATTGCCGAGCTTTTGCCAAAGCAAGCCGCTCACGAGCAAGCCCGCAGCCGCCAGCACGGCAACCAGCAGTGCCCATTTGCGCGGCACCACCCAGACGTCTGGCGAAACGGGTTGCGGGGGAAGCGGCACCAGCGCGCGCTCCAGCACCGGCTCGTTGTCTGGCGTGGAGGATGGAGGCTGGGCGTTAGGACTGTCACTCATGGATAAAGAGATTCTATCGAGGCAAGTGTGTCCCTGATGTCCTTCAGGGCAGGACGTGACGCCACAACAACACCCCAACCGGCAGCACGCACGGCTTCCTCAATCCGCGGATGCGTGGCCACCGCGCGGGCGCGGCGCCAGTCCACCCCGGCCAGCGCAGGCAAGGCCGTCAGGTTGGCCACCGCTTCAGAGCTGCTGAAGAGCCATACAGACCCATCCACGCTGGCGGCGCGCGCGCGCTGAAGTTGGGTTTCGCTAAGCACAGGCGCAAGGCGCCGGTAAACCCCCACAAAATCCACCCGCGCACCGGCAGTCTCCCACTGGCGGGCGATCCAGTCGCGTCCGGAAGATGCCGTGGCCCCAGGCAAGGCAGCCCCCTCCCCCCGCACCACCAACACGCGCTTGCCTTGCCAGTCGCGCTGGCCTGTCACCGCCCACAGGGCTTCCGAATCAAACTGGGCCGCATCGGCCGGCGGCGCATCGATCTGCCCGGCAGGAACCCCGGCGGCCACCAAAGCCGCCACAGTGCCCGGCCCGGGCGCCAGAAAACGCAACGCTGCCGGCAGCACTGCATCGGCATTCGCTATGCTATTGATAGCTGCTTGCGCTCGTCCTGTATGGGCTGCAGCCATTTTTTGTTTGAAAAAGTACTCCACCGCATTGCCGCTGACAAACATGCAGGCGGCGTATTGGCCAAGTGTTTGCCAGGCGTGCTCCAGCGCAGCCGTTTCCAGAGCGGGGGCAATGTCAATCAGCGGCAGGGCCTCGGCGGCAAAGCCCCCCAGCTGCAGTTGCTGCACCCAGTGCTGCGCATCCTGCGCGGGCCGGGTCACGATGACGCGGGTCGCAGCGCCACTCGGAGGCACCGGCGCGTGTAGCATCAGGCGCCCGGGGCTTTGCCGGCCCACACGGCGCCACCGGCGCGCAATTGCGCCGCCACGGCCTCACCCAGGGCCTCGGCCTCGGCAAAATTGCGCACTACGGCGGTCTGGTTGACCTGCACCAGCGGCGCCAGCGGGCCTGCAACGGCGGATGGCGCCTCGGCGGTGGCCGGGTCGCCCCAGGCGGCATTGAGTTGCATGACGTCCCCGTTAGCAGCACCCAGCGTAAAGGCCGCCAGCGGCATGGAACAACTGCCGCCCATGGCGCGCGACACCGTACGCTCGGCCGTCACGGCCAGCCAGGTCGGCTGGTGCGCCAGCGTGGCCAGCGCGGCCATCAGGTCGGCGCGGTCAGCGCGCACCTCAATACCCAGGGCGCCTTGGCCTGCGGCCGGCAGCATCTGGGCGGGCTCAAAGGTGCAGCGGATTCGCGACTCCAGGCCGAGACGCTTCAGGCCAGCAGCCGCCAGCACGATGGCCTGGTACTGGCCTTCATCGAGCTTGCGCAGGCGCGTGTCGAGGTTGCCGCGCAGCGGCTGTATGACCAGGTCGGGACGCATGGCCTTGAGCAGCACCAGCCGGCGCAGGCTGGAAGTGCCCACCACGGCGCCCTGCGGCAGCTCCGCGAGCGTGGCAAATTGGTTAGAGACAAAAGCATCGCGTGGGTCTTCACGCGCCAGCACACAGGCCAGCGCAAAACCTTCGGGCAGGTCCATGGGCACATCCTTGAGCGAATGCACTGCCAGGTCGGCCCGCCCTTCGCTGAGCGCCACTTCGAGTTCCTTGACGAACAGGCCCTTGCCGCCGACCTTGCTCAGTGAGCGGTCCAGTATCTGGTCGCCCTGTGTGGTCATACCCAGCAGCTCGACCTGCCAGCCCAGGCGCGACTCCAGCAGCGCCTTCACATGCTCGGCCTGCCACATCGCCAGACGGCTTTCGCGGGTGGCGATGACCACTTTTTTCATATCATTCGGTCTGGATTCAAACGCTGCGGACACTCGTAACCTGCTTGTAATACTTGGGGGGAAGTGAATGCTAGCATGCAAGGCTAAAGAACTAGAGGGTAGAGATGGTCACTTCCGCGCGCGCCAAGAGGATTAAGCCAAACGTCAACGAGGGCGCCAAAGACGCCGCCGCGGCCGGTGCAACCAAAACGTCCAGTCGTTCCAGGGACAACGAACGCCCGCTGGTCGAGGACATCCGCCTGCTGGGCCGCATCCTGGGCGATGTGATCCGCGAGCAGGAAGGTGTTGCCGCCTACGAGCTGATCGAGCAGGTGCGCAAGCTCTCTGTCAGCTTCCGGCGCGACGCCGACGCCGACGCCGACAAGTCGCTCAAGAAGCTGCTCAAAGGCTTGTCCGGCGACCAGACGGTCAGCGTGATCCGCGCCTTCACCTATTTCAGCCACCTGGCCAACCTGGCCGAAGACCGCCACCACATCCGCCGCCGCGCGGTGCATGAGCGCGCGGGCGACACGCAGGAAGGCAGCATTGACGTGGCACTGGCCCGACTGCGCTGGGCCGGCATCTCGACCAAAACCATTTCCACCACCCTGGCGCACAGCTTTGTCTCGCCGGTGCTGACCGCCCACCCGACCGAGGTGCAGCGCAAAAGCATCCTGGACGCCGAGCGCGACATCGCCCTGCTGTTGACGGCGCGGGACGACATCAAGGCGCTGGCGCAAGCTGTCAATGCCGCCAAGGATGCGCTGACGCCGCGCGAGCTGGCCGCCAACGAAGCACAGCTTCGCGCCCGCGTCATGCAGCTGTGGCAAACCCGTTTGCTGCGTTTTTCCAAACTCACCGTCGCCGATGAAATCGAAAATGCGCTGAGCTACTACGAAGCCACTTTCCTGCGCGAGATTCCCAAGCTTTACGCCAACCTGGAACGCGAGCTGGGCAACCAGCCGGTGCACAGTTTTCTGCGCATGGGCCAATGGATAGGCGGCGACCGCGACGGCAATCCCAACGTCAGCGCCGACACACTCAATTACGCACTCGGCCGGCAAGCAGAAGTGGCGCTGCGCCACTACCTGACCGAGGTGCATTTCCTGGGCGGCGAACTCTCGCTGTCAGCCATGCTGGTCGAGTTCAGTCCCGCGATGCGGCTGCTCGCCGAAAGCTCACCCGATACCAGCGAACACCGCAAGGACGAGCCCTACCGCCGCGCCCTCACTGGCGTCTACGCGCGACTGGCCGCCACGCTCAAGGACCTGACCGGCGGCGATGCCGCGCGCCATGCCGTGGCGCCGCAAAACGCCTACCTCAAGTCGGAGGACTTCCTGGCCGACCTGCGCACCATTGAAGACTCCCTCAAGGCGCATCACGGCGAGGCGCTGATCGCCCAGCGCCTGCACCCGCTGATCCGCGCGGTCGAGGTGTTCGGTTTTCACCTGGCCACGGTCGACTTGCGCCAGAGTTCCGACAAGCACGAAGAAGTGGTGGCCGAACTGCTGGCCGTTGCGCGTATCGAGGCGAACTACGGCAAGCTGGACGAAGCGGCCAAACGCGCGCTGTTGATGGGCCTGCTCAACGATGCGCGCCCGATGCGCGTGGTCGGCACCGCTTATTCGGCCCACGCGCGCGGCGAACTGGCGATTTTTGAGGCGGCCCGCACCGCGCGCGCCCGCTTCGGCAAGGAAGCGATCCGCCACTACATCATCAGCCATACCGAGACCGTGAGCGATCTGCTCGAGGTGCTGCTGCTGCAAAAAGAAGTCGGCCTCATGCACGCCACACTCGACAGCCACGCCACCAACGACCTGATCGTCGTGCCGCTGTTTGAAACCATCGAAGACCTGCGCAATGCCGCGCCCATCATGCGCGAGTTCTACGCCCTGCCCGGCATCGCGCAGCTGGTCAAGCGCAGCGGTGCCGAGCAGGACATTATGCTGGGGTACTCCGACAGCAACAAGGACGGCGGCATATTCACCAGCAACTGGGAGCTGTACCGCGCCGAGATCGCACTGGTGGAGCTGTTCGACGTGCTGGCCAACTCGCACAACATCCAGTTGCGCATGTTCCACGGCCGCGGCGGCACGGTCGGACGCGGCGGCGGTCCGAGCTACCAGGCCATCCTGGCGCAGCCGCCCGGCACAGTGCGCGGCCAAATCCGTTTGACTGAGCAAGGCGAAGTGATCGGCTCCAAATACGCCAATCCGGAAATCGGCCGGCGCAACCTGGAAACGCTGGTGGCGGCCACGCTGGAGGCCACGCTGCTGCAGCCGACTAAGCCCGCCACCAAGGCCTTTTTGCAAGCCGCCGCTGAGTTGTCACAGGCCAGCATGGCGGCCTACCGCAACCTGGTGTACGAAACCCCGGGATTCACCGAATACTTTTTTGGCTCCACGCCGATCCGCGAGATTGCGGAACTCAACATCGGATCCCGCCCGGCGTCACGCAAGGCTTCGCAAAAAATTGAAGACCTGCGGGCGATTCCGTGGGGTTTCAGCTGGGGCCAGTGCCGCTTGACCCTGCCCGGCTGGTACGGCTTCGGCTCGGCCATCGAGCAATTCCTCCAGCAGGGCGGTACGCCCGCCAGCCGCAGGGAAGCGTTGGCATTGCTGCAAAAAATGTACAAGCAGTGGCCGTTTTTCCGCACCCTGCTCAGCAACATGGACATGGTGCTGGCCAAAAGCGACCTGGCGCTGGCCTCACGTTATTCGGAGCTGGTGGGCGATGCGCGCCTGCGCAAAAAAATCTTCAGCGCGATCGAATCCGAATGGCATCGTACGGCCGAGGCGCTGACGCTGATCACCGGGGAAAAGCAGCGGCTGGCGGGCAACGCCGCCCTGCAGCGCTCCATCCGCCACCGTTTTCCGTACATCGACCCCCTGCACCACCTCCAGGTGGAGCTGGTGCGGCGCTACCGTGCCGGCCAGGCCGACCAGCGGGTGCAAACCGGCATTCACATCTCCATCAACGGGATTGCTGCGGGCTTGCGCAACACTGGCTGAACGGCCGTGAACAACGGGCAGCCATGCAGCGCGTGAGAGGTTCCCCGCTGTAGGGGTATTGCCAGGGGCGCATACTGTAGGCCTTGTCCTAGACAAACTCCAGCGTCTTCTGATGGCCCCGCGAGGTGCCGGTGCGTAGCATGGTGTCAGACACGGAGCAATGCGGGTATTTCGCCACGCGTTGCCCAAACCAGCTACCCCGGAGCGCAAAATCATGACTACCCTGGAGATCATGGCCGACTCACCGTCCGCCATTCAAAACGATTTTGTTTCCACCGACGCCGCCGATCTGGCGTCACACATGGATCAGTGCGCGCATTCGCGCAGCCGGTTTTTTACGCTCCAGTCCGGGCTTCAGTCCGCGCACTCCCTGGCCTCACCGCGCATCATCACAGTTGCGGCCATTCTGGCTATTTTTCTTGGCCTGTTAGCCGTAGCCTGAGCGCGTGACCCCCGCTGTCATCGAGCGGCTGGACACCCTAAGCGCCTACGCCCGGCAACTGCTCGCCTCCCGCCAGGGCGGCGCAGAGCAGCCCATCCGCGCTGAACTTTTCGGTGCGCAGCGCTTTGAAGAACACGGCCGCAGCCTGGCCGCAGCCCAACCCATCAGGCCTGCCGGAAGCCCTGATCACGGTCCGCCTTTTTTCCCGCGCGTGCAGGAAAACATCGCCGCGATCCGCCTTGCTTACGACTACATCGCCCTGACTTCGCTGACAGGCCACTACGTAACGCCGGCCGCCGAATGGCTGCTCGACAATTTCCACCTTGTCGAAGCCCAGCTGCAACAGATCCAGGATGGCGTCCCCCTCCGCTACTACGCGGATTTGCCCAAGCTGGCGAGCAAGCCGCTGGAGGGCCTTCCCCGGGTGTACGGTATTGCATGGGCCTATGTAGCGCACACCGACAGCGTGCTGGACCCGGAGCTTTTCACGGCCTTCCTGCATGCCTACCAGGAGGTCAGTGAACTCAATCTCGGCGAACTCTGGGCCTTGCCGACCACGCTGCGTGTGGTCCTGCTGGAAAACCTGCGCCGCATGGCCGACCGCATCGCCTGGAACAAGGTGGCCCGCGAAGTGGCGCATGCCACCTGGGACAAGGCCGGCGTACTGAGCCTGCAGGAACTCGACGAGCTGTACGGCCTGATGCAGGCCCATGGCCTTGAACGCAGCTATCTCACGCAGCTCTGGCAGCGCATGCCTGCCGAACGTGCAGAGCCGGACTCGCCTTCGGCGCCACCCCTCGTCCGCTGGACCGAAAAGCATTGCGGCGATGCCCTGGGCATGATCGGCGAAGGGCAAACCACCCAGGTCGCCGCCAACCTGACCGTCAGCAACATCATCACCACTCTGCGGCTCATAGGCCAGGTGGAATGGGTGGAGCTGATCGAGCCGGTCAGCCATTCCCTGCAGGTCTTGCGCCGGCTGCCAAGCTTTTCCCGCGAAAGCGAGATGACGCGCCAGCAGATCACGCGCGCCATGGAGCGTCTGGCGCAGCAAACCGGCAAATCCGAGCGCGCCGTCGCCGAAGCGGTGCTGGCTGCTGCGCACCAGCCCAACAACGCCCCGGCGGCACACACCGCCGGCTACTACCTGATTGGGCCGGGCCGCCCCCTGCTGGAAGCAGCATTGCAGCCCGACGCAGCGCCCCACAAACCATCGCCGGCCCCCGAAACACCGCGCGCCTGGCGCCTGCCGCTCTACGCGGCCGCATGGATTACCGGAACCGCTGCGTTGCTCAGTTGGGCTGCGCACCCCCTCACCACACTGCCCTGGACGGCGTGGGCAGCCCTGGTGCTGATGGCCTGGCCCGCGTCGGAAGTGGTCGCCGCGCTCATCCACCGGCTGATCGCTGAATCCACACGCATACAGCCCCTGGCCCGTCTCGATTTCAGCACGGGCATCCCGGCTGAACACCGCGTGCTGGTGGTGATACCTTCGATGCTTTCTTCAGCTTGCGCCAACAGCGAACTGGTGCACCGCCTGCAGCTGCACTGGCTGGCCAGCCGCGAAACCCATGCGCAGTTTGCCCTGCTGACAGACTGGGCTGACGCCGACGCCGAGAGCCTGGCCGGCGATTCAGAGCTGCTTGAGGACGTCCTCGTCAAACTGCGCGCGCTCAACGCAGCCTGCCCGCCGGAGAGCTCCGACTTACCAGCAAGATTTTTACTGCTGCACCGCCCGCGCAGCTGGTCCGCAACGGAGCGCCGATGGATCGGGGCGGAACGCAAGCGAGGCAAGCTCGAAATGCTGTTGCGGCAACTGGCCGGACACTCGTCATCACCGTTTGTCCCTGTGGACGGCAACATGCGGTTGGCGCCGGGCATACGCTACGTGCTGACGCTCGACAGCGACACCAGCCTGCCGGCGGGCTCCCTGCGCGAACTGGTGGCCATCGCTGCGCACCCGCTGAACACGCCGCACGTCAATCGCGAGACGCGGCGCGTGACCGCCGGCTACGGCATCCTGCAGCCCCGCGTGGCCATGCCCCTGTCGGCCCACCACGAGCGTTCCCCTTTCCATGCGATGTTTGCAGGCCAGCGCGGCCTGGACCCTTACAGCAACGGCACCTCCGACCTGTACCAGGACGTGTTCGGCATGGGCAACTTCATCGGCAAGGGCCTGCTGCATGTCGAGGCCGTGCATGCCGTGCTGGACAGCCGCATGCCCGAGGGTGCCATCCTGAGCCACGACCTGCTGGAAGGCAGCATTGCCCGCTGCGGCTACGCAGGCGACGTCGTGCTGATGGAAGACCACCCACATCACGCGGGCGTGGCCGCATCACGCGTACACCGCTGGACGCGCGGCGACTGGCAATTGCTGCCGCTGATGCTGCATGCGAAGCGCTACGGCATTGATGCCCTGGGCCTGTGGCGTATGGCGGACAACCTGCGCCGCTCGATGATCGCCCCGGCCTGCTTCGCGCTTCTGGCCTGGACAATATTCACCGGTGCGCTGCCTGTGGCGACGGCGCTGGTTTTCACTGTTCTGGCATTCCTGGCCGGCCCCTTGATGGGTGCGCTGGCAGGGCTGGTTCCCACGCGGCGAGGCATCGCCTGGGGGCACTTCTTTGACGTCGGCATGCGCGATGTGGCGCGCAGCATGGCGCAGGCGCTTTGGCAATTGAGCCAGCTGCCCGCCCTGGCCGCCCTGTCGTTCGACGCCATCACACGGGCCCTCTGGCGCATGGCCATCAGCCGCCGCCATCTGCTGCAGTGGACCACCGCAGCCCAGGCGCAGGCTTCCGCCCAGTACACGCTGGGCGCATTTGTCCGCAACCATGCCCCGGTGTCCGCGTTGTGCCTGGCGCTGGGCACGGCCGCATGCTGGGGGGCGCACCCCCTGATCGGTCCGGTGCTTTTCCTGCTGTGGGCGCTGGCGCCCGCAGTGGCCTGGTGGGGCAGCAAGCCTGCTGTTCGCGCGCCGTATCTGTCGCTCAGCGCCGCAGACCGCGCCTACCTCATGAAGCTGGCGGCACAGACCTGGCGCTTCTTTGAACGCTGCGTCGGCCCCGAAGACCACCACCTGCCGCCGGACAACCTGCAGATGGAGCCGGAACCGACGATCGCACACCGCACCTCGCCGACCAACATCGGCCTGTACCTGATGGCTGCAGCCTGCGCGCGCGAGTTCAACTGGATATCCACCACGGAGCTGATCGCGCGGCTGGGCGCCACGCTGGGCACGGTCGAAGCCCTGCCCAAGCACCAGGGCCACCTGCTCAACTGGTACGAAACCCGGTCGCTGCAGGTGCTGCCTCCGGCCTATGTTTCCACCGTAGACAGCGGTAACCTGGCGGGCCACCTGCTGGCCGTCGCGCAGTGCGTTCGCCAGCTGGCGGCGCACCAGGAAACATCGCCAGGCGAATCTACCGCACTCCTTGAATTGGGTGCCCGCTGTGAAAAGCTTTGTATGGCGATGGACTTCGGCGGCCTTTACAGCCCCAAGCGCCACCTGTTCCATATCGGGCTGCGTGTGCACGAGCAGGCACTTGACGCCAGTTATTACGACCTGATCGCCTCGGAGGCGCGCCTGACCAGCTTCCTGGCGATCGCCAAGGGGGATGTGCCGCGGCGCCACTGGCTGGCGTTGGGCCGCGCCTTCCTGACGGTGGGCGTAACGCCCGGCCTGAAGTCCTGGTCGGGCTCGATGTTTGAATACCTGATGCCTTCGCTGGTCATGAGCGAGCCCGACGAAGGCCTGCTGCATGTGTCCGGCCTTGCGGCCGTCAAGGAGCAGCAGGCCTGGGGCCAGGCACAGGGCCTGCCATGGGGTGTTTCAGAGTCTGCCTACTTTGGGCAAGACCACACCCTGGCCTACCAGTATTCGCCCTTTGGCGTCCCACGGCTGGCCCTTCGGCGGACACCACCGGCCGACCGCGTCGTGGCGCCCTATGCCAGCATCATGGCGACCCAGTTCACGCCGCAGGAGGCGGTGGCCAACCTGCGCCAGCTTGAGCAATGGGGTGCGCGCGGCGAATACGGCTTTGCCGATGCGCTGGATTTCACCGTCGCCAGGCAACCGGGCGCCCAGGCGATGAGCCTGGTCAACACCTACATGGCGCATCACCAGGGCATGTCGCTGGTGGCACTGTGCAATGTGCTGTGCAACGAAGCACCGCGCCGCTGGTTCGCCTCGGCACCACTGGTGCAGGCTTTCGAATCGCTGCTGCATGAAAAGACACCGCGCCAGATCATCGAAAGCGCAGACCCGCGGGCATTGCCCGAACCCGCGGAGCTGGCCGAAGCCCGGCTGTACCATTCGCGTGAGATCGACCCGGCCATGCCCGGCTGGCAACCTACACAGTTGCTGTCCAATGGGCGTTACAGCGTCGCCCTGCGCGCCAATGGGGCCGGTGTCAGCCGCTGGCGCACCGCAGGCAAGACCTACAACATCACCCGCTGGCGCGACGACCTGCTGCGCGATGCCTGCGGCACCTTCATCTACCTGCGTCCGTCCGGCCAGGAGCAGGCCTGGTCCCTGACGCAACATCCGGCGCCGCATCCCGGCTGGCAATACAAGGCCACCTACCTGCCGGACCGCGTGCAATTTGACGTGAGCTCCGATCAGCTGGAGGCAGGCACCAGCGTGCTGGTCAGTCCCGAGGACGACACTGAAATGCGCAACGTCACGCTGCGCAACCTGTCGGCTACGGAGATGACGCTCGACGTGATTTCATGCTTTGAAGCGGTATTGACCGACCCGCGCGCCGACGAGGCCCATCCGGCATTTTCGAACCTGTTTGTCCAAACACGCTGGCATCCCGAATGGCGCGCCCTGCTGCTGTCGCGCAAACCCCGGCTGCAGGGCGATCCTGTCATGGCGGTCGCACACTTCCTCGCCAATTCAGAAGCCAACGTACGCGCCATCGATTTCATCTCGGACCGGCGCGCCTTTCTGGGCCGTAACCGGGAGCCCGGCCACCCGGCACTGCGGGCCGAGACGCACGGCCAGGACGGCTCACCCATCAACGGGCTGGACCCGGTTGCGGGCCTGCGTCTTCGCATCCGCATTCCGGCGGGCGGCGTGGCCCGGCTCAGCTTTGCCACAGCCGCCGCGTCCAGCAGTGACGAACTCGCGGCACGCATCGACAAATACCTGCAGCCCATGCACGTGGAGCGCGCTACCCGGATGGCCGCCACGCTGGCCCAGGTGCGCCTGCGCGACCTCGGGGTCGACCCCGAGGAAAACGCGGCGTTGCAGGACCTCAACACTGCATTGATGTACAGCTGCGCACGGCCGATGGCGGAACGCGGCCTGCTGGACCAGCGCCAGCTCTGGCGTTTCGGCATCTCGGGAGACAAACCCATCGTACTGGTGCTCATCCACTCCAGCAACGGGATGGCGCTGGTGCATTCATTGCTGCGGGCCCAACCCTGGTGGAGTTTCTGCGGGCTGGGTACCGACGTGGTCATCCTCAACAGCGAAGTCAACTCCTACCTGATGCCCTTGCAACGCGACATCCTGGCGCTGCGCGACCGCACACTGCAACAAACGGAAAACAGCTTTCCGCGCAGCGACGCCGGTGGCTTTTACCTGCTGCGCGACCAGGAAATCGTGCCCTCGGAAAAAGCCGCACTGACGGGATTGGCACGCGTCATTCTGGTGGCAGACGGCAGGCCGCTTGAGCAACAGGCCGCAGCGCTGCGCGTCACGGCCAACGCCCAGCGCCGTGCGGGCTTCGCTACGCGTCCGCTGCCGGCACTCTCATCCGGTTCTGCCGGCGCCACCGGGCAGCCTGGTGCACTGCAGACACCCCAGGGACACTTCGATGCCGGCACCGGCGAGTTCCGATTTGACGTTGACAGCCTGCATCGTCCGCCCCGACCGTGGATCAACGTCATCGCGAACCCGTCTTTCGGCTTTCAGGTGTCGGAGACCGGCGCCGGTTACACATGGGCAGTCAACAGCCGGCTGCACCAGGTCACGCCCTGGTCCAACGACCCGGTGGCGGATCCCACCTTCGAGCACTATCTGCTGCAAGACGTGGACACGCAGCAAGTGCTGGCATTAAGCCCGTCGGCACAACACGGCCCGGCGCCTGCCTGCCGTGTGCGTCACGGCCAGGGCTACACCGTCTTCGAATGCCGGCACGGTACGCTTCATGCGGAAACCACTTTTTTTGTTGATCAGACTGATCCGGTCAAACTGGTGCAGGTCAGGCTTCATAACCAGGGCAGCGCCACGCGCAAGCTGCGCGCCCTGGCCATGGTCGAATGGCAGATGGGTGCTGCACGTCACGAACGCCGCACCATCCATGCGTGGAAAGACAAAGACAGCCTGCTGACAGCCGTGTTTGCACAGCAGCGTGAAAGCCGGGCGGGCTTCGGCGGCAGCACGGCGTTCCTGTCGCTGACCGGTTTGCCCGGCATACCCGAGTGGACCTGCGACCGAAGCGAATTTTTCGACGCAACGGGCCGGCTGGTGCTTCCCTCCGCCCTGGGCCAGAATGCCGCCGGCGGCGCGGACCCCTGCGCTGCGCTGGCAAGCGAGTTCTCCCTGCTTCCCGGCCAGACTCTTGCATTCACCTTCCTGCTCGGCCATGCCGGCGACGCCACGCAGGCACTGCAACTGGCCCGCAGCTGGCAAGGCAAAGATGCGGCGCAGGCGCTTGAACAGGTCAAGGCTTATTGGTCCGGGTTGCTGGGCAAAGTACAGGTGCAGACGCCCGATCCGCTGTTTGACGCCCTGGTCAACCGCTGGCTGCTCTACCAGACCCTGGCATCGCGCCTGTGGTCCAAGGCCGGTTTCTACCAGGCCGGCGGCGCATTCGGCTTTCGGGACCAGTTGCAGGACGCCATGGCCTTCGCCGTCATTGAACCGGGCCGTCTGCGTGCGCAAATCATGCTGAACGCCTCGCGCCAATTCCCCGAGGGGGATGTCCAGCACTGGTGGCACGCGCCCGGCGGTGAAGGCGTGCGCACCCATTTTTCGGACGACTTGCTGTGGCTGCCCTATGCCTGCGCCTGGTATGTCCAGGTCACAGGCGACACCAGCATCCTGGATGAAGAGGTTGCCTTCATCGACGGGCCGTCGATTCCCGAAGGTGCGGAAGACGCGTATTACGCGCCGCAAACCAGCGGGCAAACCGCCACGGTGTTCGAACACTGCGCCCGTACCCTGGACCGCAGCCTGGCCATCGGCGCACACGGCCTTCCGCTGATGGGCACGGGTGACTGGAACGACGGCATGAACCGCGTGGGCCACGAAGGCCGCGGCGAGTCTGTCTGGCTGGGCTGGTTTTTATGCCGCGTGGTCAATGACTTTCTGCCCCTGGCCGCATCGCGCGGCGACGACGGCCGCGCACAGCGCTGGCGCCAGGCCCGCTCCGGCTGGGTTGCCGCCCTTCACGACGCGGGTTGGGACGGCGCCTGGTTCCGCCGGGCGTTCTTCGACAACGGCGCACCGCTCGGTTCCTCCACCAATGACGAGTGCCGCATTGACCTGATTGCACAAGCCTGGTCGGTCCTTTCCGGCGCTTCCACCGAGGCTTTCATCGGCCCGGCCATGCAGGCCATGAACGAACAGTTGGTAGACCACGAAGCAGGTCTGCTGCGCCTGCTGACGCCGCCGCTGGAAAATTCGGACAACAACCCGGGCTACATCCAGGCCTACCCGCCGGGGGTGCGTGAAAACGGTGGCCAGTACTCGCATGCTAGCGTCTGGGCCATGATGGCGCAAGCCCTCACCGGTGACACCGAAGCCGCCTGGGAAAGCTTCAAGGCACTGAGCCCGGCCCACCGCAGCGAACACCCCGTTCGCGGCCCCGCCTATGAGCTGGAGCCCTACGTGATGGCGGGAGACATCTATGGCGCGGCGCCCTATGTAGGCCGCGGCGGCTGGAGCTGGTACACCGGCTCGGCTGCGTGGCTGCACCGCGCGGCGGTGGAAAACATTCTGGGCCTCAAGGTGCAGCAAGGCGCGCTGTCGCTGTCGCCCCGCGTGCCGGCGCACTGGCCTTCGTTTGAAATCACGCTGCGCCTGCAGGAACGCGTGGTGAAGCTTCGCTGGCAACGCGCAGGGCTTGCCGCAGAAGACAGCTTCAGGCCCGACATGGTGATCAAGCCGGGACAGGTGGTGATGCTGGCCGAGCTGCCGGCGCAAGCGGCGTTGCTGGTGCAGGCTGAAGCAAGCTGAATTTCGGGTCGCTATTGATTTAATAGCTGCTCGCGCCCGTCATATAAGGTCTATCGGCAGTTTTCCTTATAAAACACTCCTCTTCGGAATTCCAGGGTACCTCTGGCGTCCGTCAGGTCGCCGAACATCGACGGCGTGCGGCGCCTCGCCCGCATCCACGGTTTCAATCAAGCCCAGCGCCAGCAACGAGCGCAAGGATTCGTCAAGCGATCGGGGCGGCATGAATTGCTGCAACTGCTCAAACCACACGCCCGTGCCGCACATTTCCAGTACATCGTGCAAGTAGCGTGACAACGAGCCTGTGGCCTGCGCTTTGGTATTGACCGTGTCCACACAGGCGCGGCCTCCCGGCGTCAGCCGGTAACAGCGTGAGGCGAGGCCTGGAAGAGGGAGCGCGTGGGTCGAGGTCATGGGTGTCTCCTTCGGCAGCACTCATGGTGAACCTGCGGCCGTGAAGTGCTCTTGACAGAAATCAAGAGCAGGCCTCACCTGACACGGCTTTCTTGACGGCAGTCAAGATTTGGGGTTTTAGAGCGCGCCGGCGTGAGATTCATCCGGTTTGTAAAGTGCCGTCAGGTGCTGATGGCATTGGTAAATGTCAGGCGGTTGCCAAAAGGGTCCCTGATCGACATGTCCCGGCTCCCCCACGCGGTGTCTTCAATGCCGGGACGGGCGTGCTTGTAGCTCTTCGCCAAAAGCTGCTGGTGATACGCGCCAAGCTCGTCCGTTTCAATCCGCATCGCAGCACCCGGACTACAGTCACCATGGTGCTCCGACAAATGCAGCACACAGCCGTCTTTGGAAATCTGTAGGTAGAGAGGCAAGCCTGGCTCAAAGCGATGCTCCCAATCGATCTTGAAGCCGAGAAAGTCGATGTAAAACTCCCTGGCTTTGGCTTCATCGAAGATGCGAAGGATGGGGGTAGTTTTTCCAAAACTCATCTCTGCAATCTCCTCGTCAAATAAAGCAGCTAGCCAATGTAAGGCCCCTTGACCTCACCCCAGCCCCATCGCGGCATGGGCGCATCAGCGTCCACCGTGGCACCCGGCTGCGAATTGATCACGGCCAGTCGCGAACCCCACTCAAGGTATCCCACCAGCGCCGACCTGAATTCCGGGTCGTCGGGCATGCCCAGTTCATCCGCCGTTTCAAGCAGCAAGGCCACCCAGCGGCGCCGCTGCTCCTGCAGCAGATGCCGGTTCAGGTGCTGCCGGATCATGTGCGGATGGCCGCCATGCTGCTCCGAATAGGTCGCGGGTCCACCCAGGACTTCGCCCAGAAATGCGGCGACATGGGCCGGGTGGCCGTCGTCCATGTGAGCGAACACAGGCCCCAGCAAGACGTCCTTTTTCACATGCTCATAAAAGCGCGTGGTCAACCGGGTCAGAGCGTCTATACCGCCTACCCATTCGTACAAGCTTGGAATGACACGTTCCGGCATGGCAATGTCCTGGCAGGTTCAATGGAGAGATGTCTCAAGGAAAACGCAGATTAACATTGCCACCGGCATTCATGCCACCACATTCCTAACGTCCATCAGCCCCCGTCAAATACCCACCATGCTCACCATTGAAGGACTGTGGTTCCGTTACCCCAACCCGCAAGTCGAAATTCTTGGCAACTGGTCCGGCGAAATTCTGCCCGGCGTCACGCTGGTACAGGGCGGCGATGGGCGTGGCAAGAGCACCCTGCTTCGCCTGCTGGCGGGCACCTTGCCGGCCGATGAGGGGCAGTTGCGGCTTAACGGTATTTCCCTCAAAGACAGGCCGCATGCGTATCGCCAGCAGCTGTTCTGGGTAGAGCCGCGCACCGACACGTTTGACCAACTCACGCCGCCGCAGTATTTCGAAGCTGTTCGTGACCAGTACCCGGGTTTTGATGCGGATTTGATAGCCCCGCTGATCGAAGGCCTGGGGCTGGAGCCGCACATGGGCAAGCAGCTGTTCATGTTGTCCACTGGGTCGAAGCGCAAGGTCTGGCTGACGGCGGCGTTTGCGTCGGGTGCTGCGGTGTTGTTGCTTGACGAACCTTTTGCCGCGCTGGATGCACCCTCGATTGCCTTTGTCAAAGAGCGGCTTCAAGACATCTCAACGCATGCAGGGCGGGCGGCAGTCATTGCGGACTATGCGGCTCCTAGCGGTGTGCCGCTGGCCGGTGTGATCGACCTGGGCGACTGAACGGGAACCGAATTACTTCGGAACGAAAGCCAGCTGCTGCGCGACAAACCCGTCAAAGGCTTTGAGCAGCGGCTGGTATTTTTCGGGATCACTTTCCAATTGCGCCAGTGCCGCGCACGTTGCCTCCAATGTTGAGAGCTGCCCCGGCTTGTGCGCCTTGCGGATCAGGTAGTTTGAGGCCGGCATATCCTCCAGCGACAAGCGAGGGAGTTGCCGCAGCACCGGGCTCAGGTGCAGCATCTTGCGGCTTTTGCGCCAGGTGCTGTCCAGCACCACGAGCCGCACGCGCGACGGGTCTTTGAGTCGCGCGGTATCCAGGGCCGGTGCTTCATCTTCCGGCGTCTGCGGGTACAGGAGCAAGGTGTACTTCGGCTCTTTCAGCGCATCATGCAAGTCAACCTCGTCAAAGGCCTCACCCGTCAGCATGCGGCTGCGCAGCAGACTCAGGTGCAGCAGGCGGGCGCTGTTTTTGGCATGGTCGACCTCCCGCGGGTGCTGGAGGATAAGCACTTCCGCTTCATGCGCCGTCGGCGTGATCCAGGCGCAGATGCAGGCGCTTTGTGGGCGAAGGCACGCGGCGCAGCGCGGGCGTGTCACGGGCAGCGACCCGTCTCAGGGCTTGCGCTTGTCGACCACGTCTGCCTTGTCGCCATTGACATAGGCATTTCTCAGATGCACCGGCTTGCTCTTTTTCTTGCGCATGCGGATGTTGAGCATTTCCACCGCCACAGAAAACGCCATGGCAAAGTAGACATAACCCTTGGGTACATGATGGTCCAGGCCCTCGGCGATAAGCACCACACCCACCACAACAAGGAAAGACAGTGCCAGCATCTTGATGGTCGGGTGGTCGGAGACAAAGCGGCCGATGGCCGGCGCGAACAGCATCATCAAACCCACCGAAGCGATGACCGCGGCAATCATGACCGGCAGGCTGTCAACCATGCCGACTGCGGTGATGATGGAGTCCAGCGAAAATACCATGTCCACAATCATGATCTGCACGATCACGGCCGCAAACGTGGCCTTGACGGCGCTGGAGGCATGGCCCTCTTCACCTTCCATCGACTGGTGGATTTCGCCGGTGCTCTTCCAGATCAGGAACAGGCCACCGGCAATCAGGATCAGGTCGCGCCCCGAAATTTCCTGCTTGAAAATGGTGAACAGCGGATCCACCAGCCCGATGATCCACGACAGCACAAACAGCAAGCCGATACGCATGAACATCGCCATAAAAAGGCCCAGGCGCCTTGCCAGCTCCTGTTTGTCCTTGGGCAATTTGTCGACCAGGATGGAAATAAAGATGATGTTGTCGATGCCCAGCACCAGCTCCAGCGCAGTGAGCGTGGCAAAAGCAATCCACATTTGCGGATCAGTCAGCAGTTCCATCATGACTTTTTCTCTTTCTCATCAATTTAGTACAACAAGATCATAAAAGTACCCCAGACGCTCCAGGCCAGCCGGGGCCGCGGGACTGGCTTTGCCAGACCGCAGGCGCAGCGGCCCCCTCGGGGGGCAGGGAGCTACACGCAGTGAGCGACCGTGGGGGTCATGATCCAAGAAACTCACCAATCGGCTTCAGGTCATCGATGCGATCACAAATCGATTTGACAATCATCAGGATGGGGATGCCGAGCAACAGGCCCCACACCCCCCAGAGCCAGCCCCAGGCCAGCAAGCCGACGAACACCGCCACCGGACTCATGCGGCTGGCGCGGCTGGTAAGCCACGGCGTCAGCAGGTTACCCACCACGGTATGAATGGCCAGCGAGGCCCCACCCACAGCCAGCGCCATGTTGAGCGAACCAAATTGCATAAAGGCCACCAGGGCCGACGTCGCCGCCGTGACCAGCGAGCCGACGTAAGGAATCAGGTTCAGCACGGCAGCGGCAACGCCCCACACGGCGGGGTTTTCCAGCCGCAGCGCCCAAAGCGCCAGCCAGGTCAACACCCCGACCAGCGCACTGGTCAGGAGCTGCACCTGCAGGTAGCGCTGGATCTGGTCGGTGATCTCATTGAGAGCCTGCAGCGTGATCTTTTTGCTGCTGATGCTGGAGCCCGCAAGCTTGATCAGCTTGCGCCGGAAGCTGTCGCCCGAAAGCATCAGGAAGTAGGTAAAGAAAACCACCACGGTCGCCTGGCCGATCAGTGCAATCAGCCCGATGGTGCCTGACCAGAGATAATTCTTGATGTTGAACCGGGCAGGCTCCACCACGACACGCATCGCCCCACGCGTGTTGCTGGTCGCCGCACTTTCCTGCGCGGCCTGTTCAAGCTGTGCGGCGGCTTTCTGCACGGTTTCCAGCGCACTGTCGGACTGGTTGGTGCGCACCTTCACGGCCTGGCGGAATTTCTGCGCCGCAGCCGGCAGCGCTTCCAGCAGCTGCGCCGCTTCGTCGCTGAGCGAATAGGCCGTCGCACCGATGCTGCCCACAATCGTCAACAACACCACGGCAGCGCTCAGCCAGCGTGGAACGCGTTTCGTTTCAAACCAGTTGACCACCGGTGAAAAAGCATAGCTGAACAAAACACCCAGCATCACCGGAATAAAGACGGCCTTGGCCCAGTGCAGCACAACCAGGCAGGCGAGACCCGCCAGTACCACCAGCGACATGCTGCGGATATCAACCGGAACCCGGACATGCAGCTGTTCAGGATCGCCCGGCACTGCTGGTGATGCCGCGCGTACGACACGCTCTGCGGGTTCTTCGGTCATATGTCTCCCATATTCGTTTTTGCGCCTCGGGCGTGACAAAAAAGCACACCACAATTCCCAGGCTGTACTTACATATTGCAACCGATATGCCCCGGAAAATTTGTAGGACGCTTTCGCTGGAACTGTGTTCCCAAACCGGATTGACGCTGACGCACCTGCTCGCCCTGGCAGCCGTGACTCCATCCTGACGCGGAGAAGCAGGCTCAGGCCGCGATGGCTTCCCGAACGGCGCTCAGCTGCCGCCTGGACACCGCCAGCAGCTCCTCAATACCATTGAGCCGTACCGCCCAGCCCTCGCCCTCTTCGGGGTCGAAATGTTTTTCCAGCGCGCGCACGGCCCGGCGCGCAATCAGCGCGTTGCGGTGAATGCGCATGAAACGGGTCGCATGGCGCTCTTCCAGCTCGCTCAGGGAACCATCGAGTATGTAGCTGCGGGTCGCGGTACGCACAGTGATGTATTTGAGTTCGGCTTTGAAATACAGCACCTCGGCCAGCGGCACACGTTCGGTGCGGCCGCGGTCCTGGATGATGAGCGTTTCTTCCGCTGCATCCGCCGCGGACACCCTGGACTGGCCCAAACGCTCTACCTTCTGCAACGCCTGCTGCAGGCGTTCCAGGCGTACCGGCTTCGTGAGGTAGTCGACGGCCTCCAGTTCAAAGGCCTGTACGGCATGTTCGGAATGGGCCGTGACAAACACCAGGGCGGGTGGCTGCGCAAGTGAAGCAATGGTGCGCGCCAGCGCGATGCCGTCAACGCCGGGCATGCGGATGTCAAGCAGCACCGCATCGAAAGATTCACGCTGCAAGGCCTTCATGGCCTGAACAGCATCGGCGGCTTCAGCTGCCGCCACTGCGGCCGGGGCGGTGCAATCGCCCAGCAAGGTGCGCAGGCGCGAACGCGCCAGGGCTTCATCGTCAACCACCAATACCTTGAGCGTCATGCGGGAATCTCCAGTCGAACCTGAAATATGCCGTCCTTGAACACCGTCTTGAATTTCGCCTCGACATCATGCAGCAGCGCAAGGCGTTCGCGCACATTGGCCAGCGCCAACCCGTGGCCGCGCTCACCGGCGCCTGCGGGGGTTGAATTGGTCACCTTGATCACCACCGTGCTGCCTCGCCGGAGGGTGGATATTTTCAGCTGCGCGCCGCTGGCACTGGGTTCCACGCCATGCCTGACGGCATTTTCCACCAGCGGCTGCAACAGCAGCGGCGGCAGCTTGGCCTGGTCCGCTTCGGTGTCCAGGCTCCACTGCACCTGCAGCCGGTCACCAAAGCGGATCTGCTCAATGGCAAGGTAACGCTGCGCCAGCGCGATCTCCTGGCCGAGCGTCACGGATTCGGCCGGATCGGCCAGTGCATGGCGAAAAAGCTCACTCAGGTCTTCCAGTACAGCCTCGGCCTTGGCGGGCTCGGCACGCACCAGCGCAATGGCGCTGTTCAGGGTATTGAAAAGGAAATGGGGGCGAATGCGCGATTGCAGTTCGGCAAGGCGTGCCGCCGTGGCTGCCGGCGTACGCGCCTTGGCCCGCCAGAACAGCCCCGCCAGCATCATGGCGGACAGCAAGGCACCCGCCGCCGCACTGGCCCACCAGGGCACCGGCTGGAGCAGGCCCAGCAGGGCCAGCAAGCCACAGCCGTACAGCCCCGACACAACACCCAGTGCAATACCCGCCGCCCACTGGTGCGAAGGCTCCAGCCGGTTCAACTGCCCCTTCAGCGCACACACTGCAATCAGCCAGGCCAGGGTGGCGGGCAGCACACCGCCAGTGAGCAGCGAAAAGCTCAGCAGCCAGTCCAGGGGTTCGCTCGCAGCAAACATCACACACACGCCGGTCACCGCCTCTACAAAGAGCACGGCACGCAAAACCACACCCACATGGCAAGCATCAAACATGCTGGTGCGGGTGGAAGTGCGCGGCACCGCTTCCTCATCGCCCGGAATAAAGCTGCCCAGCAACGTGGATTCGCTGAAATTCTTCTGATCGGGCACAGGCTTCATGGACGTCGGCGGCTCTTCGGCTATCGTGGAAAAACGGATCAGCTGGGGCAGCGCACGGCAGGGGTTTCCCACGGGGCCCGGCACCCAGATAAAATCATTGGGAAGAGTATTGCACTGCCCAAGGCGATTCGGCCATGGGTTAAACACTATTTAGGCCCGGCGGGCTGCGCAACTGCCCGAAATGGCGTGCTTTACCCCACAGACCGGCCAGTGACTGCCTCAAAGAAAGCCTGACGTGAATCAATTCGACAAAAAGTCCCAAGCCTGGTCCGCCCTTTTTTCCGAACCCATGAGCGACCTGGTGAAGCGTTACACGTCCAGCGTGTTTTTTGACAAGCGCCTCTGGCAAGCCGACATTGCCGGCTCACTCGCTCACGCCGAAATGCTGGCAGCGCAAAAGATCATTCCCGCCGCCGACTACGCCGACATCCAGAAAGGCATGACGCAAATCACGTCCGAAATCGACTCCGGCGCTTTTGAGTGGAAGCTGGATCTCGAAGACGTGCACTTCAACATCGAAGCGCGCCTGACCCAGCTGGTGGGCGACGCCGGCAAGCGCCTGCACACCGGCCGCAGCCGCAACGACCAGGTCGCCACCGACGTGCGCCTGTGGCTGCGCAGCGAGATCGACCTGATCGGCGGGCTGCTGACCGATCTGCAAAAAGCGCTGGTTGACATCGCCGAGAAAAATGTCGAAGTCATCCTGCCGGGCTTCACCCATTTACAGGTGGCCCAGCCGGTGAGTTTTGGCCACCACATGCTGGCCTATGTGGAAATGTTCAGCCGCGACGCCGAGCGCATGATGGAGATCAGGAAGCGGGTGAACCGCCTGCCGCTGGGTGCGGCAGCACTGGCCGGCACCAGCTACCCGCTGGACCGCGAACGCGTGGCCAAAACGCTGGGCATGGTCGACGAAAGCGGCCAGCCGCAGGTATGCCAGAACAGCCTGGACGCCGTGAGCGACCGTGACTTCGCGATTGAGTTCACGGCGGCCGCGTCGCTCGCCATGGTGCATATCAGCCGCATGAGCGAAGAGCTGATCTTGTGGATGAGCCAGAACTTCGGCTTCATCCACATTCCCGACCGCTTCACCACCGGCTCGTCCATCATGCCGCAGAAGAAAAACCCCGACGTGCCCGAACTGGCGCGCGGCAAGACCGGCCGCGTGGTCGGCCACCTGATGGGCCTGATCACGCTGATGAAGGGCCAGCCCCTGGCCTACAACAAAGACAATCAGGAAGACAAGGAGCCGCTGTTCGACACCGTCGACACGCTCAAGGACACGCTGCGCATCTTTGCCGAGATGGTGGCCGGCATCACCGTCAAACCCGAAGCCATGGAAAAGGCCGCGCTACGCGGCTACGCCACCGCCACAGACCTGGCCGACTACCTGGTGAAAAAAGGCCTGCCCTTCCGTGATGCCCACGAAACCGTGGCCCACGCCGTCAAGGCCGCCACAACCCATGCGGTGGACCTGTCCGAGTTGCCGCTGGCCGTACTGCAGGAATTCAACCCCAGCATCGAAAAAGACGTGTACGACTGCCTGAGCCTGCGCGGCTCGCTGAACGCCCGCAACATCCTGGGTGGCACTGCGCCGGCACAAGTCAAGGCCCAGATCACGCGGCACCGGGCGCGGCTGGCCTCGCTCTCCTGACCCCTGGACGCGCTAGGCGCCGGTTATGGCGCGAACCGCACTGAAGCTCGGCCCATAGCCGCCGTACAGAACCGGGCAGGCAGCGAGCGCCTGAAAACGCTCCACCAATGCCGACGCCGAGCGCAGCGGCGGGCCTTCATACACCGGCTGCGCTCTCGCCAGCAAAGCTGTCAGTCTCGACTGGTGCTGCAGGTCATGCCCGTTGCCGGGTAGCAGACGCTCAACCAGCCCGCTGCCACGTTCACGGCCTTCCCCATGGGCGATTCTTTGGCATAACAGGGCGTCGCCAGCCTCAGGTGCCGCTTCGTACGCGGTGCACAGGTTCACGCCGCCGCCAGGCAAGCCGGCGTCAAATACATCCAGGTGACTCAGTAGCAGGCCATCGAGCTTTCCAGTGATCTCCAGCGCATAACGCAGCAGCACCGCATCGGCATGCCCCCTGCGAAAACGCCCTTGCCAGCCGTCACCCGTGTTGTGGGGTTCCGCCAGCACATCGAGCGCAGCATCAAACGTGGGCAGGGGTCCGTTGCCGTGCCTTGTGAGATAGCTTCGCAAGATGCCCAGGTGCATGATAGGGCCGGTCAGCCCCAGATCGGCGGTCACCGACTCTACCGAGGCGGGATGGATGCTGCTCCAGGTCGTATGCGGATGAAAGCCATGCCATTCATCCAGCAGAACACCTTGTGCGCCTTCAAAGAGCACAGTGCCGCATCCCTGGAGTTCCCGGGCGATCTCCGGGCTCTGCGCGGGTTTGCATTGCCGGGCCAGTTCTGCCACGGAGGCGAGCCAGCGGGCGGACACACTGGCATCTCTCAGCAACCCTTGCTCTTGCTGCCACGCGGCTGGCTGCGTAGCCGGGCCGGCCGGTGCGTCAAACCCGGCCAGCAGGCGCCGCCGGATGGCTTCGAGCTTGTCGTGCGCGCGGGCCGGCGCCAGCAAGTCGCCATAGCACAGCACTTCGCCCGGATGCGCCAGTGCGTGGCGCACGGTTTCCCCCACGCCAACCCCGCAGGTACCGTGGCTGGCCGCGCCGCGCCGCAATTCGCGCAGCCGGCCGGCCGCCTGGTGAAACGGTGTGTTGATACGGCAGCGCGCGTCAATGCGCAAACGCGCGAGCGCATCCGGGATCCCGAGTGCCTGCAACGCGGCATGCTCGACCAGCAAGGCCGTCGGATGCACTACCACCGGGCTGGCGAGGACGCTCAGGACGCCCGGCACCAGGGTGCCCGCGCAAAACTGGGAAAAGGTATGGTGCCGGCCGTCGGGCAAGACCACGTTGTGACCGGCCTGCGCGCCGCCGTTAAAACGCACTACCGCCCCGGCCTGCCACCGGCGGCACAGGAAATCGGTGAACAGCCCCTTGCCGCAGTCGCCAAAGCCAAGGCCTAGCAGCGACACCAGCCGGGACGGGGCCGCGCCACGACCGTTCAGCACACCCGCCACCGCCCGAAAGCGCTCAACCGAAAAGGCGCCGCCACCAGCTTGACCTGACCGGCGCCGCGCCGGTCGCCTGCGCATGCACGTGACGAATGCTGGACGGATCCAGGTGAGCAGCATAGGCATCCAGGCAACGCAAGACCGAGCCTGTGCGCTCGGGCGTGGCGCCGCTGGCCTTGAGGACGCGCGCCACAGCACCCAAATCCGGCAAGGCGCGCTCCGTCAGCCCGACGATGGCCGCCGCGACTGCGCATGCGTCTTCGGGAGACTCCATGCAGATGACGTTTTCTCCGAGCAGCTCGCGCCAGCGCTTTTCGCAGTTGCGCCGGCGCTCCAGGTCGGGGATCAGGAAAAACAGGTGGTAGTTTTCGGCGGCTGCCGCAATGACTTCCTCGATCGGGATGTCTTCATCCAGTTTTTCAGAGAAAAGGGCCTCCACCTGGTGCCGTGACACGGCCGGATAGGGAAGCTCGTCACCGGTCATGAACAGGTAGCCGCGCTTTTTTCGCTTGGCCCAGCAGTCCAGGTCGGTGTGCTGGGCAACGGTGTAGAAAGCCAGCTCGTAGCTTTCACTGCCCGAGCCGCCACCGCCTCCCTCCAGATAGCTCCAGGTCAGCCATTGGTCCATCAACTCGGCGGTGGATTCAAACTGACCCACCTGCAGCGGCGCCCGGTCAGATGTGGCGTCACCGATGGCCATGAACATCAGCTGCGGATCGGGGATGTTGCAATCGCCCAGCAGCTTCATGAACGTCGGCAGCTCCTGCTGCGCCAGGATGCGGGGGATGTCTCCCATCGAGCCGGTAACGTCCAGTGCGAACACGACGGCCAGCGACGCCGGGTGGTCGGCACTGTCGCGCGACTCCCGGACCTTGAGCCCGCGCGGGTCCATCAGCGCGTGGCAGGCCCGTTGGGTAAAGACCTCGGTGTGTGGGCTGGCAGATCGGTTGGCCACCATGGCCGCATGTGCCGCGTATGAATAATTTCCGTGTCCCATGAAGTCGGCTCCTCTTTTGGTAATTCAGTAATTCTGATTCAGTGCAGAGCGGACGCTGCAGTCGGGTGAAAAACGACAAAACGCGACACGCCAAAAGACTGCTCGGCCGCCTGACCCAGTTGCGCCAGCAACCCGCGCGCGCCATGCTGTGCGCACCAACGGGCATCTTCGCTGCCAGCCAGCAATAGCGCGGCCAGCGGCGCAGGGGTGGTTGCGGGCAGAGACGGCGGATGCTCGCCGCTGCCGGCCTGGCCGCTCAACAGCATGCGTATGCTCCACGCCAGCTGCATCAGGTCCTGCACCGCCCCATGCCCGCCATGCCGCGCCCGCGCCCAGCCAATCATCTGGACGCCATGGTTGCGCGGGTGCACGAGCAAATGCTCCGGGCACAGGTCGCCATGCTGCCAGCTGTTGTCATGAAGATAGGCCAGTACCTCCAGCACACGCCGCCACATCCAGACGGCATGGCGGGCGTCCACGCCCGTTGGATGCCCACGCATGACGTCGGCAAGGCTGCCCCAGAATCCCGTGGGATGCCTGAGCGCCAGCGCATGCCGCTCGGGCGACGTGCCGTCCCGCGCGGTGCCTGAAGCAACGAGCTGCGGCAGGCGCTGGCTGAAGTAAGCCGAGCCTGCTGTTTTAAGCGCCTGCAATTGCCTGATGGTCTCCGCCTCTTGCTGCAGCACGGCAGATGCGCCGGCGTCACGCGCCAGCTTGAGCGTCACGCGCTCGCCGAAAGGATGCACGCGCTGCGCGAGAAAGACCTGCGACGACTCGCCGCCGCCCAGGCCGGCCAGCAGGCCATATTGCCGTTCGCCGACGGACACCACGCGCGCCGGGAGATCGACCGCCTGGTGCACCCGCAGCCAGGCTTCGTGAAACGAGGCGGCACGGATGGTTTCCGCGCCGCGGCTGACGGTGGCCCCGCAGTAGCTGCAGGTGACCGTGCGCCAATAAGCCGCACGCGGCAACGGTGCGGCGCATTGGGGACACATCAGGCTGACAAAGGGCATGGTGTAAACGTCATGTTGAACAAGGCGCCTGCCAGGGCAGTCACGGCTGCCGGAGTATGGCATGGCCCCGGGCGGGCCACTTGCGCTCCTCGCCGCGGTATGGCGGCTTTGCTTTTTTCGTTTAAGGCTGACATAAGCCTTGGCCAGGCATTGGCCGGATAATCCGGCCAATGGCCCCCAATGGCCCACCAGCTTGCGGGCTCCCCGGCAATTTTCTCCAAAACCGTACATCTTCCAATGCGATTACTGCTCGTTGAAGACGACGCCATGATCGGCGAGACCGTGCTGCAGGTGCTGCGCGGTGAGCACTATGCCGTCGACTGGGTGCGTGACGGCCGCATGGCCGACGAGGCCCTGAACAGCGAACAGTACGACCTGGTGCTGCTGGACCTGGGCCTGCCCAAACGCGACGGCCTGGAAGTGCTGCGCGCTTTGCGGGCTCGCCGCAACACCACCCCGGTGATGGTGGCCACGGCGCGCGATGCGGTCGGCGACCGCATCGCCGGGCTGGATGCCGGCGCCGACGACTATGTCGTCAAACCCTATGACACCGACGAACTGCTGGCACGCATCCGTGCGCTGATACGGCGCAGTGCGGGCCGGGCCGAGCCGGCGTTTGAACACAAGGGCGTAAGCCTGAACCCCGCCACGCGCGAAGCCAGCCTCAATGGCCAGCCGGTGTCGCTCTCGGCACGGGAATGGGCGGTGCTCGAACCGCTGCTGGCGCGCCCGGGCGTGGTGCTGTCACGCGCGCAACTCGAGGAAAAACTCTTCAGCTGGAAAGACGACATCAGCAGCAACGCGGTCGAGGTCTACATCCACGGTGTCCGTAAAAAACTTGGCAACGACGTGATCCAGACCGTGCGCGGCCTTGGATACTTGGTACCCAAACAATGACAACTCCCGCAGATCAAACACCAGCAGGGGCCGCGGAACCGGCTTTGCCGGGCCGCAGGCGCAGCGCCCCCTCGGGGGGCAGCGACCACACGAAGTGGAGAGCGTGGGGGCCTATTCAGCTCGGCAACGACGTGATCCAGACCGTGCGCGGCCTTGGATACTTGGTACCCAAACAATGAGGAAGCCGGCGAGTCACTCCCTGAGAAGAAGGCTGCTATGGTTCGTGCTGGCCGCCATCTTCCTGGCCGCCCTGCTGCAGGCGGCCACCGCCTATCGCGGCGCCTTGCAGCAGGCCGACGCGATGTTCGACGACCATTTGCAGCAAATGGCACGCTCCCTGCGCAGCGGCATTCCGCTCAATATTCCCCTGGACGAAGCCGACGAGGACGACCGCTTCGAGGTCTATGTGCAGATCTGGGGCCAGGACGGCACACAGATATTCCGCTCGACCCGCTCAGCGCTTCCGCCACGCGCAGTGCTCGGTTTTTCGGACGTCGAAGCGCACGGCAACCGGTACCGCGTCTACACCCTGCAGACTGCGTTGCAAACCGTGCAGATCGCGCAGGACCTGGACGCCCGCTCGGCGCGCGCCCGCACGCTGGCTGCGCGCGCCGTGCTGCCCTTTGCCTACCTCACCCCGCTGCTGATGCTGGCCGTGTGGTGGGTCATCAGCCGTTCGCTGGCGCCCATCGAGCGTGCCCGGCGGCAGGTGGCCGGGCGCCCGGCCGACGATTTGTCGCCGCTCGCCGACGATGGCCTGCCCGACGAAGTGCGGCCGCTGGTTGAAGAGCTGAACCTGCTGTTTGGCCGGGTGCGCGGCGCGTTCGAGGCGCAGCGGCATTTTGTGGCTGATGCGGCGCACGAACTGCGCTCGCCGCTGACGGCGCTCAAGTTGCAGGCACAGGCTCTTCGCCGAAACGACGAAGAGCCTGCCGCGCGGGAAGCCGCCATTGGCCGGTTGAACCAGGGCATAGACCGGGCGATACGGTTGGTCGAGCAGCTGCTGGTGCTGGCCCGCGAAGAAGCCGCCGGCACGGCACAAGCCGAAGCCGATTCAGGCCAGGCAGCACCTGCCGCTGCCACCCTGATTGACCTGCGCGATGTGGTGAAGCTGGCCGTGGCCGATGTATTGCCCCATGCCGGCCACAGGCAAATTGACCTGGGCCTGGCGGGCAGCGAGCCTCAGCAGCCTGTGCAGGTGAATGGCCAGAGCGAGGCCCTGCGCATCCTGCTGCGCAACCTGCTGGATAACGCTGTCAAGTACACGCCGGTGGCGGGCCGGGTCGACGTGTCGCTGGACTTGCAGGACGGCCAGCCGGTGCTGACGGTGGAAGACAGCGGCCCGGGCATCGCCGCAGAAGACCGCCACCGCGTATTTGACCGCTTCTTTCGCGCCGCCAGCGTCACGGACGCGGCGGGCGCGCCGGCTGGATCGGCGGCATCTCCGGAAACCGGCAGCGGCCTCGGGTTGGCCATCGTCAAGGTGATTGCCGAGCGGCACGGCGCGACGCTGCAGCTCGGCACCTCGGAGTCCCTGGGCGGGCTGCGGGTTGAAGTCCGCTTTCCGGTGAATGAAACCGCCGGTTAGCAGCCGTCACCTGCTACTATTTTAATAGCTGCTTGCGCCCGTCCATTCTTGGCTGCAGCCACTTTTCATCAAAATTCACGCCCGCAACGCTGCCCCTTCCGCCGTCGCGCAAATTTAAGCCCCGCCTAAGGCTGCCACCCCATAGTTGTACCCATCGGCACCGGTGTGTGCCCTCAACGCAAGGAAGCCCATTCATGAAATCTGAAGCATTGAAAAATACCCGGCTGGTCGCTGCGCTGCTGGCTGCGGGCGCCATCGGTGGCGCCGGCGTCAGTGCGCTTAATGCGGTGCACCCTGCCGCCACGGCGGCCGTCCCTCCGGCCATCACCGCCGGCACCACAGCCTCCGTGCCCATGGCCCTGCCGGACTTCTCGCAGATCACCGAACGCTACGGCCCGGCGGTCGTCAACATCAGCGTGACCGGCACCACCAAAGTACGAAACGACTCCCCGATGGCACAGGATGACGGCGATGACGACGACACGCCCTCCGGTGATCCGTTCTTCGAATTCTTCAAACGCTTCCAGCAAGGCCCGGGGGCCCGAGGTGGCCGCGGGGGCCAGCAGCAGGAAATGCCCACACGCGGCCAGGGTTCGGGTTTCATCGTCAGCCCCGACGGCATCATCCTGACCAACGCCCATGTGGTGCGCGATGCAAAAGAGGTCACCGTCAAGCTGACAGACCGGCGCGAATACCGCGCCAAGGTGCTGGGCGCCGACCCCAAGACCGACGTGGCCGTGCTGCGCATTGACGCCAAAAACCTGCCCGTGGTGACACTCGGCAAGATCAGCGAGCTCAAGGTCGGCGAATGGGTGCTGGCCATCGGCTCGCCCTTCGGTTTTGAAAACACCGTCACTGCCGGCGTGGTCAGCGCCAAGGGCCGTTCACTGCCCGACGACAGCGCCGTGCCTTTCATCCAGACCGACGTGGCCGTCAACCCGGGCAACTCGGGTGGCCCGCTGTTCAACGCACGCGGCGAAGTCGTGGGCATCAACTCCCAGATCTATACCCGCAGCGGCGGCTACCAGGGCGTGTCTTTCGCCATCCCGGTCGACGTGGCGGTCCGCATCAAAAACCAGATCGTGGCCACCGGCAAGGTCGAGCATGCCCGCCTGGGCGTGGCGGTGCAGGAGGTCAACCAGTCCTTTGCCGACTCCTTCAAGCTGGACAAGCCCGAAGGCGCGCTGGTTTCGAGTGTGGAAAAAGGCGGCCCGGCAGACAAGGCCGGCCTGCAGTCGGGTGATGTGATCCGCGGCGTGAACGGCCAGCCCATCGTGTCGTCGGGCGACCTGCCCGCGCTGATCGGCCTGGCGGCGCCCGGCGACAGCATCCGGCTGGACATCTGGCGGCAGGGCGCCGCCAAGGTGGTCACTGCCAGGCTGGCCAATGCCGACGAGAAGACGGCCCAGGCCGCAGCCAAAAAGGACACGCCCAACCAGGGCAAGCTGGGCCTGGCGCTGCGCCCACTGCAGCCCGATGAAAAGCAGGAAGCCGGCGTGGACAACGGCCTCGTGGTTCAGCAGGCAAGCGGCCCGGCGGCAATGGCCGGGGTGCAGGTTGGCGATGTACTGCTGTCCATCAACGGCATTCCGGTGAAAAACATCGACCAGGTGCGCGCCACCGTGGCCAAAGCAGAGAAATCCGTGGCGCTTCTGATACAGCGGGGCGACAGCAAAATTTTTGTGCCGGTGAACTTCAGCTGAGCATCCTGACGCAGGGGCCTTCCGCTTTTCGCTGAAGGCCCTCTGAAAATCACCCCAGCGGGCTTCAGGCCCGCTTTTTTTTGGCCGGTTTTGCCCATTTCACGGGACATTTTGTTACATCCAGATCGGCTACGCTTGGCCTCCCGAAGGAGAGGAAAACGTGAGCCCAATAATGAAAAAAGCCGCCCTGGCACTGATCGCGGCTGTTTCGCTGCATGCCCATGCCCTGCAAATCACCAGTCTTTCGCCGCAGGGCGAAGTCGCGCGTGTCAGGCAAATCGTCGCCAAATTTGACGAAGGCGCCGTCAATTTCGGCGACCCCAAGGCACCGGCCCCGCTGTCACTGAGCTGCAGTGATGCGCAGGCCACCAAAGGCTCCGGCCGCTGGATCAATGAACGCGAATGGGCTTTCGAATTTGAAAACGACCTGCCGCCCGGCGTAAGCTGTTCGGTGCAGGTGGTCAGCACTTTCAAGTCTCCCAAGAGCCAGCCCGTGGGCGGCAACTCCTCCTACAAATTCAACACCGGCGGCCCCTTCATCCAGAACCTTCGCCCCGGCACCTACGAGCGCATCGACGAAGAACAGTACTTCGTGCTGCAGTTCAACGGCGCCGCCACACTGGCCAGCATTCGCGAGAACGTCTGGTGCAACGTGGAAGGCCTGGGTGAACGTGTTCCTGTCAAGCTCATCGACGGTAACGAGCGCAACGAACTGCTCAAGTCGCTGGGCCTGGAAAAGGCCGCAGCCCAGGATCCGCTGCGTTACGCCACCCTGACCTGCAACCGGCGCCTGACATCGGCTGCCAAAGTGCAGCTGGTGTACGGTAAAGGCGTCAGCACACCCAGCGGCATACCCAATTCGGTGGAAAAACGCTACAACTTCCAGGTACGCGAGCCGTTTGCGGCCAGCTTCACCTGCGAACGCGAAAACGCCCAGTCGGCCTGCCTGCCGATGCGGCCCATGACCCTCAACTTCAATACCCCCGTGCCGCGCAAGCTGGCCGAGGCCATTCGCCTGAAGGGCGACAAGGACACGTTCAAGCCCGCCTTCGAGGAAGGCAACAGTGACGGTGACAGCCTGGTCAGCAACGTGACCTTCAAGCCGCTGTTTCCTGAACAGGGGCAATTCATGCTGGAGCTTCCCAGAGGTTTCAAGGACGCCTCTGCGCGCACGCTGCGCAATGCCGACAGCTTCCCCCTCAAGGTGGCGACCGGCTCCATGCCGCCGCTGGCCAAATTCGCCGCCTCTCCTTTCGGCATCGTCGAACGTTTTGCCGAACCCAACACCAAGCCGGGCGACCCGGCCCTGTTGCCCGTCACGTTGCGCAATGTCGAAGCCCTGCTGCCCGTGAAAGGGCTCACGCCCGGCACGGCACCGGCCGGAAAGGTCAGTGACCTCCAGCCCCGCACCGACGCCGAGATCATTGCGTGGTTCCGCAAGGTGCAGCGTTACGACGACTACCAGGTTTCGCGCAAGACGGCTGCTGCCGACATCAAGGGGTCCCTCCCCAAACCGCTGGAGTCACGCGACCGGGACTATGTCCAGTCACGCATGGTGTCGCTGCTGGCCGGCCAGGCTGGCGTGAAGACGCTGGACCTGCCCAAGCCCGCCGCAGGCAACGACCCGCGCCCGTTTGAAGTGGTCGGCATCCCGCTGGCACCCGGTTTCCATGTGGTCGAGATCGCTTCGCAAAAACTGGGCAGTTCCTTGCTCGACGAACGTTATGGCAATAGCCGGACCATGTATGTGCGTACTTCCGCCCTGGTGACCAACCTGGGCGTGCACTTCAAGCTGGGCCGCGAGAACTCGCTGGCCTGGGTCACCACGCTCGACAAGGGCGCCCCGGTGGCGGGCGCCACGGTGCGCGTCTCGGGCTGCAACGGCACCGAGATCGCCAAGGCTGTCACCAACGCACAGGGCATCGCCAATTTCAGCGGCCTGTCTTCCGAGCCGCCTCGTTGCCCGGGTAGCGACTCAGTCAATGCCTATTTCGTGAGTGCGCGCAGCACAGTGGCCGGCATTGAAGACCTCGCCTTCACCTGGAGCGACTGGCACAAGGGCATTGAGCCCTGGCGCTTCAACGTGCCGACCAGCCGCGACCCCCTGCCCAACGAACGGGCACACACGGTCTTTGACCGCACGCTGTTCCGCGCCGGCGAAACGGTGTCGATGAAACACCTGCTGCGCACCGAAACCAGCAAGGGTTTTGGCCTGCCCGAGGACGCGCCGGCCACATTGGTGATCACGCATGTCGGCAGCGGCCAGCAATACACCCAGCCCATCACCTGGCGCAAGACCGCCACGGGCGGGCAAAGCGCCGAAAACACCTTTGCCATTCCGCCTGCTGCCAAGCTGGGTGTGTATGAAGTGCAGCTCAAGGGCGAACGCGGCAGCCGCGAGCGCAGTTTTTCCAGCGGGCAGTTCCGTGTGGAAGAGTTCCGTTTGCCGGTGCTTGAAGGCCGCATCAATCCTTCCGATAAAAAGCCACTCGTCAATGTGAAGTCCGTGCCAACCGACGTGCAGATCAATTACGTGGCGGGCGGCGGCGCCGTGGCCCTGCCCGTACGGGTGTCGGCGCTGGTGCGCGGCAAGTCCCTGAGCTACAGCGATTTCGACGAATTCAACTTCTCGCCACCGAGCACCGGCCGCGGTAGCGCCGGCAACCAGGGCGAAGAGGAAAGCACCTCTTCGCAGGACCAGCGCGTGATTGCCGACAAACTCCCGCTGACGCTGGACCGCAATGGCGCAGGCAAGCTCACCATCAACGACATCCCCGAGCGCAGGCAGCCGCAGGAGCTGCTGATGGAAGCCACCTATGCCGACCCGAACGGTGAAGTGCAGACCATCCGCAGCACTTCCACCGTCTGGCCGGCGGCTGTGGTGGCGGGCATCAAGACTGAAGGCTGGGTTTCTTCCAGCCAGAAGATCAAGTTCCAGGCACTGGCGCTTGACCTGACAGGCAAGATCGCCCCTGGTGTCTCGCTGGAGGTCAAGGCCGTGGCGCGCATCACCACCACGAGCCGCAAGCGCATGGTGGGCGGCTTCTACACCTACGACAACAAGACCGAGATCAAAGACCTCGGCAGCGTCTGCAGCGGCAAGAGCGATTCGCGCGGATTGCTGCTGTGCGAGACCAAGCTCGGCGAACCCGGTGAGGTCGAACTCATCGTGACGGCCAAGGACAAGGACGGCAACACCATCCAGGCCGCCAGCAATGTGTATGTCACCCGCCAGGGTGAACTCTGGTTCGGCGGTGAAGACCATGACCGCATGGACGTGCTGCCCGAGAAGAAAAGCTACCAGCCCGGCGAGACCGCCAAGTTCCAGGTGCGCATGCCCTTCCGGTTTGCCACGGCACTGGTCGCCGTTGAGCGTGAAGGCATCGTCGAAACCCAAGTGGTACAGCTCAACGGCCAGGACCCGACGGTGAACCTTCAGATCAAGGAAGGCTGGGGGCCGAATGTGTACGTGAGCGTGCTGGCCCTGCGCGGCCGGCTGCGCGAAGTGCCCTGGTACAGCTTCTTCACCTGGGGCTACAAGGCACCACGTGAATGGTGGACATCCTTCTGGTACGAAGGCCGCGAATACGTCGCGCCCACTGCGCTGGTCGATTTGAGCAAACCGGCCTTCCGCCTGGGCGTGGCCGAAATACGTGTCGGTACCAAGGCGCACCAGCTTGACGTCAGCGTGAAAACCGACAAGGAAAGCTACGCCGTGCGCAGCCAGGCCAAGGTAACCATTACCGCCAAGCTGCCCAATGGACAGCCGGCCGCCAATGCCGAAGTGGCGCTGGCCGCGGTAGACCAGGCCCTGCTGGAGCTGATGCCCAACAGCAGCTGGAACCTGCTGGACGCGATGCTGCAGCGCCGCGCCTGGGGCGTGGAAACCTCGACCGCGCAGATGGAGATCATCGGCCGCAGGCATTTCGGCCGCAAGGCTGTAGCAGCCGGCGGCGGCGGCGGGCGAAGCAACACGCGCGAACTGCTCGACACCCTGCTGCTGTGGAACCCGAAGGTGCAGCTGGATGCCAACGGCCAGGCCGTGGTGATGGTGCCGCTCAACGACGCGCTGACCACCTTCAAGATTGTGGCGGTGGCAGACGCGGGCACCGGCCTCTTCGGCACGGGCCAGACCAGCATCAAGGCCACACAGGACCTGCAAATCATCAGCGGCCTGCCGCCGCTGGTGCGCGAGGACGACCAGTTCCGCGCGCAACTGACGCTGCGCAACACCACCAAAGTAGCCATGAAGGTGGAAGTGAGCCCGCGCGCCACGCTGCTTGACCTGAAACCGCAGACGGTGGACATCCCCGCAGGCGAAGCGCGCGAAGTGGCCTGGATGGTCACCGCACCGGCGCAGCTCGCGTTCACGCGCGCCGAAGCCATCCTGTGGGAGATCGAAGCCAAAGACACGATTTCCGGCGCGCGCGACGGCCTCAAGGCACGCCAGCGCATCATCCCGGCGGTGCCACTGACCGTGCAGCAAGCCACACTGGTGCAGGTCGACGGCAGCTTCACGCTGGACGTGAACCCACCGGCCGACGCCCTGCCCGGCCGCGGCGGCCTGAAGATGTCGCTGCAGCCCAAACTGGCCGAAGGCATGGACGGTGTGCGCGACTATTTCGCGATGTACCCTTTCATCTGCCTGGAGCAAAAAACCAGCAAGTCGGTGGGACTGCGCGACAGCAAGCTCTGGCAGACCGTGCTGGCACAACTGCCCAGCTACCTGGACAGTGATGGCCTGGCCAACTACTTCCCGCCGCGCGACGGCGAAGCGAATCGCGGCAGCGATGCACTGACGGCCTACCTGCTGGCCGCCACGCACGAAGCCTCCGGCATCAACCCGGCGTTTGCCCTGCCCGACGATGCGCGCGCCCCGATGGAGCGTGGCCTGATCGCGTTTGTGGAAGGCCGTATCCAGCGCGAGTTCTGGAGCCCACGCAAGGACCTCGACGTGCGCAAGCTGGCCGCGCTGGAAGCGCTCTCGCGCTACGGCAAGGCGCAGGGCCGCATGCTGGGCAGCATCACGATTGCGCCCAACCAGTGGCCCACACACGCTGTGATCGACTGGCTCAATATCCTGAAACGCGTGGCCGATGTGCCGCAGCGTGAGCAGCGCATCGCCGAGGCCAACCAGGTGCTGCGTTCGCGCCTGTCCTTCCAGGGCACCAAGCTGGTCTTCAGCACCGAGAAGGATGACTACTGGTGGTGGCTGATGACCAACGGTGATGTGAACACCGCGCGCCTGATGCTGGCCGTGATGGACGACCCGGCCTGGAAAGACGACATGGGCCGCCTGGCCAACGGCTTTATCGCGCGCCAGCAAAAGGGTGCGTGGCACACCACCACGGCCAACCTGTGGGGCGGCCTGGCCCTCGACAAGTTCTCGGCCAGGTTTGAAGCCACACCCGTGGCCGGTGTGACCAAAGCGACGTTGGCAGCGGCAACCGCCAGCGTAGCGGGCGTGGACTGGGCCAAGGTCGACCGCGTCAAGACCACCGATGCAGCCGGCGCACCCAACCAGACCACCTTCTTCGGCGCACCGGCCTCGCCCGGTAACCTGCGCAACAACAGCATGTTCCTGCCCTGGGGCAGCGCGGCCAAAGACACCTTGACCGTGACGCATCAAGGCCCTGGCAAACCGTGGCTCACGTTGCAGTCCATCGCAGCCATCCAGCTGAAGGCGCCTTTCAATGCCGGTTACCAGATCAAGAAAACGATCACCCCGGTGGAGCAGGCCGTCAAAGGTATCTACACGCGCGGCGACGTGATCCGCATCACGCTGGAAGTCAACGCCAGCGCCGACATGACCTGGGTCGTCATCAGCGACCCGGTGCCGGGCGGCGCAACGATCCTGGGTGGCGGTCTTGGCCGTGATTCCGAAATCGCCACCAGCGGCGAAAAGAAAACCGGCGCAGGCTGGCCCGCGTTTGAAGAGCGCAGCTTCGAAGCCTTCCGCAGTTATTACGAATACCTGCCCAAGGGCGTGGTGAAGATGGAATACACCGTGCGCCTGAACAACGTCGGCGACTTCGCGCTGCCGCCTAGCCGGGTCGAGGCCATGTATGCGCCCGAGATGTTTGGCGAATTCCCGAATGCGCGGGTGAAGGTGGAAGCAGCAAAATGATCCAGCGGCGTTCCCTGGCCGTCGCACTGGCTGCGGGCATTGCCCTGCCGCGCGTGGCGGCCGCGGCCGCCGCCGACTGGCAGCAACGCTTCGCTTACCCGACGGGCTGGGGCGGCAACCGCAACTGGACCGACAAGGACTACCGCATTGGCAATTATTCCGGCGGCTACGAAGCCATGCTCCGGGCGCGGCCCATCGCCGCGCCCGCACAGGCTTCCACGCTGAAGGCGGCATCTGCCGAAAGCCTCAAGGCATTCGCGCCCATTGCGGAATCGGCGGCGGACTACCTCAAGGCCTGGCCGGTGACTGGCCTGCTCATCGCGCGCAAGGGCACGACTCTTCTGGAGTCTTACCAGTTCGACCGCAAGCCTGACATGCGCATGACGAGCTGGTCCATGGCCAAGAGCGTGACGTCGTTGCTGCTGGGCATCTGCCTGGACCGAGGCCTGATCCGCTCCATGGACGACACGCCGCAGATGTATGTGGACGAACTCAAGGGCACACTGCACGGCGGCATTGCCCTGCGCCACCTGGCCAATATGTCCAGCGGCGCGGCCGTCCTGCACGACCGCGACAACCCCACCATCTACCCGCGCGCCTTCCTCGGCAGCGGCAGCGACCTGGAGACCGTGGTGCGCAGCTGGAATGCGGTGCAGGAGCCGCCCGGCACACGCTACAACTACAACGAACTGTGCCCACTGACCATCGGCATGGTCATCCGCCAGGTCACCGGCAAACCGCTGGCAGCCTTTTGCGAAGAAGCCCTGTGGCAGCCGCTGGGCGCAGAGGGCGGCGCCAGCTGGCTGTGCGACAGCAAAGGCAAGGAGTTCAACTGCATAGGCTTTGGCGCGCGTCTGCGCGACTGGGCGCGGCTGGCGCAGCTGATCGCGCAGGACGGCATCATGGAAGGCCGCCAGGTCGTCAGCAAGAAGTGGATTGACGAATGCGCCTCATGGTCGGCCGCAGATGCGCAAGTCCGGCACGGCACGGCCATGCGCGGCTTCGGCTACAAGAATTTCTTCTGGCATCCCAAGGCCGACGGCAGCTGGATGATGATGAATGGCCACCACGGACAGCGCGTGCTGGTAGACCGGGTGACGCAAACTGTGCTGGTGCAGACCGCGGTGGAATCCGAGGGGCCGTGGCAAGCGCAGCTGTTCCAGCTCTTCAACGCGGCGACGAAGATTGGGTTGCCGGCATGAAACAGGCTGGAGGCGTCAAAGTGAAACTTGCCTTTTATGCATTCATGCTCCTGAGCGCCAACCTGGCCCTTGCACAGTTCAGCACGCCTGCCGAGGGTGAATACGTGATCAGTGACGGTGCATCGGGCACGCTGCGGGTTCAGCCGCGCGGAAAGTTCGCGATAGAGACCACGGGAGCCAACGCGCACGTATGCGACCTGGACGGCGTGATCGTCGATGGCAAGTCGAAAATCGGGAAATCCGCATGCCAGGTGAGCTTCAAGACCGAGGGCCAGGATGTCAAGGTCTCAACCAACGGCGCCGACGCATGCCGCGATTTCTGCGGCATGCGGGCATGGTTTGAGGGGACGTACCGCAAGCCTGAGCCTCTTTGCGTGCGCAAGAGCATTAATGAGTCGAAGAAGAATTTCAAGAAGAGTTATGTGGCGAAAGACTACGCTGCCGCTTTGGCTGTGATCCAGCCTGTTGCAACGCAGTGCAAGCCATTCCTCTATTGGATTGAATCGGCCTGGGTATTGAACGACCTGGCTCTCACCCAATTCAAACTGGGTGATCGTGCGGCCTGCATCAAGACTTTGCAAGACCTCGCGCCTGACGCCGCAAAGTCTGACGATGAAATCAAGGGGAGCTACCCTCCTAGCGATTCAGAGGCCTATCTGCCGGTGGTGCAAGCCACCCGGACCAACCTGAGACTTTGCACAAAGAAATGAATCGCGAGCCGAAACGCATTTTCACAAGCTTGACGCTGGCCCTTGCTCTGGCGGGCGGGGCGATCTCGCCTGCCCATGCCGTCGCCACCTTCGACGAAGTCAAACGCGACTTCCGCCCCTCCGACACGCTCATCCTCGACCGCAGTGGTGAAGTCATCCAGCGGCTGCGTATCGACAGCGCCGTGCGGCGCGGTCAGTGGGTGGCGCTGCCCGATGTGTCGCCGGCCCTGCGCACGGCACTGATTCTGAGTGAAGACAAGCGCTTTTACGAGCACAGCGGGGTGGACTGGCGGGCTGTCTCTGCGGCGGCCTGGGGCAATCTGTGGAATACCAAGACTCGCGGCGCCTCCACTCTCAGCATGCAGCTGGCGGGCCTGCTCGACGAAGACTGGCGTGCCGGTGCGGGTGGCCGCAGCATGGTGCAGAAGGTGGGCCAGACGGTTTCGGCACAGGTGCTGGAAGCCCGCTGGCGAAAGGACCAGATTCTTGAAGCATATCTGAATCTCGTGCCTTTTCGCGGCGAGATGGTGGGCATTGATGCACTGAGCCGCACGCTGTTCGGCAAGGCTGCGCATGGGCTCGATGAACGCGAGGCCGCGATTGCCGCCGCGCTGGTGCGCGCGCCCAATGCCAAAGTTGCACAGGTTTCGCAGCGGGCCTGCGGTGTGCTTAAAACCATGCAGGCCCCGGCCAAAACCGACTGCGAAGGCCTGGATCTGTTTGCCACCGCCGCACTGCAGCGCAAGGCGTTTGACCCGAGTGAAGGCGTGGCGCCGCACCTGGCGCGCCGGCTGCTCGCGGCCCAGGCCGATACCCCCGGGCGTACGGGCGTGCCCCGCACGCTGGTTTCTACCGCACGCGCGCCGCTGCAGCGTTTTGCCGTGCAGACCCTGACCCAGCAGCTGCGCGAGCTGCGCGGCCGCCACGTCGAAGACGGCGCCATTGTCGTGCTGGACAACGCCACCGGCGAAGTGCTGGCCTGGGTGGGTTCGTCGGGTGAACTGAGCGGCGCCGCCGAAGTCGACGGTGTGATGGCGCTGCGCCAGCCGGGCTCCACGCTCAAACCATTTTTGTATGCTGAGGCCATTGCCGAGCGCCGCATCACCGCGGCTTCGCTGCTCGAAGATTCCTCTTCGCAGATCCAGACCGCGGGAGGGCTTTACATTCCGCAAAACTACGACCGGCAGTTCAAGGGCCTGGTGTCGGCGCGCACCGCACTCGGTGCTTCGCTGAACGTGCCGGCCGTGCGCACACTGGTGATGGTGTCGCCCGACGCTTTTCACAAACAACTGAAGGCCGTCGGCCTGCCGCTCAAGGAATCCGGCGACTACTACGGCTACAGCCTGGCGCTGGGCAGCAGCGAGGTCTCTTTGCTGTCCCTCACCAATGCCTACCGCACGCTGGCCAATGGCGGTCGCTACAGCGCGCCTTCACTGGTAAAGAACCCCAAGCCCCAGTTCAAGCCAGCGCTGGACGCCCGCGCAGCCTTCATCGCCACCGACATCATGGCCGACCCGATGGCGCGCGCCCGCACTTTCGGCACCGACAGCATCCTGGCCACCCGCTTCTGGAGCGCCGTGAAAACCGGCACCAGCAAGGACATGCGCGACAACTGGGCCATGGGTTTTTCGCAACGCTACACCGTGGGCGTGTGGGTAGGCAACGCCAGCGGCGCGCCCATGTGGGACGTCAGCGGCACCACAGGCGCCGCCCCCATCTGGGCCGCAGTGATGAATTACCTGCACAAAACCGAACCCAGCCGCGCGCCGCTGCCACCTGCCGGCCTGGTGCAAAGCCAGACCCGGTTTGGCAACCAGGGCGGCACGCCGCTGGAGGCATCCCGCAGTGAATGGTTTCTGAAAGGCACGGAGCAGGCCGTTTTTGCTATGAATTCAGGAGCTGGTGGCGCCCGTTCTGAAAGGGTCGCAGCCAGAAATTTCTTGAAAAAACCGGTTGCCGAGCCCGACGCCCCGCCCCGCATCACCGCCCCTGCCTCCGGCACCATCATTGCGCTGGACCCGGACATTCCGCCCAAACACCAGCGTGTGAGCTTCAGCGCCGAAGGCCGCGGCACCCGCTGGCTGATGGACGGCAAGGAGTTTGCGCGCGGGCCCCAGGCACAGTGGCTGCCCTGGCCAGGCCGGCATGTGGTGCAGCTGGTTGACGCCGGCGGCAAGGTGGCTGACGAGATCAGGCTCGAAGTGCGCGGTGCCGGTGTGCGCGAAGCCAGCGTACGTGGCGGCGCGACTGCGGCACGTTGATTTTCCGCGGCCCCGACATCCGGCAGCGCTGCGCCCGCCCTTCTCGCCCCGCTCTCCTTTACCCCAGACCCTTCGTGCAACATTCTCAAGCTGCCGTGACATCCCCGGCGCCAACAACATGGCGCCTCTTCAAGAGCCTGGTCGTGCTGTGGGCGGCGCTGTGCATGCTGCCCGCCGGTGCCCAGCAAACAGCCGTGCCGACCGATGCCGCGCAGGTGGCCGCGCCGGCCGATGCCGCGCAAGTGCCCGTGCAGTCCCAAGCCGGGCGGGTGCCCGTGCCGCCCTACAGCGCCCGCGTCCTCGACACCACCAGCACACTCAATACCCAACAGATCGCGTCGCTGAACGAACAGATCCTGGCAATCGAAGCAGACACGCGCGCAGCAGTCGTCGTGTACATGCTGCCGACCACGGGCGAAGACTCCATCGAGGAATACGCCACGCGCGTGTTTGAGAAATGGAAACTCGGCGACACCCAGCGCGATGACGGCATCCTGATCCTGGTGGCCCTGAAAGACAGGCGCATGCGCATCGAGGTCGGCCAGGGCCTGGAGGGCACCGTGCCCGACGTGCTGGCGGGCCGCATCATCGACCAGGACATGAAGCCGCGCTTTAAGCGCAACGACTACGGGGGCGGACTGGAAGCGGCCGTCAGCCACATCGGCGCACTGTTGCGAGGCGACATTGAGCCCCCGGACGCGAGCCGCGGTGGCATCACGCGCTTTGGCTGGGCCTTTCTTGCCGCACTGCTGTGGGGTTTCGCCGTGGGCGTAGTCCGGGCGCATCGCACCTGGAAGTGGCCTGTGACGATCGGTATCGTCGCGGCCGCCCCGGCGGTGGCGGTAGTTGTCCTGAAGAATGTCGCCATCGGAGCCATCCTGCTCACCTTCCCGATGCCTTTGGCGTTTGCGCTGGGCTTCGGCTGCGGCCGCTCCCGCACGGTGCGCAGGATTGCCGCCGGTATCGGGCTGGCGATCGGCGTCATGGTCGGTATTGCCTTCGTGGTGGGCTCCGAGCGGTTCGGCGTGGGCCTGCTCTACGCCCTGGGGGGCGGTATAGGCTGTTTGCTGCTCGGCCTGATCGCCATGGGTATGCGCGCGGCCTACAAACGCAGCCTGGTGGAGTTTGGCGTGCGCAGCGCCCTGGTGGCCTGCGTTGTGGGGTATGTGGCGTTTCAAAACCCGCCAGACCTGCTTCTAACTGACTGGGAATCCTGGATGCCGACAGGCATGGCATTCGGGCTGGCGATGCTGTTCGGCTTCTTCACCGGTGGTGTCGGCAGCAGCAGTGGGCGCGACGACCGGGATGGCAGCAGCTCGTCGGGCAGCAGTTCGAGCTCCAGCTCCAGCAGCCGGAGTTCGTCGGGTGGCTCCAGCAGCGGTGGTGGGTCGTCCGGCAGCTGGTAAGAGGCACCGGCAGCGGCTGGGATGTGGAAATAATTTCAGCCCTGCCAACGCCGGATGTGCGTCTGGCCCAGGCTCACTTTGCGTTCACGATGCCCTTGAAGTCATAGGGCACCACAATGGTATGCACCTTGCCTGCGGCAACGCCTTCGGCGATCTTCAGGTTGGCCATGGCGTTCATGTAGCCGATCGCCCCCGCATTGGCGTTCAGCGCGGCAATGCGCTCAGCTTCTTTTTTGGCGGTCTGCACTTCGACCTCCTTGGTTTTCAGCTCGTTTTGCGCCCGCACCAATTCGTTGGCACTCTGAACAATCACATCGGCAGGGGTAATGGCACGCACCTGGATCTGGGAAACCGTGATCTTGTCCGCCAGCTTTTCCTCGGTCAGCGTCTTGATGACGTTTTCGCGGATTTTCTGCTCAATCGCCGGCCGGTTGTCGGCCATCTTGAGCGATTCATATTCGCGCGCCACCTTGTAAGCCGCATTGCGCGCGCTCATCGCCACATAGTTCTGCATCAGCAGGATGTCGCCGCCTTTGTCCGACAGGCCATGGAAGGTCCGGTTTTTGGTGGTCCATAGCTCGGAAACGGCCGTCGGGTTGACGTTGTAGACCACCGTCATGTCAAAGTCCTTGACGGTGGAGTTGTCGGACGCCAGCGGGGTCATGTTATCGACGGCAACCGCCACGTCCTGAATCTTGAAGGTCAGGATATCGCCGATCAGCGTCTGGTTAAAGGAGCCCGGCAGACGCTCGGTCGGGTCTGTGGTTTTGTCAAAGTTGATGCGCAAGCCCACCTCGCCGGTTTCAATGCGGGTACATCCGGCCAGCAGTGCGAGCGTCAGGACTGGAATCAGTGTGAAGAGAGTGCGTTGCATAGGTAATTCCCTGGTATTGGCGAACAGGCCCTGGTCGCCGCTTTTTGTTGAGGTAGCGCCCCCAGGGGCGCACCGGCGCAGATTATGCGGGACAGTGGCTTATCAATAATTTCAAAGCCTCGGGACCAGAATTCACGCAAGAACGCAAACACGGGCGCTACCATGGCGGCAGCTTCCCTCAAAAAACTGTCGTCTGGAGACTCCATGCCCGTGATCACCAATATCGAAGACCTGCGCGTCCTGGCCAAAAAGCGGGTGCCCCGCATGTTTTACGACTACGCCGATTCGGGTTCATGGACGGAAAGCACCTACCGCGCCAACGAGAGCGACTTTCAGAAGATCAAGCTGCGCCAGCGCGTGGCCGTCAACATGGAAAACCGCAGCACAGCCACCACCATGATCGGCCAGCCCGTGGCCATGCCGGTGGCGATTGCGCCCACGGGCCTCACAGGCATGCAGCATGCCGACGGCGAAATCCTGGGCGCCCGCGCCGCCAAAAAATTCGGCATCCCCTTCACACTGTCGACCATGAGCATCTGCTCCATCGAAGACGTGGCCGCAGGCACAGACCGCCACCCCTTCTGGTTCCAGCTCTACGTGATGAAAGACCGCGCCTTCATTGAAAGCCTGATCGACCGCGCCAAGGCGGCAAATTGCTCGGCACTGGTGCTCACGCTCGATTTGCAGATTCTTGGCCAGCGCCACAAGGATCTGAAGAACGGCCTGAGCGCCCCGCCCAAGCCGACGCTGTCCACCATCCTCAACCTGATGACCAAGCCGCGCTGGGGCCTGGGCATGCTAGGTACCAAACGCCACGGCTTCGGCAACATCGTGGGTCACGTCAAGGGTGTCGAGAACATGGGCTCGCTCTCTGAGTGGACGGCCAAACAGTTCGACCCGGCCCTCAACTGGGGCGACGTGGAGTGGATCAAAAAGCGCTGGGGCGGCAAATTGATCCTCAAAGGCATCCAGGACGTTGAAGACGCCAAGCTCGCCGTCAATTCGGGCGCCGATGCGCTGGTGGTGTCCAACCACGGCGGCCGCCAGCTCGATGGCGCCATGTCTTCCATTTCCTGCCTGCCCGAGATCGTCGCGGCAGTGGGCAACCAGATCGAGGTCCACATGGACGGCGGCATCCGCTCCGGCCAGGATGTGCTGAAAGCCACCGCCCTGGGTGCCAAGGGCACCTACATCGGCCGCGCCTTCCTCTACGGCCTGGGCGCCATGGGTGAGGAAGGCGTGACCAAGGCATTGCAGATCATCCACAAGGAGCTGGACCTGACCATGGCCTTCTGCGGGCGAACCGACATCAAGTCGGTGGACACCAGCATCTTTGTGCCCGGTACTTACTGAGCCTGAGGCGGTAAACACCATGGCCTTCCTGGGACAAGCCGCCGTCGCCATGTGGTGGAACATGGCGGCAGAGCACCGCGAGGAGTTCGAACACTGGCATTCGCACGAGCACTTTCCCGAGCGCATGGGCATCGAGGGTTTTCTACGCGGCTCACGCTGGTCCAGCGTCGACAGCGCAGAAGGCTTCTTCGTCCTGTATGAACTCGAGGATTATGAGACTCTCACATCGCCCGGCTACCTGCAACGCCTGAACAACCCGACACCCTGGTCCACGAAGATGATGCCGCACCATCGTGACATGGTGCGAAGCCAGTGCCGGCTGCTTCACAGCGCCGGGGGCGGCATCGCCTGTCATGCATTGACCTTGCGCCTCTCGCCCGCCGAAGGCCGGCATGCAGAACTGCTGGACCACCTCTCGGAGCTTGGGGCGTCATTCGTCAGCCAGCCAGGCGGCGTCGCATTTCACGTGCTGCGCACGGAGACGCCGCAGGCCGCAAGCACCAAGGAGCAGCAAATTCGCGGCGGCAAGGACAAGGCGGCCGACTGGGTCGTGGTCGCCATTGCCTATGAAGCGTCGGCGCTGGATGTCCTGCAGCGCGAGCCGCTCGGCAAAGACATCGAGCGCCACGGCGCCCTGTCCGGTGCGCTGGCAGGCCACTATCAGCTGGCCTATGCAGCCAGTGCCCATGACCTGAGGTGAGGGCCGGCAATCCGCGGACGGGCCACCAGCCAGTGCAAGGTCACTCGCCGGCTATGACTATTCCGCTATCTCAAGCCTGAGGCGATATCTCATAGTCCATCGCATACGAATGCTTGCCGTCGGCAATCTGGATGGTGAGCGTGCCACTCAGGCCCGTGAGTTCATCGGTTCCTGAATCCGGCACCACGCTGACAGTCAACTGCGGCGCACCGCGGTTCATGGTGCCGCTGTGCTGCAATACAAAGCTGCCGCTTTTGCCGTGCAGCGTGCCCGTCACACGCTCCATCGCAACATAGCCTGCCGAGCCTTTGACTGCGGTACCGGCGCTCAGCATCTCGCCCTGGCTGGTGGCCTGCAGGTCGCCGCTGAAGGTCTTGTTGATGGACAGCCGTCCCATAAAAGGCCCGGCCTCCGCGTTCGCAAGTGGCTGAGGCAGGAGCTTGACTTCAAAGGTTCCGGTGGCATGGGAGGGCATGGCATTCACTTTCAAGGGATGTACAGTGCCGGCCATGATGCCAGAGCGCGATCACTTGCCTTCTCTGGGCATGATGCCGGGCGCTGCCTGGTTCAGACCGCCCAGGGATCGTAGCTTCCGAAATTCCAGATATGGCCCTCGGGGTCCCGGCAGGAGTAGCCTCGCCCCCCGTAATCTTCATCCTTGATGTCGATCACGACGACTGCCCCCGCAGCAATGGCCTGCTTGTAGTGCGCATCCACATCCTGAACCTGGATGTAAGCACTTTGCGACCCGACGCAGCCGGACTCTGACGGCGACTTGACGAGCTGGTGGAAGTCGTTGTTGGTGGCGGAGCCCAGCATGATCATTCCATTGCCGTAAACCAGTTGGGCATGTGCAATGGCGCCGTCCTTGTCGGGCACCACCAGGTGCTCCTGAAAGCCGAAAGCGCGGCACAGCCATTTGACCGCTGCGGCACCGTCCCGGTAACGCAGCGTGGGAATGATGGTTGCGTGTGTATTTTTTTGGTCTTCGGTCATGGCAACGGCCTTCTTGGAAAAACCAGCCAACGGGTGGATGGCAAAAATAAGCCAATGGGTATGCCACCCGGCGTGGTCACCCGTCTGGCGTGGATCCGAGTGTTTATCAGGGCAATTTGTGTCCGCGTAAGGAACGAGGAAGAAGCGCCGTAAGCCCGGGCCTACTCTGCCAGGCGCTGGCCCTCCGCCACAACCTTTGCCTGCGCGCTATGCTTGCGAAGTGGCCCATTCACCCGTTTCATCTCCAGCCAAAATCCGCCGCATTGCCCACCTCGACATGGACGCGTTTTTCGCCTCCGTCGAGCTGCTGCGCTACCCGCAGCTCAAAGGCCTGCCGGTCGTCATAGGCGGCGGCTGGCGAAAGGTTGACGAAGAGCTGCGGGCCGCACAGGGTGAGCGCGCGCTGCGCTTCATTCCGGTGGAAAGTTTTCCGCTGCTCAAGGACTATGTCGGCCGCGGCGTTATCACCACCGCCACCTATGCGGCGCGGCAGTTCGGCGTGGGTTCGGCCATGGGCATGATGAAGGCCGCCAAGCTGTGCCCGCAGGCGATTGTTCTGCCGGTCGATTTTTCGGAAATCCGCAAATACTCGCAGCTCTTTAAAAGCACCATCACCGACATTGCGCCGCTGATGCAGGACCGCGGCGTGGACGAGGTCTACATCGACTTCACCGACGTGCCCGGCGGCCAACGCGAGGGCGGGCGTGTGCTGGCCCGGCTCATCCAGAAAGCGATTTTTGAAAAGACGGGCCTGACCTGCTCCGTCGGCGTGGCGCCCAACAAGCTGCTGGCCAAGATGGCGAGCGAGTTCAACAAGCCCAACGGCATTTCCATCATTTACGAAGCTGACCTGCAGGAAAAAATCTGGCCATTGCACGTACGCAAGATCAACGGCATCGGCCCGAAGTCCGGCGACAAACTGGCGAAGCTGCACATCCACACCATCGGCGAGCTGGCCGCGCAAGACCCGGGCTGGCTGATCGATAACTTCGGCAAAGCCACCGGCGCCTGGATGCACGAGGCTGCCTGGGGCCGCGACGACCGACCGGTGGTCACCGAGAGCGAGCCCGTCAGCATGAGCCGCGAAACCACTTTTGACCGCGACCTGCACGCGGTGCGCGACAAAGCCACGCTGGGCGCGATCTTCACCGACCTGTGTGAGCGGCTGGGCGAAGACCTGCAGCGCAAGGGTTATGTGGCCAAGACCATCGGCATCAAGCTGCGCTATGACGACTTCAAGATCGCGACACGCGACCAGACCTCAGACACTTACACCGCGGATGGGAAAACCATCCGCCAGCTGGCGGGGCTGTGCCTCAAGCGGGTGCCGCTGGACAAAAAACTGCGCCTGCTGGGTGTTCGCGCTTCCACGCTGGCCAAGCCCGGCGAAGAAGGCATTTACGAACAGAAATTTCCTGTAACCCAATCAGGACGGGCGCAAGCAGCTCCTGAATCGATAGCAACCGACCAACTCTTCTAGCGCGCCACCAGGACGATCTCATCCTGATGGTTGGCGATATGGAAGGTGTGGGCAAGTGAGAAATCAGCCTTGCTGAGCGCGCCGTACGCAAAGTGCGGCTTGAGCGGGCCCTGGTGCCCTGCAAAACGGGCAATGGCAGCGCGCAGCCGCGCCGATGCGGGCCTCCAATCGCCTTCACGGCTGAGAGCCGCAGCACCCGGGATGGGCTCGCTCAGGCTGTGGCTCATTTGCCCGCGCCATTTGAAAAAGGCAAAAGCCGCGGCGCCCGCCGTGTTCTGGAACACCGCACTTTTCGGCTGCGGAAAGCCGTCCAGGCTCATTTCCACGCTTTGCGCCATGTGCTCCAGCACCGACACCAGGGGCCATTGGCCGGTGGTTTTGACGCTAGCGGCCTGGTCGACCTTGTCCAGCCAGCGCAGCGCTTCATCCAGTGACTGGACTTTGGGCAGATCAGCCATGGCAAATCCTCCGGTGAAAGCCAGTGTGGTGGTGGCCAGAAAGTCGCGTCGTTTCATGGCTGCGATGGTAGCAGTCGCCACAGGGGCCTCATTGCTGCGGCATCAGGGCGGGCTGGCGTTTCCTCCATCAGCCATGAAAGGCAGAATTTATGAAGAAAAAGGTCTTCAAGCAATCAGGACGAGCGCAAGCAGCTCCTGAATTGATAGCAACATGCTTATTTCAGCGTGGCCAGGTAGGCGATCAGGTCGGCGCGCTCCGCCGCGCTTTCCACCTGAAAACCCATGCGCTGGCCGGCCACCAGTTGCTCGGGGTCTTCCAGCCAGGCGTTGAGGGTTTGCGGCGTCCAGCGCAACCGCGACCGCGCCAGTTCGTCCGAATATTTGTACCCAGGCAGGCTGCCCACGCGGCGGCCCATCACGCCGCGGTGCGCGGGCCCGATCTTGTTGCTGTCGACGGCATGGCATGCCGTGCAGCGCGCCTGGTACAGGGCCAGGCCGCGCGCCACGTTGCCGGGTGGTGGCGTGACCCACTCGCGCTCGGACGCCGTTTGACCCCATAGCGAGGCACTGCCGGTGCCAAAGAGCGTCAGCGCCACCAGGGTTTTAAAAAGACGCGTATTGCGCAGGAACAGGAAGGAAACAGGCATTCAGCACTCCTGGAACTGGTTTTTGATAGGTGGGAAAGCCATGCAATCTGCCAGGCCATCCCGCAAGCTGTTCTGAATACGTTGACGGCCGGCCTGCGGATTCAGCCTTTCGAAGAGCGACCCAGCTTCTTTTCGCATCTTTTTTTTTGTTTCATTGAATCCAGTGAATCCGGTTTGCCGTATTCCACACAGGTTTACTTCCATTGACGCCGGCAACCGGCTTTTCCTTTCCACCCACAGGATCACCATGCGCCACTCCGTATCACCCCCCCTGATTGCCAGCCTGCTCACCCTGCTTTGCGCCGGCGCCCACGCCGACACCGGCAAGCTCCTCCTGACCGGCGGTGTCAGCACCATTGAAGGCGCGGCCGGCGGCGGCCTCACGCCCTGGGCCGTCATCGGCAGCAACGCCACCGCCGGCGAAATCGGTGGCTCTGCCTATATCACCCACGCCGGCACCACCGACTACGGCCTGAATGTGTACGGTGCGGCTGTCGGCATCCATGACCGCTACGAACTGTCGATTGCGCAGCAGGACTTCAACACCCGCGGTACCGGCGTGGCGCTGGGCCTGCCCGGGCTGCACCTGAAGCAGACCATCGTCGGCGCGAAGGTGCGCGTGCTGGGCGACGCCGTCCTGGACAGCGACAGGCTGATGCCGCAGGTGGCGGTGGGCGTGCAGTACAAGACGCTGGGCTCCACGGGGCTGGACCCCACACTCAATGCACTGGGCGCCAAACGCCACGGCGTCGATGTGTATGTCAGCGCCACCAAACTCTTCCTGGGCCAGAGCCTGCTGCTCAACGGCACGCTGCGCGCAACCAAGGCCAACCAGAACGGCCTGCTGGGCTACGGCGCCACGTTGGGCGGCAACGAAGACAAGTACACGCTGCAGCCGGAATTCTCGGTGGCTTACCTGCTCAGCAAAAACATCGCCATCGGCGCCGAATACCGCTTCATGCGCAACAAGCTCGAGGGCGCCGGCCGCGCGGCCGGCCTGGGCAACGGCCTGCGCTCTGAAGACTGGAAAGACATCTTTATTGCCTGGGCGCCGACCAAAAACCTTTCGCTCACGCTGGCGTATGTGGACCTGGGCGTGATCGTGCCCGCCACCACCGGCAGCCGAAAGCAGACCGGCTACTACCTCTCGGCCCAGGTCGCTTTTTAAGCCCGACGAACAACCCCCTTCAAGGAACCGCCCCATGAAAAACCCTTTTGTTTCTTTTGCCCTCGCAGCAGGCCTTCTGATGGCCGGATATGCATTTGCCCAGACGGCGCCCAAAGACGACCAGCTCTACAAGGCCTTCGGTGAAAAAGCCGGCCTGGTGGCGCTGATGGACGACTTCATGGTTCGCCTGCTGGCCGACCCGCGCACCGGGCCGCATTTCAAGCCGTCGAACCAGCAGCGCGTGAAAGAGCAGCTGGTCGACCAGCTCTGCGCCCTGAGCGGCGGCCCCTGCATTTACAAGGGCGCGGACATGAAAAGCGCGCACGCCAACCTGGACATCAAGAAGTCGGACTTCCACGCCCTGGTGGAGGTGCTGCAGCAAAGCATGGATGCCAGGGGCATTCCTTTTCGCAAACAGAATGAAATGCTGGCACTGCTGGCTCCCATGAACCGCGACATCATCACGCCCACCGAGACGGCAGCCAAACCATGAAACAAATAATCCAGCTCACAGCGATCGCCGCGCTCTTCGCTTTCGGCGCAGGGGCTCATGCGGCCAGCCTCACGGTGTCGGTGCTCGACAAAGACGGCAAACCGGTGCCGGATGCCGTGGTCGTGGTGGCACCCGCCAACAAAAGCGCCCAGCCCAGAACGCCGCCGGCTGCGCAGGCCACCATTCACCAGGAAAAGATGCAGTTCGTTCCCGCAGTGACGGTGGTTCCCGTGGGGGCAAAAATTCAATTTGTGAACAACGACCCCTGGGACCACCACGTGCGCAGCTCACCTGCCGGCATGGGCCAGTTCAACGCGACGAATGCCGGCTTCGAGCTGCGGCTGGAAGGCAAGCCCGACGGAAAACCGGGCAAGTCCAGTGAAGTGACGCTGGACAGGGCCGGCGTTGTCGGGGCCACCTTGCTGGGCTGTTTTATCCATGGCTCGATGCGCGGCTATATCTACGCCAGTGAATCCCCCTGGGCAACCAAAACCAGTCCGGAAGGCATTGCGAGCTTTGAGGACCTGCCTGAGGGCGCCGCGCAGCTGAAAGTCTGGCACCCCGACCAGCTGGTGGACATTGCGCCGCAGCAGGTCACGGTGAGCGCCTCCCCGGCCAAAAGCGTTATGCAGCTTACCGTGGTGCCGCGGCGGCGCAGGTCTTGAACGGCCGGCCCCGAGGTTGTTAGCGCCGGCTGTCGTCCTTCTGGGAATCAGGCTCCAGCGGCGACAGGTCGGACGAATAGACCCGGTCGCCGATATGCAGCGCCCGCCCCTTCTCCCAGGCGGCTTCAAAGGCCGCGAGTTCTTCCGCCGTGGCTCGCTCCCGGCGTTGTACCGGTGGCGGTGGGCTGGCCGCATCCTGGCTCGCGGGCAAGGAGACGGGCCGGCTGGGCGCGAAGGCCTGGATCTGCTCATTGATCTGCCAGTACACGCCGCTGACCAGCAGGTTGTAACGCGCAGCGGCATTTTTGGCGATAGCCGCACCCACCTCGACCAGCCGGGCGGGCCCACCTTCCCGGTTGTCCAGGAAGTCGGTGGAAAGGTCCACCAGCACCATGTACTGGTGGCCTCGCTTGTCGTTACGCACCACGCGGAATTTGTAGCTGGCCGACAAAATTCCGTGGGCCTGCATCGTGACCTTGATGGCCTCGAACAGCATCTCGCGCCGGAACGCCATGCGCTCGTCAAGATTCATCTTGACCGGACCCGTCTCAGGCCCCGTGGCATCGTGCCTGGGACTCTTGCTGGCGCTGAAAAGGTTCTTGAGCACGGACATGTCAGGCCTCGCTTCCTCTGGCTTTTGGGTCAGGCTTTTTGGGCGGTGAAAAACACGTAGTCGGCGGTATAGCCTTCCTTGACGCGTTTGCCCGCATCGGCCGGCGCGGTGCAGCCTTTGGCCGGCGCATTGCCACCCTCGGTGTTCAGCCGCTGCACGCTGGTGACGGTGGCCATCTTGCCGGGCATGCCGGCGGATTTGGCCGTCAGCAGCAGCAATGGGATGTCCGCGGGACGCTCGCCGTCGGCGCGTGCTTTTACCGTGCCCACAGTTTTGCTGCCGTCCAGCGCGGTCCAGTTCGGGCCGGCGCCATGCGTGCCGACTTTTTCGTCTTTCTGGTTGAAGAGGTCCGCCTCTGGTGCAACAAACACCCAGGCCCAGCCCTTGTCGCCGGAGCGGCATTCGTAGATTTGCGAGCCCACCGCGTGCCAGGTGAAGGCCACGCGTTCGCCGTCGGCCGGCTTGAGCGCGGCGGGCACCGGCTTGGCATCCATTGGTGCGGCCGGGCCACCGGCGCAGGCGCTTAGCAGCAGTCCAGTACACAACGCGGCAGCGGCAAGGCCTGCGTGAAGCCTGGGTTGGGTGGCGGTTGCTATCGGTGTCATGGCGATCTCCTGAGAGGAGTCCTGCAAATATTGACAGGTCTCCGGGTTAAAAGAAAGTAAAAAAGTCCCAACAACCACATGGCGGAAGGGGGCGTGGGCCGGCGCGGCGCCCGGCCTACCAGGGACAAACGACAGCAAGCGCCGATTGGATGCAGGTTTTTCTGAGAAAAATGCCATAACCGGGGAAGATTTGCCGCTTGGGCGTAACTCCCTATACTCAGCCGCATGAAACTGGCCCCCGACACAGACACCCGCAGCCTGCAGGCGCTGATTGCCGGCGCAGGGCAAGGCGACCACGCCTGCTTTGCGCAGGTCTATGAACGCACCCACACGCATCTGTTTGGCGTTGCCGTACGTATATTGGGACAAGGACACGCGGCCGAAGATGTGCTGCAAGAGGCTTACGTGAGCATCTGGAAAAACGCTGCCGGCTACCGCAGTGAGGTAGACGGGCAAACCATTCAACCCATGACGTGGCTGATTGCCATCGTCCGCAACAAGGCGCTGGACGCCCTGCGCTCCCGCACGCGCCGCAAGGAAAGCGAGTTGCCCGACTCCGGTGATGTGGATGAGGAAGACACCGAAACCACCGCCACACCCACCCCCAGCGCCATGCAGCTGCTGGAGCAGGCCACAGAGGCCCTGCACATCGAAGGCTGCATGAACGCACTGGAAGGCAGCCACCGCCAAAGCCTGGCGCTGGCGTATTACCAGGGCCTGTCGCATACCGAAGTGGCCGCGCAAATGGGCGCGCCGCTGGGCTCGGTGAAAGCCTGGATACGGCGCGGACTCGAAAAACTCAAGGGGTGTCTGGCGGCGCAAGGGGTGGTGGCGTCATGAGATATTCCAGCCCCGAATTGCTCGAACACCTCGCATCGGCCTATGTGCTGGGTACGCTGAGCGGCGGCGCGCGACGCCGCTTTGAGCGCCTGCAGCGCGACCGTACCGATGTGCGCGTGCGCGTCACACAATGGGAGGCCCGGCTGGGTCAACTCGCCATGTCGGTGCCCGCGCTCAAGCCGTCTCCCAGGGTGTGGGCTGCCATCGCAGCACGCACCAAACCTGCGGCGCCGCAACAGGGGCCGCAAACAAAACCGTCCTGGCTGGGCTGGCTCAAACCTGCTGGTTTCGGCTTCGGCGGCCTGGCCGCCGGGGTGATCGCGGCCAGCGTTTTCTTTATCGCCATGCCCACCCTGTTCATGTCCAGCGACCAGATCGCGATGCGCTCGGGCGAAAGGCTGCCGCAAAGCTATGTGGGCCTGCTCACCGACGCCCAGGGCAACGGCAAGCTGCTGGCCAGTTCGCTGCGCCACGGCAAGACCATGACAGTCAAGGTCATAGGCCCGATCACACCGCCGGCCACCGGAACACTGGTGCTGTGGGCCGTGCCGGCCGATGGCCCGGCGTTCTCGCTGGGCACCGTGCCCACGAGCGGATCGGCGGTTTCCATGCTGCCCGATACGTCGGAAAAGCTGCTGTCCAAGGTCAGCAAGCTGGTGGTGACACTGGAAACCAGCGCCACACCCGCCAGTCCGAGCGGAACGGTGGTGTTCAGCGGCAATTGCGCCAAGCTGTGGTGAGCGTGGCGGCATCCGGGGCCTCAATCCGGGTAGGTACCGTAAAAAGGAGAACCAGCATGAACGCCAGCCTCAAATGGTTTCTATCCCTCGGTGTGGTCACCGCCACCCTCCTCGGGTGCGCAACACCACCGCCAACCACAGCAACGTCTGCAATCAAGCCCACGGAGTTGCGGCTGGAGTGCGCGGTAGCGAAAGCAGATGTCCCGAACGCCGATTACATCGGCCCCTATGCGGGCGTTGAAAACATCGTCCCCGTGAAACTGATGGCTCAGGACACCTACTGCTCTGACGCCCTGAAGGCCATGCATTTTCCGCGGGGCTTTGTCTCCATCTATGGCAGCTCCCGTATCCGCGAGAAAAATGCCGCCTGCGACGCGCGCGGTGAGAACTGCAACGACACCATCAGGGCGGCAAACGATGCCATCTACGCAGACATCCGGAATTTTGCTCACGCATGGACCACGCGTTATGGCAAGCAGTATCCGATAATGACGGGTGCGGGCCCGGGGCTGATGGAAGCCGGCAACCGCGGCGCAAAAGAGGCGGGAGGCCCCAGCGTCGGGTACACCACCTACTACGACCGCTCGACGGCCAACGACACGCTGAAACCCTATGGTGGTGACCCCAAGCAGGCCTTGAATGCCTATGTGACCCATGGCCTGATTTTTTCCAGCGTGTCCATCCGCGAGCTGGCGATGATCAAGCACTCGGCCGCCATCGTGATTGCACCAGGAGGGACCGGCACCGAATGGGAAATATTCCAGATCATCGAGATCATCAAAAGCAGGCAGCTGACCAGGGTTCCGGTGTATCTCGTGGGCAATCGCCAAATTCACTGGCAAAGCCTGGACGCGCGCCTGACCGACATGATGGCGCGCAAGACCATCAACAAGGATGAGGTGGCATTTTTGAAGTATGTGGAAACGAGTGCAGAGCTGGTCAAACAACTCAGTGCAGACATGCGGCTCAACTGAGTTATTCAGGCACTCACTCAATGCGGCGGATCCGATGAACCTTGTTCGTGGCCTTTTGGACCGGATCATCCTGATTGGCGGGGCGCGCTGCGGGGGAAGACGCCGAGTTTCATGGTGCGCCGCACAGTGACTGTTTTTCTGGTGGTCATGGTGCTCGCTTACCTGGGCATCTGCGCGGCGCTGTTTGCGTTTCAACGTTCGCTGATCTACTTCCCGCAGCCGAGGTCATGGGGCGGCCCGGCCACAACACTCCACCTCCAGACACCCGACGCGGCGCTCGTCGTCACGGCCCGGCAAACGGCCGGGCCCAAGGCCATCATTTACTTCGGCGGCAATGCCGAAGACGTTTCGCCGAATTTGCCGTCTTTCTCGGAAGCATTTCCAGGCCATGCCCTCTACCTGCTTCACTACCGCGGTTACGGCGGAAGTACTGGAAGCCCCACCGAGGCGGCGCTTCAAAGCGACGCCCTGGCCTTGTTCGACCATATCAGCCGGACACATTCGGATATCACTGTGGTTGGCAGGAGTCTGGGTTCAGGCGTTGCGATCTGGGTGGCCAGCCAGCGGCCGGCCTCGCGCCTGATTCTGGTGACGCCCTACAACAGCATCCAGGAACTGGCCGCGCAGCGCTTTCCCTGGTTTCCCATCCCCTGGCTTCTTGTCGACAAGTTCGAGTCCTGGAAGTACGCGGCCAAAGTCACCGTGCCCACGCTGCTGATTTCGGCCGAACACGATGAAGTCATTCCGAAAGCCAGCACCGACCAGCTGCATGCGCACTTCAAGAATGGAACAGCGGTCCTGAAGATGCTGCCCGGAACCTCCCACAACACGGTCTCGCAGCATCCGCAGTATCTCTCGCTGTTTCAGTCAATGCTGTGAGCATTCAACACCTCTTTGCAAAACAAGCCGGGATGGACCACGCCGCATTCACCACTCAGGGCTTCGCACTTGTTCCGCAGGTGCTGACTGCCGCCCAGTGTGAATCGGCCGCTTCGCGCCTTGCCGGGATTTCCGCCGACTCGGCGGGAACACGTTGCCTGCTGTCGGAGGCCTGGTGCCAGGCGCTCGCAGCAAGAGTGCGCCGGCATCCGTCGCTAGCCTCGATGATTCCGGCCGATTTCGCTGCGGTGCAGTGCACTTACTTCGAGAAGTCGGTGTCCCGCAACTGGCTGGTGCCGGTGCACCAGGACCTGAGCATTCCAGTGGCAGATCACGTAGAGCACGCGAGCCTGGACGGCTGGTCCAGGAAGGAAGGCATTCTTTATGTCCAGCCGCCCGCCGAGCTGCTGGAGCAGCTGGTGGCGGTGCGTTTGCACATCGATGCCTGCGGCCCGGGGGACGGTCCACTGCGCGTGGTTCCGGGGTCACACCTGTACGGCCGCTTGCAGGCGAAGGACGCTGCAGCAGCTCGCCAGGCCCAAACCGGGTTCACCTGCACGGCCGGGCAAGGCAGCGCGATGGCCATGCGCCCGCTGCTGCTGCATGCTTCGTCCAGATCCACCAGCGGCAACATGCGCAGGGTGCTGCATTTTTTGTTCGGACCGCGAGTATTGCCTTTCGGCCTCCGGTGGCAGCGCGCAATATGAATTGCGACGGACACGCAAGCAGCCCGCCTTCCATTTCACAAGGAAAACGATGAGTGTCTTGAAGATTGCAGCCTTTTCTGACGGAAACACCGGCGGCAACCCCGCCGGCGTAATGATCGCCGGCCAATTTCCGGATGACCGTGAGATGCAGCGGATCGCTGCGGAGCTAGGCTTCTCGGAAACGGTTTTTGCCGTTGCAAGCGGCGCCGGCTGGCGGGTGCGCTATTTCTCGCCGGAATCCGAAGTACCCTTCTGCGGCCATGCAACGATAGCCCTGGGCGCAGCACTGGCCCTTCAGCATGGCGATGGCGTGTTTGCGCTGACCCTGAACCAGGCCAGCATCACGGTTGAAGGCCGGCGCAACGGGGAGACGATCACCGCCGCGCTGCAGTCGCCGCCCACGCGCAGCCAGGCTGCCCCACAGCCGCTGGTGCTGGCCACCCTGGCGCTGTTCGGCTACACACCGGATGACCTGGATCCCCGTATTCCGCCCGCATTGGCCCATGGCGGCGCAGACCACCTGATATTGGCTCTGAAAAGCCGCGACAAACTGGCGGCCATGCAATACGACCTGGACACGGGCCGCGAGCTGATGAACAAGGCGGGGCTGGTGACCATCCTGCTGGCCCATGCACAAACTCCCCGGTTTTTTCACACCCGGAATCCGTTTGCTTCGGGCGGCGTGTATGAAGACCCCGCCACAGGTGCAGCCACAGCCGCTTTTGCAGGCTACCTGCGCGACCTGAAGTGGCCGCACGGCGGCGCCATCGATATCGTGCAGGGTGAAGACATGGGCATGCGCTCCTGCCTGCGCGCGGAAATTCCACCCGCTTCCGGGGCCTCGATCAAGGTTTCCGGAACGGCCCGGATCATGCACGAGCTGGTTTAGGCCATTTACAAATAAATTACAACTCACCTGCATCTGTTTTACGGTTTTCCTCGTTTGTCATAGGTGCTGGTTTGCAGCGCGTTTCAACAACTGATATCTCAAGGAGCCCGACATGAACACTTCTTTCATCCGCAACTTCGTCGCATTCCCCGTGATCGCCCTGGCCCTGGCCGGTGCAGCGTTGGCAGCCGACATCGAAACCACACCAGCCAAAAATGCCCAGGTCGACGACTTCGCGGCGGGTAAAAAAGCCATCAGCACCAAGAACTGGTCGGAGGCCGTGAGCAGCTTTAACAAGGTGGTGGCCAAGGACCCGAAAAATGCCGACGCCTACAACTACCTCGGCTATTCCAACCGCTGGATGGGCAAGTACGACGATGCATTTGCCGCCTATGGCAAGGCGCTGGCGCTGGACCCCAAGCACAAGGGCGCGCTGGAATACTCGGGCATTGCCTACCTGAAGACCAACCAGAAAGCCCAGGCCGACGCGCAGCTGGCCAAGCTGCAGGCGATTTGCGCCACCTGTGAAGAAACCCGCGATCTGGCCAAGGCCGTGGCCGAGTACAAGCCGGCTGCCAAGTAAGCCGCCCTTGAAGAACCACCATTGCGGCGCGGCACGCGCTGCAATGGGTTCCTGTTGCCGTTCACCTCCCAGGCGATGCCCCAGGGCTTTTCGCCTCCCGGCGCACACAAGAGCGTGGCTCCGAGTGCGCGAACTCTGAAGATCCGAAAGAAAACAATGATTGACGCTGATCGCATCAAATACCTGCGCATTGCCCTGGTGCTGATAGGGGTGACGTTCACTTTCGGCTTGTGGCCGCTCACCGTCGTCTGGCCTTCAGGCTGGTCGTGGCATGCGGAAGGTCGTTCGTACTACCTGGAGATGATCCTCGCCCTTTACGCAACGCTGGGGATCTTCCTCATGCTCGCCGCCCGTAACCCTCTCTTGCACCGCAGCCTCATCTGGTTTACCGTCTGGTCCAGCATTGCACACGGCGGGGTGATGGCAGTGCAGTCGTTTCAGGGCCACCACAACATGGGGCACCTCTGGGGTGATGTCCTGGCGCTGTTCGCGGTGGCGGCTGTGCTGGCATTGCTGACTCCCCGCGAAGCTTAAGCCGAAAGAAATCCCATGCCCAAGCTGACACGCCCTGCCTTCCGGATGCTGCCAACTGCTCTGTTTTTCATAGCTGCTTGCGCACTACCTATATGGTCTGCAGCCGGAAACATTTCCATTCAAGTGCTCGACAAGGAAGGCAAGCCGGCGCCGGACGCCGTAGTCGTCGTGGTGCCTTCCGCCAAAACCGGGGCGCCCCAAAACCCTTTGCCCGCCCAAGTGACGATCTACCAGGAAAAGATGCGTTTTGTGCCGGCCGTCAGCGTGGTGGCGCTGGGCGCCAAGGCCCAGTTCGTCAACAACGATCCGTGGGAACACCATGTGCGCGGCTCGGCCGCCGGCGCGGCGCAGTTCAACGCGACGCCGGGTGAGGGGTTCGAGCTCCGGCTCGACGGCAAGCCCGAAGGCAAACCCGCCAAAACCGCTGACGCCACTTTCAACAAGGCCGGCGCCGTGCTGCTGGGCTGCCATATCCACGGCTCCATGCGCGGCCATGTCTACGTGAGCGAATCGCCCTGGGCCGTGCTGACAAACGCCGACGGCGTAGCGCAGGTCGAGCAGTTGCCCGAAGGCGCTGCGCAGATCAAGGTCTGGCATGCCGACCAGCTGATCGACATTGCGCCGCAGGCTTATACCGTGACAGCCTCTCCCGGCAAGCTCACGCTGCAGCTGAGCGTGGTGCCGCGCCGCCGCCGGATTTAGCCGGCCGTATCCAGAAACCTTTCGACGCTTTTTTGGCGTCTTTCAGGCCTTTCGGATCATTGACAGCACCTTTCATGAAACTTACATTGAAGCTTCCGCACGGAGGCTTTATGTCTGATCCCTCTGACCCGTCCAAGGCATCACTACCTGCCCGGTCGCCGTACTGGCACCCCATCACGCTGGCGCAGCTGCAACGCGTCAAGGACTGGCGCGAGGCGCAGCGAGCGGCGCACCCGCTTGAATGCCAGCTCTGGGAGGTGGTGCTGACGGCCTGGGTGATGGGCTGGATGGGCTGGCTGCCGGCCTTTACCTTTGAGGCGGCCTGGGCCTACCCGCTGTGCGTGCTGGGCACACTGGCGCCGCGGCTGTATGTCTATGTACGGGCACGGGCGCACATTGCGCGGCGTCTCAGGTGTGACTGGCTGGACCTGGTCGCCTGACTTAGAGTGTGGGCATGAACGCCTCCTCCCAACCTGCCCTCACCTGCTTCACCCTCAACACCACCGGCCACGTTGCCCACCTGGTGCTGAACCGCCCCGAGGCGATGAACACCATGCACCCGACCTTCTGGCGCGAGCTGGATGCGGCGCTCACGCACATCCACAAGGCTGGCGAGGCGCGCGTGCTGGTGATATCCAGCACCGGCAAGCACTTCAGCGCCGGCATGGCACTGGAAACCTTTGGCAGCGACATCGCCATGGACGACCGGAGCCCCGAGGGCCGCGCCGCCATCTTTGACATGCTGGGCGACATGCAGGCCACCTTCACCAAGCTGGAGACGCTGCGCGTTCCGGTGATTGCGGCCATCCAGGGCGGCTGCATAGGAGGGGCGGTCGACATGGTGACGGCCTGCTGCCTGCGCTACGCCACGGCCGACGCATTCTTCTGCATCCAGGAAATCAACATTGGCATGGTGGCCGACGTGGGCACCCTGCAGCGCCTGCCCAAGCTGGTGCCGCTGGCGGTCGTCAAGGAACTGGCCTATACCGGGCGCCGGCTGCCGGCCGCAAAAGCGTTGGGCTACGGGCTGGTCAACGAGGTTTTTGACTCAGCCGAGGCGATGCTGGCGGCTGCCATGCAGTGCGCCGGCGAGATTGCCACCAAGCCGCCGGTGGCCATCTGGGGCACCAAGCAGGCCATCCACTACACGCGCGACCATTCGGTGGACGACGCGCTCAGGCAGATGGGCTGGCTGCAGGGCGCGATCTGGAGCAACGTGCATGTCCGTGAGGCGGTTACCGCCATGAAGGAAAAGCGCGCGGCGAGCTTTCCCGGGCTTTCACCGATCAAGAATTTCAATGAATTCGGGCTCTAGCCCATACATGACGAGCGCAAGCAGCTATTAATTCAATAGCAAGCTGCATTGGCAATTATTGGCGGGCTGTGCGAATGGCAGGCGGCAGCGCCTGCGGATGGCTGGTGCGAAACGGATTGATGTCCAGCCCGCCGCGGCGCGTGTAGCGCGCGTACACCGAGAGCTTCATGGGTTTGCAGCGCGTCCAGATGTCCATGAAGATGCGCTCCACACATTGTTCGTGGAACTCGTTGTGGTTGCGAAAGCTCACCAGATACTGCAGCAGGCCTTCCTGGTTGATCTGCGGGCCGGCATAGCGAATCTGTACGCTGCCCCAGTCGGGCTGGCCGGTGACCAGGCAATTGCTCTTGAGCAGGTTGCTGGTCAGCGTCTCTTCCACCGGCGGTTCGTCGAACTCGGCAAACAACAGCTCGGGGGTGGGCGTGAAATGAATGCACTCCACGTCGAGCCGGTCCAGGTTCAGGCCGTCGAGTTCATGCACGGGTTCGCGGTCGAACAGCTCGGGGCCCAGCGTCTTGATGCCCACCCCCATGCCGACAGCACCGTTCAGGTCGGCGCGAATGCGTTCCCGCACATCGCGCGCATCGGCAAAACGCGTGTTGTTGAAGCTGTTGAGGTAAAGCTTGAAGGACTTGCTTTCGACGATGTTGGGTGACTCGCAAGGCACGGTGATGTGGGCCAGTGCCACCTGCGGCTTGCCGCGCATATTGAGCCAGCTCAGCTCAAACGCCGTCCACATGTCTGCGCCGAAAAACGGCGGCGTTCCGGTGACGCCGATCTCGGCACGCTTGCCTTCGCGCGGTATCGGGAACAGCAGCGAAGCGTCGTACTGGTCGATATAGGCCGACGATTTGCCGAGCTGGGATTGTTCAGGGGTGTTCATGCACCCATTTTCGCCGCTAACCGCTGCCAGGCTGAAAGCCCCCGCACAAAGCCCCAAGCCATGGGGCTGTATCAGTTTGCCGCCTTGAAGTGGGGGATCAGCAGCGCCAGCAAACGGTCAACAACACCCGGCGGCAAATCGTGTCCCATGCCTTCAATGCTTTCAAAACGCGCACCGGGAATGCGCCTGGCCGTGTCCTGCCCGCAGGCCATGGGCACCAGCCGGTCCGCCTGGCCGTGCACCACCAGCGTCGGCGCCGTCACCCTGGCAAGTACCGAGGCGCGCGCACCGTCAGCGGCAACGGCCACCATCTGGCGCAGAACGCCCTGCGGATGGAAGCTGCGCTGCGCCGCGGCAGCGACTTTTCCGCGTATCTCGGCATCGTCCATGGGAAAGCCGGGGCTGCCGATGGCCTTGAGCAGCTTCACCGTATGGTCGATGGCGGCCTGCACACCCCTGCCGGCAGGCCGGCTGAGCAGCACGCGGGTCACCGCCGGGCTGGCTTCCGGCAGGCCACGCGCACCGCTGGAGCTCATGATGCTGGACAGGCTGAGCAGGCGCGATGGAGCCAGCACCGCAACGCGCTGCGCGATCATGCCGCCCATGCTCACACCCACCACATGTGCCTTGCCGATTTTCAGCGCATCCAGAACGCCCACGGTGTCGGCTGCCATGTCTTCAATACCGTAGGGCGGCCGGATGCGCCAGCCCATGCGGAACTTGAGGCCCTCCCACATCAGGCTGGGCGAGCCAAGGTGGTCGAAGTGCTGCGAAAGGCCGATGTCGCGGTTGTCAAAGCGCACCACACGAAAGCCCGCATCAGCGATCGCCTGCACCATGGCCGGCGGCCAGGCAATCAGCTGCATGCCCAGCCCCATGATGAGCAGCACCACCGGCCGGCCGGTTGCGTCACCTGGGTGGGTGTCTTCAATCTCGATATCGATGTTGTTGGCGCGTATTTTCATAACTGATTATGGTCTGCACTCCCCGAATCGCGTCAATCACCTCGTCCCCCATGCGTCACGCAGGCTCACCCGCAAGCAGGGGCCGCGGAACTGGCTTTGCCAGGCCGCTGGCACCGCCCCCTTAAGGGGGAACGGGCTACACGAAGCCTGGACGGGGGTGAAACTATTTCTCCGCGGAACTGGCTTTGCCAGGCCGCTGGCGCCGTCTCCTGCAAGGGGAGAGGAGGCTACACGAAGTGAGCCTGGACAGGGGTGTTACACGAATTCTCTTTCTCGTAGCCATTTGGTGGCAATCCATTTCTCGCCAGTGGTAACCGGCTCGCCGCCATGCAGCGTGAGGCTGGAAGGCAGCGCTTGCGGATAACTGAAAAACACCGCATTGCCGCGCCGCGGCGCCACTCGGACCTCGATATCCGGGAACACCGTGGCGCCGCCTTCCTCGGGCTCATGCAGGTACATGATGAGCGTCGCCACCCGCTGGCCGCCGCGCTGCAGTATGGCGGGCGTGCCGGGTTCGGTCGGGTCAAAGTAGTCGTAGTGCGGCTTGTATTCGGTGCCGGGCCCATAGTGAAGCACCTGCAGCCCTTCGCCGTTTTCCTGCGGCCAGCCGAAGATTCTGGCAATGCGTGCCTCCACCTGGCGCACCACGGCGTTTTCAGCGCGCCTGAAAAACATGCCCTCGCTGGTACGGTCAGGGTTGAGTTCTTCGCCGCCGGTCTTGGTGTCGACCGTCAGCGAACGCACCAGACGCGGCCGGGCGGCCTCCATCAGCGCCTCGCATTCACTCGGGCCCAGCAGGTTGCCCAGTACGATGACATTGGGCACCTGGGCGAAAAAAAGTATTTCCACCCACTTGTCGCCGGCATCGACCATGTTGTTGGTGACCGGCAAAGCCAGCGCAGGCACAACCACTGCGGCGAGATCTTCGGGCGTCAGGCGCACCGCCCGCGTGGCAGCGTCGCGGTTCCAGCCAGCTGCCAGCATGGCGTTAAAAATCTCGTCTCTGGAATGGCCGAGGTTTGCCTGCGCCGTCATCCACGCCAGCACTTCCGGCGTGAGCTGCTGATCGGTGCGGGCGGGCGTGCTCATGCGGGGCTGGGCCGCTCAGGCGGCCTGTTTGCGGCGAAACACCAGCCGGTCGGGTTCGGACACTTTGGGATCAAAGCGGTAGCCTTCGACGTCAAAGCTCTCGAGCTTCTTGACGGTAGACAGCTTCTTTTCAATCGCATGGCGCACCATGAGACCACGGGCGCGCTTGGCAAAAAAACTGATGACCTTGTACTTGCCGGCTTTGTATTCTTCAAACACGCAGCTCACCACACGCGCCTTGAGCGCCTTGCGGTCCACGGCCTTGAAGTATTCCTCGCTGGCGAGATTGACGATGACCGGTGTGGTGTGGGCGGCCGCGCGCTCGTTCAGATAGGCGCAGATTTGCGAACCCCAGAACTGATAGAGATTTTTGCCTTGGGGCGTGGCCAGCGGCGTGCCCATTTCAAGCCGGTAGGGCTGCATGCGGTCCAGCGGGCGCAGCACCCCGTAAAGGCCGCTCAGGATGCAGACATGGTCCTGCGCCCAGGCGAGTTGTGCGTCGCCTAGCGTTTTTGCATCGAGGCCGCCATACACATCGCCGTCAAATGCCAGCGCGGCCTGTTTGGAATTCTTCGCGGTGAATTTCGGCGACCAGGCCTGGTAGCGCGCGACATTCAGGCCTGCGAGCGAATCTGACAGCTTCATCAGTTCGCTGATCTGCTGCGGGGTCCGTGTTTTGAGCACGTCAATCAACTGGGCCGACTGGCGGGTGAAGAGGGGTTGGGTGTGGGTCGCGACGTGCGGCGGCGTGTCGTAGTCCAGGGATTTGGCCGGCGAGATGAGAAACAGCATGCTTTGAGTCGTAGGGGTAAGGCAAGTAAGGCGAAACCCCCACTTTACGACAGGAGGATGGCGCCACGGCCATGAACCTTCAACTACTGCAGATCGCTGGCCAAAGAGGCGAGCGTTTCCGCTGCAATCGTCGTATGCGCCGGGTAATGCGTGTGGTCGCAGCCGAGCTTGACACTGGCGCCTGCCTTGACGGCCGCGCACATGGCCGGGTCCAGCTCAAAGCGCACAAAGTGCACGGCCGAGGTCTTCTCGTCGTTTTCGCGGTCCATGTCTTCGTCAGCAATGGCGTAAACACGCTTGTGGCCTTCGACTTCGACGAACATGCGGTCTTCCACACCGATGAGCCGGGCCAGTTCGCGCTTGCGTTCGTTGACATCGGGGTACTCCAGCATCAGCGTGCCCTTCCAGTTGCTACCGTCGGGCATAAGGGGCGCGTAGGCTTCGATCTCCTGCTCTATGCCCTCCTCTTCAAAGATTTTCTCGACGCGCAGCATCTCCTGGATCTGGTAGCGGATGCTGGTTTCGCTTTCAAACTGGAGGTTGATATGTTCGCCCAGACGCACGCTGCGCAGCTTGCGGTGGGCGATGATGGCCGGCTTGTTCTCCTTGCGGTACTTGCTGTAGGCCTCCAACGTCATGAGGGATTCGCGGGTGATCTTTCCGGTGGTCTTCATGGTGTGATCTCATTTCAGACCGTAGGCCGTGCGTATCAGAGTGAGCGGGTGCTTCTGCGGCGGCGCGCCCAGGCTGTTCACGTCAAAGCCCTGGGCAATGTGGTGGCCACCCAGCGGGCAGTCGCTGCTGATGACGTCAGGCAGGCCGCCGTCTTTGTGGCTGGCCATGGCTTTAAAGAGCGGCTTGCCGATCTTCATGGCCTGCTGGTGGTAGGGCACCTTCACGCCAAAGGTGCCGGCGTGGCCCGAGCAGCGCTCGTGCGTGTGCACGCTGGTGCCGGGCACCATCTTGAGCATCTCTTCGGTTTTTTTGCCGATGTTCTGCACCCGGCCGTGGCAGGGAATCTGGTAGCTGATCTTGCCCAGCGGCACGCTGAATTCAGTCTTGAGCAGGCCGTCTCGCTTGCGGGCCATCAGGTATTCAAACGGGTCCCACATGTGTTCCTTGACGAGCTGCACGTCGGCGTCGTCGGGGTACATCAGCGGCAGCTCCTGCTTGAACATCAGCGTACAGCTGGGTACGGCGCTCAGGATGGCGTAGCCCTCTTTGGCGTATTTCACCAGCACCGGGATGTTGGCCTCCTTGCTGGTGTTCACCGAGGCCAGATCGCCCAACTCCAGCTTGGGCATGCCACAGCATTTCTCTTTTTCGACCAGCACATAGGGCACTTCGTTGTGGTCCAGCACCTTGAGCAGGTCGTGGCCTATGCCGGGCTCGTTGTAGTTGATGTAGCAGGTGGAATAGATCACCACCTTGCCGGGCGTCTTGGCGCCGTCTTTCACCGCATGCGGTGGCGACTCAAGCGCGCCTGAGCGAAATTTTTTCGTGGCCAGGTCGGGCAGCCAGGCGTTTTTGTCGACGCCCAGCACCTTTTGCATCACAGCGCGGGCCGGTTTGGTTTTGTTGACCGCGTTGGCCACCTGGACCACGATGGGAATGCCGGCGAACTGGCCGTGCACGTCGGTGGACGACAAAAACTTCTCCCCCGCGCCCACCTCGCCCTTCTTGAACTTGATGGCTTTGGCGCGCAGCATGGTGTGGGGGAAGTCGAGGTTGAACTCGTGCGGCGGCACATAGGGGCACTTGGTCATGTAGCAGAGGTCGCACATGTAGCACTGGTCGACCACTTTCATGTAGTCCTTCTTGTCCACACCATCAACCTCGCCGGTCTTGCTTTCGTCAACCAGGTCAAACAGTGTGGGAAAGGCACCGCACAGGCTGACACAGCGGCGGCACCCATGGCAGATGTCGAAGATGCGCTCCATCTCGTGCAGGGCCGCGTCTTCGTTGTAGAAGTCCGGGTTCTTCCAGTCGATCGCGTGGCGCGTGGGCGCCTGGAGATTGCCTTCTGTGGCCATGCTTGCCTCTTCTTTTTGAATCTCGGGTGGGGTTTGAGAAAAGACTCTCGCGCGGAATCTTTTCCAAAACCCGCCACGCCTTGCGACGTAGCGAGGGACACGCTTGTCCAGTCAGTCAACCAGTTCGGCGAGCGCTTTGCTGTAGCGGTTGGCGTGTGAGCGTTCCGCCTTGGCCAGGGTTTCAAACCAGTCGGCCACTTCATCATGGCCTTCGTCGCGTGCAGTTTTGGCCATGCCGGGGTACATGTCGGTGTACTCGTGGGTTTCACCGGCCACAGCGGACTTGAGGTTGTCGCGCGTGGCGCCAAACGGCAGGCCGGTCGCGGGGTCGCCGCACTGTTCCAGCCACTCGAGGTGGCCGTGGGCGTGGCCGGTTTCACCTTCCGCAGTGGAGCGGAACAGTGCCGCGACATCGGGCTGACCTTCAACGTCGGCCTTGTTCGCGAAATACAGGTAGCGGCGGTTGGCCTGTGATTCGCCGGCAAATGCGGCTTTCAGGTTCTCTTCCGTCCTGGAGCCTTTGAGAGCAGCCATGGAAATCTCCTTCGTGGGTTGATGAACGAACAAATCGTCAATGCTTCAAACCCACGCCCGACTTCTGGCGCAGGACCGAAGACTAAGGCCTGTTAAAGCTATTTATGCAAGATGCGTTGCGAGTCAAAAAGGCTTTGAGCAAGGCGCAAAACGCAGGCGGGGTGAACCCCGTCAAGGTTTTGCAACGCCGCGCAAGGCCTTTTTGATCGCAACCCGGAGGGAGTGGGGTGAGAAAGCCGCCACTCGCATTTGCATAAATAGCTTCAACAGGCCCCAAACACCATAGACCTGTTGGAGGGATTCGTCTAATTGCCGGAATCAATGCATGACATTGATAAAAACTATCAAATTAATACCATCAATAAATTTAACAAATTAAATAAGAGGCAACTATAGGAAGGGGCAACCATAGCCAGCGACGTGCGGCAGAAAATCATCGTTTTAATTACGTTATGGTAAATTTATTACGGATAGGTAAACAATACATCAGAGCTGCCGACGGCACCGGGCCTCTGGGAAAAGTGCATGCCGGCGTCCCGCAGTTGCTATTTTTTTGATAGCTGCTCGCGCCCGTCCAGTATGGCTAAAACAGCCGAAACACCTAAGACGCAGGAACAATCCATGCCAGAGACAAGCACAAAAGGCAGCGCCGCCGCGGCCACACTGGCGGCCGCGTTTACCAACGGCTATGAATTTGCCCAAGGCACGGGCTACACCCTGCCCGAATACCCGTTCGTGGAACCGCCCGAGCTGCAAACAGACGAGGCCAAACGGCACGGTGTCGTCATCGTGGGCGGCGGCATCACCGGTCTCACACTGGCCTGCGCGCTGGCGCAGTACGGCATCAAGGCTTTGCTGCTGGACGAAGACAACACCGTGGGCGTGAAGGGCGCGTCGTCGCGCGGCATTTGTTATGCCCAGAAAACCCTGGAAATCTTCAAGCGCCTGGGCATTTACGAGCGCATTGCCGCCAAAGGCGTGCAGTGGAGCGTGGGCCGCACCTTCGCGGGCGCCGACGAGGTGTATTCGTTTGACCTGCGCCAGCAGCAGACGCATTCACTGAGCCGGCAACCGCCCTTTATCAATATCCAGCAGTTTTATGTCGAGGGTTTCCTGGTGGAGCAGCTCTACCGACCCGCGCCTGAGGACCGCCTCATTGATCTCCGCTGGAGCCACCGCGTCACGGCCTTCGGGCAAAACGACGACTTCGCGACGCTGCAGCTTGAAACGCCAGCGGGCGCCTACACCCTGCAGGCCGAACATGTGATCGATTGCACGGGCTCGCGCAGCCCGTTTCGCGCCTGGTGCGGCGCGGCAATCACCGCGCAAAAAGGCGACGACCGCTGGTGCATTGCCGATGTGCGTTTTAAAAACCCGCCGCCGGTGGAACGCCACACCTGGATCGAAGCGCCTTTTAACGAAGGGCGCGCCGTATGGCAGCACCTGATGGCCGACGGCGTCTGGCGCATCGACTACCAGATGCCGCCGCACGCCAACCCCGAAGAAGTCAGCCGCGAAGACGTGGTGCGCGCACGCCTGAAGGCGCAGTTCAAAAGCCAGGCCGGTCAGGCGCTGGACGATGCCGACTACGAGATCGTCTGGGTCGGCCCCTATGCCTACCGCAGCGAATGCCTCGACAACCTGCGCCATGGCCGCGTGTTCTTTGCCGGTGACGCAGCCCATGTGATGAGCCCCTTCGGCGCACGCGGCGGCAACTCGGGCGTGCAGGACGCCGACAACCTGGCGTGGAAGCTGGCCGCTGTGCTGCAAGGCCGCGCCGCACCCGCATTGCTCGACAGCTATCACCACGAAAGGCATGAGGCGGCGAAGCACAACGTGCTGGTCACCAACCGCACCGCGCGCTTTTTGCGGCCGGCCGACGGCGCGGAGCGGCTGTTTCGCACGGCGGCATTGGGGCTGGCGCGTGAACACATGTTTGCCCGGCAGCTGGTGAACACCGGGCGCATGTCGACGCCCAACCACTACACGCGGTCCGGCGTCTGCGGGCCTGCGGGCGGGCGGGCCACGCAGAACGCGGGCTTCTCCTGGGCCGATGGCAGCTCAGGCGAGCTGCTGGACTTGTTGACGTGGGCTCATGGGCGCCTGCTGCTGCTGGTGTTTGGCGATGTATCCGGCGCCGGGCTGGCGCGGCTGGCGGCGCTTTCCAGGGAAGCGGACGTGCGCTGCGTGCAAGTGCTGGGGCCCGGCGAGAAAGCCGCCGCAAGGGAGCACGTGATCGACCGCGAAGGCCATCTGCAGGCGACCTGCCATGTTTTTGGCCATGCCTGGGCGCTGCTGCGGCCCGACGGACACGTCGCCGCAACGGGCGAAAGTACGGATGCCTCGGTGGTCCACGCCGTCGCAAGCGCCATGGGTGCGGGCGCCGGCCACGAAACAAGGGATGCATCATGATGAAGCCAGACACCCCCCTGATCACCCGCCTGCATTTTCAGGACGCCGACGCGTTTTACGAATACCTGCTGGACGCCCACCAGGGCCTCTCCCGGGAGGAATCCGAGCTGCTCAACGCCCGGCTGATCCTGCTGATGGCCAACCAGCTGGGCGACACCGCGGTATTGCAGGCTTGCGTGGCCGCGGCCCGCCAGGCCTGAGCACTGCAGGGCCAACGGCCGGCAAGCCGCAGCGGCCAGCCCCAGTCGAATAAAATCAGCGGAGTTTCACCCAACCCAAGGCGGCATCCCTTCGATGCCGTTTTTCATTGCCCCATGACCAACGCTGCCGCCCCCACCCTTGCCACCCCTGCAGATACCGCCAACACAGCCGCTGAGGCCGTGAAAGTCGCCACACCGGGACTGGACGGCCTGGCCAAGTCCTTCGAGCCGGCCGCGATTGAAAGCCGCTGGGGCCCCGAATGGGAGCAAAGCGGCCAGTACGAGCCTACGCTGGATGCGTCCAAACCCTCGTTCTCCATCCAGCTGCCGCCGCCCAACGTGACGGGCACGCTGCACATGGGCCATGCCTTCAACCAGACCATCATGGATTCGCTCACGCGGTACCACCGCATGCGCGGCCACAACACGCTGTGGGTGCCCGGCACCGACCATGCCGGCATCGCCACGCAGATCGTGGTGGAGCGCAAGCTTCAGGGCGAGGGTAAAAGCCGCCACGACCTGGGCCGCAAAAATTTCGTCGCCAAAGTGTGGGAATGGAAGGAAGAGTCCGGCACCACCATCACGCGCCAGATGCGCCGCATGGGCGACTCTGTGGCCTGGAAGCACGAGTACTTCACCATGGACCCGAAGATGTCGACGGTCGTCACCTCGACCTTTGTGCAGCTTTACAAGCAGGGCCTGATTTATCGCGGCAAGCGCCTGGTGAACTGGGACCCGATCCTCAAATCCGCCGTGTCCGACCTGGAAGTCGAGAACGAAGAGCGCGACAGCTTCATGTGGCACATCGAGTACCCCTTCAGCGACGGCCCGCAGAAAGCCGCTGACGGCTCGGCGCTGCGCGGCATGCACATTGCCACCACACGGCCGGAAACCATGCTGGCCGACGGTGCGCTGGCGGTGCACCCGGACGACGAGCGCTACAAGCACCTGGTCGGCAAGATGGTCGACCTGCCGCTGTGCGACCGGAAAATTCCGGTGATCACCGATGACTACGTTGACCCCGAATTCGGCAGCGGCGTGGTGAAGATCACCGGCGCGCACGACTTCAACGACTACCAGGTCGCCCTGCGCCACAACCTGCCGCTGATCACCATCTTCACCCTGGACGCGAAGATCAACGAAAACGGGCCCGCCCAATACCAGGGCCTGGACCGTTATGACTGCCGCAAAGCCGTGCTGAAAGACCTCGAAGAGCAAGGCTTCCTCGAAAAAGCCGTGCCGCACAAAAACATGGTGCCGGTGTGCGCGCGCACCGGTGCAGTGGTCGAACCCATGCTGACCGACCAGTGGTTTGTGGCGCTCAGCAAGGTGAGTGAGCAGGACCCGACCGGAAAATCCATTTCGCAAAAGGCGCGCGATGCGGTGGCCAGCGGCGACGTGAAGTTCGTGCCCGAGCAGTGGGTGAACACCTACAACCAGTGGATGAACAATATCCAGGACTGGTGCATTTCGCGCCAGCTCTGGTGGGGCCACCAGATCCCGGCCTGGTATGACGAAGACGGCAAGGTCTATGTCGCTGAAAACGAGGCAGCAGCACAGGCCCAGGCCCCCGGTAAAAAACTCACGCGCGATGAAGACGTACTCGACACCTGGTACTCGTCGGCGCTCGTTCCTTTTTCTTCATTGGGCTGGCCCGAAAAGACGAAAGAGCTCGACCTCTTCTTGCCATCAAGCGTGCTGGTCACCGGCTACGACATCATCTTCTTCTGGGTCGCCCGGATGATCATGATGACCACGCACTTCACCGGCCAGGTGCCCTTCAGACACGTGTACATCCACGGTTTGGTGAAAGACGCACAGGGCAAGAAGATGAGCAAGTCCGAAGGCAATGTGCTGGACCCGGTCGATTTGATCGACGGCATCGAGCTCGCGCCCCTGCTCGAAAAACGCTCGCAAGGCCTGCGCAAGCCCGAGACGGCGCCGCAGGTGCGCAAGAACACCGAAAAGGAATTCCCCGCCGGCATTCCAGGCTACGGCGCCGATGCGCTGCGTTTTACCTTCGCCTCGCTTGCCAGTCTGGGCCGCAGCATCAACTTCGACAGCAAACGCTGCGAGGGCTACCGCAACTTCTGCAACAAGCTCTGGAACGCCACGCGCTTCACGCTGATGAACTGCGAAGGCCAGGACTGCGGGCTGGAAGAGCACACCAAAGAGCAATGCGCGCCCGGCGGAGAGTTCCACAACTACCTGAGCTTCTCGCAGGCCGACCGCTGGATTTCATCGACCATGCAGCGCGTGGAAGCCGACGTGGCCAAAGGCTTTGCCGACTACCGCCTCGACAACGTTGCCGGCAGCATCTACCAGTTTGTCTGGGACGAGTTCTGCGACTGGTACCTCGAGATCGCCAAGGTGCAGATACAGACCGGCACCGATGCGCAAAAGCGCGCCACACGCCGCACACTGATCCGCACACTCGAAGCAACCCTGCGCCTGGCGCATCCGGTCATTCCGTTCATCACGGAAGAGCTGTGGCAGACCGTGGCTCCCGTCGCCGGCAAAGCAGGCAAGTTCATCGGCGTCGCGCCTTACCCGCAAAGCCAGCCCGAGAAAATTGACGTGGTAGCGGAAGCGCATGTCACCAAACTCAAGACGCTCGTGGATGCCTGCCGCAACCTGCGCGGCGAAATGAAGGTGTCTCCGGCTACCCGCATGCCGCTTTATGTGCTGGGCGACACCGCCTTCATGCAGGGCGTCGCCCCGGTGCTCAAGGCCCTGGCCAAGCTCAGCGAAGTGAAGGTGTTCGACGACGAAGCCAGTTGGGCCGCTGCGGCGCAGTCTGCACCTGTGGCCATCGTCGGCGAAGCGCGCCTGTGCCTTTACATGGAAGTCGACCTGGCGGCGGAAAAGGTTCGCCTGCAAAAGGAAGAGGCTCGCCTGGCAGGAGAGATCACCAAGTCCGAGACCAAGCTCGCCAATGAAGCCTTCGTCAACAAGGTGCCCCCGGCCGTGCTGGAACAGGAACGCAAACGCCTGGCCGATAACCAGGCGGCCCTGGCCAAGATTCGCGAGCAACTGGCACGCCTGAAATAAGCGCCAGGCCACCGCCAGAAAAAAGCCCCGCAATGCGGGGCTTTCTTTATTGATCGGGATGCGAAGCGAGCCCTGGTAAGACCCGCGGGCTGCGTATACGCCAAGACCAGTCAACTGCAACGGTCAAAGATAGATGCCTCTTCACCAGCAGGGGCCGCGGGACTGGCTTTGCCAGACCGCAGGCGCAGCGCCCCCTCGGGGGGCAGAGAGCTACGCGAAGCGAGCGAACGTGGGGGCCAACATCTATCTGGTCATGAATTCGGGTTCAGACCACTGCGACGGCGGGACACTGCCCGGCGACTCCAGACCCATGGGGGTGCTGGTCAACTGGTCCATGCCGCTGTGCTGCGTGCCCAGAGCTTCATGCATACGGTGGGCTACATACCAGCTCGAGCGCAGGCGTGCCTCGCGTGTGTGGGAGCCCAGGCGCGGCGTAACAAACAGGTTCTTCAGCCCTTTGAGCGGGGAGGTGTCACCCAGGAAACTTGCTTCGGCGCCATCCAGTATGCAGGCCTCAATGCGGCCGTCACACAGCGCAGCGGCCAATGCGCCTTCATCAAACAATTCGCTGCGGCTGATGCCAACCCACAACTGGCTGCGCTTGCAGCCCGCCAGCAGTTTGTCGTTCACGAAACCCCGGAACCGGGTGGCATACAGCATCTGCACTGACACGGCATCAGACTGGCTGACCAGCTCTGGCAAGGAAACAGGCTGTATGCGAAGGCGCTCCCAAATGGGCGCAGTGTGATGAACCGCAGGGTCGTAGCCGACAAGCCGCACGCCGAGCCCGCTCAGCATGCCGGCCAGCGTGTGCGCCGTCGGGGCCAGGCCCAGAATGCCCACGGTGCTGCCATGAAGCTCGCGCCCCATCTGCGTCGTGGGATGACGGCGTCCCATCAAGGCCGAGACAAGGCCGCGACGGTACAGCAACAACAGGCTGCTCAAAAGGTATTCTGCGTTGGAGCGGACGTTGGCGCTGCTGGCATGCACGACCTTGATGTCGCGCTCCTTGCAGGCCTCCAGGTCGGTGTTGTCGGTTCCCACGTGCAGGCGCCCGATGGCCTTGAGCCTGGGCAGGAAATCGAGGAACTCGCGCGTGACCACAGTCTGGCGCGGAAAAACAATGCCTTTGGTTTTGTACGCGATCTTGCGCAGCGATGTCAGATCGTCGGCAAGCTCTGGATGGTAGGCGACGCCATGCCGGGTTTCAAGCCAGGCCATTGCTTCGGGCACTAACGCATCAAGAAGTAAGATGTCCACTCAGTCAATCCTTTTTCCTGCAAACTCTCGATTGCGTGCTGTGCTCACGCAGATTCGGGCATTTGTCCGACCCACGCGCTGTACCAACAACGCAACACTTTAGGCTTTTATTCGGTCAAAGTCGATGCAAAAATTTACATTAAATAAAGCCGTTTTCCCGGTTGCTGGTCTCGGCACCCGTTTTCTGCCAGCCACCAAGGCCCAACCCAAGGAAATGCTCCCTGTGGTGGACAAGCCGTTGATCCAGTACGCAGTGGAAGAAGCCTACGCCGCAGGCATCCGACACATGATTTTTGTTACTGGACGCAATAAACGGGCCATCGAAGATCACTTCGATACTGCTTATGAACTAGAGAATGAACTTGAAGTAGCCCAAAAGCACGCGTTGTTGTCACTGGTGCGCTCAGTCCAACCGGACGACATGAATTTTTCCTATGTGCGCCAGCCCCGCTCGCTGGGCCTCGGCCATGCCGTGCTGTGTGCCGAGCACCTGGTGGGCCAGGAGGCTTTTGCCGTGTTGCTGGCCGACGACCTGATGGTCGGCCCGAAAGGCGGCCAGCCCGTGCTGGCCCAGATGGCGGCGCAATTTGCCGAGGTCCAGCAATCCATCCTGGCGGTGCAGGAGGTCCCTCTCGATCAAACCCGCCGTTACGGCATCGTGGCCACTGAAGGCGCCAGCACCGGCCTCATGAAAGTCAAAAGGATTGTCGAAAAGCCGGCGCCTGAGGTGGCACCTTCACGCATGGGCGTGGCCGGGCGCTACATCCTGACCCCCGCGATTTTTGGGCACATCCGCAAGCAGACATCCGGCGTGGGCGGCGAATTGCAGCTCACCGACGGGATCTCGAGCCTGCTGGGCCAGGAGAGCGTGTATGCCTTCCAGTACGAGGGCAAACGTTATGACTGCGGAAGCAAGGAAGGCTTCCTGGAAGCGACCGTAGAGTTGGCTCTGGAGCACCCGGAAGTGGGTGTGTATTTCCGGAATTATCTGGACAACCTGCAAATTGGCTGGTCCGGCCGGGAACGCCGCAAACAGGTAGCCTGATAACCGCCTGTTACAGAATCAACGGCGCTTTAAAACGTGAATAAAGTCACTACCGGCAACCTGCTGCTCGACCAGTTCGTTGCCGGTTTGTTTGGCAAATGCCTGGAAATCACGCGTAGAGCCGGCGTCGGTTGATACAACTCGAAGCAGCTGGCCGCTGAGCATTTCCGTCAGCGCTTTTTTGGCTTTCAGGATGGGAAGCGGGCAATTGAGGCCGCGGGTGTCGAGTTCTTTGTCGATGTTCATGAAGATCCTTGGGTTGCCGCGATTTTAAGCAAAGCGCAAAGCCCCTTCTACCCGGCAATATCCGGTTTTACCCGGCCTTGCCGTCGCCGTCCGGTTCCACCTTGCTCAGCACGGTAGCCCAATCCACAAACTCAGGTTCATGGCCGCGCGTGCGCAGCCAGTCGGCCAGCGCGTAGCCAGTGCCCGCAGGCCAGCATTTGAGCTTGTCCAGGTCGTAGAGCCGGTAGTCCACCAGCTCCGGCGACAGGCTGACATCCCCCGTGCAAACTGCGTGGTAGGCAATGATGATCTGGTTCATGCGCTGGAAGTCATAGACGCCAATCAAATCAAGCGAGGTGGTGTCCAGGCTGGTTTCTTCCTTGATTTCGCGTGCTATGCCGCCTTGGGGGGTTTCCCCGGCCTCCATGAAGCCGGTGATCAGCGCATACATTTTGCCGGGCCAGGCGGCATTGCGGGCCAGCAAAACCTGGCCCTTGTATTCAATCACGGCGGCCAGCACGGGCGTGGGGTTGTTCCAGTGGGTGTAGCCGCAGGCCGGGCAACGCAGGCGCGCCTTCTCGCCGCCGTCTTCCATCTGCGACACCATGGCCAGCGGCGTCGCGCAGTTGGGGCAAAACCTGAATTCGTGGGTCATGGTGAAGAAAGGAAGATGAAAAAGAAGGGCTAAGCGGCATCGTTCGCTATTGTTTTTATAGCTGCTTGCGCCCGTTGCATATGGTCTACAGCTCGTTTTATGCTTTAAAAACGGCTCAAGCCGGAAATACGCCGGTAGACAGGTAGCGGTCGCCGCGGTCGCATACGACAAAGACGATCACGGCGTCTTTCACGGTTTTGGCTATTTCCTGCGCGACCCAGAGCGCCCCTGCCGCCGAGATGCCGGCAAAAATACCTTCCTCGCGCGCCAGGCGGCGGCACATGTCTTCAGCGTCAGCCTGGCTCACCAGTACCAGTTCATCGACCTGGCGGGGGTCGTAAATCTTGGGCAGGTACTCCTGTGGCCATTTGCGGATGCCGGGAATGCGCGAGCCCTCGCTGGGCTGGGCGCCGATGACCTTGATGGCCGGGTTTTTCTCTTTCAGATAGCGAGAAACGCCGGTAATCGTGCCGGTTGTACCCATCGCACTGACAAAATGTGTCACTTTGCCTGACGTATCTGTCCATATTTCGGGCCCGGTGGTCTCGTAATGGACGCGCGGATTGTCCGGGTTGGCGAACTGGTCCAGCACCCGGCCTTTGCCTTCTTTTTGCATCTGATCGGCCAGGTCGCGCGAATATTCGATACCGGCGCTTTTGGGCGTCAGGATCAATTCGGCGCCAAAAGCCTTCATGGTCTGGGCGCGTTCAATGCTCAGGTCCTCCGGCATGATCAGGACCATCTTGTAGCCCTTGATCGCCGCGGCCATGGCCAGGGCAATGCCCGTGTTGCCGGAAGTGGCTTCAATCAGCGTGTCGCCCGGCTTGATGTCGCCGCGCTCTTCCGCGCGCTTGATCATGGACAGCGCCGGGCGGTCTTTGACGGAACCGGCGGGGTTGTTGCCTTCGAGCTTTCCCAGGATAACGTTGCCGCGGGCGGCGTTCTCGGCGGCATAAATACGTTGCAGTGCGACCAGAGGCGTTTTGCCAATCGCGTCTTCAATGGTTGGATAGTTCATGGCCACACTGTGCCATAATTTGAGGCTTCGCTCATTTGCGCCCGGGTGGTGAAATTGGTAGACGCAGGGGACTCAAAATCCCCCGCCGCAAGGCGTGCCGGTTCGATTCCGGCCCCGGGCACCACATCCCGAAAGCCGGACGGTTTCAAACTGATCCGGCTTTTTCTTTTCATAAGCGTGGTGGTGACAATCGGATGGTTTGCGCTTGCAGCCTGACGCCCGCGCCGCCTCACACAGGCCTTGCCCAGTCGCCAAGCATTTGAAGACTCGTACGCGACGATCATCGGGGCAGATCCGCGAGGCCGACTTGTGCACGTGCTTGAGGTCGCCTTCCGCTGGATATATGCAGCACTCTTGAAGAATGTTCAGCACGGTGAACGGCCGAGGCTTGTCAGAGTTTTCGCCGCCGGGCTTGACGCCATCTCCAGCGAAAAGCAGCAACAAGGGCGTGCGGCATGCATATACTCAAACCCTTGCCCGGCTCAGGACCGCACATGAAAACCAGGCAAGCCCTTATTCATCTCCAATACAAGACGGTCAAGTTGCCATGCAAAAAGCAAACTGTTCCCGAGGCATCTTTGAAGACCTTCTTTGCCAGAGTCTTTTTGAGCCGGAGCTGTTGAAGAATGTGGCGACCCTGCTGGACCAGGACCCTTACTTCATGCGGGGACATCTGGAGATGTTGTGGAGTGCCCAGAAAAAAGACCATCAAGAACTCTATGCCGGGGTTTTGCATGATGCCTTGGCCTCAGCGGCCGCGCTTTACCGCGGCGGCGAGCTTCAGCTGAACACCATGGCGCATTGGACACTCTCGGATTTCGAAAGCCTGCGGGAGGTTTTACGGATGGGACTCCAAAGGAAGGAGCTTTCCCTGTGGAAACGGGCAGGCATCTTTCGCCAGCTGAGAAGCCTGTCCCGCGCGATGCAGTCCATGCCGCCCGCAGACACTTGCGAGCAAAAATACCTTGTGTTCCAGAAGACTGTGGATGTGCGCGAAATTGCCGCGGAGGTGAAGGGCATTGCGCCTTACTGGTGGGGCGTCCACACCCGCAGGCAGGAGACCCTGGACCACCATAGGCACACGCAGTCTATTGTGGTCAGGAACAGAAAAGTGCATGAGCGAGATTACCTTCCCGCCGATGGCGTCCACGAGAGCGAGGAGACGGCTTTCTCCAGGAAATACCCCAAAACCAATGCGCTCGTGACCTTGTTGGCGCAGGAACTGGGTCTGGCCTTGGGTCGCGTTGTGCTTGTCAGGCTACCGGCCCACCACCAGGTTTACCGGCACTACGATGACGAAGAGTACCTGGAGAAGAGAGACCGCTACCACTTGGTGGTGAGCTGCGGCGAGCGCAATGTATTGGAGTCCGGCAACAATCGCTTTAACGTGAAACCCGGCGAGCTCTGGTTCTTTGACAACAAGGTGATGCACAGAGCCGCGAATCCATCCGGCACGCCGCGCGTGCATATTATTTTTGATGGGTATCCACTTGGGAAACTGGGTCAGTCTCCCGTGGAACCACCCTAGGCTCGTGTGGAGGCTTCGCTCCTCGCAGCCCGGGTGGTGAAATTGGTAGACGCAGGGAACTCAAAATCCCCGCCACAAGGCGTGCCGATTCGATTCCGGCCCCGGGCACCACATCCCGAAAGCCAGACGGTTTCAGACCGATCCGGCTTTTTCTTTGGCCACTGCCGCGAGCACAGCGCACCCGGCACCGGTGAACATGACGACTAAGCCGACGCCAGCCGCCAGAATTTAAAGACCAGCACGCGCCGGTCATTGGGGCAAATTCGCGATACCGACCTTCCAACGTGCTTCGGATCCCCTTCGGCTATCACCACGCGGCCGGGTTTCGGCATCACAGCACCGGTGATTTCGTCCTGCTCGTCAAAGAAAAGTGTTTCGCCTGCCCACGCAATATTCCATTCCTTGCTGCAGTACACGAGCACCGTCACGTGGTTGGCTCGATGATCCTCTTCAACGATGTCCTGGTGCACCTGCCCCTCAGTGCCGAAAGTGTTGGCGCTCAACATGCATTCATAAAGACGCACGGGAAACCCCAAATGGGCTTTGACCTGACTCCAGCATTCAACAATTGAGCGCAGGCTTTCATCCAGCGCCAGCAATTTCGGTTCTACATCCTCCTCAAATGGCTTTTCGGTGAACGCGATGGGATAGTACCAATGCATGTCCAGCTCGTGGGACTTGAAGCGCTCCCAACGATTGAGGAAATACATGGGCATCCAGGAAACCGTTTCGATTAACCGGCCCTTGAATTCATCTGAAAACAGATCGTCAGAGACTCTGACATTCGACCCTAAAAGCATGCGTGAGCCCCGAAATAAAAAAACCGCAGAACGCGGTGAGAACGCCGAAGCGATCTCACCGGCCCGGCCCGATCAGCGCTCGATGTTATCGCCACCGCCACCACAACCCAGAGGCAGGCCGACCTTGTGCGGCAAACGGACGCGTTGCACCGCGCTCCACTTGCTATGGGTGCTTAGCGTGTTACCCACGGGATTGATCTCCTGTTCACGTGACGGAACGCCCTTGGCGGTTTGAGGTTTTGGGGTCTGGTTTTTTTTCATGAAATCTCCTGTGAAAGTTAAGGAAAGGGATGCGGGAATTTTGATCCAGGATGGACGCGAGGAACCATTCCCAAAGGTTCTCGCAGGTGACCGAAAGAAATAGGCAGCAACCCGGGGACCAGTACTTTTACCACCGAAAGTGGCGTCCGGCCCTGGTCGACAAAGCAATGCCGGGGTGTGATGTCCACCATGACAGGGCTCAACCCACGGGCCGTAAACCGTTTGATCAGTTGCGCGGCTGTCTTGAATTGCAACGGGGCAATACGTACGTCGGAGGCATCCGTAGCCGGGAAAAGAACATGGTCGGCGTGCCTGAAGTAGCGCTTCAAACCGTACAGCTCAAAATGATGGTCTGTAGTGGTGACGTCTGCCGGCCCTATGATCTGCGGCTCATGGCCGTGAATCCACGCATAGACCCGTGCCTCCGTCTCATCCAGCGCGCCCTCGAGCGCCCTCCTGAAATCCGCGCTGGCCGCAGTCCCCATGGTGGTGAAATGAAGTGTTTCGTTCTGGACAGCAACCAGGCACACATGGGCCCAAAGGGAATTCAGTTTCTGAATCACCACCTTGCAGCCGGCTTGCTCAAGTGCCTGAATACGGCTGCGGACTTGCGGTGACAAGGAAGCCTGCTTTACAACATGGCCGGGCGACTGGGCGAGCCAGTGCCTCATAAAGGCATCGCGCTCGATGACTTCCAATAACGCCCGAAAAACCGCATCGTCCAGTGACGTACTTGCTGCACAACCTGACGATGTCACCTGGGAAAAAGGCCGCCGCTGGATCTTTGCATGGGGCGCCAGACTTGCGCGCGAAAACACCAGTTCGGCCAGAATTTGCACCGCTTCCCCGGACCTCAAATCAACGCCGGCAGTCCACAGATGGGGCACTTCGGCATCGAAGCGTTCATACGGAAATTCCGGATCTGCGTATTGCTTGTCGGTGTATTTGACGAACTGGGCCGGATCGAGTCCGTTCGGAAAAGAGTCCAGCCGGCCCCAGGCAAGCTGGCGGGGCTCCCGAAATCCTTCACGCTCAACGGCTTCCGCAGACGCCTTGCGAAAAGCAAGCCAGGGGTCGGCGTCCCTGCCCCAGGTGTGGGGGCGGTTGTCGTCGGACTTGACCAGCTTGGCCCTGCCGAAGTGGAAGGGCATGGCAAAGCGTGCCGAATCACCGTCTACCCACGCGAAGTCCAGCTCCGGTGAGCGATCAATCAGGCGTATCTGTTCAGGCGTGGGCTTTGCACCAAATATCGCCGACCCCAGCACCAACTCTCCCTGGAGCCGGCACATCTTGCCAACGATGGTTTCGTAATAACCCCCGATCGTCGCGAAACCCAAGCCGAGTTGCGATGCGCTCAGGCCGGCATTGTGCAAACCGGCCCCTGCTTCCATAAAGAGGTACTGCAAGGAACGGTTGCGATACCGCATGGCCGCCACTTGGGTGTCTGCCGCCAGAAAAACGGCTCCGGTGGCATAGGTCAGCTCCCAGGGCTTGGAAAACGCCCTTGGCATCAACTGTTGACCATCACCGAGGAGTTCCAGCGCAACCATCCCTTCATCCGGATAGCTGACGCGGTAGACACCAGGCTTGTATGCGCCCACGTTTTTCTGCAAGGCCACGAATACCTGCACGAGCTGCATTCCACCGGCCGAAGCAATGGTTCGCTTGGGTGTGACATAACCGACGCGCTCATGCTTGACGCTCACCACACCCGCCACTGCCCACAGCAAGCCCAACAGGGCGCGCTCGGAAATATCCCTTTCGTCAAAGGTGTACGTCGACACACGCTCAGCGAAAAAATCCCGCAATGGCTGCGCCGTTACCTTGCGGGTGCCAGGTGGAAGCCCTGCTGCCACACCTTCTTTATTCCAGAGGAATCTCCGGCAAATCTGGTTCGTAATGGCTGCATCCGCCGCCAAGCCAAAAGGGCTGCCCTGGAACGCATAACGCGCCGCATGCGCGCTGACCAGATTGGCATCAATCAGCGCGCCTTGGTCCAATAAAAATTCAATGAACTGCTTGAACTCCACTGCATCAAAGCCCGCGGGTAAGCGCTGCAATATCTCGGTGACTGTTCGCGTGCCGTCGCACAGTTTGAATACCTGTGCCAGCATGTTTTTGGGCGCCTGTACTTCGACATCTTGCGTCGCATTGCGAACCACAAGCAGCATTCCCTCAAGTCGGCAAGAGCCAGCAAGCATCGGAGACAGGCGACCGGGATCCTTAAAGCTCATCCTCACATCCGTGGGCGTGGCGTCATTGAGCACTCTGTTGAGCGCCAAAGCAGGTGGCCTGCGGGAAGGCGATAAGGAAGACGTCTCAGCCATATCAGGATTTCTTGTCCGCACCGAACAGGGACAAAAAGACGAACGGATATCCCTCTGGGGGAAGCATTGGATTTGAGTTGATCTCCAGCCACCACACCTTGCCAGCTTCGTCGACCACGCCATCGATTGCATAAAGCACCGGTGCCTTGAAGCGACTAAAGCTTTCCTGTGCAGCTTTCACGCCAATCGCATCAATCTGCTGCCTGACCTGCGCATTGACGCGGCCCAGGTCGTTGTCCGACTCCGCACGAGGTGCTGTAGAGGCGTAATGGCGGCCGTAGCGGAAGTCGATCCAGACCTCGCGCCCCACATCCAAAACCTGCGTGGGAAGAACCTGCTGGAAGGCAAGCGAAGAAAGTACGTTCCCATTGCCTCCGTCAGCGCCAAGTGTTTGACCCGTGCGCGCCAGTCGCGCTTCGATCAGTGCTTGTGCGGTCGATACGCCATCGCCGACCACGGTGGGATAGGCATGAACGTGCGCATAAAAAGCCGTTGCCCCCCAGAACCAGACTTTCAGGTTGGTACCAACAATAAATTGCTCGGCAAAATCAACACCACGATTCTGGCTCTCCGGTCCCGCATACTTGATCTTTGGCACTTCGCCAGCATCCCGGTAAGGACCCAGAATCTGGTAACCGAACGACCCCGTCGATTGCTTCACCAGGAAGCCACCTTTGGCATCGCTGATAGATGGCCACGTTTCCGGAAAACCGAGTCCGGCCTTTTTCAGAAACTCCTTGAACACCAATTTGTCCTGCGCAAAATCCCATCGCAGGATGTCATAAGGCAACCAGCCGATGAAACCTGTCACGTTTTTAGCCAGTTCCGTCGAATAGGCCATCTGCCCATTGTTATTCAACAGAAATCTGGGTTTGAGCGTGTAGTAGCGATTACGGAGCTTCACCTCGAGGTTAAAAGTTCTGACGTCCAGGTCGACCTGGGCGTCGGAACTGTCGGCCCAGGCTTTGAGGGCCCGGAAATGATTCAGGGTAACGGGTATGTAGGACATTAATAAAGAGGAGTCTTGCGGTTACTGCCAGTTGGCGGCAATCACCGGCGCAAGCGCGGTTGAATAGTTGGAAGGCAAGGTAGTTTGCCCTGCCGTCGGCGGAGAGAAAGAAGCCATCGCACTTACCAGGTTTTGCACCTGGCTGGCCAACAACGTCTTGCTTCCGTCAGTGGTCTTGAACTCCTCCACCCTGTATTGCGCGCCCAGGTACCAGTTCGAAATGATGAATTTGTCACCTGTCCCTACGATGCTGGCCTCCAGGTCGTTGTTGACCTGGCGGAACCAGATCTGGTCGGCGGCCACTGAAGGCATGAACTTCACAACGTCATTGTTACCCGCAGTGCTGTCGTTCTCCTGGATGGTGTCGGTATTCCCTCCTCTGCCCAGCAGATAGGTATCGTTACCGCCTCCTCCAGCCAGCACATTATTGGCGCTGTTGCCGGTCAGAACATTGTTCAATGCGTTGCCGGTGCCATTGATCGCCGACGTACCGGTCAAAACCAGGTTTTCCAGATTGACACCCAGCGTGTAGTTGAAGTTTGCGTTGACGGTATCTGTGCCTTCGTTTGCCACTTCCACCACCGTATCCGAAGTGTCGACGATATAGGTATCGTTACCTGCACCACCCATCAGCGTGTCTGCCCCAGCGCCGCCGTCCAGCGTGTTCGCACCGGCGTTGCCGGTCAGCACGTTGTTCAAGGCATTGCCCGTACCGTTGATGGCCGCGCTGCCGGTCAGCGTCAGGTTCTCCTGGTTCGTGCCCAGCACATAGTTGACAGAGGCATTGACGGTGTCTACACCGCCCGAGTCCGATACCACCGTCTGCGCCACCACGTTGGCCACCCAGTAGGTATACGGGACCATCACCGATACCCACTCAGGTGTGTACATCGGGTTCCCATATTCGTCATAGCCCTGAGCTGAGAGATAAACCACGCTACCTTCGTTGTAGTAGTAGTACCGGTAGTAGCCCTGGTCGGTGTAAGCCGTCGCGTAGTGCCCCTGGTCCACATAGGTCGTCGTGCTGGTGGTCTCCACCACGCTGTCGCCGGCGTTGTCCACCACATAGATGTCGTCGCCTGCGCCGCCGTTGAGCACGTCCGCACCCGTTCCGCCGTCCAGCAGGTCGTTGCCTGTGCCTGCGTTGAGTGTGTCGTTGCCGTCCAGCCCGTACATCAGGTCTCGTCCCGCCGTTCCGGTCAGTGTTTCTGCAGAAGCGGTACCGTTGATCACGTTGGCAATATCAAGCGAGAACCCTGCCAGCACAAAAGCCCCGGCAGCATCGGTCGCCTTGATCGAAAGGCTCACAATGCCGGATGCCGTGTCGGGTGGGGTTCCGGACAGTGTGCGCGTTGACGAATTGAAGGTCAGCCATGAAGGCAAGGCAGCCCCACCGGCCAGCGTTGCACTCAGAACCAAACTGTCACCGACATCCACATCACCAAACGTACCAACAGGCAATACGTAACTGAATGCCTGGGTTTCGTTGGCTTGCTGATTCTGCAATGGTGCCAAGACCGTGGGTGCATCATTGGTATTGGTGACCGTCACGTTGAAAACGCTGCCGATCGCGGCTCCAGCCGTATCGGTTGCAGTTACCTTGAGCGCCAGGGCACCGACGTCGGCATTCAGTGGCGTGCCGCTGAACGTACGGGTTGTCGCATTGAACGACAGCCATGCAGGCAACGCGGCGCCAGTGGCCAGGCTGGCGCTGAAAGTGAGCACATCGCCTGCGTCCACATCACCAAAAGCACCCGCTGGCACCACGTAGCTGAATGCCTGGTCTTCGTTCACCTGCTGGTTCTGCAAGGCGGTGAGAACCGTTGGCGAATCGTTGGTGTTGGCAATCGTCACATTGAAAGCGCTGCTGACTGCAGCCCCCGCCGAGTCTGTCGCGGTGACCTTGAGCGCCAGGACACCCACATCGGCATTCAGCGGCGTTCCGCTGAACGTGCGGGTTGCCGCATTGAATGTCAGCCATGAAGGCAACACAGCGCCATTGGCCAGGCTGGCGTTATACGTGAGGGTATCGCCCAGGTCCACATCGCCAAACGTACCCATTGGCACGACATAACTGAAAGCCTGGTCTTCGTTCACCTGCTGGTTCTGCAGGGAAGCTATAACAGTCGGCGCATCATTGGTATTGGTCACCGTCACGTTGAAAGTACCACTGACAGTCGCTCCTTGCGTGTCGGTCGCTGTTACCTTCAAGGCCAGCAGGCCCACGTTGGCGTTCAGGGGCGTTCCGCTGAAGGTGCGGGTCGCGGCATTAAAGCTCAGCCAGCCCGGCAGCGCACTGCCATCGGCCAGGCGGGCGCTGTAGCTCAGCACATCGCCTGCGTCCAGGTCTGCAAAGGTACCGGCCGGCAGCGTGTAGCTCCACACGGCGTCTTCCGCCGTGCTCTGGTCGGCCGGCGCGGCAAACGTCGGTGCCCGGTTGCTCATCAGCAGCAGGTCGCTGGCTGTCCAGACTGTTCCGTCGGCAAACTCAACACGTTCAATCCGTTTGCCGCTGGCCACGTCCCAGTCAATCAGCACCTGGTCTGAGGCGCTCAAGCTCAGCACCATCTGGGTGGCCGTTCGGCTCACCGCCACATCGCTGGCAGCAATCCCTGCCTGCATGACAAGTGTGTCCACGTTGTTGGCGGTGGTGTCAGTGTCGGAGACCGTATCCCGGCCATAGCCGCGGGCATAGATATAGCGGTCGTTACCTTGCCCACCGATCAACAGGTCGTCACCGGCGCCGCCGTCGAGCGCGTCGGCCCCAGCGCCACCGTCCAGCGTGTTGGTGCCGGTGTTACCGGTCAGCACGTTGTTCAGGGCATTGCCCGTACCGTTGATGGCCGCGCTGCCGGTCAGCGTCAGGTTCTCCTGGTTCGTGCCCAGCACATAGCTGATGGAAGCGTTCACGGTATCTACACCGCCCGAGTCCGACACTACCGTCTGTGCCACCACGTTGGGCACCCAGTAGGTATACGGGACCATCACGGATACCCATTCGGGTACATACATTGGTTGCCCATACTCGTTATAGGCCTGAGCGGGAACGTAAATCACGCTACTTTCGTCGATGTAGTAGTACCGGTAGTAGCCCTGGTCGGTGTAAGCCGTCGCGTAGTGCCCCTGGTCCACATAGGTCGTCGTGCTGGTGGTCTCCACCACGCTGTCGCCGGCGTTGTCCACCACATAGATGTCGTCGCCCGCGCCGCCGTTGAGCACGTCCGCCCCCGCTCCACCGTCCAGCAGGTCGTTGCCTGTGCCTGCGTTCAGCGTGTCGTTGCCGTCCAGTCCGTACATCAGGTCTCGTGCCGCCGTTCCCGTCAGTGTTTCTGCAGAAGCAGTACCGTTGATCACGTTGGTGATGTCCAGCGACAGGTTCGCCAGAACAAATGCACCGGCGCTGTCGGTTGCCTTGATCGCAAGACCAAGGACACCCGCAGCAGTGTCTGGCGGTGTTCCGGAAAGGGTGCGGGTCGCCGAATTGAATGTCAGCCACGACGGCAGAGCGGACCCATTGGCCAGTACTGCACTCAGCACCAGGGTATCGCCTACATCCATGTCGGTAAAGATATTGGCCGGCACCACGTAACTAAAGGCCTGTGTTTCAGTTGCCAATTGGCCTGGCAGAAGAACAAGCACAGTCGGCGCATCATTGGTATTGATCACCGTCACATTGAAGGTGCCGCTGACAGTCGCTCCCTGCGTATCGACCACCGTCACCTTCAAGGCCAGCAGGCCTACATTGGCATTCAGGGGCGTTCCACTGAAGGTGCGGGTCGCGGCATTAAAGCTCAGCCAGCTCGGCAGCGCACTGCCATCGGCCAGGCGGGCGCTGTAGCTCAGCACATCGCCTGCGTCCAGGTCTGCAAAGGTACCGGCCGGCAGCGTGTAGCTCCATACGGCGTCTTCCGCTGTGCTCTGGTTGGCCGGTGCGGCAAACGTCGGCGCACGGTTGCTCATCAGCAGCAGGTCGCTGGCCGTCCAGACTGTTCCGTCGGCAAACTCAACACGTTCAATCCGTTTGCCGCTGGCCACGTCCCAGTCAATCAGCACCTGGTCTGAGGCGCTCAAGCTCAGCACCATCTGGGTGGCCGTGCGGGTCACCGTCACATCGCCGGCGACGATCCCCGCTTGCATGACCAGCGTGTCCACGTTGTTGGCAGTGGTGTCGGTGTCCGAGACCGTGTCCCGGCCGTAACCGCGGGCGTAGATGTAGCGGTCGTTGTTCAGACCGCCCACCAACAAATCGTCGCCAGCGCCGCCGTCCAGCGTGTCGGCACCGGCGCCGCCGTCCAGCGTGTTGTTTGCAACATTGCCGGTCAACACGTTGTTCAAGGCATTGCCCGTGCCGTTAATGGCCGCGCTGCCGGTCAGCGTCAGGTTCTCCTGGTTCGTGCCCAGCACATAGCTGATGGAAGCGTTCACGGTATCTACACCGCCCGAGTCTGACACTACCGTCTGCGCCACCACGTTGGGCACCCAGTAGGTTTGTGGAACCATCACTGATACCCACTCAGGGGTGTAAAGCGGATGCCCATACTCGTCATAGTTTTGGTTTGAGGTGTAATAAGGAACCCCACTTTCGTCGAGGCCAACGTAGTACCGGTAGTACCCTTGGTCAACGTAAGTCGTCGCGTAGTACCCCTGGTCCACATAGGTCGTCGTGCTGGTGGTCTCCACCACGCTGTCGCCGGCGTTGTCCACCACATAGATGTCGTCGCCCGCGCCGCCGTTGAGCACGTCCGCCCCCGCTCCACCGTCCAGCAGGTCGTTGCCTGTGCCTGCGTTGAGCGTGTCGTTGCCGTCCAGCCCGTACATCAGGTCTCGCCCCGTCGTGCCCGTCAGTGTCTCAGCGGCAGACGTGCCGGCCATCATGTTGCCGATATCGAGCGAGAAACCGGTCAGTACATATGCACCAGAGTTGTCAGTAGCCCTCACTGAAATCTTCACCGTCTCATCTGCATTGGCGGGCGGGGTTCCAGAAAAAGTACGGGTCGCTGCGTCGAAGGTCAGCCACGACGGCAGGGGTGCGCCATTTGATCGCGTCGCCTCCAGCGTCAGGGCATCCCCCACATCAACGTCCGCGAAAGTGTTGCTCGGCAACACGTACACAAACGGCTGGTTTTTGCCTACCTGCTGGTTAACCAGCGCTGCGGCTGTCGGGGCGTCATTGATGTTGGTTACCAGGAACTGCACCAGCGTGCTACTGACCGCACCGTAAGAGTCCTTGGCGTACAAGCGAACTTCAAACGCGGCAACGTCTCCATTCTGCGGAAGTCCGCTGAACTTTCCGCTGACCGGGTCAAGGGTCAACCAGGAAGGCAGCGCATCTCCATTGCCAAGCTTCGCCCAATACGTCAGTGACGGAGAACTGGTCGTAAACCAGGTACCCGGCGAGGTATCTTCAAACAGCAGGTCTTCTGTCGCTATCCGGAAATATCCAGGTGCCGCAGAAAGCGGAGCTGGGTTAGGCACGACTCTGGACATGACCGCGGCCTGGTCCCAGTTTGTTCCATCTGCAAACCGCACAGACTCCACACCAATACCGCCGCCAGCCACGCGCTGGATGGCCAGGCGGTTGGTGCCATCGACCAGGTTCAGATACACGTAATTTGCATCTGCGCTTACCCAGACGTCGCCAACAGCGACACCGGCCATGAATTGAACCCTGTCAGTGCCAGCCCCGGCTTCTGCACTTTCAACCAGCGTGTCGTGACCGCTGCCAAAGCCAAACAGATAGACATCGTCACCCGCGCCGCCCGACAAAATGTTGTCAGCACTGTTGCCGGAAAGCACGTTGGCCAGGCTGTTACCTGTGGCGTTCACAGCCAGAGGGCCTGTCAGCGTCAGGTTTTCGAGGTTGTCACCAAGCGTCCAGTTTCCAGAAGAAAAGACCGTGTCCAGCCCTTCATTGGCTCTTTCGACCACCACGTCCAGCGCATCAACCACATAGCGGTCATCACCCAGACCGCCAATCAGGCGATCGGCGCCTGCCTGTCCGTCCAGCAAGTCGTTGCCCGCATCACCCCAGATGTATTCGCTGTATGCCGACCCATTGAGCACGTCGTCAGCGGCCGTTCCCTGGATCATTGAGGCTACGGTCATCAAGGTGGACGTCGAAACACCCGCCAGATCGGTCGCGGTAACCCGCAGCTGCAGCGGTGCAGAGATTTGCTCCGCTGTGGGGTTCGCAGAAAGTGTGCGCGTCGCGCTGTCATACGTCAGCCAGGCAGGCAAAGGGGAGCCGTCTGCCACAGACACGCTCAGCCGCAAAACGTCCCCGAGATCCTGGTCTGCAAAAAGATTCTGCGGCATGACAAAGCTGTTGGCCACCCCGGCCGTCATGCCAATGGTGGGCACCGGCCCGGTCAGATAAGGCGCATCGTTGATGCCTGCAACCACGATCTTGAAACGGGTGTCTGCCGTGGCATTCGCTTCATCCGCGGCGGTTAGTTTGATCTCAAGGGTACCAACATGGCCCCCACCCGGGGTGCCATAAAAACGCATCGCCTGCGCATCAAAATGCAGCCAATCCGGCAAAGGTGAACCATTTGCCAGCGTGGCACTGAAGTGGAGCTGGTCACCCGTGTCCTTATCTATGAAGAAGTTGGGCGCTATATCAAGGGTAAACAACTGGTCTTCATCGGCAAACTGGATGGGAACATTTCCGTACTCCACCGGCGCCTGGTTGAACTGCGCGACGCTCAAGGTCATCACACCTGCGCTGACCGCGTTACCCGCGTCCGTACCAATTACCTTGATCGTCCATTCCCCGGCTTGCCCCTCTGTGGGGGAGCCGCTCAATGTGCGTGTTGCCGCGTCAAAGTGCAACCAGGCGGGGAGCGGCTGGCCGCTGGCCAGCGTTACCGCGTAGTGCGCACCCGCACCCAGATTTGTAAACAGTGCTTCCGGCAACACATAGCGGTAAGACTGCCCGGTCAGGACCTTCTGGTCACGCAAAGCACCGCTGAACTCCGGCGACCCGGCACGCATGGCTGCCGCCTGCTGCTGTTGCTGCTGTTGCGCCAACGCCTGCACGTCGGTTACTGCAACCACTTGCGCCTCTTGCTGCGATTGCGTCGGCGTATTGGCGACAGGAATTTGCGAAAGATCTTCAATATCAAGCTGCACGTCGCCTGCCTGCAACATGCGCCCGTCTGTCATTTCGGCCCGGGTATAGCCCCGTACCAGCACGTCTTCGCCATACCGGCGATTCAAGACATTGGCATTCAGGTGAAGTGCTTTTAATCCGGCCTCAGCCAGCGTCTGCAACTCTCCCGCATCGCTTACCCCGTTGCCGTTCAGGTCGCGCCAAAGCTTGAACTCAGACCACTTGGCATCCGAGCTGTCAAATTTCCCATCCTGGTTGGTATCAAATTCAGGCCGCGCCAGACTCTGAAGATCGGTGCGTGCCGGGTCTTGGGGGTTGACATGCGACCAGAATTCAACTTCGTCGGCCTGGTTGATCTGATTGTCGTGGTTATGGTCCCATGCCAGGATGCCTTCGTTGGCACCAATCCATGCGACTTTCTGCGCAACGCCATCGCCGTCCCGGTCGACGCTCACGTGGCTTTCATCAATATCCAGGAACTCCAGCCCGTCTCCACCCAAGTCAATCACCACCGGGTCATAGCCCTGGATGAAGAAATTCACTGAACGAAAATTAAACCCTCCCTGCGAATCGGTGATGCGGAAGGTTGCAGAATCATTGGCGCTCTGCCCCACCCGAAACATGGGAAAGCCAAAGTAATTCGCAGGAGCCGCAACCTCCCTCCATCCACCCTCGGTCAACGTGATGACTTCGCCGTTCTCTCCGATGTATGTATCGAAAACATAGGCACCAGTCACCCCTTGCCGCACCGGCGCCCACAAGGGATTTCGCTCAATCGATACCGTCGAATTCGAACCGTCTTCCACGTCGTAGGTGTCAAGACGGTAGTATTGATTCCATCCCCCCGCGCTCAAGACGGCTGGCGTGCCAAGTACAACAACGTTGGCTGTAGGCAAATCATTCACCGCAACCACATTGCCGTAAGCTTTTTGGGTCGCTTGCCCGCCGTGCCCATCACCCACCGTAAAGTCAAAAGTGATGGCACCGTTGTAGTTCAGCGGAGCCAAAATGCCGACGCGGTTATTGGCCGCATCGTTAACGATATTGACGAATCGACCGTCCAGGGTGCGCCCATTGATGGCGCCCAGGATGCTCAGCACGTCACCTTCCGCGTCGCTGGCGCCAGACAGCAGGCTGCTGTATGAGATATAGCTCCACGCCTGCAGGCCCGGGTCGTTATAACCTCCGTCTTCCAGCATCTGGAAGCCCACCGCGTTCACAATGGGTGCGTCATTCAGCGCCTGGATACCAATGTCCAGACGTTCGTATGCGCTGTAAACGCCGTTTGAATCCTGTACCCGCACATCAAACTGGCGCGTGCCATTGGCATTCGCCTTGGCCTTGAACACAATCTCTTGCGTCTGCGCATCAAAGCGGATGGTGTCGCCGCTGTTGATGGCCACCAGATTGGCGGTGTCCACCGTAATCGCGTCGCCATCCACGTCCACAAACATCTGCTTGAGCGCTGAGAGGGAGATGCGAAGTTCCTGGTCTTCCTGGCCGGTCTTTGCCAGATGGCTGCCCGCCACAAAAACCGGCGCATCGTTGACGTTGTTAAAGCTCATCGTCACGACGGCAACGGACTCATTGCCCTGCGCATCTTGCACCACATAGTCAAAATGCGCGGCGCCCGTGAAGTTGGCGCCCGGCGTGAAGGTGAAGGTGTCTCCGCTTCTTTCAAGCGTTCCGCCCACTGCATTGCGGGCTTCCACCAGGCTGATGCCGGCCGCGCCGTCTTCAGGGTCAAGCACCCCTGCGAGCAGCTGGCTGACAGTGATGTTGAGCGGCGTTTCTTCCGTGCCCTGGAAGGCCCGGTTGAACAGGGTTGGCGCATCGTTGACGGCTGCGATATTGACTTTGGCCACGGCTTGCGACAAACCCCCCGCGCCGTCGCTGACGGTATAGCGGAAGCTGGCTTCACCCGAATAATTGGAAGCGGGCGTGAACACAATGTGCCCGCCTTCCAGCGCCACCGTTCCGTTGACGGCCTGGTCGACAGCCACCACCATCAGGCGCTGCTGTTCACCGCGCTGGATATCCGCATCTTCTTCATTGGCCAGCAGCAAGTCGGGGTCGATGACGAGTTTTTCGTCTTCGTTGCTGGTAATGACCTCACCGAAAGCGCGAGGCCCGTCATTGACGGCGCCGACTTCCACCTCGGCCTTACCGGTGGTCGATAGCCCGGTGTCGTCCGTGACCGTGTATTCAAACGTGGCTGTGCCGTTGAAGTTCTCATCGGGTACAAAAATGATCTGGCCCGTGCCATCCACAAAGGCCTGACCGTGAACGGCATTGCCCACTGCCGTGATATGCAGCGGCGCAGCGCCGGCCTGGGCGTTGAAGTCAGGGTCAAAGTCGTTGGCCAACAGCAAGGCCGCGTCAATGCGCAGGTTGGTGTCTTCCTTGGCGTTGCGAATCACTTCGCTGACCACCGTTGGCGCATCGTTCACCGCCGTCAGCTTGATCTTGATGACCGCCACGGCGCTGGCGCCGCGCGAGTCCTGCACGATGTATTCAATGGTGTCGGTCACGCCATACAAGTCTGTAGGCGGCTTGTAACTGATCTGGCCGTTGGCCAGCAGCTCGGCGCGGCCCATGCCCACGCGGCCTATGCCGATGATGGTGAGCGTGTCGCCTTCCAGATCGGTATCGTTGGCCAGCAAGGTGGCCGCGTCCAGCAGCAGCGGCACATCTTCCTGGGCCTGGATGGTTTCACCCAGCAGCGTCGGCGCGTCATTGACTTCCACCAAATTGAAGTTGATGCGCCGCTCCATCACCTGGCCCTGGCCGTCCATCACGGCGTAGCTGAAGCCGGCCTCAGTGCCAAAGTAATTGGCATCGGCAATAAAGCGGATGCGCCCGGTGACGTCATCAACCTCGACATAACCATGACGCACTTCGCGCACACCCAGCAGGCGCACCGTGGTGTAAGGCGTGGCGCCGGCAATCAGCGTGCGGGCTTCCTGCTCCAGCTGTTCATAGCCGAAGGCGAACTGCTCGTCTTCCTTACCGGCCACGACGGCCGTTCCCAGGGATGACGTGGGCGAAGCAGTCGTGTAAACCTGTATCGTCTGTGCCGGCGCGCCGGGCGTGGCGGCATTGCTGGCAATCACCGCCTGCTGCGTCACCAGGCCGCCCAGCTGCGCGCCCTTGACCACGTAGTCCAGCGTGTAGACATCGGAAGGCAGCACCCACTGCTGCGGGTTGGGCGGTGCCGGTGGGCCTGCCGTGGCCGTGTCGCTGGTGACCTCACCGGTCGTCACGTGGTGGCTCAAGGCCCACTGGTCATCAAAAACAGGCGTGTCTGTGCTGGGGCCGGCCCAAACAGGCGGGCTCAGGTGCACCGTGCCAAACACGTCGGCGCCGCCCACGGTCGATGCCGCGTGGAAGCTGAAGCGCATCTGTTCCAGTCGATGGCGGACGTTCTCATCCACCCAGACATCGCTGTCACCAATGTAAATCGCCATGCCGCTGGCGCCGATGTTCTCTCCGCCCACGCGCAGGCTTTTGACCACATTGATGAAGTCAGCCGACTGCGTGTTGAGGCCGTAGCGCAAGGCCAAGGTTTCGAGCTCCGCACGTCGGGCCGTGGTGATGTTCGCGTTCTGCAACTCCAGCAGCACGCTCATGTCTTGCACCAGCGTGATGTAGTTTTCACGCAGGCCGTTTTCGTGCAGGATGCTGACGTTTTGTGTGGCCTGGTCTACCACCACCGCAATGCCTTCGGTCTGGGCCTGCAGGCCGACCTCGCTGGCTTGGGCGTCAGTGCCATCAGCCAGGCGCAGCTTGAAGGTCGTCAGGTCAATCGACTGCACAGCGCTGCCAGCCAGCGCATCCATGGCCGCCTGCCCTGCCGCATCAAGCCGCGCGCGCAACGCCGCCATGTCTACACCGGGGTGGCGCATCTGCAGGTCATAGGTTTCCATACTGCCGGCACTGCCGTCGCCGTTCAGGTCTATCCACAAACGCAGCAGCTTGTACACCGGGTCCGACGCGTCGATCTTGCCGTCGTTGTTGCTGTCGTAATACTTCAAGCTGGCCAAGCCGCGCTGGTCAAACGGCGTGCTCACGCCGTTGAACAGTTCGCTGGCCGTGTCGATCAGGCCATTGCCGTCGCGGTCTATGCCCAGCATGGCTTCCGTTGGTGCGATCCATTCAGTCGCCTCACGAAAACCATCGTTGTCCGCGTCAAACCGGGCCACACCATCATTTAGCAGACTGTCGTAGTCCTGCTTGACGACGGCGGGCAGTGCCGTCTTGGTAACGCCATCACCACCCAGGTCAACCGCAATGACTTTGAGCCACTGACGTGAGGCGTTCTCAATAGCGGCTGCGCGCAATGCCGGGTCAACGATGCTGGCATCAACTATGTGCGCCGCTAGCTGCGAATCGCCAGGGTTTTGCGCTTCAAAGGTGTTCAACGCTGCATTGGCTGCAGCCAGTCCTGCTTCGGCCGCACTAACTGCGCTGGCCATACTAGCCGTGCCGTGCTCCACATTTCCCGTAACCTCACCTACGGCCACCCAACTGCCAAGAACAAGGTTGGACTGCTTGGCACTTTCAAGCGTGGCATTGGCATTAGAGAGCGCTTGCTGCAAGGTATGCCGCTGCTGCTCAATAGGACTCATGGCCGAAAGCCATTGACCTTCGGTTTTCCAGTTGGCCTCATCAACGCCAAACTTGGCTATTAAATGAGTGACCTGCCATTGACTAACTATGGCTTCCGGGAAAACCAGAGCCTCCGCATAGTGTTTGACAATGTCTTGCCTTGCGATGCCGTTGTAGATACTTCCACCCGTCTGGGGATGCGTTTGTTCCAGCAGGAAGAAGAAATTGCTAATGCCGTTGTCCGTTTTACTAGGCCAGCTTTGTATTGACACTTTTGGCATGCGACTTGCGACAAGCGTCAGGGCAAGATCGGAGTCAGTATTGCCGTTGTTAGCTTCAGCCACTTGCTGATTAAGTTTTTCCAGCAATGCGTCCATCTTGGCGGCAAGAATTTCGGCGCCACCATTGCCAGCATTCAGAATTTCATATCCCAGATTGCCATCGGCGAGACGCTTGAAAACAGCCTGCCCAAAAGGCGGCGGTGGAGGCGCTTCTTCTTCATCTGCAAAGAGGCCATCGATGATGATCACGGCCGCAATCCAGATGACCAGGGTGGTTGCATCCATTGGAATGAATGCCCCCGCACCGCCAGCACTTACAGTCGCACCACCACCAGCGATGGCACCACCGGTGATCGTGGTTGTCGAACCGGCCAGAAACGCCGCACCATTAATGGCATTGGCGGCAGCAAACGCGGCTGACCCGTAATGACCGCTATCGATCATGTCACCCAGGTTCGCCAGATTGGCAATGCTTAGAACTGCGCCAATCGAGTTAAGAACGCCAAGAGAGGAAGTATCAAGGAAACCTTCGGGGGCTCCTGTGATCCGCATGACCAAATCATTGGAATTCTTGAGTAGACCGACCGCACTACCGATTTGGGTAAGCGCGTTATCAGATTTCAGGCCCTGCAAGGCTCCGAGAATCCCCACAACCTCCGTTGCCCCACCTAGAAAGCTGTCTAGTTGCCCAGGGGCAGCCAGAGAGTCGCTTCGTGAGAAAGCGAGCGCCATCTTTCCACCGGCAAGCAACATGCCAACCTTGTCTTTGGCACGGGCAGCATTAAGAAAGTCCGCCGCGCCACCGTACATGCTGTCGGTGATTCTTTGTCTTTTAATACTGTCGTCAAGATTGTTCCATCCATCCCCAGCCCTGACGAGAATCGTGTCTCTCGTTTCAGCACCTGGGCCCGTACCCACTGTTGAACGCAGGATCACCTCACCGGTCAAGTGGTTCGTGATCTCGTCGAGGAAACTCTGACCATCTGGATCATCGAAAAACCGACGTCGCGCAGTTGAAATAACTCCAGATTCATTCTGAGTGGTTATCCGCTGGCTACCATCAGAATTCAAAGTGGTAACTATTCTTAACTGCTCAGTTCCGTTTGCTCCATATATCGATAAATCACTGAGTTTTAACAATCCCGAGCTGCCGGAGATCACTACTAGATTTTCACGACGCACTATCTCATTTGGTACCGGTCCATAGATGACTGTGTCCGTGGTAACAACGGTATTTGTCTCTGAGTTAACAAATTGCGACTCAAATTGACGAGTTGCCGACGAAACCATCTGTCCACCAGAAAATGCCTGCACCGACTCACTCTTGATTCCATTCGTATCACCTGTGGCAACGTACACTCGCCGCAGCTGATTGGTAATTGCATCGCGCTCAGTCACACTCCATGTAAAACTAACGATTTGATCTGTGCCATTGAGAACAGGGGTGAAATTTTCCGTATAGGAAATTCCAGTCTTGGAATCTACGTATGTAGTGGAGGCAGGTACCGCAGTCGTAGACGGGTCTAGGACCCAATGCGAAACAGGAACCACGTAATTGGGCACCACAGCCTCGTACCCTATTTCGGCTCCCAACCCCGCTGCTACATACTTTGGTGGCGCTGTGACATTACCTCGCGCGTCGCGCCAATATTTCCCATCGAACCTAGGCCCCATTAAAAGATTTAGCGGCCCAACCCCTTGGCGCAAATCCCTCTCAAATCCCGGTGCACCTACCGATTTACCGTCAGTTCCCAACGGAAGAGTCCGAGGTACATCGAGGAAAGTCAGGATATTGCCCGCAAAGGTATTGGAGTTGTTATAGACTGGGTTGTATTCCAGGCGCGCATCTTCAATTTGCTGGGCCACCTTGAGAGCGCTTTTCACTTTTCCAGCTAACTGGGCATCATCACCTGTCCATAGAATGCGCTGCTCATGCTGCTCACCGCCCTGAGGCCAATCGGCTGGGGGGACGACAATCTGACTTCGGCCCTGCGAGTCGGGCACCACAACCATCCCTGCTTTAAGCTGTTCCTGAGGGATAAAGCCTATTCCTTGAACATTCACAAGCGTTTTGTTAGCGGCCTGCCCGTCAATCAGGTATGCCTCAAAGTTCACATGAATAGCGCCATACAAATTCAAACCGGATCCACCAGACGTAGCTGGCAGGATTGCAGCTGCGCTTGCATTTGCAGAAGGACCTGCCCGTAGAACGTACTGGTCCCCGTTTTCTTTCGTAAATAGGAGGTATGCATGGCGCTGACCAAGTGCTACAGGGGACGTTCTGATCTCAATAGAAGCTGGCATATAAGTCTTCCCTAATTTATGAATGTTTGTAATACGGGGTCGCGACGATTAGAAGTAATCGCTGTTCCTTATCAAGCTCAGCATCTATCGTGATGCTCTGAAAATTTCTAGACGGAAGCCAATTGGGAGTTGTGGCACACCGCACACGAAACTCCTTGATGTCCTCGATTCGTTTGGCTGATTCGGACAACGTAACTCCATCCGGAAGAATCAGCTTGACGTATGGTTCTACAGGACTACAAGACACTCCGCTCCTAGCAAGTCGCTCAGCGATAGTTCCCCAGGAGGTTCCAACGGGAAATTCAGAGACCAAAGTTTTCTGAATCTTCTCAATACTCGAGAAAGAGTCAAACGGAATTGGGGTTTCCTTCTTTTTCGCGTTGGCCATGGCTTGCCCTTCCTCTAAATTCAAGATCGTGCCGACAACTATCACTAGGAAAATTGCTAGCCACCAAAAAAATCTGCTTCTTTTTGATTTCATACAACGCCTAAATAAAGAACTATCTTGCGCCCAACTAAGAGTGCAACCTCATATCGATTTGGTGTGCATACGCGCACTGCAACGAAATCCATGAGTGCTCATCTCTCTCTCAAACTCTCACTACCAGCCCGCTGAATCGGGCTCAACAAATACTCAATCACTCGCCGCTGCCCGGTCTTGATCTCTGCAGTCAGGTTCATGCCGGGTACGAGCTGGATCATCTTTCCGTCTACGTCGATCTGCTTGGTCTTTAGGGCCAGCGTGACCGGGAAAATCGCGCCACGCTTTTCGTCGTTAACGGCATCGGCTGTGACGCGGTCTACGCTGGCCTGCACGGTGCCATAGCGGGTGTAGGGAAAGGTTTCGAGCTTGATCTCGGCGCCGTTGCCTACGTTGACGAAGCCGATGTCTTTGTTTTCCAGCGTGACTTCTGCCGTGACCTGCGCACCCTCCGGCACGATGATCATCAGAGCTTGCGCTTCGGTGACGACGCCGCCTGTGGTGTGGATGGCAAGTTGCTGCACCACGCCGGCGACGGGCGCTTTCAGTGTGGTGAGGTTTTCGCGTTGGGTGGCTTTGGCTTGTTCTTGCGTGGCTTGCTGGCGTTTGAGGTCGGCCTGGGCTTCGCGCTCATACAGCGTGCGGCGCACTTCGGCCAAATAGGCGGCGCGGCTGTTCTCGCTTTCGCGCAGGGTGGCCTGGGTTTGCAGCAGGTTGGCGCGCTGGGTGGCCAGGTCGCGCTCCAGCTCTACGCGTTCGCGGGTTTTGTCTTGGGTGGCGTGGCCGGAGATATAGCCCTGATCTACCAGCTTTTTGAAGTCTGTCTCGCGCGCTTGGGCCATGGGCACGGTGGTTTCGAGTTTGGAAACCACGGCGCGCGCCGTGACGATTTCTGCCTGACGGCGACCGATTTCTGCTGACAGTTTGGCGAGCTTGGCCGTCACGTCGCCCCACTCGCCTTGCAGCTGCGCCTGTGCGGCGGCAGTCTCGGCTGCAGACCATTCTTTGGGGAATTCAGGCATGTATTTGACCGGCAACCCAATGCTGGCGGGCGCAAGCTGCTGCAGATTTTGTAGCGCCTGCTGGATGGCGCGGGCGCGCAGCACTTCCGAAAGGGCTGATTTTTGCTGGTCGTGCGCTGTGGTTTTGTCGGCGCTCGCGGCGGTTGGGTCAAGCTCTACCAAAGGCTGGCCAGCCACCACATGGTCACCGTCATTAACCAGCACGCGCTTGACCACGCTGCGTTCCAGCGGCTGGATGAGCTTGGTGCGCTCGCTCACCACCACGCGCCCGGGCGCCACGGCCACGATGTCGATCTTGCCGAAGATGGACCAGACCAGCGCTATCACAAACAACCCCATGATGAGATAGGCCAGACGCCGCGGTGCGGGGTGCACGGGCGTGTCTTGCAGGCTGAGTGCGGCGGGCAAAAAGGCGGCCTCGTCGCTCAAGCGGCGCGGGCCGGCGAGTTCGTCGCGATGCGCCCAGGCGGCGCCAAAGATCGCGCGGTAGCGGGCCAGCAGTTCGATGACCGGATGGCGGGGCTTGGCGGGTACGGCGGCTTCCTGGGGGACTTCGGCCGGTGCTTCACCTTTGGCAGTTATGTCTTCCACGTCAGGCGCTGGTTGCTTCATCTGATGCTTCTCTCGCCCGTCAGCGGCAGCGGCTTCGGCCGGTGAGGAGCCCACGGCTACCGGTTTTTGATCTTCAGGACCGGTGCTCATGCCGAGGCCCCTTCCATCGGTTGTTTGCCGTCCTGCATGCGCCACAGGTGCGCATACAGGCCTTGCGGTTTCTGGATCAGTGCGTCGTGCGGGCCGGCTTCAACGATCTTGCCTTTGTCCATCACGATGATGCGGTGCGCGTGGCGCACGGCGCTCAGGCGGTGGGCAATGATGAGCACGGTGCGGCCTTTGCAGATGTGGGCCATGTTGCGCTGGATGATGGCTTCGCTTTCGTAGTCGAGCGCGCTGGTGGCTTCGTCAAAAATCAGGATGCGCGGGTTGGTGAACAGCGCACGCGCAATGGCGATGCGCTGACGCTGGCCGCCGCTGAGTGAGCTGCCCTGCTCGCCCACATGCGTGTCATAGCCTTCGGGCAGCTCGCTGATGAATTCATGCGCGCCGGCCAGCTGCGCGACGCGCACCACAGCCTCAATCGGCGCGGCTGGGTCGGTGATGGCGATGTTCTCGCGCACGCTGCGGTTAAACAGCAGGTTTTCCTGCAGCACGACGCCGACCTGGCGACGCAGCTGCGCGGCGTCGATCAGGCTGATGTCGATGCCGTCAACCAGCAGGCGGCCGCCTTCGGGTGAATACAGGCGCTGCACCAGCTTGGTCAGCGTGCTTTTGCCGGAGCCGGAGCGGCCGACGATGCCGATGATCTCGCCGGGTTTCACATCCAGGCTGATGCCGTGGAGCACGGGTGGCGCTTCGGGCCGGTAGCGGAACACCACACCGTCGAGCGTGATGCGGCCCTTGATGGGCGGCAGCTGCGCGGCGCTGGTGGGCGGCACTTCGGTGCGGGTGTTGAGGATGTCGCCCAGGCGCGCGACAGAAATACCGGTTTGCTGGAAGTCCGTCCACAACTGGGCCATGCGCATGATGGGCTGGGCCACGCGCTGGGCAAACATGTTGAAGGCAACAAACTGGCCGACGGTGAGTTCGTTGTTCATCACCAGGTGCGCGCCGTACCACAGCGTGGCCGCGTTCACGAGCTTGCCGATCAGGTTGATGCCTTCATGCGCCCAGGTGGCGAGGTTCTGCGTCTTGAAGCTGGCGCTGACATACGCGGCGAGCTGGTTGTCCCAGCGTTTGCCAAAGCTGGGCTCAAGTGCGCTGGCTTTGACGGTCTGTATGCCGGTGATGGTTTCGACCAGCATGGACTGGTTCTCGGCGCCACGCGCAAACTTCACATCCAGCCGCTGGCGCAGGATGGGTACCACGGCCAGGCTCAGGCCAAAGTACAGCGGCAGGCTGACCATGACGATCAGGGTCAGCGGCACGCTGTAGAACAGCATGACGGCGATGAAGATGACCGAGAACAGCACGTCGAGCACCACGGTGAGCGCGTTGCCGGTCAGAAAGCTGCGAATGTTCTCCAACTCGCGCACACGTGCCACCGAGTCGCCCACGCGCCGGGCCTGGAAGTAGGCTAGCGGCAGCTGCACCAGGTGGCGGAAGAGCCGCGCGCCCAGCTCCACGTCAATGCGGCTGGTGGTGTGGCTGAAGACGTAGGCACGCAGGCCGTTGAGGATGCTTTCAAACAGCACGACCACCACGAGGCCGATGACCAGCACGTCGAGCGTGGTGAGGCCGCGGTGTACCAGCACCTTGTCCATCACAACCTGGAAGAACAGCGGGCTGACCAAAGCGAACAGCTGCAGCATGAAGGAAATCAGCAGCACCTCGCCCAACAACTTGCGGTATTTGACAAGGCTGGGCACAAACCAGGAAAAGTCGAACTTGGCGAGCTCACCCGCCAGCGCGGCATGGCTGGTGATGAGGATCAGCTCGCCGGTCCACTGGCTTGCGAAGACTTCTACCGATTCGATCGTTGGCCTGTTCGAAGGTGTGGCCGGGTCCTGAAACAGCACACGCTGGCCATCGCACTGCGCCAGGATGACCGTACGGACTTGCTTGCCAGCGGCACCGGTGCTGCTTGCTGCGTCGTCTGCGGGCTTCAGGAAAGCGAGGGCCGGCAGCGGAACCAGCTTCAGGCGGTCGGGTTTGGATTTGGAGAGCTTGGCTTTGAGCCCGAGGTGTTTGGCCGCACGCAGCAATATGCTGGCGTCAACATCATCGCTCGGGGAAACGCCCAGTTGATGGGCAAGGGTATGGGGGTCTGCGGCAACCTGGTGAAAGCGGGCCACCAGGCACAAGGCAGCCAGCGCGTTGATCGGGGGTGCTGGTTCGTCAGCCCCCGGCGCCGCTGACAGTGTGGGCGGGGACTCTTGGGCTACTGCGCTCGCAGCTGTCAATTGAAGCCCCGGTCACAGCGAAGGAATCGCTGTGAACGCACAGGTGCCATCGCACATGTGGCTGGCGCAAATCTTCCGCAGTAAGCTTTTTTGTATGGCATGTCTCAAGGCGCCCTTACGGGGCCCCTCCCTGTTATTTGTTCCAAACTGTATCGCAATACACAGAGCTTGCAGCAGCCAGTTACGTTATTTTCAATACCAATTTGGGTACTAATTACTTAGTCATTTCCAAACTACGGAAATAGATATTGCTTTTGAACTTGGTGCCGTCACTACTTAGCTGGCTAAGAATTTTTTTCGCCCGTCCCCCCTCCTTTTGCAGACCCCGTTGAGGTCAACAAACAAGACCTGGCAAGTTGGGTAGTGAATGCGCTGAATGTTTGTTACGCACTTCCCAAGATTCTTTTGACCCTGCCGCTTGTAACGCCATTTATTAGCGTGCATTCTTGAGCTGCGTTGGGATTGTTCCTTCCGTTCAGGAGTCCGTCATGTACACCTTGCGTCAGTGGCTCTGCATCGTCCTTTCAAGCGCGTTCATGTCTGCGTTAGTGCCCGGCATGCCGTGGCTGGCCACCGCGCACGCGGCCACTGTGCAACCGCCGGCGGCACAGGCCATGATGGATGCACTGACCCGCGCCACGACAGCAGTGGTCGGCGTCAAGGTCACGGCGATGGAAGATGCGCGTTCGGCCGAAACGCTGGGCTTGCGCCGTGCCGGCTCGGGTGTGCAGATCAGCCAGGACGGGCTGATCCTCACCATCGGCTACCTGATGCTGGAGGCCGAACACATTGAGATCGTGACGCAAGACAACCGCACGTTGCCGGCGCGCGCCGTCGCCTATGACCTGGCTACCGGCTTCGGGCTGTTGCGCCCGCTGCTGCCGCTGCGTGGAGTGGGCGTAGCGGCCCTGGGAAATGGCAAAGACCTGCAGCCCGGCGAACCTTTGATGGCCGTCACCGGCCCGCAAGCAGATGACGACGGCGACGTGAGCATGACCCGGCTGGTCAGCCGGCGCGCATTTTCCGGCAGCTGGGAATACCACATCGAATCGGCGCTGTTCACCAGCCCACCCATCATGGCCAGTGGCGGCAACCACAGTGGCGCCCCGCTCTTCAACCAGAAAGGTGAGTTGATGGGCATAGGCTCGTTGCTGGTGTCCGATGCAACCGGCGAAAACCGCCGCCTGCCGGGCAACATGTTTGTGCCGGTCGATTTGCTGCGCCCCATCCTCGCGGAGCTGCAGCGTTCAGGCGCCAGCACGAAAAGCCGCAGGCCGTGGCTGGGCATCACCTCCAATGACCAGGGCGGGCGCATACAGATTCTGCGGGTCAGCAAGGAGAGCCCCGCGGATCTGGCCGGGCTGGAGGCGGGCAACGTGGTACTGGCAGTAGACGACGCCAAGGTTGCCACGCTCGAGGCTTTTTATAAAAAGCTGTGGGACCGACCCGCGCCCGACGCAGAAGTCAGGCTGACGGTGCTGCAAGGTGCGGAAGTCAAAACCATTGTGCTCAAGGCCCAGGACAGGATGCTGACGCTCAAGAAGCCCGCCGGCATCTAATTTTTGCAACAAAATAGGCTGTAGCCCAGATAAGACGGGCGCAAGCAGCTATTGATTTAATAGCACTACAGGGCTACGCCAATTGGCACCCTGGCACCACAAGCCAGGAATGGGCACAAGCAGCGCAGCGTTCAAAAACGGTAGGCGACCTCGGTCCACATACGCGTTGAATCTGTCGTCCTGACCAGCTCGGGTGTCGGCCCCAGGGGCGAGGCCAGATAGGCACGGGCCCGCCACTGGTTGAGCCCGGTCCAGTCAAGGCCGACCCCCGCTCCGCTGAGCGTTGCGCTGTTCGCACCTGTCACCCACGGCCGTTGATTGACCTTCAGGTAGGCACCGTCCCAGAACGCCACCGCCTGGAGCTTGCCGCCGACAACCTGCCCCAGGTCGTAGCGCAGCTCAACGCTTGTGCGGTAACCCGTATCACCCGACAGCGCACCCACATCGTAGGCGCGCACCGAGTAGGGTCCGCCCACGGACATTTTTTGCGACGAATCGAGGTTGGTGTTGGCCCACTGGCCTGCCCATGAAAAATGCAGCGTGCTGTTTTGCCCCAGGCGCTGCAGGCGGGAAAAGCCCAGATTGGCCTTTGAAAACCAGCCCTGCGTTCGTGCGCTGGCCGCATCGTCCAGCTGCGCCTCCGCGGCGTCGAAAACCACCCTGCCCCGGGTCCATCCCAGGCTCCAGGTGTTGATGCCGCCGGACAGCAAGGTGTCCCGCCAGTCCCCGGTCAGGCTCGACGTCCAGGAGTCGAGATGCCGGTCTGTTTTTATTCCCGCTACGTCGACACGCTCGCGCAACTGCACCGTGTCGTACTGAACCTGTCCGTAGAGGTTGACCGTCTGGCTTCGCACCAGCGGATGCTTGCCCCAGAGGCTGCCGGTCTCGGCGGAACCGTGCGCGCCGAGTATTTCAAGAGACCCGCCAACTTTGTAGTCCAGCAAGGAATAGGCGGCTCCTGCGCGGGTGCCCTGGCCGTTCAGCAATGATTCGTAGCCCACCCGTCCGTAGTTCAGCCCCTTCCCGGAATTCAGGCCGCTCAGGCTCAGGACATCGCCATGCTTCAAGGGGTTGTTGACGTACACCGTACCGCCCAGGCGGGCTCTTCCCGTATAGCTGTTGCCGTAGTCGTCTACAACCAGGCTTCCTGAAACCGCCGGGCCGGGCGTGGTATCGATACTCAGATCGGAGGTGCCCATCCCGTCGCCGGGTCTTAAGGTTGCCTGCACCACCACGCTGGGTATGTCCGACAGCAACAGCAGGGACTTGTCCAGCAAGGCCTGGTCGACTGGTTGCCCGTTTTTCAGCGGCGCTACCGTCGCCTGCAGCAGCAGGTCGTTCACGCGCGTCTGGTTGTTGACACCGACCTTGCCGTAACGCGCCTCGATCACCAGAAAGCGAACAACGCCCGACTGGATCACCTGCGCAGGCACCACGGCCCGGGCAAAGGTCTGGCCCCTGCTGTGGTAGTACTGGCTTATGCGCCCCGCCATTTCGTCGAGCTGGTCAAGCGTCAGGCTTTTGCCTTCAGCATCGGCCACCAGTGCATGCAACGTGGCTGTCTCGAACAGGGTGTTGCCGATGATGTTGATTGATTTGACATCCACCGTCACGGCGGGACGCGCGGTTGGCGGCGGGACATTCCCCTCGTTGCTGAGGGGTGGCCTTTCTCCGCGGGGCGATGGGACGGCTTGCTGGGACGGCTGGACCTGCTGGAGGATGGTGCCGATATCAACCGGCATTGGGTCAGCCGCCTGGGCCGCGAACAGAGGCGCGGCTGCCAACAGCAGTACAGCCTGCTTACCGGATACGTTGCATTTCATGAGAAAACTTTTGTGGGTGGCCGTACTTACTTTTGAGCGGCCAGCACACCGTTTTGCAGCTGCACGCCGCCGTCAACGATGTGCAGGCGCGGATCTTTTCTTACTGTGGCAGCCACATCCTGCAACACCTCGACGGCCCCGCCGGAAACCACCAGCTCGCCTCCACCAGAGGCATCGGAGCTTGCGCTGCGGGTAACCCGCAGGACGGGCGATACCTCGACGAGACCTGACTTGGAACGTGTTCCATCCACGGCCTGTTGCATGGCGGCGTCGGCACCATCATCGGCGCCCCCCCTCCCAAGCGTTCCCGCCCGTGCGGGCACAGCTGTGACAGGCAAGGGAGTGATGGATGCCGTCAGCCCGGTCGGTTGCACCACCGTGTAGTTGGCCGCGTCAACCCCGCCCAGGGTATAGCCGGTCACGGTCACGGGCTTTGCGTTGCCCACATTCGCGTTGGCAAAAGCACCGCTGCCGCCGCTGACGCTAACCACGTCACCGACCAGGGCGGCTACGGCGGCGGTACCGCCCAAGGTGGCCGCAGTCGTTCCGTCAAAAACCTTGTTCTGCGCATTCACACCGGTGACAGCCAGGCTGGCCGGGGTGATGTTTGCCGTGACACCTGCAGGTTGCACCACGGTGTAATTGCCGGCGTCGGCTCCGCCCAGCGTATAGCCGGTCACCGTCACGACCTTGCCGTTGCCCGCGTTTTTGTTGGCAAAGGTGCCGCTGCCGGTGCCGCCCACAGTCACCACATCACCGCCCAAAGCCGTGACCCCCGCCGTTCCGTTAAGCGTGGCGGTAGTGGTGGTGTCGTAGACCTTGTTGTTGGCCCCGACGCCTGTAACAGCCAGGCTGGCCGGCGTGATGTTGGCTGCGAGGCCGGTGGGTTGCACCACGGTGTAGTTGCCGGCGTCGGCTCCGCCCAAGGTGTAGCCGGTCACGGTCACGACCTTGCCGTTGCCCACATTCTTGTCAGCAAAAGTGCCGCTACCGCCACTCACACTCACCACGTCACCACCCAAAGCAGCCACAGCGGCTGCGCCATTGAGGGTGGCGGCAGTACCCGCGTCATACACCTTGCTGTTTGCCCCCACGCCCGTAACCGCCAGGCTGGCCGGTGTGATGTTGGCAGTCACTGCCGTAGGCTGCACCACGGTGTAGTTGCTGGCGTCGGCACCGCCCAGTGTGTAGCCGGTAACCGTCACAGCTTTACCATTGCCCACGTTTTTGTTATTGAAATTGCCGCTGCCGGTGCCGCCCACCGTCACGGTATCGCCGCCCAGAGCTGTGACAGCCGCCGTTCCGTTGAGCGTCGCTGTGGTCGTCGTGTCATACACCTTGTTGTTGGCGCCCACACCTGTGACTACCAGGCTGGCTGGCGTGATGTTGGCCGTGACAGCTGTGGGCTGCACCACGGTGTAGTTGCCGGCGTCGACGCCGCCCAGTGTGTAGCCGGTGACGGTGACGGCCTTTCCGTTACCCACGTTTTTGTTGGCAAAGGTGCCGCTGCCGGTGCCGCCCACCGTCACGGTATCGCCGCCCAGGGCTGTGACAGCCGCCGTTCCGTTGAGCGTCGCTGTGGTCGTCGTGTCATACACCTTGTTGTTGGCGCCCACACCTGTGACTACCAGGCTGGCTGGCGTGATGTTGGCCGTGACAGCTGTGGGCTGCACCACGGTGTAGTTACCGGCGTCTGCTCCGCTCAGCGTATAGCCGGT
>NZ_JBFUBS010000002.1:525000-640078 GCF_056405635.1 Polaromonas sp. P1_F8 | reverse complement strand
GCGATAACGTGTCGATCACCGTCAAGCTGATCAACCCGATTGCCATGGAAGAAGGCCTGCGCTTTGCCATCCGCGAAGGCGGCAAGACCGTCGGCGCCGGCGTCGTTGCCAAAATCATTGCGTAATTTGTAAGGTTTGATGGAGGGGTATAGCTCAATTGGCAGAGCGTCGGTCTCCAAAACCGAAGGTTGTAGGTTCGATTCCTACTGCCCCTGCCACCCGGCTTTGATGAGTGTCGATGCTGAGGGTGGTTTGAAAAGATAAAAAGCAAGCCCGCCAGGAGTCAAAAACTCCAGGTGGGCTTAAGCGTCTGCAGAGACGCATGAAGATTGAACAGGAAATCGGCGACCATGGCCTCTTCTCAAGTTGAAACCGTCAGTACCAACGCCGACAAGGCCAAGTTGGGTGTGGCTGTCGCGCTGGTGCTGGCCTCGCTGGTGGGCTTCTATTTCTTTGCCAAGCAAGGTCAAGTGGCCCAGTGGGGTGCCCTGATTGCCGGTTTGGTGGCGGCGGTTGCTGTGTTCATGACCTCGGAGTCGGGCAAGCAATTTGTGGCTTTTGGACGGGACTCGTGGCGCGAAGTCCGGAAAGTTGTCTGGCCGGCTCGTAAAGAAGCCATCCAGATGACGGCCTATGTATTCGGTTTTGTGGTGATCATGGCCTTGTTCTTGTGGCTTACGGACAAAACGCTCGAATGGGTGTTTTACGACCTGATCCTGGGATGGAAAAAATAATGAGCGATCTGAACGGCACGGTAGTCAGCGAAGTGGCGGCGGGAACGTCCCTTACGCCGACCCCAGGCATGCAGTGGTATGTCGTCCATGCCTATTCCGGCATGGAAAAAGCGGTCGAGCGCAACATCGTTGAGCGCATCAACCGTGCGGGCATGCAGGCCAAGTTTGGTCGTTTCCTGGTGCCCACTGAAGAGGTGGTTGAGATCAAGAACGGTCAGAAGAAGACGACCGAGCGCCGGTTTTTTCCGGGCTATGTGCTGGTTGAAATGGTCATGGATGATGAGACCTGGCATCTGGTGAAGCACACCAACAAGGTGACGGGTTTTGTCGGTGGCGCCAAGAATCGCCCAGCCCCGATTTCTGAGGAGGACGTTCAGAAGATCGTCAGTCAGATGCAGGTTGGCACCGAGAAGCCGCGCCACAAGGTCGAGTTTGAAACGGGTGAATACGTGCGCGTCAAGGACGGCCCGTTCACCGACTTCAACGGTACGGTCGAAGAAGTCAATTACGACAAGAACAAGGTTCGCGTTTCGGTCACGATTTTCGGACGTGCAACGCCGGTAGAGCTGGAATTCAGTCAGATCGAAAAAACGTAATTTCGATTCGGTAAATAATTTCGCGCCTTGCAACTCGGCGCGAAACGGTCCTTGCGGATTGTTTTTGAGTTGTGTAACCCCCGGGGAGCCCGGACCTGCCTTGGCAGCGTTCAGGCGTTATGACCCGCAAGGAGAAAAGTATGGCGAAAAAAATCGTCGGCTTCATCAAGCTGCAAGTGCCAGCTGGTAAGGCCAACCCGTCCCCCCCGATCGGCCCTGCGCTCGGTCAGCGTGGGCTGAACATCATGGAATTCTGCAAGGCATTCAATGCGCAGACCCAAGGTGTTGAGCCAGGTCTGCCGCTGCCTGTGGTGATCACGGCATTTGCCGACAAGAGCTTTACCTTCGTCATCAAGACGCCTCCTGCAGGCGTGCTGATCAAAAAGGCCATCAAGCTCGACAAGGGTTCGTCCACGCCGCACACGGTGAAGGTTGGCAAGATTTCCCGCGCACAGCTTGAAGAAATCGCCAAGACCAAAATGAAAGACATGACGGCTGCTGACCTCGACGCTGCAGTTCGTACGATTGCCGGTACGGCCCGCTCCATGGGCGTGTCGGTGGAGGGTGTTGTATGAGCAAACTGACTAAACGCCAGAAGACCATTGGCGACAAGATCGACAGCAACAAGCTGTACGCCATTTCCGATGCCCTCGGCCTCGTGAAGGAATTCGCAGTCGCCAAGTTCGATGAATCCATCGACGTGGCTGTACAGCTCGGCATCGATGCCAAGAAATCCGACCAGGTCGTTCGCGGCGCTGTCGTGCTGCCAAACGGCACCGGCAAGACCAAGCGCGTGGCTGTGTTCGCCCAGGGCGCCAAGGCTGAAGAAGCCAAGGCTGCCGGCGCTGACATCGTTGGCATGGATGATCTTGCCGCTGAAATCAAGGCAGGCAAGATGGACTTTGACGTGGTGATTGCTTCCCCCGATGCCATGCGCATCGTGGGTACGCTGGGCCAGGTGCTCGGTCCTCGCGGTCTGATGCCTAACCCCAAGGTTGGCACCGTGACGCCTGACGTGGCGCAAGCCGTCAAGAACGCCAAAGCCGGCCAGGTTCAGTTCCGTGTCGACAAGGCCGGTATTGTTCACGGCACGATTGGTCGCCGCTCTTTCGACACCGCCAAGCTGCAAGGTAATCTGGCTGCATTGATCGACGCGTTGCAAAAAGCCAAACCGGCTTCGAGCAAGGGCGTGTATTTGAAGAAAGTTGCGGTTTCGTCAACGATGGGTGTGGGCGTTCGCGTCGACACGCAAACCATCGCAGCGTAATCGCAGAAATTTGAGCAACCCGCAGGGGTTGTTCAATGTGGTGGGCTGCCGGGGTTCGCTCCGGCAGGTCATCAAAGACCGTTGGCGTGGCAGGCTCTTTGGGCTTGCCGCTTAATCGAAAGACAGCCAACGCAGATGGCGGTCCCGCTGCAGATGGTTTTGCAAAGAATCTGAAACAGTTGGTCGCTGAACATGAGCGTGTTGAAGGTAGAAGGTGGTGAAAGCCGCTGGAACCTGACCACACATTTTTAAGGAGTAGACCTTGAGTCTCAACCGCAGTGAGAAACAAGCCGTCATTGATGAAGTGACTGGCCTCGCCGCTAAAGCTCAAACGCTCGTGATGGCGGAATACCGTGGTATCACGGTCGCTGACATGACCCGTCTGCGCAGCCAAGCCCGCGACAAAGGCGTGAACCTGAGTGTTCTGAAGAACACCCTGGCTCGCCGTGCCGTGGCAGGCAGTGCATTCGAAGTCGTGTCCGACCAGATGACCGGTCCGCTGATCTATGGCTTTTCCACAGATGCCGTGGCTGCTGCAAAAGTAGTCGCTGACTTCGCAAAAACCAATGACAAATTGGTGATTCGCGGTGGTGCATTTGGCGGTAAATCCCTGGACGTGAACGGCGTGAAGCAACTGGCCAACATTCCTTCCAAGGAAGTGTTGCTCGCCCAGTTGTGTGGCTTGCTGATGTCGCCTATGTCGCGTACGGCCGTTGTGCTGGGCGCCCTGGCGGCCAAAAAGGGCGGCGGCGCAGCCGATGCTCCCGCAGCAGCTGAAGCTGAAGCAGCGTAATTTGTACCCAACTTTTTAGGAAATTCAAAATGGCATTCGATAAAGACGCATTTTTGACCGCGCTGGATAGCATGACGGTCCTCGAACTCAACGAACTGGTGAAATCCATCGAAGAGAAATTTGGCGTGAGCGCAGCTGCGATGGCTGCTCCCGCTGCTGGCGGTGGCGGCGGTGCTGCTGCAGCTGCTGAAGAGAAGACCGACTTCAATGTCGTGCTGCTCGAAGCCGGCGCCAACAAGGTGTCGGTCATCAAGGCCGTTCGCGAAATCACCGGTCTGGGCCTGAAAGAAGCCAAGGACCTGGTTGACGGCGCTCCAAAGAACGTCAAGGAAGGCGCTCCAAAGGCTGACGCAGAAGCTGCGAAGAAGAAGCTCGAAGAAGCCGGCGCGAAAGTCGAACTCAAGTAATTCTTGGTGTTTGAGAAGGCTGGAAGACCGTAGTCGGGCTTCCAGCCTTTCGTGTTTCAAGGAACACACCGAAAAGAAGATTGCCGCAGTCTTTTTTCCAGTGTTTTCTGACCCCGACTGCAGAAAACGCCTTGGTTCGGGTGACGTGCAATGCGTCACCGTCCGCCATGGTTGGTAGTGGCCAACCACCAAGCTGCCTGAATACGTGGTGTATTCGGGCACGAGAGTCGCCAGAGCCCATCAACGCGGAGAACTCATGGCCTATTCCTACACCGAACGTAAACGCATCCGCAAAAGCTTCGGCAACCGCGAAAGCGTGTTGACTGTTCCCTATTTGCTGCAAATGCAGAAAGACGCGTACACAGCGTTCCTGCAAGCCGACCGTGCGCCTCAAAAGCGGACCGTTGAAGGCCTGCAGGCAGCGTTTGAAAACGCCTTCCCCATCGTCTCGCACAATGGTTTTGTCGAGATGAAATTCATCGAGTACAACCTGGCCAAGCCGGCGTTTGACGTGCGTGAATGCCAGACCCGTGGTCTCACTTTCGCCTCGGCCGTGCGCGCCAAGGTGCAGCTGATCATTTATGACCGCGAATCCTCCACATCGCAGTCCAAGGTGGTCAAGGAAGTCAAAGAGCAAGAGGTTTATATGGGCGAAGTGCCGCTCATGACCGACAAGGGCTCTTTTGTGATCAACGGGACCGAACGCGTGATCGTGTCCCAGTTGCACCGGTCGCCTGGCGTGTTTTTTGAACACGACAAGGGCAAGACCCACAGCTCGGGGAAGCTCCTGTTTTCGGCCCGCATCATTCCCTACCGCGGTTCCTGGCTCGACTTCGAGTTCGACCCCAAAGACATCCTGTACTTCCGCGTTGACCGTCGCCGCAAGATGCCCGTCACGATTCTGCTCAAGGCCATTGGCCTGAACCCGGAATCCATCCTGGCTAACTTCTTTGTGTTCGACAACTTCCGCCTGATGGATAGCGGTGCACAGATGGAATTTGTGGCCGAGCGCATGCGCGGTGAAGTGGCCCGTTTCGACATTACCGACAAAAACGGCAAGGTCGTGGTCGCGAAAGACAAGCGCATCACCGTTCGCCATACCCGCGAGCTGGAGCAAAGCGGCACCACGACAATCAGCGTTCCCGAAGATTTCCTGATCGGCCGTGTGGTCGCCAAGAACATCGTTGATGCTGAGACCGGTGAAATCATCGCCAAGGCCAATGATGAACTGAGCGAAGTGCTGCTGAAGAAGTTGCGCGTTGCCGGTGTGCAGGACCTGCAGGTTTTGTATACCAATGAACTCGACCAGGGTTCGTACATTTCCCAGACTTTGCGCTCCGACGAAACCGCAGACGAGTTTGCTGCGCGCGTTGCCATCTACCGCATGATGCGCCCCGGCGAGCCACCCACCGAAGATGCCGTGCAGGCCCTGTTCCAGCGCTTGTTCTACAACCCGGATACCTACGATCTGTCCAAGGTCGGCCGCATGAAGTTCAACGCCCGCGTCGGCCGCGATTCTTCCACTGGCCCCATGGTCATGACCAACGAGGACATCCTGGCTGTCGTCAAGATCCTGGTCGACCTGCGCAACGGTAACGGCGAAGTCGATGACATTGACCACCTCGGCAACCGCCGTGTGCGTTGTGTCGGCGAACTCGCTGAAAACCAGTACCGCACCGGTCTGGCACGTATCGAAAAGGCAGTGAAAGAGCGCCTTGGCCAGGCCGAGCAAGAGCCGCTGATGCCGCATGACCTTATCAACAGCAAGCCGATTTCGGCTGCGTTGAAAGAGTTCTTCGGTGCATCGCAACTCTCGCAGTTCATGGACCAGACCAATCCGCTGGCCGAAATCACCCACAAGCGCCGTGTTTCGGCTCTTGGCCCGGGCGGTTTGACCCGCGAACGTGCCGGTTTTGAAGTGCGCGACGTGCATGTGACCCATTACGGACGCGTTTGCCCGATTGAAACCCCCGAAGGTCCGAACATCGGCCTGATCAACTCGCTGGCCCTGTACGCCCGCCTCAACGAATACGGTTTCATTGAAACGCCGTATCGCCGTGTGGTGGATGCCAAGATTACCGACCAGATCGACTACCTGTCGGCCATCGAAGAAGGCAAATACGTTATCGCTCAGGCCAATGCGGCCCTGGACGACGGCGGCAAGCTGACCGGTGACCTCGTGTCCGCCCGGGAAAACGGTGAGTCCGTCCTGGTGGGCGCAGAGCGTGTCCAGTACATGGACGTGTCGCCTGCACAGATCGTCTCGGTGGCGGCTTCCCTGGTTCCGTTCCTGGAGCACGATGATGCCAACCGTGCTTTGATGGGCGCCAACATGTCCCGTCAGGCCGTGCCTGTACTGCGTCCCGAAAAGCCGCTGGTCGGCACGGGTATTGAGCGGGTTGCGGCGGTTGACTCCGGTACCGTGGTGACCGCCAACCGTGGCGGCGTGGTTGACTACGTTGATGCAACCCGTATCGTGGTGCGCGTCAACGACGCAGAAGCCCTCGCCGGCGAAGTCGGTGTGGACATCTACAACCTGATCAAGTACCAGCGTTCCAATCAGAACACCAATATCCACCAGCGTCCTATCGTCAAGATCGGCGACAAACTGGCCAAGGGTGATGTGATTGCCGACGGCGCATCGACTGACCTGGGCGAAATCGCCATCGGCCAGAACATGCTGATCGCGTTCATGCCGTGGAACGGCTACAACTTCGAGGATTCGATCCTGATTTCCGAGCGCGTGGTGGCCGAAGACCGCTATACCTCGATTCACATCGAAGAACTCGTCGTGATGGCCCGTGACACCAAGCTGGGTGCTGAAGAAATCACGCGCGACATCCCCAACCTGTCCGAGCAACAGCTGAACCGCCTCGACGAATCCGGCATTATTTATGTCGGTGCTGAAGTCCAGCCGGGCGATACGCTGGTCGGCAAGGTCACGCCCAAGGGCGAGACCACGTTGACGCCGGAAGAAAAGCTGTTGCGCGCCATCTTCGGCGAAAAGGCCAGCGATGTGAAAGACACCTCGCTACGCGTGAGCCAGGGCTCACAAGGCACCGTGATCGATGTGCAGGTCTTCACCCGTGAAGGCATCGTGCGCGACAAGCGCGCCCAGCAGATCATCGACGACGAACTCAAGCGTTTCCGCCTGGACCTGAACGACCAGCTGCGTATCGTCGAGGCCGATGCGTTCGACCGTATCGAAAAACTGCTGATCGGCAAAGTTGCCAATGGCGGCCCGAAGAAGCTGGCCAAGGGCACCAAGATCGACAAGGCCTATCTGGCCGATGTCGAGAAGTACCACTGGTTTGACATTCGTCCTGCCGATGACGAAGTGGCTGCGCAGCTCGAAAGCGTCAAGAACTCGATGGAGCAGACGCGCCACAGCTTTGACCTGTCTTTCGAAGAAAAGCGCAAAAAACTCACGCAGGGCGACGAGTTGCCAGCGGGCGTGCTCAAGATGGTCAAGGTTTACCTTGCCGTCAAGCGCCGCCTCCAGCCTGGCGACAAAATGGCCGGCCGTCACGGCAACAAGGGTGTCGTGTCCAAGATCGTTCCGGTTGAAGACATGCCGCACATGGCCGATGGCACACCGTGCGACATCGTGCTGAACCCGCTGGGCGTGCCTTCACGGATGAACGTGGGCCAGGTGCTTGAGGTGCATTTGGGCTGGGCCGCCAAGGGTCTGGGCCATCGCATCGGGGACATGCTGCAAGCCGAAGCCAAGGTGCAGGAAATCCGCAAGTTCATGGAAACGATCTACAACAAGTCAGGCCGCGCAGAGGACCTGGCGAAGTTGTCGGATACCGACATCATCGAGATGGCCGGCAACCTCACCACTGGCGTGCCTTTTGCCACTCCGGTGTTTGACGGTGCTTCCGAGGCCGAGATCATGGGCATGCTCCAGCTGGCTTATCCGGACGACATTGCCAAGGCCAAGGGCCTGACGGCAACGCGTACCCAGGCCCAGCTGTATGACGGCCGTACGGGTGATGCGTTCGAGCGCACGACCACGGTGGGCTACATGCACTTCCTGAAACTTCACCACCTGGTGGACGACAAGATGCATGCACGGTCGACCGGTCCTTACTCGCTCGTTACCCAGCAGCCGCTGGGCGGCAAGGCGCAGTTCGGCGGACAGCGTTTCGGCGAGATGGAGGTCTGGGCGCTGGAAGCGTACGGCGCCGCCTACACGCTGCAGGAAATGCTCACCGTCAAGTCGGACGACGTGCAGGGCCGTACCAAGGTCTACGAAAGTATCGTCAAGGGCGAGCACGCGATCACGGCCGGCATGCCCGAGTCGTTCAACGTGCTGGTCAAGGAAATCCGCTCGCTCGGTATCGACATCGAACTCGAACGCAGCTAATCAACAGGAAAGAAAAGGATTTAACTCATGAAATCATTACTCGACCTGTTCAAGCAATTCACGCCGGATGAGCATTTCGATGCCATCAAGATCGGCATGGCTTCGCCCGAGAAGATCCGTTCGTGGTCTTTCGGCGAAGTGAAGAAGCCTGAAACCATCAACTACCGTACCTTCAAGCCAGAGCGCGACGGTCTTTTTTGCGCCAAGATCTTTGGCCCCATCAAGGACTACGAATGCCTGTGCGGCAAGTACAAGCGCCTGAAACACCGCGGTGTCATCTGCGAAAAGTGCGGCGTTGAAGTCACACAAACCAAGGTTCGCCGCGAGCGCATGGGTCACATCGACCTGGCCGCACCGTGCGCGCACATCTGGTTCCTGAAGTCGCTGCCGTCGCGCCTGGGCCTGGTGCTCGACATGACGCTGCGCGACATCGAACGCGTGCTGTACTTCGAGGCGTATGTCGTTACTGATCCCGGCATGACCCCGCTGAAGAAATTCAGCATCATGTCGGAAGACGACTATGACGCCAAGCGCAAGGAATACGGTGATGAATACACCGCCAAGATGGGCGCCGAAGGCATCAAGGACCTGCTCGAAGGGCTGGATCTCGACGTTGAAATCGAGAAGCTGCGTAACGACCTGACCGGTTCCGAAATCAAGATCAAGAAGAACGCCAAGCGCTTGAAATTGATGGAGGCGTTCAAAAAGTCCGGCATCAAACCGGGCTGGATGGTGCTCGACGTGCTGCCTGTGCTGCCGCCGGACCTGCGTCCGCTGGTGCCACTGGACGGCGGCCGTTTTGCGACCTCCGACCTGAACGACCTGTATCGCCGCGTGATCAACCGCAACAGCCGCCTGCGCCGTTTGCTGGAGCTGAAGGCGCCGGAAATCATTGCCCGCAATGAAAAGCGCATGCTGCAGGAAGCTGTGGACTCGTTGCTCGACAACGGACGCCGTGGCAAGGCCATGACGGGCGCCAACAAGCGCGCACTGAAGTCTCTGGCCGACATGATCAAGGGCAAGTCAGGCCGCTTCCGCCAGAATTTGCTGGGCAAGCGCGTCGACTACTCGGGCCGTTCTGTTATTACTGTGGGCCCAACGCTCAAGCTGCACCAGTGCGGCTTGCCCAAGCTCATGGCGCTGGAACTGTTCAAGCCTTTCATCTTCGCTCAGCTTGAGTCGCGCGGCATCGCCACGACCATCAAGGCGGCCAAGAAGGAAGTCGAATCCGGCACGCCAGTGGTGTGGGACATCCTGGAAGAAGTCATCAAAGAGCACCCTGTGATGCTGAACCGTGCGCCCACGCTGCACCGTTTGGGCATTCAGGCCTTTGAGCCTATCCTGATCGAAGGCAAGGCCATCCAGCTGCACCCGCTCGTCTGCTCGGCCTTCAATGCCGACTTCGACGGTGACCAGATGGCTGTCCACGTGCCGCTGTCGGTGGAAGCACAGATGGAAGCCCGCACCCTGATGCTGGCTTCGAACAACATCCTGTTCCCTGCCAACGGCGAGCCGTCCATCGTTCCTTCGCAGGACGTTGTGCTGGGCCTGTACTACACGACCCGTGACCGTACCAACGGCAAGGGCGAAGGCCTGGTGTTCTCCGACACTGGTGAAGTGCGTCGCGCATTTGACGCGGGTGAGCTTGACCTGAACGCCCGCATCAGCGTGCGCCTGACCGAGTACACCAAAGACAAGGCCACAGGCGAATTTGTGCCGTCGACCAAGCTGTGGGAAACCACGGGCGGCCGTGCACTGCTGTCCGAGATCCTGCCCAAAGGTTTGCCTTTCTCCAACATCAACAAGGCGTTGAAGAAAAAGGAAATCTCCAAGCTGATCAACGTGTCTTTCCGCAAGTGCGGATTGAAAGAGACCGTGGTGTTTGCCGACAAGCTGCTGCAGTCGGGCTTCCGCCTGGCGACAAAAGCCGGCATCTCGATTTGCATCGACGACATGCTGATCCCCAAGGAAAAGCCCGCCATCATTGCGCGTGCACAGAAGGAAGTCAAAGAAATCGAGCAGCAGTATGTCTCGGGTCTCGTGACGTCCGGCGAGCGCTACAACAAGGTGGTCGACATCTGGGGCAAGTCCGGCGACGAAGTGTCCAAGGTCATGATGGCCCAGCTTTCGAAAGAGAAAGTGCTGGACCGTAACGGCAAGGAAGTCGAGCAGGAATCCTTCAACTCCATCTACATGATGGCCGACTCCGGCGCCCGCGGTTCCGCTGCGCAGATTCGCCAGGTCGCCGGTATGCGCGGTTTGATGGCCAAGCCTGACGGCTCCATCATCGAAACGCCGATTACCGCCAACTTCCGTGAAGGCCTGAACGTGCTGGAGTACTTCATCTCCACCCACGGTGCCCGTAAGGGCCTGGCCGATACGGCGCTGAAAACGGCCAACTCCGGCTACCTGACCCGCCGCCTTTGCGACGTGGTTCAGGATCTGGTGGTCACCGAAGAAGACTGCGGCACGCAAGAGGGTTCCCTCATGCGCGCCATCGTCGAGGGCGGTGAAGTCATCGAGTCGCTGCGTGACCGTATCCTCGGCCGCACGGCGGTTGAAGACATCCTGCACCCGGAAAACCGCTCGGTGCTGGCCAAAGCCGGGATCATGCTGGACGAAGACCTGATCGAAGAGCTCGAAGCAGCTGGCGTGGACGAAGTGAAAGTGCGTACTGCACTGACCTGCGAAACCCGTTTCGGCCTGTGCGCCAAGTGCTATGGCCGAGATCTGGGCCGCGGCGGCCTCATCAACATCGGCGAAGCGGTCGGTATCATCGCCGCGCAGTCGATCGGTGAGCCCGGCACGCAGCTGACGATGCGTACCTTCCACATCGGCGGCGCCGCATCGCGCGCAGCGATTGCCTCCAGCGTCGAAGCCAAGTCCAACGGCGTGATCGGCTTCAATGCACCGATGCGCTATGTGACCAACAGCAAGGGCGAACTGGTCGTGATCGCCCGTTCCGGTGAGATCATCATCCATGATGAACACGGCCGCGAGCGTGAGCGCCACAAGGTGCCGTACGGTGCCACACTGACCGTCAAGGCCGACCAGACCATCAAGGCCGGCGCCATTCTGGCCAACTGGGATCCGCTGACGCGCCCCATCATTACCGAGTTCGCCGGCAAGGTGGCCTTTGAGAATGTGGAAGAAGGCGTGACAGTTGCCAAGCAGGTTGACGATGTGACGGGTCTGTCCACCCTGGTGGTGATCGATCCGAAACGCCGCGGCGCCACGAAAGTGATCCGTCCGCAGGTCAAGCTGATCGACGCCTCCGGCCACGAAGTCAAGATCCCCGGCACCGATCACTCGGTGACGATTGGCTTCCAGGTGGGTGCGCTGGTCCAGGTGCGTGACGGCCAGGACGTGGGCCCCGGCGAAGTGCTGGCCCGTATCCCGATCGAAGGCCAGAAGACCCGCGACATTACCGGCGGTCTGCCGCGTGTTGCCGAGCTCTTCGAAGCCCGTACGCCGAAAGACAAGGGTACGCTGGCCGAAATGACCGGTACCGTGTCGTTCGGCAAGGAAACCAAAGGCAAGGTTCGTCTGCAGATTACTGATCCCGAAGGCAAGGTCTGGGAAGACCTCGTTCCGAAGGAAAAGAACATCCTGGTGCACGAAGGCCAGGTGGTCAACAAGGGCGAAAGCATTGTGGACGGCCCGGCCGACCCGCAAGACATCCTGCGCCTGCTGGGTATGGAAGAGCTGGCCCGCTACATCGTCGACGAAGTACAGGACGTTTACCGCCTGCAGGGCGTGAAGATCAACGACAAGCACATCGAAGTGATTGTTCGCCAGATGCTGCGCCGTGTGGTCGTTGAAAATGTTGGTGATTCCAGCTACATCGCTGGTGAACAGGTCGAGCGTTCTGCCATGCTGGATGCCAACGACGCCCTGCGCGCTGACGGCAAGATTCCGGCAACGTTCAGCAACTTGTTGCTCGGTATCACCAAGGCTTCGCTGTCGACCGATTCGTTCATTTCCGCGGCTTCCTTCCAGGAAACCACGCGCGTGCTCACCGAGGCTGCCATTATGGGCAAGCGCGACGAGCTGCGCGGCCTGAAAGAAAACGTGATCGTCGGCCGCCTGATTCCTGCCGGTACCGGCATGGCCTACCACGAGGCACGCAAAGCCAAGGACCAGATGGACGACGCAGAGCGCCGCGCCATTGCCGAAGCCGAAGCGGCCGAGCTCGAAGCCATGCCCGCTGCAGCAGAAGCTGGTGGCGAGAGCTCCGCTTCCGAGTAAGCTGCCCCGCACTCGCGCCCTGACAGGTGCAAGGCCCCACGCCCGCAAGGGTGTGGGGCTTTTTTATGGATTGCTGATTGCACTTGCCGGTTCACTGCCCCGGAATTTTTAACAAAATACGGCTTTTCCCCATGACTGACGAGCGCGAGCAGCTATAAAAAATATAGCATATCGAACCTTCAGCTGGCATGTGCGACCTTGCCGTGCAGACCCAAAACCAGTTAACCTCGCGGCAGCCGCCCGCACAACTGTCGGGCAAGTTGTATGTCATCTTTTGCACCAAGGACTATCGATGCCCCTCAGCACCCTTGTTTTTATTGCCGTGTTTGCCTTGCTGGTTTTTTGGGCCGTAGGCGCTTACAACCGGCTGGTCCGGCTGAAAAACATCATTGCCAATGCTTTCGGCCAGATCGACGTGCAACTCAAGCGCCGCTACGACCTGATTCCCAATCTGGTCGAAGCCGCCAAAAAATACCTGCAGCACGAGCAGAGCACGCTCGAAGCCGTCATGCTTGCCCGCAACCAGGCGCGCACGGCCAGCGATGCGGTGCGCAGCCGCCCTGCCAATGCCGGTGCCGTTGTGGCGCTGGCCGCCGCCGAGCAGTCGCTGGACGGCAGCCTGGGGCGGCTTTTTGCCGTAGCCGAGGCCTACCCCGAACTCAAGGCCGACCAGACCATTCGTGAACTCAGCGAAGAGCTCACCAGCACCGAAAACAAGGTCGGCTTTGCCAGGCAGGCTTATAACGATGCCGTGCTGGACTACAACAATGCGCAGGGGCAGTTTCCCGCGCTGCTGATTGCCCGCACGTTTGGTTTTGCACCGTCGGCCATGTTGCAGGCCACTGAGAGCGCCGTCGAACGCCAGGCCGTCCGAATCCAGATGTGAACGTGGCCCCCGCGCTTTTCACTTCGTGTAATGCGCTGCCCCTCGAGGGGGTCGCTGCGCCCGTGGCCCGGCGAAGCCGGTTCCGCGGCCCCTGCTGGTTTGAGTCCTCCATAGGCTTCTCCGATCGCCTTGACGTATCGAAGGGGGAAGCGACCCGGGGGAGCAAGAATGCGATTTTTTGACCGGCAGGAAACCGCGCGCGCCCAGACCCAGCGGCTCCTGCTGCTGTTCGGCCTGACGCTGATCGCCCTGCTGCTGGCAGTGAACGGAGCGCTGGCATTGGTTTGGCGTCTGGTGACGCCGGGCTTCAGCGGTTATCCGGCCTATTTTTTCACCGTCAACACTTCGGTGACGCTGTTGTTTGTGCTGGGCGGCTGGTGGCTGGAGACCTCCGCGCTGAGCAGCGGCGGCCAGGCGCTGGCACGCCGTGTGGGCGCGCGCGAAGCCTGGCCAGCCAGCCGGGAGGCCGAGCAGAAGCTCTGCAACATCATGGACGAGCTGGCCATTGCAGCCAGCATGAAGCCGCCGTTGGCCATGGTGCTGCCGCGCCTGGACGCCATCAATGCCTTCGCCGCGGGCTGGGGCGGTGACGACGCGGTTATCGCCGTCACGCAGGGCGCGCTCGACAAGCTCACACGCGACGAACTCCAGGGCCTGGTGGCCCACGAACTGAGCCATCTGCGTGAAGGCGACACGCGCCTGAACATGCGTCTGGCGGGCATGGTGTTCGGGCTGGAGATGATCTTCAACCTGGGCCGCAGCATGTGCGAAGGTGATGAGAACGGCCAGCGGTCTTTCCTCGCCTTGCCCGGTTTTCCCATCCTGGTCACGGGCACACTGGGATGGCTGGCGGGGCGTGCGCTCAAGGCCGCGATCTCGCGCCAGCGGGAGTTTTTGGCCGATGCGCGCGCCGTGCAGTTCACACGCAGCCGGGAAGGACTGGGCGGCGTGCTGCGCAAGGTGGCCGGCGAGGAAGAGCAGGGGACGGCGCCTTCGCGCAGCCTGCACCCGGCCGTGCAGCATATGCTGCTGGTCGATGCCCGCGACCGGGGCCGCTGGTTTGCCAGCCATCCGCCATTGGCCGAGCGCATCCGCGAAATCTACGGCCGGCCCATGGCGGCATTGTCTACGCAGGATGAGCTTGCGACGCGGCCCGACGCCATCCTTTGAATACAAGACTGCCAACGATAAGCTGGTGTTAAGTACATCGCCAATGGTTCGAATGCCGGTGTGACGCGGCGTACCGAAGTACTGGATACTCCCTATAGGGTACCGGGGGCACCGCGTTAAATTGCCAGATGAAGACACAACCGACGTTTGAACCCGTCAGGAGAAAAACCATGAGAATCCCACGACTTGCCAGGCTCACCTTGCCACTGCTTTGCCTGGCCCTCAGCCCCTTGGCGCAGGCGCAAAGCAAGGAAGCGCTCTATACCAAAAGCCTGGCCGCCACCTGCGCCAACTGCCACGGCACCAATGGCAAGGTGGTCGACGGCTCCACGGTCACCTCGCTGGCCGGCCTCGACAAAAGCTACATCGTTGCGCAGATGACCGCCTTCAAGGCCGGCACGCGGCCCGCCACGGTGATGCACCAGATCAGCAAGGGCTTCAACGATGCGCAGATCGAATCGCTGGCCACCTACTTTGCTGCACAGAAGAAGTAAGGAACAGACACCATGAATACGCCTCTTCACACTGTTTCGCTGGCGGGCTTCAAGCGCCGCTCTTTCCTGCAGTCAAGCGCTGCCCTGGGTTTGCTGGGCCTGGCCGGCTGCGCCAGCACCTCGATTCCTTCCAAAGCCAAAGTGGTTGTTATAGGTGGCGGCTACGGCGGCGCTACAGCTGCCAAATACGTGCGCCTGCTCTCGGACAACAAGATCGACGTGGTGCTGATCGAGCCGCAGGAGGCGTTTATTTCCTGCCCTATTTCCAACCTTGTGCTCAGCGGCGGCAAACAGATTGCGGATCTCACCACATCGTATGCGGGCCTGTCGCGCAACCACGGCGTCACCGTGGTGAAGGACTACGCCAGCGCCATCGACACCGCCAGGAAAACGGTCACGCTGGCTGGCGGTGCCACCATCGCCTACGACAAGCTGGTGGTCTCGCCTGGTGTGGAACTGATGTTCGGCAGCATCGAGGGCCTGAAAGACGCCAATGCCTCCGGCCAGGTCCTGCAGGCCTGGAAGGCCGGCGCGGAAACCGTGGCGCTGCGCCGGCAGCTTGAAGCCATGCCCGATGGCGGTGTGTATGCCATCACCATTCCCGAAGCGCCATACCGCTGCCCACCCGGCCCGTACGAACGCGCCAGCGTTATTGCCGGCTACTTCAAGGCCGCCAAACCGCGCAGCAAGGTGCTCATCCTTGATGCCAATCCGGACGTCACATCCAAAGGGCCGCTCTTCAAGAAGGTGTGGGCCGAGCAATACAAGGGCATTGTCGAGTACCGGGGCCAGCACAAGGCCACGTCGGTCGATGCGAAGGCCGGCATTATCAAATTTGATGTGCAGGACGACGTGAAAGCCAACGTGCTCAATGTGCTGCCCGCCATGCGCGCCGGCACCATCGCAGTGCAGGCGGGCCTCAACAACCAGGCCAACAACCGCTGGTGCGGCGTGAACTACCTGACGTTTGAATCCACTGCCGCAAAGGACGTGCATGTGCTCGGCGACTCCATTCAGGTCGCGCCGGCCATGCCCAAGAGCGGCCACATGGCCAACAACCATGGCAAAGTGGCAGCCGCCGCCATCGTGGCCCAGCTCTCGGGCTGGGAGGTCAACCCCGCGCCCATGCTCACCAATACCTGCTACAGCTTTGTCGACAACAAGAACGTGATTCATGTGGCCAGCGTGCATGAATACGTGGTGGCCGAGAAAACCTTCAAGGCCGTTGCCGGATCCGGCGGCGTGAGCACCGGTCCTACCGAACTCGAAGGCGTCTACGCGCTGAATTGGGCCAGCAATATTTGGGCTGATACGCTTAGTTAGCCCCACGGTCGTTCGTTTCGCGTAACTCCCTGCCCCCCGAGGTGGCCGCTGCGCCTGCGGTCCGGCAAAGCCGGTCCCGCGGCCCCTGCTTGCAATTCGGAGTGGCGCAGCGGGGACTTGCTACTGGTCTAATACGGGTTGGCCGCCAGTTCAGGGCGGCAGACGTGAGACAGATGCAAGACAACCCGACCCAAGTTCCCCTGTGGCGCCAGCTGCAAGGGGCTGCCTCCCTGTTAATGGCCGTTCGTGACGGCCAGTCCATGACCGCCGCGCTGGAAGATGTGGACGCCGCGTTGCGGCCCGGCGTTCAGGCGCTGGGTTTTCACACACTGCGCTGGCTGGGCCGCGCCGAGGCCTTGCGCCAGCAACTGGCCCGCCGCCCGCCGCCGCCCGAGGCGGATGCGTTGCTGTGTGTCGCCCTCGCCTTGGCCTGGAACGAAATCGATGTCAGCCGGCCGGAACAATTTTCCGACGGGCCGCCCCCAGGAAAATTAGCCCCTTCTTCTTCTGAATGGGGCAGCGCACCGCCGAAGGCCCGCGAAGCGACAAGCGCGGGGGGCAGATACACCGCGCACACGCTCGTTGATCAGGCTGTGGAAGCCGCCAAGCGCGGCGACGCCACACAGCACCAGGCCAGCTTTATCAACGGCTGCTTGCGCCGGTTTTTGCGCGAGCGTGACGAACTGGTGGCGCGTACCGAAAAAAGCCCGCAGGCCGTGTGGAACCATCCCCAGTGGTGGATAGACCGGGTGCGCAAGGACCACCCTGGAGACTGGCAGGCCATACTGCAGGCCAACAATACCCAGGCGCCGTTGATCTTGCGTATTAATGAACGAAAAACGACTCAAGACCAATACCAGCGGGCGCTGGCAGCTATCAATATTGAAGCAGATCCGGTGGGAAAGCATGGAGTGATCCTCGCTCACGCGCAGGCCGTGAGCTCGCTGCCGGGCTTTGCCGAAGGGCATTTTTCGGTTCAGGACGCCGCGGCGCAGCTGGCTGCGCCTTTGCTTCTGGATGGTTTGAAAGCCGAGGGCGGTGAAGCCGGGAGGCTGAAAGTGCTGGATGCCTGTGCTGCACCGGGCGGCAAAACCGCTCACCTGCTTGAACTGGCCGATTGCGACGTGACAGCGCTGGATATTGATGCGCGCCGCTGCGAGCGCGTGAAGCAGAATCTGCACCGCCTGGGTCTGCAGGCTGACATCCGTGTCGGCGATGCCGGCCAGCCTGATTCCTGGTGGGATGGGCAGGCATTCGACGCGATCCTGCTGGACGCACCCTGTACGGCTTCGGGCATCGTGCGGCGTCACCCGGATGTACGCTGGCTGCGCCGGCCCACGGACATCGCCCAATTGGCCGACATCCAGGCGCATTTGCTGAAAACACTCTGGCTTTTGCTCAAGCCCGGCGGGCGCCTGCTGTATTGCACCTGTTCAGTTTTTCGCGCGGAAGGCGACAACCAGATACAAACGTTTCTTACGCACCACACCGACGCCTTATTAAAGCCTTCGCCGGGGCATTTGCTCCCCCAAAGTGGCGCCGGAGCGACGGTCTTCCCGGACAATTTGATGCGTGAACACGACGGTTTCTATTACGCCCTCCTTGAAAAGCGCAGCCGCTGACGGCTGGCGGCGTGTGGTGGGCGTCATGGGGCGTTTTCTGCCGGGGCTGTGCCTTTGCATCGCGATGGCCGCACCGGGACTGGCGTCGGCCACCGAGATCACGCAGCTGCGCGTGGAGCGCGGTGACGACGGTGTTCACCTGTCTGCGCAAGTCCGGTTTGAGCTTCCGGCGGTGGTGGAAGACGCCCTGCTCAAGGGGATTCCGATGTTCTTTGTGGTCGAAGCCGACATTTACCGCGACCGCTGGTACTGGACGGACCCGCGCGTGGCCAGTGCGGCCCGTACCGTTCGCCTGGCTTACCAGCCATTGACCCGCCGCTGGCGGGTCAACATCGCTTCGGGCCTCATCACCAGTTCGGCGGGCCTGCGCGCCACGCTGAACCAGAATTACGAAACCCTTCCCGAGGCCCTGTCTGCCATCCAGCGCGTGGCGCGCTGGAAAATCGCGGATGCGGCCGAAGTCGACCCCGACGCCGCCCACAAGCTTGATTTCAGTTTCAGGCTCGACCTGACGCAGCTGCCGCGTCCCTTCCAGATCGGGGTGGCCGGGCAAAAAGACTGGAATATCTCCGCGCAGGTCAGGGAGCGGCTGAAACTGGAACCCGCCACACCTGTGGTTTCCAGCGCCGAGGGCGTCAAGTGAACCTGCAGGTCAGCGGCGGCTCCCTCAAGAGCAGCAAGGCTTTTCGCTGGACGGTCGGTGTCGGGGTGGGGGCCATCGCGGCGCTCGGCCTGGTGCTGATGTTCCTGCTGACGCAGGCCACCGGCAATCGCGAGCTGTACGAGCGGAATTACGCGCTGCTCTTCGTGCTCAACGTGGCCGTTGCCGGCTTGCTGCTGCTGGTCATCGGATGGATCGTGGCGCGCCTTGCCCTGCGGCTGTACCGCGGCCGCTTCGGCAGCCGGCTGCTGGTCAAGCTGGCCGCCATCTTTGCGCTGGTCGGCCTCATGCCGGGGCTGATGATTTATGTGGTGTCCTATCAGTTTGTGTCGCGGTCCATTGAAAGCTGGTTTGACGTCGAAGTGGAGGGCGCACTGGCGGCCGGGTTGAACCTGGGCCGGGCCACGCTGGACACCCTGGCCGCCGACCTTGGCAACAAGACACGCCAGGCCGCCACCCAGATTTCCGAGACGCCGGACGCCATGGCTGGCCTCGCACTTGAACGCCTGCGCGACCAGCTCCAGGCCAGCGATGTGGTGCTCTGGAGCCCCTCGGGCCAGGTGATCGCCAGCGCAGGTGAGTCGAGATTCCTGCTGAAACCCGAACGCCCTTCGGTGCAGCAACTGCGCGCGGCACGCACACAGCGCGTCGTCACGCAAATTGAAGGCCTCGATGAGGTGGTGTCTGCCGGCAACGGTGAGCTGGCCGCAGGTGGGGCTGCCGGCTCCGCGCCGGGGGCCGTTGCGCGTGTCAAGGCGATTGCCGTGGTGAACAACCCCAATGTGAACGTGCTGGGCGACGCAAGGTTTTTGCAGGTAACCCAGTTGCTGCCCGAGGGTCTGGTGGCCAATGCCGTTGCCGTCCAGGAAGCCAACCGCGAATACCAGGAGCGCGCGCTGGCACGTGGCGGCCTGCGCAAAATGTACATAGGCACACTCACGCTCAGCCTGTTCCTGGCCGTGTTCGGCGCGGTGCTGCTGGCCGTGGTGCTGGGCAACCAGCTGGCCAAGCCGCTGCTGGTGCTGGCGGAGGGCGTGCGCCAGGTGGCCCAGGGCGACTTGACACCCAAGGCTGCGCTGCAGGGCAAGGACGAGTTGGGCGGGCTCACGCGTTCTTTCGCCGACATGACGCAGCAACTGGCCGACGCCCGCTCGGCGGTTCAGCAAAGCATGAGCCAGGTTGACGCTGCGCGCGCCAACCTGCAGACCATTCTGGACAACCTCACTGCCGGCGTGATCGTGCTGGATGTGCATGGCCGCATCCAGTCCAGCAACCCTGGGGCCACCCGCATCTTGCGCGGGCCGCTGGCGGCGTACCACGGAAAGTCACTGGGCGAAGTGCCGGGCCTGGGCCTGTTTGCCAAAGATGTGCTGGCCCAGTTTGCCGATTACCTCAGCGATGGTGCGCCGCACGGGCTTGAGCATTGGCAGCAATCTTTTGAGCTCAACGCGGCCGTGGCCGGTGCGCCCGACAACGCCATCACGCTGATCGCCCGTGGCGCCAAGATGCCGGGCACCGAAGAATTTTTGCTGGTGTTTGACGATGTTTCCGAAATGGTGTCGGCCCAACGCGCGCAGGCCTGGGGCGAGGTGGCGCGCCGCCTGGCCCACGAGATCAAGAACCCGCTCACGCCGATTCAGCTGTCGGCTGAGCGCCTCGAAATGAAACTCACCGGCAAGGTCGGCGAACCCGAGCAGCTGTTGCTCACCAAATCCGTCAAGACTATCGTCGACCAAGTCGACGCAATGAAGCGGCTTGTGAATGAATTCCGCGACTACGCGCGCCTGCCGGCCGCCGAGCTCAAGCCTGTTGACCTCAATGCATTGATCAACGACGTGATGCAGCTGTACCTCAGCGACGGTCACAGTGAGCTGCGCAGCGGCAGTGCTGCGGTTCCGGTCGTCACAGAGCTGGACCCCAAGACTCCGAAAATTCAGGGCGACGACCAGCAGCTGCGCCAGGTCATCCACAACCTGTTGCAGAACGCCCAGGATGCGCAGGAAGGCAAGGAGGACGGACGGGTTACGCTCAAGACCGAATACTCTGAAACGTCCAGGCGTGTGCGTCTGACGGTGCGCGACAACGGAACGGGCTTCCCCGAACACATCCTCAAACGCGCGTTCGAGCCCTACGTCACGACCAAGGTAAAGGGCACGGGTCTGGGGCTCGCGGTCGTCAAAAAAATTGCAGATGAACACGGTGCCCGTATCGATATTTCAAATCGCGTAGCGGACGGTTTGGTGCAAGGGGCACAAGTGTCGTTATCATTTGCAGTTGTGGCTTAACAACACATTCAGTAACACTTCGATATCCGCACGGCATTCGCAATAACAGGCAGGCAGCAATTCAATCATGGCAAATATTCTGGTGGTCGACGACGAGCTGGGCATACGCGACCTTCTCTCAGAAATTCTTAATGACGAAGGGCATCAGGTCGAGCTCGCCGAGAACGCCGCTCAGGCCCGTGCCGCCCGCGGACGTTCCAGGCCCGATCTGGTGCTGCTGGACATTTGGATGCCCGACACTGACGGCGTGACGCTGCTCAAGGAGTGGTCTTCCAGTGGCTTGCTGACCATGCCCGTCATCATGATGAGCGGTCACGCCACGATCGATACGGCAGTCGAGGCTACCAAGATCGGCGCCATGGCGTTTCTTGAGAAACCCATCACGCTGCAAAAACTCCTGAAGGCCGTGGAACAGGGCCTCACCAAGGCAGCTCCCCGCAAACCCGCCGTAATGAACAGCAGCCCCGCGGCACACGCAGCCGACCTCACGGTAGAAGCCGTGATGACCGGCGGGACCTTGCCGACACCTGTTGACCTGGGACCGCAGGCCACGCAGAGTTTTCTGCTGGAAAAACCATTGCGCGACGCGCGTGACGAATTTGAAAAAGCCTACTTCGAATTTCATTTGGCCAAGGAAGGCGGCTCCATGACCCGCGTGGCGGAGAAAACCGGTCTTGAGCGTACCCACCTCTACCGAAAGCTCAAGCAACTCGGTGTGGATCTGACCCGAGGCAAACGCGGCGTCTGACCTTGAAGACTCAGGGGGCCGGACACCCCTTTCGGGTGATATATAATCTGAGGCTCAGGCCCGGTAGCTCAGTCGGTAGAGCAGAGGATTGAAAATCCTTGTGTCGGTGGTTCGATTCCGCCCCAGGCCACCACTCCCTTTTCTCAGACGATCCCAAGTCAGCCCAGAGTCCTTGCAAATCAAGGACTTAGCCTTCAAAAGGCGGCTCAAGCGGTATCGTTGAATCCCACAACGTCCCATTCTTGCGTGTACCCCTAGGTGTACCCCAGACTGCTTTTTAAATTCAGTCTCTCTGGGGGTACACCATGAGTCAGCTCAACGAGCTACAGATCAAGGCGGCGCAGCCGCGCGACAAGGAATACATGCTTTCGGACGGGGAAGGCTTGTACCTTCGCGTCAGGCCGAACGGCAAGGTCTGGATCTATCGCTACAAGCAGGCCGGGAGGGAAGCCAAGCTGAGCTTCGGTTCCTATCCCACCGTGTCCCTGGCCGCGGCGCGTAAGAAGGCTCGTAATGAGGCCGAAAAGCGCGCCGGGGGCATTGACCCTAGGGATGCCCGCCGGGAGCAGGCAGAACGCGATAGGGTGGCTCGGCTCAATACGTTCGAGCTGATGGCCCGAGCCTGGCATGCCCAAGCCCAAAAAGACCGGCAATGGTCCGCTGGCTACGCCGAAAAGGTGATGCGGCACCTAGAGCTGCACATTTTCCCCTGGATAGGTTCACTCACGATGGAGGCGATCAGGCCCTTTTCATAGGAACAATTGTTGTCGCTCTCAATGAGATTGATGGGATGACGCACACATGCTTGACCCAGATCCTTGGCCGCAAGCCATCAAAAACTTGGTTGGAAAAAACTCTGAGCAAACGGTTGAAGGCGTTGCAGCGAGAAACTTCACCGGATAACGAAGGTTCTGGTCTTTCAACACTTCACAAATTACTCATCGCCGCCTCGGAGGCCAGCGATTTTCGCAATCGGATCGCTCATGGAGCCTTCGTTATTGACACTACGATCGCAATGACTCACGACGAGGATGACCAGTTGGTGCTTTACGCGCTAGGGCATCAGGACACGATTACAGAGCAGGCAATAAGAGAAAAAGCGTCAGAATTCAGAGCGCTGTCGAATCGCCTCGCGAGAGAATTGGCTGTATTGAAGATGAGCCAAACATAAATAAAATGACAGCATTCAAGAGGCCAACCATTGCCGAGGTGCACGCAATACTTGCCGCACACAAGAGCGTTATCGTTCACTTCTCAGGTGTTCCAAAGGGCTCTGGCTTGGAGCGTGGACATCTCTATCCAGATGACTTGTTCCATGTAATCGCCGGAAACGCCATGGGCGGGCTGTCCTGCTCTACTGTCAAGCCGGGCGACGTTTTCTCGGGGTTTCGGCGAAACGCCACTGGGTGCATTGGCCTTATCCTTGACCTCAAAAGCCCAACGTCGTTGGTCGCCGTTTCGGCGACCGATTGCGGCTCGATCGAGGGGCCCGATGGCATTCGGGTCGTCCAACAAGAGCGCAACATCTCAGTGGCCGATGTGGAGGCGAGCATATCCCTGCGACCACTCGACAACTACAACGAATGGGTCGTGCGGGACTTCAAGGTAGTTGGAGTGCTTGCGGTACCGCCATTCGAATTTTCTGGTCGCGGAGGCCTCTTAGTATCTCCGGATGTTCCGGCTCACCTAATAAATGTTGAAAACGAAATAGGACCACTGAGTACGGACCTTGACGCCGTCGCCGCGACGTTTACGCCGCTTTCTACGTTCACTTTTGATGGTCAATACCTTTTGCGCTTCGCCCACCATTCGGATCTGTACTGCTGAAATTCGTTCAAACGGTTCTGTGACTACATAGGTGGAATTCCGAGGCACTCCAGGACGACTTGACGGAAAGATTCGTCGACATGGCCTAGGAAGTGGGCCCCAAGTAAGCCATCGCCACCGGTTGCAAAACCTCAAACAGCCTTGATCCTTTACGCGGCCTTGGCTCTATGGCGATGCGGTGAACACATTGTTCCTGCAGGGGAACTTGTAGTCTGACACGACAGAACCTGTGCATCACGCCAGGTCGGCAGGCACATGCAGCCGCCACCGCGGGATGTAGGCTGTTACGCCCATGCGGTGCGCGAGGTAGAAATCGTGCTCCATTGGTAACTGACGCAAGGGAGCGAGCGCCGCTTCATCGTGGCCGGCCCGTTCCAGGCAGAAGCCGATTGCTTGGTGATAGGGGTAGATGTAGTCCAGCTCGGTCAGCATTCCTATCAGCGTAGGGATCGATGTGCGTGATCTGGCCGCCCCGTAAGCGCGAATAATCTGTTCCGGTCCCCCGCTGTAGACGGGGCGCACGACGATGTCGATGAGCGTGCGTTCCAAGCCGGTAACACGCAGCAGTTGATCGGGCGCTACGTTGGGGAAGGGCGCGGCGATGACGCCAAGCATGCCGGTTTGCTTTCCGCTGAGCAGGCACACCCGCCCGCTCTGGAAGTCGACTACGCTGTTGGAAATGCGCGGTGCGCGCTTGAACGCGCCATCGATGCGGGCTTGCTCGAGCACTATCAGTTCGTCCCGGGGGCGGTGGGTCTGTTCAACATTCAGGTAAACGGTTTCCGACCGATCGGTCACCAGCTGGTGCAGCTCCAGCGCCGTATGGTGGCTGAGGTAGGATTTCGGGTCGAGCGCGAGCAAAGCGGCGAGCGGCCGGCTATTGCCCCACACATAGCAGGTCTGCTTGCGGCCGGGAAAGGGGATGTCGAGCCGGCGGAACTTAGAGTACGCTGGCAGCAGGCGCATGAAGTCTTTCAGGCTGACAGCGGACAGTCGCCAAGCCGTACGGTGCTGCTCGAACAGCCGGTGCAGGTCAACTTGCTGAAACACCTTTTGGAAACTGTGTTCGAAATACCGGTGAATCGGTGCCTTTGCAACCCTCATCCAGACTTCGACATCCATAGAGGCCTTTCGTAGTGCTTATCGTGGAGCATCAGCTGGGTATATATACCCAGCTGATGCTCCATTGAATGTAATGCGAATAGGCTCATCCCGACCAAGCGCTGGCCCGGTATATATACCGGGCCAGCGCTTGGTCGGTGCTGGTACTTTTTGTGTACTTTCCAAATGAATGCCTAGAATTCTAGGCAAATCGGTCTCTTTGCCCTTCTGACTGTGAAAAGACTAGATTTCTAGACAAATCGCTACCCTAACCCTCAATCGCGTATAAAATCTAGAAATCTAGTCTTTTATGAAACGCGTCAAACCCCTTCCCCCTCCAGCGGACCTATTCGTGGCCGACAGCAAAGCATTCGGCGCATCGATCCGTGCTGCCCGCTGCGCAACCAACATGACGCTTACGGAAGCGTCGCTCCTGCTCGGAGTGGCGCGGCAGACGCTCACGAACCTCGAGACTGCCAAGAGTAGCGTCAGCTTGGACACTGCCTTGCGTGCCGCCCGTGAGTTCGGCGTCTCTATTTTGGCAGTCCCCGGAGGACAGCGGGAAGGCGTTCGCCGGGCGCTCGCCGGCATGACTCCGGGCTCCGACGCTCAGAGCGCTTCGCCGTTAGGTAAGTGAGCCGACCATGGCAACACTGAACGTGTGGGCGGGTGAGGAGTTGGTGGGCTTGCTGGGCCATGATCCGCAAGCCAACCGTTTCAGCCTCGACTACGCTGCCGAGTGGCGACAGGCCGAGGGGGGGTTTCCGCTGAGCCCGCTACTTCCGCTGGAGCGCCCGGCCGGCGAGACCCCTGAGCAGCACAGCGCACAGGTACGGCAGTTCTTCGAGAACCTGCTGCCCGAAGGTGAGGCCCTGGATCACGCGGCGCAGGCGGCCGGCACGACGCGTTCTAACTTGGTGGGCTTGCTGATCGCCATTGGCAAGGAAACTGCCGGCGCCTTGCGCGTCACCTTGGCCGACGACGACCACGCTGCTCCCGTCGCTGCCGATGGTGAGTACCTGCGTGAAATCACCCCTGCCCAGCTCTCCGAGCGAATTCGCGAGCGTGAGGATATTCCGTTCTCTGTCTGGGACGGCAAGGTGCGGCTCTCAATTGCGGGCTACCAGGACAAGATCGCTGTCTACGAACGCGAGGGCAGGTGGTTCCTAGTCGACGGCGGCCGGCTCGCCTCTACGGAGATCGTTAAGCCGGTGCCCATGCGCAAACAGCTGGCAACGCTGCCGGCCAACGAACACCTGTGCATGCAGCTGGCGCGTCGAGTTGGCCTCGAGGCGGCGCAGACGCGGCTCGTGTACGTACCGGAACCGGTGCTGCTGGTGCGCCGCTTCGACCGCGTTGAAACCGAGGCAGGTGTCAGGCGCTTGCACATCGTCGACGCCTGCCAGGCGTTGGGCTTGGCGGTTTCAATGAAATACGAACGGGCCTACGGTGACGCCGCCGAAGTCGCCCATCTGCGTGACGGTGCGAGCCTTCCCAAGTTGTTCTCGCTGGTCGATCAAAGTCCGCTGCCGGCCGTTGATCGGCTCCGTTTACTGCGCTGGACGATTTTCCAAGTATTGATCGGCAATACCGATGCGCACGGGAAGAATGTATCCTTCTTCTGCGACCGGCGCGGCCTCCGGTTGGCGCCGGCCTATGACATGGTTTGCATGGACGCTCTCGACGCCGGCTTCTTGAACACCTACGCGATGGCGATCGGTGATGCCTTCAGCGAAGAAGCATTGACGCCGTACGAGTGGGCGCACTTCGGGCATCTGTGCAAGCTGCCCTTCCGGTTGGTAGCGCACGAGCTCGATGGCCTCGCCGAAAAGGTTATCGCCGTGATGGACACGTTCCTGGCCGACATGATTGGCCAGTCGGTTCCTTCGGCTGTGGCACATCGCTTCCAGGAATTGGTGCTGGCCACATGCATACGCCAGCGCGAGCATGTTCGATTAATCGCACGCTTCAAGCGCTCGGATTTCGAGTGAGCGACGAGTAGGCCAAAACCGATCCCCCGCATTCAGGCAACCCGAACTCGCCAGCAGCGCCGGATTCACTTATGAGGATGCTGTCGCTGCCTACTATCTGGGTCTGGTGGCGATGGTCGCTGGGTCGACTAATTGTGTCTCAGCGCGAAGAAAATCGACATAGCGCTGCCACGGAAGGGCGAAGGCGAAAGGGCTCTCTGCAATGAGATCAATGACCCTGTGCCTATGCAGCGTTAGCTGGGATACCAACGAAGCTAGCTCAACGCTGCCGGTCTCCGCGATAGCAGAGACTGCCTTCAGGGCATCTGAGATCCCAAGGGCGATTCCCTGAGACGCCAACGCGTCACGGGCTAGTCGTGCATCCCCGATGAGCTGAACGCCTTGGGTGGTGCTGGAGCACCATTGAAGCGACGCCGCGCCTGCGCAGCCAGATACCAGTTCGCTGCAATCGATTCCTTCGACAATCCAAGGGGCAAACGTTTGAATATTAGCCACAACAACGTCTGCGCTGCCGCGCAACAGCGCACCGTGTCCAACCACTCCTAAGGCAATTCGCTGGGCATTGCCAAGTCGATATGCGTACCCTTGCGGACCGGCTGCTACAGAGAATCCATCCAGCTCCACTCCAGAGCGCGCGGTCTGCGTGAAAGTACGGCATACGAGCGGCACATCTGGGCGGGAAATGTGACGCGCGGTGACAGCGGAGCGCCCGGTGGAATCCAGGATCACCGGCCCGTCAGTGCTGGCCTCATCGGCCGCGAAGCGCGCAGAACTGCCGACAACGTTTATTGCAACGTCGGCGCGGTCAGCAAGATGTAGAAGAGCAACATCGAGAGCCGGTCGCGTAACGTGGGCGGACGCTGGCGCAGCCGCCGCAACCACCTCCGCGGTTTGCCACTGAGTGAATCGATGCTGATGCGTCCGCTCGACGCCGATCAGCTTTGGGTGTACACCAAATTCCACGAACAGCGCGATCAACTGCGCTGGTACCGCTTCCAACCGGAAAGGGTCTTCCAGTGTTGGGATGCGATCGGTGATGACCTTGACCGACAAACCCATTTGCCTTGCGCGCAGCGCTGCCATGAGCCCGACTGGCCCCGCCCCCAGCACGATCAGCGGGGACGGCGTCTTTTGCCGTCGCAACATCGTATCGAAGGGCTACAGCGTGGCGGGAGGGCCAATAGGTGCAAATTCGGCGCCTGCTGGTACGTCAAATGTCACTAGAAAGCCTTGTGCCGCTACGGCTTTAGCCAAGTCATCGATCCCGCCGGGTATCTTCATGCTCGTACGTGCGGCGTTGATCTCAGGCGCTCCGCCGAATCTTCCCTTCCGGTAACCGTCCCTCAGCTTGATTAGCATGGCAGAGTAAGCCTCCTGCAATGCCACATTCGCGGCGTTGCCTGCGGGAGGCTTCGGCGGTGTGTCGGAGCGCAGGTAGGCTGACTCCTGGTGATTGGAGAGCCACTCCTTCATGTCACGGAACGTCTGGTAGTGGTCCTCACCTTCGGCAATGATGGAGCGCACCGCCTCACGCCATTCGTCGGTAGCAGCCTGCGCCACGTCGGGCGGCGGAGTCACCAACGTGGCGAGAATGCGGGTGTAGAGCCCATCCACTCCAGCGGAGGGCGCTTCCACATCGATAAAGCTGTTGATGGCGTCGCGCGTCGCCGCCCGCATTTGAATGTTGCGCATCTGTCCAGGCAAGCCAGGAATCTGGGAGGCGACCTGCAAAGCCGGCTGGTAGGTTCCGGTCGGCGAAACGCCTCGAATGATGTCGTTCACGGCCCTGGCATGGCGCATCTCACCGACAGCAATTCGCATTAGCTCGTCGTAGCTCACACGGATATCGTCACGCAGGTCAGCATTGCCGGCGACACTGGGGTCGGTGGGAGACTTCAACGAGTAAGCCGCGCAAAGATACTCGTGGGCGACGGCAAGTTCGACCCCTGCCGCATAGCGCAAATGCGCCAGCAACACCGCTAAGCTAGGCAGCGGCGCAGGTTGTTCCGATACTCCGGGGGTATACGGCGCAACAATTTCTCGCCGACCGATAACAAAGTGCAGTTCCTGCCACCGATTGTTAATCTCGTAGTGCCGCAGTTCAATCGGTTGAGGGTCCGCTGGGGTCGCTGCGGCTGGAGCCGTCGGTCCGATCGTGCGGTTTGCACGTTGCCACGGCACGTCCATGCCCCATGACTGATCGGTACCGCCTCCGATGGGGAGCACTGGTCGAGCGATGTCAGGATGATTCGAAGCCCAGTAGAAGCAGCCACAGTCTCGAAAGTCGTGAGTCCAAGGGCTGCAAAGCGACTGGGTCAACTCCCCTGGCAGGAAAGCAGCCGACAAAGCGCCGTTGTCATCGAGGTAACGGGCCCTTGGTGCGGTCAGCGTCAGTTCTTGGGCGGAACTGGCTCGGCGAAATGTAAGAGTTGTGCTGGACTCCTCGGTAAGCAACCGAATCGCTGTCCACGTATCCGCAGGCAGTCTTCCAGCGCCAGTACTGAATGGGTCGATTTCTGGTTCTACCTCTGGTTGCCCGTTCATCGCTGGCAGGCCGAGATTGAACGCCAGCTCCCCCAGTGGACCGAACGTGCCGGAGATTCTTGCGACGACAGCCTTGCGGCTAGCCGCTACGTCAGCCGCAAGTTGCTGATACACCTGGACATCCGCCGCCGAAATAGCGCCACCGGCTTGCGCTCGTCCCGCGCCTTCTAAATCAACGCTAGCGACCTCGATCCATTCGGTGGTCTGGGTGCTGACCGAGTTGACCTCCAGATAGGGAAAGAAGCGACGCTCCAGATTGCGCAGATCGCACTCCAGGCCAGGATAGCAATTTCCAACGCCCGATTCGAGCCGAGTCGCGGCCGGATTACCTGCGACGACCGGCGGTACCCGAGATGCATCGCCGAAGCGGCGCACCGCGGCAACGTTGCGGGTGACGATCTTGGCCGAGTATGAGCCGCTCATGAAGATTTCCTCGAGGTGAAGAATGTGGGTCGATCCGCGATGAGTTCGCAATACGAGACGAGACAAAATTCCAGCCAATCTCGAATGAAGTCGCAACCTTCGGTTGTCCGGTTGCGCGCCTCTTGATGGCAGCTCCCCGAACAGAGGTACCGCGCCCAACAGGTATTGCACGGTGCCTGGCTGTGAACGTGGCGCTGAACAAGGAACTCTTGGCGCCGCGACTGTGACAATCCACTCGAATCGCCCAAAGCGAAACTTTCCTCACCGATGGCTCGGTGGCACGCATACCAGCGCCCATCTGAAGCGACCGAGAAGTACCCTCCGCCCGCACCGCAGGGATACGGCGAGCTTGCGCCTACATGAATTTGCTTGAGAGCCACGGCCAAGTTGGTAAGACGTATCGGCGCGCCTTGCCGGGCGCGCTCCAGCTCTTGCCTAGACACCTGGATGAGTTCCGCCAAGTAGGCTGGCCAGTCCGAATCACCCACGTTTGAACCATCCGCTGCTGTGCGCAGTGGGGCGACGCCGGCTTCGACAAACCCCAACTCCCATAGCGCGTCAAGTCGGTCGAGCAGGTCGAACCTTCGGCCACTAATTGTCATTCGCGCCGCGACCTGGACTGAGCCAGGGTCGCTGAGCAGCGATGCGATCCGCTCGGCGAGACGGGAAAAGCTGCCTCGGCCTTTCTTATCCGGTCGTTGCTCGTTCTGCGCATCCGCCCCGCCGTCGATGCTGACCGTCACAGCGAATCGATGTGCTCGAAATAGTCCGATATCCAGAGGAGTAAGAGTGGTCCCGTTCGTCGTGATGGAAAACCGCACGTCGAACCCAAGCTCCGTTGCTTTTCCTGCGGCGTGGGCTACTACTGCATGCACCAACGCGCGATTCAAGAGGGGCTCCCCACCGAGAAATCCAACGGTGACAGGCGCAGCGCGATCCGCTTTGCTCAAAAGGCCGTCTACAGCTGCAATCGCGGTCTCCAGCGTCATACGATCGACCTGTTTTCCGGCGAAACCTCCCCTGTCCGCATAGCAATAGCTACAGGCCAAGTTGCAGGTGGAGCTGACATTGAGCGACAAGCTTTGTGGCGACGGCTGGATCACCAAGTCGAGCGAAGCTTCGTCAGCCCGGGTCTCTCCCAGCACTTGCGCCAGCCGGTCCAGTTCTTGAGGATTTCCATCGAACTCAAGGGCGGCCTCTGGCGACAGGTCGAACAGCCGCGAATGCTGGAGAACCAACAAGTGTTCGCCTAAAGATGATCTGAACCGCTTGTGGAGCGGCGCTGATGTTGGCGCTTCGATTCGTCGAAGAATCTGCATCACTGCGATCCTGCCGCGTCGATGCGGGACAGCACTGCGGAACGTCGCGAAGCTGCTGCAGGAGATAGCGCTCGCAGTTCAACAACCGCTTCTTCCAGCACCGCCGCTGCCGGCACGGCCAGAGCCTGCTGCTGCACCTCGTCGACCCAACGCATCAGTAATTCGTACTGCCAAAACGAAAGCGTGAGTGGTCCGGCATTTGACTGTCGCATAAACGGCGGCATGCGCATTGAACTGGCGCCGGCATCCTCGAAAGCTTCGCATTCAAAGGGCGCCCGGACAATCTCACGGACCCTGTTCCGGCCTACAAGCGCGTCGCTGGCCACCAATGCGACCAGGTTCTGAATATCCGAAAGCGCCCGGTGTCGCATTCGTGCATGCTGACTCAACGGCAGAGGCTCGATAGTCGTTGGGGCGTTCAGCGAGTAAAGCGGGGAGCGCAGCGCGTCGCGACCACCCATTGCACTCGTCGGTTCGGAGCGCGCATTTTGATCCAAGTCGACTGCTTGGAGTTTGTCCGCCGGAAGCTCTGCTCCCCTTTCACTCCGGTAGTGATCAACGTTGAAAAGTGAAACTGTCTCGTAGATTCGCTCGAACAAGTCCTCAACCCACGCAGCCAGCGCAGGCCCCGTCAGCGCTGCGTTGCGTTCCTGGGCTGTGCTTTCCCGATCGTTCAACTCGTCCGCCACGGAAAGAAAGGGGCGATGTGAGGGGGCGAAATCGGGAGGAGCAACGAATGCGACTGCGCGAGCAGTAAAAGTGCGGCCCGCGCTGACTTCCACGGACACGTCAAAGTGGACCTCGCAGGTGTCATCCACCACGCCCAAAGAAGGACCCGTAACCTGGGCCTGGTTTATCACGTCATAGGTGTCAGGGGGGACAACAAGATTGCCGGTTCTTGCCCCTTGCCAGCCTGCGTTGGGATTGAGAAAGGCGTTGATGAGTGGAACGGCAGCGGCGGGGCGCCCTTGGGTCGGCCGGGCGTTTGCGGCCTCAGGCGGGCCATAGAAGCTTCCGGTAGCCGGGGTGTATCGGAATCTGATGGTGTCCACACGGATTGCTGCTGACCAAGGCGCATCTGCCGGTTGCGCTGTACTGCGCAGCATTTGAACGGTTCCGAGGGGAATGTGACGGCCTTCTGGAATCATGGGCGCTAGAGCATCTGGGGGACTGTGTCCCTCGATGGTCCGTGGGGAAAAGTCGTTGCCAAGGATCGCAAGCGGTTGCCAGTTGCCGAAAACATGGCTCTGATTCAGTGAACGGCGGGCAGCTTTGCGATTGCGCGCAGTGACGTTAAGGCGCAGTGTATCTACTGCTAGACCGTTTGCTGCTAGCAATTCACTCGTCAGGGGAGCTTCTGTCCAAGTCTGCGCATTACTGCCGGCTGCGCCAAGCCGAGCCCAGACTTCGAAGAACGGAGCTACCGGCCGGATGAGCCCGCCATCTCGGAAAGTGACCGCCTGAGGCAAAAAAGGCGCAACAGACCCATCGGGTTGCACTGCGAGGGTCCAACTTGGCGCGATATCTGTCTCGCCGTCGAACCGGGGATTCCCGTTGTCTACCCAATCGTAGGCATGCATGGGGGTGCTACTACCGCCAAGACGGGCGACGGCAAATGCCGGAGTGACAAACAGAGCCTGAATGGAAACCGCCATAGCATCCCCAGTTTTGACAAGTCGATATTTGCCGGGGCGAACGAATACGCCATTGATGCGTGAGAGAGAAGGGAGCAATCTGCTAACGAGCTGCGCACTCTCTTGAAACAATTGAACTGAATCCTCCGCAAGCACCCCACCCGGATTTCTACTGTCCTATGGACGCGCGTGGCGTCCATAGGACACCTTGTACTCGCTTTATCCGAGTTTCGTCATCCCCAATTTGGGGGAGAAGTCTGGTGACGTGCCGTGACGTTCCTTGAGATATCTATAACAATCGGCCGGCTGCGGGCAATTGGGTGCTATTCCACAAAAATCGATGCGCCGGGAAATGGCAGGTCTCTCATAGGCGGTATGACGAAATAGCCGCCCGACACCACGCGCATCAATTCGAAGTCAGGGATGGCAGGCGTTCCGCCTACTGGGCCTCCGAAGTTTGCGTCGCCCATCCAATTCGCGAGCCCAAGGATGGACGAGATCGATTCGAAGGCGCGCTGAAAGCTAACGAAGTTCAGGCCGACGCGGACACCTCCGCCCGCAGGCGAGTCCACAAATTCATATCCCTGCCTGTAGATTCGGCGTGCAGCGTCCTGGTCCGGAGCCATGCGCGAGCGATTGGCACGATGGATATGCGAAACCAAAGCAAGCCCGCTGGCCGGCGTGGAGGCGCTCAAAAGATCTGCGTCTTCAGGATTGCCAAGCTCGATAGGGCGGTCCTTGGGGCCGGCCGGGTCCAGCGTGATGAACAGGTCATTCCCGTTCGAGGTTGCATCGATGATCGGACAGCCGGTGAGCTTGTCTCGGCCCACCATCACCTCCTGCTGGCTACGAGAAAGCTTTCGCCACCCCGCAAGATCCACGGCGATCTTCATGAAGGCCATTTTTGTCCCGCCAATCAGCCAGTCTTGCTCGCCTTGCTCGATTTGGAGGGCAATCCGACGCTCCTCCCCGGACTGCATGTTGTTCACGCCGTCATGGAAGTCGATCCAGCTTCGGCCGTCGTCGCGATGCAGGCCCGAGAAGAAACACACCATCCGCACGGGGAGTTTGTCGTCGGCAATGGTTTTTTCCATTTCCACGACCGCACGTGCGACAGCCAATTCAGAGTCAGCATGCAAGGCGAACATGAAATCGGTCTGCCCCGCGTCGGGTGCAGCACCTGCCGCCCATTTCAGTTTGGTGAACGGGCCGTTCTTTTCCAGCACCGGCATTTCGTACGGCCGGTCGCGTGCGATCGCAGGCGCGTGGACCGTGGAATTCCAGAGCCGCGCCGAGTACCCGATCTTGAAATAAAGATTGCCGTCGTCAACCCGGATCAACGGCTCACCGGGTCGTCTGATCTCGTCAAGGTCGGTCACGATGCCGCCTTGCAAAGCGGCCAGCGTGATCCAAAGGGCGTTAATGGCTTCCTTGGCTACCGTCCCTGAGATTCCCTCGTCGAAATTGAACGTCACCAACCGAAAGAAAGGTGGCGGACGCTGCTTGCTTCGGAAGAATACGCTGAGCGGCAGTTCGTCATTCATGCAGTTCTCGAGATGACGTCAAGAGATGCCATGTTGATGCCGGGCGCTGTCTGGCTTCTGAACAAGTCGAAATACGACTGCAAAGTGGCCGCGTCTGGATGCTTTTGATCGCACTTGGAGGGCGTAGTGATCGGCAGCTTCAGCGGAGCAACAGGCTCAACGGTGGTCCCTGTCTGACTCAAGATCGTGACGTTCTGCAACCGCGCCAGCTGGGCGCCTCCGCGCACAGGATTTCCATTTTGGTCAACCAGATCTTCGATCGACTTCTTGCTGCCCTTCGGCGGCTTGATGACCAGTCGCTGGTAGGTTTGATTGTTGCCACTGTCGAGGCGAGGTGCGCTCCCGCGGCTATATGCCAGCCAATCTTCAGGCAGGTCGGCACCATCCAGTCGAATGAGTGCGCGCGGGAACGGAACCATGTAGATGCCGATAGGGTTCGCCAAGCCCACACGACGCCCTTTGTGCACAATGGAAATAATTTTTTCAGCGATGGAGGGATCGCTGCTGCGGCAGGATTGAACGTTCTGCGTGCCTGTCGTCGTCGCTTCTTCACCCGACATCGCCCGTCCATTGAACTCGAGCGGATAGGCTGCCCAGACTGCCAGGGTGATGGCGGCCGCTAGTGCGTTGGGCGAAACACCCATGTGAAGCATGCCTAGCGTTCCATTGTTGTAATTGTTGACGCACGGGGCGAGGTTGGTGTGACGGTTGCGCGAGACAAACCGAAGCCTACGAGCCATTCCATCGGGCGAATCGGGGTCGGTAAATGGCTTGCTCGTACCAAATAGGTCCACCAGATTGATCTTCGACTCGGCGATTCCCGTGAACTGCGCGACGAGCGCCATCATCGCCCTGGGCTCGTACTGCGCCAACACCGACCAGTATTCAATTGACTCGCACGTCATTTCCACGGAGGCGATGCGCCCATCCGCGCCACGTACGGTGCGCCACTCTAGGTACTCCTCGTGCGTCATAGCGCGCCCGTACTGCAGTCCATCAGATCCGGTCCAGTCGAGGAACTCCAAAATCTGTTGAGGGGGAGCCTTGATGTACTTGAAAAACCGACGGGGCTCACCCGCCCACTGAATGGCATCTGACGGGGTCGTCACCTTCGTGTCCGAAGTCACCAGAAACGGATCCGGCGCCAAGGCCTTGTCGCGCTGGGCAATTGCCTCCGTTATCTTCTCCGTGATGAGCCCGCTCCAGGCTTCCTTTCCTTTAGTCGTAGTAAGGTCAGTCAGGAAACCTGGCGGCAAAAACATGTCCACTCCCCCTGTTGTTGAAGGGGAATACTATTTAATGCCTAAATTCGCGTCAACACCAATCTTTGTGATCGGCGTCCGCCTCCACTAATTGTAGGAGGCCGTAGGCGCCAGCGCCCCTTCGCTCCGCCGTGCTTATATAGATAGGCCTCTGGCGATCTCGCCCGTTCCGCGGAGCCGACGATGGCGCAGAATGGACTCTCTTTCGTTCGTCCCTTCTTCTGGCTTGCGTTGTTGCGGAGGCTACGGAAATTGCGCCTGGCCAGGAACGTCTCGATGGCCACGTTTGACGGCAGTAGTGCTCGAAGTCTCTTGTAGACGCCATGCCTGCCTCGGTCCACGCCTTGGATTTCCCCCGGATGCCTTTTTGCCCAAGTGCGATAAGGCTCGAGCTATCGCCTGTGACTGATAAGTCGCGGCCTTCTGCTCGCACGAGCCTCATAGGCATCAGGTTGGGGCTTGGCGTAGTCTGGAGAAGTGCGGATAATCGGGTTCGGCAGCCGGATTGCTTGCGGTTCGAAGCACCAATTTCCGATTTGCCGCTGGTCAGTTTGGTGTACCCTCAGGCGTACCCAGAAATAGGACGAATTGGCGAAGTTGAGTGCTGATGCGGGCTGCGGACGATTTTTGGATTCCGCCCCAGGCCACCAGACGCGTAAGCCCTTGATTCCTAACGGATTCAGGGGCTTTTTCAGTTCTGGGGCGTCGCTATCCTCCTGGTGGGACCGCCCATGTCAGATTTCGATGGTATTCAATATTCTTCGGGTGGCCCATCGATCATGTCCACCCCCCATCGACAACCAAATCCTGCGCAGTCATCATCTCGCTGTCATCGGAAGCCAGGAACATTGCTGCCTTCGCAATATGTTCAGGCATCAAATCCCCCGGCAGACATTGCGCGCGGGCCAGGTCTGCCCTGGACTCGGGTGTGACCCACAGCCGCAACTGTTTTTCCGTCATGGTCCAACCCGGCACCAGGGTGTTCACTCGAATGCGGAAGGGGCCGAAGTCTCGCGCCAGGCTCCTGGTGAGCCCTTGCACGGCCGCCTTGCAGGTGGTGTAAACCGGCATGCCGCCTTGCTTGAGCATCCAGCTGACCGAGCCGAAGTTGACGATGGAGCCGCCGCCCAACGCTTTCATGTCTGGCGCGACTTCCTGTGCCGCGAAGAACTGGTGCTTGAGATTCACGGCGACACCCGCGTCCCAGTATTGCGGTGTCGTGTCCTCGATCAGGTGTCGCTCGTCGTTGGCCGCGTTGTTCAGCAACACCCGGATCGGCCCGATCTGGGCGCGAAGCACTTGGATCGCCTGGCGCATTTCGTCAGTGTCGGTGACGTCGCCGCGCACGAAATGCACGCGTTTGCCGAGCTCCTTCGCCACACTTGCCTGAAGGGCGAGCGCGTTGTCCACGTCGATGTCGATGAACCCGACCTTCGCATCTTGCGCTGCGAACTGCCGCACCAGGGTGGCACCGATGCCGGTCGACCCCCCGGTGATGAGGACGGATCGATCCTTCAGGCTGGGATAGCGGGTTTGCATGTTCATGTGAATCGTCTCCTAAATTGCGATGTGCAGCGGCGGGGGTGCACGCGCGATGCTAGGCTCGGCTCGGGCCCGGCACCAATTCAATTTCCGGCGTGAGCGATAGCAATCTGCGCATCATGCGCTCATGGATGCACGCCTCAGGGGACGGGGTCAGTCCCCCACCCAACGCAGCTCGGAGGCGCGCAGATGGGCGAGCATGGCAGCCTGTGCGGCTATCGGATCGCGTGCATCCAGAGCGCTGAGAATAGCTTCATGTTCCTTCAGTGCAGCCTTCCAGGTGCTTGGGTTCTCGTATTTCGAAGACAGCTTGGCCGAGATCGGGCTGTGCCGTTCATCGAACAACTCGGCGATGATGCGGGCCATAACGGAATTACCACTCATCTGCGTAAGCGTCATGTGAAAGCGTCGATCAAGATCCAGCGGGGCGCGGTTGCGATCCGTTTCAGCCCTCATTCTCGTGACGATCGTCCTGAGCTGCTTGAGCTGCTCAGGGGTGCCGCGCGCGCAGGCCAGGATCACCACCGCGCTCTCCAGGGCGGAGCGCGTCTGCATCAGTTCCCGTGGGCTCTCGCCGAGTGCGGGTGTGGCCTTCCCGGAAGTGCGTTTGGGTTGCGGGCAGACGTAGACACCCGAGCCGCCACGGATCTCGACACTGCTCTGGACGTCCAGGGCGATCAATGCCTCGCGCAGCGAAGGGCGGGACACGCCCAGGAGCAATGCCAGCTCGCGCTCGGCCGGCAGACGGTCGCCGACCTGGAACGATCCTTTGGCGATCAGTTCCCTGATCTGATCGGCGATCTGCTGATACAGGCGACGGGGTTCGGCAGGCTTGATAACTCTCATGGCGGGGAAGGTGTAACGAAAGAATCATACCGTCGGGCGGTGCCCCTGCGTGGCCATGGCCGGTAAGTTGTGGTGGAAAAACCTTGTCTGGTCAGACCAAAATTGGTACATTCAAAAAATTGGCATGACCAAATTTATCAACCTTCAACGCTTCGACCTTGCTTCGATCCGGCTCGTGGTGCTTTGCGCCGAGTCCGGTTCATTGTCGGAAGCTGCGCGCCGTTGCCACTTGTCCCTGTCGGGCGCCAGCCACCGGCTGAAGGCTTTCGAGGATGCGGTGGGGGAGCCCGTCTTCCAGCGCCACCGCCGGGGACTGCGCATCACCATCCGTGGGCGCCACGTGGTGTACTGCGGCATGCAGCTTCTGGACTGGGTCGACCGCCTGGCCGGGCCGGCCTTGTTTGATGGCGAGATGCCGGAACTAATTTTGAACGGAGTATCAGAGGCTGCGAAAGTACCGCTTCCGCTGCTGGGAGTCTTTCCGAGATTCGAAAGCTCGCCGCCGAGAGTGGTCAGTCCAAATTAGCAAATATATCGTTACCGGCCTGAGCCCTGCACAAGGCCAATCATGCTGACGTGATCTGTGAAGGAACGCGAATTCCGGTTCCTCGCCCACGGTGGAAAGTACGTCCTCGTTTCCATCGTCCGCGACAGCATTAATCTCTTCGATCCTGAGCTTCACAAGCGCGAAGCCACGTTACTTGGCAGCCGCAACGCGAGGGTCGAGGACTTCCGGACTGTCATGTTGCCCCGCTCCTGGAGCTCGCCGTCGTGTTGGTGACGCAGGCAGGCTGACCCGCCTGCGGCACCTTGGGTCCTGAGGGGCGACGCAGCCTTCGAAGCGGCGCAAGTCAAGGGAAAGCCCTGATGCGGTCCGATATGACCAGACCAAAAATGAATCGGTTAAGTTTTGGCCTGGCCAAATGCTTCGCGCAATCCTGCGCCGTTGTCAGCTCGCCGGCTTCAGAGACCGGCACACTCTAAACAGGAGACAAGCATGCAAACGAGACGAGATATTCTGGCCGCGGGTGCGGCCGCGACACTGGCCGGCCTGGGCGCGCCGGCGTTGGCCCAGACCTACGAGCCGGCTTGCTTCAAGCCGTTCTCCGGTAACACGAAGACCATTCAGTATCCGGCCAAGAAGGGACCTTACCGCATCGCACTGGCCAATGGTTATGCCGGGAACAGCTGGCGCATCCAGATGATCAAGTCGCTGAAGGCTTATGCAGCAACGCCGGAAATGAAGCCGCACATCAAGGAGCTGAAGGTCGTGTCTACCGGCACGGACGTGGCTGCGCAGCTGGGCGCCATCGACAACTTCATCAATGCGGGCTTCGACGCCATCCTCACGATCGCGGTGTCGCCCACCTCGTTCAAGCCGGTGATCAAGCGCGCCAAGGAGGCTGGCGTCGTGCTGATCCCGTTCGACAACGTGCTCGACACCGACGAGGTGATCCAGGTCAACGAAGACCAGCTGGAAATGGGCCGCCTGATGGGCCGCTGGCTGGAGAAGAACGGTGTGACCAGCGGCAAGGTGCTGGAGATCCGTGGCTTGCCGGGCAACTCGGTGGACCGCGACCGCCATCTCGGTTTCCGCGAGATCATGGACAAGCACAAGCAGGTCCAGATCATCGAAGTGGTGGGCAACTGGGACGACGGCACTTCGCAGAAGGTAGCGGCCGACGCGATTGCCGTGCACGGCCGCTTCAACGGCATCTACACGCAGGCTGGATCCAACGGCACCATTCGTGCGCTGATCGAGGCCAAGCACCCGTTCGTGCCCATCGGTGCGGAAGGTGAAAATGGCTTTCGCAAGATGGTCTATCAGTACCATAAGGACGGCCTCAAAGGCGCTTCGGCCGCGCAGTCGCCTGGCCTGGTCTCGGTGGCCCTGAAGGCGGCCATCGCCGCGTTGCAAGGTCAAAAGCTGCCGCAGTACATCTCGGTACCCATTCCCTACGTGGAATACCAGAACATGGCACCCGGCAAGAACTTCTACCCGGATTTACCTGACACCTTCTACGTGGCCAACGAGTTTCCGCCTTGCAACATCAACCTGACGGCGCCGGACATCATGAAGCAGAGCGAGGGAAATACCTGAGATCAGCCTTGGAGTTTTAACGCCGGGTTGTGTGGCCGCGCCCGGCTTTTTTCCTGTTTGGAGGCTTTTCTTTCCGTGACCCAGAAACCCTTGCTCGAACTCCAGGGCATCACCAAGCACTACGGCGGCGTATGTGCGCTTGACAGCGCGGACTTTGCTTGTACGGCAGGTGAAATCCACGCTGTTCTGGGCGAGAACGGTGCCGGCAAGTCGACCTTGATCAAGATCATCGCCGGCGTCGTTCAGCCCGACGCGGGCCGCATTTTGCTGGACGGCAAAGAACTGCGGCTGGACTCTCCGAACGCCGCACGCGAGCGCGGTATCGTTTGCGTGTTCCAGGAACTGTCGCTGGTCCCGGACTTGTCCGTGTGTGACAACGTTTTCCTGTCCAGGCCCCCGATGAAGTACGGCCTGATCGACGCCAAGACTCAGCAAGAGCGAGCTACCGAGCTGCTCTCGTTGTTGGGTTGCGGCGACATTCATCCCATGGACCGCGTGCGCGACCTGCCGCTATCCCGCCGGCAGGTCGTCGAGATCGCCAAGGCGCTAGGCGCGCAGCCGCGCCTGCTCATCCTGGACGAGGCGACCTCCGCCCTCAGCAGCGAAGACGTGGAACGCCTGTACCGGCTGCTCTTCAGTTTGCGAGACCAGGGCGTCGCAGCGCTGTTCATCTCGCACCGCATGCACGAGGTCAAGGCGCTCGCCGGTACCTGTTCGGTCTTTCGCAGTGGCCGCCGCGTCGATACGTTTGCCAACGGCACTCGGTCCGACGCTGAAGTGGTGCAACTCATGATCGGCCGTGACGTCGCCAAGTCGTACCCGCCCAAGACCGGTCCGGCCACGGATGCGCGACCGGCTGTCACGGTCAAGTCCTTGAGCTGGGAGCCCAGCCTCCGGGACATTTCGCTGGAGATTCTGCGAGGCGAGATCATCGGCCTGGGAGGGCTGGACGGACAGGGGCAGCGCGAATTGCTGCTGGCGCTTTTCGGCGTGCTTAAGGGTGTGCACGGCGAAATCGAGGTTTTTGATCAACCGGTCGCCAATCTGGCACCACACATATGCAAGCAAGCCGGGCTGGGGATCGCCCTCATCCCGGAGGATCGCAAGACCGAAGGGTTGGTCTTGCCCATGAGTATCCGTGAGAACGCGAGCCTTGCCCGGCTGGAGGCGCTCACGCGCTATGGTCTTCTCAGTCCGGGGGCCGAGCAGGCGGCCGTGGCGCAGATGGTGGACAAGTTGCGCATCAAGATCGGTTCCGTGGAAGACCCGGTGCAGACCTTGTCCGGGGGCAACCAGCAGAAGGTGGTGATCGCCAAGTGGCTGATGACCCAGCCGCGCGTGCTCCTGCTGAACGATCCCACACGCGGCATCGATGTGGCCACCAAGCAGGAAATCTATGTCCTGTTGCGCCAGCTTGCTTCCCAGGGCGTGGCCATCCTGCTCTACTCCACCGACTACGAAGAGCTGATCGGCCTGGCGGACCGCGTCCTGATCATGTACGAAGGACGCATCGCGCGCACGCTTGTCGGGGAGGAGATCACCGAGCAGGCGATTGTGGCCTCATCCCTCAACGTATCCCTCGCTTCAACCGAACCGGAGGCCGTCACATGAGCAGGGAAGAATGGCTGCGAGCGTTGCGCCGCAACAGTGGTCCGCTGGGTGCGCTGGTGGTGTTCATCCTGATGTTTTCGCTGTACCTGCTCGAGCATCCGCGCTCGATCTCGGTCGGCATCGTCACCACGGCCTCGAACAAGGCGGCGCTGCTGGCCATCGTTGCGATGGCCCAGACCCTGCCCGTCATCACGCGCGGCCTGGACCTCTCCGTGGGGATGGTGATGGTGCTCACCAGTTGCCTGGCCTCCGTCGTGGTGAACGGTGCGCCTTGGCAAGTGGCACTCGGGGTGGTGCTGGTATTGGCCTCCGGGGCGGCGGCCGGCGCCCTGAATGGTGCAATCGTCGTGTTCGGGCGCCTGCAGCCGATCATCGTCACGCTCGCCACGGGCGCAGTGTTCTTCGGCCTGGCCTTGCTGCTGCGTCCGGCGCCGGGCGGGGAGGTCAGCGAGGGCTTGTCAGACGCGCTGACCGGTCGTCTCTTCGGCACGATTCCCACAACGCTGGTGTTGCTGGCCGTGGTCATCGTGCTGGGCTGGATGCCCTTCAGGCGCACGGTCATCGGCCGTGCCTGTTATGCCGTGGGGTCGTCCGAGCAGGCGGCTTATCTTTCTGGCGTTCCATCGCAGCGGGCCAAATTCATCGCCTATACCGCCGCGGGACTGCTTTCCGGGCTGGCCGGGTTGCTGCTGTCGCTGATCTCCCTGTCGGGCGAGGCCAGCTCGCCGCAGGCGGGCCTGTACACCCTCAATTCCATCGCGGCGGTCGTGATCGGCGGAACCTCGCTCTATGGGGGCGCAGGGGGCATGGTGGGATCGGTGTTGGGCGCCTTCGTGTTGCGCACCATTGGCGACCTGCTGTTCGTGTTCAATGCACCTGCGCTTTGGCAGCCGCTGTTCGAAGGACTCATCCTCCTGGCTGCTGTGTGCGTCGGCGCGCTCCACGTGCTTCGCCTGCGAAACCGCCTGGACCTGTTCTGATGACCAGCCTCTCCGTTGACACTCCGCGCTCCTCCGCCACCAGCAAGCGTGTGTTCCAGCGACTGCTGTTGAATCCGCCGGCCATGGTGGCCCTGTGTTCGCTGGCCCTTCTGCTGGCCGCCAGCGTCGTCAACAGCAACTTCCTGATGCCGGGCTACCTGCTGCTGCAACTGCAGATCGCCGCCTTCCTTGGCATCACAGCCGCCGGGCTCATGGCCGTCATCCTGTTGGGCCACATTGACCTGTCGGTGCCCTGGACCATCACCACCGGGGCAATGATGGCCGCCGCCGCGGGCGCCACCTATGGCGCCGGCTGGGCGATCCCCGCAGGCATCGCCTGCGGCGCGTTGATCGGCCTGGTCAATGGGTTGGGGGTGGCGATCCTGCGCATCCCTTCGATGATTTTCACGCTGGGCGCGAACGCCGTGCTGCAGGGCCTGATGGTCCTTTACTCAGGCGGGCATGCACCGGTGCACGGCGCTACCGAGCTGATGCGTGCACTGGGCGTCGGCAGGACGTTTGGCGTGCCCAATGCCGTGTGGACCTGGGTAGCCGTCTCATTGCTGTTCTACCTGGTGCTGACGCGCACTGCCATCGGCCGCTACGTGTACATCATCGGCAACACCGAGCGCGCCGCCTACCTGTCCGGCGTGCGCACCGGCAAAGTCATCGTGCTGTGCTTCGTGGCCTGCGGGGCTCTGGCAGCGCTCGCCGGCATATTGCTCGCCGGCTACTCGGCCAACGCATACCAGGCCATGGGTGATCCCTACGTGCTGCCCGCGATCGCCGCGGTCGTGCTGGGCGGCACCAACATCCTGGGCGGCCGCGGCAGCTACCTGGGCACCGTTGCAGGCGTAGTGTTCATCGTGCTGCTGCAAAGCGTGCTTGCGGTGTTGCAGATGCCCGAGGCGGGCCGTCAGATCATTTACGGCGCGCTGATCCTGTGCATGCTGCTGCTGTATGGCCGTTCGGCCAGGGTGAGGTGATCTTGGCTGACCACTATGGCATCCGGGGCGACTTCCTGCTGCACGATGCGCGTTTTCGCGAACTGGTTCCGCCGAACGGGTTTGTAGAAAAGCTCTTCACCGGCACGCGTTGGGCGGAGGGCCCCGTGTATTTCCCGGCCGGTGACTTCCTGCTGTTCAGCGACATCCCCAACAATCGCATCCTGCGGTGGGTGCCCGACGGTCCAGGCGATGGATGCGTGGTGGAATTCCGCAGGCCCTCCAACTTCGCCAACGGCCATACGCGCGATGGCGAAGGCCGCCTTATCAGCTGCGAGCATGGCACGCGCTGCATCAGCCGCACCGAGCTCGATGGCAGGCGCACCGTGATCGCAAACGCCTTTGAAGGCAGGCGGCTGAACTCGCCGAATGACGCAGTTGTCGCGCCCGATGGCGCCGTGTGGTTCTCCGATCCAACCTACGGGATCTTGTCCGATTACGAGGGTTATGCGGCCGACCCCGAGTACGGTGGCCGCTACGTGTTTCGGGTAGACGCCGCGAGCGGGCGAGTGGAAGCCGCCGCCACGGACTTCGTGCAGCCCAATGGATTGGCGTTTTCTCCAGACGGTACCCGACTGTATGTGGCGGATTCCGGGGCATCGCATGATCCGCAAGGGCCGCGACACATTCGGGTGTTTGAAGTGGCAGCTGGCGGCCGACTGCGAGGCGGCGAAGTCTTCGCCACCGTGGATGCGGGCATACCGGATGGCCTTCGCGTGGACCTGCGCGGCAATGTCTGGACCAGCGCCGGAGACGGCGTGCATTGCTTCTCGCCGCAGGGCGAACTGCTTGGCCGGATCCTCGTTCCCGAGCCGGTGGCCAATGTAGAGTTCGGCGGGCAGCGAGGTAACCGCCTCTTCATCACGGCCACGACGTCGCTGTACACCTGCTACCTGGCGACGTCTGGTGTCTGGGCACGCAGTCTGGTGTAGCTCACGACGTCGCGGCGACTCTGAGAATGATGAGTTGCAGCTGGGCCCGCCGCCGTGGCTTGCAGCGAGGCCCGACTGTCAATGTCAATACTTGCGGTTCGGGAATTCCTTGGCAGCCACTTCGGCCGGGAACACACCCTCGATCGACTTGATCCAGCGCGGCAGCGTCTGACCGGCGGCGGCTTTGGCTGCCGCTTCCATCAGCTGGGGACCAAGCAGGGGGTTGCACTCCACGCTGACATTCATCTTGCCGGCGATCATCGCCTCGAAGGCGCCCTTGACCGCATCCACGCCGATTACGAGGATATCCTTGCCCGGCTTCAGGCCCGCTTCCTCGATGGCCTGAATCGCGCCGATGGCCATGTCGTCGTTGTGCGCGTACAGCACGTTGACCTTCTTGCCTTCAGCCTTGAGGAAGGCCTCCATGACTTCCTTGCCCTTGGCGCGGGTGAAGTCGGCGGTCTGCGAGCGGATGATCTTGTAGCGCGGATTGGCTTTGAGCCCTTCCTCGAAGCCCTTCTTCCGTTCGATCGCGGGATCGGAGCCCACGGTGCCCTGCAGTTCGACGATGTTCACGTCGCCCGTGGTGCTCTTGGTGTGCTCAAGCAACCATTGCGCGGCGCGCCGGCCTTCCTCGACAAAGTCCGAACCAACGAAGGTGGTCCAGGTGGAGGGATCCTTCACCACCACACTGCGGCTTTCCAGAATGACGGGGATCTTGGCGGACTTGGCCTCCCGCAGCACGGTATCCCAGCCCGTCGTGACGAGCGGCGCGAGGATGATGACGTCCACCTTCTGGGCGATGAAGGACCGGATTGCCTTGATCTGGTTCTCCTGCTTTTGCTGCGCGTCAGAGAACTTCAGTTCATAGCCGGCCGCGCTGGCAGCGGCCTTGACGGAGTCCGTATTGGCTGTGCGCCACTCGCTTTCGGCGCCGGTCTGCGCGAAGCCGATCACCAGCTTCTTGCCTTTCGCCTGGCTCCAGGCCGGTGTCGCCCAAGCGTATGCCAGGCCGGCGGCCGCCATGATGGCGGCAAAGCTGCGTCGTTTCATCGGGTTCATCTTGTGTCTCCTGTCTTCGTATCTGTTCGATCGGGTGCAGCACTCTTGCCTTACTGACCGCCCGGTGCTGTGGCGGGCGGCTGAACTCAGCCGGGATACCAGACCATGCGAGGGTCGTCGGGCGCTCGTTGGTACGTCCACGCTGACTCGACCATCCGGGCCATGTCGAACTGGGGGCGCCAGCCCAGCAGGAACTTCGCCTTGGTGTTGTCCAGCCACGTGGAGTGGTACGGTGTGCGGACTGGCACGAGCGGCAGGCCCCGCGTGCGTGCCAGGTATGTGCCAAGCTCGCCATAGTCGAGTGGCTCGTCCATGCACACGTTCATCAGTTGCTGCCGGGCGCGTGGTGCGTCCAGGGCCAGCAAGATGGCATCCACAAGATCGCATACATGGACGAAGTTGCGCTTCACCGGTTGCCCATCCGGATCAAGCATCACCGGGACGGCGCCGCTGCGTACATGGTCGCGCGCTTCGCTCTGTGTCACCAGGTCCCGCCAGCGCGGGCCTCCGAACACGTCGTCGCCGAAGGACAAGGTGAAGCGGAAATCGTCTTTCTCCATGATCCAGGGTGCACGCAGGCAGCAGCCGTTCAGGTCATACTGGGCCTGGTACTGCTGGAGCATTACTTCTTCCAGTACTTTGGACAGGGCATAGCATCCAGGGTAGGCGGTATGCGGCTGGCTTTCTACCACCGGTACGGGGTGCGCGTAGTGGAAATGCCCGACAGCGGCGTCGCCGCCGACCAGCACGAATTGCCGGAAGGTGGTGCTTGTCCGGCAGCCCTCGAGCAACCAGAACATGCCCTTGACGGCGACATCCATCACCTCGTCCGGCGTTTCCTTGCTTGTGGCCAGGTGCAGCACGTGTGTCACGCCTTCGAGCGCGCGCTGCACGTCCGCGCGATCCTGAATGGAGCCCCGCACGCACTCCAGGCGTTCGCGGGGCTGCAACACACGGTTGTGGCAGAGCGCCCGCACGCGGAAGCGCTCGAGACTGGCGTCCTCCAGTACTCGCTGGATGAACGCGCGGCCCACCTTGCCGGTGGCACCCGTGACGAGAAGGAGTCCGGAAGAAGGTGGTTGCATTCGGGCCCTCTGAATGGCGCGGATGATAGCAAGCCGGCCCTGCTTTGGCGATCATGTTTTGGGCTTGATCCATACACGAATTCGTATGGGTTGCAACCTATATCGATTCCGGAGTTGTCCTCCTGGCTGTGCGCTTCAGAGGAGAAAAGACTTCGCTGCAAACGACATGGCGAAGCCAGCAGGAAAGAAAGTGGACTTGGCCTCGGGCGCGAGCCTTCACCGATTAGAGAGGGTGGCGGCTCTCTACGACGCCGGCGCCGTCCCTGTTTCTCGCCGGGTCACTGCGTTCGGGCGCTTGCACCGAGTGAAAACCACTTGCCGGGGAGGTGCCGGTTATTTCCGATCCATCGTTGCATCTCTGTGGGCTTCGCGGGTCTGCGGTGTTGGTTGGTCAGGCCAATATTGACACATATGTAATATTGGTCTTACCCTGATCTGCGATCCTGCCGGAGACGTGTCACCGTCCAATGGCGTCTCGATCAGCGTCAACACTGTGTCAGCCATCACTGACTTACCGTATGACAGGGTTCGTTCCGGAACACCCATCAACCCGACAAGGAGGAGACCATGAAGGAGACAGTAAGCAAAGGCCTGAGGCACTGTGCGGCAGCAGCGGCGGCGCTGGCATGACGTGGCTCGCAACGGCGCGCGGGGGGCGTGGCGCCGTCGATCAGGCGCTGCTGGCTGCGATCGAATCCGCCGAACGCAACGCCTCGTCCGGCAAACGGCCCATCGTCGAGACACATATTCATTTCTGGCAGATGACGCGGCCCGGCGGTGTGCCATGGCCCACAGCAGTGGAAGGGCCGATCTTCCGCGACGTGCTGCCGCCGGAGTACAGCGCATTCGCCAGATCCCAGGGCGTGGTGGCGGCCGGGATCGTGGAAGCGAGCGGCATTGTTCAGGACAACCAGTGGGTCCTCGATCTCACCAAGAACGATCCGTTTTACGCGTTCTTCGTCGGGAATCTCGAGATTGGCGCGCCGAACTTTTCCGCTGACCTCGCGCGTTTCGCAGCTGACCCGCGCTTTGTGGGAATCCGCGGCTATCTCACCGGCCCGGCTGAGGGCATCACGCTCAGCGCGGCACAGCTCACCAGCCTGCGCGACCTGGCAGCGCGCGGTATGACGCTCGACATCATCAGCCGGGGGACCAGGAACCCGAAGAGCCAGGTGCAGGCGCTTTGTACCGCGGTGCCCAATCTGCGCGTCATCATCGACCATTTGGGCGGCGCAACCGGGCCGGCGGTGGACCCCGCCTGGGCGTCCGACGTTCGTCGCCTCGCCAGCGACTGCCCGAATCTGTACATGAAGTTTTCGTCGTTCTATGACATGTACGCTCCCGGCGACGTGGTTTTTCCGTCTCCCACCGACCTCGCTTCGTACAAGCCGCAGTTCGACGTGCTGATGTCCGCGTTCGGCAAGGACCGCCTGATCTGGGGCAGCAACTGGCCGGTAATCACCCTGCACGGGACTTTCGAAGCCCAGATCGCTGTCGCCGAGGCGTATCTGGCCCCGTTCGGTGCCGGCGTGCGCGACAAAGTGATGTTCAAGAACGCCCTCGCGTTCTATCGCCGGCACAAGGCGTAGCGGACCGGAGAAACTGCCGGCTCAGCTCCGACGGCTTTCCCGCCACGAAGCCGGCGTTGCTCCCAGTTCCCGTTTGAACACTGTATTGAGGTACTGGACGGAACGAAAGCCGCTCGCCCGCGCGATGTCATCGATGCCCATTTGCGTGTTGCTGAGCAACTGAAAGCAACGCTGCAACTTGTACAGCAGGATTTCGTCGTGGACGGAGCGCTTCAACTCGCGGCGAAAGTACATCTCCAGCGATGAGCGCGAAAGCCCCACCGTTTCGGCAACCTGCTCCGTCTTGATGCCCTGGCAGGCGTATTGACGGATGTAATGGAGAGCGCGCATTACGGTTGCGCTGTGTTCGACGTCGCGCGCGGTGGACGCGCGCGAATGCACGCCGGCTGGGGGCACGACCACACGCACGTCGTTCACCGGCGAGCCGCTCAGGGCCTGGTGCAACAGGTGCGCCGCGCGATGGCCCATTTCGTGGGTTCCCTGGCTGACCGAGCTGAGCTGGATTCTCGTCAGGTGTTGGCCCAGTGTGTCGTTATCGATCCCGATGATGGCGACTTCGTCGGGAACTGCGATTGCACCGACGATGCAAGCCTGCAGCACCTGCCGTGCACGCGCGTCCGTGACGGCGACTATGCCAACGGGCTTGGGCAGGCTTTGCAGCCAGGAGAGCAGTTTCCTTGTCGCGCTGCCCCATGTGGGCGCGCTGGTTGCCAGGCCCCGGTGGATCTCACCAGCCAATCCGTCGCGGGCAAGCCGGTCGGTGAACGCTTTTTCGCGCTCCTGGGCCCAACGGTTGAGCGGCGATTCCGGCAGGCTATAGCAGGCAAAGCGGGAAAGTCCGGACTCCACCAGGTGGGTCAGCGCGTGCGAGACCAGTTCGCGGTTGTCCGTCGCAACGTAGGGCACATTGACGGGGTAGCACGCGGGATCCTCGTAGGAACCCCCGACGGCGACGACAGGTACGCGTACTCCTGTGAGAGCGTGCGCCACGGCCGGATCGTCGTAGTCCGCGATGATCCCGTCGCCGTCCCAATCGTGAATGCCGTCAAGCCGAAAGCGGAAATCCTCTTCAAGGAAGAGATCCCAGGCGACCCGCGTGTGGTTCACATAGTCGCCGATGCCCGTGATGATCTCACGGTCGTACACCTTGCTCGCATGGAAGAGCAGTGCCACGCGCAGCACAGTGGGGCCACTTTGACGTATTGACGATTTCATGGTCGGGTCGGTTGACCATGAGGATACCGGCATATCGGGCAGATTGCTGCGCTGCAGAAAGCAATTTCGCAAGCCGCCCTCGCAAATTTCGCAATCGCGGGCGGAGGCCCGCGGTTCTAGGATGGTGCCATTGGAAGCTGTTACCCACCACAAACATGAACTTTCTCGAATCCATCGCGCCCGTACGATATGAAGGTCCGCAGGCCACGACGCCGTTGGCCTACCGTCACTATGACGCCAATGCAATCGTGCTGGGCAAGCCGATGGCACAGCACTTGCGGCTCGCCGTCTGCTACTGGCACACCTTCGTGTGGCCCGGCAGCGACGTCTTCGGACAAGGCACGTTTGCACGGCCCTGGCATACCGGTGGTGACGAGTTGACGATGGCGCGGAAGAAGGCGGATGCGGCCTTTGGCCTGATTTCCCGGCTCGATGTCCCGTTCTACACTTTCCATGACACCGATGTGGCGCCGGAAGGCGCGAACCTGGCCGAGTACCGCAGCAATCTGTCCGCGATGGTGGACGTGCTCGCGCAGAAGCAGAAAGAAACCGGCATTTCGCTGCTATGGGGGACTGCCAACCTGTTCAGCCATCCCCGCTACGCAGCCGGCGCAGCGAGTAACCCCGACCCCGACGTCTTCGCGTACGCGGCGACGCAGGTTTTCAGCGCACTCAATGCCACGCAGCAGCTTGGCGGCGCCAACTACGTGATGTGGGGTGGCCGTGAAGGCTATGACACTCTGCTCAATACTGATTTGCAGCGCGAGCGCCGGCAGCTGGGTCGATTCATGCAATTGGTGGTGAACCACAAACACAAGATCGGCTTCAAGGGGCAACTGCTTATCGAGCCCAAGCCGCTGGAGCCGACCAAGCACCAATATGACTTCGACAGCGCCACTGTGTATGGCTTCCTGAAGGAATTCGGCCTGGAAAAAGAGATCAAGCTCAACATCGAGGCCAACCACGCCACGTTGGCGGGCCACAGCTTCCAGCACGAGATCGCAACCGCCGCCTCCCTCGGAATCTTCGGCAGCATTGATGCCAACCGTGGCGACCCGCAGAACGGATGGGACACCGACCAGTTTCCCAACAGCGTGGAGGACCTTACGCTGGCACTCTACGAAGTCTTGCGCGCCGGTGGAATCGGCAGCGGCGGGTTCAACTTCGACGCGAAAGTGCGGCGTCAAAGCATGGACCCGGTTGATATTCTGCACGGGCATGTGGGTGCGATCGATGCGCTGGCGCTGGCGCTCAAGAGCGCCGCGCGTTTGATGGAGTCCCGCGAGCTCGAGCAGTTTCGCCAGCAGCGCTACGCGAACTGGGACGGTGAACTGGGGCGGCGCATCATCACGGGCGACATGAGCCTCAGCCAGCTCGCCGAACATGCCTTCGTCAACGATCTTCGACCCAAGCCTGTGAGCGGCCGTCAGGAGTGGCTGGAAAACCGGGTCAATGCCGCGATCTTCGCTGGCGCGGCCTGAAGAACCGAACGCAGGAGCACTCAGTGAGTTTGACGGTCGGCTTCAAGGACGTGAGCAAGAGCTTCGGCCCCGTGCAGGTACTGCATGGGGTCAGTTTCGAACTCGCGCCGGGCCGGGTGTACGGGGTGCTTGGAGAAAACGGTGCCGGCAAGTCGACGCTGATGAAAATCCTGGCCGGCTACGAGGCCGCCAGTGAGGGCGTGGTGGAGGTGGGCGGGCATGTCGTGCGTTTCAAGGGGCCGCGCGAGGCCGAAGCGGCCGGTGTGGTGATGATCCATCAGGAATTCAACCTTGCTGATGACCTCACCATTGCGCAGAACATATTCCTCGGTCATGAGCGCAAGCGTTACGGGCTGCTGGACGAAGACCTGATGGCCAGGGAGGCGGGCGCCGCATTGCGTCAGGTTGGCCTGAATTGCAGCCCCGCGCGCCGCGTGGGCGACCTCATCGTGGCCGAGAAACAGCTGGTGGAGATCGCACGCGCGCTCAGCCGGCGCGCGCGCGTACTGGTGATGGACGAGCCCACCGCCACATTGACGCCCTCCGAGACCGAGCGCCTGTTTTCCCTCATCGGGCAACTGAGAGCGGCAGGCTCCACCATCCTTTATATTTCCCACAAGCTGGACGAAGTCGAACGCATCACCGACGAGGTGGTCGTCATGCGCGATGGGCGATTCGTGGCTCGGCGGTCCACGCAGAGCGTGACACGCCAACAGATGGCCAGCCTGATGGTGGGGCGTGAACTGGCCGATCTTTTTCCGGGCAGGCTTCCCGTGGCGGCCGGCGCGCCCGTCCTGCTGGACGTGAAAGGACTGACCGTGCCCGGGTGGTGCCACGACGCAAGCTTCCAGGTGCGCGCCGGGGAGGTGCTTGGCTTTGCAGGGCTGGTCGGTGCGGGCCGGACCGAGCTGTTTGAAGGGCTCCTGGGGTTACGCCCCTCCAGCGTGAAATCTGTGCAGGTAGCAGACAAAACCTGGGTGCGGCGCAATCCGCGTTCGGCCGCACGGCTGGGTCTCACATATCTCAGCGAGGACCGCAAGACGCGTGGCCTGCACCTGCGCATGGGGCTGGCGCAGAACCTCACGCTGATGGCGCTGGAGCGTTATGCGAAGCCGCTGCTCGACCCGCAGCGGGAACAGGCAGCCCTCGTGGCCGCGACCACGGCATTTGGCATCCGCACGCAACGCTCTGACATACCGGCTTCCGCACTGTCCGGCGGCAACCAGCAGAAGCTGGCGCTCGCGCGGGTGTTACACCCCGATCCCAAAGTCGTGGTGCTGGACGAACCGACACGGGGAGTTGACGTCGGCGCCAAGCGCGATATCTATTTCCTGATCCAGCGGCTGGCCAGCGAAGGCCGCGGGATCATCGTCGTGTCCTCCGAGCTGCTCGAGCTGATCGGGTTATGTCATCGCGTCCTTGTGATGCGCCAGGGAAGGCTCACTGCAGAGCTCGCGCAGGACCAGCTGTCCGAAGAACTGTTGATTGCCCATGCAACTGGAACCCACTGATACCGCCGCCGCTCCTGTGCCTGTCGCCAGGCCGATACTGCGCAAATGGCCCTCTTTCACGGGAGCCGGGCCACTGGCCGGGTTGGCACTTATGTGCATCGCGGGTGCGATTCTCAACGAGAACTTCGCCAGCCTCGACAATGCGATGAACGTGCTCACCCGCACGGCTTTCATCGGAATCATCGCGGTGGGGATGTGCTTCGTCATCATTTCCGGCGGCATCGATCTTTCGGTGGGATCCATGGCCGCGCTGATTGCGGGCAGCACGATCCTGCTGATGAATGCGACAGCAGGCGCCGGCTGGAACCCCATGGCGGCCGTGGTGACCGGCATGGCCTTCGCCGTCGTACTTGGCGCACTGTTCGGCCTGGGCCACGGGCTGCTCATCAGCAAGGGCCGCATCGAACCTTTCATCGTGACGCTGGGAACGCTGGGCATCTTCCGCGCGTACCTGACCTACTTCTCCAACGGCGGCGCCATCACGCTCGACGGTGCACTGGTCGATGTCTACAGCCCGGTGTATTACGGCAGCTGGCTGGGGGTGCCGGTGCCCGTGTGGGTATTCGCCGCTGTCGCTTTGCTGGGAGGCCTCGTTCTCAACCGCACTGCCTTTGGCCGTTACGTTCAGGCCATCGGTTCCAACGAGCAGGTTGCGCGCTACGCGGCCGTCGAGGTGGACCGCGTCAAGGTTCTCACATACATGTTGCTGGGCATTTGCGTGGGTATTGCCACCGTGCTCTATGTGCCGCGCCTGGGTTCGGCTTCGCCGAGCACCGGGCTGCTGTGGGAGCTGGAAGCCATCGCTGCGGTCATCGTCGGAGGCACTGCCTTGCGTGGCGGCGCCGGCGGCATCACCGGCACCGTAATCGGCGCCGTGCTGCTCTCGGTGATCGGCAACATCCTCAACCTGACCAGCATCATCAGTGTGTACCTGAACGCGGCGGTGCAGGGCTTCGTGATCATCGCCGTCGCGTTCTTCCAGCGCGGGCGCAAGTAACCGGTTCCCCACAGGTGGCAAGGCTGCCGTTTCTCACAACATAAGGAGACAAACCATGAAATCACTGATAAGTCTGATGGCCGCAGGCGCCACAGTTCTCGCGGCGCTGGGTGCGGCACCCTCCGCCATGGCCCAGGGCAAGCCCCACATCGGCGTCTCGATACCGGCCGCCACGCACGGCTGGACGGGCGGGGTCGTGTACTGGGCCAACCGGACCAAGTCCGAGCTGGAAAAGCAGTACCCGGGCCTGAAAGTCACCATCAAGACGGCCGGGTCTGCTTCGGAACAGGCGAACCAGGTACAGGACTTGCACACAGCCAACAAGATCGACACCCTCGTGATCCTGCCATTCGAGTCGGCGCCACTCACGCAACCGGTCGCGCAGGTCAAGGGCAAAGGCGTGTACGTCACGGTTGTCGACCGCGGCCTGACGGATGTGAGTGCGCAGGACGCCTACGTTGCCGGCGACAACCCCGGCTTCGGCAAGGTATCGGCGGAGTACATGGCCAAAGCCCTGGGCGGCAAGGGTAACGTCGTAGTACTGCGGGGCATTCCCACGGTCATCGACAACCAGCGCGTGGACGCGTTCACGGCTGTGATGAAGAACTATCCCGACATCAAGGTTCTGGATGCCAAGCACGGCAACTGGAACCGCGACGATGCCTTCAAGGTGATGCAGGACTACCTGACCCGTTTCAAGCAGATCGACGCCGTCTGGGCCTCGGACGACGACATGGCGGTCGGCGTGCAAAAGGCAATCGCGCAAGCCAAGCGAACCGATGTCAAGCTCGTGCTGGGCGGCGCGGGTTCCAAGGACTACATCAAGAAGGTCATGGACGGCGACAAGATCGTGACGGCCGACGTCACCTACTCGCCCGCCATGATTGCCGATGCGATGAAGCTCACGGCTGCCGCGCGGGTGAAGGGTGAGAAACTGCCTGCCACCACCATCATCCCGTCGGTGCTGGTGACCAGGGAAAACGCCAAGCAATACTACTTCCCCGATTCCCCATTCTGAGGCAGCCATGGCAAGACCTGTCACTCTTTTTACCGGGCAATGGGCGGACCTGCCTCTCAAGGAGCTGGCACCCCTGGCACGCAGCATGGGCTACGACGGCCTGGAACTGGCATGTTGGGGCGACCATTTCGATGTGCAGGAGGCCCTGGCGAGCGATCGCTACGTGCAGGACCGGCGCGATCTGCTGGAACAGCACGGGCTGCGCTGCTTCGCCATCGGCAACCACCTGGTGGGCCAGGCGGTGTGCGACCTCATCGACGAGCGGCACAAGGCCATCCTGTCGCCTCAAGTCTGGGGGGACGGCGATCCGGAAGGCGTGCGGCAGCGCGCCGCGCGGGAAATGCAGGACACCGCGCGTGCCGCCGCCAAGCTGGGCGTGAAGGTGGTGACGGGCTTCACCGGCTCGTCCATCTGGCATTCGCTGTACGCGTTTCCGCCCACTTCGCAGGAGTATTGGGACAAGGGCTTCGTCGACTTTGCCAACCGGTGGAAACCCATCCTCGATGTGTTCGAGCAGTGTGGCGTGAATTTCGGGCTGGAAGTGCACCCCACGGAAATCGCCTTCGACATCGCTTCGGCGCAGCGCGCCATCGAAGCCGTGGGAGGTCACAAGCGTTTCGGTTTCAACTTCGACCCCAGCCACCTGGGCTACCAGGGCGTGGACTACGTCAAGTTCATCCGGACATTCGGCGATCGCATCTATCACGTGCACATGAAGGACGTGTGGTGGGGCCGGGGCGACGGCACCGTGGGGGTCTTCGGCGGGCACACCAATTTCGGTGACGCGCGCCGCCACTGGGACTTTCGCAGTGTCGGGCGGGGACAGATCGACTTCGAATCCATCATCGTTGCACTCAACGACGTGGGTTACAACGGACCGCTGAGCGTCGAGTGGGAGGACAGCCGCATGGACCGCGTGCACGGCGCTACTGAAAGCGCGGCCTACAGCAAGCGGCTGGACTTCAAGCCGGCCGCGGGAGCGTTCGACGCCGTGTTCGACAAGGCCAAGCAGGGTGGGATGGCGGGCTCATGAGAAAACTGCGCTATGCGATGGTGGGCGGCGGGCAGGGTGCTTTTATCGGCGCTGTGCACCGCAAGGCCATGGCGCTGGATGGGCAGATGGAGCTGGTGGCCGGTGCGCTGTCCTCGGATGCTGAGCGCGCGCGCGCGTCGGGCCGCGACCTCGGCCTGCGGGATGAACGCAACCACGGCCGCTGGGAAGACCTGCTGGAAGGCGAACTGCGGCGCAGCAAGGATGAGCGCATCGATTTCGTTTCCATCGTCACGCCCAACCATGTGCATTTCCCCGTCGCCCGCGCGTTCGCCGAGGCGGGCATCCATGTGGTGTGTGACAAGCCGCTGGTCCATACCTGCGAGGAGGCCGCCGAGCTCGTTCGGGTTGTCAAGCGCAGCGGCTCCATCTTCGGTGTCACGTACAACTACACGGGCTATCCCATGGTGCGCGAGGCGCGTGACATGGTTGCGCGCGGCGCGATCGGCGTGGTGCGCAAGGTCATCGTCGAATACAACCAGGGTTGGCTTGCCACCCACCTGGAGGCAAGCGGGCAGAAGCAGGCCGACTGGCGGACGGACCCGGCGCGCAGCGGCGTGGCCGGCGCCATCGGCGACATCGGCTCGCACGCGGAGAACCTTGTGGCGACGGTGACGGGGCTGGAGCTGGAAAGCATCTGCGCGGACCTCACCATCTTCGTGCCGGGCCGGCGCCTTGACGACGACGGCAATGTCCTGCTGCGGTTCAAGAACGGCGCCAGGGGCGTGCTGATCGCGTCCCAGATCGAGGTGGGCTGCGAGAACGACCTGCGGCTGCGCGTGTTCGGCACCACCGGTACGCTGGATTGGCGCCAGGAGGAGCCTAACCGGCTGCTGCATGCCCCCATCGACGGCCCGGCCCGCATGTTGACGCGGGGCTCTCCGTGGCTCGGTGAGGCGGCTCGCCGCGCGACACGACTGCCCACGGGGCACCCCGAGGCCTTTATCGAAGCCTTTGCCAATGTCTACCTGGGAGTGGCTGCGCACATCCGCGCGCTGCAATCTGGCAGTACACCGGATTCGCTGGACGCCGACTATCCCCGCCTCGAAGATGGCGCCCGCGGTGTGCGGTTCATCGAGAAGGTGGTGCAGTCTGCGGCCAGTACGGCCAAGTGGACGCCGTTCGAGGACTGACCGATGTTCATGGGCATTGATCTGGGCACCTCCAGTGTCAAGGCGGTCGTGCTGGACCGTGGCCACCGCCTGGTGGCCAGCGGCTCCGCGCCGCTGACGGTGGATGCACCCCATCCCTTGTGGCGTGAGCAGCATCCCGCTGAATGGTGGCGTGCGTGCGATGCAGCCGTGGGCGCCGCGTTGCAGGAATTGCTGCGCGGCGGCCGCACAGGCAGCGAGATCGAGGCCATCGGCCTGACCGGGCAGATGCACGGCGCGACCCTGCTGGATGCGCGCGGTGAAGTTCTGCGGCCGGCCATCCTCTGGAACGACGGCCGGGCGGCGGCAGAATGCGCGGAACTGGAGCGGGCGGTGCCGCGGTCACGCCAGATCACCGGCAACCTGATGATGCCGGGTTTCACGGCGCCCAAGCTGCTTTGGGTATCCAAACACGAGCCCGGCGTGTTCGACCGGGTCCGGCAAGTACTGCTGCCCAAGGACTGGCTGCGCTGGCGCCTGACCGGCGACTATGCGACCGACCTGTCCGACGCGTCCGGCACACTGTGGCTGGATGTGGGCAGGCGCGAATGGAGTGACGAACTCCTGGCCGCTTGCGGCCTGTCCACCGCGCACATGCCCAGGTTGCACGAAGGCCCGGAGGTTACCGGCACCCTGCTGCCCGAGGTCGCGCAGCATTGGGGCTTGCGCGAAGTGCCGGTGGTAGCCGGTGCCAGCGACAACGCCGCGGGAGCGCTGGGCGCTGGAGTGGTGAACCCGGGTGAGGCGATGCTGTCCCTGGGAACGTCCGGTGTGGTGTTCGTGGCCACCGGCTCTTTTGTCGCCAATCCGCAGCAGGCGGTGCACAGCTTCTGCCACGCGCTGCCGCAGGCCTGGCACCTGATGTCCGTGATGCTGTCGGCCGCCTCGTGCCTCGAATTCACAGCGGGACTACTGGGAGAGCGCGACGTGGCCGTGCTGCTTGCGCAGGCAGAGCAGCGCGGCCTGCGAGAAGATACGCCGTTGTTCCTGCCTTATCTGAACGGCGAACGCACGCCGCACAACAATCCGCATGCCAAAGCCGTGTTCTTCGGCATGCACGCAGGCACGCAGCGCGAAGACATCGTGAACGCCACGCTCGAGGGTGTGTGCCTGGGCATGGCGCAGGGGATTACCGCGCTGCAGTCGGTCCAGCCTGGCCTGGCGTGCGTCAGCCTGATCGGTGGCGGCTCGCGCAATGCCTATTGGGCTCAGATGTTGGCCGACGCTACCGGCCTGCAGGTAGTCCGGCATGCGGATGCCGAGGTTGGCCCATCACTGGGCGCCGCCCGGCTGGCCTGGCTGGCCTGCGACCCGGGCGAAGCGGCGGGAATATTTCGTGCACCAGAGGTGACTGACGTATTCGAGGTGCGAGCGGCCGAACGCACGCGAATGCAGGACCGCGCCGACCGGCTGGCAGGGCTGTACAACAGCCTCGTGCCTCACTTTCAGCCATAGAAAGTGGAGTCGCCACCCGCGTGTTGGCGTGGCGATGGCATCTGTCACAACCTGCAGGCGCAGATGGTCCGGCCAGGCTTCGAAGTCAGGATGCCTGCGGAAGGTAGCTGGGCCTGACCGCTGTCATCCCGGCTTTGACATGTTGGGTGATTTCATCGGCCAGCACTTCATCAACCCCCGATTCGAGTCCGTCGAGCGCACGCTTGACGATGTCTTCAGGGCTGGACTTCGGAACCTCGAAGCCGCGCGTGAGGTCGGTATCTACATAGGCCATGTGCAGCCCCAGCACCTGCGTCTTTTGCGCCGCCAGTTCACTGCGCAAGGCATTGGTGAGCGACCAGGCTGCGGACTTGCTGGCTGAGTAAGCTGCCAGCTCACCGCCGTTCACCCACGAGGCCACCGACAACACGTTGAGCAGGGCGCCGCCGCCGTTGCCTTTGAGAACCGGCGCGAAGGCCTTGCTCATGCGCAGCACGCCGTAGACGTTGGTCTCGAAGATGCGCCGGGTGGTGTCTTCACTGTCGGCCGCCAGAAAGCCACCCGGCTGGGCAATGCCCGCGTTGTTGATTACCAGCGTGACATCCGGCGCCAGTGCGGCGGCGGCCGCCACGTCTTCGGGCCTGTTGACGTCGAGCCGCAGGGCCTGCACTCCGGGCAGGGTGACGGTTGCGGGGTCTCGCGCGGCCGCGTAGACCTTGCGGGCACCGCGGGCGAGCAGCTCGCGCGCGAATGCCAGGCCGATGCCGCGATTGGCACCGGTGACGAGAACAACAGCGTTTTTGATTTGCATGAGAAAACTCCAATGGGTGGGAAAAGCTGATTAGGAAAAACAGGCTCACTTGACCTTGATGACGACCTTGCCTTTTGCACGGCCCGCCTCGACGTAGGCCAAGGCCTCGTTGGTTGCTTCGAACGGAAAGACCCGGTCCATCACCGGACGGATGGCTCCAGCATCGAAGAGCCGCGTGATCTCGCGCAGTTGGCTGCCACTTGCCTTCATGAAGAGGAACGCGTAGTCAACTCCGCGGCCCTTTGCCCTGCGCCGGATGCCTGAACTCAGCATGCGCATCACCAGCTTTACAAATGCAGGAGCACTGCTTTCCTTGCCGAATGCGGGATCAGGTGGGCCGGAGATGGAGATGAGTTTCCCACCGGGCTTAAGCACACGCAGTGACTTTTCCAACGTCTTGCCGTCCTGGCTGTTCAGCACGACGTCGTAGTCGCGCAGGAGATTTTCGAAATCCTGCGTCTTGTAGTCGATCACGATGTCCGCGCCCAGACTCTTGACGAGCGCGACATTGGCCGTGCTCGTCGTCGTGGCAACGGTGGCGCCCAGATGTTTCGCCAACTGGATGGCAAAGGTGCCAACGCCTCCTGAGCCAGCCTGGATGAAGACCTTCTGCCCTTTTTTCAGCTTGGCCTTCTCGACCAGTGCCTGCCAGGCCGTTAAGGCCACCAGCGGGATGGACGCGGCTTCTTCCATCGTGAGCCCCGCAGGCTTGAGCGCCAGGGATGCCTCTTTGACGGGGACAAATTCCGCAAACGTGCCAATCCGGAAATCATCGGACCGCGCATAGACTTCATCGCCCGGCTTGAATTGCCGCACGCGCGGGCCAACCTTGACGACCACTCCGGCAACGTCGTGGCCCAGGATGAGAGGCAGGCGATAGGGCAGGATGAGTTTGAACTCGCCGTCGCGGATCTTGAAGTCCAGCTGGTTCACACCAGCGGCATGCACCTGGACCAGGACCTCGTCATCGCGCAGCTCCGGGCTCGGCATGTCCGTCAACCGCAAGCTGCTCTTTTTCCCATAACGTTCAACGATGAATGCTTTCATGATGTTTTCACTGTTGGCATCACGTCGAGCCGCAGATCTTTTCGAATCCCGGCATCCACCAGACCCGCAGGCGCAAATGTGCGGAGAAATCGCAGGCGACTCGCGAGTCCGCCAGCGGTGTATCGGAGTTTCGGGTGAGCGGCACTGGCAGCTTTCAGCACGACGTCAGCCACGACGCCCGGCTGTTCCGCAGTTGCCATCACTTCCTTCACGCGCTGGCTCACGGCAGCGCGAACCTCGCGGTACTCATTGAGCTGAGCGTCGGGTTCCAGGAAGTTCGCGTCGAACGGCGTCTTCGTGTATGCAGGCTCGATGACCGAGACCCGGATGCCCCTGGTGCGTAGCTCATGGTCGAGCGACTCGGAGTAGCCTTCGATCGCATGCTTCGTCGCCGCATACAGTGCCCCGTACGGCATTGGCAGGAAACCAAGCACCGAGCCGATGTTGATGATGCGTCCCGCGCCCTGTCGGCGCATGTGCGGCACGACGGCGCGCGTCATCCGGACGATCCCGAAGAAGTTGGTGTCGAAGATAGCTTGAGCCTGCGCGATCGAACTCTCTTCCGCACCAGCTGGAGCGACCCCGAAGCCGGCATTGTTGACGAGCAGGTCTATGCGGCCTTCCAGCTGAATCAGCTTCTGAACTGCAGCCTCGACCGACTCGTCCTGGGTCACGTCCAGAGACAACATGTCGAACGGTTGCCCGCCGGGCTGGCCGCCGCGCCTGCTGGTGCCGTAGACCTTGTAGCCGGCTTTTGCAAGCCGCTCAGCAGTCTCCTTGCCGATGCCTGAGGAGGCGCCCGTCACGAGTGCAATTTTGTTTTCAGTAGCCATGGTGTTTCCTTCGGGGTGTAGATACGGGACGGGGAACGGGTCGGCTTGAGGTGCATGACCGAACAGAAGGTCTCATTGGGCTGGCCTTGTGTTGATTTCGAATGATGGTTGTCATATATGTGAGCAAGCGAAAAGGCCGCAGGTACTGTGTCTCGGGTTCAGGCGGAGGCGGGGGCAGCAGCTGGAGTCAGGTGCTTGATGGCGGCCTCGCACAGGCTGTTTGCCAATGTGGGTTCGTCAACCGCGCGGGCCAGCAGCAAGGTGCCGACCATGGTGGCCAGGGTCATCATCGCCCGTTCGTGAGCACCGTGCTGCCCCCAGTCAGGTGACTGGCGGGCGACAAAATCAATCGTTTCTTTGATGTGCCGGGTGGTCGCGCGGCGTATTTCGGGTGTCTGGCGCGCCGTTTCCGATCCCAGCGCCACCAGGGGGCATCCCATTTCAACCTGTTCAAGGTGCTCAGGCGAGAGGTAGCCGCGCACCATGGATTCCAGTGCCCGCCCTGAGGGCACGCCGGCGACCACGCCTGCAGCAATGGCAGCGGCGTCGGCGCAGGCCCGCGTTGCGGCTTCGGCCAGCATGGCCTCGCGGGACGCGAAGTGGGCGTAAAACGCACCATGGGTCAGGCCGGCCTCTTTCATGATGTCGGCCACGCCGGTGCCGCTATAGCCGCTGCGGCGTATTGCCCGCGCGGCCACGGAGACGATACGTTCGTGGGAGGCCTCCTTGGCGGCCGTTCTGGCGTTGATTTTGGTGTTTCGCATGATACTCATCATACATGATTTCGCAACTATGCGTGCCAAGGCAATTTTGATCGCTGATTTGTTGAATGTCCCTCACGCAAAGCGAGGAAGGACAACAGGGAAGGACGGGCCGTGCTGCGCGCAGGCCAACGTCCAGAAAGCCTGGAGGCTTCCTGGACGCTGCAGTGCGATTTAACGGGAGGTGCACACGCCTGGCCGGCGGTGCGGCGCTGCTTAACCCGCGGAGTGTGCCCTGCCGTGTGCGGCAGGCACGTTGAAGTCGTTGGGGTAGGAGTTGTCGATGCTCAGCTTGTAGCCTTCATGCTGTGCCTGCTCCAGTTCGGCGCGGACTTCGGCGCGGGTCTTGGTGCTCGCAACGGGTGCGGCATCGGTTCCGGGATAGCCGCTGTCGCTGTTGACCTGGTACGACGCGCGTGGTGATTGCGCCAACTCTGCGCGGACATCGGCGCGGCTCAAGGTGCTGGCGGCGCTCACTTCATTGCCGGGGTAGTTGCTGTCCTGGGCAAAGCTGTTCGCCGAGGCGAGCGCTGCAAGGGCAAGAACGGATGCGGAAACAAGTTTCGTCGATTTCATGGTGAATTTCCTTTAAGAACAAGTGTGAAAACAGGTGGGACGGGCGTTGTGCCCGTGAGGCCTTCATCGTTGAGTCGCTTTGAATAGGTGGCTCACCGATGTATCAAACCTTGTTCCGCGGCGCAGATACACAAGTGCGTATTGGCAGAACATTCAATTGTCGAAACCGGAACAATAACGGCGTGTAGTCCTGGAACTTTTTGGCGTTCAAAAAGTTCGCCCACGTTTCTTCGCGATTTGTGAGACGTGTTTCACGAAGGGTGAAATGCCATGAACTATGACAGCAACCAGGGCGGCTGCCATTGTTATGTGGGGCCGCGAGCCCGCTTTTCCACACCGGCCGCCCGGGTGAGTGCTTTTGCCGTGCGTCGGCGCAGGTTTTAGTCCTGCCGGGCTTCCATCTTCCTGATCACAGCGCGCGTGTACTCGGTCATGAATTCCAGAAACACACTGGTACGTGTCGGAATGAATTTGCGGCTGGGCAGCGCTGCATAGAGCGTGTTGGTGCCGGTGGTCCAGGGCGACAAAATACGTTGTAGCGCGCCGCTGTTGAGGTGGTTGGCCACCAGGTCGATGGATTGGCTCATGATGCCCGCACCGTCCACACAGGCGCGTATCAGCGTGTCCGAATGGTTCACCAACATGCTGGGCTCGATTTGCACCTCCACTTCGCGATTGTTTTCCTTCGGGTTGAACAAGCGCCAGCTGCGGTGGCGGTTGGCCTGTGCCTTGATGCGCATGCATTGATGATGGGGCAGGTCTTCAGGTTGTGCGGGTGTGCCGTGGCGGCGCAGGTAGTCTGGCGAGGCACAGAGAATGCCGGCGGAAGACGCAATGGGCCGGGCGATGATGTTGGCGTCAAAGGTGTCGGCAGCGCCCAGCAGGGTGAGGTCGTAGTCTTCCACGGGCGGCATCAAGGGAGAGTCCACATAGATATCCAGCACGACCTTGGGGTAGCGCCGCGCGAACTCCGCCACCAGGGGCGCAATCACGTGCACGGCAAATACCGGCGGGGTCAGGATGCGGATGACGCCGGACATTTCCTGCGCATGGGCCTGGGCGGCGGCATGCGCTTCGTCGATGTCATCGAGGATGTGGCGCACCCGTGCCAGGTAGGCCTCGCCGGCATCCGTCAGGGCCAGGCGTCGGGTGGTGCGCTGCAGTAGCCGCACGCCCAGGTGATCTTCCAGGTCGCCGACCAGCCGGGTCACCACGGCGGAAGACATGTCGAATTTGCGCGCGGCCGCCGCAAAACTCCCGTCATCCACCACCTGCTGAAACACACGCATTGATTGAAGCCGGTCCATGGTTTACCCCTAAATTAAGCCATCATTGTTGCTGATTTAACAGCAATGTATTGTTGGAATTGCTATTTTTTGATTGATTTGAATGGAATAAAGTTCATACATCGATGAGCCGAAGCCCACTACAAGGCGACTCACCGAGGCTGGACAGACGGGAAGATGAGCCCGCCATGCCCGGAACGTCACTTAACTTTGAGAGGATATTCATCATGAAATCGAACTTTATCGCCGCTTCCGTTGTTGCTGTTGCCGCCCTGACTTCCGTGGCTGCTTCTGCCCAAACCTTCAACTCCTATCTGTTTGACCAGATGCAGGCGCCCGCGACCAAAACCCGCGCGGAAGTAAAAAGCGACCTGCTGCAGGTCCAAAACGCCGGCTCCGCTTCGAGCTACAACGGCGCCACCGCCCAGCAAAACCTGGGCGCTCCCCGCGCCGAGAAGGCCGGTGCAGCACCCCAGGCTGCTGCTGAAGCTGTGAAGACCAGCCAGCAATAAGCCTTTACGGCGCCGGCGCCTGACCGGTCCCGACGCTTTTCGCCCCGGCAGCCTTTGGCTGCCGGGGCGATTGCATTTGGGCATGCTGGATTCACGCAGGCCGTATACGACAGTATCCGACCGCACTCTAGAATTCCCCTCATCTTGAGAACCTCCAACGCACCTTACGCCTTTGCCTTTGTCGCCGCACAGCTGTTGGCCCTGCCGGGCCTGGGTCTGGCGCTTTACCTTTACACCGTTGGCAATATGGCGGGCAGTGGTGGCTGGCTGCTGGGCGTGTTCGAACTGCTGTTTTCAGGCGTGGTGGTCCTGCCCGCGATGCTGCTGTGCGCGGTGCTCTTGCTGATTGCAGGCCTGTTCTCCCGGCTGCGGCCATGGGCTTGCCTCGTGCTGTTGCTGGTCAATGCGGCCGTGCTGGCTGTTGGCTGGACGATCAGTCCAGCCACCGAAGCCGCCGGGCTGCTGGTCTGGGTCGCCACAGCGCTTTCGGCCGCGGCTGCTGCTGCGCTGGCGTGGCAGGCGTTCTCGCCGGCGACAAGGCCTGAGCGGAACATGCTGTGGGGCCAGCTCCTGCTGGCTGTTGGGCTGGGGATTGGACTTGGGTTGGCAGGCGGAGGCAGTGTCCCTGCTCCGTCACCTGCCGAGCCGGACCCCATGGCAGCGATACCGCCGGAGCGCGTATTCAAGGGATTGCTGGACGGCAAGCCGGTGCACCTCGCAGTGCATGACTGCAAGGTCTACCGCGCGATACCCAAGGCGTCCAAGGAGCCCGGCGAGAACGGCTGGCAGATGGTGCTCGAACCCGATCTCTATCCCTTCTTCACGTATTGCGAACGGCAGTCGCTGCAGGCAGACAACGGTGTCGTCACCGTCACCCTCGGGCGCATCGCCTTCGGTGCAGGGGGCTGCTGCGCCACGGGGGGCACTTACCGTTCCAGGGATGGCGAGCTATGGAAGAAGCTGTGAAGTCCGCCGAATAGGGCGCCGAATAAGCTGCGCTCGAATCGGCAGGGCATGACGTTGCTATAAAAACAATAGCTGCTTGCGCTCGTCCTGCTTGGGTCAAAGCCGTTTTTCGCTTTGAAAATAGCTGTTTTTAGTTGTCCGGGGACGGTAAAAATCCGGAAAAATCCCCGCCAGGATGCGGTTTCAGGGCCTTTTTGTGTGCCAAATGTGCCGGTAGCCCAATAACAACGGGCGCGAGCAGCTATCAAAAATATAGCAATTCATCGATGCCCCCAGCCAACCCAACCGTTATCTAACCCGGCAGAGGCGCCCAGTGGTTGTCCAGCCGCACATTTTTGAGCGCCGGCAAAGCCGTGCGGCCCGCGACGTCGCGCGTCAGCGCGGCGAGCCGTCCGCCGGCCCACAACATGGCGTCAGCCTGTCCCGCGGCCGGAGCCGAAGTGACGGCGCAGGCTTCTTCCAGCGGGAAAAAGCCTGTCCAGCGCCCATCGGCCTGCCATGCGGCCACGCCATTGGCGCGCGGGCAGCCCACGGCAAAACTGCCCGCTGCCCAGGCGATGTCGCCGCCGTAACCGGCCAGCACGCGCCCGTCGGCAGCGGCGCAGGTTTGCAACTTCTGGCCATCAAAAAGCGCCAACACGGGCGCGGCGGTTTTGGCCGGGGTGTCGTCATGCTCGGCCTGCAGCGCGATGCCCAGGACACGCGCCCCGCCCGCCACCGGTGCGCCGCCCCACGCCATGTGCCGCAGGCTCAGGCGCTTGTCGGCCAGTCGCCACTGGCCCAGCAGCGCGCCGCTTCGTGTGTCCAGCCGCACCAGCGATGCGTCCATGCGATCCATGTGAATTTTCAGCCGGCCGGTTTCAGGCAGCGCGGGGATGCCGCCGTTCGCCACGACCAAACTGCCGTCGTCATCCAGCAAAAGTTCATGCGGGTCCATGCCGTGAGTCGGCCACTCGCCAGATTTCTCCAGCGTGGCGGCATCACGCAGGCCGACCAGGCCTTCGCCGGTTTCGAGATTCGTTTCGGTGCTGTAGAGCGTTTTGCCGTCGGGGCTGGCGATCACGTGGCCGTTGAAGGCGCGGTCGGGCTCGGCCCAACCCCAGGCGATGGCCTGGCCGGTGCCGTTGCCTTCGGGCTTCCAGCGCAGCAGCCAGTCGCCCGGCCGGCGGGCCACCGCCAGCAGCGTGCCGCTGCGCTCGACCCACACGCCGTGGGCACGCGTAGGCACGTCGAGTGCGGCGCTGACCTGGAGCGCGGCGCCGCGATAGGCCAGCACACCGACCTGGTAGCCGTGCGCCGCCTCCCAGGCGGCGGCCAGCTGTTGCGGCCGGCTAGTAGCGGTGGCCGCTGCCAGCGCGGGATTGAGCCAGGCGCTGGTGCCAGCCGCTGCCAGTGCCAGCCATTGCCGGCGCCGCAGTGTTGTCAGGGCCTCAGCCTTTTTCATGCAAATTCCTAATCGCCGTCGGCATCTGAAAAGCCGATGCTCACTTCCAGTGCCGGCGCGATGTCGGCTTCGGCGAGTTTCTTCAGGTCGGCCAAGGAACGCCCGGCGCTGCCCATGCCGGCTTTGTTGGCGGGCGATGCGCTTTGCATGGCTTTGTCGGTTTTGTTCACCGCTTGTGCGAGCTGGTTGGCCGGCTCGTTGCGGCCCAGTCCGCGCAAATAGGTTTCCAGCGGCGCCAAGCCGACACCGGGCAAAGGGGCTTCACGCGCCTGCGATGCGCCCAGTGTGCGCAGCGCCTGCCATTGCGCGGCCCAGCGCGCCGCGGTCTGGCCGCTGGCGCTGCGCGCGTAGGCGGCATTGCGGTTGCCTTGCGTCCCGGCCATGCGGGGCTTTTCCATTTCGGCCCAGCGCAGGCGTTCCAGCGCACCGGTCCACTGGTTGACCAGCTCGCTCATCGCCGGCCCATTGCTTTCTTCCGACTCGCCGGGTTGGCGCGCTGCCAGTTCGCTGAAAGCCTTCGCCAGCGTGTCGGCTTCGCGCTGGATGTCGGCGGCCACCTGCACCGCGTAGCGGCAGGCCGGCGTGGCGGGTGCAAACGACGAAACAGGCTGGTTCCACAGCAGCCACTCCAGGGCCGGCAAGCCTTTGGCCGGCGAGCCTATGCTTTCCATGGCCGTGGCATCTTGCGGCGCTGACTGAATCGCCCGCTTGATGAGCTCGGGCCGCGCCGGCGAAAAGTCGATCTGCCGCGCCGAGCGCCGCTGCACCAGCGGGCCGATTTGCACGCCGCTCAGGCGGTCCCAGGCGAGCGCAGTGGTTTTCCAGCGCTCTTTGGCTTGCTCCAGCTTTGCGGGTGCGGTGGTGGCGGTTGCGTCGCACACGGCTTGCATTGCCGCAGGCAAGCCGCCGGCCTGCTCGGCAAACGCGGTGGCTTGCGGCGCATACCAGAAGCGATGGATGCCGCGCATGAAATCACCCGCCGTGTAAAACGGCACGGCAACGTTGGGTGCGACCACTTGCGCCTGCGCCGTGCCGTCGGCCAGCAGCAGCGCGGCGGCGATGGCCGGCACGGCCTTGCGCCAGGCCGGCTGCAACAAAGAGGTGAGGGAATTCATCGGGCTGCTCCCTTGTGTGGGTTGTCGCTTGCGATGCCTGGGTCAGGCACTCGATACCTTCATGGCACTCATAGCGATTCGAGGAATTTCACCAGCGCGGCGCGTTCCTGCGCATTCATCCGCAGGACTTTGTCCTTGCTGGCTTTGGCCTCGCCGTCGTGCCAGAGCACGGCTTCCAGCGCACCGCGCGCGCGGCCGTCGTGCAGCAGGCGGTTGTGGCCGTTCACGTCGGGCACCAGGCCGATGCCCCACAGCGGCGGCGTGCGCCATTGGCGGCCATCGGCCAGGAAGTCGGGCCGGCCATCGGCCAGGCCTTCGCCCATGTCGTGCAGCAGCAGGTCGGTGTAGGGCCAGATGGTCTGGCCCTGCACGGCCTTGCTGCCCAGCCGCGGAAACGGGCTTTCACCGGTGACGTAGCTCGGGCGGTGGCAGGCGGCGCACTGTGCTTCGGCAAACAGTTTCTGGCCGCGCACCACCTGGGCATCGCGCGGATTGCGGCGCGCCGCCGGTGCCAGTGTGGTTTCATAAAACACCACGTCGTTGAATGTTTTTTCGTCAATCTCGCTGGCCTTGCCCTGTGCGCCGCGCGGCGCCGCCAGGCAGTCTTTCTGGGCGGCTGTGCAGGTCTCTTTCGGAAAGACCGGCGAGGTGATGCCCATGTCGCCGAGGAAGGCGCCCGCGGTCTGGTGCGCCAGGGTGGCGACGTTGGCCTTCCAGCCGAAGCGGCCTGTGCGCATCTGCTGCGTCGGCGCGTCCCACACCTGGTTGACGACGCCGCGCACCGGGCTGTCAGATGCGGCCTGCTCGCGCGCATTGCGCAGGATTTCCGCTTCGGGAATCGCTTCGAGCAAACCCACGCCGGCCATCTGCGGCGCGATGCGCGGGCTCACCATCACATCTTTGACCATGGGGCCGTAGTGGAGTTTGCTGAAACCGTAGCGGGGCTTTTGCAGCTGGTAGGGGGTGCCGTCGGCGAACTTGCCGCGCACCACGTCGTAGCGCAGGGATATCTGTCCCTCTGGCATCACGCCCTGTACCGCGAAATTGGAAAACTGGTCGCCGTACACCGGGTCGGGCATGGGGCCGCCGTGCGCGTCCTTGCCCGGCACCGACAGGCGCAGCAGCAGGCCGACCGGCTGGTCGGCCAGGCCGCGGTTGAAGTCGGGCGGTGCGCCGCGCCCGTCCTGCACATGGCAGCCGCCACAGGAGCGGGCGATGAAGTGCGGGCCCAGGCCGTCACGCGCGGTGGTGGAGGACGGCGCCTGCACCCAGTTGCGCTTGAAGAAAGAATTGCCGATGACAAACCGCGTGCGTTCCTCATCGCCCAGGTTGGCCAGCGGAAATGAAAACGCGTTGTGGCCGGTGGCAAACACCGTGGTGTCGCCGCCGGTTTTCTCGTCGTCGGGCGCCGTGCCGGCTTGCGCACCCGGCCCTGCCGACGCCCAGAAGGCCAGCCCTGCCAGTCCCGCTGCGGCCACGCAGGCAAGCACTGCACGCGCAGGGCGCGTGACCATCCGGGACGACGCGGCCTTGGCCATTAAGGTTTGACCAGCGTCAGCTTGGTGATGCCGGCGGCGTTGGCGGCTTCCACCAGGTCCTTGCTTTGCTGCACCAGGCTGTCGACGGTTTTTTGCACGCGCAGCCGGCCGGGTGCGTCTTTGGCGCCGACGATTTCGCGGTCAAACGGCGCCTGGATGCCTTCGGCGGCGGCGACGGATGCGGCGATCTGCTTGGTGGTGCGGTCTGCCAGCGCCGGGTTTTTCACCGCCACCAGGTCACGCAGCGACGGGCCGGCCAGCGTCGTGCCGTCGGCGCGCTTGTACTGGCCCAGCCAGGCGTTCTGGATGCCTTTGGCATTGTTCACCACGTCGCGGTGCGTGTTGTCGGAAAAGCACGAGTGCTCATCTTCCTGGTCCTGGCTGGCCAGGGCGACTTCGAGGCGCTCACCGGCGAGTTCACCGCGCGAGAGCGAACCCAGGCCGACAAAAATCTTGCGCACCGACTCCATGCCGCCGCGCTCGAACTTCGCGCGGTAAGAAGTCGATGTGGGCGCCCAGGCTTTGGTGAGGGTGCCGAGGTCGTCGACCAGCAGTTCGGTCACTACCTTGAGGTATTGGCGGCGGCGGTCGGCGTTGGGTTTCTTGCCGTCCACAAAATCTTCAAACGAACGGTTGCCCGTGCCGGTGGTGCTCAGGTCCTGGCCCCACAGCAAAAATTCAATCGCGTGCCAGCCGGTGGCGATGTTTTCTTCGCCGTTGCGCTCGTTCAGGCTGGCCAGCCGTTTTTTGTTGATCACGGCCTTGCGGTTGTTGATGATGCCGGCGTTGGGCGCGTCCTTCACGTAGTCGACATAGGACTCGTCCATGGGCCAGGCATTGATGCGGCCTTCAGGGCCGTTTTTGTCATCGATCGGGCCGCCGTAAAAACGGAAGGCCTCGGTCTGGCCGTAATACTCGCGCGCGTCCAGCCAGGCCTTGCGCGCGGCCTTGAGGCCGTCGTCCGAAGGCGCGTCGGTAAAAGCCTGCACGGCTTTTTGCAGGATGAGCATGCTGGCCAGCGTGTCGTCATAGTTTGATTGCACCAGGTGGGCGTAATGCTTTGCCACGGCGGCCGCCGTGGTGGCTGGTGCCGCCACTGTGCCAGGCGCGGTACCGGCCGCCGTTGCTGCGGGCTGGGCCATGGCGGGCACTGCAAGCAGGGCCACCAGGGCGGCAAGGATGGCGGGTTTCATTGCTGGTTTCATGACGACTCCTGTGTCTTTGTTAATCGGTCAAAGCGCGATTATACAAATGAGAATCGTTATCGTTATCAATAAGGTGACATTCTGTGAGGCTGTGCGGGATGCACACCGGCCGTTTTCTCAGGGCCTGCGTTGCTTGCCCGGTTTGCGCGCCTCATAGCGTTTCATCAGTGGCGTGACAGAAATGCCGTGGGCAATCACCGAGGCGACGACCACCGCGAGCGTGATGGAAAGCAGCCGCTGCGCGAGCGCGGGCGGGAGGTGGTGGTTGATGGCGTAGAGCAGGTAATACAGCGAGCCGATGCCGCGAATGCCGAACCAGGCCATCAGGCGGCGCTGGGAACCCCTGACCGGGGTTCCCAGCAGCCCGATAAAAACCGCCGCCGGCCGGATCACCAGGAACAGTGCCGGGATAAACCACAGCACTTCAGTGCGAAAGCGTGTGGTGGCGACCAGCACGCCCACGGCCAGCACGATGGCGACTTCCACGAAGCTTTCCAGCTGGCTGTTAAAGCGCTCTACTGCGCGCATCATGTGGGCGGGCGCTTCTGCGCCCGAGGCTTCCTGGTCATCGGGGCTCAGCGTTTCGTCGGGCGCGGCCGCTGCCTGGGGTACGGGCCGCGCATCGGGCTCGTCGATGCGGCGCAGCGCCAGGCCCGCCGCAAACACCGCCAGGAAGCCGTAAGTCTGAAAGAGCAGCGCCAGGCCGTACGTCAACCCGATGAGTCCCAGCGCGATGAATTCGTCCGAGCCCAGTGCTTCGCGGTGGCGCATGCGCAGGTAGAGGATGGCGCGGCCCACCAGCGTGCCCAGCAGCCAGCCCAGGGCGAGACCGCCGGCCACGGCCCACAGCACGTCGACGGCCCACCAGCGCCAGCCGCCTTCGCCGAGTTCGTGCAGGCCCAGCAGGCCCAGCCCGAGCATCACAAATGGAAATGCGGTGCCGTCGTTCAGCCCGCCTTCACCGGTGAGGCCGAAACGCAGTCGGTCGCGGTCGCCCGGGTTGGCCACCTGCACGTCGGAGGCCAGCACCGGGTCGGTCGGCGCGAGGATGGCGCCCAGCAGCACCGCGGCGCCCACGGGCAGATCCAGCACATAAACGCCCAGTGCGGTGATGGCGGCCACGGTGACCACCATCGACACGGTTGCGAGTTGCACCGGAATCCGCCAGCGGCCATCCCGCACGCGGAACTCGAGCTTCATGCCGGCGGTGAACAGCGAAATCAGTACTGCCACCTCCGTGAGGCGCTCCAGCAGCACCGTGTTCTTGAGGGCGTCGAGTTTGAGCAGCCCCAGCCCGACGGGACTGATCGCCACGCCGACGCCGAGGTAGAGCATGGCGGCGCTCAGCGGAAGCCGTGCAATGAAAGAGCCGCCCAGGGTCATGGCAATCAGTAGCGCACCGGCCACGATGCAGGCCAGCGTGAAGGTGGTGGGCTCGGTCATGGCGCAGCCGGTGCGCGCAGTGACAGGCACGCGCAAGAACCGGTGGAGATGGCGACGAGGGGCATCCGCACAGCTTAAAGCAAGGCGGCGCGCAGGTGGCTGTTCGCGGCCGCGGCCCGCATGCGGCTGCGGGAGTGCCGGGTGCACTTCAGGATTTAAGCGAAAAAGCTCTCAGAGCCAATACAATCGGGCGCTAGTAGCTATAAAAAATATAGCAGATGAGCCTGCGGCTGCCGCCGCAACTCGGCGGAATTACCAGTCCACCAGGCTCAGGCCGATGCTCAGAACATTGCGCTTTCGGTTGTAGTCCACGAGGCTGTCACCGTAGCCGCTGAAAAGCTGCACGTGATAACGCAGGCCGGTGTAGTTGGGCGACGAGGCCGGCGCCATCATCCAGTCAAACCGGGCCGAGCCGCGGGCTTCCTTGCGCAGCGAGTGGCGCAGCGTGACGCCCACCGTGTTGGCCTTGTTGATCTGCCAGCTGCCCGTGACTTCCGCGCGGCCCACATAGTTTTCGATGCCGGGGTTGTCGTCATTGCCCGAGGACTCCCTGAGCCGGTCCCAGATGCGCCCCTGCAGGATCAGGCCCGAGTCCTGGCCCAATGTTTTCTCGGCGGCGCCCATCAGGTAGACGCGGTTCCAGCTGCGCGACAGCGGCAGCGACTGGCCGTTGGACTGGTGCACCAGCCCCAGGCCCGAGAGCCGGTAGTTCCAGCCACCGGCCAAAGGGATCTGGTGCGGGTAGATGTAGATCACCTCGGGCTCGTGGTCGGTGGTGCGAAACGGCCGCGAGATGCTGCCGTTGAACAGTTGCCAATAGCTTTGCTGCGTGTAGCCGAACCATACCGAGTCATGGTCGTCGTCGTCGTTGTCGCCGCTTTTCAGCAGGCCTTTGGCGACCTTGGTGCGCACCGACAGCTGGATCTTGTTTTCAGTGCGCATATAGGGCACAGAGGTCAGCGCGGTATGCCCGGCGGAGGGTGATGAGGGTTGCGTGTTCACGCTGTCGGCGGTGGAGACGGCCAGCGTGATCGGCCGGTAGCCGCGCAGCGAGAACGTGTCGCAGTCGGTGCCGCGCTGCAGTTCCCAGAAGCGGGACAGTTCCGAGTACCTGGTGTTTTTGCAGCCGATCGGCTTGCCGTCCGGCGCTTCGGTGTTCAGTGATGGCAACAGCAGCACCGGAGTAGCCGGCTGGCCGGTCTGGGCATTGGCCGGCGCTGTGGTCAGGCTGGGTGCGGGCGTGTTGGCGGGCGTTTGCGCATCGGCCCATTGCTGGAAGCAGGTGAGCTGCGCCGCAGGGTCGCCCTTCATGGCCTGGCAGGTTTGCCAGCCTGTGCTGGATGGACGGTTTGCCGGCGCGGCCTGTGCATGTGCCGCGGCCGTGGCGCCAAGACCCAGGAGGGCCAGAAGCACCGTGCAAAGCGATGCAGCAGCAGGATTGAGAGATTTCAGTGGCATGGCTCGGTCTTGAAAATTGCGCTGTTTAGGGCAGCCGGGTCAGCGTAAAAGGCACATCGGGTGCATTGTCGGGGGCGCTGCTGCTGGTGTCTTTCCAGGTGCCCTTGAAGGCCTTGCCGCAAGACCCTTCAACCATTTCACCGTTCCAGGTGCCGGTGATGCTGACATTGTCGGAGGATTCGTCGAGCAGCAACATGCCACCCTCCAGGTCACCGGCCAATGCGGCCTTGGCCGCATGTCCTGCAATGGCTTTGGAGCCAACGGCCGGACCCAGGTCGCGGCTCACGATGCCGGCCAGGCTTTCGGCGAATTCGGCATGCCGTTCCAGCAGCATGGTGGCGCGGGCCGGCAAGCCGGCAGGTGGGCGGTCAAAACGCACGGCCCACAGGCCATGGAGTTGTGCGGCTTTCATCTCCGTGGCGGCCGGGCACGCGGCGTCGGGTTTCGTTTGGGCCGTAGCACTAGCGGATATTGCGCAAGCGGCGATTAAAAAAAGAGCGCGTCGAAGAAAAAGCAAAGTCATGAACAAGTGAGTGCACGGCCTGGCCGTGCGGTACGGGCTGTAGCAAGGCAGCAAGGCGGACGGAGCGGCCAAGGCTGCAGTGCAGGGGGTGAAACGGAAAACTCGGGCACGCGAGTGCGGGGTTGATGCAACGCGCAGGCCGTGGAGCTTGCGCACTATCTCATGAATAGATCTCAATCAGGTAAAGCACCGGTAAAAACCCGCGGCCTGAAACGGTTTGTAACCACAGCACTGAAAACGCCTTCATGCGGCCCGGCACCTGATCTCGCGCCGAATTAACCACGGAACAGGGCTGCGCTAGCGCGTCTCTGCCGCCGCTGCTGCCGCCGCAATCCCGTCCGCTGACTTCTTCGCAAACTCCGCACGCAGGGCCTTGAGCTTTTCTCGCGGGTCTTCTTTCACCGTGGCCTTGTCCAGCGCCATCTCGGCGATGAAGCGGCTGGGCGCGCCGGGAATCATGTCGCGGCCCTTCTTGCGTTTGCGCAGCCAGTTCACAGCCAGCGTGCGTTGCGCGCGGGTGATGCCCACGTACATCAGGCGGCGCTCTTCCTGCAGGCGCAATGCGATGCTGTCGGTGTTGACGCCGTCATCGTCTTCCAGCTTGAAGGGCAGCAGGCCTTCGTTCACGCCGGCCAGTACCACGTGTGGCCATTCCAGGCCTTTGGCGGCGTGCAGGGTTGAAAGGGTGACCACGTTCTGGTCGCCTTCGCGTTCGCTGATGGTGGAAAGCAGCGCAATGGTCTGCACCACTTCGAGCATGGTTTTGGTCTCGGCGGCCACCACGGCGCCTGAGGCGTCGTCGATCTGCCCACCGCAGCGCTGGGCCACCCAGTCGCAGAAATCCATCACATTGGTCCAGCGCGCGGCCGCGAGTTTTTCGCTGTCTTCACCGTCGTAGAGGTGCTTCTCGTAGTCGATTTCCTTGAGCCAGTCGTTCAGGAAAACGCGCGCGTCTTCCGCGCCCACAGTGCGCTTGGCGCGGTATTCGAGGTCGTTGAGGTAGCGGCCAAACTCATGCAGCGAACCGACCGCCTTGGCCGGCAGCACCGAGCCCAGCGAGTTGCTGAAGAGCGCCTCGAAAAGGCTTTGCTTCGACTGGCTCGCGAAGGTGCCGAGTGCGCCCAGCGTGGTGTGGCCGATGCCGCGCTTGGGTGTGGTCACCGCGCGCATGAACGCCGGGTCGTCGTTGTTGTTGACCAGCAGCCGCATCCAGCAGCACAGGTCCTTGATTTCAGCACGGTCGAAAAAACTCTGGCCGCCCGAAACTTTGTACGGAATGTTGGCTTTGCGAAAGGCCTTCTCAAAAGGCTTGGCCAGATGGTTGGCGCGGTACAGCACGCAAAAATCTTTCCACTCCTTGTACTGCCCGCCTTCTGCCTGCAAGCTGCCTTCGGCGCGCAGGCTCTGGATGCGGGCCACCACGCGTTCGGCTTCGTGCTCTTCGCTGTCGCAATCGATCACGCGCACCGGCTCGCCTTCGCCGAGCTCGCTGAACAGCGTCTTGGGAAACAGCTTGGGGTTGGGGCCGATCACGTTGTTGGCCGCGCGCAGGATGGCGCTGGTGGAGCGGTAGTTCTGCTCGAGCTTTACGACCTTGAGGTTGGGGTAGTCCTGCGGCAGCTTTTTCAGGTTGTCCAGCGTGGCGCCGCGCCAGCCGTAAATCGACTGGTCGTCGTCGCCCACGGCGGTGAAGCGCCCACGCGGGCCCACCAGCAGTTTGAGCATTTCGTACTGCGTGGCGTTGGTGTCCTGGTATTCGTCGACCAGCACATGGCCCAGCGACTGCTGCCATTTTTCGCGCACGCTGTCGTGCTCGCGCAGCAGCTTGAGCGGCAGGCCGACCAGGTCGTCGAAGTCGACGCTCTGGTAGGCGGTCAGGCGCTCTTCGTAGTGCGCCATGACGCGGGCAATGGCACGCTCTTCGTCGCCATTGGCCTGCGCCAGGGCTTCGGCTGCGTTGAGGCCCATGTTCTTCCACAGGCTGATGGTCCATTGCCATTGCCGCGCCGTGGCCGCATCGGTGCTGCCGCCAGCGTCCTTGATGATGCTGGTCACGTCATCGCTGTCGAGAATCGAGAACTGGGGTTTGAGGCCCAGCGCCGCGCCGTCCTGGCGCAGCATGCGCACGCCCAGTGCGTGGAAGGTGCAGACCAGCACGCCCTTGGCGCTTTTGCCGATCAGCGCCTTGGCCCGCTCGCGCATTTCAGCGGCGGCCTTGTTGGTGAAGGTGATCGCGGCAATCTGTTCGGGCCTGAGCCCTGACTGGATCAGCCGGCCTATCTTGTGCGTGATCACCCGCGTCTTGCCTGAACCGGCGCCCGCCAGTACCAGGCAGGGACCATGCAGGTAGTTCACGGCTTCTTGTTGGGCGAGGTTCAGGCCGTGGGTCATGAAAAAGAATCGGTTCCAGGGGAAAAATGCGCGGGACCGGCCTTGTCAGGTACTGCCGGTGAACGGCAAATCATAGCGGCTGCCCTTTTTGGCGCCTGCAGCGCAGGCCGGGACCGCGCAGCAGGTTTCATGCCGGTCGGTCTGGCCGGGTGAAAAACCGCAGCCGAACGGAACCGGCTTCAACTGCGGATTCAGGCAATAAAAGCCTGCAGGGTAATGCATGCCAGCGCAAGCAGCTATCAAATTAGTAGCGATCGATCTGGCTCGGCTTCATGCGTTCCGGCTCGCCGGGGCGAACCCACCCTGCGTCAACGACAGTGCCTGGGCTGCCTGCTGCAGCAGCAGGCGCACGGTTTTCTGGTCGGGGCCGACGTGGCGGTCTATGCGCCGCACGTATGGGCAGGTCAACGCGGCCAGGGCGCTGTGGTCGGGCCCGAAGATGGGGCAGGAAATATCGGCCACGCCGAAAGACTGCAGACTGTCGCGCTCGAAATAGCCTTGCTCCCGGATGACACCGAGGGCGGCAACCAATGCATCGGACCCTATCGGCACTTCGCCTTCGAGTGCGGTGTGTTGGGCCAGCATTTGCTGAGCCTGGCTGGCATCCGCGAAAGCCAGCAATACCCGGCCCGAAGCGGTATCGACCAGCCCGACATGCACGCCCACGCGGATCGTCATGCTCCAGGTGCCGGGGCCGTTGACCTGCGCGGTGATCAGCACGTTGCCCTGGTCATAGACGCCCATGTGGCAGGCCTGCTCAGCCTTGTGCGCAAAGGCCTCCATGATGGGAATGGCCTGGGTCACCAGCCGGTTGAGCGGTGGATGCATGTGCGCCAGCGTGAAGAGTTTCAGGCTCAGCGAATAGCGGTCGCCCGAGAGCGAACGCATGACATATTGCCGTGCCACCAACCGCTCCAGCATGCGGTAGATCTCGCTCGCGTTGCGGTCCATTTCCTTGACGATCTCCGCGCGCGTCAGGCCCTGCGGCTGGCGAGCCAGCAACTCAAGGATGTCCAGGCCCTTGTCAAGCGCCGGTGCTCTGTAGCGGTCGTCGGCAAGAGGCGGGGATGCGGTGGCGCCAGCGTCGTTCGGGTTGTGGTCATTCGTCGGGAGAACGGAATATTTTTGTGTCATGGCGGCAGGGTGGGTGAGGTCAGAAGCATTGCAATTTTGATATGTAACGCAGCGCTCCTGATATGGCACGCGGCGCTCGCGAAGACTTTCGCCTTCATTGTTTTAGATTTATTTACTTTTGCACTTAATGTTCATCAATAAATTAAATCCTGACCTAGGGAAAGTCCGGAGCTTGGAAAGATGAGCAAATTTCTATGATTCACACCGCTTCGATCCATAAGTGAATAGATTGTTCATCAATGAACCATTTGTAACAATAAGTTTCCTGATTTTGGTGCCTTCGCCTCATTGAACGGTTCCGTCAACGCAAAAAGGTTTTTGTCATGCACCCAGGAAGTTTGGAAGGAAAAACAGTATCGATCTGCGCGGCCGCCCAAGGCGTCGGCCTGGCCCGTACACCGGTTTGCCGGGCCCCGGGTGATTCCGGGCGTTGCTGCAGCGCCTGGTTGGGGCGCACTCCGGGCCAGTCGGCGGGCCGTCTGGCCACGGTCAACGACATCGCGCCGATCTGAGCAAGCACCGCGCCAGCCCGGAACCGCCCATGACACCTCTTGTGAGCATCAGCAACCTGTGCAAATCCTTTCCGGGAGTGCGCGCATTGCACAACGCCCGGCTTGAGATTGCTGCAGGCGAGGTGCACGCGCTGATGGGTGAGAACGGCGCCGGGAAATCGACCCTGATGAAGATACTGGCCGGGGTCTACCAGAAGGATGCGGGCGAGATCAGCATCGACGGTCAGGCGGTCGAGATTGCCAGCCCGCGCGCTGCCCAGGCACTGGGTATCGGCATCATCCACCAGGAACTCAACCTGATGAGCCATCTGAGCGTGGCGCAGAACATCTTCATCGGACGCGAGCCGATCGGGCGGCTTGGGCTGTTCATCGATACCGAGAAGATGGCCCGCGACACGAAAGCGATTTTCGACCGCCTGAACCTGAACCTGGAACCGCACACGCTGGTCTGCGACCTGACAGTGGCGCGCCAGCAGATGGTCGAGATTGCCAAGGCGCTGTCGTTCGACTCGCGCGTGCTGATCATGGATGAGCCCACTGCCGCGCTGAACAATGCCGAAATCGACGACTTGTTCCGCATCATCGGCCAGCTCAAGCGCCATGGCGTTGGCATCGTGTACATCTCGCACAAGATGGACGAGCTCAAGCGCATCTCGGACCGCGTGACGGTGATGCGCGACGGCCAGTACATCGGCACCGTGCCGACTGCCACCACCAGCATGGACACCATCATCGGCATGATGGTCGGGCGCGCGCTGCTTGAAGACGAGAGGCCGCCGGCAACCGGTCAGGGCCGGGAGACCGTGCTGGAGGTGCGCGGGCTCAATCGCGGCCGTACGATCAAGGATGTCAGTTTCACCGTGCGCAAGGGCGAAATCCTCGGGTTTGCCGGCCTGATGGGCGCGGGCCGGACCGAAGTGGCGCGTGCCGTGTTCGGCGCCGACAAAAGGGATTCAGGGGAGATCTGGGTCAGGGGCCGCCAGATCGGGGTGCATAGCCCGGCCGACGCGGTTGAGCACGGCATCGGCTACCTGTCGGAAGACCGCAAGCACTTCGGTCTGGCCACCGGCATGGATGTGCAGACCAACATTGTGCTGTCGAGCCTGCGGCGGTTCTTGAGCTTCGGGTTTCTTCTCAAACCCGCTGCCATACAGGACACGGCTGCAAAGCTGATCGCGCAACTGGGCATCAAGACCCCAAGCGCGCTGCAGAAAGTGGCGCTGCTGTCGGGGGGTAACCAGCAAAAAATCGTCGTCGCCAAATGGCTGGTGCGCGACTGCGAGATCCTGTTTTTTGACGAGCCTACGCGCGGCATTGACGTGGGCGCCAAGAGCGAAATCTACAAGCTGCTCAATGCGCTGGCGGCCCAGGGCCGTGCCATCGTGATGATCTCCTCCGAACTGCCCGAGGTGCTGCGGCTGAGCCACCGCATCGTGGTGATGTGTGAGGGCCGCATCACGGGCGAGCTGGCGGCACGGGATGCGACCCAGGAAAAAATCATGCAGCTCGCCACCCAGCGCGAAGCCCCGGCTGCCGTTTCCGGCATGGTTGCCGCTGTTGCATTCTAAAAAAACACCGGAACCATCACCCATGACCGTCTCCAAGTTGCTGCAAGGTTTCAAAACTGCAGCTTTTAGCAGCAACACCCGTCAAAAGCTGTTGGCATTTGCCAGCTTGCTGGGGTTGCTGATTTTCTTCAGCATGGCCTCGTCCAGCTTCATGCAGACCGACAACATGGTGGGCATTTTGCAGGCCACTGCGGTTAACGGCGTGCTGGCCATCGCCTGCACCTTTGTCATCATCACCTCGGGCATCGACCTGTCGGTGGGCACCCTGATGACCTTTTGCGCAGTCATGGCCGGGGTGGTGCTGACCTATTGGGGCCTGCCCTTCTACCTGGGCGTGCTGGCTGCCATTTTCTTCGGTGCGTTCTCTGGCTTCACCTCGGGCGTGCTGATTGCCAAGCTGAAGATTCCGCCGTTCATTGCCACGCTGGGCATGATGCTCATGCTCAAAGGCCTGTCGCTGGTCATCACCCAATCCAAGCCAATCTATTTCAACGACACGCCGGAGTTTTCGGTCATTTCCCAGGAGTCGTTGATCGGTTATTTCCTGCCCGATCTGCCCATCCCCAATGCGGTGCTGATCCTGTTTGTGGTGGCGGTGGTATCCAGCCTGATCCTGAACAAGACGGTGCTGGGGACCTACACCTTCGCGCTGGGCAGCAACGAAGAGGCGGTACGCCTGTCGGGCGTGAATGTGGACCGCTGGAAGATCATTGTCTACACGCTCAGCGGCGCGATTTGCGGCGTGGCCGGGCTGCTCATCGCCTCGCGCCTGAATTCCGCGCAGCCGGCGCTGGGCCAGGGCTACGAGCTGGATGCGATTGCCGCCGTCGTGATCGGAGGCACTTCGCTCAGCGGCGGGGCCGGCACGATTCTGGGCACCATCATCGGCGCGTTCATCATGAGTGTGCTGACCAACGGGCTGCGCATCATGTCGGTGGCCCAGGAGTGGCAGACGGTGGTGACCGGCCTGATCATCATCGTGGCGGTGTATGCCGATATTTTGCGAAAGCGCAGGTAAATGCAAGCAAGTGCAGTTCTTGCCAAAGAGAAGCCCAAATCCTATCCATGCAACGTCTGATTTTTGATATCCCATAACAAACCCCATACCGATCGGAGATAAACATGATTTTGAAACGCACACTTTTGAGCCTCGCACTGGGCCTCGGCCTGGCGTCTGCCTTGAGCACGGCGATGGCCGCCGATGAGATCTACATCCCGATGATCTCCAAGGGCTTTCAGCACCAGTTCTGGCAAGCCGTCAAGGCCGGCGCCGAGCAGGCCGGCAAGGACTACAAGGTCAAGGTGACCTTCGAAGGCCCCGAGAGCGAGAGCATGGTGGACAAGCAGATCGACATGTTCGCGGCGGCGCTGGCCAAAAAGCCATCGGCCATCGGCTTTGCCGCGCTGGACAGCAAGGCGTCGATCCCGCTGCTGAAAAAGGCCCAGGCTGCCAAGGTTCCAGTCATCGCCTTTGACTCGGGTGTGGACAGCGATATTCCGGTAACCACGACCACCACCAACAATGTGGCCGCCGCGGCCCTCGCCGCCGACAAGATGGCCGAGCTGATCGGCAAAAGCGGCGATGTCGCCCTGGTGGTGCACGACCAGACCAGCCGCACCGGCATCGATCGCACCGACGGATTTGTCAACCGTATCAAGTCAACCTATCCCAACATCAAGATCGTCAGCGTGCAGTACGGCGGCGGCGACCAGCTCAAATCGACCGAGATCACCAAGTCCATCCTGCAGGCCAACCCCAACCTGAAGGGAATTTTCGGCGCGAACGAAGGCTCGGCCATCGGCGCACTGAACGGCGCCAGGGAAATGAAGCGCAAGGTGGTGATCATCGGCTACGACTCCGGCAAGCAGCAAAAGGCCGCCATCATGGATGGCTCGATGGCCGGCGCCATCACCCAGAACCCGGTCGGCATTGGCTACAAGACGGTGGAGGCGGCGGTCAAGTCCCTCAAGGGCGAAAAGCTGCCCAAGGTCATCGACACCGGCTTTTACTACTACGACAAGACCACCATCAACGATCCCAAGATCGCTGCGGTTCTGTATGACTGATGGGTGCGGCGGCCTCAGGGCTACCACGCGCTGAAGCGCTTCTTCACCCGTCAAACAGCAATCCCCAGGCAATCCTTCATGAGCACTATCCAATCCATGCGCGTCATCGATGTGCGCTTTCCCACGTCGCGGCATCTCGACGGCTCGGACGCGATGAATCCGGACCCGGACTATTCGGCCGCCTATGTGGTGCTGGGAACCGGCGAGCCGGGGCTTGAAGGCCATGGCCTGACCTTCACCATCGGCCGCGGCAATGAAATCTGCTGTGCCGCCATCGAAGCCATGCGCCATCTGGTGGTCGGTCTCGACATGGACTGGGTGACTGAAGATATGGGCCGCTTCTGGCGTTACATCACCTCGGACAGCCAGCTGCGATGGATCGGCCCCGACAAGGGCGCGATCCACCTGGCGACTGCCGCCGTGGTCAATGCCGTGTGGGACCTGTGGGCCAAGCAGGAGGGCCTGCCGGTGTGGAAGCTGGTGGCCCGCATGAGCCCGGAAGAGATCGTCAGGCTGATCGACTTCCGCTACATCACCGACTGCATCACGCCGGCCGAAGCGCTGGCGCTGTTGACGCGCCAGGCCGCCGGCAAGGACGCGCGCATGAAGACGCTCGAGCAGGAAGGCTACGCCTGCTACACCACTTCCGCCGGATGGCTGGGCTATGACGACGAAAAGCTCAGGCGCCTGGCCCAGGAGGCGGTGGACGCCGGCTTTTCACACATCAAGCTCAAGGTGGGTCGCGACCTGCAGGACGACATCCGGCGGGTGCGCGTCGCCCGCGAGGTGCTCGGCCCCGACCGCACCCTGATGATTGACGCCAACCAGGTGTGGGATGTCAACGAGGCGATTGAGTGGCTGGGGCACCTGGGCTTTGCCAAGCCCTGGTTCATCGAGGAGCCTACCAGCCCCGACGACATCGAGGGTCACCGCCGCATCCGCGAGGCGGTGAAGGGCGACATGCAGGTCGCCACCGGCGAGATGTGCCAGAACCGCGTCATGTTCAAGCAGCTCATCATGCAGGGCGCCATTGACGTGGTGCAGATCGACGCCTGCCGCCTGGGCGGGGTCAACGAGGTGCTGGCCGTGATGTTGATGGCGGCCAAATATGGACTCAAGGTCTGTCCGCATGCCGGCGGCGTTGGCCTGTGCGAATACGTGCAGCACCTGTCGATGATCGATTACCTCTGCATCGCCGGTACCAAGGAAGGCCGGGTGATCGAATACGTGGACCACCTGCACGAGCATTTCGTGGATCCCTGCGTGATTCGCCATGCCGCCTACATGCCGCCGCAGCGGCCAGGTTATTCGATTGAGATGAAGCGCGAGTCGCTGGCGCAGTACGCCTTCAAGGGCTGATGGCCGCTACACACCCTCGGCTGAGCCTGACCATAACCAACGTCTGACAACGGAGCCCTTGATGAATTTGCACCTTCAAAACAAGATTGTCATTGTCACCGGCGGGGGCGCCGGAATTGGCGGGGCCATCAGCCTGCAGCTGGCGCGGGAGGGCGCCGTGCCGGTGATCTTCGGCCGCAGCCCCTTGTTGCCGGAATTTTCCGCGGCCTTGCGGGAGCTCGGTGCACGCCACGGGTTTTTCCAGCTCGAACTTGAAAGCGAATCGGCCTGCCGGACCGCGGTGCAGGGTGCCGTGGCCGAATTCGGCGGCATTGATGCGCTGGTCAACAACGCCGGCGTCAACGACAGCGTCGGCCTGGAGGCCGGCCCCGAGGCCTTCCAGCGCTCGTTGCAGTCCAACCTGATGCATTACTACCTGATGGCGCACCTGTGCCTGGACCAGCTCAAGGCCAGGCGCGGCGCCATCGTCAACATTTCCTCCAAGACGGCGCTCACCGGGCAGGGCAACACCAGCGGCTATGTCGCGGCCAAGGCGGCCCAGCTGGGGCTGACACGCGAATGGGCTGCCGCGCTGGCGGCGCATGGCGTGCGGGTCAATGCGGTGCTGCCGGCCGAAGTCATGACACCGCTCTATGAAACGTGGCTCAAGACCTTTGCCGACCCGGCCGCGGCGCTCGCCGACATCACGGCCCGGATTCCCCTCGGTCAGCGCATGACGACCGACCGCGAAATTGCCGACACGGTGGTGTTCTTGCTGTCCGATCGCGCCTCACACACGACGGGCCAGTGGATTCATCCCGATGGCGGCTATGTGCATCTGGACCGGGCCCTGCTGACCCGTTGATCGCAATGAACACGATACCCAAACGGCCGGGCCTGGAAAGCACGATGAAAGCCCGCAGCCAAGATTTTCCCCGCCCGAACCGGGTTCGCTCTGGGCAGCCATGCCGGCGAATGGGCATATCCGGACTTTTTAACTGACTCAACCTAACCATAGCAAAGAGAGACAAATCATGAAAGCTGCTTTCCGTAGTGTGTACGTCGGTGTGGCCTGCGCGGCTGCCCTGGCTCCGCAGTTGGCCTCGGCCCAGTCCAGTGTTACCTTGTACGGACGTGCCGTATCCGGCCTGGCGTATATCGACCATGTGTATGACCCGGTGGCCAATGCCAGCTTCTCCAAATCCATGGTGGCCAGCAACCAGTGGGGCACCAGCATGTGGGGCATGAAGGGCAAGGAAGACCTGGGCGGCGGCCTGGCGGCCAACTTCCTTCTCGAAAGCGGTTTTGAACTTAAAAACGGGGCGACCGGTAGTGGACTGTTCAACCGCCGCGCCTATGTCGGTCTGTCCAACGCCAGCTGGGGCAGTTTCCGCGTCGGCAAGAACCTGTTCATCAGCAACGACGTATGGGACCTGGACCCGACCGGCCAGCAGTGGGTGGGTAGCGCCACTCTGGTCAGGGGCCGCAGCTGGCCCGGTGCCAACAATGTGGTGGAGTATTCAACGCCTGATTTTGGCGGTTTCAGCGCCACCGGGCAAATCTCATTCGGCGAACAGGCTGGCAACAGCAAGGCACTCCGCGGCGAAGGCATATCGATGACCTATGCGAACCAGGACCTGATGCTGCGCGCCATTTATTCCGCGCGCCGTAATGCTACCGCCACCTTCACGGATGTTTTCAGCACCTCCAAGGAAACCATCATAGGCGGCACTTACAAGTTCGGCCCGGCCAAGCTCTATGCGGCCTACGACTACATCACCGCACCCGACGCGGCCCTCACCGCCGCGTCCAAGCTCAAGCACGCCTGGGTTGGCGTTCGCTACGATGTAACGCCGGCGCTCACGCTGATCGGTTCGGTCTTCCACGTCAAATCTGACCGGGTGGCCGGCAAGGCCACGCTGGGCATGGTGGGTGCGGACTACAGCATGTCCAAGCGCACCCTGCTGTACGCGTCATTCGGTAGCGTCAGCAACTCCAGTGGCGCCAACTTCGGGGTGGACGGTGGGATCTCGGGAAATCCGGCGGTCAACCAAGGGCAAAGAACCATTTACGCGGGTATCGCGCACAGCTTTTAAAGGGCAACGCTGCCGAGCGAGTTCCATGCGTTCGGCGGCAGGCCGGCAGGTTCAGATCGGGATCACCTGACGCGGACCAGCTGGCCAGCCACTTTTTGCTATTAAAAATATAGCTGCTCGCGCAGACACTGTCTGCGCCGCAGCTATTTTTTATGCTCAATCGGCGTGCAAGCGGCATCGTATTGCGCACTCGCACGCAAGGGCGTGGGCGACAATCAGCGCCGTGCTCAGCATTCTTTTCGTCACTTTCCCTTTTTTCGCCCTGGTGTTGTGCGGCTACCTTGCTGCACGCCGGGGCCTGCTCCCGCAGCTGGCCATTCCTGGCCTGAACACCTTCGTGCTGTATTTCGCATTGCCCTGCATGCTGTACCGCTTTGGCGCCGGCACGCCGATTGCCCAGCTGCTGGACGCGAGCCTGGTGGCCGTCTATTTGGTGTGCGCATTGCTGATGGTGGCCTTCACCGTGATGCTCACACGCAAGGGCCGTATTGCCTGGAACGACGCATCTTTCGGTGCGCTGGTGGCGGCCTTCCCCAACACCGGCTTCATGGGCGTGCCGCTTCTGGTGGCACTGCTGGGCGCGCAGGCCGCCGGCCCGGCCATCGTCACCATCCTGGTTGACTTGCTCGTGACAAGCTCGCTGTGCATCGCGCTGTCGCGGCTGGACTCGGCCGACATTCATGGCGCCGAGGTTGCCGCGCAGAATGCGCTCAAGGGCGTGGCGCTCAATCCCATGCCGTGGGCCATCGTGCTGGGCGCGCTGTCGTCCGGCTTTGGTGTGATGTTGCCCGCGCCGGTGATGCAGACCGTCGGGCTGCTGGCCGATGCGGCCTCGCCTGTGGCGCTATTTACCATTGGCGCGGTGCTGGCGCGTTCGCAGATGAACAGCACGGCTGCCACACCCCTGAAAGAGTATGTGCCGGTTGCGCTCATCAAACTGGTGGTGCACCCGGTACTGGTGGGCCTCGTCGGGTTGGGTGCCATCGCTGTGGGCGTGCCGCTGCAACCCTTCGCGCTCACAGTCATCGTACTGGTGGCGGCGTTGCCCAGCGCCAGCAATGTGGCGCTGCTGGCCGAGCGCTTCGGCGCGGACAACGGGCGCATCGCCCGCATCATCCTGTTGTCTACGGTGCTGGCCTTTTTCAGCTTTTCGGCAGCGGTGACCCTGCTGACCTGAGCCAGGTACCAGGCCTTTTCGGGCCTCGTTACAAAAAAAAATGAAAAAAGATGGCCCCGCGCTGTCGATTTCGCTCTTCCCGTTCGTCGTACCGGTAAGAGCAGGATTTTTCTGCCTGGGTTGTCCGGGCTCTCCGCTCCCAACGCAAACCCAAAGGAGTCCGAAATGAAATTCATGGTCCTCATCAAAGCCGACAAACACAGCGAAGCCGGTGAAATGCCCAGCGAACAACTGCTGGCCGACATGGGCAAGTTCAACGAATCGCTGGTCAAGGCCGGCGTCATGCTGGCGGGCGAGGGGCTGCACCCCAGTTCAAAAGGCGCGCGCGTCAGGTTTTCCGGCAGCAAGCGCACCGTGATCGACGGGCCTTTCCCCGAAACCAAAGAGTTGGTCGCCGGTTTCTGGATGCTGCAGGTCTCGTCAAAAGAGGAAGCAATTGAATGGGTCAAACGCTGCCCGTTACCGCCTGAGAGCGAAGCCGAAATCGAAATCCGTCAGGTGTTTTCGGCCGAAGATTTCGGCGCCGAATTCACGCCTGAACTTCGCGAAGCCGAGGAACGCCTGCGCCGGCAGGTAGAAGCAAAGAGCTGAAACGCGCCAGCCCCGTGTTTGAGGTAAAAACCGGGGACGGCGGCGCGGGCTGCCTAAGGAAATCCACATGCAATACATGATCCTGCGCAAATCCGACGCGAGCACTGAAGCCGGCGAGCTGCCCAGCCCCGCACTGCTGGCCGCCATGGGCGCCTACAACGAAGCACTGGCCAGGGCCGGCATGCTGCTGGGCGGCGAAGGCCTGCAGGCAAGCTCAAAGGGCGCGCGCATCCGGTTTTCCGGTGGCAAGCCCACGGTCATCGATGGCCCCTTCACCGAAGCCAAAGAGCTGATCGCCGGTTTCACCATGATTGAGGCGGCTTCCAGGGATGAAGTACTGGAATGGCTCAAGCGCTGGCCTCAAGAGGATGCGGATGGCAATACTTCGCTGGAAATCCGCGAGGGCGGCTGCCCCGGCGGCCTGCGCGGCGTTGCTGGGGAAGGCGCGCCGCCGCTGCCCGAGGGTTTCCGGCGTTTCATGATTTTGCTCAAGGCCAATGACCGGGCCGAGGCCGGCATCGTGCCCGACAGCCAGTGGCTGGGCCGTATGGCCCAACACAATGACGACGCCGTCAAGGCCGGTGTGCTGCTAATGGGCGAAGGGCTTAAGCCCAGCGCCAGCGCATCCCGCATGAAATTCACCCGGGGCAAACCCAGCGTGATGGACGGGCCCTTCGCCGAAGCGAAAGAGTTGCTGGCCGGTTTCTGGATCATTCAGGCGCGGTCGCTCAAGGCCGCGGTGGACTGGGCGCTGGCCTATCCGTTCCCGTTTCGGGATACGGAAGAGGTTGAGGTCGAGATTCGGCTGTTGTTTGAGGCTGCCGATTTCGCACAGGCTTAGCGTTCAGGGTTCCGGCCAAAAATATTTGAAATTTTTTTGGCGAGGCATGTCGATTTCGCGTTTTTCGTTCGTCGTACCAGTGAGCAGACGTTTTTTGGAGGCCGGACCGGCCCGATAAACCCGGCGCTCGCCCATTTATCGAAGTGAACGAACACCAACTTAAGGGAATAAAACATGTTCAAGACCATCGCCATCATTGCAGCCGTCGCCATCGTGGTTTTTATCGTGGCCGTACTGATACTGGCCTCCAACAAGCCCGACACCTTCCGCGTGCAGCGCCAGGCCACCATCCAGGCGCCGCCCGAAAAAATCTTCCCGCTGATCAACGACTACAAACAGTGGGCAGCCTGGTCGCCCTGGGAGAAGAAGGACGCCGCCATGAAGCGCAGCTTCAGCGGTCCGGCCACCGGCAAGGGCTCTGCCTACGCCTGGGAAAGCAAGGAAGTCGGCACGGGCGACATGCTGATCACCGAATCCGTACCGTCTTCGCTCGTCAGGATAGACCTGAACTTCAGCAAACCTTTTGAAGCCCACAACAAGGTGGTCTTCACCATCCAGCCGCAAGCCGGCGGCAGCGTCGTGAGCTGGGACATGTCCGGCCCCGCGCCCTTGATTGCCAGGGTCATGCATGTCTTCTTTGATATGGACAAGATGGTGGGCAAGGATTTCGAAGCTGGCCTGGCCGACATGAAGGCTGCTGCAGAAAAGTAAGCCCGGCTCACTCACCCCACATTCAAGGAGTATTCAAATGCGATTCATGATGCTGATGATCCCCAAAGGCTACGAAACCGCCGACGCAGGCACCATGCCCAGCGCCGACGCCGTCGCCGCGATGATGAAGTACAACGAGGAGTTGCAAAAAGCCGGCGTGCTGCTCGCGCTGGACGGCCTGCACCCGCCTTCCATGGGTGCTCGCGTCACCTTTCCCGGTGGCAAGGCCCATGTCAAAGACGGCCCCTTTGCCGAAGCCCGCGAAGTGCTGGGCGGCTACTGGATGATCAACGTGGCTTCGCGTGAAGAAGCCATCCAATGGGCTTCGCGCTGCCCCGGCGGCGAAAACGAAATCATCGAAGTGCGCCAGGTGCAGGAGATGGAGGACTTCCCGCCCGACGTGCAGGAAGCCGCCGCCGGCTTCGTTGAGATGCAGCAAGCGCCGAGCGGAAAAAGCAAGGGCAAGGGCGCCTGAAGCCGCATGGCGCCCAATGAAACCCATCGCGCCATCGACGCCGTCTGGCGCATCGAGTCGGCCAAGGTCATCGCCAAGGTTGCACGCATGGTGCAGGAGGTGGGCCTGGCTGAAGAGATCGCGCAGGACGCGCTGGTTACCGCGCTGGAGCGCTGGCCCAAGACGGGCGTGCCGGACAACCCGGGCGCCTGGCTCATGGCGGTGGCCAAGCACCGCGCCATCGACTACCTGCGGCGGCGCAAGCTGCTCGCGCTCAAGCACGAAGAGCTGGGCCATGAACTCGAGCTGGAGCAGGAAATGGCTTTCGCCGACATAGACGAGGTCGGCTCCGGGGACGACGGCGACGACTATGGCGACGACCTGCTGCGCCTCATCTTTACCGCCTGCCACCCGGTGCTGTCGACCGAGGCGCGCATCGCGCTCACGCTGCGCCTGCTGGGCGGCCTGAGCACCGACGAAATCGCACGCGCCTTCCTGGTGCCCGAGCCCACCGTGGCCCAACGCATCGTGCGCGCCAAGCGCACCCTCGCCGAGGCGCGCGTGCCCTTTGAAGTGCCCGGCCCCGAAGAGCGCGGCGCACGCTTGGCCTCGGTGCTGGAAGTGATCTACCTGATCTTCAACGAAGGCTATTCGGCCACTTCAGGTGGCGACTGGATGCGGCCCGCGCTGTGCGACCAGGCCTTGCGGCTGGGGCGCGTGCTGGCTGAGCTGGCGACACAGGAGCCCGAAGTGCATGGCCTGGTCGCCCTCATGGAAATCCAGGCCTCACGCGCCAAGGCGCGCATCGGGCCTTCGGGTGAACCCATCTTGCTGCTCGAGCAAAACCGCGCAAGCTGGGACCATATCCTGATACGCCGCGGCTTTGCGGCATTGGCGCGCGCCGAGGCGCTGGGCGGCGCGCTGGGGCCGTATGCGCTGCAGGCCGCGATTGCCGCGTGCCATGCACGTGCTCCCACCGGCGCCGACACCGACTGGCACCGCATCGCCGCGCTCTACGATGCGCTGGCGCAGCTGATGCCCTCGCCGGTGGTGGAACTCAACCGCGCCGTCGCGCTGGCCATGGCTTTTGGCCCGGCGACGGGGCTGGAGGTGGCCGATGCGCTGCTGGCCGAGCCCTTGATGAAAAACTACCACCTGCTGCCCAGCGTACGCGCCGACTTTTTATTTAAGCTCGGCCGGCTGGACGAAGCCCATGCCGAGTTCGAACGCGCCGCTTCGCTCACGCGCAACCTGCGCGAACGTGAGCTGCTGCTGGCACGCGCCGAGGCCTGCAAGCCCGACGCCACGCCGCGCCTTTCCTGAAGCGCTTCAGGCGGCAAGCTTGCGACCGCCCAGCATGCAGGCGATGGCCGCCAGTTGCAGCAGCACGGTCACGCCAAAGTAAAGGCCAGTGCCCGCACCGAGGTGCGCCGGGCTCCCGTTGCCGGTCACCAGCAACAGGGCAAACGTGGCTGGCGCCAGCGACCAAAGACCCTGCGACATCGCCACGATCAGCGCCACCACACGCGCCACGTCTTCCTTGACGAACTCCACCTGCGCCACCAGCGGCGGCAGCGATGTCGCGTTGCCGATGCCGATGCCGAACAGCACCACGCCCAGCAGGATCAGCGCGGTCTGGTGTTCTGCCGCGCAGGCCAGTAACAGTGAGCCGGCGATCTGCACGGCGTAGCTCATGCTGGCCACCAGCCGCCGGTCGGCACCGGCCGGCATGCATTTGGCGACGATGTTGCGGCCGCCGATGGCGCAAGCGGTGGCCAACGCCATCGCCAGGCCCGCGCCCTGGGTGCTGAGCGCTGACACCAGCAGCGAATACAAATGCGTGATCAAGCCGGCCTGGGCAAACATGCTCAGCGCCATCGCCGCGGCCAGCGTACGAAAGCTGCGGTCGCGCCACAGCAGGCGGCCCGGCAAGGGTTTGGCATGCGCAGAGGTGACGCTGCGTGCTGGCGTGCCCGGTGCGTCACCGTCAGGCTGCTGGCCCATGCGCTCTGGCGTTTGCGCGATCACGTAGAAACAGAGGCACCCCACGACAGCCAGCATGGCCGCGCCCACCAAAAGGGTGGCGGTGGTAAAGCCCATCGCCGCGATCAAAGCGCCCCATAGCGGCGAGAAAATCACACCGCCCAGGCTGGCGCCGTTATAAGCTTTGGCCAGCGCCATGGGGCGGCCGCGCACAAACCACGGCGAGATGATGGCGTTGATGCCCGCAGCGCCCATCGTGACCCAGCCGCCGCCCGTCAGCATGGCAGCCACAAACAGTTGCCAGGGCTGTGCAGCCAGCGCCCAGCCCAGAAGTCCCAGTGCCAGCGCGGCGGCACCCGCAGCGGTAGTGGCGGCGACGCCCAGCCGGGCATGGATGCGCGGCATGCAGGCCACCACGCCCGCGCCGAACAAAAAGTGAAACGTCACGGCGGCAGACACCAAGGGCAGTGCCCATCCGGTGCGCGCAAGCACCGCGTGCAGAAAAATCGCCGGGCTGTAAAAGCCAATACCCCAGCCGAAGATGGCCAATACAAAGGCGGCGCGCACAACGGTGACGCCGTAAAACGCGCGTGGCGCCGGCGGCTGAAGGGCAGGGGTCATTGGCAGTTCCATGGAGTTCTCCTTGAGGGGCGGCAGCGGTTGCTGCATAGCCTTCATGGTGCGGCGAAGCCCGACTTTGATGCTTCGTCACGGAGCGAAGCATGGGCCGCCCGATGCTGCTAAGGTTGGTACTCAGAAGGTCTTAAACCATGATGAATACCAACCAAATCGCGCACATCGCCTCGCTGGTCGGCGAACCGGCCCGCACCGCCATGCTGATGGAGCTGCTGGACGGCCGCTCGCTCACCGCCCACGAACTGGCGGGCGTCGGCAATGTCTCGCCACAAACCGCCAGCCGTCACCTGGCCCTGATGGTCGAAGGCGGCCTGCTGTGCGTAGAGCAGCACGGCCGGCACCGCTACCACCGCCTGGCCTCGGTCGACGTGGCCCGCGTACTCGAAGGCATCACGCAACTGGCCTCACAAAATGCACCCGCGCCACGCCGCTCCGTAGTGCCCGGCCCCAAAGACGCTGCCATGCGCATGGCCCGCAGCTGCTACGACCACATCGCCGGCCGCCTCGGTGTGGCCATTGCCCATCACCTTGTGGCCGACGGCGCCATCACGTTTGATGGCGAGGCCGGCCATGTGACCGCCAAGGCCGGCGCCGTACTGGCGCGTCTGGGGATTGAGATGTCAACGTCGCCGACCAGCATCAACACCAAGCGCCCCTACTGCCGCCCGTGCCTGGACTGGAGCGAACGCCGCTTCCATGTCGCCGGGCAACTCGGCACGCTGATCTGCACGCACAGCCTGGAGCGCGGCTGGCTGCTGCGCCGCCAGGGCATGCGCGCGCTGGAGATCACGCCCAAAGGCGTGGTTGCGCTGCGTGACTGGATGGGGCAGGAGGATTGGCGGCAGGTCACTGAAGGCGATGCATTTCCTGCGCGGGTAGGGGCTGCGTTACGCGCCGCCTGAAGCCGTTGCTCGCAACCGTTTTACGGTCGAAACCGCCAATGTATGCCGCAGCGTTTTGCGGCATACATTACGTCAGGCACTTCGCTCAAAACCCGCTTCTGTCCGATTTTCCATGACCATCTACATTGAGAGCACTGACTTTGACCAAGACTCGCTACCCAAAGGTTGGGATGAGGCGGCGTTCAAATACTGCAACTTCAGCAAACTTTGTATGGAGGGTAGCGGTTTCGGCGGCGTTCTCGTTGGCTGTGTCATCGAGGAATCTGAGTGGTACTGGAGCCTGTTCAATACCACAACATTTGTGAACGTCGAATTCAAAAAGTGCGTCTTTCGCGGCGCCTCATTTGCAGGTTGCAGCTTCACTGAATGCAGATTTATCGACTGCTTGTTTGTCAAAGACAACCTGGGCGGAGACTGTCATTTCACTGAAAGCCGCTGGTACGCATGCACACAATCTGGTTGCACAGGTCTCGTTGATGCAGTCGCTCAATCGCCGAGCCCAGGTGAGTTCGCCTGACCTTCCATCAAGCTGATGTCCCTTGGCAAGCCAGAAAATGCCTTTCATCTAAAATTTTGGAGCGTAAAAGCATGATTGCAATGTACGGGCCTTCCTGGCCGAGGCGAGTTGACCGGCGTGCCGAACGGGGCCACTACGAGCCGCATGACGAACCACCGTTCCTGGTGAATGCCCGAACGTTGGGAGACGCGCTGTCGGCCTATGGAGAACGCTTCAGCATCGACATAAAGCCCTACGACGGGTCTCTCGAACATTTCCCGCTTGAGGCTGGCACGCCGCCAAAGTACTTTTTCTACGTTCAGGCCAATGGAGATCGGTCTATGGTGGACATCCATGTGACGCGGGGCAATGAGGAGCTCTGTCCAAAGCAGGATTTGGCTTTCGTATTGCTGGCGGATGACCGGGTAGAAATTGGCGGGCTCATATGTTGAATTCCCTTGGGAGACTATTTAAATGAGACAAGGCTCAATGCCTAGCATCGGAGTTCGCGTTGTTGTCGTCGTAGTCGGTGCCTGTATCTGCCTTTTCGCGGGATTGAGGTTGAGTCAAGCGGTGCAGCACGCTGTGGCGACTGGAGCCGTTCTTCTTGGCGACACCAAGCCTATGTCTCGTGGCGCGGTCTACCCCTACCCGTGGCGCGAAGCCTGGGGTTTCTTTGCGGGGTGGTCCTTAATAGCCGTTGGCGGGATATTGGTCGCGCTTGCGGCAGCGGGGCGCTGGTGGCTTTTGCTGATCGCCTTGTTGGCGTTCTTGAGCGGGCAGATACTGGTAGCTGCTGCCCCTATGCTTGGTTCGGTTTGGGGCACCTTTGTGCTTGTCTCAGTCTGGGGCGGTGGAAGCCTGTTGGCATTGGCATTTGCGCTCTGGCGAAGTGCGCGCAACCATCGGCAGCTGCAACTAGAGCCGGAACTCCAAGACCGAAAGCGCGGTGAACATTCTGCATAGCTGGTCAGTCCAGGCAGGCGTTCTGTTGGCAGGTGTCGATCAAATCGCAATCGGATCCACATCAATCGCCCAGCGAATCAGGCTTTTGAATTCAGCCTGCTGGCGCGTTTCAAACAGCACCGGCTGCCAGGCCGCCAGAAAGCGTTGCAGCGCCGCGCGTGACGGGCTTTCGACCAGCATCTGCGCGCGCTCGATATTGGCCACGCGCTGTATCGTCATCGGCACGGCTGGGTAGGCGGTGACTTGCCCGTGGCCCGTGAGTTGCTGCGCCTCGGCCTGGGCGGCTGCCGCGTTGAGAAATCCTTGTGCGACGGACTGCTCGCGTGCCTCGGCGCGCACCAGCGCTGAAAAGCCAAAGGGCGACATGCCTGCCGCTTCGCGTTCTGCCAGCTGCTGGTCGGCAAAACCCGGGTAGTCGTGCTTTTTGAGTGCTTCAAACAGCGGATGGGCGGGATGAAAGGTTTGCACCCACATCTCGCTGGCGTCGCTGTGCCTTGCATCACGGCCTGCGCGGCCGCCGGCCTGCATCAAAAGACTGAAGAGGCGCTCGGGGGCGCGGAAGTCGCTAGAGAACAGCGCGCCGTCGGGGTTGATAGCCGCCACCAGCGTGATGTGGCGAAAGTCGTGGCCCTTGGCAATCATCTGCGTGCCGACCAGCACGTCGACTTCGCCCGCATGCACGCTGGCCAATTGTGATTCGAGCGCGCCTTTGAGCCGTGTCGTGTCGGCATCAATGCGGGCAATGCGCGGCGGCTCGCCGTCTGGCCGCTTCACGCCGGCCAGCAATTCGGCCAAATGTTCTTCCAGCCGTTCGGTGCCGCGTCCCACGGGCGCGATGTCGATGTTGCCACAGCTCGGGCAGGCGCGCGGCACGCGTTCGGTAAAGCCGCAGTGGTGACAGCGAAGGGTCCGGTCTATCTTGTGGAAGACACGAAACGCGCTGCAATGCGGGCACTCGCTTTTCCAGCCGCAGTCGTGGCAGGCCAGCACAGGTGCATAACCGCGCCGGTTTAAAAAGATCAGCGACTGCTCGCCGCGCGCCACGCGTTGTGCGATGGCATCCAGCAGCGGCGGCGCAATCACGCAGTGCTTGGGCTGGTGGTTCATGTCCACGCGCCGAACTGTGGGCAGGCCTCCTGAAGAGCTCGTCGCTGAGGAATTTTCCGACGGGCCGCCCCTAGGAAAATTGGCCCCCTCGGGGGGCAGCGCATTACGCGAAGCGAAAAGCGTGGGGGCCACGTCACCGATGCGTTCACTCATTGTGAGGCGTTGGTAGCGGCCCGCCAGTGTCGCCTGCCAGCTCTCCAATGATGGCGTGGCCGAACCGAGCAGCACCCTGCAAGGACCATGGCCATGCGTGGCGTCTTCGGTTTCGATCTTGGCGCGGTAGACAGCCAGGTCGCGGGCGGAATAGCGTGCGCCCTCTTGTTGCTTGTAGCTTGGGTCGTGTTCCTCGTCGACCACCAGCAGGCGCAGATTCGGCATGGAGGCAAACACCGCCATGCGCGTGCCCAGCACCAGGCGCGCATGGCCGGCATGGGCCGCCAGCCAGCTTTTCAGGCGCTGGGCTGGGGTCAGGCCGCTGTGCAAGGCCACCACGCGCTCTTTGCCCAGGTGGGCAAACCGTTCTTCAAAGCGCGACTGCAACTGGGGCGTGAGGTTGATCTCGGGCACCATCACCAGCACCTGGGCTGTGGGGTCCTGCTCCAGCACGCGGGCCGCGGCGCGCAGGTAAACCTCGGTTTTGCCGCTGCCGGTGGCGCCGAACAGCAGCGCGGGCCGGGTATCGGTGTCATATTCAGCCAGGGCAAGGGCCTGCTGCGCACTGAGCGGCATCAGCGCCGCGGTGTCCTGCGGGCCGCTGGTGTCCGCAACCGGGCGCTTGAGCCGCCGCGCCAGCTGGATATTGCTGAGGTCGCGCAGTTGCGGCGGCAATGCCGCCAGCGCCACCTCGCCCAGGGAGCGCTGGTAATAAGCGGCGGTGAACGTCACCAGTTTTTGCCAGGTCGCCGAAAGAGGCTGCAGCCCTTCCAGCACACCGGTGACATGACGCGTCTGTATTTCCAGCAGCGTTCCACTGTCAGGTACCACTCCCCACACCACCCCAAGGACTTCGCGTTTGCCCAGCGGCACCCGCACCAGGGAGCCGACAGCAAGTGGCAATTCACTCTGGTAGGTCAGTGGCCCGGCGATGGAACTGTGCGCGGGCGCGGCAACGGCAACTTGAAGCCAATAGCTCATTTGGAGTAACTAAATGTGTTTACTTCTTGAGAAGTACATCCAGATAGTGCGCTAAGTCCTTGATTTACCATCGCTTTACAGATTTCCAGATTTTCTGTGGATAACTTTGTTGATAGCTTGCCTTGGCGCGTCGCGAAGCCTTGTAAATCAAGGCTTTTCTTAAACTGCCCGGAAAAAAAGCAATTTAAAGTCTCTATATAAATCAATAACTTACGTGCGCTATTGCTTTGATAGCGAAGCATGCTGCCTGGGTTCACCATTGCGGCACCGCAACACGAATTTTGTGCATAAGTCCGGGCGCCGTCGCCCGGTTTTGTGCTAGCCATGGTTGAAATCATTCATCCCGTGGCCTTTTCTGGACGTAGGCGGAAAGTTTAGGTACCAGCGCCGCGCATGCTGCGAGAGTGAGCGTGTACTGCGCGCACCAGCACTTCCACACTTTCGGGTGGCGTGTATTGGCTGATGCCATGCCCCAGGTTGAAAATATGGGCCGGTCCAGGCTCGTGGGCATCAATATGGGGCTTGCCAAAGCTGTCCAGCACGCTTTTCACCTCGGCTTCTATCTGCGCCGGGTTGGCAAACAGCACGTTGGGGTCCAGGTTGCCCTGCAAGGCTTTGGCATGTGGTCCGTTTTCACCGACCAGCGCGCGCGCCCTGGCCAGGTTGACCGTCCAGTCCAGTCCCAGCACCTCGCAATCGAGCTGCGCCATGGCTTCGAGCCACTGGCCGCCGCCTTTGGTGAAGACGAGGCGGGGGATCTTGACGCCCTCGTGCTCACGTTTGAGCTGGGCCAGCACGCGGGCCGTGTAGGCCAGGCTGAAGGTTTTGAAGGCCGCGTCGGCCAGCACGCCGCCCCAGCTGTCAAAAATCATCACGGCCTGGGCGCCAGCCTCAATCTGTGCGTTCAGATAGGAGGCAACCGCGTCGGCGTTCACGGTAAGCATTTTGTGCATCAGGTCCGGGCGCTGGTACAGCATGGTCTTGACCAGGCGGTAGTCGTCGGAGCCCGCGCCTTCGACCATGTAGCAGGCCAGCGTCCAGGGGCTGCCCGAAAAGCCGATCAGCGGCACGCGGCCGTTCAGGGCCTTGCGGATTGACGTCACGGCGTCAAACACATAGCCCAGCTTGTTCATGTCCGGCACTTCCAGCCTGGCCACAGCAGCCTCGTCGCGTACCGGCGTGGCAAAGCGCGGGCCTTCGCCCAGCGCGAACGACAGGCCCAGGCCCATGGCATCGGGCACGGTCAGGATGTCGCTGAACAGGATGGCGGCATCCAGCGGGTAACGCTCAAGCGGCTGCAGCGTGACTTCGGTGGCGTAGTCGGTGTTGGTGGCCAGGCCCATGAAACTGCCGGCCTGGGCGCGCGTGGCGCGGTACTCGGGCAAATAGCGGCCGGCCTGGCGCATCAGCCAGACGGGAGTATGGGTGGTGGCCTGGCGCAGGCAGGCGCGCAAAAAGGTGTCGTTTTGAAGGGGTGCGAACATGCCCTGATTGTCTCAGGTGTGAGGCGGGCCCTCCCATCGCGGGATATCCGCAGGGCTGGCACTTGAGCGGGTTCGGATTTACCATGGCCTCATGGACCCCGCCGGGTCCGAAAAGAGGTGTTTCATGCGCATGAACGACCAGGAGTATTTCCGCAGCTGCATCGCCAGGGAGCGGCATCTGGCGCAGCTGCTGGGCCATGCGCACATCGAGGAATGCTACGAAAGCGCAGGCACTCTCTGGGACAGTAACAAGGTTTTGCCGCAGTGGACGCGCGACTGGCGTGCCTGCGGGCCACTGATGACAGCCTACGGCATCACAGTGAGCTATGACGCCGGGGGCGTGACGCTAGGGTCTACGACGGTGCATTTCGCGGACCACCCTGACCGCGACCGCGCGGTGATGTACGGCATCGTCAAGGAGGTGATCGTTCGGCTGGAACACCACAAGGCCGCACCATTGCCTGCCGTCACCTTTAAATCCGAAGTGTCTTGATGAAGGCTTCGAGCTCGTCGATGGGCAGGGGCTTGCAGAACAGATAGCCCTGGTAGCAGTCGCAACCGTGGCGCGACAGAAAGTCGCGCTGGGCTTCGGTCTCAACGCCTTCCGCCACCACGCCCAGCCCCAGGCTTTGCGCCAGGCCAATGATGGTGCGTGCGATGGCGGCGTCGTTAGGGTCGCGCAGGATGTCTTCCACAAAAGACTTGTCGATTTTCAATTGATCCAGCGGCAAGCGCTTCAGGCATGAGAGTGAGGAATAGCCCATGCCGAAATCGTCAATGGAAAGGGTCACGCCCATCTTCTTGAGCCGGGCCATTTTTGTGATGGTGACATCCATGTTTTCGGCGAGCAGACTTTCGGTCAGCTCCAGTTTGAGCTTGTGCGGGCTGACTTTCGTCTCCTTGAGCGCAGCCATGACAAGGTCCACGAACTCCGGGTGGCGGAATTGCCGCACGCTCACGTTGACGGCCACGCTGAAGGCTGCGGTTTCAGGGCGATGGGCCCATGCTGCGAGCTGTCGGCAGGCTGTCTCGAGCGCCCATTGGCCCAGCGGCAGTATCAGCCCGGCCTCCTCCGCCGCCGGAATGAACTCGGACGGCTGTACCAGGCCACGCGCGCCGTGCTGCCAGCGCAACAGCGCCTCGACGCCCGTCATGCGCCCGTCACGCCCCACCTGCGGCTGGTAGTACAGGAGGAACTGCTTTTCACGCAGGCCCTGGCGCAAGTCCGACTGCAGCGCGGCGCTGGCGGTGACGGCGGCCTGCATCGCCGGGTTGAAAAAGCAGATGGTATTGCGCCCCGACATCTTGGCCTGGTACATGGCCAGGTCAGCCTGCTTGAGCAGGTCCCCGATGTTGTCCAGGGTCTGGTTGAACGAGGTAATGCCGATGCTGCAGGTGCTGTAGTGCTGGTAGCCCGCCAGGTTGTAGGGCTCGCTCAGCGCGGCAAGGATCCGCGTGCCCACCGCTTCAGCTTTTGCGGCCGCTGCGCGAGGATCCTGGCCCAGGTCTTCCAGCATGACCACAAATTCGTCCCCGCCCAGCCGTGCCACCGTGTCGGGCTGCTCCAGGCAGGCCGCCAGGCGCTTGGCCACCTGTTGCAGCAACAGGTCTCCCTTCTGGTGGCCCATGGTGTCGTTGAGCGTCTTGAAATTGTCCAGGTCGATGAACATCAGCGCGGCTTCGCGTGGGTGCCTGTAGTTGTGGGTGAGTGCTTTTTGCAGCCTGTCCATCAGCAGCTGGCGATTGGGCAGCTGCGTCAGCGGGTCGTAGAAAGCCAGGTGCTTGATTTCACTCTCCGCCACCTTGCGGCGCGTGATGTCGCGCCCCACCGCAACCCAATGGGTAAAGAAAACGCCGGCGTCATCCGCGACCGGCACGATGTCGACTTCCATCCAGAAGTGCCTGCCGTTTTTCTTGTAGGTGATGAGTTCGGCCTGAACAGGTTCGCCTTTCTGAAAGGCGGCGCTGATGCGCTCCAGTTCGCTGCGTTGGGTTAACGGCCCGCACAGCAGGCGCGGCGAATGGCCGAGGGCCTCTTCCGGGCTATAACCGGTATGTTGCTCGAAGGCGTTGTTGACAAAAATGATGCGCAAGCCCGGTTTTCCGGAAGGTACCGCTTCCGTGATGAGCACGATATCGTTGAGGCGGGAGATGCTTGTCTCCAGCAGCATGAGCTGTTCCCTGGCCTTGCGTCGTTCGCTGATATCACGAAAGTAGATGGCGACTCCGTCCGGAAACGGGTAGGCGCGGATCTCGAACCATTTGTCCAGCGGTGCATAGAGGGCTTCAAATTCCACCTGGTAGTTGCCCGCAACCGCGGCCCGGACCTGCTCGGAAAACGAGGTGTTGATGGCGCCCGGAAATTCCTTCCAGATGCTTTTGCCCAGCAGGTCCTTGCTGGGCCGGCGGAGCAGCCGCGCACCTTCCCGGTTGAGGTAGGTAAAGCGCCATTGCGGATCCAGCGTGTAAAACCCCTCAGTGATGCTTTCCAGCGTGATGCCCAGGCGGGTGGCCAGCCGCTGGGCGTCTTCTTCGGTCTGCTGGCCGGTCGTACCGGCTGCGCTGTCCCCAGGTTCCTCGTGTTCTTCTGCCCCTGCGGTTCGCAGCGCATGCTGCTGCAGGTTCAGTTGCGCAGCGATCAATCCGGCAAGCGTGTCCTGGTCTTCCTCTTGCGCAGCGTCCAGACTCCGCGGAACCCTGTCCATGACGGCCAGTACGCCCAGCAAAATGCCGTCACCGCCGGCCAGCGGCACGCCGCGGTAAAAGTTGATGCCGGGAGCACAACGGGCAGGTATCAGCGGCTGGCGCGGCGGGTTTTCCAGTGTGGCGGCGCAGAGCGTCACCAGGCCTTCACGCTCATGCGGAGCGAAGCCGGTGCCCGACCTGAAAGCCGGCTGCCCGTTTTCCATCGCCACCATGATGGCAATCGGCGTGGCGCAGGACCGGGCTGCCAGCCGGGTAAGCCGGTCGGCGTTGGTTGGACGCGTGGCATCGTGCTCTTCGCCACCCTGCGGCAGGACGTGCAGCGCAAACGCTGGATCGACAGTGGAAACGGACACGGGAGCAACACCTGCTTTTCAAACTACAGCCTTTGATGCTGATGCATAGCGCTGCGAATTGACGTCAGCGACGTGTGAGATTTGCAAGTGTTGACCATAAAGCGTTGCAAAACGTTCTGTTGCGTACCCGGAAGCGAATTTGTCCTACGCTGCTCTCTGTCGCTGCCTCACCGTACCTGGCGGTAGCGCGTTGCATGCTGCAACACCTCTCATCACCTATCGCTCTTGCCTGCTCAGCTCTCCCGATTTCCGTGATCTTTCCTCTTCAGCGAAGCACAAATGCCCCCTCTTGAACTCGATCAATTGCAGCAATGCCCCGATATCGACACTTTGCAAACGGTCCTCAGGAACATGTGTTCCCGTTTCGGCTCCGTCACCCAGCTCAATATCCTGCCGGCCTCCCACGCCGGCAAGCAACAGGCCCTGTGCTTCCTGCGCATGGCCACAGCCGAGGAAGAACAACGCCTGATGAGTGGCCTGGGCATAGGCCGGTTTGGCGGAGAGCTTGTGCTGGTGGTGGATCTGCAGGCTGCAGAGCCCCTGGCGGCACCCAAATTGTCCGGCTCGGCCGCATGAGTGCCGCCCGGCCGGACCCCTGACGGGATGCTTATCCGGCCGCTAACGGGCCGGCCGAGGGATGCCTGAGCAGCAGTCTGTCGAGGGCCGCCAGCGTGCCAAAAGATTCGGCGAAGTCGGCAAACAGCGTGGCATTGTCGGGTGCCGCGGCCTTGCCTTGCCATGCAGCGCGGAACTGGTCGAAGATTTCGCCAAAACTCCTCTGGCCATCCACCAGCGAAAGAATCTTCGCGCCGTATTTCCCGGGATTGACCATGACCGCGATGCCTGAATGCTGGTGCCTGAGCATGAAGGGCTGGCCCCGGTTGCTGCCGAACACCTGCGCGGCAAGTTCGCCGGTCAGGGGCTCGTGGTAGAAAAACGGCACGTATTCCGCGTCGCCATAGGGCGCCTTGCAAGTGTCACCGTGCGTGACGTATAGCGAATGGGTGATGAGGGTACCGGCCATCAGTTCGGCCATTTCGTACTGTTGGCGCCGTGGCAGTTTGCGCAATGCCGCGGCCATGGCCGGTGGCTTGCTTCCCAGCACCATGTGCGGCAAATAAGGCGAAAGGCCGCGCTGTACATCGGTGAACTCCAGGTGCATGCCGTGTCCGCTCTTTGCGCCATCCGCTTCGTCGCCCAGCCAGTCAAACAGCTCGCCCACGCTGTATGAGCGGTCCTGCGAATGCAGCAGCAGGTCGTAGATGCCTGCGTCGCCCATCTTGTGGTCGTGGTGCAGGTCTTCGCTGCGCTTGAACCAGTTGGTGGCGGGCAGGCTGGCCAGCAAGTCGCGCGTGTTGGCGATTTTTCGCTGTGCATCCGCCTCGTCGCCGTTGACCAGGCGCATGAGCTCCTGCATCTGGTATACGCCGGTGCGGCCCGTGGTGGCATACACCATGAGTCCGATGGCGCCATCGTCCTTGAGCACGCTGCGCAGCGCCTTGAATCCCAGATCGGGATCGGCCAGATGGTGCAGCACGCCGCTGCAATTGATGTAGTCGAAGATGCCGAGCTCTGCCGCCAGGGCCGGCAGGTTCAGCAATGAATCGTGAACCCAGGTGATGTTTGCCAGCCCGCGAATCTGCGCGCGCTCCTTCGCCAGCGCGATGCTGGCTCCGCTCATGTCGAGATGCACGATTTGTGCGTCGGTGTCGCGCAACTGCTCGGCCAGGAAAATGGTGGCGTCACCGGTGCCGCCGCCCGCCACCAGCGCACGAAAGCCCTTCTGGAACGACTGCTTTCCCGCAAAGCAGTAGTGATTGATCATGGGCAAATCTTCCAGCCACGTCCGCACCAGGCGCTTGTGGTCGTCCTGCGGATTGCAAGGCGGATAAGGCAGCGCCTCGTACTGGCTTCTGACTTCGGGCAAATAGTTGTCGGGCATGGCATCTTCCGGAAAGGCGATTGGCAAAAAGCCTATTGTCTCCGCCCTAAGACGTGTCTCCCCCTTCTCCGCTCACTTCGTGTAGCGGGATTCCCCCTCAGGGGGCGACATCTACGGCCCGGCGAAGCCGGTTCCGTGCTGTCACTTGGTTAAGACAAGAGACTACCTGACGGGCAAGAACTGGAGAAACGTCCCACCCAGCAGGTTCTGCACATACGTGATGACGGCGCGCCGGTATTTCTCCGTCAACACGGAGGACAACAGATCCAGCCGGCCAATGATTTTGCCGAACTCGCGTTCAAAGCTCAGGTTGCGCTCGCGCTCGGTGATTTCGTCGGCCAGCAGCAAGGGCTGGCCTGCGGCATTGCGCCGGTTGGACAGCATCCATACGGCGATTTCAATGTTGCGGGCGGCGTTGTAGATGTATTGCGCATCCAGGCTGTCGGTCAGGTAATACGCTGTTTTCCCGCCGTGGGCCGTGACCACCATGTCGGCGCTGGCATAAATGAACGCCGCCACGCGGTCGCCCTTGAAGTCGGGGCCCAGCGCCAGCGACAGCGCGGCGATGTCGCGCTTACCCTGCAGTTCGGGCCAGGGTGTGCGGGTGTCGACCGCCACGCGCAGCTGGGCAAGGGCCGCGTCGCGTCCGAGCGTGCTGGTTTTTCGCCATTCCGCCGGGTTGCGCCGGTACAGCTTGTCGGCCAGGCGCAGCAAACCCTCCAGGTTATCGCGCATGCCCAGGGTGGCCATGCGGTTCACGTCCGACTGGCCGATCTCGCTGGCGGCCATCGGGGCGGCCTGTGCTTCGCCCTTGTGCGTGGGCGCCTGGCTGGCGCAGCCGGCCAATGCAGCCAGGGCCAGCAACAGGGGAGGGCGGAAGAATGAAAAAATGGAAGGAGAAATGGCTGGTGCGGGAAGGGAGATGGGTGCCGTGCGCAGGGACATGGGGCATTTTCAGCGGCTGCGCCGCGCCGCGCAAGCATGGCTTTCCCGGGCTGCCGCCGGCCGCAGGGGCAAGCTCAGGCGGAAGCCGCGCCCACTTGGGCAATCGGGTGCAACAGTCCGCGGGATAGCAGCACACGGTGGTCAATCTTGAGGCAGTGGTCCTGTACCACCAGCAAGCCTGCGGCTTCTGCCTTGGCGGCGGCTGCCGGATTGGAAATTCCGAGCTGCATCCACACGGCCTTGGCGCCTATCGCAATGGCTTCGTCGACCACTGGCGGAATATCTTCGCTGTTGCGAAAGCAGTTCACCAGGTCGATCTTTTCGTGCTGCGCGGCTTCAGTCAGCGTCGAATAGGCCTTTTCACCAAGCACCTCGGCGGCGTTCGGGTTGACCGGGATGATGCGGTAGCCATTGGCCTGCATGTAGCGCGCCACATCAAAGCTGGCGCGGTGGGGCTTGGGCGACAAGCCCACTACCGCGATGGTGCGGCAGTGGTTGAGGATGTGCGGCATGCGCTCTGCAGGTGGCAAGGGGTTCATGGCTGGGCTTTGTGTTGGTCTGGCTTGGACCGGCGTTGCCGGACACGGTTCAGGCTCTGTTTATCTATTTAAGCTGGTCTATGCCTTGTATTTGACGGAGCAGCCATAAGCCCGGCTGGTCGCTACGCTCAAGGGCTTGCCGCCCAGCGCTTCGGTCAGGCCCTGGCGCACGTAATTGGTGGCGGTCTTGATATCGTCAACGCGGGCGGAAGGGATGCTGTCAATGCCTCCTGCGTAAATCAGCTGGCCCTGCGGACTGATGATGTACATGTGCGGTGTCGTCTTGGCGCCGTAAAGCTGGCCGATCCTGCCTGACTCGTCCATCAGTGTCGCAGTCGGTTGGCCCTGTTTTTCGGCCATCCAGCTGGCCAGTTTGGCTGGCGCCAGGTAGTCGCCGCTTTCGGCCTCCGTGGAGTTGATGGACAGCCACACCACGCCTTTCGCGGTGAACTCCTTTTGCAGGCCTTGCATGTTGCCGCTGTAGTGCTTGCGCACAAAAGGGCAGCCCGGATTGGTCCATTCCAGCACCACCAGCTTGCCGCTGTAATCGCCCAGGTTGCGGGTCTTGCCAGCCGTGTCGGGGGCCGAAAAGTCGGGGGCTGCCTGGCCGACACTTGCTGTGGCCGCCTGCACGGAAAAAGCGGCCGACGCCAGCCAGGGGGCGGCAACGAGAGCGCCGGAAAAGTTGCGGCGGGTAAGTGCCCGGACGGGCCTCAGAGGGGTATTCAACATGGCTTGAACTCCTTCAGGAAGAAATCAACAACACGACAACAGGTTCTTTACAGCTTGGCCAGTTCGGCCCTCACGTCGTCAATCGACAGAATCTCCGACAGCACGACCGGCGCACGGCCGGGCTTGTAAATCACATATACCGGTACACCGTTGCGGCCCAGTTGCTTCAGTGCCGCTGTCACTGCCGGGTCGCGCCGCGTCCAGTCGGCACGCAACAGCGCCACGTTCTTCGTTTCGATGTCGGCCAGTACCGACGCATTCGAGAGGGTGGTCTTTTTGTTGTACTGGCAGGTCACGCACCAGGCGGCGGTGAAATCCACGAACACACTTTGCCCTTGCGCGGTGAGCTGGTCAACCCGACCCGGCTCCCAGGCCTGCCAACCGCCCGCTGCCGGTATTGCCGACACCAGGGCCGTGGGTTTGGTGATGTTCGGGCCAATGGCCCATAGCCCCAACGCGCCCAACGCCACGGAAAAGGTTGCCAACAGCGTGCGCGCCGTGCCGCGCAGGGTAAAAGCCCAGATCGCCAGCGCCATCAACACCAGCAGGGCCAGCAACGCGCCCGCGCCGTCGATGCCGCTTTGCTGGCCCAGCACCCAGACCAGCCAGGCGACCGTGGCAAACATCGGGAAAGCCATCAGCTGCTTGAAGGTCACCATCCAGGGGCCGGGACGCGGCAGCGTTCTTGCCACGGCCGGTATGGCGCTCGCCGCCAGATACGGCAACGCCATACCCACGCCGATGGCCGCGAAGATCGCGAGAGCTTCAGGCGCCGGAAGCCCCACCGCATAGCCCAGCGAGGCGCCCATGAAGGGAGCGGTGCATGGCGATGCAATGGCGGTGGCCAGCACACCCGACAAAAATGCGTTGACGGTGGGATTTTTCGCCTGCCAGCCGGCGAGCCGGCCCGGCAGGACATTGCCGAATTCAAACAGGCCCGCCAGGTTTAGCCCCAGCAAGGTGAACAGTGCCGCCAGCAGCGCCACTACCGCCGGGTTCTGCAGCTGAAAGCCCCAGCCGAGCTGATCGCCCGCTGCGCGCAAACCCATCAGCAGCGCACCCAGCGCCAGGAAAGACACCACCACACCCACGGTGTAAGCCAAGCCGGTGGTCAGGCGCGTGGCCTGGTCCTTCACCTGCACAAAACCCACCACCTTGATGGCCAGCACCGGAAACACACAGGGCATGAGGTTGAGGATCAGCCCTCCGAGCAATGCACCCAGCAGGGCGGCGATGAGGCCGACCGGTGGGGCGCTGGTTTGCACGGGTGCCGCACCGGCCGACGCGTTGGCGCGCAAGGCCGCTTCAAGTGCGGGCGGCACGACGGTGGCGGCCGCTGGCGCAGGCCAGGGGCCTTTGACCGGCGCGTCAATGCGATAGGCAGTGTTCTCCAGGGCCACCACCAGCGGCATGCTGGCCGGGCTTTCAGTTCGCTGGCCCGACAGGGGCACCTGGGCCGTCCATACCGCGCCTTGCCAAGCCTGTTGCCAAGGGGCGGCGGGCTCGATCACGCTACCGGTTTCGGGGTACAGCGCCAGTGTTTTGCCCTGCAGGGCGGCAGGCAAGCCGGCCAGGGAGATGCTGATCGCCTTGCCTTCGACGGCCACTTTGCTGGCGCCGGCCGCCAGTGCTTTGGGCGTGGCTGCGAACGTGTCCTGAAACAACTGGCCACTGGAGGCGGTCGAGCTTCGCACCGGGATGCTCAGTGAAAAGTCACCCTCTTGCGGAATGCATTCCTTGCGGCAGACCAGCCAGGACGCCTTGAGTTTGACGTCCAGCTGCCTGGCGGCGAAACCGGGCGCCACGGTCAAAGGCACGGGCAGCAGCACCGCCTTTTCATAGCCGTAGTTGGCCAGCGTGCCAATCGGGATTTTTTTCGGTGTCGGCCAGGCGATATCGCCTGCAGTGATGCCGGCGGGCAATTGCCAGTCGAGCTGCGTCGGCAACCCGGAGTCGCCGGAGTTTTTCCAGTAGGTATGCCATTCGGGCTGGTGCGTGAGCCGCAGCCCCACCCAGACCGGCTTGCCGGGCTCCACGCCTTCCGGCGCCCAGGCCAGCAGTTCGGCACTGACCTGCTCCGTCGTGACCACCGCACGGGTGGCGCTCTGCGTGCCTTTTCCCAGAATGTCGCTAAAGGCTTTTTGAGCGCTGGCGGGCACGGGGATTGCGCAGGCAGCTATCAAAAATGTAGCGGCTAGCTTGGCAAACGGAAAACGCAGGGCATTCATTGTGCAAGTGTGAGCGGGTGGCGCAGAGATTAGTTCCTGGAAGGCTAGGGGGCAAGACAGCGTGCGGGCATTGCTCGATGATGGTTAGTCCGGTTTCACGCTGCCTTATTACAGCCGTTTTCAGAGTCAGCCCAGATAATAGGGGCATGCCGCGCATTGTCCTCGCCACCCTCAACGCGAAGTACATCCACGCTTCGCTGGGCCTGCGGTACCTGCTGGCCAATATGGACCTGCATGGCGGCCCCGGCCTTCGTGCACAAACGTTGCTGCGCGAATTCGTGATCCAGCAACGGCCCATGCAGATCGTCGAGGAGTTGCTGGCGCTCGATCCTGAAGTCATCGGCCTCGGCATTTATATATGGAACGTGGTGGAAACCACCCAGGTCGTGCGCCTGCTCAAAACCCTGAGGCCCGGCATCAAGGTGGTGCTGGGCGGACCCGAGGTCAGTTACGAGACGGGCGAACAGGAAATCTGCCGCCTGGCCGACCATGTGGTCACCGGCTGGGGCGATGTGAGTTTTCCCAAGCTCTGCCGTGCCTTGCTCGAGGGCCCGCAACCGCTGATGAAGGTCGTTGCGGGGGAGCAGCCGGCACTGGAGGCGCTGGCCCTGCCTTATGGCGAATACACCGACGAAGACCTTGCCAAACGGTTGCTGTATGTCGAAGCCTCGCGCGGCTGCCCCTTCAAGTGCGAGTTCTGCCTGAGCTCGCTCGACAAGACCGCCTGGGCTTTTGACCTGGACGCGTTTATGGCCGAGATGGACGCGCTCTACCGGCGCGGCGCACGCAACTTCAAGTTTGTGGACCGCACGTTCAACCTGAAGGTCGAGAACTCGGTGCGCATCCTGCAGTTTTTCCTGGACCGGATGGCGCCTGACCTGTTTGTGCATTTTGAAGTGGTGCCCGACAGCCTGCCCGACCGGCTCAAAGCGCTGATTGCGCAGTTCCCGGCAGGTTCGCTTCAGTTTGAAGTCGGTATCCAGAGCTTCAACCCCGAGGTGCAGCAGCGCATTTCGCGCAAGCAGGACAACGCCAGGACCGCGGACAACTTGCGCTGGCTGGTGAACGAAAGCCAGGCCCATGTGCACGCAGACCTGATCTTCGGTTTGCCCGGCGAGACGCTGGAGAGCTTCGCCCAGGGTTTTGATCGCCTGCATGAACTGGCGCCGCATGAAATCCAGTTCGGCATCCTGAAGCGCCTGCGCGGCACACCCATCACCCGGCACACGGCGGAGTTTGCCATGGCGTATGACCCGCAGACGCCGTATACGATTTTGCAGAACTCCACGATCGACTTTGTCACCATGCAGCGCATCAATCGCTTTGCGCGGTATTGGGAAATGCTGGCCAATTCAGGGCGTTTTGCGCGGGGGCTCCAGCTGCTGCTGACCCCCGGCTCGGCGTTCGGCCACTTTCTGAAGTTCAGCGACTGGCTCTGGGCCAGCACCGGCAAAACCCATGAGTTCGCACCCGAGAAGCTGGTGGATTTTCTGTTTGAGCACCTCACCGCAGTGCGGGGCTTGGCCAGCGCAGATGTGCGCAACGCCCTGCTGGCCGACTACCTGGCCAGCGGTGCACGCGGCCGCCCCAGTTGCCTGGCCGATCTGCTGGGTGCGGCACGGCCGGCTGCGCCGCTGCGTTCCGGCCGACAGGGCACTGCGCGGCAGGGGCGCCATGTGAACCAGCAATCAGCAGGGTTTCAGGACGAGTCGGGCGCCCACCGGGAAGCCATTCAAAAGGCCGCGGCGGCCGCTTGATGAGCCAAAGCCCCCATCTTCAAAGCATTTCGTCCGGCGCGAACGGCCCGATCAGCTTGAGCATCAGTTGCAGTCCCCAGCTGGCATCCGGCTCGATCAGGGAGTCCTTGAGGGGCGAGCCCTGCGGCGCACGCCAGACCAGCCGGCCGTTCTCCAGCTCGACCCGGTAGGCGCCTGAAGCCAGCGTGGGTTCGATCAGCCGTGTGGCCTCGGCTGAGATGCTGCGGTTGCGGATGACGATAGCCACTTCGCTGTTTTGCAGCTGCGAGCGCAGGTCCAGGTTCATGGACCCCACGACCAGCATCCGGTCGTCCATGACAACGACCTTGGAATGTAGGCTGGCGCGCGACCCGCCGGTGGAGCCACCGGTTGATCCCCCGATCGAGCCGCCGGCAATGGCGGCCGAGCCAAAGCTGCTGAAAGAGCCTTCCTGTTCGGCGCGCATTTCGTAAATCTCGATGCCCATCTCCAGCAAGGCCTTGCGGTAGCGGGCGTAGCCGACGTGGGCCGCCGGCGCGTCGTTCGATGCCAGCGAGTTGGTGAGCACCCGCACACGAACACCGCGTTGCCGGATCTCGGAAAACTGTTTCATCATGCGTTCGCCGGGCACAAAGTAGGGCGAAACGATCAGCAGGTTGTTTTTGGCTTGCGACATCAGCTGCAGCAGGCCGTCCACCGTGGTGTCCTGCGATTCTTCGGTCGTGTCGGCGTCGGCGGCGATTTTGGACGCCTTGTCCACCAGCAACACCGACGGCGCCCAGGTCCAGGTCAACAACCGCAGGTCGGTCGAATCCGGCAGCGTTGGCAGTGTGGAGGTGGCCCGTTCCGGCCGGGCCGAGGGCGTCACGGTGCCGTCACCTGCCGGAAGGTTCGCTGCCTGCGCTGTGCCGACCGGCCCGGAAGGGTTTTCAGGGGCCGGCGGCTTGCGCTTGAGTGCGTCGATTTCCTTTTCGGTCATCAGCGACTGCACCGGGTAGGCCAGCGGGTTGTTCCAGTACTGGTCAAAGCTGCGCGACAGGTCTTGCGCGATGCGGCCGGCCGCCAGTACGTCGATGTCCACAAAATTGGTGCCGGTGCTCTGGCCGAAGTAGGTTTCGCCCAGGTTGCGCCCGCCGGTGATGGCCACGGCGTTGTCCGCCACAAAAATCTTGTTGTGCATGCGCCGCTGCATGCGCGCCGTGTCCTTGAGGTTGCCCAGGATGCGGAACATCAGGGAGCCGCGGCCGCCCGGCAGGGGGTTGAACAGGCGCAGCTCGATGTTTTTCTCAAAAGCCAGCTTCAGCACCTGTGCGTTTTTGCCTGAGGTGTTGAAGTCGTCCAGCAGGATGCGGATGCGCACGCCGCGGCCCGCTGCTTCGCGCAGCGCGTCAAACATGCGTTCGGTGGTTTCGTCGGCAAAGATCGCGTAGTACTGGATATCCAGTGTCTTTTGCGCTGCCTTGATCAGCGTCATGCGGCTGGTAAAAGCCAGTTCTGCGTCGCCGACCAGCGCAAACCCCGAATCGTTTCGCGTGCCGGCCTTGGCCGCACGGGCCGCCACCAGGCTGCCCAGGCGCGTTTCGGCCGGGTTGGCCAGCGCGGTGGACACCGGGCGGTCGACCTCGCTGGGCAGCGAGGCGCAACCCGTCACCCAGAGAGCGGCGAAAACGAGCGCCAGCCCCTGCAACGCCCGCCAGCCCGCAGGGGGGATGAAAAAACGGGTGCCGGGAAAGGCGCTGGAAGTGGTCTGCATCGTGCAGGCACTTTAGCGTAAGGGGATGTATTGGGTGCCGCTGGACCCTGCGTCCGCGCCTATTCTTCTTGTAGGCGCCCGGCTTGACTGCGCGTCACTTCCGCAGCCGGCCCGTATGCAGCGGGCATGGGCGCGGTTATGACGACAGGATTTCCCAGCGCTGCAGCGCTGCCATCAGCTCTTCCTCGATCTTGCTGTTGCGCGCGTTGAGTTCCGCCGCCCGTTTGGCATTCGTGGTGTAGAGCGTGCCGTCATAGAGCTCCTGCTCGATGGCTTTTTGCTGCGACTCCAATTGCTGGATCAGCGCCGGCAGGCCGTCGAGCTCGCGCTGCTCTTTGTAGCTCAGCTTCTTTTTTGATAGCTGCTCGCGCTCGTCCTTATTGGGCTGCGGGCTTGTTTTGCTTGAAATTTTGCTGCCGGCGGGGCTGCTGGCGGGCTTGTTGGCACCGGTGATCTGCGCTGCGCGCTTGGATTGCGTGATCCAGTCGGTCACGCCGCCCTCGTATTCGCGCCAGAAGCCGGGGTTCTCGGGCGTGCCCTCATAGGCGATGGTGCTGGTGACCACGTTGTCCAGGAAGCGCCTGTCGTGGCTGACCAGGAAAACCGTGCCTTCGTAGTTTTGCAGCAGGTCTTCCAGCAATTCGAGGGTGTCGATGTCCAGGTCGTTGGTCGGCTCGTCCAGCACCAACACATTGGCCGGCCGGGCAAACAGGCGCGCCAGCAGCAGCCGGTTGCGCTCGCCGCCTGACAAAGTGCGCACGGGTGAGTTCGCACGCTGGGGCGAGAACAGAAAGTCCGTCAAATAGCTCTTGACGTGTTTTTTCTGGCCGTTGATTTCGACCCACTCGCTGCCGGGGCTGATGAAGTCTTCCAGCGTGGCGTCCAGGTCCAGGCTGTCGCGCATCTGGTCAAAGTACGCGACCTGCAGGTTGGCACCCTGGCGGATTTTGCCGGGCGGGTTTGTCACGTCGGGCTGCAACTCGCCCAGGATGAGCTTGAGCAGCGTGGTCTTGCCGGCGCCGTTCGGGCCGAGCAGGCCGACCTTGTCGCCGCGCAGCAGCGTGCCGGTGAACTTGTTGACGATGATTTTTTCGCTGCCCGGGTGGCCGAAGCTTTTGCTCACGTCGGTGAGCTCGGCGACGATCTTGCCGCTCTTCTCGCCGCTGGAGACGTCCAGGTTGACGCGGCCCACCGCATCACGCCGTGCCGCACGGTTGTCGCGCAGGGCTTCGAGGCGTCCAATGCGGGCCACGCTGCGGGTGCGGCGCGCCTCCACGCCCTTGCGGATCCACACCTCTTCTTGCGCCAGCAGCTTGTCGGCCTTGGCATTGATGACGGCTTCCTGCGCCATCTGCTCTTCTTTTTGCACCAGGTACTGGGCAAAGTTGCCGGGGTAACTGTTGAGCTTGCCGCGGTCGAGCTCGACGATGACGGTGGCGACCTGGTCCAGGAAGGCCCGGTCATGGGTGATGGTAATGATGCTTCCGTTGAAATTGACCAGCAAATCCTCCAGCCAGGCGATGGAATCGAGGTCCAGGTGGTTGGTCGGCTCGTCGAGCAGCAGCACGTCGGGCTTGGCGACCAGCGCCTGGGCCAGAGCCACGCGTTTTTTGGTGCCGCCCGAAAGCGAGCCGACGATGGCGTCTTTGTCCAGGTGCAGGCGGTGCAGGGTTTCTTCGACGCGCTGCTCCCAGGTCCAGCCGTCCAGCGCCTCGATTTCCGACTGCAGGGCGTCCAGGTCGGTATGCTCGTCGGCCGCGAGATATTGCTCAACTACGTGCCTGGTGCGCGCCAGTCCTGCGCTGGCAGCTATAAAAACAGTAGCGTGCGGGTCCAGGCTGGGCTCTTGCGGCACATAGGCGATGCGCAGGTTCTGCTGCAGCTGCAGCGTGCCGTCATCGGGTTTTTCGAGGCCGGCGAGAATTTTCAGCAGGGATGACTTGCCCGTGCCGTTGCGGCCGATCAGGCCGATCCGCTGGTTGGTTTCAAGGGAAAAATCTGCGTGATCCAGCAGTGCGACGTGCCCAAAAGCGAGTTGGGCGTCCAGTAAGGTAATAAGTGCCATAAGGGGGCAGATTATCCGCCCCTGCCGCGACGCGGTGTCTATATAGGCCCTTCATCGGCCCTGCAGGGCCCGCCTTTGGTCACATGACGCCCCCCTAAGTGCCATCCCTTAAATACAAGTTATTACGTGAGTGGCCGGTGTCGCATCTGCGCCCTATCGCTTGCCAAGCCTCGCCGATATAGTCGTCCGTTCCGGCGATTCGATCGCTGAAGGAGGGACCTTGGAACTGCAAATCAATGGCCGGGCCGTTCAGGCCGACGCCGATCCCGGCATGCCCTTGCTCTGGCTGCTGCGCGACGTGCTGAACATGACGGGCACCAAGTTCGGATGCGGCGTGGCCGCGTGTGGCGCTTGCACAGTGCGGGTGGACGGCGAAGCGGTGCGGTCCTGTGTCGTCCCGGTGTCCGCCGTGATGGGCAAGCGAATTCAGACCATTGAAGCGCTGGGTGCGCCGGGCAAGCCCCACGCCCTGCAGGCCGCCTGGATTGCCGAGCAGGTGCCCCAATGCGGCTATTGCCAGTCGGGCATGTTGATGGCGGCCGCCGCCCTGCTCGACAAAATCCCCAAGCCGACAGATGCGGACATCGATGCCGCCATGACCAATATCTGCCGCTGCGGCACTTACCAGCGCATCCGGGTGGCCATCAAGCGCGCGGCCGGCATGGCGCCAGGCGTGCTGCAGAAGGCCCGGACATGAAAAGAAGGGCCTGGCTGCTCAGTGCAACCGGTGCGGCGGGCGCATTGCTGGTGGGCTGGAGCCTGTTGCCGGCGCGCTCCCGGCTGGGCAGCCCGGCCAAACCCTGGCCTGCGAGCATTCCCGAGCTGGACGGCGCGGTGTTCAACGGCTGGATCAAGATCCGGGCGGACGGCAGCGTGGTACTGGCCATGCCGCGCAGCGAAATGGGCCAGGGCGTGCACACGGCGCTGGCCATGCTGGTGGCCGAAGAGCTTGACGTGCCGTTGCAGCGGGTGACCGTGGCGCAGGCGGGATCCGACGCTATTTACGGCAATGTCGCGATGCTGGTGGGCAGCCTGCCGTTTCATCCACTGGACGTCGATGACTTTGCCAGGGAAGGCGCCCCCAGGGTTCGCCCCACACCGGTCAGGATCGGCGAGTGGATGATGGGCAAGGTTGCCCGTGAGCTCGGCATCAACGCGACAGGGGGTTCCTCAAGCCTGGCGGATGCCTGGGACGTGGTGCGGCTGGCCGCTGCCACGGCCAGGGCATCCCTGCTGGGGGCCGCCTCGCTGGACTGGAAATTGCCGGTGGATGAGCTCACAGTCAAAAACGGCGTGATTTCGCACCCTTCAGGTCCCTCATCCCACTACGGTGAACTGGCGAAATTTGCCGCAGCGACTCCGCCGGGCGACGTGACACTCAAAAGCCGCGGGGACTGGAAGCTGATAGGGCGCAGCGCCCCGCGGCTGGATTTACCTGCCAAGGTCAATGGCACGGCTGTTTTTGGCCTCGATGTCCGGTTGCCGGGCATGGTGTATGCGGCGATCCGGCTTTGTCCCATGCTGGGCGGTTCAGCGGGTGCGATCCAGGTCAATACGGCGCTGGCCTTGCCGGGTGTGGAGCGCCTGGTGCGGCTGCCGGCCTATGCGGGCTCTACTGCCGGCTTTGCCGTGGTGGGTAAGACCTGGTGGCATGCCCAGCAGGCGGCCTTGATGGTGCCGGTCGAATGGCAGCAGCGACCCGCTGGCGCGCTGGACACGCGCGTGATTGAACAATCGCTGGAAACCGCTCTGGCACGTGAAGAAGGCCATGTCTTTTATGAAAAAGGTGATGCCGGCAAGGCCGAGGCGTCCGCTGTGCGGAAAATCGAGGCACTTTATCGTGCGCCCTACCTGGCCCACGCCACGCTTGAGCCCATGAACTGCACCGCGCAAGTCATGGGCGGCAAGGTATGGCTCTGGGCGCCCACCCAGGTGCCGCAGATGGCTGTGGCCGTTGCCGCACGGGTGGCTGGGGTGGCTCAGGAAGATGTCCATGTCACTGTCACCTTGCTGGGCGGCGGCTTTGGCCGCCGGCTGGAGGTCGACTGCGTGGCGCAGGCAGTGCGCATTGCCGTGGAGTGTGGGGGCAGGCCTGTGCAACTGATCTGGTCGCGCGAAGAAGACACCACGCACGACTTTTACCGGCCCATGCAGGTAGCCAGGCTGAGGGCCTCCCTGGACGAAAAGGGCGACGTCACCTGCCTGTCCATCAAGTCTGCCGGCGACGCCATTACGCCTAGATGGCTAGAACGCAACCTGCCGGCCCTGTCCGGGCCCTTTGATACTCCCGACAAGAGCGCTGCGGAAGGATTGTTCGATCTGCCTTACGGCTTTGCCAGCCAGTCCATGTCGCATGTGGCCATGCGCTCGGGCGTACCTGTCGGCTACTGGCGTTCGGTGGGGCATTCGCATAACGCGTTCTTTTCAGAAAGCTTCCTGGATGAGCTGGCTTGGGCGACTGGACGGGATCCTCTCGCTTTCCGGCGTTCCTTGCTGGACGAAGCACCCCGGCATCTGGCCGTGCTGGAACTGGCTGCACTCAAGGCTGGCTGGGGCGGCGCTTTGCCCGAGGGGCGGGCCCGCGGCCTCGCCCTGCATGAATCATTTGGATCCATCGTGGCGCAGGTCGTGGAGGTGTCATTGCTCAATGGCATGCCGCGCGTCCACCGCGTGGTGTGTGCTGTGGATTGCGGTACGGTTGTGAACCCGGGCATCGTGGCACAGCAAATGGAGGGGAGCGTTATCTTTGCGCTGACCGCAGCGCTGTATGGCCGCATAGATATAGAAGAAGGTGTCGTGCGCCAGAAGAATTTCCCCCAGTACGCCATGGTGGGACTGGCGCAGGCGCCCGTTGTGCAGACTCATATTGTCCCCAGCGAGAGAACACCTGGCGGCGCAGGCGAACCAGGTGTGCCGCCATTGGCGCCCGCATTGGGAAATGCCCTCTATGCACTGACAGGGAAGCGCTTGCGCTCGCTGCCTCTTATAGTGAACAACGCGTAAGTTGAGAAAGTTTTTTAAGTGCTGCTTGAAAAGCGCAAAACAACCGTGCTATAGTCGATGGCTCTGCTGAACACAGCGAACAAATTCTTCGGGATTTGCAGCTACCGCGAAA